>CABYCU010000037.1 GCA_902517565.1 uncultured SAR86 cluster bacterium | reverse complement strand
TGTTTGATGTTCTAAAGTTCTCAAGACAAGTCCATCAACCATAGAACTAAGAACTTTAGATGTATCTTCAATCGGCTCTCCACGACCTAATTGCAAATCATTAACAGATAGAAAGCTGGCCTTACCTCCTAACTGATTCATTGCAACTTCAAAAGAGACTCTAGTTCTTGTTGAGGATTTTTCAAAAATTAAACCTAGGAATTTACCCTCCAATATGTCGGAAATTTCTTCTCTTTCATTATCTTTCAAGAATTTATTAGCTTTTGAAAAGTGTTTGCATCCAAAGAAACCTCTATGCGCTGACAAAGGCGAAGGGTGTGGTGCTTTCAATACAGTATGTTTTTTATCATCTATAAAGGAACCTTTCTTTTGTGCGTAGCTTCCCCAAAGAAGAAATACCATCGCATTTCTTGCATTCAATACATCAATTATCTTATCTGTAAAAATTTCCCAGCCTTTACCTGCGTGTGAAGCGGGGTTTCCATTTTCAACAGTTAATACAGAATTTAAAAGCAGAACTCCTTGCGCGGCCCAATCTGTAAGGTCTCCTCGCATAGGTGGATCTTCTTTTAAATCGGACTTAATCTCTTTATAAATATTGATCAAAGAAGGTGGAATACTATTTCCTCGTTCTACTGAAAAGGCTAGGCCATGGGCCTGCCCTGCTCCATGGTATGGATCCTGTCCAATTATAACTACTTTAGTTGATTCTAAGCTTGTAAGCCTTAAAGCATTAAATGTTTTGTTAGCTTCAGGATATATAACTTTCTTTTGGTGTTTCTCACTGATCAAGAAGTTTCTGAGGTCTTTCATATAGGGTTTATCAAACTCTTGTTCTAGTTCTTTAAACCATGAAATGTCCATTTCTGGTAGTTTTTGACTTTTCATTACTATTACTTACTATTATGAATAAATGGGTGAGTTAATACAAAAAATAGTAAAGAATTTATCCACAATATCTGTGGATAACTCTTTGGATAAGTTGAATTAATTTTACTAGGAAGGAAAAAATAAGGACTTCTCAGCAGATTGATCAATTTTCAAGCAGTTTCATATATATTCAATAAAATCAATAACTTAGATTAATTGAAGAATTTTTTATCGATTTTTTTAAATATAAATAGACTTGTAAGAAATAATTATATTTTTGCTCAAAAACTGTGCGTAAATTATGATAATCAAATGTTTTTAAGAGAGAAGATAATAATAAAATTTTAAAAGACCAAGGAAAACAAGGGCTTATTAGTTAACTTATAAGCCTTATATTAATGACATTTTCAATTTGATTTAACTTAGCAATAGATGCTTCATCAACCTCATTTTCTATATCTATCAGATTGTAAGCAATTTCTCCTCTGCTGACGTTTGTCATCTCGGCAATGTTTAGATTTAGCTCTCCCAGAGCAGTGGCAATTTGTCCGATCATTGCTGGTACATTTTTATTGATAATACTTATCCTGTGATCAGTTGTTCTCTTTAGGTGAACATTTGGAAAATTTACAGAATTCTTAATATTACCTGTTTCAAGAAAATCAGTTATTTGATTTACTGCCATAACGGCACAATTTTCTTCTGCCTGAGCAGTACTTGCTCCTATATGCGGTAAAAGGATTACATCTTTATTTGTGTTTGCTCTTTGTATAAGTTCAGGCGTTGGGAAATCTGTTATGAAATTTCTTAGGTTGCCCTTATCGATGTATTCAATAACTTCTTCAGTATTAACAACCTCATGACGAGCAAAGTTTAGCAAGGAAAGTTTATCTGCTTCTTTAAATAAGTCTTTATTGATAATGCCTTCAGTCTCTGGGATTGCCGGAATATGAATAGAGACATAATTACTCATTTTGAATAGTTCATCAATGCTGCTAGCAGGTTGAACTTGACTTGGTAGCTTCCAGGCTGCCTCAACAGATAAAGCCGGATCAAAACCAATGACATTCATATCTAAGGCGACTCCCATTCTGGCAACCTTCGATCCTATAGCGCCTAAACCAACAACACCTAAAGTAGCACCGGCTAGTTCGTTACCTTTAAATTGCTTTTTATTGCTCTCCAAGAAAGGCTCTAGCTCGTTCATATCTCCTATGCTTGTTAACTCGTTAACAAAATCAATGCTTGCATAAACATTTCTGGATGACAGCATTAGGCCTGCCAATACCAGTTCTTTTACCGCATTCGCATTAGCTCCTGGAGTATTGAAAACTACAATACCTTTATCTGTGCATAAATCTACAGGTATATTATTTACTCCAGCTCCTGCTCTTGAAATGGCCTTCAAGTCTGTATTTAAGTGACCTTCACCAAGTTT
>CABYCU010000036.1 GCA_902517565.1 uncultured SAR86 cluster bacterium | reverse complement strand
ATAATATTAGAGTCCTCACCTTCTACTAATATAGCGTTAGCCAGAGCAAAACCCACTGCGACATAAACTCCTTCAGTAACTTCAATAATTTCTTTCTTGAATTCATCAGTATGAGCTACAAGGTCATCTGGAGTTGATGGTGTGGATACTTCTATAGGTTTGCTTTCCGAACAACCTAAGATGATTAGAAGTATTAAATATGGAGCCAGCCTTAGCATTACAAATATTATATTAATAATCCGTATTGATAACTTTCATCCATCTTCTGGATTTATAACGCACTGCAAGCAACATTCCCTTTAAGAAATAATCGGCAATTAAAGTAGCATAAATCCATTCTATCGATAGTCCTAGATTGTAAAATATTAATGCCAAGGGCACTCGGACTAGAACTAAACCTATTAGAGTTATTATTAATGGAGACTTTGTATCTCCTGCACCTCTAACAGCTCCACCGATTGAAAATTCAATTGCCATGAATGGTTGCATAATTCCTAAAATCCATACAAAAACGACAGCTTTATCAACAACATCAACATCATTTATAAAGAACGTAGCGAGTTCTCTTGAGTAAATAGCCAAGATAACTCCTAGAGTTCCCATTGAGAGCATTGTTAACCTAGCGGCCTTAAATCCAGATTCATAAGCCTTCTCAGGATCAGATGCTCCTAAATGTTGACCTGTCAGAGTTGCGCCTGCAATTGCAAATCCATTTCCTACGACAAAAGAAAGCATCAAGACATTAACACCGATATTGTATGCTGCAACTGCATCAGTTCCATATAAGGCTACAATCCAGAAAAATGAGAGCATGCCAAATTGAAAAACGAAAGATTCAAGTCCTGCGGGGTAACTAATGGTTAAAAGTTGACTTAACCTTTCATAAGTCATGGAACCGGCTTTGCCGATTCCTACTGCCAACTTGTTGCCATACCAAAGTGCCAAAACAAGAATAGAGTTAAAAGTAAAAGCTAGTCCACCTGCAAGTGCTGCTCCAACCACTCCCATCTGAGGCATACCAAATCTTCCTTCAACTAATCCAACTAACAATACAATATTGACAATATTGGTTAGCAAGCCGATGTATAAGGGTGTTTTGGCGTCTCCCGCCGCTCTTTGTGCTGTCCCCAAAACAATGGATATAGCAAAAACAGGAGTAAAGCCCACCAAAATCTTTGTATAAGTTACTGAAAGTTGTCTAGATTCTTCATCTAATCCGAAGAGACCAATCATATAGTCTGCCCCTACCCAAAGAAGAATAACTGTAAAAAAAGATATCGATAAACACAAACCAATCGAAGCTCTGGTTACTTGAGCTGCTTCTGAAGCATTGCCAGAACCTATTGCTCTAGCAACTAATGCCGTAGTGCCTGCCATAATAGCCATTAATAATGCTTGAAAGACCCAAAAAATTCTCTGACCTGTTCCCACTGCTGCAACAGCTTCAGCCCCTAGGGACCCTACTGCCTTAATTGAGACTAGACCTACTGATGCGAATAACAAGTTACTTAAAATAGAAGGCCAAGCCAAACCCCAAACACTTAAAGATTCGGGATGAGTTATTTCTACAGGATCTCCTGAGATCTGTTTTTTATCAATTTCCGTGGACATAAAAAAGGCTGCTATAGTATCACAATCGAAATAATGACTTATGGCTAAACTTTACTTTAATTATTCTTCAATGAATGCAGGTAAATCTACAATGCTTTTACAAGCCAATCATAACTATATTGAAAGAGGTATGAAGCCTGAGATATATACCTCTAATTTAGATAGTAGATTTGGAACAGGTGAAATAGTATCCAGAATAGGATTAAAATCAAAGTCTAATATATTTGATATAAAAACAGATATTTACAGTGAAATACTGAATAAAAGAAACAAGAAAAAAATTGATTGCGTACTAATTGATGAAGCTCAATTCTTAACAAAAGATCAAGTGACTCAACTAGGTCAAGTAGTTGATACATTAAATATTCCTGTCCTCACTTTTGGAATTAGAACTGATTTTCAGGGTAACCTCTTTGAGGGAAGTAAATACTTATTGGCTTGGGCTGATAATCTTAAAGAGATAAAAACAGTCTGTCATTGCGGACGAAAAGCCACTATGGTCCTGAGACTCAATGAACTAGGTCAAATCGTTGAAGATGGTAGTCAAATAGATATAGGCGGAGAGGAGAAATATGTTTCAGTTTGCAGGAAACATTTCAATGAGAAAAATATAGGTTAAGTATGAAATATACCAACCATAAAGCCAGTCATGCAAGAAGCCAAAAGTGCTGCCCATAAAGCCTTTCCAGAAACAGAAATTAAATCCATTCTCCTCTCAGGTATCATTGCGCTCAAACCGCTTAGCAGGATGCCAACGCTACTAAAGTTTGCAAAACCACACAAAGCATAAAGCATTATCAATTTACTCTTTTCGCCTAATGGATAAGTTGTAGT
>CABYCU010000035.1 GCA_902517565.1 uncultured SAR86 cluster bacterium | reverse complement strand
CTGTAAATTTTAAAAGGATCTTTGATATTTTATTTGCACTTTTGCTTATTTGCCTTCTATTTATACCTATTTTGTTAATAACAATCGCAATAAAACTTGACTCTAAAGGAGGAGCGCTGCATTGGTCTCAGAGGGTTGGAAAAGATTCTTGTATTTTTAAAATGCCAAAATTTAGAACTATGATTCTAGATACTCCTCAAGTTGCCACACATTTAATGGATGACCCGTTATCTTATTACACAACATTAGGGAAATTTCTGAGGAGAACTAGTCTAGATGAGATTCCTCAATTGATCTCAATTATAAGAGGTGATATGAGCTTTGTTGGACCTAGACCAGCATTATTTAACCAGAAAGACTTAATACTTCTCAGAAAAAGAGATTATATCGATACACTTATACCTGGTTTGACCGGATGGGCTCAAGTTAACGGTCGAGATGAGTTAACAATAGAAAAGAAGGTTGCACTTGATAAAGAGTACTTATTAAAACAGTCAATACCCTTTGATATAATTTGGCTCACTATAATGAAAAGTGTTTAAGAAAGAAAATATTTCCCACTAATTTATTTGACAGTATGAGGCTTAAAGTTTTTTTAATTTCTTCTTCCAGAAAGACAAAAAAGCTCATAGTGCTCATCAGCGATTTTCTTGCTATTTCTTTTTCTATATCTTTCGCCCTAATCATAAGTGATAAGTTTTTCTTTGAACTAGATTTATTTAGCCAACTAAGAATTGTGTTTATCCCTGCCTTAACTGTTTTTGTTTTTTGGACCGTAGGAGTTTATAGCTCTGTAATAAGGTTCATCGATACGTCTTTAATTTTTACTTTATTTAAGGGAGTGCTTGCTTCAGCTACAGTTGTGTTCATTCTGAACTCTTTTCTTATTTATATGTGGAGTCATATTAACTCAGAAACTTTTAAGTATTTGTTAAGCTTCCAAGAATGGATGGTCACTTTGATTACTTTCTCATTTGTCATAATGAGCAGTAGACTCATAGCAAATTATATTTTATCTGATAGAAAGTCAGAAAAAAGAGTTGTTATATATGGCGCGGGATCGGCAGGCGTTCAATTAGCTAGCGCTCTCAGAGTTAGCAAAGAAATGGAACCAGTAGCTTTTGTAGATAAAAATAAATCTCTTCATGACTCTTATCTTGTTGGAATAAAAGTAATTCATCCTAAGAAGCTTAAAAAACTAGTAGATAGAGGGAAAGTAGATGAAGTTTTAATTGCAATGCCTTCTGCTTCAAGGCATACGCTTCAGAGTCTGTTAAGAGATATAGAAAAATTTGCAGTTAAGGTAAGAATTCTCCCGGGATTAGCTGAGCTTGCTCAAGGTAAAGTACTGGTTTCTGAACTGAAGGAACTGGATATTCTTGACTTACTTGGTAGGACAGAAGTACCCGCAGATAATGATCTTCTACGAAGAAATATTCAGGATAAGGTTGTACTAATTACTGGAGCCGGTGGATCTATTGGGTCAGAGATTTCTAAGCAGGTATCAAAGAATGAACCTTCCAAGGTCATTCTCCTTGATTCTAACGAATTTGCTTTATATTCAATTAAGAAAGAAATTGAGTCATTTTCTAAATCAATACCAGTTTACTCTGTACTCGCAAATGTTTGTAATAAATCACGAATGTTGGATGTCTGTAAATCTTTCAACGTAAATACCATTTATCACACAGCGGCCTACAAACATGTTTCTCTTGTAGAAGAGAATCCTTTTGAAGCAGTTTTCAATAATATAGAGGGAACAAAAATATGTGCAGAAGCTGCTATTGAAGCCAACGTGAAAACATTTGTTCTCATATCGACTGATAAAGCTGTAAGACCTACTAATGTTATGGGAGCAACAAAAAGATTTTCTGAATTAATACTTCAATCTATGGCAATTAATTCTAATACGCAGATGATAATGGTTAGGTTTGGTAATGTTGTTGGGTCCTCGGGATCCGCAATTCCTCTCTTTCAACAGCAAATAAGAGATGGAGGGCCAGTAACCGTAACAGATCCAGAAGTAGTCAGATATTTTATGTCTATACCAGAAGCTGCTGAATTAGTTATTCAGGCCGGTGCTATGGGTCAGGGTGGTGATGTCTTTGTTTTAGATATGGGAGATCCCGTAAAAATTTATGAACTTGCCAAACGATTGATAAATCTTAGCGGCATGGAAGTCAAAGATGAAGCAAATCCAAATGGAGATATAGAAATTATTTTCACAGGATTGAGACCTGGTGAGAAACTTTATGAAGAATTATTGATAGGAGATAATGTTAGTTCCACTGAACATAAGCAAATACTCAGGGCAGAAGAAGATTTTTTATCGAGTGAAAAATTAAAAATATATTTAGACTTGTTGAAAGAGGCAGAAAAAATAGGAGATGTGAAAGCATTAAGAGATATTTTACAAAAAGTTGTTTCAGGCTTTACTCCTGAAACAGAGATAGTCGATATTATTTATCAACAAAACCATTAATTTAAATTTAGAACTTTGTTTACTTATATAGATTCCATTGAAGATTTAGCCTATCTGAATCAAGAGTTTCTGAAAAAAAAATATATAGGAGTTGACACAGAATTTAGAAGAACTACGAAAGACAACATGAGATTGGCTTTGCTCCAAGTAAATGACGAAGAAGAGATTTACCTTATTGATACAATCCTTATTGATGATCCTGGTCCCCATGCTAATTTTTTATTCTCCAAATCTTTAACTAAAATATTTCACTCTTGTAAAGAGGATATAGAAGCTATCTTTTCTTGGACAAATCAAGAACTTGTAAATATCTTTGATACTCAAATTGCTAATGCTCTTTTAGATGGAGATTTTTCCATTGGTTATCAAAGTTTAGTTGAGCAAGAGTTGGATATAATTCTTAATAAGAATGAAACAAGATCAAATTGGATTAGAAGACCTTTATCTGACTCTCAATTAAAATATGCAGCATTAGATGTAGAGTACTTAATTTATCTATTTGAAGCCCAAAGAGATGCTTTAAGTAAGACAACTAAATTGGAATGGCATAATCAAGAAACCGAAAAAATCTTAAAAACGACTTTCAATCCCCTTTCAATTTTTACCGATCTGGAAAGAACTACAACTAAAGCAGAAGAAGCAGATCTTCTTCAGAGATTAAATCAAAAAGTAATAAAAATTTCTAAAAAGGAGAAGATTAATTCAACTTTATTTTTTTCAAAAAAGACTCAAAAAGATTTTCTGAGGTTGGTTTTAAAAGAAGGCATAGAA
>CABYCU010000034.1 GCA_902517565.1 uncultured SAR86 cluster bacterium | reverse complement strand
TCTACTCCTCCTGACCCACTAGGAACTCCAGATGCTTTGTTTATGGTCTCGGATGAGGTGGCAGTTTTTGACAATCTTAAGAATAAGCTTCATTTGATTGTCCTTATAGATAATAAAGAACAGCATAATGATGCAGAAAAACGACTGCTTGAACTTGAAGAAAAACTCAGAGAGCCCTTAACTTTTCAAGATTTTAAAAAACCAGATAATAGTATTAGCGAAAATGATTTTATTTCTGGTTTCGGCGAAAAGGATTTTAAGAATTCAGTTCAAAAAGCAAAAAAATACATTGAGGAAGGAGACATAATGCAGGTAGTCTGCTCACAACGTATGTCCCTTCCTTTTACTGCTGACCCTATAGCTCTTTACCGCTCTATAAGACAATTGAATCCTTCTCCATATATGTACTATCTTAATCTTGAAGATTTTCATATCGTGGGATCCTCCCCTGAGATTTTGGCCAGACTCGAAGACAGCAAAGTAACCGTTAGACCAATCGCTGGAACGCGAAGAAGAGGAAAAGATGATCATGATGACTTGGTTATGGAAGAGGAAATGGTCAATGATCCCAAAGAAATCGCTGAACACCTCATGCTTATAGACTTAGGCAGAAATGATGTTGGAAGAATAGCCGAACCTGGAACGGTTGAAGTAACAGAAAAATTTGGAGTAGAGAAATATAGTCATGTAATGCATATGGTTTCAAATGTTGAAGCTCAATTAAGAGACGAACTTTCTGCCATAGATTTATTTCGTGCTACTTTTCCTGCCGGCACAGTCTCTGGAGCACCGAAAATTAGAGCGATGGAAATCATCGATGAATTTGAGCCTGTAAAGAGAGGCATTTATGGAGGAGCTATAGGGTATTTATCTTGGCAAGGAAATATGGATATGGCAATAGCAATCAGAACGGCGGTTATAAAAGATGATGTGCTCTATATTCAGGCTGGTGGTGGATGGGTAGCTGATTCAATCCCTGAACTCGAATGGAAAGAGTCATTGAATAAAGGTCGCGCTATATTCAAAGCCGCCGAAATGGTCCAAGAAAAGTTAGAGGGGTAAATAATGCTATTGATGATCGATAATTATGACTCTTTTACTTACAACCTGGTTCAGTATTTTTATGAAATGGATCAAGAAGTTGAAGTGCACAGGAATGATGAAATAACTCTTGCAGAAATTGAGGCTAAATCTCCGGAATATTTAGTGATTTCTCCTGGTCCTTGTACACCCAAGGAAGCAGGAATATCTGTTGAGGCAATAAAACATTTTTCGGGCTCACTACCTATTTTGGGTGTCTGTCTGGGACATCAGTCAATTGGAGCAGCTTTTGGTGCGAACATAATTAAAGCTAAAAAAATAATGCATGGAAAACTTTCAAAGATTAATCATTGTAAAGATGGGATATTTAATAAAATTGAACAAGATTTTCTGGCAACAAGATATCATTCTTTAATAATCGAAGAGTCATCTTTGTCCGATAAATTTGATATAACCGCAAGATCTGAAGATGGAACTATTATGGCTATACAACATAAATCATTGATGGTTACTGGTATCCAATTTCATCCTGAATCCATAGCTACTGAATATGGAAAAGTAATGCTTAAAAATTATTTAGAGGGTAATTAAAGATGGACATTCAATCAGCAATTAGTCAGGTTTCTTCCGGTAAAAACCTCACCAAGGATGATATGTCTGAGATTATTCTTGAGATATTAGAAGGAAAAGTAACTGATGCTCAAATAGGAGCATTCTTAATTGCACTCTCTATGAAAGGTGAGACTGTAGATGAGGTAATTGGGGCAGTTAGTGTCATGAGAGACCTCTCAACTAAAGTAGAAATTAATGCACCCAATTTAATAGATACATGCGGCACAGGTGGAACCGGCATAGGTATTTTTAATGTCTCTACTACTTCTGCCTTTATCGCAAGTTCTTGTGGCGCAAAGATCGCTAAACATGGCAATCGATCGGCAACTAGAAAAAGTGGTAGCGCCGATCTCTTAGAGCAAGCAGGAGTATCACTATCCTTAACCCCTGAGCAAGTAGCATCTTGTATTGAGGAAGTTGGTTTAGGTTTCATGTTTGCTCAGGCACATCATAGCGCTATGAGGCATGTTGTAGGTCCAAGAAAGGAGATAGGTCAAAAGAGTATCTTTAATGTTCTAGGCCCTTTAACAAATCCTGCCTCAGCTAAAAGACAAGTTTTAGGTGTGTATGACAAAAAGTGGATGACCCCCATAGCTGAAGTATTAAATGAATTGGGAAGCGAACATCTTTTCATTGTGCATTCCAGAGATGGATTGGACGAGATAAGCTTGGCCTGTCCAACTTATGTGACAGAAATGAAGAATGATAAGATTTCTGAATATGAAATCTCTCCTGAGGATTTTAATTTTAAAACAACTAGTTTAGATGGACTGCAGGTTAATTCACCTCAAGAAAGTTTGAATCTTGCAAAATTGGCCTTGCAGGGGGAACATGAGAAAGCTAGTTCAATGATTTGTATGACTGCTGGAGCTGCACTGTATCTATCAGATATTGCAAGCTCTTTAGAAGCAGGAGTTGAGCTCGCTAAAAGTTCTTTAGAAAGCGGGGCTGGTCTAAAGAAGCTTAATCAACTTGTAGAATTCACCTCACAATTTAAATGACAAATTATTTAGATAAAATTATTGAAACAAAATCTGAAGTTGTAGCAGAACAAAAGAAACAAATCAGCCTGCCTACTCTGAAATCTCAGTTAAGCGAGATACCTCAAAGCAAAGCTTTTATTGATTCAATTAAAATGAGAAATGAAAAAGGTCTGGTTTCTGTAATAGCAGAAATAAAAAAAGCTTCTCCTAGTAAGGGTGTTATTCGAGAAGATTTTTTACCAGTAAGAATCGCAAAACAATATCAAGAAAATGGAGCTACTTGTTTAAGTGTTTTGACCGATGCAGAATATTTTCAAGGCTCATTAAATTACTTAAAAGAAATTAGATCAGAAGTTGATATACCTCTTCTAAGAAAAGACTTTATTATTGATCAATACCAAATTTATCAGAGTAAAATTTATGGAGCAGATTGTATTTTATTGATAGTCTCAGTTCTATCGGATGAACAACTTAAAGAATATAAGCAATTAGCAGATGAGCTAAATCTGGATGTTTTGGTTGAAATACATAACGAAAACGAAATGGAGCGCATATTACCCTTAGACTTCTCACTGATAGGAATTAATAATAGAAATTTAACAACTTTTGAGGTCAATCTTGAAACTACTAAAAATCTTTCCACAAGATTAGAAGGAAAATTAG
>CABYCU010000033.1 GCA_902517565.1 uncultured SAR86 cluster bacterium | reverse complement strand
GCCCACTTCGTCCCAATCTTCATACCATTCAAGCAGATGAACTGACTTTGAATCAGAATCCATAAGTTGCCAAGCCTCCTCTGCGGTAAAGGAAAGTATCGGACTGACCCATCTAAGCAAAGCTTGAATAATGTTATAAAGTGCCAATTGGCAGGATCTTCTTGCGCCAGAGTCTAACTTAGCTGTGTATAACCTATCTTTAAGGATATCTAAATAGAATCCACCCAAATCAGTAGCACAAAAATTATGAATCTTCTGGAAGGCTTGATGGAAATTGTAATTTAAGTAATCATTTTTAATTTCTTCTTGTAGGGCTTTTGTTCTATTAATCATCCATTTGTCTAACTCAGTAAGCTGTTCAGGATCAACTTTTTGACCAGAATAATCACTTAAGTTGCCCAAAAGGAATCTTATTGTGTTTCTAATTCTTCTATAAGAGTCGGATGATCTTTTTAATATGTCATCAGATAAAACTATTTCTTTCGTATAGTCTGTAGAAGCAATCCAGGCTCTTAAAACATCAGCACCCATAGTTTCCCATATTTTTTGAGGTGATATGACATTTCCAAGTGATTTAGACATTTTCTTGCCTTTGCCATCTACTACAAAACCATGAGTTAAAACAGCCTTGTAAGGTGCACATTCTTTCATAGCCATACTAGTTAATAATGACGATTGAAACCAACCTCGATGTTGATCGGAACCCTCAAGATATAAATCAGCAGGAAACTGTAAATCGTCGTTAGCATCTAATACACAAGCGTGCGTTACACCAGAATCAAACCAAACATCAAGACAATCCGTAATTTTTTCGTAATTTTCAAAATCATCAACTAAGTCTTGTATTGCAACATCATGCCAAGCTTGGATACCATTTTTCTCAACAAGGGAAGCAACTTTTTCAATGACGTCATTTGTTTTAGGATGAAGCTCACCTGTATCTTTGTGAATCAATAAAGCTATAGGAACGCCCCAAGATCTTTGTCTAGAAATACACCAGTCTGGTCTACTCTCTAGCATAGACTGCATCCTTGCTTGTCCCCAATCTGGTTCCCATTTAATACCATCTACTGCATCAAGAGACTCTTCAAGCAGTCCTTTTGAGTCCATAGAAATGAACCATTGAGGAGTTGCGCGAAACATAACAGGAGATTTATGGCGCCAACAGTGCGGGTAGCTATGTTCGTAAGATGATTCTGAAAGTAAAACACCTTTTTCTTTGAGTAACTCAACTATATTTTCATTTGCTTTAAAAACAAATTGTCCAGCAAAATACTCTACATCTTCTTGAAAGGTTCCATTGCCCTTTACAGGGCTTAAAACTTCAAGACCGTTTTCTTTAGAAACAGCATAATCTTCTAATCCATGACCTGGTGCTGTATGAACTACGCCGGTTCCAGCTTCTGTTGTTACATGATCTCCTGCAATAATTAAAGATTCACGATCAAGATAAGGATGTGAAGCCTTCAAGCCAAGGAGGTCATGCCCCTGACAAGATCCTAGGACTTTGAATTGCTTGATACTAATTCTTTCTAGAGTGGGACCTACGAGGTCCTTAGCCAAAATGAGGTTCATATGTTTTTTATTGAATTCAATCTCTATCAGTTCGTACTCAAAAGCTTCATTAACAGTTAAAGCTAAATTACCAGGCAAAGTCCAAGGCGTTGTAGTCCAACTAGCGACGTAGCTTTGATTATTTATATTAGCCTTAAATATCCTAGAAATTTCTTCATTCCTGATAGGGAATAGAAAGTCTATTGAAGTAGAAATTTTATCTTGATACTCAACTTCTGCTTCTGCCAAAGAAGATCCGCAATCAACGCACCAATGGACAGGTTTATCACCTCTTTGAAGATGACCTTTATCTATAATCTTTCCTAGAGATCTAATGATATTTGCTTCAAAATCGAAATCCATTGTCACATAGGGGTTATCCCAATCTCCAATAATTCCAAGTCTTTTAAAATCTTTTTTCTGGAGCTCTATTTGAGAATTGGCATATTTCCTGCATTCATCTCTAAATTCAGATGCCGTTACTTTGTGACCAACCTTTCCTACCTTCTTTTCAACATTCAATTCAATTGGTAAGCCATGACAATCCCATCCCGGAACAAAGGGTGCGTACTTCCCGTCCAAAGTTTGGGACTTTATAACTATATCTTTTAGAACCTTTTGTGCAGCATGTCCTGTGTGAATCTTTCCATTGGCATAAGGAGGTCCATCGTGCAAAATAAATTTTTCTCTTCCTTTACGCGCCTCAGCAACTTTGTTTCTAAGGTCCATTTCCTCCCAGAACTCTATCATTTTCGGTTCTTTAGAGGGCAGATTAGCCTTCATCGCAAATCCAGTTTTTGGTAGATTTAAAGTATCTTTATAATCAGTCATAATAAATTTTTTGGCACTTTAACTGAAATATTGCTTTGCAGTAGAAATATCTTTAAAAATTTGTTCTTTTAGGGCATCTAATCCATCAAACTTCTTTTCATCTCTTACTTTTTTAAGAAACTCTACGGTAATTTTCTTTCCGTATAAATCTTTAGAAAAGTTAAGAATATGAACTTCTAAAACTGGATTTTGGCCACCTACAGTTGGCCTAGTTCCCATATTAGCTATACCTCCATAGTGTAGCCCTTCAGCTTCGACTTTAACTATATAGACGCCAGCAAAAGGTAGTTTATTCTTTGGAAGCCATAAGTTTGCAGTAGGTACACCCAGTTGAGTACCTAGCTGTTGACCGTAAACTACTTTCCCACTAAAGGTATAAGGCCTCCCCAAAAGTTCTTTTGCTTCATCAAAATCATCTGAAATTAAAGCATCTCTAATCCTTGTGCTACTCACTCTATTGCCATTAAAAGAAAAAGTTTCCGTGTTTTCTATTAGGATTTCATTTTCCTGACCCCAATTTTTTAAAAATTTAAAGTCACCTTCTCGATTTGCACCAAATCTAAAATCATCTCCAATGATCATTTTTTTAATAGATAGCCTTGAGAGTACAGTATTAATAAAGTTCTCAGGAGTCATATTTCGAAGCTGATTGTTGAAGTTAAGAAAAAAAGAAAAATCTACTTCAAGTTCTTCTAGTCTTCTGACTTTTTCTGACCAAGGAAATAATCTTGGTGGTTTTTCTTCTTCAGTCCCCAAAGCTTGTGCAAAAAACTCTTTTGCATGAGGTTCAGTAAATATAACGAGAGTTTTCCATTTATTTTCAATGGCATCTTTTTTCATTTTATCAATGATATGTTGATGCCCTAAATGCAAGCCGTCAAAATTACCTATGGTTGCAATCAAGTCAGTATTCTTATGTCTGGATAAATAAAGCTCG
>CABYCU010000032.1 GCA_902517565.1 uncultured SAR86 cluster bacterium | reverse complement strand
ATATAGCTCCCAGCATTTTCATCAACAAATGATTTTTACTTTTCATAGCCAAAGGATTTCTAATGAGATAAACAAATAAAACGCCTATTAACAAACAAGAGATTTTGATCCAAAAGGCCCTGCTGTAGTAACACTTCACTGCCTCACTGAGAAAAAGAGGAATGCCTGTTAAGATCAGAAGAGATAAACCTATGTTGAACCAATTTTTTGTTTGTAATATCACATAACTTATTGACTCGGTCTTAAAAAGAAGGCCTAGGAGTCTTAAGTCGCCAAGCACCACTGCCCCTCCCAATATACCTAAACCTATTAGATGGAAGGATTGGATTACAGGAAAAAGCCAAAGAGAACTTCGAACATACTCACCAATGAAGCTATCTTCTAAAATATATATGATTTCTAGTAATTGATTAGATTCCATCTAGGCTCTCATAAAAATCAGTTTCAACAACACAGCTTGTAAGAAAGTTAATGATGTCTGACTGCGGCTGTCGATCACAATCAAACCAGTTATAAGCTATCATTCTTCCTGAAATTATAACTAGTGACCATAAGAATAAAGATGCAATGGCACTAAACTTCATATTAGAAGGGATATAACTTTCTTTATCCCAAACTTTACTTTCTTTGTTCATGGTCCAGTGAAAGTAAAAAGCATTTAATCCTGCAACAATCATAAGGACTATTTTTATCCTAAAAAAGATATTCTGATAATTCCTAATTGGTATAGCGTAAAAAAGTAAAAGACCTGAAAGGCACATAAGAACAAAACCTATGATCGTTAAGGGTAAAACTTTTTTATTCATCTGAGTTATGGAGAGTTCTTTAAAGACGTAACCAGAAAGCCTTAGGTCGACAAATAAAAGAGTTCCAAAGAAAATAGCTATAAACAAAACATGGGCTGACTCAATCCATGGATATAAATATAAAGATTCTCTTAATGCGATGCTAAGTGAGGTAGAGGCAAGCCACTCTACAAGATCCATCATAAGATTACTCTTTCATATAGACGTTATGGCAAGAGACGCATGCTTGATATAAGTCTGCACCTACTTGGAAAAGAACTTCAGAATCCTTATTCTCTGCAGCTGATAAAGCTCTTTTGCCTATAGGTTGAAGTAGGTTTGAAAAAGCTATCCAGTCTTGTCTTCCTCTTGCTCTATCAGGTCGTGTTAAGAGATAAGAACTTTCAATGATTGCTTGCGCACCAAATATCACCTCATCCCAACCGTCTTGGTCCGTAGGCTCGAGACTAAATTCGCCTTCTTCGGTTATGACAAAACCAGTAGACTCCCATATCTTTTCTGAAGCAGGTGTTAAGAAATGAGCCATCAGATCATGCATGTCATGGTCATGTCCCTCACCTGAAAAAGTGTTATGACCTATTAAAAGTAGTGAAATACCTAACGGAAGATATTTTTTGGACCACACTATCTTCTCTCTCTAGGATCCGCTCCGTCTCTTGGAGCTCCGGTTCCCGAAGAGCCCATAAATACCTTTCTTCCATCAGGAAAAGTTACATCCCTTCCATTGGCAATACATCTAGGGAGACAAAGTTTACCTTTACTTTGAAAACCTCTTACTACGATTACTGTTCCAGGCTTAATACTGTCTTTTGTTATACCATTTCTTATTAAAGTATTGGGTGTTCCGCCTTCAACCATCCAAGTAGTCTTTTTTCCTTTCTCTTGAACTTCAACATGCACCCAAGCATGTGGATTTATCCATTCAACTTTGAGAACTTTACCAGTTATATTAATAGGCGCATTAGCATCAAATTCTGCAGTGAAAGCATGGTGAGCAACAATATTAAGGCTCGAAAAGCCAAGAAATATAATCGTTGTAAATTTAAAAATAGGATTAATCATTATTTCTCCTCTGCCCTTGCTCCTGCCAGAATATTAGCCATAGCATAATTTCCTTCATGACAAGCATACTCATAGATTTTATTATTGGTTGACCTTAATGGCATTTCACCTTTCCAAGTATCTCTGTAGGCCTTTTTATCATTAACCTCGAATTCATATAGAATTTCAGTTTCGCTTGTTCGAGTAAATCTTTCTATAACTTCAGCTTCTTCCATCATAAGTATTTGATGTCTAATTGCGGCTCTAAATTTTTGCTGAGGGTGATGATTAATTGTTTTGACGACTAAAGTATCGCCTTCCCACCAACCAACTGAATCACCTAGCCAAGGTTTCATATTTTCTGGATTATGGCTAGCATCTAACCTAACGATTCGGGCATCATGGTTCATTTCAACCATTATCATTACATAACCCGGTGACTGAACAATTTGGTAGTGATTGTTATATAGAACATTGAGCATTGGAGGACCTCCGCTAGATCCAAACCCTACAATACATCTCTCACCAAGACTTCGCTCCTCAGGATTATCGGCACTGTTAAACATTCTATAAATAAAAGGTCCTTCCAAGGCCCATCTTGTGAGCCTTCTGGGTAATTTGCCGTTTTCTGGGTAAGTAATTATAGAACTCCTATATTTTCCATTGAGTTTCATAAAATCATTCCCCGGATCCATCCAAGCTACGTTATAGCCGCCCACATCTCCTCCCGATTCAGGAGTTTCACCTTCTTTATAAGGATTATCCATGACTTCATTGAATCTTGCAGTAGCATTTTTAGCATCGTTAACTTGTGAATCAGAAAGCTCTAAAGAGTCAAAATAATCTGGTCTCTCAAGGGTGGTTAAACTTGCATTAGTCCAAACACCTTGTAAATCAGGATCACCAAACCATGTTTTGTCTTGTTGATATTCCTCACCATAATTAGAAATACTAAAAGACAATAAAAGCACTATTAAAGATTTACTCTGCACGCCATTCTCCGTAAATTAACTCTTCTACAAACTCAACGCATTTAAACTGCTGAAGTTGTGCGTCGTCTCCTATTTTCTTATAAAGATTCATTTTTATCTTCCACGGCCTAGTAAACGTTTCTTCATCTTCTATTAAAGCTTCATAATCCATCACATTAGCATTGAGTAGAGTGTATCTCTCAGTAACCTTTAATTTATCAGAGTGATAATTTCCTGATCTATCAAACCAAGTTTGGCCATTAAAACCTGATGCTTTAATAACTAAAGTATCACCTTCCCAGAATCCCCATGATTGACCCATCCACGAATCAACAGGTGCAGGTCCAGGATCTTCTAGAAAAATATTCCTTGTTGCACCGGCATATTCATAAGCAAAAAATAAAGCTTTAGAGCTGTGGAAGATCTGAAATGCATACGGCATATACGTTGCTCTAGGAACACCGGGTAGGTAACATTTAATTTCAGGATCTCTTTCTAACCAATTCTTTTTATTTTCTACCTTTATTTTTAAAGCATTCTTTTTGTAGGGAATTGCTCCGCCTTCAACCACACCTAAACCAGCTGGAACAGATCCTAAAGAACCCAAAGCTAGGATATCAGGATGCGGTAAAGGAACCACAGGACCATCTA
>CABYCU010000031.1 GCA_902517565.1 uncultured SAR86 cluster bacterium | reverse complement strand
GTTTCAAAGAGTCCATAGAGCTCTCGGCTCTTTTGAAAGACAGCAGTGTCTCCTGTATTGAGATATTTTGGTTGATCATCTGGGTTCATCACTCTGCCTCCAAAACCAACCACTCTTCCCTTTCTGTCTTTTATAGGGAACATAAGTCTATCTCTAAAGACATCAAATAATTTACCGTCTTTATTCTTTTTAGCTAAACCAGCTTTTATTAAAATATCCTCAGTGGTTCCTTTAGCTAGCATTTGATTAGTAAGTGCATCCCAAGAATTAATTGCAAAACCTAAAGAGAATTTTTTACAAACCTCGCTTGAGATTTGTCTTTGCTTAGTAATGTATTCCCTAGCGTGTTCTGAATCATTAGACTTAGCTAAGTTGTTTTCGAAGATTTCTGTAGCTATTTGTAATGCATCAAAGATAGGACTCTTTTCTGGATTGACAGAAGCATTATTGTCATAAGGCACTTCTATTCCCGCTCTAGCGGCTAATGCTTCAATTGATTCTATAAAGTCATATCCTTGGTGTGATTGTAAAAAACCTATTACATTTCCTGTAGCCCGACATTTGAAACAGTAATAAAATTGTTTTTGTTCACTAACGCTAAAAGAAGGGTTTTTACCATCTTCGCAAAATGGACATATGCCCCAATGATCCTTTCCTTTCCTCTTTAATGGCAAATAAGAGTCAACTAAAGATACAATATCTGTTAAATCAATTATATCGCTAATAAATTCTTTGGGTATAGATCCTGACACTAATCCTTACTCCTAAACCAATCTTCTAATATTACTTGAGCAGAAATACTATGCTTGTTAGAAGAATCTCTGGTTCCAATAGAAAGAGTTTCAAGTCTTTCTTTGGCCTCTCTACTAGTCAATCTCTCATCTGTTTTTTCAATATCGATATCATATCTCTTATTTAATGATTTTGAGAATCTATCAGATAGATCCTGAATCTTACTTCTAGTTCCATCCATATTAAAAGGATCGCCCACAACGAACAGGGCAGGCTTCCATTCATTAATTATTTTATCCAGTTCTTCCCAGCTAGGATGACCTTCAATAGCATCGATGGCATAGAATGTTGAGGCTGTTCTAGTAATTTCTTGACCTATAGCAATACCTATATGCCTTAGGCCGAAATCGAAAGCCATGACAACTCTTGGAGAGTGTTTGTTCATTTAGAAAATTCTTCAACGGCTTCTATAAAGACTTTAGCCACATCGATATCACAAAGTTCTTTATACTCTTTAAAGCATGTAGGGCTTGTTACATTTATCTCTGTTAAATAATCCCCAATAATATCCAACCCCACGAGTAGAAGTCCTTTTTCAACTAGAGAAGGACCTACCTCTTTACATATCCACATATCTCTTTCTGTCAATGACCTGGCAACAGCTGAAGCTCCTGCCGCAAGATTACCTCTCAACTCTCCTTCTGCAGGAATTCTAGCGATGGCTGCAACCATAGGTTCGCCATTTATAATCAAAATACGTTTGTCTCCATCAGAAATCTCTGGAATATATTCCTGTATCATTACCTTTTGAGAAAAATGATCAGTGATAGTTTCTAAAATCACATTTAAGTTTGGATCATTACTTTTTAATCTAAAAATAGAGGCGCCGCCCATTCCGTCAAGTGGCTTTATCACAGTATCTTTGTGCTCAAGAACAAAGTTGGTAAGTAGATTTTTTTTGCTAGTAACCAAATGCTTTGTACAACATTGGGGAAATTCTGTTGCGAAAACCTTTTCATTACAGTCTCTCAAGCTTCGAGGGTTATTAAATACATGCACGCCTTCCCTTAAAGCCATCTCTAGTACATAGGTGTTATAAATATAATCTGAATTGAAAGGTGGATCTTGTCTCATCAATATTGCATCTAGTTCAGAGAGCTTTATTATTTTTTCTTCATCCAAAGAAAACCAATCTGAAGGATCATTTCTTAGCTGGATGTTAGAAGAAGAGGCATAAGCTGTTCCTGAATCTATAAATAAAGAATCTGTTTTTATGTAAAAGATTTGATGATTTTTGCTTTGCGCTTCTAACATCATAGCCAAAGTACTATCCTTCTTAAAATTGATAGTTTGGATGGGATCCATGACGACGCCTAATTTCATTTTAGATATTGATTATTTTTTTAAAATTCTTTTGTACTATATCTTATAGCACTTACAACCGATATTGCTGCTGTTTCCGCTCTCAAAATACGCTTACCCATATTAACAGGTATGAAACCACAGTCTGATAACGCCGCCACTTCATCATCCGTAAAATCCCCCTCAGGTCCAATAGCTACAGACGCAGAATTTTTAATTTCTATATCGGATAGTTTATTGTGAGCATCTGGATAAAGCACTATCTTAGTTTCTGAATTAGTATTAGCTGCCCATGATTTTATGCTAATAGGTTCATTAATTCTCGGCATCCAATTTTCTCCGCATTGCTCACACGCGCCTTGGGCGGTTTGTTGCCACTTGGCCATACGACTCACTTGATAAGGGTCTTTTCTTCTTACGACAACTCTTTCTGTTATCAAAGGTGTAAAAATACTTACCCCTAATTCTGTTGCCTTTTGAATGGAAATATTAAATGGGTCATTCTTAATCAAGGCCTGTCCGAGATCTATATCAACACCCTCTTTTTTTGAGGGAGGATAGGCTTTAAGTATTTTTATATAGAATGACTTTTTACCTATTTCTATTACCTGAGCCAGTGATGAATTTCCTAGTCCATCAAAAACTATAAATTTATCTCCAGTTTTTTTTCTAAGGACATTAATCTCATGATGATGATTTTTTTTATCTAAAGAGATAACCTCATCCGTGCTAAAAGAATATTTTAAAAAAGTTCTGGTGTAATTCGTGTCATTCATCGATCTATATATATTAAATCATCAAATCTATTTAAGGGGCGTTGAATTTCAAACAGTCAAAATCATCTCAAATATTTGTGTAAGTAGGTAAGGCAAGACTTAAAATTTATAAGTAAAAATGCTTAACTCAATCTATTAAAAAAGAAGTAATTAAAACTATTTTTCGGTAAATCATTAAATGAGTTGAAAGATAAAATTTGTTGGGTATCATTCGTGGTCCTTTTAGAAATTACCAAAGACTGATATTTAACAAAGTGGCTCAAAATAAAAAAAAGAAATTCAACGGCGAAGGTAGGCAGCTAAGTCACCAAGTTTCTAAAAGTATGAGTAAGTATTTCATGGAGTTGGATGGAGAAAAGCCAACAGATATTTATAGCATGGTCCTCAAAGAAGTAGAACTTCCTTTACTGGAAATTGTCATGAAGGAGTGTAATGACAATCAGTCAAAGGCAAGTAAGATTCTAGGGATTAATAGGGGAACGCTAAGGACCAAGCTAAAAGAACACAAGCTACTCTAATCTATTGATGGCTCAAATTGCCAACCCAAAAATTAAAAGAGCTTTAGTTAGTGTTTCTAATAAAGAAGGAATTGTTAAATTCTGCTCTGCTCTTTC
>CABYCU010000030.1 GCA_902517565.1 uncultured SAR86 cluster bacterium | reverse complement strand
TCCAAATTCTTCATATGCAACGCCTCCAACTCCTGATTTCTCTATAGAGATCCCTAGATTATGACTTGAGTTTACGCAGTTCAATACCTTCTCGGCTTCGTTACAGACTTCTGGTCCTATGCCATCTCCAGGAAGAATCAGAACTTGCTTATTTGTAGTCATAATTATTTCTTGTCATTAAAAATCCAAGGAGATTCTTTCTGTCTTTTCTTTTCGAATTCTTTTATATCAGAAGAATGAGTAAGGCTGAGACCTATCTCATCAAGTCCCTCTAAAATACATTTTTTTCTAAAAGGATCAATTGAAAAATTTGCTATTTCATTATCTTCTGAAAATATAACTTGATTTAGTAGATCTATTTCAATTACCTTCCTCGCTTCTGCCAGATTGAGAAGTATTTGAATTTCGTTCGGCGATAAGGCAATGGGTAAAAGTCCATTATTAAAACAGTTATTATAAAAAATATCCGCAAAGCTTTCTGCTATAACCACCTTAAATCCGTAATCCATTAAAGACCAAACAGCATGTTCTCTACTAGACCCGCATCCAAAGTTTTTTTTACTTATTAAAATGTCAGAGTTATCATATTTTTCCTGATTCAAAATAAATTTTTTATTTATTTTTCTTACACTTATATCTTGTCCAGGAAATCCTTCATCTTCATATCGCCAAGCATCGAAGAGATTTGGACCAAAGCCACTTTTTTTTATAGATTTTAAAAACTGCTTAGGAATGATCTGATCAGTATCTATATTATCTCTGTCCAAAGGGATGGCTTGTCCTTTATGATAATTAATTGTATTTTTCATACTAAATACTCTCTAACATCAACAAAATGTCCTTCGATTGCTGAAGCCGCCGCGGTAAGCGGGGATACAAGATGAGTTCTTCCACCATAACCTTGCCTTCCTTCAAAATTCCTATTTGAAGTAGAAGCACAATGTTCGCCTTCACCTAATTGATCTGGATTCATAGCCAAACACATAGAACAACCTGGAGCTCTCCATTCAAAGCCAGAATCGATAAATATTTTATCCAAGCCTTCATCAATAGCTTGTTGAGAGACTAGACCTGAACCTGGGACTACAATTGCTCTTTTAATTGAATTAGAAACTTTTTTTCCTTCCAAGACTTTGGCAGCTTCTCTCAGGTCTTCTATTCGAGAATTTGTGCATGAGCCAATGAAAACCTGATCTAATTTGATATCTTTAATTCTTTTTCCGGGTTCCAGATTCATATAATCAAGGGCATGTTTAATAGAATCATTATCTGCTTGAGGAATGAGACCATCAATATCACAGACCATTTCAGGTGAAGTTCCCCATGTCACTTGAGGAGCTATAGATGATCCGTCGATCTTAATTTCTTTATCAAATTCTGCTTCCTTATCACTCACTAAATCTTTCCATTGGCTTTTGGCAGTTTTCCACTGTTCACCAGAGGGGGTGAAAGGTCTATTGTCTATGTAAGCCTCTGTAATATGGTCATAAGCAACAAGACCTGCTCTGGCTCCAGCTTCAATTGACATATTGCAAACAGTCATTCGACCTTCAATAGTCATATCTTCAATTACAGACCCAGCATATTCAATTGCGTAACCTGTACCTCCTGCAGTACCAATCTTTCCAATAACTGCAAGTGTTACATCTTTAGGTGTAACACCTTCTTGCAGTTTTCCTGAGATAGTGACTCGCATATTTTTTAACTTAGAAGTTTTTAAACATTGAGTAGCGAGAACATGCTCTACTTCTGAAGTTCCTATCCCCATCGAGAGGGTAGCCAAAGCACCATGAGTTGAGGTGTGAGAATCTCCACACACAATTGTCATACCAGGTAAAGTTAAACCTTGCTCAGGACCAACAACATGAACAATACCCTGGCGCTTATCATGTATATCAAACTGTAATATGTCATGCTCTTTGCAATTGTCATCTAAAGTTACCACCTGGAGCTTAGCAACTTCATCATTGATACCGTCTATTCCTTTTGTTCTATTAGTCGTTGGTACATTGTGATCTGGAGTAGCAATATTAGCTGAAATTCTCCAAGGCTTTCGACCAGTTAATTTTAAACCTTCAAAAGCTTGAGGAGAAGTAACTTCATGTATTAGGTGTCTGTCTATGTAAAGTAAATAGGTTCCATCTTCTCTTTGAGTAACCTCATGAAGATTCCACAACTTATCATATAAAGTTTGAAACATGATAAATTAAGTAATGTCAGGGATTTCACTCATAACATCAGCATTTTGAGCTCTGTTTCTCAAGAAGTGATCAATTATAACCAATGCAGTCATAGCTTCAGCAATGGGTGTGGCTCTTACTCCAACACAAGGATCATGCCTTCCTTTAACTTGTATTTTTTTAGATTCGCCTGAACTATCTATTGTTTGTCCTTCTTTGTTGATACTTGAGGTCGGCTTTAATGCAATAGATATTTTAATCTCTTGGCCAGTGCTTATTCCTCCTGAGATACCGCCAGAGTTATTGGATAAATATCCTTCAGGTGACATTTCATCCCTTACATCAGATCCTTTTGCAGAAACGAGACCAAAGCCCTTACCAACTTCAAAGCCCTTAACAGCATTGATACTCATCAAACCCTTTGCTAAATCAGCTTCAAGTTTATCGAAGACAGGTTCTCCTAGACCAACAGGCATATTACTAACTGAAACTTCAATTTTTGCTCCTATAGAATCACCTTCTTTTCTTAATTTATCAATTAGATTTTCAATATCTTCTAGAACTTCTTTATCTGGTGAGAAAAAGGGATTTTCATTGATTTGATTTACATCAAAATTAGATATTTTTATGTCTCCTATTTGAGATAAATAACCTGTGATTTCTATATCCTGTATTTCTTTCAGATATTTCTTTGCTACTGCTCCGGCGGCCACCCGCATAGCGGTTTCTCTAGCAGAAGATCTTCCACCTCCTCTGTGATCTCTAAAACCATATTTTTTTGAATAAACATAATCTGCATGAGATGGTCGAAAAACATCCTTTAATTCATCATAGTCTTTAGACTTTTGATCTCTATTATTGATCAATAAGCCAATAGGTGTCCCGGTTGTTTTACCTTCAAATACTCCTGAAAGTATCCTGACTTCATCGTCCTCCTTTCTTTGAGTTGTATACTTTGAAGAGCCTGGTTTCCTTTTATCGAGTTCTTTTTGAATATCTTCTTCTGAAAGTTCTAATCCAGGAGGACAGCCATCAATCACACACCCAAGCGCAACCCCATGACTTTCTCCAAAAGTTGTCACAACAAAAGAATTTCCGAAAGAATTTCCTGACATATTTATATCTTATTACGTAATTGGGGGTGCGATTATAGAATTTTTGAAGATTTTGGGTATTAAATTTGATATTTATTTAAAAACCTCCAATATACTGCACTAAAAAAACACAATAAATTTATGATTAAAGCAGTTTTTTGGGATTTTGGAGGGGTCATAACAAGTAGTCCTTTTGAGTCATTTAATAGGTTTGAAAAGGAAAATGAATTACCTTTAGATTTCTTAAGATTAGTTAATTCTACAAATCCTGATTCCAATGCTTGGGCCCTTTTAGAAAGAAGTGAA
>CABYCU010000029.1 GCA_902517565.1 uncultured SAR86 cluster bacterium | reverse complement strand
TTTACTTTTTTTCACATTAAGAAACAACATCTTTAAAACTCCTTCATCAGAAAAGTCATTTCCATCATTGGCTCGTCCTTGCTTCTGAGCTATCCAGATACTCTCTTTATCAAGCAAAAGGGATTGATTTATATAGGCAGAAAGTTTTGACAATTTTCTTAAAGTTTCCTTTATACCCTTAATCTCTCTATGAACCACAAAACTTTTATTTAATCTCATTATTATTTCTGCATAGCCTCCATCCAGAAGATTATCGCCGATTGCAATTCGAACAGTGTTCAATTCTTTTAGATGCAATAGATAATTTAAAAATGCAGGATCAAGAGATATATCTCTATGGTTACCAATAAATAAAGTCGGTTGATCTGTTAAATTTTCTTGCCCACTGTAGGTAAATCCATCTGTAGTTTTTTCTATCATTCTTTTCATCAGAGGAGCCATACAGTCTTGAAATTGATTGATGGAATTACACTGAGAAAATATTCGAGAAAATTCTCTCCGTACATAAATACGCTGAAGCTTTGAGAAATATTTATTTGTCTTTGGAAAGATTAAACTGGAAATAAAATCATGGAATTCATTATTCAGTCTGAGTTTATCGAGTTGTATCGCTACATCATCGTCTGAATAAGAGCCAATATCACTAAAATCCATATTAATTAAAGTTCGTCTATAAATTCTATTATCCGATTTCCAATAAGTGTTGGTTGTCTGTAAGTAATGTCATGAGTGCCCTCTTCTAATGTTATTAACTTTCCCTCAGAAAAGATTTGCTCGAACTCTTTAGAGCCTGAGAAAGGCACTACGCCATCTTTCTTTCCCCACAATGCAAGAGTGGGAATATTCCTAGAACTTAAACTCTTGTAAATAGTTCTAATATCGAAAAGATTAAAATTTCTAATCGTTGATAGAAGAGATTCATTAAAGCCTCTATAACTTAGCTGTTTCTGAAACAGAGGAAGAAATTTATCTTCGTTGATAGAAAGAGGATCATCACTAAATTGAGTTTCAGACATATTACCTATTCCGTATAATCGATCACTAAATACTCTCCAAAACCAATCCCCTATGATTGGCATGGTAGTCCAAGACTTACTCTCTGGAATAGATTTACTAAATCCAGCTGGAGCAATTAAAGATATACTTTTAGTTTCACCAGGGTAAGTATCTGCATAGTATCCAACAATAGGTCCTCCCATTGAATAGCCGACTAAATGGACTGCATCTTCGATTTTCTGAGAAGTAATAAGCTCTCTAAGAGTTTCAAGATAAAGGCTTTTATCATATTTGATTCTAGGTCTTTCTGAGTATCCCCGACCAAAATGGTCATAAACAAGAACTTTATAGCCTGATTCAGTAAAATTATCTATCAAGCCTCCCCAGACAAAGCTTGGAGTTGAGAAACCATGAACAAGAACCATTGTTCCTTTTACTTCAACTGATTCTTTGGGCATGAACCATTCAAAATATATACTACCCCTCGAAAGTTCGACCCAATCTCCTATCTCAGGTATATCTTGCTTTTTAATCTTTTTAAGTCCATATAACTTATAAAAATAAGGTAAAGCTAGTAGCGCTAAAATGACTACAATTGACAAGAAAAGTTTCTCCATAATCAGCTCCTTTATCTAGTATAGTTTAATAAAAATTACAGTATTTATGCATCCATTCTTTAAAGATTTTACTTTCTATGCTTTTATCCATAGAGGAGGAGATGAAACCAAAACAGAAAATACTTTAGAAGCATTTGAGTACTCATCTAAATTGGGCTTTGTTTTTATGGAAACTGATGTTCAAGCAACTAAAGACGGTCATATTGTAATTTTCCATGACTCCAACCTAAAACGAATGGCTGGGATAAGTAAAGCTATCTCTGATCTTACATTAGATGAAGTAAGGTCTATAGAATTAATAAATGGCGGGAGAATACCTCTTCTTAGCGAAACACTAGAAAACTTTCCAGAGCTAAGATTTAACATAGACATCAAGACAGAAGATGCATTGATGAATTCGGTAAAAATAGTTAAAGCAATGAACTGTATTGACAGAACCTGTCTGGCGTCTTTCTCTTCATCTAGATTAAAAAGAATTAGAGAACTTGGGGGTCCAGATGTATGTACCTCATCAGGACAGATGGATATATTTAAAATGATGTGTAAATCTATAGGAATAAAATTTGAAGGGACTCAAGGTGATTGTGCTCAGATACCAATCAAACAATGGGGAGTACCAGTCCTTACCAAAAGGTTTCTAGAAACTGCAAAAGAAGAAAATAAACTGGTACACATATGGACCATAGATGATAAAGAGCAAATGATTAAGTTAATAGACTTTGGAGTTGATGGTGTTATGACGGACAAACCTAGTGTCTTAAAAGAAGCTATGACAGAAAGAGATCTGTTTTAGTTAAGGAATTCTTCTCAGTATAATCAAACCAGGAATGAATAATAAAAGTAGGCTTAATATACCTAAATTTGGGCTACTAGTAAGTAGTGCGATTCCAGACACCATAAATGGTCCAATAAAAACAGAAGATTTTCCTATAAAATTATAAAATCCGAAGAACTCAGCTGCCTTATTCTCAGGTATAAGACTACTGAAATAGGATCTACTTATTGCCTGTACACCCCCCTGAACTAAGCCGATAATAGATGCCATAACAAAAAATTCAGTAGCACTATCCATTTGAGCGCTAAACAAAACAACGCCGATATATATAATAATTGCAAATGATAAAGTTTGCTTATGTCCAAATCGGTCTGCATACCTGCCGAAGATTAAAGTTGCTGGAAAGCCAATAAACTGAGTAAGTAAAAGAGCACTTATCATTGATTGTGCTGAGATTCCTTTATCTGATCCATATGATGTTGCCATTCTTATTATCGTGTCTACACCATCCATATAGAGGAAATAAGCCAACAAAAACACAACTGCACTTTTGTATTGGCTTATTGATTTACTAGTCTGATATAGACTCTTAAATGCTTCCTTTGAAATATCTAAGAAGGTTTTATGCTGTTGGCTCCTATGAGGTTCCTTGACTCCAGTCACTAAGGGAACTGTAAATATACTCCACCATATTGCCACGCTAAGAAAAGACCATAAAACTGCTTCTACTTGTGATTTGAGTCCAAAAAAATCAGGAAAAGAAAACATCATTACATTTAAAAGAAATAATAAACCGCCTCCTAAATAACCAAGAGAAAAACCAAGAGAAGATACTCTATTTCTTTCAGAGTCTTTAGCCACCGATACTAGCAATGAATCATAGAAAATATTACCTCCAGAAAAGCCAATCACACCTATAGCATAAAAAGTTATGGCAAATTTCCAGGAACTTTCAGGTATAAAAAAGAGATATCCGGTTGCCATTATTCCCAGTACGGCAAAAGTTAAAAGTTGTTTCTTTTTAGAATTACCTGCATCTGCAAACGCTCCCATAATGGGAGCACTCAAAGCTATAATTAAGCCTACAATAGAATTAGCAGAGCCTATGACAAACGTACTTTCGGCATCTGTTAAATCATTAGCCCAATAACTTTTAAAAAATATAGGAAAGAACCCTGCCATAACTGTCGTAGCAAAAGCTGAGTTAGCCC
>CABYCU010000028.1 GCA_902517565.1 uncultured SAR86 cluster bacterium | reverse complement strand
TTGCAAGTCTGAATGCTAATCCTAAATTTACTCCAGAAATTGTGAGATATGATTGAAAATTTAACTTTAATTGATTGGTTCTCCATAACTGTAATATCAATTTTTGGTATAACAGGATTTTTTAATGGATTTATTAAAGAAATTTTTTCAGCAGCTGCCTGGATATTATCGTTGGCTGCAGCTTGGTTATATGGACCATTTTTATTTCCTTATATTGGAGAGCTTGTTGAGTCAGAGTCGATTAAGAATATAGTTAGTTTTATATTATTTTTTCTTATTTCTTTTATTCTTTTAAAGATCTTAGGTTCAGCTCTTTCGAAACTAATATCTGCAATAGGCTTAAAAGGTTTGGATAAGTTACTCGGCTTTTTCTTTGGATCTATAAAGTTGGTAGCTATCTTGAGTAGCATCTTCATCTTCAATCTAAACTATTTAGATAAAAATAAATGGTGGTTAGATTCTTATTCAAGGGTGTATTCAATTCAATTCTATCAATTGTCTAAACCTGTTTTTAATCAATGGATTGATAAAGCAGATTCGATTCTTCAGAAAGATAATTCTAAGATTACACTTTGATATAGAATACAACGTATGTGCGGAGTAGTGGGAGTAGTAAGTCAGACAGAGGTTTCTCCTGTTATTTATGATGCTCTGACAATTCTTCAACATAGAGGTCAAGATGCAGCTGGTATAGCAACTTCTACTAATAATAGATTCTTTATTCGTAAGCAACTCGGCTTGGTTAGAGATGTAATAAGGAATCAACATATAGTCAACCTAAGAGGTCAAATGGGCATTGGTCACGTAAGATATCCTACCTCAGGTAGCGAAGATAGGGAGCTTGCACAACCTATGTACGTTAATTCGCCTTTCGGAATTAGCATTTCTCATAATGGTAATCTAACTAACCATGAAGAACTTAAGGAGATATTAGTCCATAACGATTTAAGACATTTAAATACGGATTCTGATAGCGA
Source organism: uncultured SAR86 cluster bacterium (assembly GCA_902517565.1). Taxonomy (GTDB): domain Bacteria; phylum Pseudomonadota; class Gammaproteobacteria; order Magnimaribacterales; family Magnimaribacteraceae; genus Magnimaribacter. Next base: position 2,630 of record CABYCU010000028.1, on the reverse strand, counting down.
GGTCTTATTGAATGTTTTTGCCCATGAACTTCAAAAGCAAGGCTCTGTAAAACCAGGTGCTAAAGAGATATTTGCAGCAGTAAAGTCATTACATAAGAGAGTTAGGGGAGCCTACTCAGTTGTCATCATGATCAATGGGGTAGGCATTGTAGGCTTTAGAGATCCTTTTGGTATAAGACCTTTAATTGTTGGCTCTAAGGAGAATGATTTAATCGGCAGCGATTATATGATTGCTTCTGAAAGTACTGTTCTCGATTCTTTGGGATTTCAGGCTATAGAAGACATTCATGCAGGCTCAGCTGTATTTATCAGTGCTGAAGGAGAGCTTGAAATTGAGTCTTGTATAAATAATCCTATTCCTACACCTTGTATATTTGAATATGTTTATTTGGCAAGACCGGATGCTAAGATAGATAAAATTTCTGTGCATAAATCTCGATTGAGAATGGGAGAGTACCTTGCCAATAAGATATTAGAAGAAAGACCTGATCATGATATCGATGTCGTTATTCCTATACCCGATAGCAGTACAACTTCTGCACTCCAGTTAGCCACAATTTTAGGAATTAAATACAGAGAAGGCTTTGTAAAAAACAGATATATAGGCAGAACTTTCATCATGCCGTTTCAAGAGAAACGCGAAAAGTCTGTTAGACAGAAACTTAATCCAATAGATTTAGAATTTAAAGATAAAGTAGTTTTGTTAGTTGATGATTCCATTGTTCGAGGTACTACTAGTAGACAAATTATAGAAATGGCTAGGTCTTCTGGAGCAAAAAAAGTTTATTTTGCTTCAGCCGCTCCCCCAATTAGATATCAAAACGTTTATGGTATAGATATGGCTGCTACAACAGAGTTAGTTGCTCATAAAAGAACAGAAAAAGAGATTGAAGCCTTTATAAAAGCTGACTGGCTAATTTATCAAGACTTAGATGATCTTATATTGGCTGCACAAGTGGGTAATGAAGAAATTAAGCAATTTGAATGTTCTATTTTTAATGGAAAATATGTAACCGATGATATAGATGACAAGTATCTCAAGAATTTAGAAGATGTAAGGAATGATAAGTCTAAATCTTCTAGACAAATAAGCTGATTACATTTTCACTTCTTCAATGGTCAACGAAGGCAAAATTGCATTATTTGCTGCCTCTTTATAAGAAGCTATTTCATGAAAGTTTAAGTACCTATATACATCCGAACCCATAGCATTTATTTCTGACATGTAATGAGAGTATTCTTCTGGTGTTGGAATATAACCAAGTATAGAGCATATTGCAGCTACTTCCGCTGAAGCTAAAAATACGTTTGCGCCGTCACCAAGTCTATTTGGGAAATTACGTGTAGAAGTCGAAACTACAGTGGATTCAGCTTCTACTCTTGCTTGATTGCCCATACAAAGAGAACATCCTGGCATTTCTAACCTCACTCCAGCATTTTCAAAGATATCATAGTAACCTTCTTCTGTGAGTTGATACTTATCCATTTTTGTTGGAGGCGAAACCCATAATTTTGCTGGAAGCTCAGTTTCATTTTTTAAGAGTTTACCTGCAGCTCTAAAGTGACCTATATTTGTCATGCATGAACCGATAAAGACTTCATCTATTTCAGTATTGGCTATTTCAGATAAGGGCTTTACATCATCTGGATCATTTGGGCAGGCAAGAAGGGGTTCAGTGATTGCATTTAAATCTATTTCAATTACGGCAGCATATTCAGCATCATCATCTGCTCTCATTAAAATAGGATCATCTAACCACTTCTCCATGGATTGTGCTCTTCTTTCTAAAGTCTGTTTATCTTCGTAACCCTCAGAAATGAGCCATCTCAGTAATGTAATATTTGATTCTAGATACTCTCTGATAGGTTCTTCGTTTAGTTTAATTGTGCAGCCAGAAGCAGATCTCTCTGCAGAAGCATCAGACAACTCAAAGGCTTGTTCAACTTTTAGATCGGGGAGGCCTTCTATTTCCAAGCATCTTCCTGAAAATATGTTTATTTTTCCTTCTTTAGGTAGTGTTAGTTGTCCTGACTGAAGTGCTGCGTAAGGAATTGCATTAACTAAATCTCTAAGAGTTATACCTGGTTGAATTTCACCTTTAAATTTTACTAATACAGATTCTGGCATATCTAATGGCATTACTCCTAAAGCAGCGCCAAAGGCCACTAAACCTGATCCAGCAGGAAAGCTTATACCCAGAGGAAATCTGGTATGCGAATCTCCACCTGTACCAACCATGTCAGGTAACAGCATTCTGTTAAGCCATGAATGAATTATTCCATCTCCTGGTCTCAGAGCCACCCCGCCTCTTGTCTGTATAAATTCAGGTAGTGTGTGTTGTGTCTCTATATCCTTAGGAAGGGGATAGGCTGCAGTATGACAAAAAGACTGCATAACTAGGTCTGAATTAAATCCAAGACAAGCTAATTCTTTTAATTCATCCCTGGTCATTGGACCCGTAGTATCTTGACTTCCAACCGTGGACATTCTCGGTTCACAATATATTCCAGGTCTGATTCCATCTACTCCACAGGCCTTTCCAACCATCTTTTGTGCCAGTGTAAACCCGGCTTTATTTTTCTTTGCTTCTTCTGGTCGGGTGAATATTTCAGAAGGTGATTCTTTTAAG
>CABYCU010000027.1 GCA_902517565.1 uncultured SAR86 cluster bacterium | reverse complement strand
GATGAAAGATAATAAAGGATCCCTTACGCTAGGCAAACGGAGAGAACTTGCTGCAAAAGCCTTCAGTCATACGGCAAACTATGATTCTGCAATTTCTAATTATCTCAATCAAAAACAGGAAAAAAATCCTAAATTTTTATTTGGAAAGTACGAGCTCAAACAAGAGCTAAGGTATGGAGAGAATCCTCATCAATCTGCAGCTTTCTATAAAAATACAAGCGAAACACAAAGCAGCAATATCGCTTCTGCAGAACAAATACAAGGCAAAGAACTTTCCTACAATAACATTGCGGATACTGACGCGGCCTATGAATGCGTAAAAACTTTTTCTGAACCAGCTTGTGTAATTGTTAAGCATGCGAATCCTTGTGGAGTTGCTCTGGGCAACTCAATAAAGGAAGCATATGAAAAAGCTTTTGCGTCTGATGAAACCTCTGCTTTCGGAGGAATAATAGCCTTTAATCAAACTTTAGATAAATTAACAGCAGAAAAAATAATTCAGAATCAATTTGTTGAAGTAATTATTGCTCCGGGCTTAGATGATGATGCCATCAAAGTCCTATCCAAGAAAGAAAATATAAGGCTACTTAATACCAAAACTTTGGGGACATCTGATAATTCTTCTAAATTGTTAAGTGTAAATGGTGGATTACTAATTCAAGGGAATGATATTGCCGTAGTTGTAAGAGACGACATAGAGGTTGTGACAGAGCGTCAACCAAGTGAGGAAGAAATTGAGAATTGTTTATTTGCTTGGAAAGTTTGTAAATTTGTAAAATCAAATGCAATTATTTATACCAAAGATAATCAAACCTTTGGTATAGGTGCAGGACAAATGAGCAGAATAGATAGCGCTAAAATAGCAGCTTCGAAAGCAGTTGAAAGAGGTTTCGATACTCTAGGTTGCTGTATGGCTTCAGATGCATTTTTTCCTTTTAGGGACGGGATTGATGCAGCAGCTAAAATAGGAATAACTTCTGTAATACAACCTGGAGGTTCCATACGCGATCAAGAGGTTATAGAAGCAGCTAATGAAGCGGGCATGACAATGCTTTTTACTGGTATAAGACATTTCAGGCATTAATCGATGAAGGTCTTAATAGTAGGATCTGGTGGAAGAGAACATGCTTTATCTTGGAAAGTATCTAAAAGCGCTATGGTGAGTAAGGTTTTCGTTGCTCCTGGAAATGGGGGCACGGAACTAGAGGATCAAGTTACCAATATAGACATACAAGCCAATAATATAGAGGCTCTGGCTAATTTTGCTACTAAAGAAAGTATAGATCTAACAATTGTAGGGCCCGAAGAACCACTTGTTAGGGGAATAAATAATAGGTTTAACGAACTGGGTTTAAATTGTTTTGGGCCAACTAAGGAAGCAGCGCAGCTAGAAGGGTCAAAAGAGTTTATGAAAGAGTTTCTAAAAAAAAATAAAATAGCAACAGCAGATTACTCTACTTTCACCAATTCAGAAGAGGCTCTTAGGTATGTAAAAGAAAAAGGATGTCCAATAGTTATCAAGGCTGATGGACTGGCCGCAGGAAAAGGAGTAACAATTGCCAATTCTATTGAAGAGGCTAAAGATGCAATCAATCTTGCTCTTGAATCTGAGATATTTGGCAAAGCTGGGAAAAAAATTGTAATAGAGGAATTCCTAACTGGGGAGGAAGCTAGTTTTATCGTAATGACAGACGGTATAAATGCAATTCCCTTTCCTACTTCACAAGATCACAAAGCTAGAGATGAAATGGATACAGGGCCAAATACCGGTGGAATGGGCGCTTACTCGCCCGCTCCAATAGTAGATGAAATAGTACACGATAAGATAATGAAAGAGGTAATTCACCCTACCCTAAAAGGATTAAAAGACGAGGGTTACAAATATATTGGATTTCTATATGCCGGTATGATGATAGATAAAGATAAAAATATAAAAGTCCTTGAATTTAACTGTAGATTTGGCGATCCTGAAACTCAACCTATTATGATGAGACTAAAATCTGATTTGGCTGAACTTTGTTATAAAGCTTGCAAGGGTAAGTTGAAGAATCAAGAAATTGAATTGGAAAATAGAAAGTCTCTTGGAGTAGTAATTGCCGCTAAGGGTTATCCACATGAATACGAGAAAGAAAAAGAGATCACTAACATTCCTATAGAAAAATCAGACCTTAAGGTTTTTCATGCTGGGACTAAATTAGTTAACGGTGATTTAATTTCTAATGGTGGAAGAGTTCTATGTGTAACCACCTTAGGCTCTTCAGTTCAATCTGCACAAAAGAAAGCTTATAATGCTATTCAAGATATAAGCTATGACGATATTTTTTATAGGAAAGATATTGGTTACAGAGCCATAAAAAGAGAAGTTGAATGAGTTTAATAGATAAATTGATTACTGAAATTGATAATGGGTTGAAGTTTTCAACACAAAATTATCAGAAAGAGTCGAGAGACTATCCTGCAAAAGATATTAACGAAGATAACTTAACAGAAATAGAGAGAAGTGTTTCTGCAAGCCTCATGAGAATAAATCATGCTGGAGAAGTTTCTGCACAAGGTCTATACAGGGGTCAAGCTCTTACCGCCAGACTAGAAGGTACAAGAGAAAAGATGGATGAAGCCGCGCAAGAAGAGCTTGATCACCTAGCATGGTGTAATAAAAGACTAGAAGAACTGAATGAGGAGCCAAGCGTATTTAATCCAATCTGGTACGGTCTCTCTTTTACAATGGGAGCTTTGGCAGGAATAGCCGGAGATAAATGGAGCTTGGGGTTTGTTCATGAAACTGAAGAGCAAGTTGTAAAACATCTAGAGACGCATCTTGATAAAATACCAGAGAGTGATAAAAAAACTGCTGCCATTCTAGAACAAATGGCAATTGATGAGGCTCATCATAGTGAAGAGGCCTTGCAATCTGGAGCAACCGAGTTGCCGGATAACGTTAAGAAGCTTATGAGCGGAGTTGCCAAGGTGATGACAAAATCTAGTTACTATGTTTAGTAGTAGTAAATTTTTAAATTACTTATTGATAATTACACATACACAGGTATAGTTCGCGCATTAGCAATAATGCTAGGGTACTTAGAATAAGGAAAATATGAATATATACGTTGGAAACATAGCCTGGAGCACATCTGAGGATGACTTAGAAGCTCATTTTGCTCAATATGGTAACGTCAACGCAGTCAGGATAATCACAGAAGGTCACTCAGGTAGATCTAAAGGTTTCGGATTTGTAGAGATGGAATCAAAAGAAGAAGGTCAAGCAGCTATTGAAGCTCTTGACGGTACTGATTTTGGTGGAAGAGACTTAAGAGTTAACGAAGCCAAGCCTAGAGATTAATTCCCTAAGAAGGATGGTCAAATCCTTCAAACCAAATTATTAGAAACTATAGCCAAGCTTAGGTTTGGCTTAGTCCTCTATTATCACCGCAGTTCCGTAAGCCATAAGCTCGGCAGATCCTTGCGCCATCACAGAAGTAGTGAATGACATGCCTACGATTGCATTGGCTCCTAGTGCCTCAGCGTCTTCAACCATTCTATCTATTGCTTGCTCCCTACTCTCTGCGAGTAACTTTGTGTATTCGTGAAGTTCACCTCCTACTATACCTCTTAGACCGGCCATAATGTCCTTACCTATATGTCTAGCCCTGATGGTATTGCCTTTGACTATTCCAAGAGTTTTTATTATCTGTTTATTTGGCACATCAAATGTAGTTACTATCAACATAATTACTTCTCCACATCTTTATATTTGTCATGTTTGTATTCTCTAATCCTTTGAAATAAAACCACGAGAAATAAAATAACAAAAATTATAATAATTATAGCTTCAAGCATCTGTTAGT
>CABYCU010000026.1 GCA_902517565.1 uncultured SAR86 cluster bacterium | reverse complement strand
TGGTTATTTTCGGAGCAAGTGGCTATACGGGAAAATTAGTGGCTGAATATATGCAGCGTGAATATGGAACAGATAAGTCTATTAAATATGCAATCGCAGGTAGAAATACCCAAAAACTTTTAGAGATTAAAAAAGACCTGAGTCTTAATGAAGATATAACAATTTTAGAAGTAGACAGCACAGATAATAACTCTCTAGACAAGATGACCGCTTCAGCTAAGTGTATTTTAACGACAGTTGGACCTTACCAACTTTATGGATCTAAATTAGTAGAATCATGTGCAAAGAATGGAACCGATTACGTTGATCTAACTGGTGAGCCTGGTTGGATGTATGAAATGATTGAAGCTCATAAAGAAACAGCTAAAAAATCTGGAGCGAGAATAGTCTTTTCCTGCGGGTTTGACAGTATTCCATTTGATTTGGGAGTGTATTTTGTTCAAAAAGCAGCCCAAGAGAAATATGGAAAACCATCAACTCACGTCAGAGGTAGAGTTCAGGCCATGAATGGTGAATTTTCTGGAGGAACAATTGCTTCTCTAGGGGCTACGATGGCAACTCTTAAGGAAAAACCAGAACTCATTAAGGTATTAGCAAACCCTTTCTCTTTAACTGAGGGTTTTGAAGGACCTGCTCAACTGGATGATTCAAAACCCCTCTTAGATGAAAAAATGAATATGTGGCTAACGCCTTTTGTGATGGCGCCCATAAATACAAAGAATATCCATCGATCTAATAGTCTCTTAGATCATGCATATGGCGAAGACTTTTGCTATGACGAAATGATGATTGCTGGAGAAGGAGAAGAAGGAAAGAAAATAGCTGAAGCGATGTCTACAGCAAATCCTATGGGTGGTGATAATGTGCCTCAACCGGGAGAAGGTCCATCTAAAGAGTCAAGAGAGCAAGGAAACTATGATGTTCTCTTCTTTGCTGATTTTGAAGATGGATCGGTAGAAGCTAGAGTAACAGGCGATATGGATCCAGGTTACGGATCGACTTCAAAAATGATTGCTGAGAGCGCTGTCTGTCTTGTTAAAGACTGTACAGAACTTGAAGGCGGTATATATACTCCTGCACCTGCTATGGGAGAAAAACTCATAAATAGACTGATTGATAAAGCAGGATTAACCTTCGATATATTATAAATAATACTTATACTGTTAGATAAATATAGTATATAATACGAGAATGAAAAAGCTCGTATACTCACTGTTTATTACTGTATTCTCCGTTTCTGTCCTTGCAGAAGCTCACGAAGTTAAAATGCTAAATGCTGGAAAAGAAGGCATGATGGTATTCGAACCGGCTGTTCTTACCGTTAAGAAAGGTGATACGGTCAAATTCGTTGCTACTGATCTAGCACACAACTCATCTTCGGTAGAAGGCATGATTCCTAACGGAGCTCAGGCCTGGGTGGGAGCTATGAGTCAAGACATAGAAGTCACTCTTACCCAAGAAGGTGTTTATGTTTATCAATGCACGCCGCACAACATGATGGCTATGGTTGGCGTAATAAAAGTTGAAACAAATGCTAATTTGGCTGATATCAAATCAAAAGCTGAATCTTATAAGAAAACATTCTTAATGAATCAAGATAGATTAGACAATTACCTTTCAGAGATCTAAGCAATGTCCAAATTAAGAATAGTTCAAGATCAGGCTGATGAAAGCACTTTCCAAGAGTGGAGAGAAGAAGATTACATGAATAAGATGGACTTCAGTCCTCTAGTTATGTTCGTTGTTATTCCTACAATAGTTCAAGCAGCTTGTCTTTTGTTTATGGGCGGAGCAATGCTACTCAACACGTTTATTTTTGTGTAATTAGCTAATTCACTCTATCAAAAATAAATCCTTTGTAATTCTCACTAACCACATCTTCTATCATTTCAGTGTAAACAGGTACTCCAATAAAAGGTAAGAATGCCTTAGCTTTTTCTTCTATGTTGGATCCGTTGTACCAGGACTTTGTATCTGTAAAAATAGTCATATCTGCTATCTCATTTACCAAAGTCATCCATTCTTCTTCAGCAGTTGCAGAAGACTCGATAACAGATTTGTTATTCTTAATCATCCAGTCTATGCAGTTACTTATCCAGTTAACATGCTGCTCTATTGAAGGCATCATATTAGATAAAACAGAGGGACTTCCTGGGCCTGTGATGGTAAAAAGGTTTGGAAAGTTAGAAATACCTATCCCTAAGTAAGATTTAGCTCCCATTTCCCATTGGTCTTTTAGTTTTATATTTCCTCTCCCTGTTATGTCGATATTGGTAAGAGCACCAGTTATTGCATCAAAGCCTGTAGCTAATATCAAAGTATCTATTGGATAATTCTTATCTGCATCAAGAGAATTTGGAGAGATTTTTTTTATAGGACTTTCTTTTAAGTTGATGAGGTGAACATTGTCCCTATTAAATGTTTCAAAGTAACCGGTATCTACGCATAACCTCTTACCGCCTATATGATAATCGGGAGATAATTGCGAAGCAGTGACAGGATCATTTACAATTTCCTTAATTTTATTTCGAACGAAATCTGCTGCAACTCCATTTGCATCTTTATCTAACGCTACATCTGTTCTGGTCTTACCTTTTGTAATAACTTTGGCCAACATGGGATCAAAATCTGTTCCAACAACAGAACCTTGTTCAATTCCAGTATCCCATCTTGCATCAATGTTAGTATCACTTTCATAAGCTATGAGCGTTCCAGTTGCTGGTAGGAAATCGTTAGATGGGTCTTCAGCATACAGTCTCGCCTCTATTGATGACCCATTCCAAGTTATATCCCCTTGAGAATATCCCAACTCTTCACCTCTAGCTATTCTAAGTTGTTCGTACACTAAATCCTTGCCTGTAACTTCTTCAGTTACAGGATGTTCAACTTGAAGCCTTGTATTTACTTCTAAGAACCAAAATTCACCTGTCTTGTCATCTACTAAAAATTCTACAGTTCCTGCTGACTCATATTTAAGTTTTTTTGCTAGTTTGATAGCAGCATTTCCCATAGCTTCTCGCATATCAGAATCTACTCTTGGCGAAGGAGATTCTTCAATAATTTTTTGATGACGCCTTTGAATAGAGCATTCTCTCTCTCCGAGATGAACAATATTGCCATGAGTATCTCCTAAAATTTGTATCTCTATATGTCTAGAAGATGCTACGTACCTCTCAATAAATACTCTATCATCACCAAAACCAGTCTTAGCTTCTCTTTGTGCTCCCAAAATAGATTCCTTAAGATCTTTTTTGTCCTCAACTATGCGCATTCCTTTTCCACCTCCACCAGCGGCAGCTTTAATAAGAATTGGATAGCCAATTGAGTTTGCTTTCTTGGGATCGGTCGTCATGGGAAGAGTAGGGACACCGGCTTTTTCTGCAATATCTTTTGCTTTCAGTTTATCTCCCATTGAGGTGATAACTCTGGAGTTAGGACCAACCCAAATTAAACCAGCCTTTAAAACTTCTTTAGAAAATTGGGCATTCTCTGAAAGGAATCCATATCCAGGATGTATTGCTTCTGCTCCTGTTTGCTTAGCTGCAGCAATGATTTCTTTTCCATTTAAGTAGGTATCGCTAATTTTTACTGCTTGATCAGACATTCTAACAAACGGTGAGTTAGCATCAGCTTCTGTATAAACGGCCACACAAGAAATTCCCATTTCATGAGCCGTTTTAATAATTCTACAGGCTATTTCACCTCTATTCGCAATTAGTAATTTATGAAAAGTCATAGTCTATATACTCCATATCCTGGGGCGCCTTCAATATTTCTTCCATTGACTAGAGATAAACAAATACCTAATACAGATCTTGTATCTCTAGGATCTATTATGCCGTCATCACTTATAGCGCCAGTAGCTCTAAGTGCTAAAGATCCCTCTTCTTGAGCTTTTTCCGCAAAAGCTACCATTTTTGCATCTTCTTTTTCATCAAATTTTTCGCCAGTTCTTGCCGCTCTTGCTCTTCTGACCAGTGACATGACTCCGGCAATTTGTTGAGGACCCATAACAGCTACTTTTGCTGTAGGCCATAAGAAGGTAAATTTATTATCAAACGCTCTTCCGGACATTGCATAGGTTCCTGCG
>CABYCU010000025.1 GCA_902517565.1 uncultured SAR86 cluster bacterium | reverse complement strand
GGATAATGGTAGAAAGCATAGATCAATTAGTTGATAAATTAAAAAACGAAGCAAAGGTGATTACATGAGCATATTAATAATTGCAGAACACGATAATTCAGAATTGAAAACAGCTACACTTAATACTGTCGCCGCAGGACAGGCTATTGGTGGAGAAATTGATATTTTAGTTGCTGGTGCAGATTGCGATTCTGTTGCTGAATCAGCTTCACAAATTCCAGGTGTTAATAAAGTACTACTGGCGAATAAAGAATCCTACAAGAATTCATTAGCGGAAAATTTAGGCAATCTAGTTGTCGAGTTAGCAGAGGGTTACACTCACATATTAGCTCCTGCAACTACTAGTGGTAAGAATTTCATGCCGAGGGTAGCAGCAAAATTAGATGTATCGCAAGTTTCTGATATTAGTGCCGTTGTCTCAGAAGATACATTTGAGAGACCGATTTATGCAGGTAACTGTATTGCAACTGTCCAAAGTACTGACTCAGTCAAAGTAGTTACCGTTAGAATAACTGGATTTGACGCTTGCGATGCAACCGGAGGTAGTGCCACCATAACTTCAGTGGATAACGATACTAATGCTGGCGTGTCATCATTTGTTAAAGAGGAAATTGCTGAATCAGATAGACCTGAACTTACAGCTGCTGAAGTAGTTATTTCTGGTGGAAGGGGAATGCAAAATGGAGATAATTTTAGCCTTCTAAATGGTATTGCAGATAAATTAGGAGCAGCTATAGGTGCTTCCAGAGCAGCTGTCGATTCTGGATTTGTTCCAAATGATATGCAGGTTGGTCAAACAGGAAAAATTGTTGCACCTGATCTATACATAGCAGTAGGAATATCTGGTGCTATTCAACATCTTGCTGGTATGAAAGACAGTAAAGTCATAGTTGCAATCAACAAAGACGAAGATGCCCCTATCTTTCAAGTTGCTGATTATGGATTAGTTGCTGATCTTTTTGAGGCCTTACCAGAGTTAGAATCAAAACTATAGACTGTTAATCCGGCTTTATCCTTTTGAGGATGGCGCCGGATTCAATATGATCAGTGAAAGGGAACTGGTCAAACATGGCTAGATTTAAGATGTCGTGAGTCTTCTGCAACTCTTTGATATCCCTTTTAAATGACTCAAAACCACATGAAACATAAATTATATTTTTTATATCCTTTAGATTTCTAGTGGTAAATGAATCTAGGCCTTCTCTGGGAGGATCTAAAAAAACTGAATTAATATTCATTTTCTCTAAATCTATATTTTTTAACCTTCTAAACACTCTTAGACGATTGTAAGCTTCTAAAGTTTCTTTGCCTGACAATCTGGCACTATATATATTCTTTCTATCATTTAGAAAGATATTTTCTTTTAATCCTTTGATGCTTGGTCTGCTATTTTCAGTAGCTAACACCTTGTCAAATATTGTACTAAGAGGGATTGTAAATGTCCCTATGCCACAATGTAATTCCATAATATCCTCTGATAATGTAGAGGAATTTTCAGCAACCCAGTTTATCATTTCATCACATACATAAGGGTTAGTCTGACTAAAACATTGCTCAAATAATCTTAGATCAAAATGATCATCTAAATAGTTGTAAGTTTCAGTTACAAAACTATTTCCAATAATTATTCTTTGATTTTTACTTCTTCCAATTACGGATACTTTTAATTTTTCATGGATTTTTTCAGCTGATTTTTGCCACTCCTCATTGAGTTCTTTATGATAAATAAGACTTATCATTGCCTCATTATTTCTAGAGGATTGAAACTCTACTTGGAATAATTTTTTTGATATTAAAGTATTGCCGTTTATCAACTCTATTAAAGAGGACATTAATTCTTGAATCTTCTTACTGACAATAGGAAAAGAATTTATTATCTTCCTTTGGCCATTTACAGTCATGGCATAAGACTGTTTTTTATGCCTTTCTAAGAGGCCAAATTCAGCTCTATATCTAAAATTTTCGTAAGGAGAATCATAGTATTGTATGGATGAGACATTTTTAAATTCTTTATCAAATAGTCTTTTCTTCTCCTTGAAAAGTGCTAAATATTCTTCTTTAGAATTTTTAATCAAAATATGTCTCTGGAAATATAAAGGAAAAGTTTTGACTCATAACTGTAACATAAGTTAAAAATCGATATAAATTTGATAGAATGGCAGCATGCAAGAGATGACAATTACACCTTCTGCTCAAGAATATTTAAACGATCTATTGTCCAATCAAGATGAAGATACATGCGGTATAAAGATTTTTGTTTCAGAGCCAGGTACTCCGCGTGCCGAAACGTGTATTGCTTATGCTAAAAAAGATGAAGAATTCTCAGAATACCGAATAATCGAAGAATTTAAATTTAGCTTATATCTAGAAGAAAAATCTATTGATTTTTTAGTCGATGCTGAAGTTGACTACTCTCCTGATAAATTTGGAGGAACGCTTACAATCAAAGCTCCTAATGCCAAACTTCCTCAGATAAGTGAAAATGCAACTATTGAAGATAAAATTAATTACATCCTTTACTCGGAAGTCAATCCAAGCTTAGCTTCACACGGAGGAGAGGTATCATTGATTGAAGTGATCAATGATGAGACAGCTATTCTCCAGTTTGGCGGAGGTTGCCAAGGCTGTGGGATGGTTGATTTGACCCTTAAGGATGGGGTTGAAAAAACTTTACTTGAGCAAGTAGAAGGACTGAAAAGCGTAAAAGATGTAACTGATCATAGTTACAGAGAAAACGCTTACTATAAATAATATATGTCTCAATTAAATGCAGATTCCTGCTACATATTCACTGATACTGAAACAACCGGTTTAGATATAAATTTTTCTCAAATAATTCAAATAGGATCAATACTTACAGACGAATCTCTATATACAGAAAATTCCCAAGATATAGGCTGTAGACTGTTACCTTGGATAGTTCCTTCACCAGAAGCGTATCTTGTTCACAAAAAAGTTGAATCATTAAAAGAAGATGCCATGTCTCACTATGACATGATGAAACTTTTAAGATCCACTTGGTTAGACTGGTCAAAAGGACGCAACGCAGTTTATATAACTTACAATGGCCATCGATTTGATGAAGAGTTATTCAGAAGGCAGTTTTTTTGGAACTTACTTCCTTTATACATAACAAATACGCTAGGAGCTTCTCGCCTCGATATGCTCAGCACTTTACAGTTAGTAGCTAATTTTTTTCCAGATAGTCTAAAACTACCTATATCAGAAGAAGGGGATGTAAGTATGAAATTGACTGATTGGTCTGATGCAAATCAAATAGAAATCGAGAACGCTCATGATGCTTTGGCTGACTGCGTCCAAATGTTAGAACTTGCAAAATTAATCATTAAAGATGCAAAGCCAGTCTGGCAGTCGTCAATTAAAGGCTCTTCAAAAATCGGAAATTTGGATATTTTACAAACCGAACCATTTGCAATGATAGGAGAAGTAATTAGGAGAAAAAAATTCACTTATCCGGTCACATATTGTGGTCAGAATCCCAAGATGAATAATGAAGTGGCCGTTGCCGATCTTTATTTTGATCCAGACCAATTAGATGATTTGACTGATACTGAATTATTAGAACAGATAAGTAATAGCGGAACTGCTATTAGGAAAGTAAGAATCAATAAAAGTTTACCGGTTATGCCATCAGATCATATACCAAACATAGACGTGTATTTAGATATTCCTTATGAACAATTGGTGGAAAGAGCTCAAAAAATCAAAAATAATACTAAGCTGCAGACTAGGGTAAGTGAACTTTTAGCGAGTAATCAAATTAATTACCCACCTCCCAAACATTTAGAACAAACGGTTTATTCTGGTTTTCCTTCCGATGCTGATGATCTTTGGATGGAAAGATTCCATACTCTTCCATGGGAAGAGCGATCCAAAGTTCTTGATGGATTTGAAGACAGCAGATATAAAGAGCTAGCTGAACGACTGGTCTGTTCAAATAATCCTGAATCTGTATCAAGTCAAACTTTAGAGAAATATCATAATTTCATAAATCAAAGACTATACGATAAAGGTCCTTGGCCTTCACTTGATAAAACATTAGACAAAACACGATCTATGCTTTTAGAGGCATCGGGAGAAAAGAAAGCAATATTAGAGCAATTAGAAAAGAGTTTAGAGCTTAAATCTGATTTCAAATAGAAGTTTCTGTCACTCTTATTAGTATTGAAAAGTATGGGTGGTCTATCAAATTAAACTTTTCAGTTTCAAGTTTGGATTTTTTATTAATTTCATACAAATCTTTGAATTCGTAGACAGGCTCCTTATTTATAATTAGATCTTGGAGATCATTTTCATTTTCAGAATATAAATAGCCACTTATATTTTGTAAATTTAGTTTTACTGTATTAAAGATAGTTGCAATCCAGTAATTTTCATTTGAGCCTTTTTCTTCTATAGTCTCTTGCCTAGTTACTAATAGATTTTGAAAATTCTTTAGATTTGGTTGTTTTGTAAATGAGACTAAATCATTAGTTCTTTCTGAAAATCTTAAGTTAGAGTCTAAATGTAAAAATCTTTCTTTATAGATCTTTATTTCTCCATAAACCTTTTTGTC
>CABYCU010000024.1 GCA_902517565.1 uncultured SAR86 cluster bacterium | reverse complement strand
AGAGACGGACTTTTTTGTTCAAAAATATTTGGACCTATCAAGGACTACGAATGTATATGTGGTAAATATAAAAGAATGAAGCACAGAGGCGTTGTGTGTGAAAAATGTGGAGTAGAAGTTACCCTCTCAAAAGTAAGAAGAGAAAGAATGGGACACATTGAATTGGCTGCTCCTGTTGCACATATATGGTTTTTGAAGTCTCTACCTTCTAGATTAGCCCTTGCTCTTGACCTGACACTTAAAGACTTAGAAAGAGTTTTATATTTTGAATCTTTTATTGTTATAGAACCCGGAATGACCGATCTTGAAGTTGGCCAATTACTCACTGATGAAGAGTACTACGAAGCATTAGAAACATGGGGAGACGAATTTGATGCCGGAATGGGAGCTGAATCCATCCAAACTTTATTAAAAGAACTAGATCTTGAAGCGGCTATTAGTGATATTCAAGATGAAATGCCTTTGACAAAATCAGAGGCCAAATTAAAAAAATATGCAAAAAGGCTTAAGTTATTAAAATCTTTCAAAGAATCAGGAAACAGACCTGAATGGATGGTTCTTGAGGTTCTTCCTATTCTTCCTCCAGATTTAAGGCCTTTAGTGCCTTTGGAAGGTGGAAGATTCGCTACCTCAGATTTGAATGATTTATATCGAAGAGTTATAAATAGAAATAATAGACTTAAAAGACTTTTAGACCTCAATGCTCCTGACATCATTACTCGCAATGAAAAGAGAATGTTACAAGAGTCAGTAGATGCTCTATTAGATAACGGAAGAAGGGGAAGAGCAGTAACAGGTTCCAACAAAAGACCTCTTAAATCTCTTGCCGATATGATAAAAGGTAAGCAAGGACGATTCAGGCAGAATCTACTAGGCAAGAGGGTAGATTATTCGGGTCGTTCAGTAATAGTAGTTGGACCTACCTTAAAGTTGCATCAATGTGGTTTGCCAAAGAAAATGGCTTTAGAACTATTCAAACCTTTTGTTTTTGGAAGACTTCAGCAACTTGAATTGGCAAATACAATAAAACTTGCCAAAAGAATGGTTGACAGAGAAGAGCCAGAAGTTTGGGATATTTTAGATGAAGTAATTAGAGAGCATCCAGTCATGTTAAATAGAGCCCCAACACTCCATAGGTTAGGAATACAGGCATTTGAACCAATTCTTGTTGAAGGAAAGGCCATCCAGCTTCACCCTTTAGTTTGTAAAGCTTATAACGCTGACTTTGATGGAGACCAAATGGCTGTTCATGTTCCTCTTACACTTGAAGCGCAATTAGAGTGTAGAGCTTTAATGATGGCAACCAATAATATACTTTCACCTTCTAATGGAAAACCTATTATTGATCCTTCACAAGATGTAGTTTTAGGTCTTTATTACATGTCGAGAGAAAAAGTTAATGACCTGGGTGAAGGGAGAATAATGTCTTCTTCTGATGAGTTACATAGAGCTTATTACTCCGGCACTGTAGGTCTACAAGCTAAAATAAAAGTTAGGCTAAAGCCTAATAAATTAGATGATGAACCCACTCAGATAGTAGAGACCACAACCGGTAGAACTCTACTTTACGAACTTCTTCCTGAAGGAATGTCTTTTGATCTCGTTAATCAAACATTAGATAGTAAAAAAATATCTTCTTTAATAGATTTTGTATATAGAAAAGCAGGTCTAAAAAGTACGGTAATATTCGCTGACCGTTTGATGTATCTGGGTTATGAGTTTTCTACAAAATCAGGATCATCAATAGGAATTGATGACTTTGTTATTCCAGATGATAAAGAGAGAATAGTCAGTGAAGCTGAACAAGAAGTAAAGGATATTGAATCTCAATTTGCATCTGGACTAGTTACACAAGGTGAGAAATATAACAAAGCAATAGATATTTGGACAAGGGCAAATGAAATGATAGCCAAGTCTATGATGGATAACATCTCACAAGAGGAAATAGAAGATTCAGAAGGAAACAAAATGCTTTCAGATTCTTTTAACTCTGTATTTATGTATGCAGATTCAGGGTCAAGAGGATCGCCAGCCCAGATAAGACAATTAGCAGGAATGAGAGGCTTGTTAGCCAAGCCTGATGGATCCATCATTGAAACTCCTGTTACGTCTAATTTCAGAGAAGGTCTAACTGCTCAAGAGTATTTTATTTCTACGCATGGAGCCAGGAAAGGATTGGCTGATACCGCTCTTAAGACAGCAAACTCAGGCTACCTTACTAGAAGATTAGTTGATGTGGCTCAAGATATGGTTGTTAGCGAAGAAGATTGTGGAACCGAAGAAGGAATACTAATGAGACCTATCATTGATGGCGGTCAGGTTCTTGTACCTCTAGGAGATAGAGTTCTAGGAAGAACTGTTGCTGTTGATGTCATGTCTCAAGACGCTAAAGAAGTTCTTTTAAAAAAAGATACTCTTATAGATGAAGATACAGTCGATAGCCTTGACGAAAAGAATATATACGAAATTAAAGTTAGATCAGCTATTCACTGCGACACTATTCACGGTATCTGTGCTAAGTGTTATGGAAGAGATCTAGGAAGAGGTCACAAAGTTGATATTGGTGAGTCGGTGGGTATAGTAGCAGCACAGTCTATTGGAGAACCTGGAACACAGTTAACAATGAGAACTTTTCATATCGGTGGTGCTGCTTCCGGAACTTCAGCCGAAGACAATATTGAAACTAATTTTCCAGGAAAAGTTGTTTACAGCACTCGTACAGTTAAAAAGAAAGATGGAACCTTCATCACTTTAGCTCAGTCATCTGAAGTTAATGTTATTGATGATAGAGGAATGGTAGTTGAAAGCCATAAAGTCCCTTATGGAACTGTTCTTAATTATTCTTCTGAAAGTAAAGTAGACGCCGGGGATATCCTGGCTAAATGGGATCCTCTAACAAGACCTGTTGTTGCAGAAGTAGCTGGTAAAGCAAAGTTTGTTGATATCGAAGACGGTATTACTGCAAGAGTAAAGCAAGATGAACTTACAGGTTTAAGTAATATTGAGATCATAGATGTTACTGAGAGGCCTAAAGGAGAAGCGCAAGATAAACGTCCTGCTATCCACATAGTAGATGGACGAGGTAAAGAAAAAAGTCTTCCTGATTCAGAAGCTCCTGCCGTTTATACTTTGCCAGGTAATGCTTACTTACCATTAACTGATGGCCAAGATATTGAAGTGGGAGGAGTTATTGCAAGAATCTCCCAAGAGTCGGCTAAAACCAAAGATATAACTGGTGGTCTTCCAAGAGTTGCAGATTTATTCGAAGCGAGAAAACCAAAAGAACCTGCGATCCTAGCTCAAGATACTGGAATTGTATCTTGGGGAAAACCGACTAAAGGCAAAGAAAGACTAATAATTACTGACGAAGATGGTAATGATCACGCAACTTTGATACCAAAAACTAGGCACATTAATGTTTTTGAAGGTGAGAGAGTTGAAAAGGGTGACATTGTTTCCGATGGCGCGATGAGCCCTCATGATATTCTAGCACTAAGAGGCTTAGAAGAATTGACTGATTACATTGTTGATGGAATACAGGAAGTTTATAGACTTCAAGGTGTAAGCATCAATGATAAGCATATAGAAGTTATCTTAAATCAAATGCTCAGAAAGGTAGTAATTACTGAACCTGGAGATTCTGAATTTATCCTTGGTGAACAGGCAGAATATTCAAAAGTAAGAGAATCAAATCTTGCTCTCAGGGAAGCAAAGAAGGCAGAGATACAATTCGAAAGAATTTTATTAGGAATTACCAAAGCTTCGCTTGCAACTGAATCTTTTATCTCGGCAGCATCTTTCCAAGAAACAACAAGAGTTTTAACAGAAGCTGCAACAACCGGAAGAGTTGACCATCTCAGAGGTCTTAAAGAGAATGTTGTAGTTGGAAGATTAATACCAGCTGGATCTGGTTTAGCTAAGTTAACTTCAGAAGTTGAGAATGTAGAAGAAGAGTTTGAAATTGATCTTGAAAAAGCTCTTAGTGAGGCTCTAAATGAAGCAGAGTAATACGTTGACGCGGGAGAAGCCTCTCATTACAATTCGCGACCTTTAAAAGATATAAATATGGCAACAGTAAATCAACTAGTAAGAAAACCTCGTAAGAGAAAAATATCAAAAACAGATGTACCCGCATTAAAGGGCTCTCCTCAAAGAAGAGGGGTATGCACCAGGGTTTACACAACAACACCAAAAAAGCCTAACTCTGCACTCAGGAAAGTTTGTAAAGTGAGATTGACTTCTGGATTTGAAGTTATTTCTTATATAGGCGGTGAGGGGCACAACCTTCAAGAACACTCTGTTGTTTTAATAAGAGGAGGAAGAGTAAAGGACCTTCCTGGAGTAAGGTACCACACAGTTAGAGGAACCCTAGATACTGCTGGGGTGGATGATAGAAAACAACGTCGTTCAAAATATGGCGCCAAGAAACCTAAATAAATATGTCTAGAAGAAAAGCAGCACCCAAAAGAAAAATATTGCCTGATCCTAAGTTCGGTAACCTCAAAGTTGCAAAGTTTATGAATCAGATTATGACAGATGGAAAAAAGTCTGTTGCTGAAAAAATAATCTATGGTGCATTTGATGAGATATCTAAAAAATCAGATAAAGAACCTGTTGAAGTTTTTGAAAAAGCGTTAGAGGAAGTTGGACCAATGGTAGAAGTTAAGGCTCGAAGAGTTGGTGGTGCTACTTACCAAATACCAATGGAAGTTAGACCTGCAAGAAGAAGTGCTCTAGCCATGCGATGGATTGCCACTTATGCTAGA
>CABYCU010000023.1 GCA_902517565.1 uncultured SAR86 cluster bacterium | reverse complement strand
TTGTTGGTTTGAGAGGGCTGTAGTCGACTCTTGGGAGAATGACTTGAAAGTTATAGATTGTATGGGATTTGTTAAAGGAAATTATTGCCCGCATTACGATGAGGAGCCATTGAGACGCCCTTCAGTAAAATCTTTTCTGGAAGAGGATACTTTCGAATCTTGTTACGCATCAGAAGGTAATGCTGCTCTTCATATAAAAAATGAAGAAGAGTATTTGTCTATCAATTTTGGAAAAGAAAAGAACTCATATCTAGTATCTTTAAAAGAAAAAAACGTTATAGAAGTAGCTTTTGAAAGCCTATCTTTAAGACCTTAAAAAAAATAAACTTATCTCTCCAAAATCCATAAGTCCTGTTAGAATGCTTCAGTTCTTTGGACCGGTAGTTCAGTTTGGTTAGAACGCCGCCCTGTCACGGCGGAGGTCGCGAGTTCGAGTCTCGTCCGGTCCGCCACTTTCCATACTCAGTAGCTCTTTTTCTCTTATGGTGTTTACTCTTTAATAATATATTGCCAGTATGTTGTTATGAAAAACCTAACAATCATATTCTCGTTATTCTTAGCCACTGTCTGCAGCGCAGAATATCTAGATAATCTAAAGATCAAAAAAATCGTGGATGGAGATACGGTTCACGTTTTTTTTAAAGATCAAATTTATAAGGTACGTCTTACTGAAATTGATGCACCAGAAAGAGATCAGCCCTTTGGGAGTGATTCAACAAATTTTCTTAAACAATTACTGAAAGACAGAAGGGTAGATATTGATATTTCTGGTACAGATAAATATGGTAGAAAGTTAGGCAGACTCTATTGGAGAGGAAAAGATATAAATCGTGAGCTTGTATCAGCCGGATATGCCTGGGTCTATGATCAATACGTCACTGATAATTCTTTTTATGAAGATCAATCTAAGGCTAGGGAAAACCGACTAGGCCTTTGGAGTGATTTAAAACCTGTTGAACCTTGGAACTGGCGCAAATTAAATAAATAGTTACTTGTGTTATTAATCCAGCACCATGTAATCATGCCTTTACCTCAATTTCGATTATAATAGAGGCGGGAGAATTTAAATGAAATGGTCCTATACAAATGGCAAATTAAATGTAAGTTCTGATGATAAAGATCAACAGTTTCTTCTCAAAGAGCTTATTGAGGAAGCGTCTAGACATCAGGCATATCGAAAAAAGATAATTGCACTTTTTTTGGCACTGTCTTTGATCTTATTTGCTATGCAAAGTTATGGCGGTGAATTACCTACTGATGCTTCTGCGTATTTTTACATAGGATATTTTGCAACCCCAATCATTATATCTGGATTGATTGCATCTATAGTCTACTGGCTTATGAGGAAGCCTCCTAAGCAAGTCAGAAGACTAAATACTTACTTCCAAGATCAATAAAAAGTTCTAGCTGATCCCCCATCTACCTGAACTGCCAGTCCAGTCATATAATTAGCTTTTTCGGAGGATAAAAATGTTATGAGACCGGCTAAATCCTCAGCTTCACCAACTCTTTTCATTGGAATATTATCGGCTATAGATTTTTCAATATCTTCTTTTTTTAGGCCCGTAGCATTAGATTGAGACTCTAGTATGGCGTCGACTCTCTCTGTTCTAGTATAGCCCGGACAAACAGTATTAACGGTTACACCAAAAGGTGCTAATTCATCTGCAAGAGCTTTAGACCAACCAAGTACGCCCATCCTCAGACTATTAGATAAAAATAATCCTTTTACAGGACTTTTAATAGAAACCGATGAAATATTAACAATTCTTCCCCAGCCTTTTTCTTTCATTTGGGGGATCACTAATTTTGAGAGTCGTAGACAAGACATCATGGTTGAGTTGAAGGCATTTTGCCAATCTTCATCAGTCAGTTCATCAAATGTACTTGGAGGAGGACCACCATTATTATTCACTAAAATATCTATAGAGCCCAAAGCACTTTGTGCAGCCTCAAAAAAACTTTTTATTTGCTTAGAGGAATTCAGATCGGCCTTAAGGGCTATAACTTTTACTTTATTGCCAGTTTTGTCAAGTATCTCCTCTTTTGTCCTATTAATCTTTTCTTGATCTCTGGAACAGATTGCAAGATTAACGCCTTCTGTCGCAAGATCTATTGCTGCAGCCTTCCCCAGCCCCTGACTTGAAGCACAAATAATGGCATTTTTATTTTCTAAATTAAGATTCATTCTAAAAATATAAGTTTTGTATCAAATTATTGCAATAATTGAGTATCATTATCCACATATAAACTTTTAGGGGTATTTATGTTCGGTTTTAATGTTAAAGGGATTTTCTTTTGCCTAATATTTTTCAGTGTTTCTTTATCTTCAAACTCTTATGAAGCTTCAGTTTCAGGCATGTCTTACGAAAGGCTTCAAAAGATAGCACCAACTTTAAGTGATTTATACGTAAAGAATGGTAAATTTCCTGGTTTTGTTTCTGCCGTTGCAAGAAAAGGCAAGGTTGTTCACTACGAAACTATTGGTTTTGCAGATGTAGAAACTGGAGAAAGTTTAAAAAAAGACTCTTTGTTTAGGATTTACTCGATGAGTAAACCAATTACTGGAGTAGCTTTGATGGTTCTTCTGGAAGAAGGGAAAGTTAGATTAAATGACCCCGTATCTCTATACATACCTGAATTTGGACAAACAAAAGTACTTATAGTGAATGATGATGGCACAACTCAATTAGTTGATCAGAATAAGAAAATGACTATAAGAGATCTGGCTACACACACTTCAGGCTTGGCTTATGACTTTACAGCTAATAGGCAACTTGCAAAGATTTATCGTGAAAAGAAACTTAGCCCTTATTTTTCAATAAATGATATCAACAAAGACAGTCTGACCAGCGGAATGCTTGCTGCAAATAAACCGTTTAAGGATATATGCACCTTTGCGGAAACTTTAGCAAAGGAAGCTCCTTTAATGCATCAACCATCAGAAAATTACACTTACTCTGTGGGGATGGATGTTCTTGGTTGCATTATTGAAAGAGCTTCAGGAACTAGATTTGATAAATTCCTCCAAGAAAAAATCTTCACTCCATTAAATATGAAGGATACCTTCTTTTCCATACCTGAATCTAAGAGAGATAGGTTTACTAGTCTTTACGCAAATATTACTGATTTCAGACAATATTTCCCTGACCTTTTTGAAAGCCTCCCTCAAGAGGTAAATACTATAAGAGTTGAAAGTAAACAGAGAAGCGCTTATTTTGAAGAAGCTACGGTTTTCGATGGCGGTTCAGGTCTGGTGTCCTCTACTGAAGATTACCTAAAATTCGCTCAAATGCTTTTAAACGGCGGGAAGCTTGGAGACACAAGAATAATTAGCAGGAAGTCAGTAGAACTAATGTCAGGAAACCATTTACCTGATGCTTTTGATTCTGATGCTTATTTAGAGACCGCAGGAGGATATAGACGCGGAGCCGGCATAGGTCTTACTGTTGGGATGTTAACCGATCCTGCTCTAGCTGGACAATATGGCAGTAAAGGAATGTTTTTTTGGGGCGGTGCCGCTTCAACCATTTTCTGGATAGATCCTGAAGAAGAGCTTGTGGCTGTGCTCATGACTCAAGTGATGGCTAGCTCGGAGCTATTAAGAGAAACATACTCAGCTTTGGTATACCAGGCAATTGATGATTAATTAAGAACCTAAGATATGAAAAAAATTCTCTTTTCAATATTCACCCTTTTGGTTTTACAAGGACTTTTAGCGAATGATTTGCCAATTATTGAGTACGAATCAATTAATCATCCTGTGATAGCGGATGATGGCATGGTTGTATCCCAAAGAATGTTAGCTAGCGAAGTCGGTGCAGAAATTCTTAGAAAAGGTGGAAATGCTGTAGATGCAGCTGTAGCAACGGGACTTGCCTTAGCTGTCGTTTTACCAAGAGCGGGAAATATTGGCGGTGGTGGTTTCATGGTCATTCATCTAGAAGATCAAAATAAAACACTTACCATTGATTATAGAGAGAAAGCACCTGCAGCAGCTCATCGTGATCTCTTTCTTGATGAAAAAGGAGATTACGATAAGAAGAAAGCTCAATTCTCTCTATTATCCGCAGGTGTTCCTGGCTCTGTTGCTGGGTTTTATCACGCCTTGATCAATTACGGTACTCTGAGTTGGGAAGAGGTTTTACAACCATCTATTAGACTAGCAGAAGAAGGTTTTTTAGTGCCTCATGACCTAGAAAATACTCTCGCCTCAAAAAGATATAGAGAAAGATTATCTTCGGATCCAGCTGCTTCAAAAGTTTTTTTTAAAGAAGACGGAAGTTTATACAGAGCCGGGGAGCTCCTAGTACAAAATGATTTAGCATCTACTCTGAGGTTAATAAGCAAAGAAGGCCCAGATGCTTTTTATCGAGGCGACATAGCAAAACTTATTGTTCGTGAGATGAAAAAAAATGGGGGTCTAATAACCCTTGAAGACTTAGACAACTATAAGATCGTGGAAAGAGAGCCATTAATAGGTAATTACAAAAACTTTAAAATAGTTTCAATGCCACCAAGCAGCTCGGGTGGAACACATTTAATCCAAATGCTAAATATGCTTGAAGAGTTTCCTATTAAAGAAATGGGTTTTGGAAGTGCTGAGAATATTCATATCTTAGCTGAAGTAATGAAAAGAGCTTATGCGGATAGAAGTAAGTATCTTGGTGATAGTGATTTTTATGCAGTTCCTTCAAGTTTGACCAGTAAGGATTATGCTAAATCTTTAAATTTATCAATATCTGGAGATAAGATCACTCCTTCTAGTCAAGTGTCTCCCGGAGACCCTTATCCCTATGAGAGTCCAGATACGACCCATTTTTCCGTAATGGATACTTACGGAAATGCAGTATCGAATACTTATACGTTAAATTTTTCATATGGCTCTGGGAAGATGATCCCTGGAACAGGGATGTTAATAAATAATGAAATGGATGATTTCTCCTCTAAACCTGGCACGCCTAATGGATACGGTCTTCTTGGATCTGAAGCGAATGCTATAGAAGGAAATAAAAGGCCACTGTCCTCAATGACTCCTACTATTATTTTTAAAGATGAAAAGCCGTTTGCTGTTTTTGGTAGTCCTGGTGGTAGCAGGATTATCACAACCGTATTACAAGTCGCTTTGAACATTATGGATCATGATATGAACATAGCTCAAGCTGTGCATAGTCCTCGCATACATCATCAAT
>CABYCU010000022.1 GCA_902517565.1 uncultured SAR86 cluster bacterium | reverse complement strand
CATTAAAGAAAAGGTTATTAAATAAAGTGGTAGCTGCCTCTTTTGTAGGTGGCTCTCCAGGCCTCATCATTCTGTAGATCTCAACCAAAGCTTCAATTTCATTAGTTGTGGTATCTGCCCTTAATGTGTCGGCAATATAAGGTCCTGACTCAATATCATTAATGTAGAGGGTTTCAATTTCAGGTAAATTAAGTTCCTCCAATATAGGTAAAGTTTCTTCGTCTATTAAAGTATTAGCTTCAACTATGATTTCTCCAGTTGATTTATCTAGGATATCTTTAGCTATAACCTGACCGAATAAAGCTTCTTTAGGCATGTCTAAAAATTTGAATTTAGATCCTTCAATTTTTCGGATATGTCTAGCGCTGATCCTGTCACCCTGCTTAACTATTAACTCTCCCTTTATGTCTATATCTACTGGAGAGATTCTTCCCATAAGTCTTCTTGGTATAACTTGCAGTTGAAAAATATCATTCTTCTTATTCTTATAAATTTCCGTCTCGTAGAATTTTTCTAGAATTTCTTGATTAGTTAGTTTAAGTGCCTTTAAAAGAATAGTTGCAAGTAGTTTTCTTCTTCTATCTATACGAACATAGACTAAATCTTTCGCATCAAACTCAAAATCAAGCCAAGATCCTCTGTAAGGGATTACTCTGGCACCATATAAAACTTTTCCTGAAGAATGTCCTTTTCCTTTGTCATGGTCAAAAAATAAGCCGGGAGATCTGTGGAGCTGAGAGACAACAACCCTTTCTGTTCCATTTATTATAAATGTTCCATGATCGGTCATTAAAGGCACTGTTCCCATATAAACACTCTGAGATTTGCCTTCTTTGAGCTTGCCTGAATCTTTATCTATAAAGAAAAGATCACAATTAATGTGAAGAGAGATCTCGTAAGTTATACCTTTAAGCTTACACTCTCTTTCATTGAATATAGGTTCTCCTAAACTATAACCAGAGTATTCCATTCTTGCGAAACCATTATGACTCTCGATTGGAAAGATTGAATTCAAGACTTGTTCAAGACCCGCATTCAATCTTTTATCAGAATCAACAAATCTTTGAAGAAAGCCATCATAAGACTGAACTTGAGTTGCAAGTAGATTCGGAAGCTCCATAACACTGGAGATTTTCTCAAAACTCCTTCTTACTCTTTTTTTCTCAGTATATGAAAAACTCATAAAGACCTCTTTTTAATGGTTAAAATTTTATTTATCTAAACTTAAGCTATTTAAGTTCTGCTGTAGCTCCAGCATCTTGAAGTGCTTTAGCATGTTCATCAGCTTCAGCTTTATTAACGCCTTCTTTGATTACTGAAGGTGCTTCGTCTACTAAAGCTTTTGCATCTTTTAGACCAAGACCAGTTATAGCTCTTACAGCTTTAATTACATCAACTTTCTTATCGCCTACTTCTGTTAAATGAATATCTACAGGAGCATCATCAGCTTCTGCTTCTCCGCCTGCATCTCCGGCGGCAGCGGCAGGTGCAGCAGCTGCTACAGGTGCGGCGGCGGAAACTCCAAATTTTTCTTCCATAGCTTCAATTAGATCAACAATGTCGATCACACTCATTTCAGCTATAGCGTCTAATATCTCTTCTTTACTTAGTGCCATTTTTATTCTCCAAATGTTATTTATTAATTAAGGTTAAGCCGATTCTTTTTGTTCTTTGACTGCCTGTAAGGTTCTAACAAGCTTTGAAGGAACTTGATTAAGAATATTCACGAATTGGTTCATAGGTGCATTTAATAGTCCAGCTAGTTGGCTAAGGGCCTGTTCTCTAGAGGGCATATTTGCAATTGCAGTTAACTTAGATAGCTCAAGTAACGAATCTCCTAGAGATATACCTTTTACTGCAAATTTACTATTTACCTTTGTGAAGTCATTTACAAGTTTAGCCGCGCTAGTAGGATCCTCTAATGAGAAAGCTAACATAGTAGGGCCAACCAACAAGTCTTCAAAGCAAGAAAATTTAGTATCGTTAAGAGCTCTTTTTGCAAGTGTATTTCTAATAATCTTCAGATGAACTGATGTATCTCTGGCATCTTTTCTGAGTTTAGTAAGCTCAGTTACAGATGCACCGTGATAGTCAGCAGCTACAGCTGAAGTTGCTTTATTAGCTATATCTTTAAGCTCATCTACCGCAACTTTCTTGTCGTCAATGCGCATTGGCATCTTCTTATCCTCCAAATACCCATAATAGGTATTATCTTTTGGTTATGACTGCAAGCAGTCAATTACCATCTGCGTAGGTCAAAATAATTAAGCAAGAAACCATTTTCTTGCACCTACGGTCTTCGATGGGCGAATAATCGCACCATACTGAAGAAACTTTTATATTCTTTAATCTTTAAAAGACCAAAGAAGATAAATCTATCTCAACTCCAGCTCCCATAGTGGAAGATAAAGTTGCTTTTTTTATAAACACGCCCTTAGCTGAAGGGGGTTTATTCCGCTTCAAATCATCTAGGAGTGTCTCTAAATTCTGTTTAATTTGTTCTGGTGTATAGGTTATATCCCCTATCCTTCCGTGGATAATCGCACCTTTGTCCGTTCTGTATCTTATTTGACCAGCTTTAGCATTTTTTACTGCTGTAGCAACGTCTTTAGTAACTGTACCTGTTTTAGGATTAGGCATAGTACCCTTTGGACCCAATACTTTTCCCAATGGGCTTACAATTTTCATTGTATCTGGAGTTGCTATTACAACATCATAGTCAACTTCTGCTTTCTTGATCTCTTCCGCAAGGTCTTCCATTCCTACAGCATCTGCTCCAGCCTCTTTAGCAGCAGCAGCTTGGTCGCCCTCAACAAATACAGCAACTTTGCAAGGCTTACCTGAACCTGCAGGGAGAGTAGTTGCACCTCTGACATTTTGGTCTGATTTTGTAGGATCTACACCAAGATTTATTGCCACATCAATAGATTCATTAAACTTAACTTTTGGAGAGCCTTGTATGAATTTCATGGCCTCAGAGATATCATATTTCTTCTCTTCTCTTGTATTAATGTATTGCTTTCTTTTACTTTGACTCATTTTTAACCTTCCACTTCAATTCCAGCACTTCTAGCACTTCCTGATAAAGTTCTTACCGCAGCATCCATATCAGCAGCCGTCAAATCAGGGTCTTTAATTTTTGCTATTTCTTCGAGCTGAGCTCTTGTAACCTTTCCGACTTTCAAACTATTGGGTGTTCCACTACCAGATTTTATTCCTGCTGCCTTTTTAATAAGAACGGATGCTGGCGTCGTTTTAATGACGAAATCAAAACTCTTGTCTTCATATACAGTTATCACGACAGGACAAGGCAATCCAGGTTCTGTATCTTTTGTTCTGGCATTAAAGGCATTACAGAAGTCCATTAAAGGAAGACCATGTTGTCCTAAAGCAGGACCCACAGGCGGACTAGGTGAAGCCTGTCCAGCTGGTACCTGAAGTTTTACATATGTTTCTATTGCTTTTGCCATTAGCCTTTCTCTATTTGATTGAATTGCAGTTCAACGGGTGTTGACCTACCAAAAATTAATACTGCTACTCTAACCTTACTTTTTTCGTAATTTACCTCTTCAACAACTCCACTGAAGTCATTGAATGGTCCGTCTACTACCCTAACCATCTCACCTGGTTCAAAAGATATCTTAGGTTTAGTGATATCTGATCCTTGCTCAAGTTGTTGCATGATTCCTTGAGCTTCTATATTAGAGAGCGGAGAAGGCTTATCTTTGGTGCCGCCTATAAAACCCATAACCCTTGGTGTATCTTTTACAAGATGCCAACTGTCATCATTGAGTTCCATATTTACTAAAACATATCCGGGAAAGAATTTTCTTTGAGTCTTTCTCTCTTGCCCGCCTTTCATTTCGACTACTTCTTCTGATGGAACCATGATTTCACCAAAGAAATCATCCATTCCTAATCTTTCTATTCTCTCTAATAGAGCTTCTCTAACTTTGATTTCATATCCTGAATATGCGTGTATCACGTACCATTGTTTATCCATATCTACCCCAGTAAAGCCGCCATTGCCCAACCAAAAAGGGAATCTAAGCCCCATAAAATTAAAGCCGCTATAGTTATAGCAACCAAAACGATAAGTGTTGTTTGAGTAGTTTCTGTTCTAGTTGGCCAGACCACCCTTCTAATCTCAGTTCTTGAATCAATTACAGTTTTTAAAGCCTCTTTACCCTCTTGGGTTGTAGTTAAGATAAAGAGACCCAAACTTGAAACTATGATTACTCCAATAACTCTATACAGGAGTGGTTCTTGAAAATAATAAGAGTTGGCATAAACAGCTGCACCAATAATGGTGAGTCCTACTATCCAACGGATATAATTCTGCATGCTTAAGATATTGTCTCTCATTTTTAAGGCAAAGCTTTTTTTGGCGGAGTGGCAGGCCAGGAGGGAATCGAACCCCCAACCTACGGTTTTGGAGACCGTCGCTCTGCCAATTGAGCTACTGGCCTACTAATCTATAATTTTAGTTACTACTCCAGAACCTACTGTTCTTCCACCTTCTCTTATTGCAAAGTTCATTCCGTCTTCCATCGCAATTGGAGAAATTAGTTCTACAGTCATATCAATGTTATCTCCAGGCATAACCATCTCAACTCCTTCAGGAAGCTCGACAGCTCCTGTAACATCTGTAGTTCTTACGTAGAATTGAGGTCTGTAGCCTTTAAAGAAAGGAGTGTGTCGTCCTCCTTCTTCTTTAGATAAAACATATACTGTTGCCTCAAACTTAGTGTGAGGATTGATAGCACCAGGCTTAGTTAAAACTTGCCCTCTTTCAACAGCATCTCTTTCTGTTCCTCTTAAAAGAATTCCTACGTTCTCTCCTGCTTTTCCTTCATCAAGAAGCTTTCTGAACATCTCAACTCCAGTACATACCGTTTTAGTAGTTTCTCTTATGCCAACAATTTCAATCTCTTCATTGACTTTTATTTCTCCTCTTTCAATCCTTCCTGTAACAACAGTTCCACGTCCTTGGATAGTAAAAATATCTTCGATAGGCATAAGAAAAGGTTTATCTGTATCCCTAACAGGTTCTGGAACAAAATCATCAAGTGCTTGAACAAGCTCTTGAATTTTAGCTGCATACTCAGCATCACCTTCGAGCGCTTTAAGAGCAGAACCAACAATTACAGGTGTGTCATCTCCAGGGAAATCATATTCGGTAAGAAGTTCTCTTACTTCCATCTCCACTAGCTCTATAAGCTCAGCATCATCTACCATGTCTGCTTTGTTTAAGAAAACAACTATATGCGGCACTCCTACCTGTCTGGCTAGAAGTATGTGTTCTCTAGTTTGAGGCATAGGACCATCTGCAGCATTAACTACAAGTATTGCGCCGTCCATCTGAGCGGCACCAGTGATCATGTTCTTAATGTAATCAGCGTGACCAGGACAATCTACGTGAGCATAATGTCTTGCTTCAGAATCGTACTCAACGTGAGAAGTTGAGATTGTTATGCCACGCTCTTTTTCTTCAGGAGCATTGTCAATACCATCAAAAGCGATTGCTTCTCCGCCTAGAGCTTCAGCTTGAACTTTAGTTATAGCAGCCGTCAAGGTTGTCTTACCATGATCAACGTGTCCTATTGTCCCAACGTTGACATGCGGTTTGGTTCTCTCAAATTTTTCTTTAGCCATTTTTTTTCCCTAAATTTAAATTATTAATACCTGGAGCTCATAACCGGAGTTGAACCGGTGACCTCTTCCTTACCAAGGAAGTGCTCTACCTCCTGAGCTATATGAGCAAAAAATCTATATTTTTGCTGCTTTTTGTGGGGTGTAGAGTACTTTTCTGGTCACCCCAGAAAAGTTAAATCGACAAAATATTTAGCGAGTAAAAACCTACAACCCAAAGCTCGGAGCGCTTTTATAGTATTTTTAGCCCTCTATTGCAAGTGTTTTCGCTTCTTTTTAGG
Organism: uncultured SAR86 cluster bacterium; assembly: GCA_902517565.1. Lineage (GTDB taxonomy): Bacteria > Pseudomonadota > Gammaproteobacteria > Magnimaribacterales > Magnimaribacteraceae > Magnimaribacter. Next base: position 1,387 of record CABYCU010000022.1, on the reverse strand, counting down.
AGTTTTTTTGGTGGTGGAGGGGGAAGGATTCGAACCTTCGAAGCACGAGGCGGCAGATTTACAGTCTGCTGGGTTTGACCGCTCCCCAACCCCTCCTATAAATTATGGTCAAAAAACAGCGCGCAATTCTCTAACTGCAAGCTTATTATGTCAACTTATATTAAAAAAATATCATGATTTTCAAGATATGAAACAGATTTTTCCTAGTTTAGATAAAGATAAAATTTTAAATTTTCTGAGTAAAAAGTTATTAGATTGTAATCCAGATTTACTTGTATCTGAGTTAACAGGATCAACTAATGACGATGCTAAAGATTTCTTAGTTAGGCAAGAAAATGATTTATCCTTTCACATAACCGAGCAACAAGTTACTGGGAAAGGACGAAATGGAAAAAAATGGGTAAGTCCAAAAGGTAGGAACATATACCTATCCGTAGGTTGGAAATCTAATCTCAATTATTCAGAATTAGACGGATTAAGTTTGTCAGTTGGAACTGTCACAGCGAAATCTCTGAATAAATATGCCAATAATAAAATCAAATTGAAATGGCCCAATGACTTATTAGTGGATAATAAGAAGATTGCCGGGATATTAATCGAGACAATAGATTTAAATGGAAAAGCAGGAATAATTATCGGGATAGGTATTAATATTCATATGAATGAACATGAAGGAAAAGACATTGATCAGTCTTGGGTGAGCCTTGATGAAATTTCGAATGCTTTACAAGATAGAAATGAAATTCTAGGAGCTTTAATAAATAGGATTTTTAACTTTACTGAAGACTTTTCAGAAAATGGATTTAAGTCTTTCAAATCGGACTTTGAGGGTTTAGATATCCTTAAAGATAAAGAGTGTGAAATTGTGATGAAAGATGTAAAAAAAATCGTAGAAGCAAAAGGCGTAAATGATCATGGCGAGTTATTAGTAAAAGAGGATTCAAATTATCTAACTCTTCGTTATGGCGAAGTTTCAATAAGAGAACTATAATGCTAATCGCGCTGGCGTAGCTCAGTTGGTAGAGCAGCTGATTTGTAATCAGCAGGTCGTAGGTTCAAATCCTATCGCCAGCTCCAAATTAAACCCTTACAAAAATATATATTAGAACTTCTCGTAAGGGTTATTTTTTTAGAAGGAGATAGTCAATCCAACTCCGCTTACATCACCACTTTTGCTAGCTTGTAACTTAAAGAGTGTTCCATTCTTGAACTCACCTCCGTAACCTAAACCAAAAGCAGTTTCGTCTTCATCATTGTAAGAGCCTCGCCCTATTCCAATTGAGAAACCTTCTTGAGCTAAATTGAACTGAGTCATTGCAACAGCAGAGGCTATACCCGAACTGTAATCTGACTTCATATAGTTCATCTGAGAATTAGTTGATGATTT
>CABYCU010000021.1 GCA_902517565.1 uncultured SAR86 cluster bacterium | reverse complement strand
ATTGGTATATGCGCACATGTTGACGCAGGAAAGACTACTACAACCGAGAGAGTTCTTTTCTATACAGGCATTTCCCACAAGATAGGTGAAGTTCATGACGGAGCTGCTGTTATGGATTGGATGGAACAGGAGCAAGAAAGAGGGATTACCATTACTTCTGCAGCTACTACATGTTTCTGGGAAGGAACATCAAAACAATTTAAACAACATAGATTCAACATCATTGATACACCGGGTCACGTAGACTTTACTATTGAAGTTGAGCGTTCTCTCAGAGTTTTAGATGGAGCGGTAGTTGTTTTTTGTGGTAGTTCTGGAGTCGAGCCGCAATCTGAGACGGTTTGGCGTCAAGCAAATAGATACGAAGTACCGAGAATAGCTTTTATTAATAAAATGGATAGAGCAGGTGCTGATTTCTTAAAAGTTATCGAACAAATGCAGACAAGATTAGGAGCAAATGCCGTTCCCATTCAGCTAGCAATAGGCGCGGAAGAAGACTTTAAAGGAGTTATAGACCTCGTTAAGATGAAAGCCATTTATTGGAATGGCGATGACATGGGTACAACTTTCGCTGAAGAGGATATTCCAGATGATCTCCAAGACTTAGCTGAAGAATGGCGTGAAAAAATGGTTGAATGTGCAGCCGAAGCTAATGAAGAGCTTATGGATAAGTATTTAGAAGAGGGTGATTTATCTCAAGAAGATACAAAGACTGGCTTAAGAATAAGAACTTTAGCAAATGAAATTGTTCCTTGTCTTTGTGGCTCGGCCTTCAAAAACAAAGGCGTCCAAACTATGCTTGATGCAGTCGTAGACTTCTTACCAGCACCAAACGAAGTTAAAGCTGTATCAGGAGTATTGGACAATGAAGAGGAAGGCACTAGAGACTCTGATGATGAATCTCCCTTTGCTGGAATAGCTTTTAAAATCGCCACTGACCCGTTTGTAGGTTCCTTAACTTTTGTTAGGGTCTATTCTGGAGTTTTGAATACTGGAGATTCAGTTTATTTACCAATAAAGGGAAAAAAGGAGAGGATTGGACGAATGCTCCAAATGCATTCTAATAAGAGAGATGAGATTTCTGAGGCTAGAGCAGGTGATATATGTGCTGTAATTGGTCTAAAAGAAGCTATCACAGGAGAAACACTCTGTGATGAAAAGAATAAAATAACCTTAGAATCGATGAATTTTCCCGAACCTGTTATTTCTGTAGCAGTAGAGCCAAAGACAAAAGAAGATCAAGAAAAGATGGGTGTCGCTTTGGGCAGGTTGGCTCAAGAAGATCCTTCTTTCCGACTAAGAACTGATGAAGAATCTGGCCAAACAATTATGTCTGGCATGGGTGAACTTCACTTGGATGTATTAGTTGACAGAATGAGAAGAGAATTTGGTGTTGAAGCTAATGTAGGAAAACCTCAAGTAGCTTACAGAGAATCTATAAGAAAATATGTAGAAGAAGAAGCAAAATTTGTTCGTCAGTCAGGTGGCAGGGGTCAATACGGCCATGTTTACATAAAGATGGAACCTTTAGAAGAACAAGATGATGATAAAGACGAAAATTACCAATTTGTTAATGAGATAGTTGGTGGAGCAATACCAAGAGAGTTTATCGGAGCTGTTGATAAAGGTTGCCGTGAACAAATGGAAGCAGGTGTTATAGCTGGTTATCCTCTCGTTAAAGTTAAAGTTACTCTCTATGATGGTTCTTATCATGATGTTGATTCCAGTGAAGTGGCCTTCAAAGTCGCTGGCTCAATGGCCTTTAAGGGAGGTGCTCAAAAAGCAGATCCTGTTTTACTTGAACCAATAATGAGTATTGAGATAGTGACTCCTGAAGAATATATGGGAGATGTGGTTGGAGATTTAAGTCGAAGAAGAGGAGTCGTCCAGGGAATGGAGGAAGGACCCTCAGGCAAGATAGTTTCCGGTGAAGTTCCATTAGCTGAAATGTTTGGATATGCAACTGATATAAGATCTGCATCTCAAGGTAGAGCAACTTTTACAATGGAACCTCTGAAATATTCAGAAGTACCTTCTAATGTTGCAGAAGCGATAATAAGTAAAAACGATTAGTAATTCCTGTTTGAAAGCTAGTTAAACCCCTTTTAATAAAGGTTTTTTCTACTTTTTAGTTGACACAAAGGGGTCACAAAACTAGAATCACCGCTCGTTTTGTTGGAGGGGCCTTGTACCTAGTAGTTTCTAGGGTAAAGGTGATTTAAATTAATAAACCAACCTACACTGTAGGGGGGTGTTTTTACGCTCTTTTTATGAGAGCCTGAAAGGAAAAATATGCAAAATCAAAGCATTAGAATTAGGCTTAAAGCTTTTGATCATAAGCTTATCGACCGTTCTGCTAAAGAGATAGTGGAGACGGTAAAACGTACCGGTGCAAAGGTAAAGGGTCCTATTCCAATGCCAGTTAAAAAACACAAAACAACAATCCTAATATCCCCTCATAAAGACAAAGACGCCAGAGACCAATACGAAATAAGAACCCATAAACGAACGCTCGATATCCTAGAACCTTCTGAAAAAACACTAGATGCTTTAACAAAATTAGAACTTTCTGCCGGCGTGGTAGTTCAAATAAGTTTAGACGAGAATAAATAAAATGAGCATAGGTTTAGTTGGTAAAAAACAAGGTATGACTAGGCTTTTTACTCCTGAAGGCGATTCGTTCGCTGTAAGTGTTGTAAGTGTGCATCCAAATACAATTACTCAAATTAAATCTGAAGAGGTTGATGGATACTCTTCCGTACAAGTAACAACAGGTCAAAAGAAAGAAAAGCATATATCAAAATCTCTCTCTGGACATTACAAAAAAGGATCAGTGAATCCGGGAGACGGTCTGTGGGAATTCAAAGTAAATATCGAAGATCTCGAAGACCTTACAATTGGAAGTCAATTAAGCATTGATATCTTTGAAGAAGGTCAAAAGATCGATGTTCAAGGAAAATCTAAAGGCAAGGGATTTGCTGGAACAGTGAAAAGATGGAACTTTAAAATGCAAGATGCCACGCACGGAAACTCAATATCGCACAGGGCACCTGGTTCAATTGGACAGTGCCAAACTCCAGGAAAAGTTTGGAAAGGAAAAAAAATGTCTGGCCATATGGGTGATGTCAAAAAAACAATACAAAACCTAAAGATTGCTTCCATTGATATGGAAAATAATCTACTTCTCATAAAAGGAGCTATACCAGGACCTACTGGATCTAATGTAGTTCTTAAACCAGCAGTTAAATAAGATGGAACTTGAAGTATTAAATCAAAATGGTTCTGAAGACTCTAAAGTTTCTTTAGCTGAAGAAGTTTTTAATCAAGCATTTAATCAAGATTTAGTTCATCAACTTGTCAATACTTACATTCACAATAGCCATCAAAGAACTAAAGGTCAAAAGAATAGGTCTGCTGTAAGAGGCGGTGGAAAGAAACCTTGGAAACAGAAAGGAACAGGTAGAGCAAGAGCAGGGACTATAAGATCTCCTATATGGAGAGGCGGTGGTATGACATTTGCACATACTTATATCGACATCAAACCTAAAAAGATAAACAAAAAGATGTACAGATCTGCCATGAGGTCGATATGGTCAATGCTTGCTGAAGAAAATAGACTTGTAGCAGTAAAAGATCTCAAAATTGATGAACCTATAAAATCTTCTCAAGTTAAAACAATACTTTCTGATTTAGGTTTAGATACAGCCCTAATAGTAGTTTCAAGTAAAAACGATAATTTAAATAAAGCTTCTAAGAATTTAACCGAGTGTAAAGTTCAGACTATTAACTCAATTGATCCGTCTGCTTTAATCCAAGCCGAAAAGGTTCTTGTTACTTCCGCAGCATTAGAAAAATTGACTGAGGTGCTTTCATAATGAAAACAGAACTCTATTCAGTAATTAAATCACCATATCTCACTGAAAAAGTGTCTTCTTTGATGGGTGAATCTAATCAATATGCCTTTAAGGTCGATATCAATGCAACAAAACTCCAAGTAAAGAAAGCTATCGAAGGCTATTTCTCTGTAAATGTTGAAGACGTAAACATAATAAAAGTTAAAGGTAAGACCAAAAGATCTAGATATCGAACCAAAAAGAAATCTGATTGGAAAAAGGCTTACGTAAGATTAGCTTCGGGTCAATCTATTGAGGTTACTTCAGAATAATGGCTACTCAAATTAAAAAATCAAAACCTACGTCACCTGGAAGAAGATTTAGGTCATGGGTTTCTAGAGATGATCTTCATAAGGGAGATCCTTATGCTCCCCTTTTAGAACCAAAGAAACAAAAATCTGGAAGAAATAATCAAGGCAGGATCACTACAAGGCATCGTGGCGGTGGTCATAAGAAGCATTATAGAATTATTGATTTTAAGAGATTAAAAGATGGCATACCTGCAAAGGTAGAGACTATTGAATATGATCCTAATCGATCGGCTAATATAGCACTATTGCTTTATGCCGACGGAGAAAGAACCTATATAATTGCCCCTGATAATTTGACTGTGGGTGAGACTCTTCTTTCCGGAAAAGGCTCTCCAATATCTACTGGTAATTGTATGCCTCTCAAGGATATGCCATTAGGGACAGTAGTTCACGCCATAGAGCTTTTCCCTGGAAAAGGAGCTCAAATTGCTAGAAGTGCTGGTGCATCAGCACAAATACTTGCTATAGAAGGAAGGTACGTAACTTTAAGATTAAGAAGTAGCGAAGTAAGACGAGTTTTGTCAGAATGCAGGGCAACTATAGGAAGTGTATCAAACTCTGAACACTCTCTACGTTCTATAGGAAAGGCCGGAGCAAAAAGGTGGATGGGCATACGTCCAACTGTTAGAGGGGTTGCGATGAATCCAGTTGATCACCCACACGGCGGAGGTGAAGGAAAGACATCAGGAGGAAGGCATCCAGTCACACCTTGGGGTGTACCTACAAAGGGATACAAGACTCGTAAGAAAAATAAATCAACCAATCGTATGATTATTAGAAGAAGAAATTAATATTATGCCAAGATCATTAAAAAAAGGACCATTTGTAGACTTACACCTTCTCAAGAAGGTCGACCAGGCCATAGCTACAAATGATAAAAGGCCAATTAAGACTTGGTCCAGACGATCAATGATCACCCCAGACATGGTCGGATTGAACATAGCTGTTCATAACGGAAGACAACATGTTCCTATTTTCGTACAAGAGGATATGGTTGGTCACAAGCTAGGAGAGTTTGTTCTTACACGAACATTTAAAATGCACTCTGGAGATCGAAAATAGTTATGACTCAAGCTAAAGCCAAACTAAGAAGTGCTCGAATATCTAGTCAAAAGGCCAGATTAGTAGCTAACCAAATTCGAGGCAAGCACATAGAAGAAGCCATTGGTATTCTTTCTTTTGCTCCTCAGAAATCCGCACACATTATTAAAAAGATTCTTGAATCTGCTATAGCTAATGCAGAACATAATCAAGGCCTCGATATCGATTCTTTATTTGTATCTACAATAGTTGTAGATGAAAGTTTTACTATGAAAAGAGTTAGAGCAAGGGCCAGAGGAAGGGCAGATAGATATTTTAAAAGAAGCTGTAACATTGCGTTAACAGTCGAGGAAAAAGGTAAATAATGGGACAAAAAGTTCACCCAATAGGCTTTAGGTTAGGAATAACCACTCAACACACTTCTAATTGGTATGCTGAAAAATCTCAATATACTGAGAACCTTTTGAAAGATATTGAAGTAAGGGAGCATCTTACTAAAAAACTTTCTCATGCCTCTGTAAGCAGGATAGATATAGAGAGAACCGCTGATAATGCCAGGGTACTAATTCATACCGCTAGACCAGGTATTGTTATTGGAAAGAAAGGTGAAGATATAGATAAGATGAGAGAAGACATCACAAATAGGATGGGCATTCCTGTAACTCTAAGTATCCAAGAAATAAGAAAACCTGATCTTGATGCCAAACTTCTAGCTGAGAGCGTAGCTCAACAACTTGAAAGGCGCGTGATGTTTAGGAGGGCCATGAAAAGGGCTGTTCAAAATGCCATGAGACAAGGTGCTGAAGGAGTAAAAATTAGAGTAGCAGGAAGACTCGGTGGTGCAGAAATTGCTAGAGCAGAAATACAAAAAGAAGGCAGAGTTCCACTACACACTCTCAGAGCGGATGTCGATTATGGACTTGCTGAAGCCAATACTACTTATGGAGTCATTGGTGTTAAAGCATGGGTCTTCAGAGGAGAAGTTTTAGACACTCCAACTAAAGATTCAGATTAAAAGGTAAAGTAATGTTTCAACCAAAAAGAACAAAATATAGAAAGCAGCAAAAGGGTAGAAATACAGGAAATGCTCAAAGAGGAGCCACTCTTAGTTTTGGTACTTATGGGTTAAAAGCTACTCAGAGAGGGCAACTCACTTCTAGACAAATAGAGGCTGCAAGAAGGGCAATGACTAGACATGTGAAAAGGGGTGCAAAGATATGGATTAGGGTCTTTCCTGATAAACCAATAACTAAAAAACCTTTGGAAGTAAGACAAGGAAAAGGAAAAGGTAACGTCGAATATTGGGTTTGTCCTATCAAGCCTGGAAAGATTTTATACGAAATGGAAGGAGTTGATGAAGAGCTTGCCAAAGAAGCTTTTGCCTTAGCTTCTGCAAAAATGCCAATTTCAACAACATTTATTAGGAGAGTCTAATGGCAAAAGAAGGCTTACTGGATAGATTAAGAAATAAATCAACAGATGTACTTGATGAAGAGGGTAACTTAAGAAAAGAGTTACTCGAACTCAAAATTAAACATGCTTCTGGGCAATTAAAAGAAACTCATAAAATAAGACAAATAAGAAGATCAATAGCTCAGCTTAAAACTTTAAACAAAGAGCAAGAACAGCAAGAAAAAAATGACGGATAAGAGAACAAGAACAGAAACAGGCAGAGTGATTAGCTCTTCAAGAGACAAGACGATAACAGTCCTTGTTGAAAGAAAAGTTAAGCACCCCTTATATAAAAAGATAATGCGAAGATCTTCAAAACTTCAAGCACATGATCAAGACAATGTCTGTGGTGCAGGAGACTTGGTTACGATTCAGGAATGCAGACCTATTTCAAAAACAAAGTCCTGGAATTTACTAAAAGTAGAAGAAAAGTCACAAGAAATATAAATACCAATGATACAAGAGCTAAGTTATTTAGAAGTTGCAGATAATAGTGGTGCAAGAAAACTAATGTGCATAAGAGTACTAGGTGGCTCTAAGAAAAAATTTGCAAAAGTTGGCGATGTAATAAAAGTTACAGTCAAAGAGGCAATACCTACAGGTAGAGTGAAAAAAGGTGAAGTAGTAGACGCAGTTATTGTAAGAACAAAAAATAAACTTAGAAGATCCGATGGTTCTGCCATAAGGTTTGATGATAATGCCGCTGTCCTTATTAATGCTCAAAAACAACCTATTGGAACAAGAGTTTTTGGACCCGTTTCCAGAGAGCTTAGAAGCGAAGAGTTTATGAGGATTGTTTCATTAGCTCCGGAGGTTTTATAAGTATGAATAAGATTAAGACAGGCGATCAAGTAATTGTCATAGCTGGCAAGGATAAAGGCAAACAAGGGTCAGTTACTAAAATTTTAGCAAATGGAAGATGTTTTGTATCTGGAGTTCAGATGGTCAAGAGACACACTAAACCAAATCCTAATGCAGGAATTGCTGGTGGAGTAGTTGAAAAAGAAGCTTCTATAGACATGTCTAATATATCTATTTTTAATCCTTCCACAAAGAAAGCAGATAAAGTTCAAATTAAATCCCAAGATGACGGATCAAGAGTAAGAGTATTTAAATCTTCCGGAAAGGAGATATAAGATGACTACATTAAAAGAACATTATAAAACTAAAGTAGTTTCTGAGCTTAAAGATGAATTAGGTTTGGATTCGATAATGGCTGTTCCTAAAGTAACAAAAATAACACTTAATATGGGTGTTGGCGAAGCACTTAATGATAAAAAGGTTCTTGAAAGAGCCGTTGAAGATTTAACTCTAATTGCTGGTCAGAAACCTCTTATCAC
>CABYCU010000020.1 GCA_902517565.1 uncultured SAR86 cluster bacterium | reverse complement strand
AAAAACTTTAAGACATCTCGTCTCTCAATGTAAAAAGAACAAAATTAGACCTATCTTTGCTATATCTCCAGGCCTTCAGTCTAGTAAAACATCCAACAACTACAAAAAAAATCTTATTACCAAAATTAAACAAGCTCAAAAAATTGGTTTTAAAGAGTTTGCCATTTTTTTTGATGACATCGAACATAAACAAAATGAAGATCTTGCTAGAACTCATCTAAAAATTATTAATTCAGTTTCCTCTATCAATACTCTAAGTGAGAACTCTTTGATGGTTTGTCCAACGGTTTACTGCAAAAGTTTTGCTAAAGGAGACATAAAAGAAAATGAATATCTCAAAGCTCTTGCAAATGCAATTGACCCTTCAATATCTATATTATGGACAGGAGATGAAGTGGTGAGCCAATCCATTCCTCAAAAAGGGATAAAAGAATTAAAGAGATTATTTTCAAACCCTATAGTAATTTGGGACAACTTTTACGCCAATGATTACTGTCCTTCAAGATTTTATATAGGACCCTATAAAGGAAGAAATTCTCTAACTAATTTAACAGAGGCTATTGGAATAAATCCAACAGGTATGCCTTTTACAGACATGATTTGTCTTTCTAGATTTATGGGTAAGAAAACGGATAAGCAGATTTTAGATCAGTTTGGTATACCTGGTGAATTTATCAAAGTTTTTCCTTACTTTACAGATCCGTTTAAAGATTTACCTTCGTTAAGTTTAAAGAACTTAGACAAGCTTTTAAAAACTCAATACAAACTTTGTATTGAGTGGAAAAGTGACTTACAACTCGAATGGGCACCTTTTTTATGGGCATTTTATTTAGATTTAATTTTATTAAAAAAAATAAAGACGGGAGATGGTAAATTTAATCTTGATGACTGGGCAAAGCGAAGATATTCTGATCCACTCAAAAAGACAATACTTAGAAACTAGGAGAAAAAATGTTAGGAAATATGATGAGTGGCCAATTGCTGATATCTGGTCTAATTGAGCATGCTGAGAAGTATCATAGTGATGCAGAGATAGTTTCTAGGACAGTCGAAGGACCTATCCATAGGTATACATACGGAGATGCAGCAAAAAGGTCTAGACAATTAGCTAATTCTCTTGAAAAACTTGGATTGAGAAAGGGCGACACAGTCGGCACTCTTGCTTGGAATACTTTTAGGCATTTCGAATTATATTTCGGCGTATCTGGTATAGGGTGTATTGTTAATACGGTCAACCCTAGACTTTTTCCTGAACAGCTTACATACATAATCAATCACGCAGAAAACCAATATCTCTTTATTGATTTATCATTTGTTGAACTTGTCGAATCTCTTGAAGCGGAATTGGAAGGTGTCAAAGGTTATGTAATTCTTACGGATAAAGCCCATATGCCTGAAACTAAACTTAAAAATGCTATGTGTTATGAGGATTTAATAGCTGATGAGTCAGATGAATTTATCTGGCCAGAATTTGATGAGAATACAGCTTCAAGTCTTTGCTACACTTCAGGTACAACCGGAAATCCTAAAGGAGTTTTATATTCGCACCGATCAACAATCCTTCACGCTTGGATTGTTAGTTCCGGTAATGTAGCAAAAGTTTCAAGCTCTACTTGTATTTTGCCTGTGGTACCAATGTTTCATGTTAATGCATGGGGTATTCCTTATGCTGGTGCAATGTTTGGAGCTAAATTAGTATTTCCCGGGCCTGCTCTTGATGGCGCATCCGTCTTCGAATTAATCGATAGCGAAAAGCCTGATCTCCTGATGGGAGTCCCTACAGTTTGGTTAGGTCTTCTGCAGCACTTAAACGAAACCAATCAAACTCTAGATTGTGTAGAAACTGCTTTAGTTGGGGGTTCGGCTGCTCCAAGAGCAATGATTCAGGAATTTGAAGAAAAACATGATGTCTTTTTGATGCACGGATGGGGCATGACTGAAATGAGCCCGCTCGGAACTGCAACCAGCAGAACGAAGGACATGGAAGATATGGATATTGAAAAAAGATATGATCTCCAGCAAAAACAGGGAAAGGCTTTTTTTGGGGTGGATATGACTATTGCAGATGATGAAGGAAATGAGCTTCCTCATGATGGAATAGCCTTTGGAAGGCTATTGGTCAAAGGACCAACAATTGTTGAAAGATATTTCAAGGCAGAAGAAAGTGCTATGGATGCTCAGGGTTGGTTCGATACTGGGGATGTGGCTAAAATCCATCCTGAAGGTTATATGGAAATTGTTGACAGGAGTAAGGATGTTATTAAGTCAGGAGGGGAATGGATTAGCTCAATAGATCTTGAAAATGCAGCAGTAGGTCATCCTGAAGTTGCAGAAGCATGCGTTATAGGCGTTCTGCATGCTAAGTGGGACGAAAGGCCTTTATTGCTTATTGTCAAGGTAGCTGGAAAAGATCCTACAAAAGAGGATATCAATGCTTTTCTTGAGGATAAAGTTGTTAAATGGTGGTTACCTGATGATATTGTATTTGTTGAAGAGTTGCCCCATACAGCCACTGGAAAGCTTTTGAAAACTGGCTTGAGAGAAGATTTTAAAAATCATTTATTAAATAAATAGGAGAAAGTTATGATTGGATTAGTCCCAGCAGAAAAATTAGTAGATTACGTAGGTCAAGAAATAGGATCTTCAGAGTGGTTTGAGGTTGATCAGGACAGGATAAATATGTTCGCTGATGCCACTTTAGATCATCAGTTTATCCACATTGATGCGGAAAAAGCTACCCCTTTATTTGGTTCAACAATAGCACATGGATTTCTATCTCTATCATTGGTACCTCATTTAACATCGCAAGCAGTACTGGCTCCTGAAAACTTAAAAATGGTTTTTAACTATGGCTTAGATAAAGTCAGATTTATTAATCCTGTAAATGTTGGAGCGAAAGTTAGAACTCATAGTAAATGCGTGTCTGTTGATGATAAAGGAGATGGTCGTTATTTAATGAAGACAGAAGTAGTAATGGAAATCGAAGGAGTTGATAAACCTGCCTATGTTGCAGAAACTCTGTCTATGTTTGTTACATAAATCTAAATGACAAAACCTAATTCCAATCTTAAGGATAAAGTGGTTAATAGAGCTATTAATTCACTCAGGAAGAGCAAAAGTATTGAACAGATAAGCTTTGCCGCAATCGCAAAAGAGTTAAATGCAGGTATTGATGAAATAACTTCTTTCTATTCCACAACTGAAGATATTTTTCTTCAGGCTCAGAAGAAAGACTGGGAATCACTGCATAGGTATTGGGATAAGCAAATTAAGAAAGCTAAAGTACCCGGAGATTTCAAGAATGCCTTTGAGGTATTTTTTGAAAGATTTGTTGAAACTCTCAGTAAAGATGCCGACTTACGTTTTGAGTTATCCTGTTATTTACCGGAATGTGTAAAATTCAGAGACAAAAATAGGATTAAGGTTAAAGAAAAGTTTACCAAACTTATTAAAAGAGGGTGGCCAGGTAAGGACGAAAAAGTAATTCAAAGGCAATCTGAGTTAGTGACTGTTCTATTTTATGGCTTTATCGATCACATAGTGCATATCCCTAAAATTGAAAGACCAAAGATTCTAAGCGACTTTAGAAATATGCTTAATTTACATCTTCAGGATAGAAAGTTTTTTTAAGATGGAAGTTGACGTTCAAAAGAAAGTAAAGATTATCCAAAAGTCCATGAACTCTATTAGGAAGATGGACAAAACAGTCCATACTATTTCTTTCTCTAGATTAGCTGACGAAATTAAAATACCTCTCAATGAATTAACAGATATCTTTTTAGATGTAGAAGATATGTTTTTAAATGAACAAAAGAGAGTGACCAGGAAAATGGTGGAATTAGTAGAAAAAGGATTAAAAGATTGCAATACGCCCAATGATGCCAAGGAACTATTGGAGAGTACGACTTTAAAACTGATTGAACTTCTACCCGATTACAGTGATTTAGTTTACTCGGCAATTTTTTATTTACCAAAATGTCTTGCAGAGAGGGAACGAACAAAGAAATATTACCGACAAGCACTGAGAAAAATAATAAAGAAAGGTTGGCCGGGCAAAGTAGAGTCAGTTTTAGACAGACAGACTGATTTAGTTCTTCTTTCCCTTTATGGTTATATGGAATACGTTATAAGAGCAAATCAAAGCGAAAGAAAAGAGATTCAAAAAGATTTTATTAATATGATAAATCTGCATCTGCAGGATAGATTATTTTTCTAATTTAGATTTAAGAATATCATTAACCTGTTTCGGGTTAGCTTTTCCTTGAGAAGCTTTCATTACTTGCCCTACAAAGAATCCAAATAACCTATCTTTACCTGATCTATATTGTTCAAGTTGTTCGGGATTGTTTGCAATAACTTCATCGATCATAGTTTCTATTTCTTTATCATCAGTTACTTGTTCAAGACCTTCGTCTTTGATGATTGCATCCACTTCCTTTCCAGAGGACCACATCTTCTCAAAAATGTCTTTAGCAATCTTTCCCGAAATAGTTCCATCTTCTATTCTGCTAATCAGTTGTCCAAGCTTATTCGAAGTAACTTTAGACTCTTTGATACTTAAATTTTCGTTATTTAATTCGGCAGACAGCTCTCCCATAATCCAGTTAGCACTCAATTTTGGAGAGTTTGATACTTTTGTGACTTCTTCAAAGAAATCTGCTAAATCTTTATCTGCAGCTAGAAGTCCTGCATCATATTCACTAAGACTAAATTGGGAAACAAACCTTTCTCTCTTTTGATTTGGCATCTCTGGCATAGTGGCCAACACTTCCTCGATAAATTCCTTTTTTAGGTTTATTGGTAATAAATCAGGTTCAGGAAAATATCTATAATCATTTGCAAACTCTTTAGATCTCATGGGTCGAGTTGTATTTGCTTGAGAATCATAAAGTCTAGTTTCTTGTGTTATCTTATTTCCAGATTCTAGTTCGTGAATTTGTCTTTCAATTTCATATTGAATGGCCTTTTCTACAAAACGAAATGAATTTACATTCTTAGTTTCAGTTCTTGTTCCGAGTTTTTCATCTCCTTTCTTTCTCACTGAGACATTAGCGTCACATCTCATTGACCCTTCTGCCATGTTTCCATCAGAAATTTCTAAATATCTGATAATGGAATGTATGGACTTAAGATAGGCTACAGCTTCTTCAGACGAACTTATCTCTGGTTCAGAAACAATCTCCAGAAGGGGAGTTCCGGCACGGTTTAAATCAATTCCGGATTGTCCTTCGAAGTCGTCATGAAGAGATTTACCTGCGTCTTCTTCCAGATGTGCTCTAGTAACACCAATTCTTTTAGCACCTTTATCAGTTTCTATATCTAAGTAGCCATCTTCAACGATTGGTCTATCCATCTGGCTGATCTGATACCCCTTTGGTGAGTCTGGATAGAAATAATTCTTTCTAGCAAAGCTTGTGGGGCTATTTATTTCTGCATTAAGCGCTTTTCCAAGCTTAATAGCCATTCTTAGTACCTCTTCATTAAGAACAGGCAGCACTCCAGGTAGGGCTAGATCTATATTACATGCCTGCGTGTTGGGTAGTGCTCCAAAGTTGGTACTTGCTCCAGAAAAAAGCTTAGATTTCGTAGACAGTTGTACATGAATTTCTAATCCAATAACAGCTTCCCAATCTTCTGAATAATTTTTCATCTTAAATATTTGGCATCTTCTTGTGCCAGTCTGTATTTGATTGATAGGAGTAAGCAAATTGAAGTAACTTACTTTCTTCAAGCGAGTTACCAACTAATTGCATTCCTAAAGGCAGTCCTTGATGTTCTCCACATGGAATGGATAAACCAGGTAAGCCAGCCAAGTTAGCAGGTATAGTAAAGATATCTTGTAAATACATTTCTATAGGATCACTCGTTTTCTCGCCTGATTTAAAAGATGTACCGGGTGTAGTAGGAGATAAAATAACATCTACGCTTTTAAAAGCTTCCGAAAAATCATTAGCTACTAGCTGTCTGCACTTTTGTGCTTTCAAATAATAAGCATCATAGTATCCAGCTGATAGAGCGTAAGTCCCTATTAGAATTCTTCTTTTAACCTCTGCTCCAAAACCTTCCTCTCGAGTTCTCATGAAAAGGTCTTCTATATCTATAGGATTTTCACATCTATATCCATATCTCACCCCATCATATCTTGATAGGTTTGCAGAGCATTCTGCAGGTGCGATGATGTAGTAGATTGGAAGAGAGAGATTTATATTACTGAGAGAAACTTCAACCACTTCAGCTCCTAAGCTCTTGTAGACCTCTATAGCCTCTTCAATAGACTGCTCAATATACGAAGGCATTTCTTTCTCAAAGAATTCTTTAGGAAGCCCTATTTTCATGCCTTTTATCGAGCTTTTTAATTCTTTAGATAGATTAGGTTTATCTAGTTTAAGACTAGTAGAATCTTTTGGATCATGGCCAGACATAGCTTCTAAGATTAATGCAGCATCTTCTGCAGATCGTGCAACGACCCCAGCTTGATCTAAGCTAGAAGCAAAGGCAATCATTCCATATCTAGAAACTCTTCCATAGGTAGGCTTTATGCCTGTTAAGCCGCATAAGGAAGCAGGTTGTCTAATAGATCCTCCTGTATCGGTTGCGGTAGCTATAGGTGCCAGTTCAGCAGAGACGCAGGATGCAGAACCTCCAGATGACCCTCCAGGAACATATTCAGTATTCCAAGGGTTTTTTACCGGACCAAAATAACTTGTTTCATTAGATGAACCCATGGCAAATTCATCCATATTAGTTTTGCCTAACATTACCATACCCTCTTTATCTAATTTTTCGTAAACAGTTGAAGAGTAGGGCGCTTCAAAGTTAGATAACATTTTTGACCCGCAAGTTGTGAGTACACCTTTTGTGCAGAAAATATCTTTATGGGCAATCGGAAGACCGTCAAGAGGCAGATTAGTCTTGTTCTTATATCTTTCATCAGCAGCTTTAGCTTGAGAAAGAGCCATATCTTCTGTAACTGTAATAAATGAATTTATTTGCTCATCAAATTCTGTGATTCTTGATATGTAATGAGATGTGAGCTCTGTTGAAGTGAACTCTCCTTTTTTTAACCCTTCTAATTGTTGATTAAGAGATAATTTATGTAGATCCATTCTAATTTTCTCCGTCAATAACTTTGGGAACTAAAAAGAGACCAGATTTTACAGAAGGTGCGTTTTTGAGTAATTCTTCTCTTAGATTCTCTTCTGTTACCTCATCCTTTCTTGTAGGTTGAGATAAGTCTAAAGGATGAGACATCGCTTCAACTTCTGAAGTGTCTGCTTCATTTAGTTCGTCGAAAAGATCGAGAATATCTTCTAGCTCTTTTTTGAGAGACGATAAAGATTCTTCATTCACATTTATTCTTGCTAAATAAGCTATTTCTTTTAATTCTTTATCACTTAAGGCCATATACAGAGTTTATTCTTATAAAAAAGATGCGTAATGTAGCATATTGTAGCTTGCTCAAAAACAATGCTGTTGCTAGAGTTACAATAATACAGAATCAAAGCAATTCTCATAGGAAAATAAATGCTAAAAAGATTAAGAGGCTTATTCTCAAACGACCTGTCCATAGACTTGGGTACAGCCAATACCCTTGTTTATGTTAAGGAAAGGGGAATAATTTTAGATGAACCCTCGGTTGTAGCTATACGAAATAATCAAGGACAAAGAACCGTTGTTGCTGTTGGAGCTGAAGCAAAAAAGATGTTGGGACGAACTCCTGGCAATATTACAGCTATAAGACCTCTAAAAGATGGAGTAATAGCTGATTTTCAAGTCACAGAAGAAATGCTTAAGCATTTTGTTCAAAGAGTCCATGAAGATAGTTTTGTTAGACCAAGTCCAAGAATTTTAGTTTGTGTACCCTGCGAGTCTACTCAAGTGGAAAGAAGGGCAATAAGAGAATCTGTTCTCAAGGCTGGTGCAAGAGAAGTAAGACTAATAGAAGAGCCTATGGCAGCTGCTATAGGTGCAGGTCTGCCGGTTGAAGAGGCTAGTGGCTCTATGGTAGTGGATATAGGTGGGGGCACGACAGAAGTAGCTATTCTTGCCTTGAATGGAGTTGTATACGCTCACTCCTTGAAGGTTGGAGGAGATAAGTTAGATGAGTCAATTATTTCTTATGTAAGAAGAAATCAAGGTGTTTTGCTTGGAGATGCTACGGCTGAGAAAGTTAAGCATGTTATAGGTACAGCCTCTCCTGATTCAGAAGTCATTGAAATGGAAGTAAGAGGTAGAAATCTTGCTGAAGGTATACCTATAACCTTTACTATGAATAGTAAACAAGCCTACGACGCTATGTTAGAACCTTTATCTGCAATTATACAAGCCATAAGAACGGCTTTAGAGGCATCACCTCCAGAACTAAGCGCAGATATAAGTGAAAGGGGTATTGTTCTAACTGGAGGAGGTGCCATGCTTAGAGACTTAGATGTTTTAATTTCAAGTCAAACAGGCCTGCCTGTTATTGTTGCTGAAGATCCATTGACTTGCGTCGCAAAAGGGGGCGGAAGTGCTCTTGAAATAATGGATAAATACGATATTGATCTCCTTTCCACGGAATAATACTTAAAGATATCTTTCTTATCTCTCACTGAGTATCATTTGCCTATGCTTAGAAGGGAACATAAAGTTTCAAACATCAGCAGCGAAGCAATTTTCGCCATTCCTG
>CABYCU010000019.1 GCA_902517565.1 uncultured SAR86 cluster bacterium | reverse complement strand
GCCATTAGAAAGATCCTTTGGAGCAAAGATATATGATTTGTCACTCCCTGATCTAGATTCAGAACAAATACAAAATCTATATAACTTATGGCTTAATTACGCATTACTAATTTTTCCTGACCAAAATTTAAATAATACGCAACAAATAGAATTTGCTAAAAACTTCGGTGCCTTGGAGTTTGACCTATCTCCAATTAGCAATGTTAGGAATGATGGAACTATCAGAGATGCTAATGATGATGACATAGTTAAATCTTTAAGAGGTAATATGGAATGGCATCATGATAGTACATATATGCCCATACAAGCGAAAGGTGCGGTTTTTACAGCTCACAAAGTTCCTTCAAAGGGAGGGGAGACAGGGTGGGTTGATATGAGAGCAGCATATGAAGGACTGAGCCAGTTAATGAAAGACAAGATAGATGGTCTATCTGCTTACCATTCATATGAATGGAGTCAAAAGGAAAGGTTTGGTCATAAGGATCCAAAAGTAAGTGAATTTAACAGCTATGGTTTTGATATTGACCCCAAACCACTTAGACCGCTTGTAAAAACTCATGCTGAGACTGGTCAAAAATGTCTAACAATAGGAAGACATATCAATAAGATACCTGGCATGACAGATCAAGAAGCACAAAACCTTGCTAGAGAATTAGAAGAATACGCCTCTAGCAACAAGGATTGGGTGTTCCATCATTCTTGGGAAGTCGGAGATGCGGTGATATGGGATAATAGGTGCCTAATGCATCAAGCTACTATGTGGGATTTAAGTGAAGGAAGAATAATGTATCACTCTAGGATCGAAGGTGATCCTATTGCAGAAGCAGCATCAAATTACCTTTAATCAAATGTCTAGTTCCTTAAAAAAAGGAAGAGCTATATTGGGAAACAAGATATAAGTTAGAAGCATTTCGACATTACCACTTAAATCGGGGAGTTCATTGTTTTCACATAGCTCTTTTAATTCATGAGACATTTTTTGAATTTCTCCTTCTTGTAAATTATTGTCTTCTATCGCGACTGCCTTGCCTCTAGCTTTAGCTAAGAGTTCGGGATTAATGTCTCCTGGTAACTTACCATACTTGCCAAGAATTAAATTTATGGATTCATTAGACAGATTTTCGTATCTTGTCGCATTCATGACATTAAGTAGGGCTTGTGCACCCACAATCTGCGAAGCAGGGGTAACTAGGGGAGGGTATCCAAAATCTTTTCTGACTTTTGGTATTTCTTCCTTAACAAGATCTAATTTGTCTTCTTGCTTATTAGCTCTTAACTGTGACTCTAAGTTTGATAACATTCCCCCAGGCACTTGCTTAACTAGCATAGTAGAATCAACTCCTTTTAGGTTTCCTTCAAACTCTGCATACTTCTCTCTAATGTCTTTAAAAAATATAGAGACTTCCTCAAGTGCTTCTAAATCTAGATTTATCTCTCTATCATGGCCCTCAAAGATAGCCAACATTGTTTCGGTAGCGGTATGACCATATGTCATGCTCAACGAAGAAATCGATGTATCAATATTGTCTATACCAGCTTCAATGGCTTTCATATTCGTTGCTGTAGACATGCCCGTAGTCGCATGAGTTTGCATATGGATAGGAATAGATAAGCTTTCTTTAAGACTTTTAACTAAATCATAAGCATCGAAAGGTCTCAATAAACCTGCCATATCTTTTATAGCTAAAGAGTCAGCACCAGAATCCTCGATTTTCTTTGCTAGATCCATCCAAATCTCTAAATTATGTACAGGACTGGTGGTATAAGCTATTGTTCCTTGAGCATGTTTCCCAATTCTTTTAACTTCCTTAATAGAAAATTCTATGTTGTCGAAGTCATTTAATGCGTCGAAAGTTCTAAAAATTTCAATACCATTCTCAGCAGATTTTTCTAAAAATTTAGAAACTACATCATTAGAATAGTGCTTATAGCCAACTAAATTTTGTCCTCTTATAAGCATTTGCTGAGGTGTATTTTTTAGAAGAGAATTGAAGGTTCTTAATCTTTCCCAAGGATCCTCATTTAGATATCTAATACATGAATCATAAGTAGCCCCTCCCCAGGTTTCTAGTGACCAGTATCCAACTTTATCTAAAGCAGGGAGTATAGATACAAGATCTCTTAAAGGAACTCTCGTTGCTAGTAGAGATTGTATTCCGTCTCTAACTACAACTTCTGTTATGCCTATATTTTTATAAGATTCCATATTTCCCAGGATAGGTATTTTATCCCTATTTAGGGCTTATCAATAGGAAAGTTATTATTTAACCAATCACTAAATCCACCGCTCATAGAGAGTACATTCTTGTAACCCATTTTCTTTAAATTTTCTCCTGCTAAGGCAGATCTAAACCCACCCTGACAATAAAGCACAATTAACCCGTCTTTATTGACTATTACATTCCCAATATCTCTTTCTATTACGCCTTTACCAAGATGCGAAGCTCCTGCAATATGCCCTTGAATCCACTCTCTATCTTCTCTTACATCGACAAGAGAAAAGTCTTCCTCTTTATCAAGCATAGCTTTAACTTGGTGGATATCACATTCTTCTATATCTTTTAATGACGATTGAACGAGTTCTAAAAAGCTTAAGTTGTGATTCTTCATGTCTTACTCCTGTTTCAATAATTAAGTTTCTCTAGATGGCTTCTTAAATAAAGAGGTTTATTTGTTGTTATAGAATCTATGCCATTCTTAAGATACTCTTCTGCTTCACTACAAGAGTTCACAGTCCAGACATGTGATGTTCTATTTATGCCCCTTAAGGTTTGGATAAACTCTATGTTAAGCTTTTCATGGTTTTGAGCTCCTACTCCATTTGCACCAATATCAACAACTGATTCCAGTATCTCCGTTATTCTAATTTCTTTATAATCAAATGCGATTAGCAAATTACATCTAATGTCGGGATTGTTCTTTTTTATTTCATTAATAACTTCAGGAAAAAATGTAATGACCGTTAACCGATCTAAATCAATTTCATTTTTTTTAATATCCTTTAGTAAAAAAGGAACAATTTTTTTATTAGTTTTGACCTCTATGAATATATCTTTATTGTTAGGTAGTATACTTAAAACCTCGTCTAACTTTGGTATTCTTTCATTCTTCCAATCACAACTAAACCAACTTCCACAATCAAGTAATTTTACCTCTGCGAGGGTCATCTCTTTAATTTGCTTATCTATGCCTGTTGTTCTTAAGGCACTCTTGTCATGATGACACACGATATGGTTATCAGAAGTTAATCTGATATCAACTTCAACACCATCAGAATTTTGATTGAAAGCCTCTTTGATAGACGAAAGTGTGTTCTCTGGGGCATCAGATGATGCCCCGCGATGAGCTATAATTTTTGTATTTAGTCCCAGGTTAGAGCGCCACCAGTTTGGTATTCAATTACTCTTGTTTCAAAAAAGTTTTTCTCTTTTCTTAGGTCCATTATTTCTGACATCCAAGGAAAAGGATTCGTGGCACCTTCAAACTCTTCCTCTAATCCTATTTGTACTAGTCTTCTGTTAGCTATGAATTGGAGATACTCTTCCATCATACCCGCGTTCATGCCCAGTATTCCTCTTGGCATTGTGTCTCTTGCATATTGAATCTCTAGCTCCGCTCCTTCTAATATCATTTGCGCAGCCTCTTGACGCATCTGCTCGTCCCAAAGATGAGGATTTTCTATTTTTATCTGATTAATCATATCAATACCGAAATTCAGGTGCATAGATTCATCTCTTAGTATGTACTGGAATTGTTCGGCTGTACCAGTCATTTTGTTTCTCCTTCCCATCGATAGTATCTGTGTGAAGCCACAGTAGAAGAATATACCCTCTAATACACAATAGAATGCAATCAGGTTTTTTAGTAATAATTTGTCTGTCTCATCTGTACCAGTGACGAACCCCGGAGTTGATATTTCTTTGGTATATTTAAGACCCCAAGAAGCTTTTTTTGCCACACTCGGTATCTCTCTATACATGTTGAATATCTCTCCTTCATCCATGCCTAGGGATTCAATACAATATTGATAAGCGTGTGTGTGGATTGCTTCTTCAAAACTTTGCCTAAGTATGTACTGTCTACATTCAGGATTAGTTATCAATCTGTATATTGCTAAGACCAAGTTGTTCGCTACTAGAGAATCTGCTGTTGAGAAAAAACCAAGGTTTCTCATAATGATCATTCTTTCATCTTCGGTGAGACCGTCATTAGATTTCCAAAGAGCTATATCCGCTGTCATATTTACTTCTTGGGGCATCCAATGATTAGCACTACCATCCAGGTATTTCTGCCATGCCCAGTCGTATTTGAAGGGCACTAGTTGATTAAGGTCAGCACGACAATTTATCATTGCCTTGTCATCTACTTGAACTCTTCCTGCTAGTCCTTCTAATTCCTCTTCACCTTCTTTTGTGTCTAACATTTCTAGTGATTCTTTCGCTTTTTTTGCTCTTTCTCCCGGCTCCGCAGGAATATGCTCTTCAATAGTCTCTTCTTTTGTCTCTTGAACTATTTGCTCCTGAACTATTTCCTCTTGTACGGTAGACGGAGCTACTTGTTTTTCCTCTGATTTTTTATAGTCATCCCAATTTAACATTTTATCTCCTTGTTTATATTTTATTGGCAGGCATCACAGTCAGGATCAAGGACTGAACATGCGGATGGTGCCGTGGTATTAGACTGAAGCTGCACTTCTGGTTGTGTTGTCGCCGAGACAGCATTTAGCTCTCCAGTCGATATAGTTGATTTCTCTGTTGTTGTTGCCGATCTAGAACGCAGATAGTAAGTAGTCTTAAGGCCTCGTAACCAAGCCATACGGTACATGATGTCTAATTTCTTGCCACTTGGTTCGTCAATGTATAAGTTCAAGGATTGACTTTGATCTATCCACTTTTGTCTTCTACTCGCAGCATCTATTAACCACCTAGGTTCTATATCAAAAGCAGTTGCATAAAGTTCTTTTACATCTTCTGGGATTCTGGAGATGCCTTTAACACTCCCATCATAGTATTTTAAATCATTGATCATTACTGAATCCCAAAGGCCTAATTCCTTTAGATTCCGCACCATTGGAATATTTGTAACTGTAAATTCTCCCGAAAGGTTAGATTTCACATATAGATTCTGATATGTGGGTTCTATCGATTGAGAAACGCCAGTTATATTGGCTATTGTTGCAGTAGGTGCGATAGCCATGACATTTGAATTTCTTATACCTTGTGTTCTTACTGTTTCTCGCAACCCGTCCCAGTCCATCGTTTGACTTTCGTCCATGTCAAGATAATCATCACCTCTACTTTCTTTAAGTAATTTGATGGAATCTATAGGCAAGATTCCTTGACTCCATAGTGAGCCTTCGTATGACTGGTATGCCCCTCTTTCTTTAGCTAAATCACTCGATGCCTTTATCGCATAGTAACTGACCATTTCCATTGATCTGTCTGCAAACTCTACTGCTTCTTGAGATGCATATGGAGTCTTTAACATATAGAGGGCATCATGGAATCCCATTATCCCTAGGCCAATAGGCCTATGTTTCATGTTTGACGTCTCTGCAGCCTTTACGGCATAAAAGTTTATGTCTATAACGTTGTCTAGCATTCTTATAGCTGTATTTATTGTATTTTCCAGCTTTCCTTCATCCATTTTTCCATCTTTTATATGATGAGTGAGGTTAACTGAACCCAGATTACAGACCGCTATTTCATCTTGGCTTGTATTGAGTGTGATTTCTGTGCAAAGATTTGATGAATGCACTACCCCTGTATGTTGTTGAGGAGACCTGAGATTGCAAACATCCTTGAAGGTTATCCACGGGTGTCCAGTTTCGAATACCATGGAAAGCATTTTCTTCCATAAGTCTTTCGCTTCCACTTCTTTGAAAAACTCTATTTCTCCTGTCTTCGTTTGCGCCTCATACTCCTCATATCTTTTTTCAAAACCTAGACCGTATAGATCATGGAGGTCGGGTGTATCACTAGGCGTAAATAGCGTCCATTTTTTATCTTCTGATACTCTTTTTAGGAACAAATCAGGCACCCAGTTGGCCGTATTCATATCATGAGTTCTTCTTCTGTCGTCCCCTGTATTTTTTCTTAACTCTACGAATTCTTCTATGTCAACATGCCAGGTTTCTAAGTAAGAACACACGGCCCCCTTTCTTTTTCCTCCTTGATTTACCGCTACGGCTGTATCATTTACAACTTTAAGAAATGGAACAACTCCTTGTGATTTTCCGTTTGTTCCTTTTATTTGAGATCCCAGTCCTCTTACCGGGGTCCAGTCATTGCCCAGCCCTCCTGCCCATTTTGACAGCATGGCATTATCTTGTATTGCCCCGTATATGCCGTGTAGATCATCTGGTACCGTCGTTAGATAGCAAGATGATAGTTGAGAGTGTTTTGTTCCTGAATTGAAAAGAGTAGGGGTAGAGCTCATGTAATCAAAGCTAGAAAGAAGATTATAGAACTCTATCGCTCTTTCTTCTCTTTGCTCTTCTCTTAGAGCAAGGCCCATGGAGACTCTCATAAAAAATACTTGAGGTAATTCATACCTTATGTCTGTGTCATGGATGAAGTAACGATCATAGAGTGTCTGTAGTCCTAGATAGGTAAAATCTGCATCTCTTGATGCTTGCATTGCGTTCCCTAGTTTCTCTATATCCATTTCTAGAAGTTCTGGGTTTAGAATTTCGTTCTCTACTCCTTTCGCTAGAAAGTTTCTCAAGGCTTGAGGATAGAGTGCTTCCATTTCTTGTTGCGTTGCTCGTCTCTGCATACCAAGATAGGTAAGTGCCTCTGTTCTTATATTGTCGAGTAATATTCTTGCTGTTACGTATGTATAGTTTGGTTCTTGTTCAACTAGTGTTCTTGATGTCATAACTAAAGATGTTCTTGCATCTTCTTCTGTGACTCCGTCGTACAAGTTTTTATTGGCTTCGTCTATTATTTGCTTGGCATTTGTTCCTTCTAGACCTTCGCATGCCTCGGCTACCATTACTTCAAGATGTTTGATATCTAGGGAGTCTTCTTCCCCAGTTTCAATATTTATATTTATCCCTTTTTGTTCTTCTTTTTGTGGTGCTTCTTTCTGTCTTAGTTGTTTTCTCTCCTCTCGATACAATACATATGTTCTGGCTACTTTTTGCTCGCCCGACCTCATAAGTTCCAGCTCTACTTGGTCTTGTATTTCTTCTATGTGCAAGGTTCCTCCGGAAGGCATCCTTCTATTGAAGGTGTTGGTTACCTCATTGGCTAATTGGTTGACTTCGTTATGTATTCTTGTTGAAGCTGCTGCCGCTCCTCCTTCAACTGCTAAAAAAGCTTTTGTTATTGCTATTGCTATTTTTTCTGCATCATAAGAGACTACTGATCCGTTCCTCTTAATGACTCTCATTTGCCCTGGTGCTATTGCTGAATTTGTTTGTTCTTGTGTTTTTTGTACTATTTTTTCTTCTTTTTCTGGTTTTTGTGTGGTTGTTTCCATCTTTTTCCTTCCCTTTTTATACTTTTCGTCTTTTTCCAGTATCCCTACATATAGTGTCTTGTTTCATTAACAGACACAAGATACTGTGTTTTTATATAAAACACAATACTATAAACATAGATTTTTTCTGTTAATTTGTTGTGGATAAGTTTTTAGTAACTCTGTTTTTTGTATACTTCGTATCTGGAGCAGCTATGAAAGAAAAAATCATTTCAATAGACCAAGGCACATCAAGCACAAGGTCAGTCCTCTACGACAAAGAAGGACAGTTTTTGGACTCTTCTCAAGAAGAATTTGATCAATATTTTCCTAATGAGGGTTGGGTAGAGCATAACCCCGATCAGATTTGGTCAACTGTTTTGTCAACGCTGTCAGAGTTAATGGAAAGAAACAAATTAACTAGTTCAGAAATAGCCTCAATTGGTATAACTAACCAAAGAGAGACCACTATTGTTTGGAATAAAAAAACAGGTGTCCCAATAAGTAATGCCATAGTCTGGCAAGATAGACGTACTTCAAATTTTTGCGACGTGCTTAGTTCCCATCAAGAGAGTATTCATAAAAAGACGGGACTAATATTAGATCCTTATTTTTCAGCAACGAAAGTACACTGGTTATTAAATAATATTGACGGAGCAGCAGAACAAGCAAAACGAGGAGAACTACTATTTGGAACAGTTGACTCGTATTTAATATGGAGGCTAACAGAAGGCAAAAATCATATGACAGATATCACGAATGCCTCAAGAACTATGCTATTCAACATTCTAGAAGAAGATTGGGACGAAGAATTACTAGATCTATTTGGGGTGCCAAGGAGCATGCTTCCTGAAGTACGCGACAATACCTCTGATTTTGGCATGACTAAAATTCTTGGCGGTGAAATAAGCATAGGAGGGGTAGCAGGAGATCAGCAGTCTGCACTTATTGGACAATGTTGTTTTAGTCCGGGTGAGGTTAAAAGCACTTATGGAACAGGTTGTTTTATGATTGCCAATACAGGCAAAGAAGTCCTCTTTTCAAAAAACAAGCTCCTCACAACTATTGGTTACAGAATTGATGGACAGACAACCTATGCTCTTGAAGGAAGTATTTTTGTAGCTGGTTCAGCAATTCAGTGGTTACGAGACGGACTCAATTTTTTTGACGATTCTTCTGAGACAGAGGGACTAGCAAAATCAGGCTCGTCGGATTCTAAGGTCTTGGTTGTGCCTGCTTTGACAGGTTTAGGTGCACCCTATTGGGACCCTGAGGCAAGAGGAGCTATATTTGGCCTAACAAGAGATACAGGTAAGGAGGATATAACAAAAGCCACTCTTGAAGCTATAGCCTATCAGTCTAAAGATCTACTTGAAGCAATGAACAAAGATGAAGCTTCTTTCCAAAAGTTAATGATAGATGGCGGAATGGTGACAAATGATTGGTTCAGTCAAAAGCTCTCAAATACTTTAAATATTGAAGTGATACGTCCAAAGATTATTGAGACCACGTCATTGGGTGCAGCTTTCTTAGCAGGATTGCAAGCAGGTATTTTTGAGGATTTCAACTCACTTAAAGATTCAAAAAAGATAGAAAAGATATTTTCTCCCATCGAAGAAGACAACAGGTACACGGAATGGAAAGAAGCAGTGAATAAAATTTTAACTTAGATGCTAATTTAATAAATCAACTAGTAGGGCCTTTTGCGCATGTAACCTATTTTCTGCTTGTATCCAAACCTTACTTCTTTCGTCATCCAGTAGCTTTGGTGAAATTTCTTTACCCCTTATTGCTGGTAAACAATGAAGAAAAATAACATCCGGTTTTGCTTTGTCTAGAACACTTTCATTCACTTGATAATCCAGAAATGATTTCTCTCTTTCTACAGATTCTTTTTCATCTCCCATGGATACCCAAACATCT
>CABYCU010000018.1 GCA_902517565.1 uncultured SAR86 cluster bacterium | reverse complement strand
TTATTAAAAAAATTTAATAAAACATAAAATAAGGAAAGATTATGAACTCAAAAATATGTGAACTTCTAGATATAGAATTTCCTTTGGTGGCCTTCACTCATTGTAGAGATGTTGTTGTGGCCGTTTCAAAGGCAGGAGGATGTGGTGTGCTAGGTGCTGTTGGAATGTCACCTGAAATGCTAGAGCAAGAATTGAAATGGATAGATGAACACATCGACGGAAAGCCATACGGAGTTGATGTCCTAATTCCTAATAAGATGGTGGGAAAAGATGAAAAGTTTGATGCTGAAAAATTAGTAGGAATGATTCCTCAAGAATATGCTGATTTCAGAGCGGATGTATTAGAAAACCATGACATACCCTCTCCTGAACTAAGAAACGTAGATACTGGTGGTTCAGGTTTTGCAGCCAATACTCAATCTGGAGGAGCTAAGGCACTTTTAGATGTTGCGTTCAATCACCCTATTAAACTTATCGCTAATGCTTTAGGCGTTCCGCCAGACTGGATGCTTAAGATGGGGAAAGACAATGACGTTAAAGTAGCAGCACTTCTTGGAACTGCACAACACGCAATTAAACAAGTCGAGGCAGGAGTGGATATTTTGGTTGTTTCTGGAACAGAGGCTGGAGGTCATTGTGGAAGTGTCTCAACTATGGTCCTTATCCCTGAAGTTTATGAGGCTATACAACCTTATGGTGATGTTCCAATATTGGCCGCTGGTGGTATTGTTACAGGTAAACAAATGGCAGCAGCAATGACCATGGGAGCATCTGGAGCTTGGTGTGGTTCGGTGTGGTTAACAACAGTTGAATCAGAAATTCATCCGATTGTGAAAGAAAAAATGATTGCAGCTAACTCTAGCCAGACAGTAAGGTCAAGAAGTAGAACTGGAAAACATTCTAGGCAACTCGTCTCTCCATGGACTGATGCATGGGAATCAAACAAGGCTCCAGATCCTCTCCCGATGCCATTACAACCCATGGTAGCTGAACCAGCTTTAGCTAAGGTAAATAAACTTGCTGAAGGTGGTCATGATGGTGCAAGGGATCTTGCTACTCACTGGGTAGGACAAGGTGTGGGTCTAATGAATGCAAGTATTTCTGCAAGCGATGTTGTGCAGGAATTTAAAGAAGATTTTGCAGAAGCGTATGAGCGACTTACAGGATTTGTTTCTTAATTAATTAACTTCTTCGCCGTCTTTCAGTATCAGAAACTGCCTGGCTTCGTCATTGAGGTCTTCAGTTAAAGACTGAGATATCACTCTTTTTGAGCCATCTGGAGCATACTGCAGAATATATGACTTTCTTATATCATCTGATAAATTTGGACCAGTTCGATGAGGAGTTAGAGAAGAAAAGATAGCAATACTTCCTGCCTTTAGAGGTAAGCAAATTGATTCTGAAGAATCTAAAGGTATCTCATGACCCAGATCTGTGGCTTCATGAAACAAAGTACCCTTTTTATGCAACCCAGGCATAACCCATGGGCATCCATTTGTTTCATCAGTATCAGTAAGTGCTACCCAACAAGTAAGATAAGCTTGGGGTTCAATATAGGTATAACCATTATCTTGATGCCAAGGAAATTCGTCTTTTGTTCCAGGCTTTTTATAGACAGCTTGATCCCAATATAACCTTACATCTGGCCCTATTAACTCTCTGCAGATATTTGAAAAAACTTTGTGTTGACTGAATTCTTTGAGTCCCTTTGACTGTGTCACAAGATGTGTAGTAAACGTTATCTCTTCAGCTCTTGCGATGAAGAACTTTCCTCCATCTAATCCTTTTAATGCCTCAGTAACATTAAATTCATAAGGATCTATTTGCTCTATGACTTGAGTTACTTCCGATGGGGAGAATGCGTCTTCTACAACTACAAATCCACTTTCATTAAAGCAGTTGATGTCTTCTTCAGAAAAGAAGTTATAAGGGCCTCTAGGAGAGTTCCAAGAGAACTCTTTATTATTATCGTGTAATTTAATTTCTTGATCCATATTATCTGTTGAATTCTAACTGAACTCCTAAATTAGTTTCCAAAAATTTTCCTTCATTGTAAGCATGCCTGCCATTTACAAAAGTACTTATTACTTTTGAATTGAAAGTATCACCTTCAAAAGGAGACCATCCGCAAAAATAAGATGTATTTTCTTTAGTAACTGTATATTTACGTTCTAAATCTACAAGTACGCAATCGGCCCAGTAACCTTCCCTTATGTAGCCTCTATCTATAATCTTGAATCTATCTGCTACCTTATGTGAAAGATAGTAAGGAAGATCATTTAGAGAATATATCCCTTCTCTAACAAGCTCCAAGAGAACAAGAAGCGTATGTTGTACGCTTGGAACTCCGGAAGGACATGTCATGTAGTCATTTGACTTACCTTCTAACGGGTGTGGAGCATGATCAGTTGCAACATAATCAATATAACCATCTAATAATGCCTGTCTCAGGGCATCTCTATCTGAAGCTTCTTTAATAGATGGATTACACTTAATTAATGTTCCTTTAGTAGCATAATCATCTCTTGAAAAATATAAATGAGGAATGCAAACTTCTGCAGTAATTGTCTTTTCGCTCAAAGGTTTATTAGAAAATAATCCAATTTCTTCTTTGGTTGTTAGATGAAGTATATGTAAGTTTGCGTTGTGCTTCTCAGCTAACTCAATTGCTTTTTTAGACGATTTTAGACAGGCTTCTCTTGATCTTATTTCCGTATGCATTTCTACTGGAATTTTTTCACCGTATTTAGCCAGAAACTCTTGTTCCATTGCTTTGATCATAGGATCGTCTTCACAATGAGTAGTTATAATTACCGGAGATTCTTTGAAAAGATCATTTAAAGCATCTTCACTATCAACATGCAAGTCGCCCGTAGAAGATCCCATGAAAATTTTTATTCCACAAACTTCTTTTGGATTGATCGCTTTAATTTCGTCTATATTTGAATTTGAAGTGCCCATGTAAAAAGAAAAATTTGCAGAAGCATTTTGCTCGGCAATAGAAATTTTATCCTTCCACAAATCTAAATTTAACGTAGGTGGCAGAACATTTGGCATATCCATAAAAGTAGTCGTGCCTCCTGCTACAGCAGACAATGATTCGGTCTTTATACTTCCTCTTTCGGTTAACCCAGGTTCCCTGAAATGACATTGATCGTCTATGATACCTGGCATAAGAAATAAACCTGCAGCATCTATTACCTCACCTTCAGATTCTAGATCACTGCCAATTTTTTCAAACCTACCATCCTTAATAATGATGTCTGTCTCGGTAATTTGACCTTCGTTTACAACCTTACTATTTTTTATTGTGATTGTATTATTCAAAACGGTTTGCTCCCTGATGTTGTTAATCTATGCATAGTTCTTGTTTGATCTCCATACCCATGTTCAGCAAAATGTTGTGTACTCCTATTATCCCATACTACAAGATCGCCTCTTAACCATTTGTGTCTATAAATATATTGCTCATTACAAGCACGCTTATAAAGAACACGTAATATTTCTTGTGATTCCTTAGAATTAAATCCTTTGATAGATTGAACAAAAGCCTCTGTAACATACAATGCCTTTTTTCCTGTTTCTGGATGCTCTCTAAAAATTGGATGTTCAACTGTCTTAGCTTTTTTAGGATCTCCACCTGATAGCATAAGAACACCGGCATTAGTATGTACAGCTTTTTTGTCGACAAGAGAGGTTTTGAGATCAGCATCTAGTTCTTCATATGCTAAATATTGACTAGAAAACAAAGTATCTCCGCCCTCTTTTGGAACTTCTAGAGAGTATAAAAGTGTAGCATCAGGGGGTTCTTCCTCAAAAGTTACATCAGAATGCCAATGAGCATTGGTATGGTACTTTTCGCCATAATTTCTGATTTCAATAATCTCAGGATGTCCATCTATTCCTTTAAACACAGGATGGATGAGAGCTTCGCCCCATAGACTAGAGATTTTTTTTAAGTCTACTGGATCTAAATTTTGATTTCTTATTACTACAACAGAGAATTCTAAAAAGTTTTTTTTAATCTGAATAGCCTCATCTTTATTGATTGTCTTAAGATTCAAGCCAGTAATCTCAACCCCTATAGGACCTAGTTTTTTAATATCCATATCATATAAGTCTGTGAATCTTTATCTGTCCGTATTCATGTCCAGAACCATTATAGTATTCAGCACCGGATCTATCTAAAACTTTCCTTACCAGGGAAAGCATTTTTTCACTATTTCCACATATTATGGTGAGCGGCATCTCTTCCTGTTCTAAAAAAATAAAATTCTCAACCGCTAAGTCAACTTCATGGTGTCTGTAGCCATGTAAATCCAATATATGGCTCGACATAGTTAAATTGTGTTCCGAATAAGCCTTCCATTTAATGCTCCTGTAGCTTCGCCTTTGACGAAAGCAATTTCTCCAGAAACTATCGTGTAGTCATATCCAGAAGCTTTTTGTACAAGTCTCCTACCCCCAGCCGGAAGATCATTAATAATCTCAGGTTCATGCAAGGTCAAACCTTCGTAATCAATAATATTGATATCAGCCTTATAACCTTCTTGAATTATTCCCCTATCTTTTATTCCAAGCAAATTTGCTGTTTCTGAAGTTTGCATCTTTATCACAGTCTCTAAGGGTAATTTAGCTCCTCTGTCTCTATCTCTCGACCAGTGTTGTACTAAGGTAGTAGGAAAACTTGCATCGCTGATAGCACCGCAATGTGCTCCCGCGTCTCCAAGCCCAGAAATTGTATAAGGATGTTTAAGCATCTTTTCTACCAAGCTTAAATCACCTGTTTGATAGTTGAATAAAGGATGATAAATCAGCGCCTTTCCTTCTTTTTCTAGCATTGCATCATAAGCTATTTCTTCTGAAGTCATATTTGATAATTTAGCTTTGGATTCAAAAGAATCTTTTGGATCAGGTTCATAATTAGCCGGCTCTCCTAATTTGAACATTTTTCCAAAAGAGTTGACGATTTCATCTACTAAAGGGTTTATCGAAACGGCATGCTCATTTAGCAATTTTTCTCTAAAATCTGTTGTATTCATAATGCTTACTCTTTCTTCTAAAGCAAGATCAGCTATTTCCATATAAGAAGGATGAAATCTAAAGGGATTTAAAGTTGCAGTTAAGCCCATTAAAATACCAGTAGCTCTTGGAGGGACCTGACCGTACATTTTGATACCTTCTGATTGGGCCTCTTCAATGCCATCTAATAATTGTAGCCACCATTCCGGACGCGCATCTTGTTGTTCAACAGTGATGGAAATAGGTCTTCCCGACTCTCCAGACATTGCTTTAAAAATATCAAATTCAGAATCAAAATCATAGAAATCCGAAATTCCTTGCAATACTCCCTGGTTAATTTCTCCTAAAGATTTTGCTATCTCTACTAATTCAGTTTTGTGAGCAGTGATACTGGGGGTTAGGTTTCCATTAACATCGTTGTGTTTCTCTGTTCTTGAGGTAGTGAAACCATAAGCGCCGGCCTTAACCGCCTCTTGAACAATTTTTTTCATTTGTTCGATCTCTTCATCGGAAGCCTCTTCATGGTTTATGCCTCTTTCACCCATAACATAAGCTCTGACTGCACCATGAGGGATCTGTGTACCAACATCTATCGCTAGGGGTTTCTTTTCCAATGCATCTAAGTACTCAGGGAAGCTTTCCCATTCCCAATCTATTCCTTCATGAAGTGCAGTACCTGGTATATCTTCTACTCCTTCCATCAAACCGATTAACCAGTCTCGTTGATTAGGCTTACAGGGTGAGAAACCTACACCGCAATTCCCCATAACGACTGTAGTTACTCCGTGATAAGTGGATGGCCTGAGATAAGGATCCCAAGTTACTTGGCCGTCATAATGTGTATGAATGTCTACAAAACCTGGGGTAACAATTTTCCCCTCGGCATCGATTGTCTCTTTACTGTCTCCATCTATATGGCCAACTTTAACTATTTTCTCATTATGGATGGCTACATCAGCTTGAAAGGGTTCATTTCCTTTGCCGTCATAAACCAAACCATTTTTAATTAATAAATCAAACATAATAAAACCTTTAAAAATTCATTGTGCATTTCTGATATAGTATCGCACCTTAATTTTAACAATAGAAGATTATTTGTAAAAAACACCTTATGAAAAACATAATAATTAATATAATTTTTTTAATGTTTTTAGTTACTCAAGGACTAAATGCAGAAGAGAGTAAACAGGAAGATGATGCTGCAGAGAAAAAAGAAGATCAAACTTACATAGAAGAGTTTGTAGAGGATTTTGAAGAAATACCTGGTTTCTTTAAAACCTATAGAAATAATGAAGAAAATAAAATCTACTTAGAGATAAATGACGATCAACTTGAAAAAGAATTTATATATTTCGCACACATCATAAACGGAACGGCTGTTTCAGGAATGGTCAAAGGGTCTTATGTTGATGAAGGTATCTTTGAGATAGAAAAGGATTTTGAGAATTTACGATTTAATAGAATCCTTACAAGTTTCTATTTTGATGATGATAGTCCGTTAAAAAAGTCTCAAGGTGCGAACACTTCAAACTCGACATTCAGTGTATTTAAGATAGCTGCTGAAAATGAAGATGGTAATACTTACTTAATAGATATTACCGGTTTACTATTGTCTGAAAGACTTACCCCCATAGTTCCTATAATGTCACCAGATAGTTATCATCAAGCTACGATGTCTTGGGGGCAGATCAGTCCTACTAAATCTAGAATATTAAATATTCACAATTATGAGGAGAATACTGATTTTCAAGTGGAGTATGTGATTGAGAATATGGCGCCTTCGGATTGGTTTTCAAGAGAGGATTTTGAATACGAAGACCTAGCTGATCCAAGAAATATTTCAGTACAAGTTAGGTATAGTTTTATTGAAATGCCTCAAAATGATTTTGAGCCCAGAATAGCAAATCAATCAATAGGTTATTTTTCGGATAGGGTCACTAATTTAACTTCTACTGAAGTGACTCCTTATCAAGACTTGATAGGTAAATGGAATCTACAAAAAAAAGACCCTCAGAAGGAACTATCAGAACCGATTACGCCGATAACTTTTTGGATCGAAAACACTACGCCCTATGAACTCAGAGATTTTATCAAGGAAGGTGTATTGGCCTGGAATGAAGCTTTTGAAGCTGCAGGATTCTTAAATGCAATAGAAGTTAAGATACAACCTGATGATGCGGATTGGGATGCAGGTGATATCAGATATAACGTGCTCCGTTGGACTTCTTCTCCTAATCCAATGTTTGGAGGGTATGGACCTAGCTTTACTAATCCCAGAACAGGAGAAATTCTAGGAGCAGATATAATGCTGGAATGGATTTATCTAACAGCAAGAGTAAATGTCGATCAAGTTTTTAACGAATCACATAACCACAAAAACTGTAGTGCTGGAAGCCATATGCAAGAAGGTCTTTTACTTGCTGAGTCATTAGATCTAAATGATCCAAAAATTATCGAACAAGGCATCAAAAGGCTTGCCTTGCATGAAGTCGGTCATACTTTAGGATTAAATCATAATTTTAAAGCAAGCTATCTCAATAATAATGAAGATGTCCATAATCCAGAGATAACAAGTAAAACTGGGGTTACTGCATCCGTGATGGAGTATCCTGCTATCAACTTAGCTCCGATTGGGGTAAAACAAGGCGACTATTATGATATTCGTCCAGGTCCCTATGATGTTTGGGCTATAAAGTATGGTTATACACCTAACCTATCAGAAAATGGACTTGCAGAAATATTGAGAGAAGCAGATCAACCAGAACACATGTTTGCCAATGACTCTGAAGATATGAGATATCCTGGACGAGGAATCGATCCAAGGGCAATGATCTATGACCTCACTAATGATCCTGTTGAGTATGCAATAAAGAGAATGGATCTAGTAAATAAGACTCAAGAAGAATTGATCGGAAAATTTGATAAAAAAGCAGAATCTTGGGAAGAATATAGATTGGCACATAGAATATTAATTAGAGAATATGGAAGATCACTAGAAGTGATATCAAGACAGATTGGTGGAGTTTATATTGAAAGATCTAATCCTAAAGATAATCCCAATAAAGACCCCTACAGCCCTGTTCCATATGACGAGCAAAAGAAAGCAATGAATGCTTTAAAATACTATGCTTTTTCTACGGAAGCCTTCCCTATCAACTCAGAATTGCTTCGTAAGGTACAAGTAGAGAGAAGAATGTTTGATCTTTACACTAGGCATGAAGATCCTCAAATGCATAAGATCATCTTGAGCATTCAAAATTCTGTTCTTGATCATATCCTGAACTCATGGACTCTCGAAAGAATAAGTGACACAGAGCTTTATGGAAATGATTATTCTGTTTATGAGGTAATTGATGATCTAACAAGATCAATTTTTACTGGAGACGAAGATAATAAAGCAAGCTCTATTAGGAGAAATATACAAACGACCTATGTAAGAAGGCTTATAGATATATTGGCACAAGATTACTATGATGAATTTGCCACAGCTGCTGTCTATAATTCATTAAGAGAAATACAAAAGATTGTAAAGAAATCTTCAAATGATCTTCCCACTAAAGCACATAGAAAACTCATTTCTTGGATCATTGATTCAAGTCTTGACGCTACTAATTAAGATTCTTGATTATAGAAAATAGATACTAATAAAAGTTATCTAGCCTCTCGATACATGGTATGCATCGGCGGGCCGTCGCCAAATTGAATTTTGGTAACAGTCTCAAATCCGTGCCTTTCATATAAAGTCATATTCCTTGGATTAGAAGATTCTAAATAAGCTGATTGATGAAGGTCATCTATCTTAACCAAAGAGTCTTTTAATATTTTAGACCCTAATCCTAATGAATGCTTACTTGGATCAACGCCCAAATACTCAAGATACCACGCATCTTTAGGTCTACTTTCCTCAAACTCCCTGAAGTATTGAAATATATCTTTTTGTGAATTTTCAGGAAGTTCATTAAATGTTTCTTTAAGGGCTTCAAATTCAATAATATGATTAGGCGGAAACCAAAGAGCAACACCTGAATAATCTGTAGTACCAAGCAAAGCTTTTATAGAGATTGATTGATTTGCTGCGTTGTCAAACCATATAGCTGAATTTTTTAAAAAAATTGATGAATCAGGCATTAAATATCTTTGAAAAGGATCACCAGAAAAGGCAAGTAAGAGAATATTTACCGCAATTTGCCTCTCTTCTTTAGAGTAAGTCTTTATTTCATTCATAATATAATTTTATTTTAATAAGAATTAAGATGCTTCTTTTAGGAATTTCAAAATAAGCTTATTAACTTCTTCAGGGGCCTCTTGTTGAGTCCAGTGGCCTATCCCAATAAGTTCTTCAGCAAACAAAAGCTCTTTATAGTTTGATGAGATTCTATCTATTAAACTCTGTTCCGAAGGTATGAAAAAATTAACAGGGTCTAAAGTTCCAGTTATAAAGAATGCAGGTTGTTGGAGCACAGCACCTTCCAGTTGAGGTAGTTCATTCCAGTCTATATTTTGAGCTCTATATCTATTGAAGGGACCTCTAAGGCCACTCATTTCAAATTGACTAACAAAATAATCTAAGTCTTCCTCAGAGAACCAGTCAGGGAAATCTTCAAATACTTCCATGCCTTCTAAAAAACTTGAATTTTTATCTTTTTGAGGCACCAAACCACTCTGACCTTTTTCAAAATTTCTTTTCATTCCTCTTCCATCACTGTTGGTATAAGTAATAAATAAGGCTTTACTTAAATCAGACTCAAATTCTTCTTCTGCTACACCCTCTTTCTGAAAATAAAGTTGATAGAAAAATCTATCTTGATATATCTCTTTCCATAAATCTAAGGTTGGCATGGGCCCACGCCCTGTAAATGGAACGGACATTGTTCCTGTAGCTGTTATTCTATCTTCATTTAATGCAGCAGTGTTAAGAGCTATGGGTCCTCCCCAATCGTGACCGATCGTTATAGCGGTCTCATAACCTAGAGCGTCTACTATGCCAATTACATCATTGGTCATATTTTTCATAGTGTATGCCTCAATCTCATGAGGCTTATCAGATTCTCCATACCCTCTTACGTCATAAGCGACTGCCTTAAAGCCTGCTGCTGCTACTGCTGGTAATTGATGTCTATAGCTATACCAACTTTCTGGCCAGCCATGGCAAAAGATTACTAACGGACCATCACCCATCATTGCTAGTCTAAGATTGATTCCATTGCTTTCTATAAACTTAAATTCTATTTCTTTCATATTTAATAATTTGTTTCTTAAATGGAGATTACTCTTTCAATTAACCAATAGGTACCTAGTCCACCTATAAAGTAACTTGCAAAGGCAGTTATCTCAATCTTTATTTTATTAGACTTTAATAGATAAATAATTAGACCAAAGAAAGGTAAAACCATTAATTGGCCAATCTCTATGCCTAAATTAAATAGCAATAAAGATAAGATTAGATTTTCATTATTTATTCCGATCTCAGCGAGAGCACCTGCGAAACCTAAACCATGTAAAAGTCCAAAACCAAAAGCTATAAGCCACGGAGTTGAATCATATTTTTTTTCATCTCCCACTTCCAAAGCAAGGTAAATAATTGTTAGAGCTATAAAAGCTTCTGTAGAAGCTTGAGGAACATTAACAATATCTAGTACTGATAATGCTAATGTGACGCTATGAGCTAATGTAAATGCAGTAATTGTTTTAAAGAGGTTAAACGTTCCGAAGACAAGGAATAATAAGCCAAAAATAAATAACATATGATCTATGCCGCTTAGTAAGTGTTCTATACCGAGCCAAAAATAACTGGTGGGATAGATGCTAACTTCTTGAGGTATATCAAATTTTGAAGCGTTGATTGTGGCTAAACCTTCAAAAGTAGTTTGATCTATAAACTTTATACTCACTAACGCATCCGTCTGTCTGGTAAGTCCCTTAAATGCTATTTCCTTACCTTTCAGAGACTGATTACAATTAATTTCAATATTCGAGACTAAATATTTACCTTGAACTTCAGGTAAATTTCTTTGTTTCTCTTCACAATCTGTAAAGCTTACTTCAGCGGGAAGTCCAACAGCGCTTGTAGGAAACATCCATAAACCTGAGTAAGATCCTTCCTGTCTCTCCTCCAGAGACAGTCTAGCTGGATTCATTTCATGGGTTTCTGCTAGTAATGTCAGGAACAAGGCAAGAAGTGTGAATATAGATTTAGTCAGATACTTCATTTAGATCTGTCAAAATTTCTATCTGGTATTTATTCCTCAATTCTTTTAAATACTCATTTACAGAATTGTTTTGTTTCTCAAGAATCACATCGTTTATTACAATATTTTTAATGTCTTCCAAAGCTGGTGTAAAAGAATCTGAAATAGAATTCACAAAAAGTAGATGCGATCCGTACTCAGAATTCAGAGGACCGGACCATTCTTTAAGAGTTAAGTCTTGAATATCTTCTGAAAATCTTTTGCCAAAGGATCTTTCTATCTCTGGAATGGTTTTAGATGAGAAATTTTTACCCAGTAAGAATGGTTCACCGAAATCGGTTTCGATTGATCCAGATTGAATAAGATTTAAGGCTTTAGTAGCCTCAAACCTATCAGTCTCGCTTAGGCTGAAGTAAACATGAGAAAAAGTTATTCTCTTTCCTACAAAATATTTATCTATATTTTTATTATAAAAATCTCTAACTTCTTCTTCTGATGGCAGGGATGAGTCTGCTTCTTGCCTGAGAAAACCTATTTTTTGAGCAAGCCTTCTCTTAATGATTATGTCATTTTTATCAAGGCCCAGCTTTATCGCTTCTCTA
>CABYCU010000017.1 GCA_902517565.1 uncultured SAR86 cluster bacterium | reverse complement strand
CTTTATTTTATTACGATAATTATCATTGCAATAAGCTTATGGATCGGTAATTCAGCAGTTTCTTTATTTTTAGGAATACTTCTAGCTTTATTTTATAAGTTGCCCGAGGGATTTTTCACTCAAAAGTATGGATCTAAGATTTTGCAGACGGGCATAGTGTTTTTAGGTGGCAGTTTAAGCTTCGTCACTGTGTATGAAACAAATACCGATTATTTTTTATGGATTTCCGCTTTTGTTCTTATCTCATTTGGAGCGGTAATAATCTTAGGAAAGCTTATAGGGGTATCGGAAAAACTATCTTTTCTTCTTGCTTCTGGAACAGCTATTTGTGGAGGAACCGCTATCGCTTCAGTTGCCCCTTCAATCAAGGCTAGACCAGAAGATCTAACTACAGCAATTACTATAGTTTTCTTGTTAAATGCTATTGCAGTTTTATTTTTTCCTCTATCGAATGGATATCTAGAGTTAAACGACAGACAGTTTGGGGCATGGGTAGCTTTAGCTATACATGACACCGCTTCTGTTGTTGGTGCTGCATCAAGTATCAGTGAAGTTTCAGTTGAAGTTGCTGCTACTTTAAAAGTAACAAGAACTATTTGGATTGTCCCTCTGGTTATTTTTTCTGCTTGGATTTACCGAAATAAGAATGATGGCTTCGGTCTTCCTATCTTTGTGGTTTTCTTCGTAGCAGCAGCTATACTGAATACTCTTTTGCAGCCCAACGAAATCATTGTTGATTATTTGAAACTGACCAATAAGTTTTGTCTTTTGACTGGTCTTTTTTGTATTGGAACTCAGATAAGTAGAGAAAGTTTAGCTCTTCTGGAATTTAAACCTATAGCTTTAGCTTCACTAGTTTGGGCAATTATTATTCCTACTTCTTTATATTTAGTTCTAAATTTTTAACTAGAATTTTCTTTTTTGTTTTTCGCATTTGCCTTTAGCTAAGATTTCTATTTTAGGATCTTTTCCTCTCTTTCCATCTACTCTTTTTAACCAAATATCTCCCTTAATTCTCGCCTTGCCTGTAAACCAGTTTATTTCATTGCTGAGCTGATAAACATCCACTTTATATTCAGGGTAGTTGGGGTGCATTGCTCCATTTTCAAGAAAATGAGTAACCATAAGGCCCGTTTCTTTCTTTTCTTTTCTCCAATCACTTTGAGTTATCCATACTGGAGCTGGTTCAATAACATAATCAAGCTTTAGCAGATCATCTGATAAGTCATCTATAGCCCAATACTGGGTTACATCAATTTTATTTTTATCCCATGCATCCTTATTTAAAGTTTGCTTAGCTCTATTTAAGAAAAAAATTGATTGAGTTGTAGTTACTGCAACATTTTTTGCAATCTCAACGGCCTCATTGAAATAGTTCCTGCGAAAATCTTCATACGTGATTGAATAATTACCTTCAAGTTCACACAGTACCTTTTTTTCCTCTGAAATAATTAGAGGAGAGGTTAATAAAAAGACAATTCCAAGAGCAAAGGTCTTCTTCATCTTTTAAGTAGTTTTGTCTTGGCTTTTTTTAGTGTATATCCTTTTTCTAAATCTTCCTTGGATGAATTAGATGATAGTTCGCCAACACGAACATATTCACCTTTATCGTAGGCTTCTCTGAATTGTTTTATATTGCCCCAAACATCTCCAACTTTGCCACTAGCTCCCATTCCGAAACCCTCTACGGTGCTCCCGTAGGTAAGGGCTTGTAGTCCTATTCTATGAATTAATTTAGGACTGGCATTATCAAGAACCTTAGGATCAACGGAAAGAACCCAGTTCTCTTGTGTTCTCATCCACGGCTTAACATTACTCATAGTTGCAACGAATCTGATTTCATCGGTCTTATTGACTGCAGTGCCATGAAGTAGCCTTCCATCAAAAATCATTATTGTTCCTGCTTTAGCTTCAAGGTTAATTGCAGGAGGTAATTCTCCAACTTCTCCATTGCTGCCAGCTTCTATCATAATTCTATGACTTCCAGGGATAACAAGTGTTCCTCCATTTTCTTCATCTACATCCTGTGGAATATACATAGTGTTCACAAGAGCTGGAGATTCTTCCGTCATCCAGGGTGATAGGGGCCCTTGATCCATATGTAAACCCTGAGGATATTTACCTTTTTCAGCACCATTTGCCAGGAAGCTATGACATATCCACCCTTTTCCAAGTGTCTCATTTAAAAAATTTTCTATCAGCACCCCAGCTTGAACTGCCTCAGGATTCTGTTCAATACATTTGCTAAATATTTCACCTTTGTTAATGAGAGTATGAACATATTGACCCGTAGGTGTTTGAGCCTCTATGCCGGCGAGTCTTTCGCCCTCGGCTTGTTCTAATATTCTCTTTAAGAAATCTTCACTTTGTTTTTTTGATAGCGCTTCTTCTATTAAAGCATAACCCCACTTTTTAAAGTCATGCCTAATTTGTTTAATATCTTTAGTAGGTTCAGGAAGATCAAAATTCTTCCAATAATCATGCTTTCTTGCAATTGTGGTGTCCCAATAATGATCTCCCCATTCTAGTGGTCTTTTTAAATCGGGAGGAATCATCCAAGGATTATTTTTAAAGATTGAGTGATAAGGCTCTTTAGAGTCTATGAAATCATTAAATAGACGATCATCTTTAGCTGTGTTCTTATCAAAATATTCTTGGGAAAATTCTTTTATATCTGACATCTCTTACTCTTTTCTTGCTGTGATTTTCTTTATAAAATCTACTTCTCTATTATTATAAGCCGTTCCATCTTTTCTTAAAATATCATGGAACCAGATATTAGGTTCAGGTATTTCGTCTTCATCTTCAACAAACTTACCTTGTTCTTTCATTTTATGAAGATCCAATATTGTTGACCATCCAAAGTGTGTTTGACTTTTACCCGCAACAAGACCCCAGTTATAGCAGCCTATTCTATTCTCTTTAAAGATTGGGAGACTGAACTCAAAAGTCGATCCAAATTCTCGAGCCATATATTCCGTACAAATAAGAGGTCTTTCATAAACCTTTAATTTATTAATAGTTCCTTGAAGTTTTTCACCCTCATAAGTGTGGAAAGAAATTATGTCAGATTTACTGGCATTGAGTTTTATAATCTCATCACCTACAGAGCCATCCAGGCATGAGGTTAGTGGTTGAGATGGCCTGACTTCATCAGCCCATTGCCAAGCTAGGTCCAGAAGAGTTAAAGACTTATCACCATTACCAAACTGCCCAGGTTCATTATAAATATCCCACATTAAGATCCTCTTATCATCTCCAAAGTTGGTCAGAATCTCCTGAACGAACCTTTTCAGTCTATTGATTTCAGGATGTTTAAGTTTTTCTTCAAAGACCCCATTAACAATTGCAACACCAGGGCTTTGTTTCCAACCAGAATTATGAATTCCGTAGACAGGTTTTGGTTGTTTCCCTAGTTTTGGATAAGGTCTATGGCAATCATCAAATAATACTAAAAGAGGCTTTATTTCTAAAGTTTCACAAATATCTAGAAATATATTAAGTCTTTCGGAGAACCCTTTAGAATCTGACCAAAGTAAATCATGTAAATAAACTCTTACTGAATTGAATCCGAGTTGTTTAGCCCAAGTTAGTTCCTTCTTATTTAATTCAACATCAAATGTTTCTTGCTGAAACATCTCTAACTGGTTTATTGCATTACTAGGTAAATAGTTACACCCTACAAGCCAATTGTGTTGCTCATACCATTGATTAGATTTTTCTTTGGACCATCTGCTCATTTATATATTATTTTTTCGCATTTCGTCATTCCATTTACAAACACACCTTGTCTTGCAATTTCACAAGTCTCTTTTAGTCGAAATGGTTCAGGATAAATAATCCAGTCACAGCTCTTACAGGGCTTAACAAGTAAATTAAAATCATGGGATGCTAACAAAGAAGACATTGCTATTAAGTAGAAAGATATAGAAATAATGTATGCCTTTTTCATATTATTTGTACCTTTATTTTATAATTAAGGGCGATGAGTATTATAAGCACAAAAAACCTTAATATATATTTTGAAAGAAGTCTTAGCAGATCAAATGAGCCTCTCTTGTATATTGGTGGAACCGCAGGAGATTTAAGAAATAAACCTAATCAGATGGATTCTCCATTGACTGATTTTTTTGAAGTAATAAGTTATGATCAAAGAGGATTGGGTCAGACCGAAGCGCCATCAGGAGAATACTCCATGCAACAATACGCAGATGATGCTGCAAACTTATTAGAAGCTC
Source organism: uncultured SAR86 cluster bacterium (assembly GCA_902517565.1). Classification (GTDB taxonomy): domain Bacteria; phylum Pseudomonadota; class Gammaproteobacteria; order Magnimaribacterales; family Magnimaribacteraceae; genus Magnimaribacter. The sequence continues at coordinate 8,407 of CABYCU010000017.1, read as the reverse complement.
TCAATATAGATTCTATAAATGTTTTTGGTGTATCTTTTGGAGGAATGGTTGCTCAAGAATTAACCATAAGACATCCTTCTAAGGTAAGAAAACTTGTACTAGCCTGCACATCTTCTGGTGGTAAGGGCGGGTCTTCTTATCCACTCCATGATCTTGAAAAATTAGATAAAGAAATGAAGCTTGAAAAAAATATAAGAATTAATGATCTAAGGATCTCTGATGATTGGATAAATGCTAATCAAGAAACTTGGCATGAGATCAAGCTAAATACAAAAAAACGAAAACTCTTTAGTCCTGATCAAGAAAACCTACTAAAGCAATTATCAGCACGTAAGGGTCATGACACTTATGAAAAGCTTAGAAAAATTGATAAACCTGTATTACTTACAGGCGGGAAATATGATGGAATAGCCCCCGTTGCAAACATGAAGTCTTTACAATCGCAAATTAAAGGAAGTGAGTTGAGATTATATGAGGGAGGTCATTTATTTCTTGTCCAGGACAGGCAGGCCTTCAAAGACATTTGTACATGGTTATCATCTTTGAATTGATCATTAAAATAATCTGAATATCGAGGTCTAGACTTAATATGAGTATCAAAATAAGAAAATTATTAGGATATCTTGGAGCTTTACCTTTTATTGCACTATCGATTATCCCCATTTTCTTATTATTTCCTGAGGCCTATATATTCAACTTATTAATGTCTTTTTATGGAGGCATAATCTTATCTTTCTTAGGTGGAATGACATGGGGCTGGGAATTAAAAGATAATTCAGCACCCTCATTGATATTAGGTATATTTTTTTCGCTTATAGGCTTCTTTGTAATTGCTATCTCTAATATGTTTCTAATGTATAGCCTTTACATTAGCCTTATAAGCTTCGTAGCTTTTTACTTCTTTGAATTAAGAACCTCTCCTTTTATGAGCAATCCTGAATACAGGACCTTAAGAAGAAATTTAACTCTCATAGTTTCATTTAGTTATATATTAACTTTATTAACTCTCGATATATAAAGAAGTAGTGATAGTTTATGAGTCTTAAAAAGGAGATTATTGATACCTATTATCTTTATGAAGATTTTTTTCAAAAAAAAACTGGAAGAGCTATAGATAGCTTTGAAATGTCTGAGATAAGAGATTATTTTCTTAAACTTTTGAACTCTAAAAACAAACATTTCGAAAACATAACTCATGCTGAAGATACATTCCTATATTTATATCATTATCGAGAGTTAATGGAAGTTAAGAGAATCTTACAAATATTAAGGGAGATGAGTGATCAAAATTTATATCAAAGGTTCCTGATGGAGTTCTTTGATGATAGTTCTCCTTCCGGATTACAGGATCTTAAGGTTCACCAGATAAATAATGAGTCAGATAAAATCTGGTTTTCTAAAGAAAAAAGTTCAAACGAAACAATTGATAGCTGGAGAAAAGAAAGGTTTGCAAAGTATATCTGAAATTTATTTCTGATCACTCTTTAGCTTTTCTAAGCTCAACTTATCTTTTTGACTCATCAGATATGCTGCGGCAGACAAAACAAGGATAGCTCCAGCTTCCCACATGACCATCATTCCATCCATATCTTTTGTTTGCATGATTATTAAACGACAGAGTGCTGTTATGGCAACTATTATAGGCAATGTTACAGGTATACGGTTGGTACTGTAAAAGGCTCCAACCATAGCCAGAATCTCCGCGTATATAAACAACATAAATAAATCAGCCAGTTCTATTCTTTGTTCTAGAATCATTTCGTAAAGATACAATACTGATGCAACGCATGTTGAGATGCCAATGACTGCCAACAGTAATTTTTCGCTGGCTATCGTAGTCCAACTTAAACCTTTATTCATACCTGTATTTAGAAACTCATTTAATTTTTTTTTCATAACATCAAACCATAAATATCCATGTCAGATTTATAAGCAAAACTGAAATAGTAAGTAACACACTTGCCCTATGCAAAATTGAAAATCTTTTATCATTTCCCTCATCTCTAGCTTTATTTGTAGCGTCTATCATTCCGTTGCAAATTAATCCTGATAATAAAGTAAACACTCCAACAATATAAGGTATCGTAGCATTAGAGCCTTCCAAAAAAGAAGTTATTAAAAATAAAATGCCAGCCACAGCAATAGACTTAAATAATTTAGGAAATAGGGATCTCAAAATTATAGGTCTGTTTTCTTCAGGCAGGTCTCTGAATACTGTAGGAGCAACAAAAGCAGACTGAAAGAGTATAAGTCCGGATATAAGACCTGATATTAAAACCTGAATTAATATAAACATTTTTTTTCCTAAAATGGGACTGAATAAACTTCAGAAGTATTATTTTTTAAATCATTTTCATCGAAAAAGGTTGGCTTGTATTTTTCTTCTACATACCGATTAACCTGGTCTGAAAAATGTTCTGATGTTAGATCTTGTGTTGCGCTACCATATTGATGAATACTCTTTGATGTCTGATTTCCATTTTTATCCCAGCTTACATGGATGTACAAGCCATCTCCTCCTGCTGCCTTAAGATCACCTTCGTCATCATTTCTTCCATAAATTGCCCTTAAGACGTCTGGACCACCCTGAACTGAAACTTTCTTATTACCCCTTACAATGAAATTTCTTTCGGACCAAAGTGGATTAACTTTGCCATATGTTCCTTTTAATTCAGACACGCAATCTCTGAAAGATATTTCTGGATCTTGGGGCATCCTTTGACCTTGTTCAGAAATCCATTCACTAGATAGAACGCATACTCCCAAAGCAGCGGATTTATTTTCAAGGTCGGTATGAAGATCCCAATTCTCAAGGATTTTTCGAGCATCATTTAATTCGTCATTCTCAAATTCTCTATTAAATATCTCAGAAATATATTTATAAGATCTAGACAGCTTGGAGTATTTATTATCAAATTTAATATCATCAAAGGTTTTTTCGTTAACTTTGTTGTATTTCTCAAATAGTTCTACCGATCGGTAAGCACGATTCGTCATTCTGGTTTGCAAACCTAGGGTAGGGGAGTAATTTTGACTACTGAGATTATCTCCCTTTCCAGTTACTTTAAAAGGGTCCTGGTTAGTGCTTGCAATCCATCCTGAAACCGGGTTCTTTATCATGGGTATTTCTTCAAATCTAACGTAATCTTTCCAAATTAATTCCGATTTGGTTCCATCAACTACATTCTGCCAGTCTATACCTTCTTTTCTTTTAGGAGATGAAGCATTGTGTAAAAAGAAGATATTGTTTTCTTTATCTGCAAATACACCATTAAAGGAGATGATAGATCGTTTCTTCATCGCTTCAACCCACTCCTCATAAGAAGTTGATTTATTCATTGCATACCATTGATCTACTTGCTTGATGTCCTCCATTCCAGAAAATCTCAATGCGTATTGCTTTTCACCTAGCTCGAGTACAGGTCCATGAAGAGAATATTTTGCCTCTTCATTAACCGTCCACCTTATTGGTCCAAATATCTTTACAGGTAATCTGATGTTTTCTACGACAAAATCTTTCCATTCTCCATCTAAGAGATATTGGTTCGGATTATTAGGATTAATTTCTAAAAGATAGCTATCTGATAGATCTGGCTTATTAACAGTAAATCCCCACGCAAGATCTTGATTAAAACCAACAAATACAAAAGGAGACCCCGGAAAAAGTCCTCCCATCATATTCCAACCTTCGTCACTTGATACATGTGCCTCATACCAGGCCAAGGGGCCATCTAGAGGCTGATGTGAATTAATTATTATTCGTGTCGATTCATCAGAAGTTTTATTTGAATTAACTGCCAGTACATTAGAACCCGTTACAAATTCCTGATTTTTGTAAAGGTAACTATACTCCTCTTTTTGAGCCGACTCTCTTTGAAGCTTTTCGATGGAGCTTATTACTCCTGAAAAGAACAAGTTTTGTATGGCAAATCCAGCAACAATGTCTTTCTCTGTAACAGGAAAGAAATGATTATATTCATTGTTTGGATTATTAATCATCCAGTAATTTATTCCTACTGCATAAGCCTCTAAGACAGTCCTTACCTCCTTGCTCAGATCTTTTTCATAATTTTTATCTATTCTTTCTCTTATCTTAAGTACTTTGATTAAGTAATCTTGAACTGCTCCACTCCTTCCATCTTTTAAACCCATTTGAGCTCTATAGAGGTACATATTTTCAGCAATATTCTTAAAGTCATCTTCAGCATGCGCATAAGCTAATCCAAAGGCAGCATCCGCATCAGTTTTACCGTGTACATGTGGCACTCCCCAAATATCCCTCTTAATTTGAGCTTTGTAAGATTTAGCTTTCTCTATGTAAAAATTTTGTTGAACTACATCCACTGATTGGCAGGAAATCAGCATCAAAGATAACAGACTTATAATGGAGATTGATCTAACCATTTTATTATTTTGTATTTAAGTTAAGGCCTGAAGGAGAGACTCTAGTCTTATTATTCGTTGTAACCACTTCAACCAAGTCGCCTACTGTGAAAGAATAATCACTGATTTCTTGCACAACTGAGATTGTTCTTCCATCATCCATATTGACTGTAAGTTGTATTCCAGACCTAGCTTGAAGACTTTTTGAGATATTCCCGCCTAATGTTGCTCCAACAGCTCCACCTATCACTGCTCCTATTTCCGATTCAGGCTTTGAGTCACTTACTCCGCTACCTGCCGCAGCTCCTACAAGACCTCCAACAATGGATCCAGATTTTACGCTACCCTCTATAGTAACTTTTTTTATGGAAACTACTTCCCCATAAAGTACATTGGATATCTTTTGAGCCGAATCTCTGTCAAAAGTATCAGGTCCTAAAGAAGAGTTCGCACAACCATAGCTTATAAATATTAAGAATGTATAAAGAACGATTTTAACTTTCATATTTTTTTGACAATTTTTAACTTAACTAGTTTTAAATAATATCAAAACTAATCTTTTGGGATAGGAATATAACTTTAATAAAAAGGATTTTAAGTATTTTTATAAATACTGTCTTCGAAATGTTCAAGTATCTCAACGCATCCTTTTTCTAAAAAAGGTAACATCTGCATCAGTATGATTGAAACCATATTATTTTGAGTATCTATCCAAAAGTAAGAATTAAATAGCCCAGCCCAGCCGGCACTATCTTTTGGTCGACCACTTTGGGATGTTTCATGATTTATCATAAAGCCTGGACTCCAAGACTTTTCTATCCCAGCCATAATTATCATGTCTTCAGTCAAAGGAGGAGCAGAGGTTTCTAGCTTTCTCATCTTAATTTCTCTATTAAAGCTAGATAACATGATGTTAACTGAATCTTCTTCTAAAATTTGAGCACCATTACCTTTACCTTCATTTAAGAATATCTTTAAAAAGGCCGAGTAGTCATGAATGTTGGATATTAAACCTCCACCGCCAGAATAAAAGTCATATTTCTCACTCACACCAAAAGGTATTTCGGAAAAGCTATCTTCCGCCCTATTATAAACTTTAGCAACTCTAGCATGCTGAGTAGATGGTAAATCATATCCTGTATCACTCATTTCTAAAGGATCAAAAATATTCTTTTTCATATATTCCTGAAGGCTAAGCCCGGTAATTTCCTCAACAAGGACGCCCAACCAGTCAATACCAATGCCGTATTCCCAAGATGAACCAGGATTGAATAATAATGGAGCTTCTAAGAATTCTCTTTTATTAGTCATCATAGAAACAAGATCACCTTTTTGCACAAGTTTTGAAATATTCTTATTCCACATTTCATAGCCTAGACCCGAAGAATGAGAAAGGAGATGCTTTATCAAAATATCATTCGAAGGTTCAGAATAGATAGGTTGATCTTTTTCATCGAAACCCTCGATAATTTTCTTAGAGGAAACTTCCGGAAAGAAATGCTTTAATTCTGAATCCAAGGAAAGCTTGCCCTTTTCAATTAATTGCATGATACAAGTAGACGTGACAGCTTTCGTCATCGATGCTATCCGGTAGAGAGAGTTATCGTCTACTAGCGTTTTACTCTCTAGGTCTAAATAACCAAAATGACCTTTATATAACATCTCATCCCTGGAAGAAATCATGGCTGATAGTCCAGGTACTTTTGGAGAAGCAGCCCCTAAAGCTCTTTGTATAGATTCGACATTTATATTTATCATTTTAAGAAGAAATATTAGTAAATTTTTCTAGGTGAAAGTCTGCATTGCCAAATTGAGAGTCTATAACCAGCAGTCTTTTGAAGAAATGTCCTATTCTTAGTTCTTCTGTAACTCCCATGCCACCATGAAGTTGTACCGCGTTTTCACCTACAAATATTCCTGATTTACCTATTAAATGCTTAAGGGCATGTATCGTCCTTTGGGCCATATTTGGATCCTGAACTGTTTCGAGTGTTGCCCTAAATAGTAAAGATTTGCATTGTTCGTATTCCATAAACATATCAACCATTCTATGTTGCAATACCTGAAAATCAGAAAGAGCATGATCAAATTGTTCTCTTTGTTGGGTGTATTCAACAGTATCTTTATAAAGAACTTCCATAGCTCCAACAGCTTCTGCTGCAAGTGCCAATATTGCATCATTAGCAATGGCTTGAAGAATTTCAAAACCCTTATCTTTCTCACCAACAAGACCTTCTTTAGAAACTTTTACATTTTCTAGGGAAATCTCTGATGCTCTTAAACCATCAACAGTTGGAAAGTTTTGTAACACAACTCCTTCTGAATCAGAATCTATAATAAAAAGAGAGATTCCATTTTCTTCTGTTTGACTTCCGCTGGTTCGAGCAACAATTATTAATTTGTCAGCTGATTCTGCATTTAAGACCATTGATTTTTTTCCATTTAGAATAAATCCATCACCTTCTTCTGTTGCAGAGGTTGCTATATCATTAAGATCAAATCTGCTTTGCTCTTCTGCGTAAGCTAGTGTTATTTGTAAACTTCCATCAATAAGACTAGGAATAATAGTTTCTTTTAGATTTTTAGATTCACTCCTCTTTATGGCACCTCCGCCTAGAACAATGTTTGCTAGAAAAGGTTCTAAGACAAGACCTTTCCCAAATTGCTCCATCAACACGAGGGTATCGATTTGATTTCCTCCAAATCCTCCTTCTTCTTCAGTAAAAGTAAGACCTAGCCAACCTAATTCAGCCATAGAAGACCAATATTCACTACTAAATCCAGGATCTTTGGAACTAATACTGATTCTACTAGAAAGATCATAATTTTCTTGTACAAAGCGTTCGACGCTCTGTTGGATCATTTTTTGTTCTTCAGATAATTCAAAATTCATTTTGAACTTCCTTTTGTAATGCCAAGTACTTTCTTAGCAACTATATCTTTCTGAACCTCGCTAGCACCTCCATAGATTGTAAAATAACGACTATTAAGATAGCCGGCTGTACCGCCTTTAGCGAAAGCAGGACCTGCACCTTGATCACCCCAAGCAGACGAATATATGCCACTAGCTTCAACTGTTAATTTTTGTATTCGCTGTTTAATCTCTGTTCCTTTTAATTTTAGAATTGAAGATTCAGGACCTGGTTCACCACCTGCAGCAGCTGAAGCCAAGCTCCTAAGTTCAGTAAATTCTGTTGCAAGTAAATCTATTTCTAGCTCTCCAACTTTAGATTTATAGTTCGAATCATCCATTAAGTTTCCGTTTCCTCTTTTTATTGATCGAGCATTATCTTTAAGCTGCTCAAGTTCGACTAAAGATTTTGATAGCCCTGCTAATCCAGTCCTTTCATGTTCCAGTAGGCCTTTGGCGTACGTCCAGCCTTTACCTTCTTCGCCTATCATATTTTCTACAGGCACCTTCACATCTGTAAAGTGAACTGTATTTACTGTATGAGAACCTCCTAGAGTAATTATAGGCTTCACTTCTATGCCTTCCTGTTTCATTGGAAAAAGCAAGAATGAAATTCCTTGTTGCTTGATTCCAGAATCATCAGTTCTTGTTAAGCAGAATATCCAGTCGGCAACGTGCGCTAAGGTCGTCCAAATCTTGGATCCATTTACTGTGTAGTATGTTCCATCATCTGACAAAACAGCTTTTGTTTTCAGGTTTGCCAAGTCTGAACCAGCTCCGGGCTCAGAATAACCCTGACACCAGTTCACTTTTCTATCTCTAATATCGGGTAAAAACCTCTCTTGCTGTTCTTCATTGCCATAATTCATCAATATGGGTGCTAGCATTCCTAGACCAAAAGGAAGATCAAAAGGGATATTGGCTCTTGCTGTTTCTTGTTCCCAAATATAATGTTGAGTTGGAGTCCAGCCAGGACCACCAAATTTTTCAGGCCATTTAGGCACATCCCAACCACCTTTTTCTCTAGCTTTTTCAAACCAGCCTAAACGCCAAGAGAAATAGTCTTCTCCTTGTTTTATTTTATTTTCATTAAAAAACGACCTTACTTCTTCT
>CABYCU010000016.1 GCA_902517565.1 uncultured SAR86 cluster bacterium | reverse complement strand
AAAAGGAAGATTCAGTATTTGTTTTGAACTTTCAAGGAGATATACAAGCTTCAGAAGTAGAAAAACTAAAACAAGAAATAAATGCAATCCTTCTTTCAGAAAGTGAATGCAAAGAAGTTGTAATTAGAGTTGAGAGTGGAGGAGGGTCAGCATATGCATATGGATTGTGTGCAGCTGAACTTAAAAGACTAGTGGATAATAATATAAGCCTTACTGTCTGCATTGATAAAGTTGCGGCTAGTGGAGGTTATCTTATGTCTTGTGTTGCCACCAAGATCATTGCTGCTCCGTGGGCTATTGTTGGCTCCATTGGTGTCATCGCACAGCTGCCCAATTTTCATAGGCTTCTTAAGAAGAACTTAATAGATTTTGAAATGCACACAGCTGGCGCTTTTAAAAGAACGCTTACAACTTTGGGCGAAAATACGGACGAAGGTCGGGAGAAGTTCAAGTCTGATCTTGAAGACTTACATTTAATATTCAAAGACTTTGTCAAAGAACAAAGGCCTCAGGTAGATACAGATGTAGTTGCGACTGGAGAAGTGTGGCAAGGGGAGGAAGCTATAAAAGTCGGACTGGTTGATTCATTAGAGACTTCAGATAATTATCTTATTGGTTTATCTAAAGAAGCTAAATTATTTGAAATAGAGTTTGTTGAAAAGAAAAATCTATCAGAAAAATTTGCGTTCTCTATGCAACTAATAATAGAAAAGTCTTTCATAAAATTTTACGATTTAATTAATAGGGACCGATTTACATCATGAAAACATTCAAAGCTTTAGAATCTACAAAAACAGATCAAGGAAATACTCTTTCGATTATAGAAAAATCTATTGATGATCTTCCAGAGGGAGAATTATTAATAAAGGTCAAATTTTCTTCACTAAATTATAAGGATGCTTTATCTGCATCTGGTGCGCCTGGCGTAACTAGAAACTATCCTCATACTCCGGGTATAGATGCTGTCGGAATTGTAGAGGAAACAAAAGATCAAAATTTTAAAGAGGGTGATTCCGTAATTGTTACTGGATATGATCTCGGAATGAATACATCAGGCGGTTTTGGTGAATACATAAGAGTACCTTCTTCATGGGCAGTTAATCTTCCTTCAGGCTTAAGTGAGAGAGATTCGATGTCATTAGGAACAGCCGGCTTGACTGCCGGGCTCTCTATACAGGCTCTTGATGACTACAATTCCAATCAAGGATTCGATAACTCAAATTCTATTGTTACCGGTTCGACAGGCGGTGTAGGCTCCATTGCAGTAATGTTGTTATCTAAACTTGGCTCTTCTGTAACGGCAGTAACAGGTAAGGAAACACAAAAAGGTCTGCTAGAGAGTTTAGGCGCTACTGAAATAATCTCTAGAGAAGAACTCTCAGAAATTTCAAGAACTCCTATAGGCAAAACTATATGGAACTTCGGTGTAGATGTTGTTAGTGGAAATATATTAACTTTGTTACTCGCGTCACTTAAACCAGGTGGAGCGGTTGCTTGCAGTGGTTTAGTTGGTGGACCTTCCTTTGAAAGTTCAATATTCCCATTTATTCTTAGAGGCAATGCTCTTCTGGGTATAGATTCAGTAGAGATTCCTTTACAAAAGAAATTACAAGTGTGGGAAAACTTTGCTTCTGACTGGCAATTAGACCTTTCTGATCTAGTTAAAGAGGTCACCTTAGAAGAATTAGAGAAAGAAATTTCAACTATCTTAGAAGGTGGTCAAGTTGGGCGCGTATTAGTAAATCTAAATTAGAGGAAAGAGTAATGTCTAATGAGCATAGCGAACAAGAGAAAGAATTAATGCGAGAAGAAGATAGTAAGCTTGATGCGATAGCAGCTGTTGTGATCATTTTAAGTTTAACGGCTGCGGCCTATTTTTGGGTCTCTAGTCAATAAAATAAGGAGAAGATATGGATGTTGTAAATTTTCTAAAAGATAAAACGAGAATACCTGTTATAGGTGCACCTTTGTTTACCGTTTCTTACCCGGAGCTTGTACTTGCACAATGCAAGGCTGGTGTAGTTGGTTCATTTCCGGCTCTAAATGCAAGACCTGAAGAAAAGCTTTCAGAATGGATTTCTATGATGAAAAAAGAATTAGCTGACTTTCAATCAGCAAACCCAGATGCAATAGTAGCTCCTTTTGCTGTTAATCAAATTTGTCACCATTCTAATAATCGTTTGGAACATGATATGGATGTTTGTGTTGAACACGAAGTTCCCATAATAATTACTAGCTTAAGGGCTCCCAAATTTGTGGTAGATGCAGTGCATAGTTATGGCGGTGCCGTTATGCATGATGTCATAAATATACGACATGCAAAAAAAGCAGTTGATGAGGGCGCAGATGGATTAATTTTAGTTTGTGCTGGTGCAGGTGGTCATGCAGGTGCCTTGAGTCCATTCGCTCTTGTTAGAGAGGTAAGAGAATTCTTTGATGGGCCTGTTGCACTTTCAGGAAGTATTTCACACGGTGCTTCTGTTTTGTCTGCACAAGCTATGGGAGCAGATTTTGCTTACATTGGTACAAGATTTATTGCGACCCAAGAAGCCAATGCAACTCAAGGATATAAAGATATGATTGTTGATAGTACAGCTAACGACATAATGTATTCACCTACTTTTACAGGAGTTCATGGTAATTATCTTAAGCCAAGCGTCGTTAATGCGGGATTAGATCCGGATAATCTTCCTTATGCTGATAAAAATGACATGAATTTTGGTAGCTCAGGAGCCGGTGGAGATAACCAGAAGAAAGCATGGAAAGATATATGGGGTTCTGGACAAGGAATCGGAAATCTTCATGATGTGCCTTCGGTTAAAGAAGCTGTAGACGGCCTGGTAAATGAATACGAAGAGGCTAAAAGAGTTTTAGAAAGTAAATCAGCTTAACTAATCTCCTTCAAAATCAGGTTCTCTTTTTTCAAAGAAAGCTGTTATGGCTTCCTTACGATCTCTAGTTCCATGAGTTAATAACGTTTGATCATAGTCCATATGCATTATGGATTCATCATTCTTATAGACGATATTATTAACACTTCTTTTTATCATTTGGGCAGCCATAGGAGCCTTTGAGGCATACAACTTTGCCATAGATAAGGCTTCTTCTATTAAGACATTCTCTTCACATACCTTGTCATAGAATCCCCAAGATAATAGGGTATCTGCATTCTCATTTTCTCCACCTATAACCATTTTTTTTGCTTTCGCTGGGCCTATCAGGCGAACGGCAAGTGGAAGTCCCAACCAATTCAAATTAATGCCTAGATTAATCTCAGGATAACCAAGAACTGCCTTTTTTGAAGCAATACGAAAATCACATGCAGAGGCTATACATGCGGCACCGCCCAAACAATATCCATTGACAGCAGCTATAGTGATTTGGTCAATTTCCAATATAGACTTTATAGCTGGTTTACCAAAATTATTTCGCCACGATTCAAGCTTAGAAGAGAGTTGTGCTTTTTCTTTTAGATCAGCACCAGCTGAGAAGTTTTCTCCTTCTCCTGTGAAGATCACAACTCTGGTTTCTAAATCTTTTCTAAAGTATTCCTGTAGAGAGCAAAATTCCTTTAAAACATCTATGCTTAATGCATTCATAGAGTCAGGTCTATTAATGCTTACTATCGCAATGAATCCTTCTTTTTTTATTTCTAGATGCTTCATTTAGTTTTCAGCTAAATATTTTTCTGCATCTAGCGCAGCCATACAACCTGAACCAGCAGAAGTTATTGCCTGTCGGTAGATATGATCTGAAACATCTCCAGCAGCAAATACACCAGGAACACTTGTACCTGTGCTGTTGCCATCAGTACCAGAGCTAATTGTTATGTAACCGTTCTGCATATCTAGTTGATCTTTGAATAGATCCGTATTTGGTTTATGTCCAATTGCAATAAACAATCCAGATAAAGCTAGATCAGTTTCATTTGAATCCTTAGTATTTTTAATTTTTATTCCATTCACTAGAGTGTTGTCACCTAGAACTTCTATCAACTCGTGATCCCATATGATAGTTACGTTTTCTCCCTTTTCTTTCTTGAACAACCTATCTTGCAAGATCTTTTCGGCTCTTAAGGAGTCCCTTCTATGTATAAGCGTAACTGAGGAGCATAAATTTGATAAATACAAGGCTTCCTCCACGGCGGTATTGCCACCACCGATAACTGCGACATCTTTATCCTTATAGAAGAATCCATCACAGGTCGCACAAGCACTTACTCCTCTGCCCATATAGTTCTGTTCACTTTCTAGTCCCAGGTATTGAGCTGAAGCTCCGGTTGCTATGATTAAAGAATCTGAGACATATTCATTAACATTTCCGGTCAAAGTGAATGGTTTAGATGATAAATGTGCTGCTTCAATGTGATCAAAGATAACCTCAACATTCAGTGATTCAACATGTTTTAACATTCTTTCCATTAGTTCTGGACCCTGAAGTCCATCACTGTCACCCGGCCAATTCTCAACATCTGTAGTTGTTGTAAGCTGCCCCCCTTGTTCCATTCCTGTTACTAGACATGGTTCTAACCCTGCTCTTGCAGCATATACAGCAGCCGTGTAGCCAGCTGGTCCAGAGCCTAAAATTACAAGTTTTCTTTTTATACTTTCCATATTGGTAATTATATAGCTATCGTCAAAAATTAGTTATTCAGATTAGAACATCTTCTTAATTAACTATACAATAGTTAAAACTTAGATTTGTAAGTGGTAAAAAAGTCTCAAGCAACAAAAAAAACATCGAACCAAGCTGTCTCGGTGTCCCGCATACGCCTTAATAAACTTATTCTTGATTCCTGGCTTATAGTACAAGGATTCTTGGGAATTTTTGTTCTGTTGGCTCTTTCTACATTCTCGCCTAGAGATTCGGGTTGGAACACCCAGGTGTTTTCCAATAGTTCAGTTAACACTGAAGAAGTGTTTAATTTAGTGGGTAGTTGGGGAGCTTACCTGAGTGATTTTCTCCTTACTATTTTTGGATACATGTCTTACATAGTTGTATATTGGCTTTTATGGCCATTAATAAGGCACTTCTTTCTATCTAGAAATAAGATTCCTTTTTCTGATATTTATTCTGGCCTTTTGGGCTTAAAGATATTTGGATGGCTGCTAGTAGTTATCTCGGGATCAACTCTTCTGGCTCTCATTTTAGAACCTGGTTCAAGCATGCTACCTCAAGAAGGTGGAGGAATTATTGGCTCTAGTATTTCTTCTATGTTTATTGTTCCGCTTAGTTTGATAGGCAGCTTGCTTTTGTTTACATCAACTTTTCTATTGGGACTGACCTTATCTCTAGAAGTATCTTGGGTGAGTATGATTACTAAAGTACAAGAATTGCTACTCACTTCTGGTACAAATTTAGGTGAAAGAGCTTCTAATTTTTTAGCTATGCTTAAAGAAAGACAGCAACTAAGAAAAGAAAAAATAGAAAGACAAGAAAAAGTTATTGTTAGTGCAAAAGCTAAAGAGCAAATTAAACCTGCTGAGGTAATAAAGCCTAAACCCTCCATAGAGACAAGCAAAAGAGTAGAAGAAGAAAAACAAACTGAACTTTTTGAATACAAAGAATCATCTGTACCGCCAAAACTCTCTTTACTGGATGAAAAGAAGCAGGAGTTCTCTGATGAGACATCGGAAGATTCTCTTCGCCGTCTTGGTGAATTGGTAGTATCAAAACTAGCTGAATACAATATCAATGACATAGAAGTAGAGTCAATTCAACCGGGTCCAGTTGTAATCAGATTAGAACTGAAGCTACCAATTGGCTTGAAAGTAAATCAAATAACAAATATTAGTAAAGATCTTGCACGCTCTTTGGCAAAAACAAGTGTCAGGATTGTGGAGGTTATAGAAGGCAAAGATACGATAGGGATTGAAGTTCCAAGAGAAGACAGACAACCCGTTTTATTAAGTGAAGTTCTATCAAGTAAAACTTATGATGAATCTAAAAGTCCAATTACAGTAGCGCTTGGAAAAGATATAAGCGGTTCTGCTGTTGTTGCTGATTTAGCATCAATGCCTCATTTATTGGTTGCAGGTACAACTGGTTCAGGCAAATCAGTTGCTATAAATGCAATGTTAATAAGTATTCTCTACAAGGCCAGTCCAGAACAAGTTAGGATGATACTTATTGATCCTAAAATGTTAGAACTTTCGGTATACGAAGATATCCCTCACTTATTAGCTCCTGTGATTACGGATATGAAGGAAGCTTCTAGTGGACTTAGATGGTGTGTCAATGAAATGGAAAGGCGATATAAGCTTATGGCTCATTTAGGTGTAAGAAATTTAAATGGTTACAATAAAAAAGTTAGTGATGCTCTAGCATCAGGAGAACCTATTAAAGATCCGACTTGGAAAATAAATGAAGCAGAAGAAGGAGAAGAGGCACCAGATCTTGAAGAGTTACCCTTAATTGTTCTTGCAGTAGATGAATTGGCTGATCTGATGATGGTTGTTGGAAAAACTGCTGAACAACTCATTGCGAGGATTGCACAAAAAGCCAGAGCAGCTGGTATTCATATGCTTTTAGCTACACAACGACCTTCCGTTGACGTAATAACAGGTTTAATAAAAGCCAATATTGCTTCTAGAGTGGCCTTTCAAGTGGCTTCAAAAATGGACTCTCGAGTCATATTAGACCAGGGTGGTGCAGAACAACTCCTGGGCAAGGGAGATATGTTGTACCTAGCCCCTGGCACTTCAATACCTCAAAGGGTTCATGGTGCATTTGTTGGTGACGATGAAGTGCAAAGAGTTGCCGATGACTGGAGACAAAGAGGCAAGGCTGATTATTTAGAAGAAGTAACCAAAGAAGAAGGTGCTGTAGCTGGTATGCCCGGCATAGCGTCAGAAGATGATGACGATGCTGAAAAGGATGAACTCTACGATGAGGCTGTTGCCTTTGTTGCCCAATCTAGAAGGGCATCAATCTCTGCCGTTCAAAGAAAATTACGGATAGGTTACAACAGAGCTGCAAGGATGATTGAAACTATGGAAGAAACAGGAGTATTAAGCCCTATGGCTTCAAATGGAAATAGAGAAGTTCTGATTCCTGCACCTCCTGAAGACTAGCTTGAAAAATATCTCATTCATAATTCTTTTAGGATCTTTATATGGATCTGTTTCAGCCGAATACATAAGTCAAAAAAATCTATTTGATTTCCTTAACACGAAGCAATTCATTACTACTCAGTTCACACAAATTACAACTCTTGCCTCGAAAGAAAGAAAGGTAAAGGGCAAACTTATGGCTAATAGATCTGGAAAATTCAAAATCGAATATTTTGAACCGATTAGAGAAACTATATCTGCAGACGGTAAATTTTTTTACAAACTTGATACTGAGCTCGAACAACTTGATGTAGTGCCTCAGGAAGACTATTTTGATGGCACACCTATAAATCTATTTACCTCTTCAGTAGAAGATCTAAAAGAATCATATTCTGTAGATTCTTGCACTACTACCGACAAGATTGTGGCTTGTATTGTGAAACCTAAAACAGAAGAAAGTTTTTTAGAACAACTTATTATTAGCTTTCTTGACAAAGAACTACTTTCTATAAGATATACAGATTCATTTGAACAAACAGTAGACCTGACGTTTGAAAAATCAGATTGGACAGTTTTTAATGATTCAGATCTTTTATTATTCATACCAGAAGGAATAGATGTTGTTTATCATTAGAAATCTTTAGAATATAAATATGTTAGATTCAAAAAAACTAAGAAAAGATACTGAAGAAACTATTCTGAATCTCAATAGAAGAGGTTTTCACTTTGATTTGAATAAATGGGAAAAACTTGAGTCGCAAAGAAAAGAATTACAAAGTTTCAATGAAAATCAACAATCTAAGTTAAATAATCTCTCTAAACAAATAGGGCAAGCTAAGAAGGAAAAGGAAGATACGGAGGGACTTCAAAAAGATGCAACTAAGTTAACAACAGAAATTAAGGAGCTAACAAAAAAACTTGATAAATTATTAGATGAGATTAATGATTTTGTAATGTCTGTTCCTAACTTGATAGATGAAGACGTCCCTGATGGAAAAGATGAAACAGAAAATCTAGAAATAAGAAAATATAGTTCGCCAAGGAAATTTAACTTCACTCCTAAAGATCATTTGGAACTAGGAGATAATAAAGGTATTGATATGGAAGCTGGTGCAAAAATCACAGGTTCTAGATTCAAAGTACTAAAAAAAGAAATAGCACAATTACAAAGGGCTCTATTAAATTTTATGCTGGATACTCATGTGGGAGATCACGGGTATGAAGAGGTTTATGTTCCTTATATAGTTAATCAAGATTCTTTATTAGGAACAGGACAGTTGCCTAAATTTGAAGAAGATCTATTTAAGTTAGATGGTAAAAATCCATTTTACCTTACTTCGACAGCTGAAGTTCCTGTAACAAATTTATTAAGAGATGAGATACTGGAATCAAACAATTTACCCGTAAAGTACGTTTGTCATACACCTTGCTTTAGGAGCGAGGCAGGTAGTTATGGAAAAGATACTAAGGGCATTATGAGATTGCATCAATTCGAAAAGGTTGAGCTTGTTCAAGCTGTTGAATCTTCTGATTCAGAAGAAGCTCTTGAAGAACTGACAGGTCATGCTGAAGCAATACTAAAAAAATTAGAATTACCCTATAGGGTAGTAAGCTTATGCTCAGGGGATATAGGGTTTAGTTCAGCTAAAACATATGATTTAGAGGTATGGATTCCCTCTCAAGAAACTTATAGAGAAATTTCATCTTGTTCAAATTTTAGAGATTTTCAAGCACGAAGAATGAAAGCCCGTTGGAAGAATAATAAAGATAATAGTACAGAACTACTTAATACAATAAATGGTTCTGGTTTAGCTTTGAGCAGAACAGTTTTAGCTGTATTAGAAAATTTTCAAGAAGAAGATGGCTCAGTTACTGTTCCAGATTCACTTCGCAGTTATCTAGGAAAAGATAAAATCCTATCATTCTAAAAAGAATCTTCTACTTTAAGTATGATCTGGGGTTTTTAAGTGAAATTTAGGAAAATTTACTCTTTTTTTTTAACCTTTTATCAGTAAAAGGTATAGAATAAATCGAGCCTTATGTCTAATTAGTTTTGGGGTTAATTATGAAACCAATTTTAAAAAGTATTCTTCTTTTTATTTCTTTTGTCTGTTTGAGTTTACCTGTACTTTCTGATGTTGATACCACTTCAGGTATGAGAGGAAGTGTCAATGTTCCTGGTGCTACTATAGTAGCTGAACATACACCTACAGGAATAACTAAAACAACCACCACCGGTTCATCAGGAAGTTTTTCACTTTCCTTTTTGCCTATAGGTGGACCATACACAGTTAAAGTTACTGCTCCCGGATATAACTCTGAGTCGATTAATGGTCTTTACCTTTCGTTAGGTGACCCATTAAATTTTGGAGTAACCTTAACAAGCGCTTCAGCTGCTGATGAAATCGTAGTAACTGCAAAACCAGCATCCGCATTTAAAATGGGCACAAGTACTGTCCTTACTCGAGACGATATGAATGCCATTCCAACTATTAATCGTTCTGTTGCGGACTTCGCAAAAATGGATCCAAGAGTTTCAGTAAATGGTGGAGTAGGCCGTGATGCAGAAATTAGTGTCATGGGTGCGAACACCAAATTTAATGACTTTACAATCGATGGTGTAAGTTTTAATGATCCATTCGGATTAAATGATAATGGATTTGGAACTATGAGAAATCCAGTAAGTATGGATTTTGTAGATCAGATATCTGTAGATATCACTCCTTATGATGTTTCAAGAGGTAATACAACTGGTGGATCAATTGCAGTAGTAACTAAATCTGGTTCAAATGAATTTCACGGTTCTGCTTTTTATCAGAATAGAGATGATGGAAATGTAGGAGATTACCAAGGTCAAGATTTTCCAGAATTCGAGGATGAGGTAACAGCCTTAACTTTTTCTGGTCCCATCATTAAAGATAGACTTTTCTTCTTCGTTGGTTACGAAGAAAATACTAAATCTCTGCCTGGCTTATACGGAACAAAAGATAGTGGCGCTCAAAACTCTGCAAGTGTGGTGACTACTGCATTAGCAAATGAGATTAGGCAATACACAATTGACAACTATGGCGGATATGACGCTGGTTATATTAATCTTGTGACATTTGATGAGACTCATGAAGAATGGACGGTTAAGTTAGATGCTGTAATCAATGATGATCACAGAGCTACACTTAATATGTCACATTCTGAGGATTTGACTCCACAAAGATATAACAACTGGTCAAGAACTGTATTTAGTAATAACTGGTACTACAAACCACCTGAAATCGATAGAGCGTCTTTTACTCTTTATAGCGATTGGTCAGATAGGTTATCAACCAAGTTTAAATACACATCTTATGAAATGGAAGAAGACGATGCCTCATATGGAGACGATTTCTTCCCTGAAATGAATATCACAGTTACAGATGCCGATACTGGAGATAGAGATAACGTCTTCCTTGGAGGAGATAGATATAGAGGCGCGAATTTAATCAATGTTGAAAGTGAATATCTTACTTTTAAAGCTGATTATGATAACGATGATCATGTTTATACATTTGGCTATGAATCTGATGTTTCAGATGTAGTTAACTTATTCATTGCCAGATACAACGGCGAAGTAAGATTTGATAGCTTCGAGGATTATAAGAATGGTAATTGGAGTAGAGTTAGAATCCATGAACCGTATGCAGGTCATGAAGCCGTAGGAACTATGGCAGCTGACTTTGAAGTAGAAAAAACTTCTATGTATATACAAGACAAATGGTTTGTTAATAATGACTTGACCGTTATGTTCGGTCTTAGATATGACGCAGTGGAAACCCCTATTGCACCTGCAGAAAATATTAATTTTACTAAGGAATATGGTTTTTCAAATGCCTCAACATTTGATTTTGACGTACTTCAACCTAGATTCTCTTTCAATATGGATGTTTCAGAATCCTTATTTGGTGAAAGCGATAAAGTAGTTGCTGCGACATTAAGAGGTGGAAGAGGTTTGTTTATGGGAAGAATCCCTAGAGTTTGGTATGGAAATGCATATTCTCGAACGGGAGCTACCGGAGACTACAGAGGCTTTTACACCAATAGAGATACAGGATTAACATGTGCCGAAGATCCAGGATCTTCTTCTAACTGCCCTGGATTTATGCCTAAAGGAGATCCAACTGCATTCTGGTTAACCTCACCTAACTCAAATTACACTATACCTGCAGCAGATAACCCTTATTATGTTGCTCAAAGTACAGATCCTAATTTCGAGGCTCCTTCTTCATGGAGATCAAGTCTTGGGTTAGATATCATTACTCAAGGTGGATGGGATGTGACATTAGAGTATAACCTTGATCAGGTTAGACAAGCAGTCTTCTTTACCGATCTAGGCCTTGAGAGAGAAGGAACCTTAGCAGATGGCAGGGGCATTTATGGAGGTAGAGGCGATTATAGACTCACCAATACGGGTGAAGGAAATACTGAGGCTTGGACTATATCCACAGCCAAACAATTTGGTGATATCAATTGGTTCGCAGGCTATACAAAGATGAGAGCCAGCGACATTTTTGAATTAACAAGCGCCCAAAGTGAAAGCTCATATGGAAGATCTGTGAGGGCTGACGGTGAAAATATCACTGCTGCCAGATCTAATTTCATGTCTGAGCATAAGTTTATATCAAGCCTTGATTACACAACTCAACTTTTTGGTAATAATGACACTAGATTCTCATTAGTTTACGTAAGAAAATCGGGTGAGCCTTATAGTGTTACATTTGATGGCTACGACTCTGCATTTGCTAATGATAGAAGTGATGGAGGCTATGATGCTGCTTATGTTCCTACCGGGGCAAGCGATCCTAATGTAGTTTTCTCAAGTGATGCCGTTGCGGACTCAGTTATGGCGCATGTAAACAGTTCAGGACTATCCAGTTATAAAGGACAAATAGTACCAAGGAATGCTTTCAATAGCCCTTGGATGTCTTCACTAGATCTTAGAATAACTCAAGATATAAATGTTATGGATGGACATAAAGTAATTCTTTATCTTGATATAACTAATGTACTAAATCTGATTGATGATAATAAAGGAATAATGAGAGAGTACAGTAATAGGAGCAGACAGATAATCCTAGATGGTGATAGTCCTTATGATTCTGAAGGGCGTTATAACATCGTTGGGGTTGATCCAGATGACGGCCTCTATGTTATAAATAAAGACGGTCAGTCCTCATATCAATGGAATTTAGGATTTAAATATCAGTTTTAAACTGACTAGATAATAAAAACGCCACTTAAAGTGGCGTTTTTTATATCAGTCTCGGTCCACTCACCCTGCACACTCTTGAAGCGTAACCCACAGACTTAAATAAAGCTGTTGTTTCATCGAACTTATCCTTAAGAGCTAGAAATGTCCCAATAAGTGCATCTCCTGCTCCGTTAGAATTAATAATATCAATTTTAGGAGCTGGTACTGCTTTACCGTTATAACTTGCTCCATTTTTTCCATCAGTTTCAAGAACATTATTTGCGAAGAGATTTAATTCACTCTGTATTTTTGTTATTTCTTGATGATTTCCATAGATTAAATCTAATCTATTTTGACTCAACCATTCCAAATTCTGTAAGTTCTCAGAAACTAAACTTTCATCCGATACACCAAAACAAACCTGGGATTTATTTTTTTCTCTTAGGGCAGCAATTACAGTATTCAGTCCCTTTTCATAGGATAGAGAAAAATTATCAAATAGAAGATAGTCTGCATTCTTTAGTTTTTCCAGGTTAAGAGTGTTTTCATTTAGATCTAAATTGGCTCCAAGATTTGCAGCCATAGTTCGTTGACCATCTTCAGTAACAAAAATAATACATATACCAGTTGGTAAAGAAGATCTTTCAAAAGAGATTAGGTTTTCGTTCCCGCTAAAACTGTCAATAAAGCAATCTCCGTAATCATCTTTCCCTACAGAACAAGAAAAGTGTATAGATGCCCCATGTTGATTAGCGGCATATAGTGAATTAGCAATTGAACCGCCTGGTAATCTTGATTTTATTCTGCCTGAGAATCTGTTGATCCATATCTGCAATTCTTCTTCAGAGATATGTCTCATTGATCCTTTTTTAATGCCTATAGATTCTAGTTCATCTTTTTCAATAAAAATTTCTAGATCTATTAAGGCGTTGCCAAATCCGTATATTCTATTCATATGGTCTATAATCATACTCAGTTATATCAATTACAAAATATTTATTTAAATTGCATACACCTTTTTCAATCATTTCACTTAAAAACTTTAATAAGGACAAAGATTCCTTTTCTGAAGAATTAGGCCTAAATTTTCGAAAATGGGGATTTTGTGGTGTCAAAGACCATGGTGTCGATACTCAACTAGTCAAAGAAGTTCAGGGTCTTTTTATTGAGTTCTTTAATTTCCCAGAACAAAAGAAATTAAATTACTTTGATCCAAAGCTATCTGGAGCTAGAGGATATACACCATTTAAAATAGAAACTCCGAAGGACGCTCACAAACCAGATCTAAAAGAGTTTTGGCATGTAGGAAGGGAACTAAATTCAAATGATCCTTTCAAACGTTGGATGCCAGATAATATTGACATACCTGTACTTCCAAATTTCAGAGATAAGACCAACGAACTGTTCCTGCAATTTGATAGGCTGGGCAGTTTATTGCTAGAAGCAATATCTATTCATCTTGGACTTGACTCTAATTATTTTAGTCCGCATGTTAGTAAAGGTAATAGCGTAATGAGAATAATTCATTATCCACCTGTAGATACAAAAGAAGAAGGCGAGAGAGCAGGGGCTCATGAAGATATTAATTTGATTACTTTATTGATAGGAGGTCAACAAGCAGGTTTAGAAATACTCTCTAAAGAAGAAGGTTGGCTGAGAGCCTCCGTCGATGAGGATGTAATTATTTGTAATATTGGAGATATGCTCCAAAGACTTACAAATGATAGTTTAAAATCAACTACACATAGGGTTAGGGCTATGGGTGATGAAATGAATAGCTCTAGATATTCCATTCCTTATTTTTTTCATCCAAATCCAGATTGGTTTATTAATACTCTTGATAACCAGATAAGTGAAGAAAATCCAAATCGTTATCCAGAAGGGATCTTATCTGAAGATTATCTGCAAGAAAGACTAAAAGAAATTAAACTAGTTTGATGGATTATTTACAACCAACTATCGGCTTCTTAGCTTTATTAAGTTTGGGTGCTATTTTTAGCGAAAATATAAAATCTATTAATATTAAATATGTCGTTAGTGGTGTATTGATACAATTAATACTCACTATTCTCCTAACAAAAGTTGAACTAATTGGTTCTTTTTTTAACTATCTCTCAGATGGAGTTTTGGTATTAAAGGCTGCAAATGATTACGGTACACAGTTTGTTTTTGGATATCTTGCAGACGGAGCACCTGGCGCACCTTTTGACATAACAAACCCTGGCGGCACTTTTATTTTTGCTTTTGGTGGCTTAACCCTAGTTATATTAATGTCAGCTATATCTGCTCTTCTTTGGCACTTAAAAGTTATTCCATTTATTGTTAACGCTATATCTATACTATTTAAAAAACCTTTAAATGTTGGTGGCCCTATAGGGCTTGGAGCTACTGCCAATGTATTTTTTAGGACAAGTTGAAGCTCCTTTGCTTATTAGACCTTATCTTTCTGCAATGACACGACACGAATTACTAATAATTATGACTGCGGGTATGTCGACGATCGCAGGATCAGTTATGGTTGTTTATACAACCATGTTATCAACTATTTATGGATCTGGGCTTATTGGACATTTTTTATCAGCATCTTTGATCTCTGTTCCTGCGGCAATCATGTTTGCAAATATAATAATTCCCAGCGAAGAAAAGACTGAATTTCCTCAAGATAATTCGGAATCATTATATTCAAGTAGTATGGATGCTATCACCCAAGGCACCAAAAATGGTTTAGAAATGTTTTTAAATATTGTTGCAATGCTAATTGTTGTTATGGCATTAG
>CABYCU010000015.1 GCA_902517565.1 uncultured SAR86 cluster bacterium | reverse complement strand
TATCTTCAACACTCATATTAAATCTCCCATCTAAAACGCGGTTGTTTTTCCTAGAAAAATCGCATTATACTTATTTTAAAATTTTTTTCTTTAGTTAAGTTTAACAAAAATTAATATTGTCAAATATTTACATATAAAGACCACCATTAATATGTATAGTTTGTCCAGTAATATAAGAGGCATCATCGGTACATAAAAAACGAACTAAATTTGCGACTTCGTTTGGTTCTCCGAATCTCCCCAGTGGGATTTCCTTTACTAAGTCTTTGGAACTCACACCTTCATTTTGCTCTGTCATATCAGTCGAAATAAAACCAGGAGCAACTGCATTAACAGTAATATCTCTTTTACCAACTTCTTTTGCTAAAGATTTTGTAAAAGCTTCAACACCTGCCTTAGCGGCAGCATAATTTGATTGACCTCTATTTCCTATGGAAGCAGAAGCAGAGGAAATATTAATAATTCTTCCCCATTTATTTTTAAGTATCATTTTTAAGGCCCTTTTACTTAACTGAAAAGTGCCATTCAAATGCACGTTCATAATGTCTGACCACTGGTCATCTGACATTCTCAAAACTATATTATCCCGTGTTATTCCTGCATTATTTACCAAAACAGAAATTAATTCTCCGTTGTCCTCAATTTTATTCCAAAAATCTTCTACAGATTTAGGACTATTTAAATCAAGCACGTATCCCTTAATATCATCCTCCATTAATTTCTTGACTCCTTCTGCTGTTGTTGCAGTGCCTATAACTGAGAATCCGTTATTTTTTAACTCTAAGGCAATAGCTTTACCTATTCCCCTACTCGCGCCTGTTATTAGTGCTGTTTTCATATCAAGAAACTGTAATATTATTTAAAGTATCAAAGTTATCAAGAGAGTGTATTTGAACACTCTCAAATTTTCTCTTAACCAATCCACTTAAGACTGTTGAAGGTCCACATTCATAAAAATCTGTAATGCCATTATTTTGAAAATATTCCATTGTCTCCGACCATCTAACTGGGCTATGAATCTGCGAAACTAGATTGTCTTTAATAGTTTGGGCATCATCGCTATGTAATACAGAAAAGTTTTGAATTACATTTGTTTTAGGTTTTAAGAAATCTATTCCATCGATTGCTTTAGAAAATTTAATTGAAGCTGGCGTCATCAACTTACAGTGTGAAGGGACACTCATAGCTAACGGTATCGCTCTTTTTGCACCATTCTCTTTACATCTTTCTATTGCCTTGTCTACGCCGTCTCTTGTTCCAGATATAACAATCTGGTTATTGGAATTAAGATTCGCCATACTAACTAGATCACCTTGCTTAGTAATTTCATTGCAAATTAGTGACAACACTTCTTCTGTTAGACCAATGATAGCAGCTATACCACCTTCACCCTCCTCTACAGCTTCTTGCATAAACTCCGCACGAAGTGATACTAACTCTAGTGCATCATCAAATCGTAATGATTCTGCTGCTATGTAGGCAGAGTATTCACCCAGAGAATGGCCAGCCATAAATGTAATGTCTTTGGCAGAAATATTGGCTGTTTGCCATATTGCGTGATTGGCCGTAAGCAAAAGAGGTTGGGTGATTTTAGTCGCTGATAATTCTTCAGCTGACCCATCTTGTATTAAATTTTTAAAATCTATGCCAGTTATCTCTTTGGAGATGTCAAATATATTATTAAATTCTTTAAATTTAGCAAAGTGCTGTGCAAGCATCCCCACAGATTGGGAACCTTGACCTGGAAATACAAAACCAAGGGTCTTAGCCAAGTGTCTATTCCTCTAGAGTCTCTTCTTTTTGTTTTATTTCTACTACTTTCTTACCACGATAGAACCCATCAGCTGTCATCTGGTGTCTTAAATGCCTTTCTCCGGTAACAGGGTCATTAGACAATGTAGGGTTACTAAGAGATTGATGTGCTCTTTTTTGTAATTTTTTTGATTTTGATTTTTTACTTTTTTGTACTGCCATAATATGCTCCGGCGCGGATTTTAAATTAACTAATCGATCAAGTCTCTAATTTTTTTAAATGGGAGATTTCTTTCTTTTTCCAGTTCTTGTTCAGTTAAGGAACAATTTTCTCTACATTTCACTATATCCGGATATAACAGAGCAATCTCCTCTTCTATGAAGATCTCTATATTAAAATATTCTAAGTCTTGATAATGAGTCTGATCTTGATCTGAAGAATCATTCAGGAGCTCTGTGGAATCTTTGATAGCTACTTCGATCTTATTATTTATTTCTACATTCGTTTTATTCAAACAATTCTGACAAATATCTATAAAAATCCCACTGATGTAACCATCGCACTTCAGAATACTTTTAGATATTCTGGATATGCTAGCCTCAATGTTTAATTGATTTTGCAATTTTCCCACATCAGGAATAGACAGACTATCAAAAGCAAGATTCAGTTTGATTGGAAAAGACCCTTCTTTCAAATTTAAGATTTTCATTTAAAGATTTCACTAAAAATTTTAGGTGTTTGAGCTGTACATTCTATTCCAAGATTTCTAAATTTAATTGAGTGCGAGTGAAGCAACATCCTATTCAATCCTACTCCTCTAGCCTCTTGATTAAGGATCTCATTTCCATATTTTAAATCTCCTACGACTGGAAACCCTTTAAATTGAGCGTGGGCTCTAATTTGGTGCATACGTCCAGTAATAATCTTAGCTTTTAATTGAGAGAATTTATTATTTGATCTAATGATATTAAATTCTGTTTTAGACTCTTTTCCATTGGAAGCAACTATAGCTTCCCTCTCTCCGTTATTTAACCTTTTTTTTAATAAAGGTTCATCTATGATTTTTAAATCTTTTGGCCATTTACCAAAAACAATAAGATCATAGATTTTATCCACTTGCCTGTTTCTTATTTCTAGATGTAGTTTACGTAATAAAGATTTTTTAAGAGCTATAACTAGACATCCTGAAGTTTCTTTATCAATTCTATGTACCAAATGAGCGCCCTCGTATTTCGAATCAATTTTTCTAATAATCTCTATTAAGCCTGACGATATTCCACTACCTCCATGACAAGCCATTCCTGCAGGTTTATTAAGGATAATAAAGTCCTTTTCTTCAGTAATTATGGATTGAATAACCCTATCCTTGTCCCTTTTTGAGGTGAAACTAGCTTTCAACGAAGAGGATTTATAAGGTGGTATTCTTATTATATCTCCTTTTTTTAACTTTAGACTTGGTTTGGATCTCGATTTGTTCACCCTAACCTCACCTTTCCTAATGATAGAATAAACCTTTGTACGAGGAAGCCCTTTAAGTCTGGAAATCAAACAATTATCAAGTCGCACTCCATCATAATCTGACGTCACTATATACGATGAAACTGGGTGAAAAATTTCTTCCATTTTAAACAGAGCTTTAATCTAGGCTCTTAATGAGTTATTATACTTACGCTTGCGCATTTTATTGAGTTAATTGTAAGGCGCATAAAGAATTAAAATTAATTAAGAAGTAGAGAGAAAAAAGCTCTCAAGAACAATCGCTACGTAGGCGTAGCATTATAATAATTCGCCTACAATAATATAACTTTATTGGCTTTTGCTGTCTGCTTCCCTACATGGGATAAAACATGAAAAGAATGCTTATAAATGCAACTCAACCTGAGGAGTTGCGCGTAGCTCTTGTGGATGGTCAAAGTATATATGACTTTGATATGGAGCAAGTTGGTCAAGAAAGAAAAAAATCAAATATCTATAAAGCCAGAGTCTCCCGCGTAGAACAGAGCCTAGGTGCGGCTTTTGTTGATTTTGGTTCGGAGAGACATGGTTTTTTACCTGTAAAAGAACTGAATCCTGGTTTGTACAATGAGAAGAAGATAAATACACCTATAAATGATGTTCTTTCTCAAGGACAAGAGATTATTATTCAAGTAGATAAGGAGGAAAGAGGAAATAAGGGAGCAGCCCTGAGTACTTTTATATCATTACCTGGTCATTATCTAGTTTTAATGCCTAATAGTCCTGAAGCTGGAGGCATTTCAAAAAGTATAGAAGGGAAAGCTCGGGATGAAATCAGAGATAAGCTCAAAAAATTAAATATTCCAAAGGGTATGGGCTTGATAGTAAGAACAGCTGGGGATGGCGTATCACTAGAAGAACTGAAGTGGGATTTAGATTATCTGTTGAACTTATGGGATGCAATTCTTGAAGCTAATCAGCTAAGAAAGGCACCTTTCTTGATTTTCAAAGAAAATGATCTTGTCTCTCGTTCTTTAAGAGATTTTTTAAGAGATGACATTACCGAAGTGTTGGTAGATACAGATGAAGCCTTTGAAAAGGCCCATGATTTTACTTCTAAATTAATGCCAGATTTTGAGACCAAGATTAAAAAATATGAAGAAGCCATTCCACTCTTCACAAGATATCAAATTGAAAGTCAGATTGAGACAGCCTATCAAAGAGAAGTTACTCTTCCTAGTGGTGGATCTATAGTAATAGATCAAACTGAAGCGTTGGTTGCCATAGATGTAAACTCGGCAAAGGCTACAGGCGGTAGCGACATTGAGGAAACTGCTTTAAACACTAATTTAGAATCTGCAATAGAAATTGGAAAACAATTAAGATTAAGAGATATTGGTGGATTAGTAGTCATAGACTTTATTGATATGCTTGCTTTGAAAAATAAAAGAGCTGTTGAAGATAAGCTTTGGTCGGCACTATCTATAGACCGAGCTAAAGTTCAGGTAGGAAGAATATCCAGGTTTGGTCTCATGGAAATGTCTAGGCAAAGATTGAGACCTTCCCTGCAAGAGAGATGGACGCAAGACGTAGCAAGCCTTTCAACGGCGGTTTTAAGACTAATCGAAGAAGAGGCAAGCAAGAAACAAAGTGGTGAAGTAAGAGCTGTAGTATCTTCTGATATGTCCATATTCTTATTAAATGAAAGAAGAGCAAGAATAAATGAAATTGAAGAAAGAACAGATGTAAGGGTCATTGTAGTTTCAGATCCTACTAGATCAGATAACAGATTCGAGGTTTCTAGATTAAAGGGTGATAAGAAAAATAAAGATCATGCTAGTTATGATATTCAAAGCGAAATCGGTTCAAATGGAAAGACAGATTTAAATTATAAAAAACCTAAGCTGGAAAAACCTGCAGTTGACTTAACTCCTCCTAAAAAACCAAAGAAAAAAGGTGAGGGAATATTTAAAAAACTACTTAAGATATTTGAAACTTCAAATGACAAAAAATCTAAATCAAAACCGAAACCTAGACCAAAAAGAAATACACAAAGAAATACGAAGAGACCAGACAATAGGAATAATAAGAACGCTAATAATAAGAACGCTAATAATAAAAACGCTAATAATAAAAGCGCTAATCAAACAAAAAATAATTCTAAATCTCCTAATAAATCAAATACAAATCCTAAGAAAGATGATCCAAAGATAACTAAGGGAAAATCAAAAAATGATTCTGAAAAGAAAGATATAAAAGCTACTTCAAATAAAAAGAGTAGTCCTAAAAAACCACAATTAAATAAAAAGGAAGAAACTGCACAAACTGATAAGAAGGCACCTGCTCCAAAAAAATCAACCGAGAAAAAGTCTGTTTCACAAAATGCTGAAGTCAAAGAGCCTAGATCTGAAAAGAAGAAAACAGAAAAGAAGCATGATGTGGTTAGAAAGGATAAATCTAATGAAGATAAATCTAACAAGGATGAGGCTTTAGATAATAAAAAGAGTATTGAGATTAACGAAGATAGAAAACCTAAAGTTCCTTCGAAGAAGAAAGATCTAAATACTCCAAAAAAAGAGACAGCAAAAGATGACGCACAGGAAATAAAAAAGGCAAAAGATTGGGGAAGAGCATCGAATGACCCTAGAAATAAATCTTAAGGGCTAAGTTTTTTTATATAACTCTCAATCAACTGACCAGAAATGGAGATATTACCTGTAGGAACTTGTGGTAAATTTTTATAGTTAAACCACTCTGCCTTATCTATTTCAACTCCATCAGGTTGAATATTACCATCTAGATATTCAGCATGATAACCGAGCATCAGCTGACTTGGAAAGGGCCATGATTGGCTACCATAGTATTTTATATTCTTAACGGTAACCTTAACTTCTTCATAAATTTCTCTATGTATTGCGGATTCGGCTGATTCACCTGCTTCAATAAAACCAGCTAGAGTGCTGTAAAATGTACCAGGAAAGTTTTTGTTATGAGCTAGTAATAAATCTTCACCATTTGTCACTAATACTATTACACAAGGTGAAATTCTTGGGTAGATCATTAAATTATTACAGTCACAAAACATCGCTCTTTCTGTTTCATGAGAATTCATTTTAGAACCGCAAACACCACAAAATTGGTTATTTCTTTTCCAGTCACTTAGCTGGATAGCTCTTGAACATATAGTAAATAATGAGTCAGGGATCCTGCCTAGTAAGTTCCTTAGAGGAGATAGGGTCGCTTCCTCAGCTATTAAACTACCATCTGTTAATTCCTGAAGAAAACAAGGCTTATTATCTAAATAGCCAATAAACTGATTATCTTTAAACTCCATCTCAGACCATTTAAGATCATCTTCTTCAAAAATTAAAAATTCAGACGCTTTGGAAGTTAAGAATTCTTGATTTCTAAGGACAATAGAAACTCCGGATTCAGATGATGTATTGATATTTTCAGGAGTAAATATTAAATTATTGTTAACAGATTTCATTTTTTAAGTTTAAGGTATTCAAGAATAGTTTAAAATAGAATATTAGATATAAGGAGTAATTATGCACACTATTGTGATGGATCAAGGGATGTTGGTTTCCGGAATAATATTAGCTGCAAGCTTTATTCTTATTTTTACTGAAACCCTTCACGGATTTCATAGAGTTAAAGTAGCTATGGCCGGTGCTGCGGTCATGCTTGTGGTTGGTCAGGCATATGGTTTTTACTCTCCTGAAGCTGCATTTGAAGCAGTTGATTGGAATGTAGTATTTCTCTTGGGAGCTATGATGGCAGTTGTCTCTATTATGATTAATACAGGTGGATTCGAAGTTTTAGCAGGAAATATAGGAAAAATAGCCAAAGGAAGGCAATACTATCTGCTTGCTCTTTTAGGTACAGCTGTAACAGTTATATCTCTGCTATTAGACAATGTTACGACAGTTGTAATCTTTGGACCATTAATTGTCTTGATCTGTCAAAAAATGAAAGTTAGTGCGATACCTTATTTAATGGCAGCTGCATTACTTTCAGATACTGGAGGCGTGGCAACATTGGTAGGAGACCCTCCAAATCTAATGATTGGGTCTGCTTTTGATATCGCATTTATGCCATTTGCATACAAGATGTTCCCTATTGTCTTTGTAGCATGGATAGCAACACTGTACTTTATGAAGTTTTTATTCAAAGAAGAGTTAGCAATAGTGCCTGAAGGTAAATTTGAAGACTCTATTCCTTATAAAGATAAGGTTCTTTGGAATAAATCTCTTTCAATTCTTGGGTTAATGGTAATTTTGTTTGTAATTCACAACGTAATCCACTGGGAACCTTGGATGGTAGCTGGTACAGGCTTAATTCTTCTAACTATTCTAGCGAAAGAAATTGAATTTGAAGATGTAATGAAAAATATGACTCATGAAATTCCTCTACTGATGTTTTTTGTTGCTCTGTTTATGCTTGTTGGAGGTGTAGAGGGAAGTAAGTTTCTTGAATATTTAGGACAATATATTGTTCCGTTCTTGATTGATCCAGTGAGTGGAGAAGTTATCCAAGAAAATTTTATGCTGACTTGCATCGCTTTAATGTGGGTTGCAGCTATTATGTCAGCAGCTATAGACAATATTCCATTTACAGCAGCCATGATACCTATTATTGCTTCATTAGAGACCGTGGGTGTTAATATCGCAGCGTTATGCTGGTGCCTGGCGATAGGAGTAGGAATGGGTGGCAATGGTACACACATAGGCTCAACAGCAAATGTCTATATTGTTACTGTTTCAGAGAAACTTGCTAAGACTACCGGTAATCCTGATTTGGCAATTACTCCTCTTAAATGGGCACAAAAAGGTTTACCTGTAATGTTGTTAACGTTGGTGATTTGTACCGTAATTATGTATGTATTCTTTGATTATTACGCACTTCCACTTCATCCTTAATGATTCATAAATTTTCTGTGGCTCCGATGATGGACAGGACTGACCGTCATTGCAGATACTTTCACCGAAAGCTTACTCAAAGAAGTTTGCTTTATACTGAAATGTTGCACTGTAATGCAATCGTAAGAGGCGATAAGAATAATTTACTAAAATATTCTCCTAAAGAACAACCGCTTGCTATACAAATGGGTGGCAGTGATCCGATTTTACTTTCAGAGGCCTCTGAGATATCTGAAGAGTTTGGATTTTCTGAAATTAACTTGAATATAGGATGTCCAAGTGACAAGGTCCAAAAAGGTAAATTTGGAGCTGTCCTAATGAAAGAACCTGAATTAGTAGCTAGATGCATTAAAGCTATGAAAAACTCTACAAGCCTACCTGTAACAGTTAAATGTAGAATTGGTGTAGACGAGATGGAAGAGAATAGACATCTTGATGAATTTATTGAAGTTGTTCATCAATCGGGTTGTGAAACTTTCATAGTGCATGCTAGAAAAGCTTGGTTACAAGGTTTAAGCCCTAAAGATAATAGAGAAATTCCTCCCCTTAACTACAAAAGAGTTTACAAGTTAAAAGAAAAGTTTCCCCAACTTAACGTAGTTATTAACGGAGGTATCACCTCTATAGATGACTCTTTAGAGCATTTAAAGTACGTGGATGGAGTTATGATAGGTCGAAAAGCTTATGATGATCCATTTATCCTTACTGAAGTTGATAACAGAATTTATGACGAAGAAAAGACCTTTGTAAGCCTAGATAAGATATTAGTAAGCTTGTTACCTTATATTAAATCTGAAATAGGAAATGGAACAAAAATAACTCACATTACTAAACATCTAATGGGCCTATTTAAAGGACTAAATGGAGCTAAGGATATGAGAAAACATCTTGTTTCCATAGATAATGATCTAGATCCTCTAAATAATTTTGAATTCTTCCTATCTAAATACGTGGCATGATAAAAAAAATAAAAGATTTCATAACAAATTTGTCAGATCAAACTGAGGACTTAGAGGAAAAGGAAGAGTCTCTTCTAAATAATGCCTGTGCAGCTTTGTTGGTAGAAGTTGCCTTTGCCGATAAAGAATTCGATGAGCAAGAAAAAGTATCTTTACGGACATCTCTTTTAGAAACATACAATCTGGAAGAAAGTGCGATAAATGAAATCATACTTGATGCAGAGAAGACTATAGAAGAAAGCACTTCATTATATGGATACACCAGAGTGGTAAATGATGAATTTGAATATCAAGATAAACTAGATCTTCTTAGTAATCTCTGGAAAGTAGCTTTAGCTGATGGTTATCTAGACAAATATGAAGAGCATCTTCTAAGAAAAATTTCTGATCTGATTCATATAAGTCATAGTGATTATATAAATATAAAACTAGAGGTTAGAGGAGATTAATCAAAATCATCAAAATTATCAAAATCGTCTTCGACTTCACCATCTTTAATTTCAAACTCTCTGCTCTGCAAATAAGCATCACGATAAAATAAGTACTCATCACCAATAACTACACTTTCTAATCCTAAATATCTTGCACGTGTATCTATTAGATCTATTGCTGTTAGAGAGTAGCTCGTTTGATCGTGATCAATCAACCATAGAGGAGTAAGAAAAGAATCAGGTATCATCGCTAATGTGTCTCTTAAAGTGCTTGGCCCCAATCCCGGCAAAACAATATATGGGCCATCTGACACTCCCCAAACAGCTAACGTTTGACCGAAATCTTCATCATGTTTATCAAATCCTAAATCAGAAGAGATATCTATAAATCCAGCTAGTCCTATAGTGCTGTTGATTGCAAATCTAACTAAATCAGAAATACCATCATTCACTTTACCTTGCAGTATATTATTAATAGATATGCTCAGATCTTCAATATTATGTGTAAAGTTAGTAATTCCTATTTCCAAGAAATCAGGAGTTATGTCTTTATATAACCTTGCAATCGGTGAAGCGACTTCAAGATCCAATTTTTGATTAAGATTATGAGTTGTTTGATTGATCTTCTCAAAAGGGTCAATCTCTGCTGCTACTGAAAACGGTAATACCAAAAAAATACTTAACTTTAAAATCTTGAAATAGTTCATTTGCTAATATTAATTTGAGGTGTTTCTTAAGATCCCTGTTTTTTAATTTTTATAAATGAGTCTTGTAATTTATTAGCTATTTTATCGAATTCTGCACTCAAATGGAGATCATCTTGAATTTTTTTACCGTCATTTATCTCTACTAAAGGTAATTGTGCCAATAACTCAAGTGAGTATTCTTCTGCTAACGTCTTACCACCATTTCTTCCAAATAAATAATATTTCTTAGATTCAAGATTGGGCTGAAACCAGCTCATATTTTCAATTAATCCACTTATTGGTAGATTTAGCTTTTTAATCATCTCAATTCCTTTTTTACAGTCTGATATAGATAAGGCTTGAGGTGTTGTAACAATAATAGCTGATTTTATTGGAATTTTTTGTAATAAAGTTAATTGCACATCACCTGTCCCTGGAGGAGTATCAATGATTAGATAGTCTAATTCCCCCCATTCAGTTTGTGACAATAACTGTATCACCGCTCCACTAACCATAGGGCCTCTCCATATAACTGGCATCTTTTCATTAGATATTAGTCCCATTGATATAAATTTAACTCCTTCTTTAATTAATGGTTTCATTAATTCATTTTTAGTTAATTTTAAGTCTCCAGGCTTAGTATCAAATAGTATTGGTTGCGAGGGCCCATAAATATCTGCATCAGCTAGGCCTACTTTCAATCCTTTTTTTTGAAGAGCTAAAGCTAACTGTAAAGCAATAGCAGACTTTCCTACGCCACCCTTAGCCGAAAAGACTCCAATAATATTTTTTACTTTCTGAAGTGTTTCGGGAACAATCATTGTATCGTCTTGCTCTGGCATTTATTCAATCAAAGAGAATGTTTTCTAACTGGGTTATAATTACTAAAAGACCTTATTTTAACCCTACTATGAAGCAAGATTCTGAAAAAAGATCAATTTTAGTAACTAGTGCATTACCCTACGCAAATGCGCCACTTCATCTAGGCCACATTCTAGAACATACGCAAACTGATATATGGGTTAGATTTCAAAGATTGTATGGAAATAACTGCATTTATGTCTGTGCTGATGATGCTCATGGAACACCTATAATGCTTAAAGCTGAAGAGCTGGATATTTCCCCTGAAGAACTAATTGATGAAATATATCAAGATCACAAAGCCACATTCGAAGGCTACAGAATATCTCATGATAATTTTCATACCACCCACAGTGAAGAAAATAAAATACTCTCTGAAAGAATCTATAATTCTTTAAATGAAAAAAGATTAATCGATAAAAAAATAATAAATCAATTATATGATACGAAAAAACAAATGTTTTTAGCGGATCGTTATGTAAAAGGTACATGTCCAAATTGTGGTGCACAAGAGCAGTATGGCGATAACTGTGAAAAATGTAGTGCTACTTATAACGCTATAGACTTAATAGACCCAGTTTCTGTCATATCAGGCACAACTCCTATAATAAGTGAATCCGAGCATATATTTTTTAAATTAAGTCAGCTGAAAGATCAAATTACGACTTGGTTAGATGAGTCGCATATACAAAATCCCGTTAGAAATAAATTGAATGAATGGCTTGAGGGAGATCTTAAGGACTGGGATATCAGTAGAGATAACCCTTACTTTGGTTTTCTAATACCTGGATATGAAGATAAATACTTTTATGTCTGGTTGGATGCCCCAATAGGGTATTTAGCAAGCCATCTCAACTATCTAAGTAAGAATAATGACGAATCAAAATTCGAAGATTTTTGGGAACCTGATTCTCAAAATGAAATATTCCATTTTATAGGTAAAGATATTATGTATTTCCATGCTTTATTTTTTCCTATGATGTTATCAAACGCCAACCTTAAATCTCCAAGTGGAGTGTTTGTTCACGGTTTTTTAACTCTAAATGGTGAGAAAATGTCTAAATCGAGAGGTAATTTTATATCTGCTAAAAATTACTTAAATACCTTAGATCCCGATTATTTGAGATACTTCATGGGATCTAAATTAGGTACGGGTGTAGACGATATAGATTTAAATTTAGAAGACTTTAAGCAAAAGGTTAATTCTGATTTGGTAAATAAATATGCAAATATAGCTAGTAGGTCAGCAAGATTTATAAATAATCATTACAAGGACACCCTAAGCACAGAGCTTGATACTCCTGAGCTGGTAGAAGAGTTTGTAGAAGCATCAATTAAAATTTCTGAATCATATGAAAACCTTGAATTTAGTAAAGCCCTGAGGGAGATCATGTCTTTAGCCGATAAAGCAAATCAATATATAGAGTCCAAAGAGCCTTGGATTTTAATTAAAAAAGAAGGTAATGAAGAACAGGTGCAATCTATTTGTACAACGGCAATTAATCTTTTTAGAATTCTAACAATTATGCTCAGCCCCGTAATACCCGGCTTTACACAGGTAGCTAAGGATTTTTTAAATGAACAAGAAACGAACTGGCATTCTATAAATGATCCACTACTTAGTAAAAAAGTTAACAAATTTAAACCAATTATTACGAGAATTGATGAAAATCATATTAATAATTTAATGGGAAATTAATTATGGAAGAGATAAATATAGAAGATTTTATAAAGCTAGATTTAAGAGTAGCAAAGGTAATAAATGCTGAGTCTGTAGAAGAGGCTGATAAATTGCTAAAACTTGAACTGGATGTTGGTTCTTTTGGAAAGAAAACAGTCTTTGCAGGAATGAAAAAAGTCTATGACCCTGATACGTTAATTAATAAATTAGTCATCTGTGTAAATAACTTAAAACATAGAAAAATGAGATTTGGCACTTCTGAAGGCATGATCTTGGCTGCAGGTGATGATGAGGAAGGAATATTTATATTGTCGCCGGATGAAGGAGCTAAACCAGGGATGCATGTAAGATAATGAAAAAAGAAACAGACATATTAATAATAGGCGCAGGCCCAGTAGGGCTATTTACAGTTTTCGAAGCAGGCCTGCTTGGCTTGGAATGTATTTTAATAGATAACCTAGACAAAATTGGAGGTCAATGTAGTGAGCTTTATCCCGAAAAACCAATATATGATATTCCTGGAGTTCCAAATCAAACAGCTCAGGAGCATGTTGAAGCCCTTTTAGAACAAATTAAACCTTTCAATTATGAAGTCTTTTTAAACGAGCGAGTAGATACCATTGAAGAATTAAAAGATGAAGAAATTTCATCATGGAAGGTCATTACATCTAATAAAAATGAGTTTATAACAAAAAGTGTTTTTATAGCTGCTGGAGCAGGTTCATTTGAGCCAAGACGCCCTCCTAATATTGAAAATCCAGATATCTTTCTGGATAAAGGCATAGCATATGCGGTTAGGTCTCAAGACAGATATAAAAATAAAGACGTAGTCATCTTTGGTGGAGGTGATAGTGCTTTAGATTGGACAGTAGAACTCTCAAAAATAGCGAAATCTATAAAGCTGGTGCATAGAAGAGATGAATTTAGAGGAGCTCCCAATACGGAGGCTCAAATGAGGGAACTGGTTAAGTCCGGGAATGTTGAACTTATGACACCATTCGTTATTGAAGATCTTGTAGGACAAAATCATATAGAAGGAGCTAAAATAAAAAATTTTGAATCAAAAGAAATAGAAGAGATTAAATGTGAAGAGATATTATTTCTGTTTGGTTTAAATAAAAAACTTGGTCCTTTAGCCGAATGGGGTATAGATATGGTTAATAAAAAAATATCAGTTGATACGGAGAAATTCGAAACCTCATCAGCGGGTTTATTTGCAGTAGGAGACATAAATGATTATCCCGGAAAATTAGATTTAATTTTATGTGGTTTTCATGAGACTACACTTGCAGTTCAAGAGGCTTATAGAAGAAAACATCCAGGAGAAAGAGTTCCGTTTGGTTATACGACTTCAAATACAAAATTACAAAGGAAACTAGGCGTTAGCGATTAGCGCTTTCTTTTCCTCTTAGCTACCTGCTTGAGTCTTAAAGAATTAATTCTAATAAAACCAGTTGCATCTGCCTGATTATAGGTATTTTCATCATCTTCAAACGTGACTATTTTAGAATCGTATAAACTATAATCAGATTCCCTCCCTAATACAGTGATGTTGCCTTTGTATAGTGACAATCTTACAGAACCAGTTACGTATTCTTGGGTCTTATTTATCAAAGCCTGAAGAGCTTCTCTTTCTGGACTCCACCAAAAGCCATCATAGATTAATTGAGCATATCTTGGCATTGATTCGTCTTTTAAATGACCTGCTTTACTATCCAAAGTTATAGATTCAATAGTTCTGTGTGCCTTAAGAAGTATTGTGCCACCAGGTGTTTCATAACAACCTCTTGATTTCATGCCTGTAAATCTATTTTCTACTATATCAAGCCTACCAATACCATGTTTTCCAGCTAATTCATTTAATCTACTTAGCAATTGCATCAGCGCCCTCCTCTTCGGCTATCTCTACCAATCTTTGACTTATTAAAGGCCTGGCGATTGATGTACCTAAAAGATACTCCCCCTCGTAAATTGTATTGGCCTTAAACATTTCAAATATAAAGTCTTTAGTGAATCTTTCTTTTAAATCTTCAATTATTACTTTCGAAGCGCCTATTGAATTAGCCCTTTCCTCTACCAGATTATTATCTTGTTCTTGGCCAATATCTGCTGTAAATGTAATCACTTCGGCATCATATTTATCTTTGAGCCAATGAAGTATTACAGTAGTGTCTAGACCACCAGAATAAGCGAGAACTATCTTTTTAATTTTCTTATCATTCATAACAGGTGCAATATTGTATACCTAGAACTTTTTATTACACTATAGAGTTCAAATTATTTCTTTAAGTTGATGCTTTAATTCTTCTAAAAACTCCTCATAGTGTTTCCACTGATAAAGCCCCTTTTTGTTTATAGGTTCTCTTACCTGCTCAGAGCTTGCCGTTTTAACCGCCCTTTTATTGTTATAGAATTCTAATGTAGAAGCTTCAAACTCTAATCCGCAAAAATTCAACATTTCCCTTGTTATGGCTTCTTGATTATCTAATAAATCTTCATGCTGCACCTTGTATACAAAACCAGGTAAAACTTCATCCCAGTGGTCCATTAACTTTACATAATTTAGGTAATATCTTGCTACTTCAGGCAGATCGTAAG
>CABYCU010000014.1 GCA_902517565.1 uncultured SAR86 cluster bacterium | reverse complement strand
AGGTGTAAGCCAAGATTTTCCATTAGCAAGTATGTATGCGCACATGAGAACTTTACGAATAGCAGATGGTCCTGATGAAGTGCACAGAAGAGTAATAGCTAGAGAAGAATTATCTAAATATAGCGATCAATCTTCTGAAGTTGTTGTAACGAGGGATTAAAATTCTTCGTAAGAAAAAAAGGGCCCACAAGGCCCTTTTTTGTTTAATGTATGTTCCCTTGATGCTTTATCTTTCTTAGAGCTGCATCAAGAAGTATTATGATTCTTTGAAATAATATATGTACGATATTTTAATTATAGGAAGCGGGCCAGCGGGCTATGTTGCAGCTATAAGGGCAAGTCAACTGGGTTTAAAAGCTGCCTGTATAGAAAAAGATTCTGTCGGAGGGACATGTTTGAATGTTGGCTGTATTCCGTCTAAATCTTTACTAGATTCTTCACTCAAATATCATCAATTAACTAAAAACTTTACTGAGCATGGAATAGACGTAAAGAGCACTTCAATAGATTTAGAAAAGATGATGTCCAGAAAACTGGGTGTTGTGGATCAACTTACTAAAGGTGTGACTGGCCTACTTA
The DNA here is from genome assembly GCA_902517565.1 of uncultured SAR86 cluster bacterium. GTDB lineage: Bacteria > Pseudomonadota > Gammaproteobacteria > Magnimaribacterales > Magnimaribacteraceae > Magnimaribacter. The sequence continues at coordinate 15,190 of CABYCU010000014.1, read as the reverse complement.
AAGTGAATAATGTCGAGTTAATAAATGCAAGGGCTACTACTATAAAAAGAAATTCTGTGGAAGTAATTGATGAAAAGGGAAATAGAGAAATAGAGGCTAAACATATCATTATTGCTACAGGTTCTACTCCAAGAAAGTTCCCTGGCATTGAAACAGATAATAAGACCATATTTGATAGTGAAGGAGCTTTAGAATTTTCTTCAATACCTAAAAAATTAGTAGTTGTAGGAGCTGGAGTTATTGGTTTAGAACTTGGGAGTATATGGTCTAGACTGGGCTCTGAGGTTACCGTTTTGGAATCAGAAACGACATTCCTGCCAATGCTTGATGCAAGGTTGTCTCGTCAAATAGCCAGAGAGTTTAAAAATCAAGGTTTGAATATTATGCTTGGCTGCCATATTACTGAAATACAAAATAAAGGTGGCAGTGCTGAAATAAAGTACATATCAAACGAAACAGAAGAAACTATTTGCTCTGATAAAGTTATTATTGCTATCGGTAGAGAACCTAATACAACTGACTTAAATTTTGAAGATAGTTCAATATTGACTGATAAATCTTTTATTGAAGTAAATGAATATTGTCAGACTAAGTTGGAAAATATATGGGCAATTGGAGACGTTGTTAGAGGTCCTCAACTAGCTCATAAAGCTTCAGAAGAAGGAATAATGATTGTTGAAAGGATAAATGGAGAAAACTCTAATCTAAACTATGATCTGATACCTAATGTAATTTACACCCATCCTGAAATAGCATGGGTAGGAAAAACAGAGTCTCAACTTAAAGAAGAAAATATAGATTATAAATCAGGATCATTCCCTTTTGCTGCAAGTGGAAAGGCTTTAGCGATCTCTGAAGAAGTGGGCTCAGTAAATGTAGTCGCCGATGCTCGAACAGATAAAATATTGGGTATACAAGTCTTTGGTCCCTCAGCTTCTGAGATATTGCAACAAGGATTAATAGCCATGAATTCTGATTTAAGTTCAGCTCGTCTTAGTTCTACAATTGTCAGTCATCCGACAGTTTCTGAAGCTCTTCACGAAGCCACTTTGGCAATTAATTCAAAAGCTATTCATATTCGTAATACGAAAAAGATTTAATGTATTTATGGATTTATCTAAATACACTCTCCCTCTTACTAAGTTACCTCCCTCAGCCCTAGAAGTTCTTAATCAAGAATTAATACAACAAGAATTTCTTGATTATCGTCATAGTAATGAAATAGTAAATTCAGATACAAGAGATGGTATTTATAAAGATAAAGAAGGTTCTTATTTTATAAAGTGTACTTCAAATATGCTTAGTGTTGAGCCAGCTATGATTGATTGGTGGTTTGCATGGTTCTTGCCTGAATCGGATCGTTATAAACTATGGCATCCTAGTGATCATGTTTCAGCGAAAATCTTACAAGATAGATCTGAACTTAAGACGGATAAAGAGAGATATATAGGTATAAGTTCTTATGTTGATGAATATATAGGTAATAGATACTCTAGATTATGTATTACTTTTTTAGACCCGAAAGATTTTGGTTTTAACCTTGTCCAAAAAAAGTCTTTTACGGCAATCTGTGCAGAGGTTATTGATATGGAAAAAGCTATTAAAATCGCAAACATACTTCACTATGTTGAATCCACAGAAGATGGCAGTGTAATGAAGAGTCATTTCTGGTTAGGTAATAATCTTCAACATCAAAATAAGTTAGTAAATTTATTGGTTAGATCTTTTTCAAAAATTAAAAAGTTAAAAGGATTCTTCATAAATGATGTTTTGGCTATCAATTTACTAAAGCATTGCTTCGAAGAGATGAATCATCTCTCATTATTTTTGCCAGAGCTTTACAAAGATATGACTAGAAGTTCTAATCCTCTAAATAAAGAAGGAGAAATATAATGAGTAAAATAATGGTCGCGATAATTGATATCGACAATGAGGAAGGTTATTTAGAATATCAGAATACTGTTTTACCAATGTTTGAGGAGATGGGCATAGAAGTTTTAGCAGTCGATGATTCCCCTAAAGCAATTGAAGGCGAAGTAAGAAATCAGAGAATGGTTGTTATTAAATTTAAAGATGATGAGGCTTTTTTCGCTTGGTATGATAGTCCTGAATATAAGGAGATTCTGCCTATTAGGTTGGCCAACTCAAGAGGTGAAGTGCATTTATTGGAAGAGCAAAACTTAAATTTTTAAAAATCTTATAATCGGGGAGAATTATATGAGTAAAGTACAAGTAACTGGAATATGTGACCCAGAATTTTCTGAGATAAGAGATATCTTTGAAGAGGCAGTAGAAAGTGGTTTCGATACTGGAGCCAATATAGCTATAGAACATCAAGGTAAGATGGTAGTTAATCTTATAGGAGGTTCTAAAGATCGAGAAGGTAACGACCCTTGGACCGATAAGACTATTCTGAATGTTTTTTCTACAACAAAAGCGATTACAGCTATCTGTATTGCTAGGCTTATGGATCAAGGTAAATTAGATCTATCAGCAAATGTTTCTGAGTATTGGCCTGAATATGCTTGTGAAGGAAAGGAAAATACAAAAGTGAGCGACTTTTTATGTCACCGAGCTGGCATGTTTGGATTCCAAGGCGGCATGCCAGATTTGCAATTATCAGACTGGGACGGTTGGGCTAATGCTTTAGCAAATCAAGCTCCATTTAGAGAACCAGGATCTTCTCAAGGCTATCATGCTTTAACTTATGGTTGGTTAGTCGGAGAAATTATCAGAAGAGTTGATGGGCGATCTGTTGGTACATATTTTAAAGAAGAGATAGCGGAACCTTTTGGAATTGATTTTAAAATTGGCCTTGGCGATGATGATTTATCAAGGTGTGCAGACATTCTTCCAGATCCTAGGTCTGAATCAATGATTTTAAAATTACTACCCTATATGCCTGATTTTCTTCTTCCCGATCAATTAAAAGTAATTAAGGGAATATTAAAAGGAGGAGATTACCAAGTTGCATTTCAATCTTTTCAAGACCAAGACCTCACTAACACAAAGGAATGGAGACAAGCCGAGATACCTTCAGCCAACGGACATGGGACAGCTGAATCATTGGCAAAGTTATTTGGAATTTTGAGTACTGGCTGTGAAAGAGATGGAAAGAGAATCTTTTCGGAAGAAACTTTACAGTTTTGTCTCAATCCTCTTTCTAAGGGTCCGGATACAGTTTTATTTGGAGCTGAAATCAATATCGGTGTAGGCTTTGATCTAGGACTTGGAATGACAACTATAGGTCAACCAGGTCATCCCAAATCAATCTTTGGGCACTGTGGTATTGGCGGTTGTGTGGCTTATGGAGATGCAGAGAATCAGCTTGGTTATGGATTTTTATGTAATCGGATACACCAACCTCAAGAGCTTTACAAGACTTCGAACGCTATAACCACAAAGCTATTTGAAATAGTTAATATGTTAAATTCCAGGAATTAAGGATAATTATTACGCCGACACTTAAACCTAAGACAATTGAGATTATCTCATATGTTCTTTGATTGCTGATTATCTTTGAAAGGAATAGATTTGAAAGAAACCAAGTTATTCCTCCTAATAAGATCATAAATAGAAAAATCACTAAATCATTAAGAGTGCTCCAAACATGTTCCATATAACACCTAATTTATCATTGGTTGAAAAAAGGATAAAGAATCAAGCATCAACTCAATCACTATTTTTTTGAAGTGCCTTGAATATAGAGTCAACATCTTCTTCTTCTAGCTCCTTGCCATAGATATCAACCATATCTGACATATCCCCATATTCCTCTTCCTCACCAATAAGACTCTTTTTACTGAATTCATCTTCAAATATTATTTGTCTCTTGGATGGCTTTGTCTCTTGAACACCAGCTCTCCAGAGTAATTTAAGAATTCTTTTAATCATTATTAAAATAACTATATTTCAGTTATATATAAAGGGGCTAATTCAGAACAGGGAAGACTTTTAGGAATACTAAAACAGAGTAATTTGGTTAAGGGTTAACGCAACCGCCCCCCGATATTACATCACACCTTGTTCTTTCCTTCATATCAGCACTTAGTCTTCTTTTGCGACAAAGCCTAGCTTCATCTTCATCAAGTGCCTCTGCTTCGGCATAAGAAAGACCACAACCCATTGCAGCATCTGTAACATCCATCCTCTCTATTTTTTCCATTGTTGAACTGCATCCACCAATAGCTATAAGTATGGCAGTAATAATTAATAGTTGTTTAGTCATAGTTCTCCTATTGTATCTCAAAGTATTGTTTAGGTAATACGTTCTTCTCTCGATTTTGATGCCCCTTAATCCCATTAGAGACTTTTACTTCTCTAGCTAATACTAAGTCCCTTGGATTGGGGAGGTCGGGGGTTTTCATTTATCTACTATATCCAGCAATAAGTGGATTGAATGCAAAAGGCAGTCCAAAGTCCATTAGCATTACTCTAACATCATCATCCACATTTCCGTAAACTGCAATGCTGTTGATAGCAAAGTGTTCATTAAAAGCCCTAAAATCCTCTTCAAGGATTCCCCCTTCAGAAACATTTTCTAAGTGCCTCACTATTGCTTGTGAATCTTTCCATCTTAGTATGGCTATGACTTTGTCCTCAGTTTTAAAGAACTTCCATCCGAGAGTATTTGGCTCATTTTTATGTACTATGCTCTGATAGTACTCTGAGAACTTAGCAGTTTCTTGTTCATTTTTAAGGGGGCTAAATTCTTCATAAAAAATTATTTCATTTTCGTAATTATCAGCCCAGAAAGCAGTTGAAAGCAGAACCCCGGTTATCAGTAATATTTTTTTCATATCTTACTTCGTTAATTTACATCCATGTTAATTAAAAGGAAAGCCACATCATGGAGATTACAAATATCACTACGCACAATAAGAATATCAATGGAGCTTTCATATCTCTTATCTTTCGAAATCTTTATCGAAGATTCTTATTGTACATAAATCATTAGCTTTTAATTCCGCCCTTTTATTTGAATTTTGTATTTTTAGTATATTCTCCTCAATACAACTTTCTTCTTCGATAAAGGCTTGTATCGCATCTTCTTGATTTATAAATTTTACAGGTTCTTTGTAGCAAATATTTTTTGCTCTTGTCTCAGCTATTTCATCCGAAATAATATTTTTCTTAGCCTCAATCTCAACACATTTATCATATTCGGAAGAGCAACCACCAAGGACTAGCAAAGCGAGTAGGAAGGTGGTTAGGTGTTTCATTCTTATTTACTTATTTTTAATGATAGCCAGTGGGCTTCTCATCTAAAGTTTCCATAGCTACAAGAAATACACTTATAAAACCTCCAACTACAAAAGATACAAGAAGAACGGCAAGACTCCTTAAAGGAAAGGCCAAGAAGTTAGAAACACCAATTACCAAAGAAACAGCAACGCACGCAATTACTCCTCCGATAACAAATGCAACTTTGTATTTTTTAGTCCAGTATTTTGGTTTAGACATAATATCCACTCTACTACTTTACAAAACTTTTTGGCTGAAAATGTTTGAGCATATGTATATATAGGGGAGAGGGGGCATGGGCATCCTGTGTGGGGGCTTCTTTAAGTAAATGTTTCTGGCGGTTTGCTAAAGATTTTATATAATTAATTATTAAATCTATTGGAGACATAAAATGAAAAAATATTTTGTTCTAGGGGTTGCGGTACTGTTTTGTAATATTTCACAAGCAGCTGTATATATGATTGATTTCAAATGTGATCAAGAGGCATATAAGCTTTTTTCTACCATGACATTAGAGGAACTTGATGGTCAATTCCTTGATGGCTCTAAAAAGCTTGCTAGATATCACGACCTCACGACAGGCAACGGTATAGTTATAGTAGAAGCCGATGACCCGACTCTTGTGATTGAATTTGCTAATGGATGGAGCGAAGTATGTGATTCTGCAATAGTCCCTGTAGTAGATGATAAAAAAGCAATGGAGATTTTGACCAGATAGTTAAGCGTCTGTCTCCTGCGTGGGGCTTCAATAAAGATATGATATTATTCCGACCTGCAGTTGTTATCAGGACAGAAAAGCATTCAACTTTAGAGGTGTTTTGCAGTACATATGCCGTACAGTAAATACTAATAGCCTTAACACTCAATAGACACGTAGCTCAGTCTGGTTAGAGCACCACCTTGACATGGTGGGGGTCGGTGGTTCGAGTCCACTCGTGTCTACCATTCCATTCTAAGAAAATACCAATTCATAAGTTATCTTCTGTATGATATTAACTTGTTAATTAATGGAGTAATTATGAAACGCTATACGATAATTCTTTTATCAATTTTTTGTTTTCTTAATCTTAATTCTGAAGAACTTCCTGAATCAGTTAGTGCCGAATATTTTGGTTGCAAGTTTGATGATGGAAAAAATATAAATGATATGAATGAATGGGTTGCTAAATGGAATACATGGATGGACTCTAGCGGTCTTGATGAATATCAGGCTAGCTTACTAACACCTCTATATAGATCTCCAAATGATGAAATTGATTTCATGTGGGTAGGAAGAACTGATAGTTGGGAAGAACTTGCCAGAGGTCAATCAGCTTATTTAACATCTGGATTGGCAGAGTCAAATCCTGCAAAATCATGTCCGTTTAGTTTTATTGCAAGACAAATTCCTGCTGGCGGTGCAGACATTCAAGACGAAATTAATCAAGATGAATTTGTTGCAGCATACTGGCTTTGCGATATTGAAGGATCAAACAATCTTGAAGAAGTTTATTCTGCTCAGGCAACTAGAATGAAATATGTTTCAGGTGGCGGTAATAGGATATCTTCTAGGATAATTGTACCGAGACAAGGCATACCTAGTCTTTTAAGTGAAACCGATTTTGTAATGCTATATGTTTCTCCAAGCCTTCAGCAATGGGGATCTAACGTTGATAATTACCAAAATAATCTAGAAGGCATTGGTGATGATAATGCTGCCAACGGCATTTTCAGCTGCAGTAATTCCACAGTTTATGTAGGTAGAACAATAAGGTAGATAAATTTATTAGGGGCTGTTACAGCCCCTAATTTAAACATAGTAGCTTATTCACTTTCCTTTTTTTCTTCATCTTCGTCATCTTTAAGAATACTTCCAGCAACCTTCAGTGGAACTTCAACTACTTTAATTGCTGTTGATACAGCTGTCCCAGCAAGGCTTGCCACAGCGCAACCAGATAAAAGGAAAAATAACACACCGATTATAAGAGTTTTCATAACCTACCCCAAATTAAATATCTTTATTACAATACATGTTTAAAGGCTCCAATTACAGGAATAAATATGATCACACTTTTTTACGCTTGCGCACTGACAATACTAGCGTTGTTGTTGGCCTATTTGACTGGGCGTCAAAGATTTAAGACTGGAACTAATTTGGGCTTAGGCGATAGCTTTTCTCTACTGCAGATTTACAGAGCACATGCGAATTTACTAGAAAATGCGCTTTTGTTTTTGATCCTTTTATTTCTTCTTGAAACAGCTGGTAATATTTCAACATTAGCACTGGTAATCCTTGGGGATATATTTCTCCTTTCAAGAATCTCACATGCTTACGGCATCACCAGAGAGGGGGCCAGCAGTATATTTAGAGCATTAGGCACTATCGGAAGTCTTATAGTTTTGATTACCCAATCAATATGGGGTCTTGTGATTTCTTTGACCTGGTTAGCTAATAACAATTGGGGACTCTAAATAATGAAAATAATACTCTCCATTATTATCACTTGCTTAAGTTTTTTTTCTTTTGCAGAGGACACTCAAGCCACAATTCATGTAGAAAAAATTGTCTTAGGTTCTGGTTGTTTCTGGGGCGCTGAGAAAGGTTATGAGGCCTTAGACGGAGTGATAAATGCCGTTTCCGGTTATGCAGATGGAGAGGGTATTCGTCCTACTTATAGAGAAATAACGAAATTCTCTAATAAATTTAATCCCAAAAATCATGCCGAAGTTGTAGAAGTAACTTTCAACAAAAATCTGATTTCTCTAGAAGAATTAATAATTCATTATTTAGAATCTCATGATCCTACTCAATTAAATAGACAAGGCAATGATCTAGGAACGCAGTATAGATCAATTATTTTGTTTTCAGATATTTCACAAGAAGATGGAATCTTAGAATTAATATCAGAGTATCAGGGATTATTAAACAAGAATGGATATGGCGAAATCGAAACAATCGTAAAACCACTAACTAAATTCTTTGTAGCTGAAAATTATCACCAAGATTATATAAAAAAGAATCCAAATGGATACTGCCCTGATCATTCAACAGGTGTGAGGTTTGCCAGAAGCGATAGTGAACCAAGTAATAATGATCTTTTAAAAATTGGCAAGAATATCGTGGTGATAGAACCAGAAGGATATTGTCCTTATTGCGATAAATTTCGCGAAGATGTTACTGATGAATACGCAGGTACTATCCCGTTGACCTATAGACATGGATCAAATTTAGATGGGCTTGAAATTAAGACTCCTACATGGGCCACACCTACCATCTTATTTCTAGAACAAGGAAGTGAAGTCTTCGGATATCAAGGCTATCTGTCACCTAAAGATTTCTACAAGGCTCTAGGATTTTTTAAATTAGGTGACACGGAAGCATATCGGGTTGCTTTTAATGAGGGAACTGATGCAAGATTCTGCAAAGAATATGAGATTTTTAAAAATACACCTGATGGCGTTTTTATAGATAAGTTAAGTGGTGCAGCACTATTCGATACTAGATATAGATTTAATTCTTCTACTGGATGGTTATCTTTCACAAGACCAGTGAAGGACTCTGTTTACAGGCGGGCAGATAACAGTTATGGGATGAGAAGAATCGAAATAAGATCTGTTTCTTCGGATATTCATCTGGGTCATGTCTTTAATGATGGTCCTAATGGGTTACCTCGATATTGTATTAATGCTACAGTCCTCGAATTCAAAACACGTAATGAATTTAATAACTTGAAAATAAAGGAGAAGGTATGAAGGGGAAAATAGCTAAATATGTAACAGTTGGAACTAATGATTTGCAGAGAGCAAAAAATTTTTACGACGCATTATTTGAAGATTTAGGTGTCACAAGTTTTGGTCCTAATGAAAGAAGTTTCTTTTGGACAATCCCAGGTGACGATACAAACTTTGCTGTTTTTATTCCTTATGATGGGGAAGAAGCTACTGTAGGAAATGGAAGTATGGTTGGTATAACACTAGAGACAACCGAAGATGTGGATGCTCTTTATAAGAAGGCATTAGAGTTAGGTGCAAAGGATGATGGAGAACCGGGTCAACGAGTACCTACTTTCTATGGTTGTTATGTTAGAGACTTAGATGGGAATAAACTTACATTCTGCAAGTTTGGATAGGTTATAAAAAGTCAGCGATTGTATCGAATATTACATAGACCAGAAGTATTCTGATGGTAAGAGTGGTTCTAAGAGAGTCACTCATTTCCATACCCCACTTCCTTCTTACTTTTTTAGGCGATAATTCGGCTGACATTCTTATGAGGCCCAAGCCATGAAGTTAACAACAATGTATACACCCGCAAATACAGGTAAGAAATAACTTACTTCCCTACCTATCTTCCCGATAGTTTTTAGTTTTAAAGTTTTTTTACTATTCATGCATAGTACTATGCAATTTCTATGCCATAACTTTAACTTTGTTTTTAGCTTTTTTGTTCTAAATCAGTGCAATTTCATCTTTTCAGTTTTAAAAAGGTATTTACTTTTTTGCTGTTACTATCCAAGTTGCACTGGGAAATAGTAATCCATCTCCATTATGGAAATGCGAAAATTTATCAATTAATGCTGCGAGCACTTCTTCTTTTAGTTTTTCTTCAGAATTCTTAAGCATCTCTGTTACGACAGGATTTATTGTTAGATAGTCTTCGCATGCTTCTTGAATCGACTTACCTGAAAACATAACGATATCTTCTTGATTATCATCTATTTTAATATCCTTAAAATTTGATTTTTCAAGAATTTCCTGAATATAGGTTTTATCCTCAAAGGCAAATGGCCCAGGACTCTTAGGAGGTGGGGCAGGCAAATCTAGAAATTGTTTTATTACTTGTATTGATAAGCTCTGCCATGGATTCAAATCAGGATTTTGCCAGCAAACAAAACTTAGCTGACCATCTTCCTTCAAAGACTTATAGATATTAGAAAATGCTTCAAATGGGTTCTCAAAAAACATAACCCCAAATCTTGAAAAGGCTATATCAAAATCATTTGAAGGCATTTCATCAACTTGAACATCCAGCACTTGAAAGTTTATGTTTGAAAGCTCCAGTGCAGTTGCATTTTGACTGGCTCTCTTAAGCATAGGTTCCGAAATATCTACTCCAGTGATAGTTCCATCATCAATTTTTTTGGCAATTTCTAATGTCGTTGCTCCACAACCGCAACCGATATCTAAAATTTTGGTTTCTTGATTTAAATCAAGCTTATCTATCGCTTTAGCTCCCAAAGGATTCAGCATAATATCCATCTCATTTTGCTTATTTACCCAGACATCTCCTCCTGCACCCGACCAAAATTGTTTTTGTTTACTATTTATATTTTCCATAATTTATCCTCAAATTGACGCGTATCATTTTATAAGAATTAATGTAAGATTTGCACCCTATGAATATGGAAGTTAAAGACTCTCTTTTAGATTTGATAGGCAATACGCCTATGATTAAGCTTAAATCTCTTGATACAGGACTGTGCGATTTATATGTAAAGTTAGAATTAAACAATCCAGGCGGTTCTATAAAAGATAGAGTAGGCCTCTCTATAATTGAAGAAGCAGAAAAATCAGGTGCTCTTTTGCCTGGAGGAACAATAATAGAAGCAACCGCTGGAAATACAGGAATTGGACTAGCATTAATCGCTGCACTCAAAGGTTACAAGATAATTCTTGTTATACCTGACAAAATGAGCAGAGAAAAAATTCTTCATCTTGAAGGATTAGGAGCTGAGATTATTTTAACTAGATCAGATGTAGCAGAAGGCCATCCTGAATATTACCAGGACTTAGCGCGAAAGTTAGCTAGCGAGACATCTGGATCATTTTTAGCAAATCAATTCTCTAATCCATCTAATCCTGCAGCTCATAGAACAACCACAGCTCCTGAAATTTGGGAGCAAATGCAAGGACAAATTGATGCTGTAGTAGCAGGAGTCGGTAGTGGAGGTACTCTAACTGGAATGGCTGAATATTTTAAATCTCAGGATCCATCTATATGCATGGTTGCAGCAGACCCTGAAGGTTCGATAATCTCAGATGCGGTACTAAAGGGAGAGTATTCTTATGATGGAGGTAGTTGGTTAGTTGAAGGAGTGGGCGAAGATTTTATACCTGATACTTTTGATGTATCTCTGATGGATGATGCTGAGACAGTATCTGATAAAGAGGCCTTTGAAGTTTTAAGAATCATTCTAAAAGAGGAGGGCATCCTCGGAGGGTCTTCTACTGGCACTCTAGTGGCGGCAGCGGCCAAATGGTGCAGGAAACAAACTGAACATAAAAATGTAGTAACTTTTATTTGTGACACCGGGAATAAATATCTCTCAAAGGCTTTCAATAATGCTTGGCTGCACGATAACAACCTACTTGAAATAGAAAAATTTGGAGATCTTAGAGATTTAATCAATCGAAGAGCAGATAAGGGAGAAATGATTAGTGTTTCACCAACCGATACTCTTCTTGTTGCTTATAATAGAATGAGGGCTTCAGATGTATCGCAAATTCCTGTAATTGAAGGCGATAACTTAATGGGTCTTTTAGATGAAGAAGATTTACTTCTTACAGTGAGTAAGGATCCAGAAGCGTTTTCAAATAATGTCTCTTCTCATATGATTGAGAAACTGGATATTTTGCAATTTGGAGCGTCAGAAGCTGAATTACTGTCTATCCTTTCAGAAGGTAAAGTAGCCATTATCTATGATGATGAGACTTTTATAGGTTTTGTAACTAAAGTAGATTTAATAAATCATTATCGGAATATAGTTAAATAGTCTTATGTCTGCTAAAAAAAATAATCAAGGCTTTGAGACAAGAGCCATCCATGCTGGTCAAGAACCAGACCCGACGACTGGTGCAATTATGACTCCAATCTATACAAGCTCTACTTATGTGCAAGAGAGTCCTGGAGTTCACAAAGGTTATGATTACTCAAGAAGTGTGAATCCTACACGTAAAGCTCTAGAAGCCTGCATAGCTGATTTAGAAGGCAGCACACATGGATATGCTTTTGCATCCGGGATGGCGGCCAGCGCCACTGTGCTAGAACTCCTAACCTCGGGAGATCATGTAATAGCTATGGATGATTTGTACGGAGGTACATATAGACTTTTTGAGAATGTTAGAAAACGTTCGGCAGGACTTGAATTTACCTTTTGTGATCTGAGTGACATAAAAACCTTAGAGGACTCTATTACTGAAAAGACAAAAATGATTTGGATAGAAACGCCCACAAATCCGTTGTTAAAAATTGCTGACTTAGAGGCCATATCTAGTTTTGCAAAGAAACATAATTTGATTTCAGTCTGCGATAATACTTTTTGTTCTCCATTCGTTCAAAATCCACTGGAATTTGGTTTCGACATTGTTGTTCACTCAGCAACTAAGTACCTCAATGGCCATTCAGATTTAATAGGTGGAGTAGTTGTGTGCTCTGAAGAAAAGAAGGAATTAGCTGAAGAAATTCTTTATCTCCAAAATGCTGTGGGGTCTATTATGAATCCATTCGATTCATTCTTATTATTAAGAAGCCTTAAAACACTTCCTGTGAGAATGGAAAGACATTGTTCTAATGCTCAACAGATTGCGTCTTATCTTGACTCTCATTCTTCGATTGAGACAGTGATTTATCCTGGTCTAGAGAACCATCCACAACATCATATTGCAAAAAAACAAATGAGAGGATTTGGCGGTATGATTACTGTGATATTGAAGGGAGGTTTAGAAAGTGCCACTCACTTTCTGGAACGAACAGAATTATTTTCTCTAGCAGAGAGTCTTGGTGGCGTTGAGAGCCTTATCGAACACCCTGCAATTATGACTCATGCATCGATTCCAGCTGAGGTAAGAGAAGAAATTGGAATTAGTGATGGCCTAGTAAGACTTTCAGTTGGTATAGAATCTATTGAAGATCTTCTAGAAGATATAGAAAATTCTTTGGCTTAATTACTCAAGCCCACTTTCCAGTTTACTGATTTTGAAGATTTTTCAATCTTATCTTCAACTCCAAGAACTAGAGCAAACATAGCCATTCTGATAACAACTCCATTATCTGCCTGTCTAAATATAGCTAGATTAGGATTCTCATATAAATCACTATCAAGTTCATTGGCATCACTTCTTGAGTCTCTTGGTAAGGGATGCATGATCACTGTATTGGGTTCGCAATTAGCTGTATAAATTGATTGATTGAGACTTAGTAATCCGCGGTATTTATTTGCATCTTCCTTATCATTGAATCTCTCTTCTTGAACTCTTGTTACATAGATGATGTCTACTTCAGATATTCCCTCTTCAAGATTTTCAGTTTGCTCTAAGCTTACGCCAGAATCTTTAAGCTGATTTAAGATTTTGGAAGGTAATTTAAGTTCATCAGGAGAAATCAAATTTAATTTCACATTGGAATATAGAGATAGAATTTTACATAGAGAATGAACTGCTCTTCCGTACTTTAAGTCACCCACCAGAGCTATTCTGAGATTATCTAAGGATTTATCATTTTGAGATAGTTCCTTTTGTATGGTGTAAAGATCCAGAAGTGCCTGAGAAGGATGTTCATTGGATCCGTCGCCAGCATTGATTACTGGAACGCGACTCGAATCTGCAAATCTTTGAACTGAATTATTTTCAGGATGTCGCATAACAATTATGTCACTGTATCCACTTAAGACTTGGGCAGTGTCAGCAAGAGATTCTCCTTTCGCTAGAGAGGAACTTCCAACCTCAGTTATTTCTCTGACGTTTCCGCCAAGCAGATTAAAAGATGCTCCGAAGCTTATCCTTGTTCTCGTACTAGGCTCAAAAAACATATTGCCCAAGATTGCTCCTTCAAGCACACGTGTAGTCTTTTCTTTTGACGCAAAAGGTTCTAATTTATCCGCAACGGAGAACAATTTTTCTATGTCTGAACGATCGAACTGATCTATAGAAAGGATGTGATTACCGCTAAAATCCATCTATTAATTAAATTTTGAAGGTGCATGTTAACACTTTTACTATAACTTTAGATAATTTAAGAAAATAGGTGATGACCAGGCCCTTTCTCCAATGGGTGCGAGACAATCATCAGATGGTTCAAAATCAGGACCACTGGCATAACAAGGATTTATTTTTATACACTCACCTTGTTCATTATATTCGCAACGTAAGGGGTTCCCTCCAACTGCGTCAGTTTTTTGTTGGATAGCTCGAACATAATAAACAGAATTTATTTCATCTTCTTTAAAGGACTTATCTTGAAAAGAAAATTCACAACCTTGACCCTCGTCATTACACTCAAATGTCAGCCAGGGATCTTGAATAGATTGGTTTAATAAATTGAGATTTTCCGATGGTTGTATCTTAACTACCTCTATTCTTTCAATTAAATGTCTTTCATTACTAGGGTTATAACATTCATTTAGGCAGAGCCTAGAAATTTCTTTTTTGGGCATCGCGTTATTAACATATTCAGGACAGCCTGGAAGTTGTTTGTAAGATCCTACAGCTCTAACTTCAAAATTAGGAACTTTAGAGGTAGCTAATTCGCTACCCATAGGAATCTCTTTCCCAGCTTCCAATAGATTGAACCATAGAAGTATTCTTTCTCCTGATGTGGCATACACCTCTCTTTCGTATAAGGAGTTATAGATTTCGTCTCTATCAAGTTTATTGGAATGTACTGCAACCAACCCACCTGTTGAGTAAAATGAAGCTCCTCTCTCAGGAGGAAGGATCCAAGTTAAATGATCTTTTGCTCCCCATGAGTCACCCATAGATTTTCTAGCAAATTCTTTATAGCCTGCCCCAGCTCTGGCTTTATGGTTGTCTGATGAACCTATCAAGCCTAATTTAAAAGAGTTTAAACTATCTCTATCTTTTACTTGAGAAGCTAAAGCAGCTTGAGCACTCATAGATGGCCTGTATGTGTAAGCAGGAAGAAAAGCATCTTTGAGTTGACCACATTGCTTCCAATCTTCTTCAGCAGCAT
>CABYCU010000013.1 GCA_902517565.1 uncultured SAR86 cluster bacterium | reverse complement strand
TAAATAGACTTTGGGAATTAGAAATCTCAAATACTAAATTACTAGATTTAGCACTTATGTTGGGTTCAGATGTTCCTTTCTTTGTATTTGGAAAGACTGCCTGGGCTGAAGGTAGAGGAGAAATACTTAGAGAATATCCTTATACGAAAAGATACTTCCTATTATCTTTTCCTAAGATAAAAATTAGCACTAAAGAGGCTTTTAAAGATATATCTATTGATAAAAAGATACATTTGACTAAAGAAGATTACAGTAATGAGAAAGCCTTTAATAGTTTTGAAGTTTGGATAAGGAATAAATATTCATCTATCGATGAGATTTTTAAAAAACTGGAAGAGGTAGGTACTCCAAAGCTATCTGGAACAGGCTCAACTATATTCTTGGAATATGACAGCCTAGAAGAAGCAAAGATAGCTCATAAGGAATTTCCTGAATTAGTTTTAACGAAAAGTTTAGATCATTCCCCTTTAATGCAAATAATAGAATAAAATACGCGAATTATGTATATGGGGTGTGGCCAAGCGGTAAGGCAGCGGCTTTTGATGCCGCCATGCGCTGGTTCGAATCCAGCCACCCCAGCCATTTTAAGAGGCTCAAAATGATGAATTCTAAACGTTCTGGATTGGTTCTTTTCTCAGGAAATGGTAATCCAATGTTATCTAAAAATATCGCAGAGCAATTAGGAGTAAAGCTTGGACAGGCTGATGTAACTACCTTCAGTGATGGAGAAATAAGTATAAGCATAGAAGAGAATGTAAGAGGCAAAGATGTCTTCCTAATCCAACCTACTTGTGCTCCTGCGGGAGATAATCTTCTTGAACTAATTATTATGGTAGATGCTCTTCGCAGATCATCTGCTGGCAGGATAACTGCTGTCGTACCATATTATGGGTATGCGCGTCAGGATAGAAGAGTGCGATCTGAGAGGGTTCCAATAAGCGCAAAAGTAATGGCCGATATCTTAGAAAGATCAGGAATAGACCGAGTTCTAACTGTTGAGTTGCACTCTGAACAGATTCAAGGCTTCTTCGACATACCGGTGGATAATGTATACGGAACAAAAGTCATGAGAGATGATATTCTCAAGAATAATTCAAAGAATAACTTGGTAGTGTCACCAGATGTTGGTGGAGTAGTTAGATCAAGGGCCTTGGCTAAAGTTTTGGGCTTATCTGACTTAGCGATTATAGATAAAAGACGAGATGAAGCTAATAAATCCCAAGTAATGAATGTTATTGGTGAGGTAGATGGAAAAAATTGTATCATCGTCGACGATATAGCTGATACAGCTGGCACTTTATGCAATGCAGCTGCAGCCTTAAAGAGCCAAGGTGCAAAAAAAGTTTATGCATATATAGTTCATCCTGTCTTGTCTGGTAATGCAATAGAAAAAATATCTCAATCAAAGCTTGATCAATTGGTGGTAACAGATACTATACCGCTTTCAGAAGAGGCGCATAGTTGCAAAAAAATAAGGATTATAACTATGGCACCTACTTTAGCTGAAGCTATTAGGCGAGTAAATAATGAGGAATCTATAAGCGCTATGTTCTTATAGAGGAGAAAAAAGGTTATGTCAGAACAATTAAATTTAAATGCTGTTGATAGAGAATCCGAGGGTAAATCTACAAGCAGAAAACTTAGAAGAGAAGGGTCTGTTCCTGCCGTGATATATGGTGGAGATCAAGATCCAATAAGGATATCCATTCTTGAAAAAGATATTGCTAAAGCATCTGAAATTCCAGGCTTTGCTACCCAAATATTAAACATAAGCATATCGGGCAAAGAACAAAATGTTATCTTAAAAGAATTACAAAGGCACCCTGCTACTCAAAGAGTACTTCATGCAGATCTCCAAAGAGTTAACCCTGACACTAAAATAAGTATTTCAGTACCTGTTAGATTTTTAGGTGAAGAGTCTTGTATCGGTGTCAAAATGCATGGCGGAGCAATCTCACGTTTAATCAATGATATTGATATAACTTGCTTGGCTTCTAACCTTCCAGAATATCTAGAAGTAGATATTGCGGATCTTGATGTTGGAGATTCAATATTCTTATCCGGTTTATCTTTGCCTGAAGGGGTTGAAATCCCATCTTTGGCACTAGGTGAGGATAGAGACCAAGCTGTCGTTTCCGTAACTGAAGCTAAAATTCTAGATATTGAACCTGAAGTTGTTGAAACAGAAGGCGAAGATGGTGAGTCTCAGGACGGTGATGGTGATTCGGGAGATTCTTCTGAAAGCCAAGAAGAAGATAACGAATAGTTTCTTTAATACTGTCTCATGGAACCACTATTGATCGCAGGATTAGGTAATCCTGGAGATGAATATAAGTTCACCAGACACAATGCCGGTTTAGATTTTATCAATCTTCTCTGCGATAAATACTCCCTTAGACTAAAAAAGGAAAATCAAATTCTTGGTTATTTCGCAGAATATGAAACAGAAAGTTATAAGCTAATTCTAGTGGCTCCTTCCACATATATGAATGAAAGCGGTTTATGCATCTCAAAATGTATGAAATTCTTCAACGTAAGTACTGACCAACTTTTAATCGTTCATGATGAATTAGATCTTCCTAATGCCTCTATGAAATTTAAGGAATCAGGAGGTCATGGTGGTCACAACGGACTTAGGAACATTATTGATCATCTTAAAGGAGATAATTCCTTTAAAAGACTCAGAATTGGTATTGGCAAGCCAACCAAAGAAAAAGATACGATTTCTTATGTTTTGAAGAAGGCTCCCCAGAATGACAGAGATGACTTGATACAAAATTTATACAATTATTTAGATGTAGGGGAAAAAATTATGAATGATGGATGGCAAAAAACAGTCATGAGCTTCCATACTTCAAAGGAAGAGACAAGTAATGAGTCTTAAATGTGGCATCGTAGGCTTACCTAATGTTGGTAAATCAACCCTTTTTAATGCGCTAACTGCTGCGGGTATAGATGCCCAAAACTTTCCTTTTTGCACAATAGAACCAAACAAAGGGATTGTTTCTGTGCCAGACCCTAGGCTAAATGAAATAGCTGATATTGTAAATCCACAAAAATTAATTCCAACAACTACTGAGTTTGTGGATATAGCCGGACTAGTTAAAGGAGCATCTGAGGGTGAAGGGCTGGGAAATAAATTCTTATCTCATATAAGAGAAACTCAGGCAATTATTCATGTTATTAGATGTTTCGAAAATCCAGATATTACCCATGTTCATGATCAGATAGATCCAGTAGTTGACCTAGAGACTGTTGAAACGGAACTACTGCTCTCAGATATAGAGACTTTAAATAATGCTTTAATTAGACTTGAAAAAGCTTCCCGATCTGGAGACAAAGAAATTACCGCTCAGAAAGAAAAATACGAAAGTTTATCTGCTGAGCTAAGCTCAGGGGTTTTGGGAAAGAATGCAAGCACATATATAAAAGATCCTGAAGCTTTTAAGGAATTGGGATTAATTACTGTAAAGCCCTGTTTATATGTGGGTAATGTAGAAGATCTAGAAGAAGAAAATGAGCTTTTAAAAAAACTTATAGATTATGCAGAAGAAAGAAACTCAGTTGTCTTGCCTATGTGTAATCAATTAGAAGCGGAAATCGCTGAATTAGATTATGAAGAGGGTTTAGAGTTTTTAAAAGATATGGGATTAGATGAACCAGGTCTCAATAAACTTATAAGAGAGAGTTATAAGATGTTATCTCTAATTACATATTTCACAGCTGGAGAGAAAGAAGTTAGAGCCTGGACAGTCAAAGAAGGATCAACAGCACCTGAAGCTGCAGGTGTTATTCATACAGACTTTGAAAAAGGTTTTATAAGAGCAGAAACAACTTCATATGGTGACTTTATTAATTTTCAAGGTGAGCTTGGTGCTAAAGAAGCCGGGAAATTAAGATCAGAAGGAAGCGATTATATTGTTAAAGATGGCGATATCATGCATTTTAGATTTAATGTGTAATAGTTGCTCGACTTTATCTTATGTGATCTCTAAAATTCGCATCACGGTTGTGTAGCTCAGCTGGTTAGAGCGCGGCATTCATAATGCCGAGGTCGGTGGTTCAAGTCCACCCACAACCACCATTACTATAAAAGATACTTCTTAAAAAACAAATTCTGTAGCTCTGCAACAGATCTTCCATATCCCCTCTGAGAATCAAAGGCATGCTCTTCTTCAGAAAATATATGAAGTTCAGTAGGTATATTTAAATCAGTTAACTTTGTATATAAATCTGTTGAGTCAGATAGCTTTACAACTGAGTCAGTAGATCCATGAATCAACATAGTAGGAGGAAATTGTTGAGTTATTTGTAAAATAGGACTAGCTTTATCAAAGTCATCTTGCGAGGCTTCATTGCCCATTAAGGCCTTATAAGCATCAAATATGGCATCTGTATCTTCATACTTTCTTATTTGTGCTGGGGGGTAAATAGCGCATACTGCTTTAACTTCTGAAGTAACATGATTATTTCCGCCTTCACCTTCAAAACTTGAATCAATATCTGAAAGAGCTGCCATCAAAGAAAGATGACCTCCAGCAGAATTTCCTGTAACTCCAATTCTAGTTGGATCTATCTTTAACGTATCCGAATTTGCTCGTAGATAACGAACTGCACAATTCACATCTTGTATCTGTGCAGGCCAAACCTCTTCTTGAGACAATCTATAAGAAGCTGTCAAACATGTGAACCCTTCCCTAGCAAGCAATATTCCATATCCATGCAATTGATCTTTATCTCCTTCTCTCCAGCCACCTCCATGAATAATCACTATTCCAGAGCTATTAGCCTCTCCTTCAGGAGGATAAAATAAATTCCCAGTTAAATCTCTCGAACCTGTAGAACCGATTTTTATATTATCTTCTATATTTACTAATTTTTTCATTGTAAAAAAAGGCACCCGAGGATGCCTTTTTATAAAATCCTTTTTTAATTTGATCTAGAGTTCCATACGCTAAATATAATAATTATTGCAATTATGAGACCTAAACCTTCTGACCCAAGAGCTTCTATAACTGACTTAGTATTTTCAAGAATAGCACCAAAAAATGGCACATTAGTTCCGAACAAGGTTGAAACCAGAACTGCCACAGCAACTAATAGACCTAAGATCTTAGTAAGTTCCCATAATCCTCTTTTTATTGTTTCTAAATAATTAAACATAATAAAAGTCCTCAAAAAAAAAGGGGAGCCTCGGAAAGGATCCCCTTTTATTTAAATAAACAGAGACCTTATCTATTATACAAACTCATCAAAAGAGCTAATACAAGAAGACCTACTAGTCCATTTTCACCAAGCATATTCACTAAATCTAAAAGATTTCCAAGAACACCTCCAATGAAAGGTACGTTGTTACCGAAGACAACACCAGCAGCTACTCCCAAAGCAACCAAAGATACTACCAAAGTAGTAACCTGACCAATAAAGTCAGTAAACATAGTCATTATTCTATCCATTATTTCACCCATTTATTTGCTAAACAAAAGCCCAGATAAATCTGGACTATTAAATTTAACAGGATGAAAAGTACAAAAACAAACGAGTCTTTAGCACAAATTTTAGAAAATTACAAATTAATCTTCTAATCCCTTCATGGTTAGTCTTATTTTCCCTTGTCTATCAACTTCTAGTACTTTAACTTGAACTTCTTCTCCTTCAACAAAGTAGTCAGAAACATTTTCTACCCTTTCTTCTGAGATTTCAGAGACATGAACCAAGCCATCTCGTCCCGGCATGATCGTAACAAAAGCACCAAAGTCTTTAATATTGGCTACAGTACCTGTGTAGATTTTATTAACTTCGGGTTCTGCAGTTATTTCTTCAATTCTTTTTTGAGCTGACTCTCGCGATTCAGGAGTATCGCCATAAATTGTAACCTTACCGCTATCTTCAACTTCAATAATTGCACCCGTTTCTTCAGTTAAACCTCTAATGGTTTCACCGCCTTTTCCAATTACATCTCTTATCTTCTTAGTATTTATTTGCAAGACTACAGCTTGAGGAGCTTTCTCGGATAACTGCTCTCTAGATGAAGAAATTACTTCATTCATGCTGGATAAAATATGATTCCTTGCCGTGTGAGCTTTTTCTAAGGCTACTTCAAAGATTTCTTCAGTAATGCCATCGATCTTTATATCCATTTGTAATGCAGTTATGCCCTCAGAAGTTCCTGCAACTTTAAAGTCCATATCACCAAGATGGTCTTCATCTCCTAATATATCTGTAATGACAGCAAAGCCTTCTTCTTCCTTAACTAATCCCATAGCTATTCCGGCAACTGCAGCCTTTAAAGGAATACCTGCATCCATAAGGGCAAGACTAGAACCACAAACACTCGCCATAGAACTTGAACCATTTGATTCTGTAATTTCAGATACAACTCTTATGGTATAAGGGAAGTCATCTGGTGATGGTAAAACTGCCTCTAAAGCTCTTCTAGCAAGTTTACCGTGACCTATCTCTCTCCTTTTGGGACCAGACATAAATCCTGCTTCACCTACAGAATATGGAGGGAAGTTGTAATGAAGCATGAATTGATCCTTAAACTCACCTTCGAGAGCATCAATGAGCTGAGCTTGTCTTGGAGAACCTAAAGTGGAAGTAACGATAGCTTGAGTTTCACCTCTAGTAAATAAGGCAGACCCGTGAGTATTCTTTAGAACTCCAGTTTCAATAAATAATGGCCTTACAGTATCAAGATCTCTACCATCAATTCTAGGTTCGCCTTGGATTAATTTTGTTCTAACTACCTTTTTTTCTATTTTCTTAACTGCGTCCATTAAGTCTGAACTTGTTGGCGCTCCTTCCTCTCCAGTAGCATGTTCAGCCAGTAAGGATTCTTTGATAGCTGATAAACTTTGTACGCGATCTTGTTTTACTTGAATCTCATATGCTTCAGCTATTGCTGAAGAAGAATTCTCTTCAACGAGTTTAATGACATCTTCACTCAAAACTTTAGGCTGATATTCAAAATCCGGCTTGCCTATATCGGATGCCATTTCTTTAATGGCCTCTATAGCTACTTGCATTTCTTGATGAGCAAAAAGAATTCCTCCCAGCATCTGATCTTCAGAGAGTTCTTTAGCTTCTGACTCAACCATTATTACTGCTGCATCACTTCCAGCAATTACCATATCTAAATGAGATTCTTCAAGCTCACTACGTGTTGGATTTACACAGTAATTACCATCGACAAAACCAACTCTTATTGCTCCTAGAGGACCATTAAAAGGTAGGCCAGATATAGCGACAGCTGCTGATGCAGCTAGAAAAGAAAGTATATCGGGATCAACATTTTTATCGGATGAAATCACAGTACAGATTACTTGGACTTCATATAGAAAATCATCGTTGAATAAAGGCCTTAGTGGCCTATCTATTAGCCTAGAGGTAAGTGTTTCCTTTTCTGTAGGTCTTCCTTCTCTTTTAAAGAAACCTCCAGGTATTTTTCCTGTTGCGTATGTCTTTTCTTGATAGTTTACTGTCAAAGGGAAGAAGTCTTGATGGTCTCCAGGGGCCTTTCCAACAACTACAGTGGCTAATACTTGAGTATTCTCACAAGTTGCAATTACTGCTCCTGTTGCTTGTCTCGCAACTTTACCCGATTCTAAAGTGACTTCTTTATCGCCTAATTTGAACGATTTTTTGTAACTTTCCATTTTAATTTTCCTATTTTTTACCAAGCCCTATTGCCTAGTAATTAAAGATTAGATGAGATGAGATTATTTTATCTTCTTAAACCAAGATCCGAGATTAACTTTGTATAAGTTTCCGGTTTTGATGATTTGATGTAATCAAGTAACTTCCTGCGTTGATTTACCATACGAATCAAGCCAGTCCTTGAATGGTGATCCTTTGCGTTAGCTTTGAAATGTGATTGAAGCGAATCGATATTTGCCGATAACAAAGCAACCTGTACTTCAGGTGACCCAGTATCATTGTCTGTTCTAGCAAACTTTGTGACTATTTCTTTCTTTTCTATATTACTTAGTGCCAATTTTTTTCCTCTATTTAGAATTAATTTGTAGATAATAGTCTTTTGGGTAGAAGTTTTTTACTTTCATTAACCACTCCAATACCTATAAACAATTCTTCTTCTGTATATATTCTTACTAATCCTTTATTTTTAAGCTGCGCATTATAGTCTATTGATAGACCATTTCTAACTTTTTTTGTATCTTCTGAATTTAATTCAATTTTATCCATTTCTCCGAGCATAGCATCACAAGGTAGAAACTTTTCAATTAATGAATCATGAGTCTCATCTAAACTGCATGATTCCTCGTCCAATACTAGACCTCCAACCTCTAGCCTTCTAAGAGATATCATCGTTGCGCAAGACCCCAAATCTCTTCCAAGCTTTTCAACTAGACTTCTTATATATGTACCTTTTGAACAAGCGATTTTTAAAATTGCTACATTTTTTGATTTTTTTATTAGTTCTATTTCCTTTATGGATACCTTTCTAGAATCCCTATATAAATGGACTCCTTTTCTTGCCCAATAATAGAGCGGATTACCATTTATCTTAATAGCAGAATACATTGGTGGGATCTGATCATGCACTCCTTCTAATTCAATCAAAGATTTATCAAATTTTTCCTTAAAACCATTAAATTGAGTCTTGGACACAATTTTTCCAGTAATATCACCTGTATCGGTCTCCACTCCAAACTCTATACCTACTTCGTATACTTTATCTAGATTAGAAGCGTAATTACTATACTTTGTAGCTTCTCCAATGCAGACAGGAAGAAGGCCAGTTGCTATAGGATCAAGAGTTCCACAATGGCCTATTTTTTTGGTACCTAATTTTGAACGAAGTTTATAGACACATTGTGCGGAAGTAATGCCTTTAGGTTTATCTATGATCAAAAATCCGTTCACGGTTTTAAAAGAATTCTTCGATTTTAAAAAAGATTTCAGGAGTTCTTCTTAGATTGAGATTTTGACTTAGTTTCTTTCGAATAAAACCTTTTGATTTTTCAAGACCTTTCTTAACTTCATCGAGATTTACTTCATTGAAACTATTACTTTGAGAAATGAGTATATCTGCTTTCTTCATATCAGCAGTCAACATCACATTTAAAACAGTTATTCCCTGAACTCGAGGATCCTTAACATCTTGCGAAAGAACTTGAGATATTTCAACTTTTAATAGATCAGCGATTCGATCAGACCGCTTAAAGTCTTGAGAAGGCATTTAATCTAGAGTTCTTTTTACTTCAATTCTATCGAAGACTTCAATTTTATCTCCAACTTTCACATCTCTATAATTAGCTACACCTATTCCACATTCAGTTCCCATAGGAACTTCATTTGCATCGTCTTTAAATCTTTTCAAAGAATCAAGCTCACCTTCGAAGATAACAATATTATCTCGCAGGACTCTTATAGGTTTATTTCGTTTTATAGTTCCTTCAATGACCATGGAGCCAGCTATTTGTCCAAACTTTGGAGATTTAAATATATCTTTTACTTCTGCAGTGCCTAAAATTTCTTCTTTTACTTCTGGTGCTAAGTGACCTTCAACTGAAGTTTTTATACCGTCTATGAGATCATAAATGATGCTGTAATAAAGGATTTCAATAGATTCTTTTTCAGATAACGATTTTGCAGCAGTGTCAGCCCTGACATTAAATCCCATTACAAAGGCGTTAGTAGTTAATGCTAAATTAACATCATTTGCGTTTATGGAGCCAACTGACTCATGAACAATATTTATTTTGACTTCCTCATTTTCTATATTTTTTACAGCCCCAATGATTGCCTCTAAGGAGCCATGTGTATCTGCCTTAAGAACAATATTTAAGATTGTATGATTGCCTAGTTCGGATTCGAAAAGCATCTCTAGATTAGAGATTTGATTACGAGATAATCTTTCTTGTCTCGATTTTTCAGCTCTTTCATTAGATATTTCTTTGGCCATTTTTTCACTAGAAACAACAACAAATTCTTCACCTGCTTTAGGGGGAACATCTAAGCCTGTAATTGAAGCAGGAACTGAAGGGCCTGCCTCAGGTAATGTTTGACCATTTTCGTCCACTAAGCTTCTAACTCTTTTGGTTTGTTCTCCGACAAGAATCATATCGCCTTTTTTCAGGGTGCCCTTCTGAACAAGAATGGTTGCAACGGCACCTTTCCCAACTTCTGTAGTTGAATCTAATACAACTCCAAATGCTGGACCCTTATGATGAGTTTTAAGCTCTAAGACTTCTGCTTCAAGAGCAACAGCTTCAAGCAACTCTTTTATCCCTTCTCCTTTCAAAGCGGAGATTGGAAGAAATTGTGTTTGGCCACCCCAATCTTCTGGAATAAGCTCTTTATTTGAAAGTTCTGTTTTAACTTTTTCAATATCAGCTTCTTCTCTGTCCATTTTATTGACTGCAACAACAATGGGCACGCCTGCTGCTTTGGCATGGCTAATAGCCTCTTCAGTTTGCGGCTGAAGGCCATCATCTGCAGCGACTACTAAAATTACTATATCAGTAGAATTTGCTCCTCTTGCCCTCACCTCTGAAAAAGCTGCATGACCAGGAGTGTCTATAAAAGCTATAGTCCCTTGATCTGTGGTGGCTTGATAGGCTCCTATTTTTTGAGTAATACCTCCATCCTCACTAGCAGCAACATTTGCTTTTCTAATAAAGTCTAAAAGTGTTGTTTTTCCGTGATCAACATGGCCCAAAACTGAAACAACGGGATTTCTAGGTTCTTCTGTGCCTTCATAAGTTACCAACTCCATAAGTTGATCTTCAACCTCAACTTTAATAGCTGGTTCAGCCTTATGGCCAAGCTCCTCAGTTACTAATATTGCTGTATCTTGATCTAGAGGTTGATTCAAAGTAGCCATAACGCCCATGGACATTAATTGTTTAACAACTTCTGCTCCCTTAACAGATAAACTTTGAGCTAATTCGCTGACTGTTATTGATTCAGGAATTTGTATATTTTTTGATACTAATTCTGCAGGTCTCTCAAATTCTTGTTTTTCAACATTGGATAAAAAGCTTTCACCTTCAAGTTCTCTTTGTTCTTTCTTTGAAAGTTCTGTTCTTGTAGTTTTTAGAGGTCTTTTGTCTACTTGAACTACCTTTTTAGTCTCTGATTTTATTACTGGAGCTTCTCCAGTTTTAGCTTTACGCCTTGTCACTAATGTTTTTTGCTCAAGTTCTTTTTTTCTTTCTTCTTCTTCAGCTTTTTTATTTGCCTCGCCTGCTTGTCTTTTCTTTTCAATTTCTTCGAAATTTATATTAGAGGAAGTTCTTGAAGTACCAGAAACCTTATTTTCATCTGTTTCTCTGGCAATAGTTTTTCTTGTAATTGAGACCGTTCCTGCCGGTTGAGGTTCAGCTTTAGTGACTGTTTTATTAAGGGAAATAGTTTTGGTGGCCTTGCTTTGCTGATTTTTTAGATGCTCTAAGAGGGTTTTTTTATCTTGATCTGTAACTTCATCAGCAACATCAGAATGTTGAAGGCCTGCCTCTTTCATCTGCGATAGGAGTACTTTAGGTTCGGAACCTATTATTTTAGCTAAACTTTCTACTGTTACTGAAGCCATATCTATTCGTCCTCAAACCAATGAGCTCTTGCTCTCATAATTAAGCTGCCAGCGTCTTCTTCCGAAATTTCTATCAGACTGGTTAACTCTTCAATTGACTGTTCTGCAAGATCTTCTCTATCATTTATGCCCTTTTGAGTAAGTTCAAGAGCCAGAGTCATTTCCATTCCTTCTACCGACATAAGGTCACCTGATTCGCCGTCATCAGTTGATACTTCCATAGCCATTGTAATCAAGACTTCTTTCGCTCTATTTATTAATAAGTTGCTTATGTCGTCATCAAATCCTTCAATAAGCGATAGGTCTTCAACAGCACTTGAAGATACAGATTCAAGAGTATTGAATCCATTGGATATTAAAATATTGGCTAAATCAGAATCTACGTCTAATTTATCCATTAATATGTTTGATATGCTTTCTGATTTTTCTTGATTCTGTTCATCAGCAGATTCTTGGTCAATTACATTTAATTTCCATCCAGTTATTTGGCTACTGAGTCTTACATTTTGACCACTTTTTCCTATAGCTTGAGCAAGAGTATCTTGTGTAACAGCAACATCCATGGATCCAGTAGATTCATCTAGAACTATAGATGTTATCTCGACAGGGCCCATTGAATTTATTAATAGTTGCGCTGGATCATCATCCCAAATAACTATATCTAGTCTTTCGTTACCGAGCTCATTAGAAACAGCTTGAACTCTTGAACCACGCATACCTACACAAGCACCAACAGGATCTATCCTGTTATCATTTGTCTTAACAGCGAGTTTCGTTCTTGATCCAGGGTCTCTAGCAATAGCTTTGATTTCTATAACTTGTTCTGATATTTCCGGAACCTCTAACTTAAAGAGTTCTCCAACCATCTCAGGACATTTTCTACTTAGTGCTAACTGAGGGCCTCTATTTTCTCTTTCTTCTTCTTGAAGTACAGCACGCAACCTATCCCCAATCCTAAATACCTCGCCTGGTATGAGCTCATTTCTTGAGAGGATAGCTTCTGCTCCCTCTCCTAAGTCTATGATTAGAAATTCTCTCGTTACTTTTTTTACAGTTCCATTAACTAATTCTCCTAAGACTGAACGATATTTTTCAACAACCTGTGCTCTTTCAGCCTCTCTAACTTTTTGAACAATAACTTGTTTTGCGGCTTGTGCAGCTATCCTTCCAAACTCAACATTCTCAACTTTTTCTTTCAGAAAAGATCCAATTTCACCATTCTCTTTAGTCTGTATTATCTGGATCCCACTATCTTCAATCTCCTCTTCCGAAACTATTTCCCAAAGACGGAAGGTTTCGTAATCACCTGTTTTATGGTCAATTACAACTTCAATATTTGAGTTCTCCTTATATCGTTTCTTTGTGGCAGTAGCCAAAGCTTGTTCTATAGCTTCAAAAATAGCTTCTTGAGGTAATCCCTTTTCCCCTGAAACGGCCTCCGCGACTAATAAAATCTCTTTTTGCATAATATTGCCTCTAGATTATAAGATTTGCTTGAATAATAGAAGAAAAAGCAATTTGTTGTGTTGCTCCTTTATATTCTAATTTAATACCGGTATCGTCTACTGCTCCTAAAAGTCCTTTGATGGTTTTTTTAATCTGACTATCAAAAAAAGTAACCTTTAAAGATTCGTTAAGAAACTCTTGATATTGGTCTTTATAAAAAAACTTCCTATCTAAACCAGGAGAAGAAACTTCTAACATGTAGTTTTTTGAAAAATCATTTTCTGTATCCAGAACTTTACTCACATGTTTACTCACTTTTTCGCAATCCTCAACAGATATGCCATCATCCTTATCTATGTATACTCTTAAGGTTTGATTAGACCTTCTACCGAACAGCTCTAAGCCCCAGATTTTGCAACCTAGTCTTTCTATGTCTCTTTCCAAGACTTCTTTTATATATTCTGTATCCATTTTTTACCTACAAAAAAAGCCCTTATAGGGCTTACTTTGGTAGCGGGGGCAGGATTTGAACCTACGACCTTCGGGTTATGAGCCCGACGAGCTACCAGACTGCTCCACCCCGCAACAAAGGGGTCGCAGTATAGTGAGATGAGGCAAAAGAATCAAGAAAGATATTGGTGCCGAAGAGAGGATTCGAACCTCCACGAGCTATGCTCACTACCCCCTCAAGGTAGCGTGTCTACCAATTCCACCACTTCGGCATTAGAGCTTAATTATCTTCGGGTAAGATTCCTGTCTCATCTATTTGTGTTTCTACGACAGGTAGGTCTGGGCTGATAGAGCTTCTAGAAATATAAGTGATTGCTAAGCTGATTACTAAGAATATTGCAGCAAGAACAGCTGTAACTTTAGTCAATGGATTAGTGTTGCTACTTGAACCAAACATGGTGTTACTTGAACCTCCTCCGAAAGCGCTTCCTATGTCTGAACCCTTTCCTTGCTGTAAAAGGATTATTAAGACTAAGGAGACAGCAACAAGGATGTATATAAATATGAATAAATTTTCCATTAGCTATTGTTATATATTTTAGAGAAAGTATCAGAATCTAAGGAAGCTCCTCCAACCAAAAGACCATCAACGTTATTGAGAGATAATATCTCTTCACAATTGTCTAAGTTTACACTACCTCCGTAAAGTACAGAAATATTCTCTTTTATGTCTAGTAATAATTGACATTGTTCTTTTATGTAGCCATGAACTTCTTCAATATAATTTTTCTCTGCATTTAATCCAGTTCCGATAGCCCAGATCGGTTCATAGGCAATGGTAAGGTGTCCTAAATCTTCACTTGTGAGTATTTCAAGCTGAGTCTTAAGAAATGTTTTTGTTTGGTCATTAATCTTTAATTCTTCTGATTCTCCAATACAAAATATCGTTGAAATTTTAGCTTTATTGGCGCTGTTAAGCTTTAACCTCAATATAGAATTATCCTCCTTAAAGTGTTCCCTTTGCTCTGAATGACCGATAAGTACGTACTCTACTATGAAGTCACCTAATATTTCTGCACTTATTCCTCCTGTAAGGGCATTATTTTGTGAATAATCGATCACTTGAGAGCCTAATCTTAATTTGCTAGAAATTTGATTAATAATTTGTCTTGAAGAATCTAAATAACATGCAGGTGGACAAAACACACAAGGAACTTCTGTTTTGTAGTTTATATTTGAAGAAACATCTTTTATCCACTGCTCCAGGTGAGATTGAGAACCATTCATTTTCCAATTTGATACGATCATATTTTCAATGCTAATTCTGCCAGTGAATTACAAAAATTTTCTGAATTAACTGAATCAGTTGACTCTACCATTATTCTAATTAATGGTTCTGTTCCAGAAGGCCTTATAAGAACCCTGCCTTCAGAACCTAAAGTTTTTTCGATTTTAGTTACTCTAGACCAGAACCTGTCACTGAGAATAATCTTATTTGGGTTGTCTACTTTTAAGTTTATTAGTGTTTGAGGAAATTTTTTGAAGCCTTTCAGAGAATTACTTATCGAATAGTCATTTACACTTATTGATTGCAAAAACTTTAGAGCAGCTATTATCGCATCGCCTGTTGGGGCTGAATCCAAGCAGATTATATGACCAGATGGTTCGCCTCCTAATTGCCAATTATTAGTGAGAAGTCGGTCTAATACGTATTTATCGCCTACATCAGTCCTAACAAAGCTTATGTCACTTTCTTCAAAATATAGCTCTAAAGCTTTATTGGTCATTAGGGTGCCTACAACTCCGGACTTGTTTGAGATGTTCTGAGAAAGGATGTATAAAATGTCATCTCCATCTAATACTGTTCCATCTGAGGTGACTATTAAAATTCTATCTCCATCACCGTCAAAAGCTATCCCAATGTCATACTTGCCATTGATTATTTCTTCTTTTAAATTATTTGGACTTGTAGACCCACAATTCTGATTAATATTTATACCATCGGGAGATGCAGCAACTGTATCTACTTTTGCCCCAAGCTCTCTAAACACACTTGGTGCTACTGAGTAAGTAGCACCATTGGCGCAATCGAGTAAAATAGATAGATTGCTCAAATCAAGATTTGTAAATGAAGATTTGCAGAACTCTATATATCTACCTTGGGCATCATTCATCCTATTAGCCTTACCTAAATTTATAGGTTCGACTGCAGACATTTCTTGAGTGAGCTTATCCTCAATTCTTTTTTCTAATTCGGTAGAAAACTTATGACCATCCTTATTAAAAAATTTTATGCCATTATCTTCGAATAAATTATGTGATGCACTAATAACAAGACCTATTTGATTATTAGATTTTGCTAAATAAGAAACTCCAGGTGTTGGTAATGGACCTAGCAAAGTAACATCCATGCCTGCAGATATAAATCCAGCCTGCAGAGCTGACTCAAGCATATATCCTGAGATCCTTGTATCCTTACCTATGAAAACTTTTGATAAACCTTCTTCTTTTAAAACGGATCCTGCTGCCCAACCAAGTTTTGTAACAAATAATGGGTTCATGGTTGAAGTAACGGGTCCTCTTATACCATCAGTACCAAATTTTCTGTCGTTGCTCAGTGTAGAAAGACTAGAAAGTTCATTATTCCTAATTGGTATTAGTTTACTCATTTAGAGCTGATTCTAATCTATAGGCGAAATTCTACAAAATATTAGCTCTGTTGAGCGGTATCTCCAACCTTGGCTCCATCGTCGTGGCTAGACGGTTTTGAACTTTCATTTGATTTTGGAGCCCTAGGTTCACCACCAGCCATAATGTCGTTAATCTGGTCTACATCAAGAGTTTCAAAATCCATCAATGCCTTAGACATTTTATGCAAAGCTTCAAGGTTCTCACTGAGGATATCTTTGGCTATTTGATAACAACTTGAAAGTATTTCTTTGACTTCATTATCTATTTCGTGAGCAGTATCATCTGATATTCCTTGTTTAGAGGCTCCAGCGGATCTTCCAAGAAAAGGTTCATCAGTTTCATCACCATATTTAATGGGGCCAAGTTTCGCAGAAAGTCCCCATTTAGTTACCATGTTATGAGCTAAATCGGTTGCCCTTTCTATGTCATTGGAAGCACCGGTTGTTACTCCTTTTTCACCATAAATAAGCTCTTCAGCAATTCTTCCGCCGTATAACCCACAAATCCTATCTAAGATACTTTGATGGCTATAGCTATATTTATCTTCTTCAGGAAGAAACATAGTTACACCCAAAGCTCTTCCTCTTGGGATGATAGTTACTTTATAAACTGGATCATGCTCTTCTAAACATCTCCCAACGATAGCATGTCCAGACTCATGATAAGCAGTTTTAAGTTTTTCTTCATCTGACATAACCATTGATCTTCTTTCGCTACCCATCATTACCTTATCTTTAGCAAACTCCATTTGTTCCATGCCTACTAATTTCTTTGCTGTTCGTGCAGCTACTAATGCAGCTTCATTTACTAAATTTGCGAGGTCTGCCCCTGAAAAGCCAGGAGTTCCTCTTGCAATTAATGACGCATTAACATCTTGAGCAATAG
>CABYCU010000012.1 GCA_902517565.1 uncultured SAR86 cluster bacterium | reverse complement strand
GCTAGTTTTATCACTTTGCAAGATATGAAAGGACAAATTCAAGCCTATATTCGGTCAAATGATATACCTGAAGGCCAATACGATGAATTTAAGACATGGGATCTAGGTGATATAGTTGGAATTAAGGGCGTTTTATTTCTCACTAAGACTGGTGAACTAACTGTTCATGCCCATTCAATTGAAATGCTTACTAAATCTTTAAGACCTCTCCCTGAAAAACACTCTGGCCTTGTTGATACGGAACAAAGATACAGAAAAAGATACCTAGATTTAATTACTAACCCAGATAGTCTAGAGATTTTTAAGAAAAGAAGTCAGATCATAAGCTCTATAAGAGATTTCTTTATTAGTCATGAGTATTTAGAAGTGGAAACTCCTATGATGCACTCTATTTTAGGAGGTGCAGCTGCCAAGCCCTTCACAACTCATCACAATGCTCTGGACATGGATCTCTATTTAAGAATTGCTCCAGAACTTTACTTAAAAAGACTTGTTGTTGGAGGGATGGAAAAAGTTTTCGAAATAAATAGAAATTTTAGAAATGAAGGACTTTCAACTAAACATAACCCTGAGTTTACAATGCTCGAGTATTACTCTGCTTATGCCGATTTTAATGATCAAATGGACTTCATAGAGGAATTGTTTAAATCTATAACGGAAAGAGTGCTGGGTTCTTCAAGAGTAGATAAAGAGGATATAAGTTATGATTTTTCTAAACCATTTGAACGTATAAGTTTGAAGGATGCTGTTGCCAAGAAACTTTCAGTTGACCCTATTTCCCTAGATGACAGGAATTTTATATTAGAGACTAGTAAGGAATATAATCTAGAGAATATAGAAAATCTATCAGATGGAAAAATTTTATTTGAACTATTTGAAGAGCTTGTTGAGGATGATTTAATTAATCCTACATTTATCACCGGTTATCCAAAAGACGTATCTCCTTTATCTAGATCGTCCGATGACAATCCATCTGTAGTTGATCGTTTTGAGCTCTTTATAGGAGGCAAGGAAATAGCAAATGGTTTCTCTGAATTAAATGATCCTGATGATCAAGCAGAACGATTTAAGGAGCAAGTATTGCAGAAATCCGCTGGTGATGAAGAGGCAATGGAATTTGATGCAGACTATGTGGAAGCCTTGGAGTATGGATTACCTCCCTGTGCCGGAGTGGGTATAGGAATCGATAGATTGGTAATGCTTTTGACTGGAGCACAATCTATAAGAGATGTGCTCCTATTTCCTCAAATGAAACCAAAAAATTAACTTATAAGACTTGCTACCGCTTCCCTTTCGGACTCTAATTCTTCGGTAGTGATCAGAATCTTAGATTTTGCGAATTCATTGAGTTCTATGCCCTGAATGATTTCAACCTTTCCAGATGAAGTAGTTTTTAAAGGGTAACCAAAGATCAAACCTTCTGGTATGCCATAACTGCCATCACTTACAACTGCAGCACTAAAACAATCTCCATCTCTGGTTGGATTGATTACTGCTTTAACAGTATCTATAGCGGCATTAGCAGCAGAGGCAGCTGATGACGCACCTCTGGCATCAATGACAGCTTTCCCTCTCTGTTGAACCAAGGGAAGATAATCATCTTCAAGCCATTTAGTATCATTTATAACTTCAGCTGCACTGGTACCATCAATAGATGCATTATATGGATCGGGATACATGGTGGGGCTATGATTGCCCCAGATAATCATATTTTTTAAAGAAGAGATTTCTACTCCAGCTTTTTCTGCTAATTGGGCCTTGGCTCTATTAGCGTCAAGAGCTGTCATTGCAAACCACTGTTGACCTGAGTTATTAGCTGAATTCATACCTATTAATGCATTGGTATTAGCTGGATTTCCTACAACCAGAACTTTTGCATCAGGCTTTGCTAGTTCGCCAATAGCTGCACCTTGATCAGTAAATATACCTCCATTAATTTTAAGAAGATCACTTCTTTCTTCAATTTTTTTCCCATCAATGACTATACCCCTAGGAATGCTACCAACAAGCAGAACCCAGTCGGCATCCTTTACACCTTCTTTAATATCTGACGTTGCGATTAGCTCACCAGTTTGATCAAACCCACAATCAATGAGCTCCATAATTGTGCCTTGAAGCTTATCCACTACTTGCGGTATTTCAATTAATCTTAAATTAACTTTAATATCCGGACCAAATGTTTCACCACTAACCAGTCTAGGTAAAAGTGAATAAGCTATCTGTCCAGCACCACCAGTTACAGCAACATTTATTTCTTTCATTTATTTCTCCTTATAAATTCGGTTTAAATATATTTCTTTTCCCATCATTAGAGACAATACCCGATCTATTTAGCATATCGTTTTGCGACATATACTCTAAGGTACCGGAGTCTCTTTCAGAGTTAGCAAGAAATCTGGTTCCATCCGCTAATCTTCCTATGATAATTCCTTTGTTGGGACCAGTGCGGGAATGAACCACTGTATATGTTTCTACTGAGCAACTTCCTGTCGCAGTTTCGGTAAATAGAGGTTTATCTGTCGTATCTATTTTCTTTTGCAAGTGTGCAGTGTCAGCAACCTGATTCCATTCTCCTTCAAATGGCATAGATGAGAAAATTCCTGCACCATGTTTTGTTATATACCAACCATTAGCTGTGGCTAATCCAAATTTACCTGGTCTGGATCTTAATTTATTCATCATTGTTGCGATAGAATTCATAACATAAGCATTTCCAGGTCCTCCAAAATATGGCAGTCCGCCAGTTACAGTTAGTCCTCTCGGATCATGTTTCTCCAACGAAAGCTCTTTCATAGCAATTTGAACAGCTGATGGAAAACAAGAGTACAAATCAATAAAATCTAAATCATTAATAGATATATTTGCTAAATCAAAGACTGCATCAGTACAACCTTTAATGGCTGGTGAGGAGTGGTAATCTGTTCTGTCTGAAACATTCCAAATATCATTTACACAAGATCCTGAATATATGAATATCCATTTAGATTCAGGAATGCCTAATTCCCTAGCTTTTTTAGCAGACATCATCACCATGGCGCATGATTGATTTACCCTCATTATAGAGTTCATATATTTTGTATATGGAAGACCTATCATTCTATTTTCAGGTTTAACCTCTGCTATTTCTGCAGCTGATCTATGAGTGGGAAACCAAGCAAATTTATTTTTTGAAGCTACTTTTGAAAAATTTTCAAACAACTCACCAGTAACTTTCATATGCTCTTCTATAGACTGTTGATAATAATTCCGTAAAGCATTTGCAAAAAGAGGATATACAGAGGAAGGATCGAATAAGCCGTGAAGTTTCTCATGATCATTTGTCCCATCTGTAGACTTGCCAATTATTTCAGGTTCTCCACCAGGATTATCTTCCCAATTTACCTCCAGACCCTCTTTTAATCTTCCAACAAAAGTATCTAGAGCCTCACCTCCAGCCAATAAAGCGCATTCGATTTGATTATCTTTAATTCTATTAGCCAGCTCATTTAAAGCAATCTGGGGTGAATTGCCACCAGTCGTAGTATAGATCTCATTTTGTGCATTCAGAGCCAAGGCATTAGATAAACTTCTAGGCATATTTGGGTAGCCCCACAAATTAGAAGTAGCTGAATCCCTATGTGGCGTATCCGCTACAAATCTTATGACAGCAACCGTATCAATATGTTCTTTTAAATTAATTTTTGCATCACAATCCAAGATAGCCTCTTTCGATACCTTTTGAAGAATTTCTAAGTAATTGAAACCATCTATTCCTCTTTTATCGGTAAGCTGGCTATTTCCTACAAGTATAGGCGTGTTGTCGTTTACGTTTGAGTAAGAAATGTCTGTCATAAATTAAGATATTAGGGATCGCAGTCTAACTATTGAATGTTTACTGAGCAATAGGTATCAACTAAATTTTAGAGTAATATGTTTTTTTATTAATGAAACATAATTTTGATCTTATAGTCTCTCGAAAAGAAACTCACAGCACTAAGTGGTTAAAGTTTTCTGAACAAGACGTAATCCCTATGTGGATTGCAGATATGGACTTTGTATGTCCTTCTGAAATAACTTCATCTATATCAGAAAGAGTCGATCAAGGAATATTTGGTTATACAAATACTCCATCTAGCTTAACCGATATATTCATCAAAAGAGTGAAAGAGAATACGGACTGGACTATAAATAAAGACTGGATTGTTTGGATTCCTGGTGGAGTGGTAGGTTTGAATGTTGCTTGCAAAACTGTTTTGGCACCAGGTGAGATGGCTATGGTTCCGTCACCTATATATGCTCCTTTCTCTGAGGCTCCTGAAAATATGGAAAGAGGATTTGTTAAAACACATTTGCAGGATAATCAAGGTAGGCTTGAATTTGATGTTGAAGCAATCAAGACTTTATTAACTGAAGATATAAAAATGTTTTTTTTATGCAATCCACAGAACCCTGGTGGAACAGTATTCAATCAAGATGAAATTGAAGAGATATCTGTTATTTGTGAGCAAATGGGCATTATCGTCTGCAGTGATGAAATTCATTCAGATTTGATTTTAGATGATGATGTCAAGCATATTCCTTATGCGAGCTTGAACTCTTACAACAAAGAAAATTCAATAACTATCATGGGGCCTTGTAAAACTTTTAATATTGCTGGATTTCCGATAGCAACAGCAATTATACCCAATCAAACATTAAGACAGGACTTTATTAGAAACACAAAAGGTATTGTTGCTCACATAGATAGCATTGCATTTGTTGCTGCTGAAGCGGCTTATTCTGATGCTAAAGAATGGCATTCTGATTTGATTACATATTTAAAGTCCAACAAGGAATTACTACTAGAAAGGATAAATAATATAGCGGGATTATCTTTAAGAGGTCCAGAGGCAGGCTTCCTGGCGTGGATAGACTGCAGTAATTCCGGACTTGAGAATCCTTCCGAGTTTTTTATTAAAGAAGCGAAGGTAGGTGTTTATGATGGCGCATGGTTTGGCGACAAGAACTATGTCCGCTTAAACTTCGGTTGTCCTCGGTCCATATTAGAAGAAGCCCTTGATAGAATAGAAAAAGCTTTTTCACAAAGAAACTAGGTTAAGTTAAAATGTTCGTCTCAATTTATAAATAGGAGAAACTATGGCTATTAATTTTAATGATCGAGTTGCAATCGTAACAGGTGCTGGAGGAGGCCTTGGCAGGTGTCATGCTTTAGACCTGGCAAGTAGAGGAGCAAAGGTTGTTGTAAATGATTTAGGTGGCAATGTTGATGGATCTGATGATGGTTCTCTCTCTGCAGCCGAGATGGTGGTTGAAGAAATCAAGGCAGCTGGAGGAGAAGCTATGGCTAATGGCGCTAGTGTTACTGATGCCGACCAAGTTAAAGCTATGGTAGATGAGGTTATGGACAAATATGGTCGAATAGACATATTAATCAATAATGCAGGTATCCTTCGCGACAAAAGTTTCTCTAAAGTTGAGAATGAAGATTTTAGAATAGTTTTAGAAGTTCATCTAATGGGCAGTGTCAATTGCACAAAAGCAGTCTGGGAAATAATGAAAGAACAAAATTATGGAAGAATAATTAT
The DNA here is from genome assembly GCA_902517565.1 of uncultured SAR86 cluster bacterium. Classification (GTDB taxonomy): domain Bacteria; phylum Pseudomonadota; class Gammaproteobacteria; order Magnimaribacterales; family Magnimaribacteraceae; genus Magnimaribacter. The sequence continues at coordinate 12,600 of CABYCU010000012.1, read as the reverse complement.
GACTTCTTCATCAAGTGGGCTCGCAGGTAATTTTGGTCAAACAAACTACGGTTCGGCAAAAATGGGTGTCGTTGGTTTAATGAATACCCTTAAACTGGAAGGCGCTAAATATAATGTGAAATGCAATACTCTAGCTCCTTTGGCAGGAACAAGGATGACCGAAAGTTTAATGCCAGAAGAGGTCATAGAACAAATTAGGCCAGAGTTTGTTACTCCTGCAGTAACTTATATGGTCTCAGAAGATGCACCTACAGGAGTTATTATTGCTGCTGGAGCAGGAGTATTCACTAGAGTTATGATCCATGAAACAAGAGGTGTTTATCTGGGTACTGGTGATCAAATGACAGCAGAAAACATAGAGGCTAACTGGGATCAGATTTCTGACATGACTAACGCAACCTTGTGGTATCAAGGCGGTGATCAATCTATGAATGTATTTAGTTTAATCCAAGAAAGTAAGAAATAGCTTTTTAGATAATAAGTATCCTTATTGCAAGTTAGCATTTATAAATTCTAGTGCGTTTAAAAGACTGTCATAGTTTCGTTGACTTTAGAGAGTTGGCTCGAAGAAGGCTACCAAGTCCTATATTTAATTATATTGATGGCGCTGCTGACGACGAAAATACATATGAGAGAAATACCAAGAGCTTTGAAGATTGCGATTTAGTACCTAATGTTCTTAGGGGGGTAGAGAATATTGATATGTCAGTTGAGATCTTGGGACAAAAACTTCAAATGCCAATATATTGTTCTCCTACTGCCTTGCAGAGGGTTTTTCATCATCAAGGTGAAAATGCGGTAGCCGCAGCAGCAGATAAATATGGAACTTTATTTGGAGTTTCTTCTTTGGGAACAGTAAGCCTGTCAGAGGTTAGAAAAAAGTATTCTGGACCACAGTGTTATCAGTTCTATTTTCATAAGGATAGAGATCTTAATCAAGTGATGCTTGAAAATGCAAAGAATGCCAATGTTGACGTCATGATGCTAACAGTAGATACAATTACGGGAGGGAATAGAGAAAGAGATCTTAAGACTGGGTTTTCAATTCCTTTTAAGTTAAGTCTAAGTGGAATTACACAATTTGCTATTAAGCCTATGTGGGCTTTGAATTATTTAACTCATAAAAAGTTCTCACTTCCTCAGCTAGACGATCATGTAGATATGTCTGACGGGCCTATTTCGATTGGTAGATACTTTACAGACATGCTCGATCCTTGTCTAAGTTGGGAAGATGTTGCAAGAATGGTTGAATACTGGGACGGTCAATTTTGTCTTAAAGGTATCATGAGTGTTGAAGATGCTAAGAAAGCTGTTGAAATAGGTTGCACAGGGATAGTTATATCAAATCATGGAGGCAGACAATTAGATGGCAGCAGATCACCGTTTGATCAATTGTCTGAGATAGTGGATGCCGTTGGAGATGATATTGATGTGATTATGGACAGTGGAATTCAAAGAGGTACACATGTCTTGAAAGCACTCTCTATGGGTGCCAAGGCTGTAGGAGGGGGCAGATTTTATTTATATGCTCTTGCTGCTGCTGGACAAGAAGGTGTTGAAAGAGCACTCGATTTAATGAAGCAAGAGATTGAACGCGATATGAGACTCATGGGAGTATCTAAAATTTCTGATTTAAGCAGACAAAATTTACGTTTTAGATAGAACGCAATAGATTTATTACTTCCTTCTCTATTTCTTTTATAACAACTCTAAATTCATCTAATTCCATATCTTTTGGATCTTGAATATTCCATTCGATTCTTTTTTTCGCTTTGATTGTTGGACAATTGTCTCCACAACCCATTGATACCATTGAATGAACTTCTATCTGAGGCAAATCCTCGGTCCCGTTAGATTGATGCATATTCAGATCGCAGTCGAATTCTTTCATAAGATGAATTGCCTTTTCATTTATTTTACCTGAAGGACTGGAGCCAGCACTCAGAGCAGTAACTTTATTTTTCCCATATTTATTTGCAAAAGCTTCTGCAATTTGACTTCTACAAGAGTTCTCAACACATAAAAAAACTATTGTTTCCATTATTATTCTACAATCATTAGATCTTCAGCGATTATCGTATCACCACTAAAGTTCAACTTTACTTCTTCAAGAATAGACTTTTCTGAGTTACCCCAAAAAAGTATATGAGACAATACCAACTTTTTAGGCTTGCTTATGTCTGCTATCTTTCCAACATCTATAGCTGATGTGTGATGCGCTTTGTGGTAAATCTGCCAATCTATTGTTTTATCTAGAAAACCTTTTTCCGAGTAGACTTCATGTACCAGAATGTCTGCAGCAACAGATTTTTCAATAAGCTTTTGACTGTAAGCCGTGTCACCCGAGAAAACAATTTTTTTGTCATTAGTAGTGAATACAAAACCAAAGGAGTTCTTGAAATCGCCGTGATTATTTTCAAAAGCTTCTACACTTACATTTTGATCTTCATAGATTATTCCTTCACTAATTTCTTGAACTAGTGTTTTATAACCTTCAAGATTTGAAGGCTGAGAGCCATTTATTCTATAGTCGATATCAATTGAGTAAGCATCAGATATTTTCTCAGCCATTTTTTTTAAGCCTTTGGGACCAAAAAGATTTAAAGGCTTATCTCTTTCTAAAACCCAAGGTGAAAGTATCAGATCCGCCAATCCTGCTGAATGATCTGAGTGCAAATGAGTTAAAAACGCATAGTTAAGCCTATCAATCTCCATTGATTTGAATTTACCTCCCCAAGATGGAGAAAAAGCAGAGGCTCTTCTAATGACTCCTGGTCCAAAGTCTATGAGATAAGCTTGTCCATTAGTTATGACTGCATAGGCTGAACCACTTCTATTTGGATCTGGATTAGGAGTGCCGGAACCCAATATGAGTAGCTTTGTGTCCGCATGAAGATTACTTATTCCTAAAGTAATAGTTAATAATATGGTCTTTAGATTCATAACTTAGAGACAAATCTACTATAATTGAAGGGGGAGATACATCAATATGGCTAAAAAAATGCAAAATCTAGTTTTTTATATATTAATTATATTTTTTAGCTTCTCTTTAGGTGCTAAACAAATAGTTTTGGGCTCCAACAACAATTCTCAAGAAGAAATACAAGAGGCTCTGATAGATCTGGAACCAGGGGACGTTCTTACTTTAGAGGCTGGTGAATACTTCTTCGAAGATGGCTTATCTCTTGATGTAGATGATGTTATTTTTGAGGGATCAGGTATAGACGATACTATTTTAAATTTTGAGAACCAAATTTCAGGAGCACAAGGCCTGCTCATAACTTCAAACGGTGTAACTATTAGAGATTTTGCGATACTTGACGCTAAGGGCGATGCAATAAAAGTTATCGGTGCTGAAGGTATAGATATGGTTCGTCTTAGAACGGAATGGACGGGCGGCCCAAAGGAGACTAACGGAGCATATGGATTTTATCCAGTTGAATCAAAAGACGTCTTAATTGATGGATGTGTGGCAATCGGTGCATCTGACGCAGGTATTTATGTAGGTCAGTCTCAAAACATAATAGTAAAAAATAGCGTAGCTCAATATAACGTCGCGGGAATTGAGATAGAGAATTCATTTTATGCAGACGTATTCGATAACTTGGCATCACACAATACCGGAGGAATTCTTATTTTCGATCTGCCTGACTTACCTCAACAAGGTGGGCATCATGTAAGAGTATTCAGAAATAAAGCGATTAACAATGATACGGATAATTTTGCTCCTGAAGGAAATATCGTTGGTGAAGTGCCAAGAGGTACTGGGATAATAATACAAGCTAATTCAGATGTTGAAGTTTTTGATAATGATATCTATGGCAATGGGACAGTAAATCTTTCAATTGTTACCTATGGCTATGAAACTGATGATGAAAATTATAATCCTCATCCTAAGTCAATACAGATACATGGTAATAGATTTGGAGACGGCGGATTTGATCCTGATTTAGCCACTGGTGAACTCGCAGCAATTTTATTCGAATTGTCAAAAGGGGACATGCCTGATATTTTTTGGGATGGTATCCTACCAACGAATCAGATTCTATTCGGCCAACCAGTAGAGGAAAGATTATTAATTACCGATAACGGTGACGCAACATTCCTGACTATAAATCCTATCAAATATATACTTCCTTTCTTTGATCCAGTAGAAAGGGATATAGCTGAATATGCTGGTGTAATAAGACCTCTAGCTGAGGTGGTTCTTAACTGATTCCAATGCAAAAGGTTCTTCTGCTATTGTTAACTTCAATAGTTATAACATCACTCCATGCTATTGATAATAATATAATTTTACAGGAAAAATTTCCTAAAAAACTATCGGAATTTTCTTTTTTTAAAGATACACATGCTCAAATTCCCTCCGACGGAGTTATTCCATATGAGTTAATTTCTTCACTATTTTCTGACTACTCTTATAAGCAAAGATGGGTATATGTTCCTGAAGGCAAGAAAGCTAATTTTATAAAAGATGAGGTATTTGACTTTCCTATAGGCTCAGCTCTGATCAAAACCTTCTACTATCCTATTGACGAGAGAGATGAAACTTTAGGAAAAAGGCTAATGGAAACTAGGCTCCTTCTTCGAAAAAATGATGGATGGGATGCTGTATCTTATGCGTGGAACGAAACTCAAGATGAAGCTTTTATAAAGAAGGCTGGGAAAACAATTCTGAATGAATGGATTGATTTTAATGGTGAAAATAGATCTGTACGTTATAGAGTTCCTAATAAGAACCAATGCAAAGAATGTCATGCTAAAAATGACTTAGTAACTCCCATAGGACCAAAAGCTAGAAACTTAGATAAAGTATTTAATTATCCAGATGAATCAATTAATCAATTAACCAAATGGATGAAAGTCGAATACATCGATAAGATCGATGTAAAACTTAATACCCCAGTGGATTGGGAAGATGAGCATGTAAGTTTAGATGCGCGTGTAAAATCCTATTTAGATATCAACTGTGGACATTGTCATTCATCTACTGGGGGCGCCAATTCAACCGGTCTTTATTTAGATTTAACAGAAAATCGACCAACCCACAGAGGGATATTCAAAAAACCCGTAGCAACGGGTCGAGGAAGTGGCGGGCACCAATATTCCATTTCGCCCGGAAATTCTGAAGAATCTATATTGCTATATAGGATGATTTCTATTGACCCTGGAGTTATGATGCCAGAGTCAGGTAGATCTCTGTCCCATAATGAAGCAATTGACATGATAAGAGAATGGATTGATAAAATGGAAATATAGATGAGTGAAAGAGAAGACTTACTAAATAATCTAAAGATTGATAGATCTAAAAATCCTATTGAAGATGAATCTTCTTCTAGGAAGTTAATAATACTTGGTTTAGCGGTGTTTATTGTAGGTGTGTTTTCTTGGATCTTTCTTTCCGAAGATGAATTGAAAGAAGTGACAACTTTTACAGTTAAATCTCTTCAAATGTCTGACTCTTCTGCTACAAGTATTCTGGATGCGTCTGGTTATGTAGTTGCTAGAAGAAGGGCTACAGTTTCCTCCAAAATGACTGGAAAGGTTATGAAAGTCTTTATTGAGGAAGGAATGTATGTAGAAGAAGGGCAACTTTTAGCACAATTAGATGACAGTACAATGATTGCTGACCTAAATTACTCTCAATCTCAACTCAACGAAGCTAAACGAGTTTTCAATAGAACTAAAGAACTAGCTAAAGAAGAGCTAGCAAGCCAAGCTTCTCTAGATGCTGCCCGAGCGGCTCTAGAGGGCCTAGACGCATTGAATGAAGTAAGAAAGCAAGTTGTTCAAGATATGAAGATATTAGCTCCCTTCAGTGGAGTCGTGGTTTATAAAGCCGCTCAACCTGGAGAAATGATATCTCCTGTATCTGCCGGAGGGGGGTTTACTAATACGGGAATCTGTACAATTGTAGATATGGATTCGCTAGAAGTTGAAGTAGACGTCAACGAATCTTTTATTAATCGAGTAAAACCCGGACAGCCTGTAATCACAAACTTAAATGCTTATCCAAAATGGGATATTCCTTCTGAAGTTATAGCTATTATCCCAACAGCAGATAGAAATAAAGCAACAGTAAAAGTAAGAATTGCTCTTTTGGAAAAGGATGAAAGAGTTCTTCCAGATATGGGAAGTAGAGTTTCATTTTTACGTAAAGTCGAAACTCAAATGAACGAGGCCCCTAAGAAAGGAATGATGATTCCACTTGCAGCCATATCAATGTCTAATGATGAGTTTAAAGTCCAGGCCTTAAACGATGACAGGATTGTCATAACTAACGTAGAGGTTGCAGAAGAGACTGCCAATTATGCCAGGGTAACTGAAGGTCTAAAGTCAGGTATGAAAGTAATCGCTAGATTCGATAATGATTTAGAAGATAATCAAAAAGTAATAGTAAAATAATGAAAGGAGAGGCATGTCTAATTTAATTGAAGTTCAATCTGTTAATAAAACCTACCAAAGGGGAGGAGAGACTCTTGTTGTATTAGATGACTTAAGCCTTGAGGTTCCAAAAGGAGACTTCCTTGCTTTGATGGGTCCTTCAGGATCTGGAAAGTCAACATTATTAAATCTCATTGGAGGGCTCGATACCCCAACATCGGGGCAAGTAGTAATCAACGGAGAGCATCTTGAGAAAATGGGAACTTCCGCTCTAAGTGATTGGAGGGCTAGTAATGTGGGTTTCATTTTTCAGTTTTATAATCTTTTACCTGTGCTATCAGCTAATAAGAATGTAGAGATACCTCTTTTGCTAACTAATCTGTCTGGATCGCAAAGAAAAGAACATGTTGCTACGGCACTCAATGTAGTAGGGCTTTCTGATAGAGGAAGTCATAAACCTAATGAACTCTCAGGAGGACAACAGCAAAGAGTTGCTATAGCAAGGGCGCTTGTTTCTGATCCTGACATTCTGGTTTGCGATGAACCAACTGGTGACCTTGATAGACAAACTGCTACCGAAATACTAGATCTCCTTCAAATACTAAATCGTGATCATGGAAAAACTATTTTAATGGTTACGCATGATCCTGTTGCTGCAGAATCTGCAAAAAGAACTCTTCATCTAGATAAAGGAAAACTCACTAACTAATGTTTTGGACTCTCGTTAAGACAGGACTTATCAGAAAGAGATTAAGAACCTTTCTCACAATAATGTCTATGTTCGTGGCATTTGTGCTTTATGGATCATTAAATGCTTTATCTGGGATGTTTACAGGAACGATAGATGGCCTTGAAGCTGATAACATTATAGTGATGCCGAGATATGATTTTATAGCTGGAAAGTTACCATTATCTCATGTCAATTATATTGAAACTTTAGACGGCATTGAGTCAATAATTTATGCTGATTATCTTCTTTCTGACTCCATGGCAGGCATGATGGACGGAGTAACATTTGCAGCAAGCCCCAATTTCTTCGACGTTTACACTAGATTCAAAACTAGCGAAGAAAATAAGTTGGCGATGATTAATAACCCAAATGCAGTCATCGTTGGTCAGCTCATGGCCGATCAGAAGGGCTTGAAAGTTGGAGATAGGCTTAACACTCAGTCAAATTACAAGAATAGTGACGGTTCAAATAATTGGTCTTTTGAAATAGTCGGTTTTTATGAGGCAGAAAAAATTAAAGGCGACGAGATGGGCGCCGTAATCAATTATGACACTTTTGATGAAGCTCGCTTAAATCAGAAAGGCACTATTGGGATGATTATGATCAAAGCTAAATCAGCCGATGCAGGTCAAATTATATCTCGACAAATTGATGAATATTTTGCTAACTCTTCTTACTCAACAAGAACAGGTCCTGAATCCATGATGGCAATAGAAATGGCAGGAGAATTTGCTGATATTGAGTTGATAGTTAATTCTATTCTTCTATCAGTATTTTTTACTATCTTGTTGGTTTCTGCTAATACCCTCGCTCAATCTATCAGGGAAAGAACCAGTGATATTGGAGTCCTTAAATGCTTAGGCTATAAGGACTTGGTAATCTTTATTTCCGTAATTTTAGAAGCTATAGCAATATGTATAACAGCCGTCCTTTCAGGACTACTTTTTACCTTTATGCTCATACCAGTTATTGACAATATGAGTGGAGGTTTGATGGGTGATGTAATAACGCTGAGTTTTGGAGTTATCGTTGGTGGATTTCTAATAGGTCTAGTTATTGCTTTTATATCGGCTGCTGTGCCTGCATATAATGCCTTGAACTTAAAAGTTGTTGATGCACTGAGGCAAGGGTAATGAAGTACTGGATGATTGTAAAATCTGGGATTGAAAGAAAAAGGATTCGTACCATTATGACAGTTCTTTCTATAGCTGTTGCTTTCACTCTGTTCTCTTTGGGTAGATCAGTTGCTGTAGCCTTCAACAGCGAAATAGACTATGCGGGCAAAGATAGATTAATTGTATCTTCACGACTTTCTTTCACAGATGGCTTGCCTATAGCTCATAAAAATAGAATAGAAACATTGGATGGCGTCAGAGCTGTGGCTTATAGGCAATGGTTTGGTGGCACTTATATAGAACGATCAAATTTTTTTCCTAAATGGCCTATACCTCCAGAATATTTAGATATCTATACAGAGTTGAGTTTGACTGAACCTGAGAGGCTAGCTTTCAAGACTAACATTCAAGGAATGATAGCTGGTAAAGAGCTTGCAGATAAGTTTAATTGGAAGATAGGAGATAGGATACCCATAATACCGGATATATGGCCAAAGAAAGGAGGAGGAGTATGGGAATTTGATCTTGTAGGTATCTTTACTCATTCCGATGGTGGAATTGAAAACGAAGCTTACATAAATTGGGAGTATTTTGATGAAGCAAGAGATTTTGAAACTGGAAAGGTAGGAACTTTTGTTGTGCAGTTGGAAAATTCTGAAAGCTCTCAACAAATTGCTCAGTCTATAGACAACTTGTTTCTTAACTCTCAAGATGAAACTAAGACCTCTACTGAAGAAGCTTTTGCAAAAATGTTTGCTGAACAAACTGGAGACATAGGTTTAATCGTGAACTCAGTATTGGCTGCATCTTTCTTTACTATACTGTTGCTAACTGCTAACACAATGAGCCAAGCGGTCAGAGAAAGAACTTCCGAATTAGGAGTTCTGAAATCTATTGGTTATTCCGATAAGAAAATAATGTTGTTTGTAATTTTAGAATCAATGTTTATTTGTATCTTTGGATCATTAGTCGGAATCATGATTGCCTTCTTAATATTTCCTGTATTTGCTGAAATTGCCGGCGGTTTTGGTCCAAATATAGAATTTTCTATAACAATCCTCTTAACGGGGATATTACTAGCCACTCTTATGGCGTTTATATCAGGCATTTTTCCAGCTTACTCAGCCATGAGGCTCAAAGTAGTTGATGCATTAAGGATGAATTAATATGAAATTTTTTAGACAAGTGCTTTCAATTACAGAAATGAATCTTAAGAATATATTACAGAGATCTGGTTCATCAATTGTAATCGTAGTTGGTATTGCTGGTTCTGTCGCTGTGATGGTTTCTTTATTGGCAATGGCTGAAGGACTTAGTTCAACTATCTCAAGTACAGGAAAGGACGATAGAGTAATAATACTTAGAGAGGGTGCTTCATCAGAATTGGGCAGCGGCCTTGCTATGTCTCAAGTCGACATTGTGGCCAATTCTCCTGGTATTAAATCTGAAGATGGTGAGCCTCTTATTTCTGCAGAAGTCTTTTCAATAATAGACTTGAAGAAGAAAGGTGCTGTAGCAACTTCAAATCTTCCCATGCGCGGAGTACAGCCTCAAAGTTTTAAGATAAGACCTGAAATACAAATTATTGAAGGAAGAAATTTTACCTCCGGAACTTCTGAAGTAATCGTTGGAAGGGGAGCTCATAATCAGTATGAAAATGTTGAGATAGGAGATGAAATTAAAGTAAGAGATAGTGTCGCAACAGTTGTAGGAATATTTAGTTCAGGCGGTAACGTCCATGAATCAGAAATCTGGTCTGATTTAGCAACTTCTCAAGGAATTTTTAGAAGAGGTGCGTCTGCATCAAGCATGATAATTCAATTAGAAGATTCAGAGTCTTTTAATGATTTGGGCGTATACGTAGAGAGCTATCCAGACTTTGAATTTAGAGTAACAAGAGAGAAAGATTTTTACGATGATCAAGCATCTGGATCCGATCTGATAAAGCTATTTGGACAAATAGTTGGATATATTATGGCTATAGGAGCAGTCTTTGCAGCATTAAATACAATGTACAGTGCAGTATCATCTAGATTGGTTGAAATAGGTACATTAAGAGCTTTAGGCTTCAATGGATTGACTGTGCTAGCTGCTCTGCTGATTGAGGCTATGATTTTGTCTATACTTGGAGGAGCAATAGGTGCTGGAATAGCTTATGTGCTATTTAATGGGTATACAGTATCCACACTAGCTGGCGGATCGTTTTCTCAAACGGCTTTTAACTTTGCCGTAACGGGAGAAGTGGTAAGTCAGGGAATGTCATTAGCTCTAACGGTAGGATTTATCGGAGGTATTTTTCCTGCTTGGAATGCTGCCAGAAGAGATATTACTGAAGCCTTAAGATCTATTTAGGATAATTTCAGCTCTTCCTTACTAAGCAACAGGCCGTTGTTATCAGCGTATATATAATTTCCTCTACAGAAAGTTATTCCACCAAATGTAATATCTATGCCCAATTGACCTTGGTTTTTCTTTTCACTCTTAACTGGCATTGTTCCCAGTGCTTGAACTCCGATATCAAGCTTGCCAAGGATATCTATATCCCTAACGTACCCGTTTATTACAATACCACTCCAATTATTCTTTACTCCTGCTTCAGCTATCATATCTCCAAGTAAAGCCACGGTTGATATGCCGTTTGCATCAACTACTAAGATTTTTCCTTTACCTTGTGAATTCAAGAGCTCTTTGACAAAAGAATTATCATCAGGGCATTGAAGAGTCTCAATTTTTCCCCAGAAAGTTTTTTTACCGCCTAGATTCTTTAGAATCGGCGCTAAAGCCTGAGTATCTGGATAAGCGTCCGATAAATCAGGAGTTGTAAATGGCATAAACCGGCTTACTTTAAGCAGATAAAGATTCTAACGTTCTTTCGCCTCTCAACACCGTTCCAGGCAGTTCTCCTGTGGCCTGATCATTCTTAAAAGTTACAACTCCACTTTTGATAGTCGCTATATAACCACCAGCTTTTTGGATAATTCTTCTACTTCCAGTTGGAAGATCATGAACCATTTCAGGTTTATAAACACACAAATTATCATGATCGATTATATTAATATCAGCTAAATAGCCTTCTTTAATCTGTCCTCTATCAAGCAAGCCAAAAGTTTCGGCAGTTTCTTTTGTCTGTTTCCTAATAAGAAACTCCAGAGGTATCTTTTCTCCTTTTACTCTATCTCTAGTGTAGTGCGCCACATTCCAAGTTGGCATGCTAGCATCACATATAAGACCGCAATGCGCTCCTCCATCACTGAGCCCTGCAACTGAACTTTCAAATTCCATCATCATTTTATAGGTATCAAGATTATGATTAGGATAAGGAGAAAAAGGAGCCCAAACGAACGTTTTCCCTTCATTCTTTAATAACTCTTCATACATTACTTCCATAACAGTCTTATTTGAGCTTTCAGCTATACCAGCAATACTCTCCTCATATGAAGGTTCGTAGTCAGGAATTTCATTCATAGGAAACTGTTTATCAAATGACATCATTAGAGTGTAGATCATATGATTCTTATCTACTGCAGGCTCTTCTGAAAGAATTTTTTGTTTGAAAGATTCGTCCTTCATGGTTGCAACTTTCTCTTCTAGAGTTTTGTTTGCTATCTCGGCATAACTAGGATGCGCAATAAAGGGATGAACAGTGGATTCTAAGCTAAACAGCATACCAGTTGGCCTGCCTGGAAATTGTGGTCTTATCTTCACACCCTTAGAAAAATTTTCTTCGCAATATTTCCATGTTTCGACGGGATTGCCGCCTGTCTGAGCATAAGTCAGTGTTCTGTCAGATTTTTCCACAAATTCTTTAACCCAGTCTAATTCAATATCTTGATCCATCCAGTCAGAAACTATTTCCAAGGTACCTTGACCAAGATCAGCAATAGTATTGGCAATCTTTCTCATTTCTTTTGCAGTTGCTTCTGTTCCAGGAACATACTCTCCAAATTTGTCTCTGTGTAGGTATGTTCTAGAAGTACTAAATCCCAGAGCACCTGCCTCTATAGCTTCCTTGGTTATTTGAGCCATTTCAGCTATTTCACTATCGGAGGCTTCTTCTTTCCCTTGGCATCTATCCATTCCCATGACATATGATCTGATGGGTCCGTGTCCAATCATTGCTCCAACATCCATTGCATAATTCTTCTTTCCGATTGAATCAAGATATTCAGGAAAGCTTTCCCAGTCCCAACTAACTCCCTCATTCAACGCAACTCCAGGAATATCTTCTACTCCTTCCATGAGTTGAACTAAGAATTCTTCTGTACCTGGTTTTACAGGTGCAAATCCTACTCCGCAATTACCCATAACAACGGTAGTTACTCCATGCCAGCATGAGGGGGTTAAGTACTCATCCCAACAAACCTGCCCATC
>CABYCU010000011.1 GCA_902517565.1 uncultured SAR86 cluster bacterium | reverse complement strand
CTAAATAATCTCCGTTATCAAGCTCCAATGCTGGCATTTGACCAGATGGGTTTCTATGCAGATGGGCATCTTGTCTATTTTCTCCACCCATTAAATCTATTTCTATTTTTTCTATATCAAGTCCAAGTTCGGCAATAAACATTCTCACCACGTGTGGATTTGGTCCTATTGAATTATATAATTTCATCTTTTTTAAGGCTCTTTAATAGCCTCACCTCCTTTCATTACAAAATCTATGGTTTCTAAGATTTTTATATCCTCTAGAGGACTCTTCGAAACACCAATTAAATCTGCATATTTTCCTATAGAAATACTACCCAAATTTTCTTTCTCTCCTAATAACTCCGATGCGTAAAGTGTTGCACTAAGTATTGCATCTTTTTCCGACATACCGGCTTCTATCATCAAAGAAAATTCCTTGGCATTTTCTCCATGAGGTGAAACTCCACTGTCTGTCCCAAAAGCAATCTTTACACCAGCTTGATGCGCCATTGTGAAAGTTGATTGTAATTTTGGTCCAATTTCGAGTGCTTTTTTTTCTACAAAGGGAGGATAATAATCTTTTATTAAGGCTTTATCCGCTACCCATTTCCCTGCCAGTAATGTAGGAACATAAAATGTACCTTTATCCCTCATCAAAGAGGCACCCTCCTGATCCATTAAAGTTCCATGTTCAATAGAGTCGACGCCAGCGATTGTTGCTCTTTTAATACCTTCCGCACCATGTGCATGCGCTGCAACTTTAAATCCATAGTCTTTAGCTGCATTTACTATTGCAGTTATTTCTTTAACTGTCATTTGAGGGTTTTGTCCATCTTTAGCATTACTTAGAACCCCACCAGTAGCAGTTATCTTTATAAGATCAGCATTTTCTTTATATCTATATCTAACAGATTTAAGGGCATCTTCCTCTCCATTGATGACTCCATCTTTTGGACCTAAGTCTGATGTAAATTTTGAGTTAAGAGCATTAGAGGCATCACCATGACCTCCTGTAGAAGAGATAGTCCGACCTGACGAAAAGATTCTTGGGCCACTAACAATTCCATTACTAATTGCATTTCTTAAAGAGATAGTTATTGAGTCCGAATCTCCTAGATTTCTCACAGTCGTAAAACCAGCTAATAGTGTCTTTTCCGCATTCTTCATTGCACGTATTGCATAGTCAGCAGCATTAAGTGTTATTCTTTCTAGATAAGCTTTACTAGAACTTTGATTTGTTAGATGAACATGCATATCAATTAACCCTGGAAGAACATAATATCCAGTTAAATCGATGTAAATGTCTTCTAGATCTGGGTTCACAAAGCCTTCTACAACATTTGTAATGCGATTGTCTTCGATAACAATAGACATATCTGGTTCTAAAGAGCCAACTTCTGTGTTAAATATATAACCAGCGTGGACGACGGTTTTGGCATTTATAGAAATACAAACAGTTGCATAAACTAATGATAAAATAACCCTATTCATAATCTTAGTTTGGAGCTACTTTAGCTCCAACGCAAGTAATAAAAACAATAAGCTATAATGACTCAATGAATTTAGAAAATCTTTTATCTATTTCTCCTCTAGATGGTAGATACAGTAACTCAGTAAGTCCTTTAAGAGAGTTAACTAGTGAATATGGTCTTATAAAGTATAGGGTTATTGTTGAGATTAAGTGGTTTATCCATCTATCAAATAATAAAAAAATTAAAGAACTGCCTAAGCTAAATATTAAAGAAAATAGTTATCTTATTGATTTAATTAATAATTTTAATATACAAGATGCCAAGCGTATAAAGACAATAGAAAATAAGACAAATCATGACGTAAAGGCTGTTGAATACTTTCTAAAAGAAAAATTTAAGAAAATTAAAAAATTAGATAAATATACCGAATTTATTCATTTTGCCTGTACGTCTGAAGATATAAATAATCTTTCCTATGCTCTGATGATTAGAGACGCTTCTTTTGTTACACAGACCTCAATCAGTACGTTAGAAAAGAAATTAAAACTTTTGTCTAAAAAGTATGCAAAAAAATCTATGTTATCTAGAACTCATGGACAAAATGCTTCTCCCACAACAATGGGGAAAGAGTTATCTAATTTTTACCATAGGCTTAATAAGATCTCTAACGAGATTAAGAAACATCTCATATCTGGAAAAATGAATGGCGCTGTTGGTAATTATAATGCTCATCATGTTGCCTACCCAGATATTGATTGGGAGAAGATCGCTCAAGACTTTGTTAAGAGTCTTAAACTTGAATTTAATAGTCATACAACTCAAGTGGAGCCCAAAGACTCAATAGCCCTAATACTAGGAGATTATGTCAAGTTTAATAATATTCTAATTGATTTATCTAGAGATATTTGGGGTTACATATCATTAGGGTATTTTAGGCAGAAATTAAAGGAAGGCGAAGTGGGTTCTTCTACAATGCCACATAAAGTTAATCCTATAGATTTTGAAAATGCTGAAGGAAATCTAGGGATGGCCAATGCAAATTTAACCCATATCAGTAATACGGTAACGATATCCAGATGGCAAAGAGATTTAACTGACTCTACAGTTATGAGAAATGTAGGTATTTGTTTTGGTTACATCAATGTAGCCTTAAGCTCATTACTAAAAGGTTTAGATAAACTAGAGTTAAATGAGTCTAGGTTAGATGAAGATTTAGATAGTTCGTGGGAGGTCCTAACTGAAGCAATTCAAACAGTGATTAGGAAGAACAATATACCTAATGGTTATGAGCTTATGAAAGAATTATCAAGAGGTAAAGGCATCGACAAGAAAGATGTTTTAGATTTCATAAGCAATACTAATTTACCCCAAGAGGACAAGATAAGACTCTTGAAGTTAACGCCCAGTTCTTATATTGGTTACGCAAGTAAACTAGCTAAAAGATAGTTGATTTATAGATAGTTCTAGTTAAACTGTCGCCTCTTTTCAATGCGATTAAACTGATTGAAGTTTAGTATTCATGGGAAGATATCTGTAAATAATAAGAAAGGAAGAAAAATGCCCTCTTACAAAGAATTAATTCAAGAATTATCCGAAATAAAAAATAAAGGCACTGGATCTAATGTGAATATACAACCAGAAAATATTGCTAGGATGAAGTTGCAAAATCAATTCCAATCTGGATTAGATATAGCAAGGTACACTGCAGCTATTATGAGAAAAGATATGGAAGAATATGATACAAATCCTGCATCATATACACAGTCTTTAGGTTGTTGGCATGGATTCATCGGTCAGCAAAAGCTTATCTCTATAAAAAAGCATTTTGGAAGCACAGATAAAAAGTACCTTTATCTTTCAGGGTGGATGGTTGCTGCGTTGAGATCAGAATTTGGTCCTCTTCCAGACCAATCTATGCATGAAAAAACAACTGTAGCCAGTTTAATAAATGAACTATACACCTTCCTCAAACAAGCTGATGCGAGGGAATTAGGAGATCTTTTTAGACAATTAGACTCTGCTGAAGAAAAAGATAAATCTGGAATACAAAATAAAATCGATAGTTTTCAAACTCATATAGTTCCAATTATTGCAGATATTGATGCTGGATTTGGTAATGAAGAAGCAACTTATCTTATGGCCAAACAAATGATAGAGGCAGGTGCATGCTGCATACAAATTGAAAATCAAGTTTCTGATGAGAAACAATGTGGGCATCAGGACGGAAAAGTTACCGTACCTCACTCTGACTTCTTAGCAAAAATAAATGCTGTACGATATGCGTTTTTAGAATTAGGTGTTGATGATGGAGTAATAGTAGCAAGAACAGATTCTCTTGGTGCTGGTTTAACAAAACAAATAGCAATTACCCATGAAGTTGGTGACATGGGTGATCAATATAATTCTTTTTTAGATCTTGAAGAAGTTTCTGAAGAAGAAATGAATCATGGAGATGTTTTAATCAATCATCATGGAAAAGTGGTTAGACCAAAAAGACTACCTAGTAATCTTTATAGATTTAAGGAAGGTACCGGTGAAGCAAGATGTATTTTAGATTCTATAACTAGTCTTCAGAATGGTGCTGATCTTATATGGATAGAGACCGAAAAACCTCATATAGGTCAAATAGGTGGCATGATGGACGAGATTAGAAAAGTTATTCCAAATGCCAAACTTGTTTATAACAATAGTCCGTCTTTTAATTGGACTCTTAACTTTAGACAACAAGTATTTGATGCATTAGAAGAAGCTGGTAAAGATACATCTGCTTATGACCGCCAAAATCTTATGGATGAAAAATATGATGATACTGATTTAGGAAAAGAAGCTGATGAAAAAATAAGAACATTCCAGGCTGACGCAGCAAAGCAAGCTGGAATTTTTCATCATCTTATTACTTTGCCTACATATCATACTGCGGCACTTTCAACAGATAATCTTGCCAAAGAATACTTTGGTGAAAAAGGTATGTTGGGATACGTTGAGGGAGTTCAAAGAAAAGAAATAAGAGAAGGTATTGCCTGTGTCAAACACCAAAATATGGCCGGATCAGACATGGGTGATGATCATAAAGAATATTTTGCTGGGGATGCTGCACTAAAAGCTTCTGGCGAAGACAATACAATGAATCAATTTTGATTTTTAGTAATAATAAAAAGGGAGCAACAAGCTCCCTTTTTTATTGCTCAACACATTGAGTGGGATCTCTCCCACACAATTCACACTCACGCCCTGGTTCTAGGCCAGAAAGTCCTCCGCAAGAGCCTGAAATTGGCTTTTTACCGAATAAAACGCCAATAGACATAACAGCAATAATTGACATCAACACTACAAATATTAAAAGCATTTCAAACATATTTATATTTTAACCTTTTGTAGTGAATCAGAAAATAATAATTTCGGGCTTCCGTTTAATTGGATAATAAATAAAGCCATTATTCCGTTTATATTAGCAAAATTTAGAGCCTTATTGACTGACATTGCATTTAGTGTGGTTGCGAGTGCATCAGCAATCATTCCTGATTCTGATATAACAGAAACAGATTTTTTTGAGTAATTAGAAGGAATACCCGTGCTTGGATTGATTGTATGACTCAATTCTTGACCGTCTAAGATTCTAACATTTCTATAATCCCCTGAAGTTGCCATAGCAAAGGATTCATAATCAGAGGATAAAAATGTGTAAATAAGTCTTTCTGGTTCTAACGGGTTAATGACACCAGTTTTCCAGGACTTAAGATTTGATTTATATTTTGTAGATCTTATTTCTCCACCTAGCTCTATAAAAAAACTGTTTAAATGTTTTTGATCTATAAGAAATTCGTATACCTTATCAATAGCAAACCCTTTTGCTATGGAAGAGAAATCTAATTCAATATCTTTCATTCTCCTGACAGTTGATGAAAGTGTGTCTAATTCTACAGAATCACATCCCACTTGTGATGTTAAATACTTTAGTTGGTTTTCAGAAGGGGTATTTTTAACTTCACCAGGTCCAAAACCCCATAAATTTACTAGTTTCCCAATCGAGACATCATAAATACCATCAGATTCAAAACATAGTTTTGTTGCATAACTAAGAATATCAATAAAATCTTTGGAAACAACAGTCCACTCACCGATCTCAGATCTATTGACTTGTGAGATCAATGAATCATCAATATAAGTCGACATTTCTTGATTTATGACATTTAAAATATCTGAAGCCTTAACAAATAGATCATTGCTATCCACTTCTGAATGCAATGTAATACTATAGCTAGTACCCATGATATCGTTTTTATAGACTTGAACCTCTGCAATATCGTCTTTGTAAAAAAGTAATATCAGAAGAAGGAAGATCGAAAATACGAGAGGAGTAAGGTACCTTTTATTCAACTAACTACCAAAATCGTCAAATTTTATTGCTTCAGGTTCCACTCCAAGACTATCGAGCATTTCAAAGCATGCACTCATCATTGGTGGAGGGCCACACATATAATATTCACAATCTTCAGGAGACGGGTGATTTTTTAAGTACTCATCATGTATTACTTGATGAATAAAGCCCGTATGACCTTCCCAATTGTCTTCTGGTAAAGGATCGGATAAAGCAACATGCCACTCAAAGTTTTCATGCTCTTCTGCAAGTTTGTCATATTCATCTGTATAAAACATTTCCGTTAGGCTTCTGGCCCCATAAAAGAATGTAATTTTTCTTTTAGAATCTAATCTTAATAATTGATCAAATATATGTGATCTCATTGGGGCCATACCCGCCCCACCACCGATGAATATCATTTCTGCATCGGTATCTTCAGCAAAAAATTCTCCAAAAGGTCCAAAGATTTTTAAATTATCTCCAGGTTTTAAATTAAAAATATACGAAGACATCTCTCCTGCTGGAAAGTCAGTACCTGGAGGTGGAGATGCAATTCTTATATTAAATTTCATAATTCCTTTTTCATTCGGATAGTTGGCCATCGAGTATGCTCTTATTACAGGCTCGAGTGTTTTTGAAGTATTTTCCCAAACACCGAATCTATCCCAGTCTGAGTGGTATTCTTTCTCAATTTCGAATGACTTATAACTTAGTTCGTATGGAGGTATCTCCATTTGAACATAGCCACCAGCTTTAAATGCAACCTCTTCACCTTCTGGTAGTTTAAGAACTAATTCCTTTATAAATGTAGCTACATTTTCATTAGAAACGACTTCACAATCCCATTTTCTTGCTCCAAAAACTTCATTAGGAACAATGATTTCCATATCATCTTTTACAGGAACCTGACATGACAATCTCCAACCTTCCTTTTTTTCTTTATTTGTGAAATGAGACTCCTCAGTAGGCAATATAGATCCACCGCCACTGACAACCTGGCATTTGCATTGAGCGCAAGTGCCCCCTCCTCCGCAGGCTGAAGATAAAAATAAATTTTGAGATGCCAACGTTTGTAATAGTTTTCCTCCGGCCTCAACATCTAGCGATTGCACCGCATCATTCATAGATATATTTACATTGCCCGAGGAGACCAATAGTTTCCTTGCACCTAGTATGACAAAAACCATCATATTTACTGCAATAGTGAAAACCAATACGCCTAAAACTATCTCATTCTGTAAAAAATTCATGTTATAAAGAAATACCTCCAAATGATAAAAAACCAAAGCACATAAGACCAACTGTTATAAAAGTAATACCTAGACCTTGAAGACCTTCAGGAATATCTGCATATTTCAATCTTTCAGTTATTCCCGCCAATGCAACTATTGCAAGGGCCCATCCAGTTCCTGCTCCTAATCCATATACGATACTTTCTGAAAATTCTAAATTTCTTTCTATTGAGAACAAAACACCACCCAAAATGGCACAATTTACAGTGATTAGTGGTAGGAAAACCCCTAAAGCATTATACAAAGCTGGGATATAACGATCTAAGAACATTTCGAGTATCTGTACTAGAGCAGCTATTATACCAATATAACAGATCAATCCAACAAAATGTAAATCTGAGCCTGGGAATAGTGCGTCTGCTTTTAAGAAAAAATTAAATATTAAATTATTTATAGGTACGGCTAGACCTAGAACAACTATTACGGCAATACCCAGCCCGATTGCTGGTTGGATCTTTTTGGAAATAGCAAGAAAAGTGCACATCCCAAGAAAAAAATTGATGGCAATATTCTCTATAAAAACTGCTTTAATAAATATACTTAAATAGGCTTCCATTATGAGGTGATCCTCTTCTCAGCTTCGAGGCTATTTTTAGAAATTTTAAATTCTGGTTCTTCTAATTGGTCTGTTTTCCATTGCCTAAGTGCCCAAATTGTAAAACCTATAATGAAAAAAGAACTTGCAGGAGTAAGAAAGAAATTATTTGCCATGTACCAGCCTCCATTTGTAGTCAGAGGCATTATTTCGATACCATAAAACGTTCCTGCTCCAATAAACTCTCTTATGATAGCTATGACTATCAAGATAACACTGTAGCCGAGACCATTTCCGAAACCATCTATAGCACTCAATAAAGGGCCATTTTTCATTGCAAAGGCTTCGGCTCTACCCATGACGATACAATTTGTAACTATTAATCCTACAAACACTGAAAGGGTTTTACTGCTTTCATAATCGAAAGCTTGTAGAACTTCATCTACCAACATAACCAATGTTGCAATAATTGAGATCTGAACAATTATTCTAATATTGGTAGGTATGTGATTCCTGATTAAAGAGACAGATAAATTCGACAGAGTTACTACTGTAGTCAAGGCAACACACATGATTAAGGTAATATATAAGTTTCCAGTAACAGCTAATGCAGAACATATACCGAGTATTTGCAATGCAATGGGATTGTCATTGAATATAGGATTCAGTAAGGCTTCCTTAGCTTTAGACACCTTTTGTCTCCTTATCTTGTAATTGTTCTAATAAAGGGCCATATCCCATGTCACCTAGCCAAAAAGAGAGTAAATTTGTAACGCCATTACTGGTTATAGTTGCTCCAGATAGACCATCTACTTGATATTTTGCCTCATCAGAACTTTTATCTACAGAACCCTTAATCACAGAAATTAAAATATCTCCTGAATCAGAGAAGACTTCTTTTCCTTTCCAAATTTCTTTCCATTTTGGATTATCAATTTCTCCACCAAGACCTGGAGTTTCTTTATGGTCAAAGAATTCAAGACCAATTATAGTTTTCAAGTCCGGTTCAAGTGCTAGATAACCTTTCATTGTTCCCCATAATCCATAACCCCTAACAGGCAAAATTATTGCATTTAGAGCTTGAGAATTATAATGAAGATAAACAGTTTGAAAATTTTCTCTTCTTTTAAGCAAAGCTATGTCTTGATTAGAAGATAGTTCTATTGAGGTGTTAGGATCTCTAGAAAAAGAACTTTCCTCATACTGATCTAAATCTATTGCTGAATCAAACTCACCAGTCTCTAAATTTACGATTCTTGGTTCAATGGATTCAAATAATTCAGAGATTTCAGTTCCTTCAGTCAGAAGACCAGCTGCAGATAAAATCTTACTTTGTTTATCTAGAGTCTTGTTTGCTTCTTGCAGGTCTCTTAACTCAACAGCAGAGAATGAAATAAGAGCCGAACAAACTAAACAAAGAGATATGGCAACAATTAAGGTTTTTTTAATAGTATCGTTATTATTCATTAGCTAGCTCTTCTTAGTCTTTGTTTTATATTTCTTTCTTGTACAAAGTGATCAATTAATGGAGCAAATAGGTTTGCAAATAATATAGCCAACATAATTCCTTCAGGATAAGCAGGATTAACAACTCTAATCAATACAACCATTATCCCAATAAGTATCCCGTAATACCATCTGCCTAGATTTGTGTGCGAACCAGAAACAGGCTCTACTGCCATAAAGGTCAGTCCAAAAGCGAAACCTCCTATGACTATATGCCAATAAAAAGGTAACGAGAACATTGGATTTGAATCGGAGCCAATTAAATTAAATAGTCCAGAAGTTAAGAATGTTCCAAGAAGTACACCCGTAATGATTCGCCAAGATGCCACTCGAGTATACAAAAGAATCATCATTCCAATGAGTATAAATAAAGTTGATGTCTCTCCTATAGATCCCGGGATAGAGCCTAAAAATGCATCGCTCCATGAGTATTGAGACTGTATGCCATCTAGACCTTCTTGTGCGCCTATCCCTAAGATAGTTGGAGAGCTATATCCATCTACAGCCACCCATACAGAATCACCAGACCAGTTTACCGGATAAGCAAAATATAGAAATGCCCGACCAGCTAAAGCGGGATTTAAAAAGTTTTTTCCTGTACCGCCAAAGATCTCTTTTGCTACAACTATACCAAAGCTTATGCCTACCGCCACCTGCCACAGAGGTGCATCAGGTGGGCAGCATAATGCAAATAAAACAGTCGTCACAAAGGCTCCTTCATTAATTTCATGACCTCTCACTAAAGCAAAAATAATTTCCCAGGCTATTCCAACTATAAATGTAACCGCATAAATCGGAATAAAATAACAAGCCCCAAACCAAATACAATCTAAGACGCTTTTCGGATCATAATTACAAAAAAGGTCTATCAATAAAAAGTGCCAATCATCTTTGTTAACTGATCCTATCGATTCAAATGCCATAAGAGATTGATAACCCAGGTTATACATGCCATAGAACATTGCGGGAAAAGTAGCCATCCACACAACAACCATAACTTTCTGCAAATCAATATTGTCTCTTATATGGACAGATCCAAATGTTCTCTTATCAGAGGAATAAAAAAGGTTTTCTACAACATCGTATAAAGGAAAATATTTCTCAAGAGTACCGCCAGTAGTGAACTTTGGTTTAAGATTATCTAAGTATTTTCTTAAAGGCTTCATCTAACCTTCCACCTCAATTTTATTCAAACCAGCACGTAATAATGAACCAAAATCATATTTTCCAGGACATACATAACTACATAGTGAAAGATCTTCTTCATCTAACTCTAATCCACCAAGAGCTTGAATTTTTTCAGTGTCCATTAATACGACGTTTCTAAGAAGGATGGCAGGTAAGAAATTCATAGGTAAAACTTCTTCGTAAATACCTATAGGAATTATAGGACGATCAGATCCATTCATTAAGGTTTTAAAATTAAAAGATTTTTTAGGGAAAAGTGAAGAAAGAAACAATGGAATTTTTGAAAATTTCCTGGGGCCTGGTGTTAACCAATTCATAAATTCTCTATCTTTGGAATTAGGCTCAGAAACAACCGATATCTGATTATGATACCTTCCCAAATAAGCATAAGAACCGATTGCCTCTCTGCCCGAAATAACTGATCCAGAAATAATTCTATTTTCACGTTGTGTAAGTTCACCCGCGGTCAATTCATCAGTACAAGCTCCTAGTCTGGTTCTAATGTAGCCCGGTTCAGTCACCTGAGGTCCGGCCAGAGAAATTATTCTCTCAACAGACAGATATCCTGTGTTAAAAAGTTTACCTATGGCTGTTACATCTTGATAACCGATCGTCCAATTTATATTTGATAATGATGCAGGCGATATAAAATGCATTTGAGTTCCAACAAGACCTGCAGGATGAGGACCAGAGACTATATGTTTTTTGAGTTGATCATCTTCCTGTATATCGAGTGAGCTATTTTCTGAGACAGATAGATGGATCGGACAATTAGTCAGTTTTTTTAATATCAAGATTCCAAAATCAAAGTCATCCTTGTGTAGTTTAATAATGGTCTCAGGATTAGGACTTAGAGGTTGAGTATCAAGTGCTGAAATAAAAATATTAGCAGGCAAAGAATCTATTGCCGGGACTTTACTGTAAGGTCTGGTCCTAAATGCCGTCCACATACCTGAATCAATCAATTGCTTGCTTATAACCGCTGATGAAGTGTTTGAGATTTGATTAGGATCTACCCGATTGAATTCAATGGACTCTTCATTAGAATCTATTTCTATAACGATAGATTGAAGGACTCGCCTGTCTCCGCGATTTATTGATTCCACCTTACCACCTGCAGGAGAAGTGATGACTACACCTGGATTTTTTTTGTCTTCGAAAAGTGGCTGACCTAACTTCACTTGTTGGCCTTCCTCTACCAACATTGTAGGTTTCATTCCAACATAATCATTACCCAAAATAGCGACGGATCTACTATTTTTGGAGTCAGTTATGTCTTCGGCAGGTGAGCCGTTTATGGGTATATCTAAGCCTTTTTTTATTTTTATCATTCCCTATTTGATATATGGGAAAACTACCCCGTGAGCGCGTGGGTATTATAATGATCTGAGTAGTATTTTACTAGGTTGTTTCAGTAAAATTTGGATAACGCTTGTATGTTAACCCTACCATTTCTTTAGCTAAACCCAATAATTGGGCAGTGTATCCAAATTCGTTGTCATACCAGACATAAAGAACACACTTATCGCCATTAACAATTGTTGCTGCTGCATCAATTATTCCAGCATGTCTATCTCCTACAAAGTCTGTAGAGACCACTTCTGAGGAATTAGTGAATCCAATTTGTTCTTTTAAATCTGAGTGGAACGCTTTTTGTCTAAGAAAGTCGTTAATTTCATCAGTACTTATATCTCTTCCGAGATGTAAATTCATTATTGCTAATGAAACATTAGGCGTGGGGACTCTAACAGCATTTGCTGTTAATTTACCTATAAGTTCTGGAAGGACTTGACCAACGGCCTTGCCAGCTCCAGTTTCGGTAATAACCATATTTAAAGCTGCACTTCTCCCTCTTCTATCTTTTTTATGGAAATTATCTATCAAATTCTGATCGTTTGTATAGGAGTGAACACTCTCTATATGGCCCGCTAAGATATTGAATTCATCATTCAAAACTTTCAATGTAGGCACGATAGCGTTTGTAGTACAAGAAGCAGCGCCCAAAATATCGTCACTGTTCATTATTTCGTTATTAATTCCATGAACAATATTTTTTATTCCATCTTTGGCAGGTGCAGTTAGAAGTACTTTTGAAATACCATTACAATTTAAATGAACACCTAAGCTATCTTTAGTTCTCCAAACACCTGTATTGTCAATTAACAGGGCATTGCGTATTCCATAGTCCGTGTAATCAATATCTGAAGGATCATTCTTATAGATAACTTTTACTTCATTTCCATTAATAATTAATTTGTCTTCTTCTTCTATAACTCGAATCGTCCCTTTAAAAGGTCCGTGCACGGAATCAGTTCGCATCAGATTTGCCCTTTTAATGAGATCATCTTCTACGCCCTTTCTTACAACTATTGCTCTTAATCTTAGATTTTCTCCTCCTCCAGAATCTTCTATTAACATTCTAGTTAAAAGTCTTCCGATTCGACCAAAACCATAGAGAACAACATCTTGCGCCACATCTAATATGGAACCTTTTTTTCCAATTAAGTCATTTACTGAGTCTTTTACAAAGTCTTCTAAGGATAAATCTTTATCGTCAAATAAGTATGCCGCGGCAATAATCCCTATATCTATCTCTGCTGGTCCAAGTTCTAAATCATTAAGAGCAACGATAACTTGATAAGTTTCAAATTCACTAAGCTCATTATTTTCTGTTTCTCTAACAAATCTATGAGCATTCATAATTTCTGAGACTGAAAGATTCACAAGAGGCTTACCGTAAAGGATTAAATGTACATTATCTCTATATATACGACCTATCATAGGAAGCATTTCTTCAGCAAGAGCTTGTCTATACTGAAAATCACCAAAAGGATCCTTAGGAAGTTCTGGACGATTCCTTTTATCAGGTTGTTCTTTTTTCATCTATAAAGAAGTATATTTCTTGAGGTGGTAATCTGTATTACCAAAAATAGTACCAACAGTAGTTAATCTTTTGAAATAGTGACCTACATTAAGTTCATCAGTTACTCCCATTCCTCCATGTAACTGAACAGCCTGCTGCCCTATAAATTTCCCTGCCTTTCCTACTTGATACTTTAATCCAGATATTGCTTTTTTTGCATCTGCAGATCCTTCTTCATGTTTCATAGTTGCCATATAGAGCAGTGATTTACATTGTTCATATTCCATAAACATATCGACCATTCTGTGTTGTAAAACTTGAAATTTGCCTATAGCCGTTCCAAATTGTTCTCTAGTTTTTGTGTATTCTACTGTTGTTTTATAAAGCACTTCCATTGCACCAACAGCTTCGGCAGATATCGCAAGTATTGCTTTATCAATAGCTGAATCCAGTACTTCAAACCCTGAATTTACTTTTCCGATAACATCTGTATCTGATACGGTCACATTCTCAATAGTTAAGTCAGAAGCCCTTCTTCCATCAACAGTTTTATAATTTGTTTTCATTAAACCTTCAGCTTCAGCATCAACTATGAAGATAGTAATACCAGCTTCGTCTAGTTGAGAGCCAGATGTTCTAGCTGAAACTAGGATTTTATCTGCAGATGGGCCGTTCATAACAACTGATTTATAGCCATTGAGGATATAATTGTTTCCATCAACTTTAGCTTCTGTAACAACATCAGATAAATTAAATCTACTTTGAGGTTCTGCATAAGCAAGGGCAAGTTGCATTTCCCCAGCAATTGCAGGCTCAAGCAGTGAAGATTTTTGCTCTTGTGAACCAAAATCATCAATAAGTCCACCTGACATGATCATTGTCTCTAGGAAAGGTTCTACAACCAGTCCCTTTCCAAAAGCTTCCATGATAAGCATAGATTCAATTGCAGATCCGCCAAAGCCTCCACTGTCTTCCGATACACTGATACCAAGCCAGCCTAGTTCAGCGAACTTTTGCCAGTTTTCCTTTCCAAAACCTAACTCGGAATTTGATAGAGATTGTCGAGTCTCCCAATCATATTCTTTTAAAACAAATTGATCGACCTGATCTTGAATCAACGTTTGTTCTTCATTAAAAGTAAAGTCCATTCTTATAACCCCAATATTGCTTTTGAAATGACGTTTCTTTGAATCTCATTACTTCCGCCGTAAATGCTAACTTTTCTATAATTTAAATAGTGAGGCATTACAGGAGCAGCATAGTCTGGTCCAACGGTTTCATTAGAACCTATTTCATTTTCTAGGTAAAAAGGATGAGCATAATAACCGAGCATCTCAACAAAAAGCTCAGATATAGTTTGCTGTAACTCCGTGCCTTTTATTTTTAAAATAGACGACTCAGCTCCGGGTGACCCGCCTTGGGACATAGCAGCAAGTGTTCTTAATTCAGTAAATTCAGTGGCTGTGAGTTCTATCTCGGTTTCCTCAATTTTATTCCTAAATTGAACGTCCTCTAATAAAGTTCCTTCGCCTAAAGGTATTTCAGAAGATAAATCTTTTAATCTGGCTAGCTCTCTTTTTAGGGCAGAGATACCTGCTATTCCACTTCTCTCATGAGCAAGTAAGAATTTTGCAATATTCCAACCTTGTCCCTCTTCTCCCACTAAATTTTCTTCAGGAACCTCAACATTGTCAAAATAGACCATATTAACTTCATGAGATCCATCGATGGTTATTATTGGTTTAACTTCAATTCCTGGAGTATTCATATCTATTAACAAGAAACTGATACCTTCTTGCTTTATAGATGTGGTTTCGGTTCTGACAAGACAAAATATCCAATCGGCATGTTGAGCTAGAGTGGTCCAGGTTTTTGCACCATTAACAATATATTTGTCTTCTTTTAGCTCTGCTTTTGTTTTTAAAGAAGCTAAATCCGAACCCGAACCTGGTTCTGAATATCCCTGACACCACCATACATCGCTATTGAGTATAGAAGGAAGAAATTTTTGTTTTTGTTGCTCTGTTCCAAATGTGTAAATAACTGGTGCACACATACCCATTCCAAACGGTATAGTGGTAGGTGTATTGGCTTTAGCCAGTTCTTCTTGAAGAATATATTTCTGAGTAACAGAAAGCTCGTCTAGGCCTGTATAATCCTTTGGCCAATTAATTGCGAACCAACCTTTTTGGTTAAGAACTTTTTGCCATCGAACAATCTCTTCTTTCTCCAAAGGTATTCGTCTATCTTGTTTTTCTTTGATGTCTTCAGGATATTCATCTTGTAAGAAACTTACCACTTCTTGTCTAAATGCTATATCCGATTCTGAAAATTTTAAGTCCATTTTATTCCTGTGTAATAAAAAAAAAATAATTATACACTTCCATATATAATTTTCTTTTTTTTTAGAAAAAAAGCAGTCAAATAAGTGGTAAAAATGATCACATCATCTACAGATGTTTTAAATCTGGGGATAGATTCGTCCAAAAGAAATCTAATAATAACTAAAGACTCTCAATCCGCTCTTCAGGTTTATGACTTTTTAAAAGAATCTTCTAATACTCTCCTGTTAGAAAATTCTGAATTATTGCCTTATGACTTCTTTTCAATGGCGCCAATAACAAGAGCTAATAGAATATCTGTGCTGTCCAAGTTTCTCAGAGATAAAGAAGTTAATCTTATTGCATCTATTGCTACCCTTTTGTCTCCATTACCTTCTCCCAGTCACGTCTTACCTCTTAATAAATTATCAGTAGGTGAATATTTTAGTATTGAAAATATCTTAAATCAGATTATAGAGATTGGGTATGTAAGAGAAGACTTTGTATCTTTACCGGGACAATTTGCTCTAAGGGGTTCTATTATGGATATATTTCTCACAAGTGGAAAAGAGCCTATTAGAATAGAATTCTTTGATTCAAAAATTGAAAGTCTAAGAACATTTAATCCAGAATCACAAATTTCCAATGAAAAAATAGAGGATATTGATTTTCTTCCTTCATTTGAATACTCATTAAATAAATATTCTGTTGATGTTTTTAAGAAACAATGGAGAAAAGTATTTGATGTTTACGAAGAAGATTCAGAAGTTTTTACAAAAGTAATGAAATTAAAGCATGCTGAAGGGGTAGAAATATATGCACCATTATTTGAAGGAGAAAAAATAACTTTCCTGTCCTATATGCATAATATTGAAGAAATCTATCTGCAAAATAAAACTAATGAAAAGGCGGGTGAATTTGAAAATCTTATAGAACAAAGATATGAAGACTACAGATACGATATCAAGAGACCTTTACTTAAACCTGAAGATCTTTTTCTTAATTTTTTGGATCTAAAACCATTCCTAAAGGAAGCTATTCTATTTGATCTCGAAACATCTGACTTTGAAGAAACAAATATTACTAAAGACGACATTATTAGAAATGAGAAGGCAGAAATTTCTACCGCTAAAATGCCTAATCCGGGTGATTTAGTTGTACATCTAACTCATGGAATTGGTAAATTTTCTGGTTTAAGACAACTTAAAACATTTGTGGGAACAAGTGATTGTCTTGAAATTGTATATAAAGACGACAGTAAAGTATTTGTTCCAATTGAAAATATGAATCTTGTATCCAGGTACTTTGGTTCTGAAGATAGAGAAATAGACTCTCTTAATTCAAAAAAATGGAAAAAGAGAAAAGATAATGCCTTAAAACAAACTTTTGATACCGCAGCAGAACTCATAGAAGTCCAAGCAAAAAGATCTCAAGCTTCCGGCTACTCCTTTAAGTTACACAATGATGAATATAATGAGTTCGCACTAAAATTTCCTTACGAAGAAACCTATGATCAAAAAAGAACTATAGAGGAGGTAATATCGGATATGCAGTCTCCTCTTCCAATGGATAGATTGATATGTGGTGAAGTGGGCTTTGGAAAGACTGAGGTTGCCATGAGAGCTGCATTTATTTGTGCACTTAATCAGAAACAAACTTGTATATTAGTGCCAACCACACTACTAGCGGCTCAACATTTATCAAGCTTTTTAGAAAGATTTAAAGACAGTGGAATTAATATTGCAGTTCTTTCAAGAAATTTAAATACTAAACAGAAAGAAGAAACACTTAATAAAATTACTTCTGGCGAAATAGATATCATTATTGGTACACATGCCTTGATCCAAGGGAAGTTGAGATTTAAAGATCTAGGATTGTTAATAATAGATGAAGAGCATCGTTTTGGTGTACGTCAAAAGGAAAAAATAAAATCCTTAAAAGAAGAAATAGAGATATTGAGTTTATCCGCAACACCGATCCCAAGGTCTTTAAATTTTGCATTATCAGAATTAAAAGACTTGTCCATAATAGCTACAGCCCCTGATGACAGGCTCCCTGTTAAAACATTTACTTACACCTTTAATGAAAATTTAATTCATGAAGCTATTCAAAGAGAGAATTTAAGAGGTGGGCAAGTCTACTACTTGTGCAATGATCTAACCTTGATTGAAGATAGAAAGTTAAGACTTAAAAACAAATTTAAAGATTTGAAAGTTGAAATAGTTCATGGACAACTTAAAGCTAAAGAGATCGAAGAAATAATGTTGAAATTTAATTTAGGTAAAATTGATATTCTGGTCTGTTCTACAATAATTGAAAGTGGAATTGATGTCTCAAATGCCAATACTCTTATTGTTGAAGATGCAGATAAATTTGGCCTTTCTCAATTACATCAATTAAGAGGCCGTGTGGGTAGATCTGAAAAACAAGCATACGCTTACTTTCTAAGATCAAGGAATATCATAAATAAGAAAAATGCCGATAAGAGGTTCGAAGCACTAATGAGTGCAGATTCATTATCTGCTGGTTTTCTTTTAGCTTTAAAGGATCTTGAAATAAGAGGGGCAGGAGAAATTCTTGGCTCTAATCAAAGTGGTGTCTTTGAATCAATTGGATTAGAGCTGTATACAAGGATGATCAAGAAAGCTTCAGATTTTATAAAAAGTGGAAAGCTAGACTTTCAATCTATAGATGAATCACCAGAGATAAATATCGGCGAGAATTGTCTTATTCCGGAAAGTTACTTACCTGATATTAATGTTCGACTGCTAATGTACAACAAGATAGCTTTAGCTGAATCTAATAAAAACTTAAAAGATATACAGATTGAAATGATAAATAGATTTGGACTTTTTCCAGCAGAGTTAAATAATTTCTTTCTTCAAGCAGAATTAAGAATTCTTGCTGAGCGATTCTCTATTAAAAAAATCAATTTTCTAAAGAATAAGATACAAATTTCATTTAAAAATAAAGATTTAGATACATCATTTTTTAATGATGATAAATTAGACGAAAAAGTCAAAATGACAACCAATGTAGTTAAGGCAATAAATAAAAATGTCTCGTAAGTTACTGTTAATTATATTTTTAATCTCTCAGAATGCTTATTCAGTTAACTCGGATGAATTTATAGAACATTTCTTAAATGATAAGAAAAAATTACTACGGATAGATTTTTTTATAATTCAAAATTTGATAATTGATGAAATAGATCTAAAAGAAAAATGGAAGATCCTGGATAGCTTTAATTTTTCTAATGAGCTTATAGAAATACAAAACACACCTACAACACTGGTGAACTTACCCACAGCTAAGGAAACAAAAATATTTGATTTGCCAAAGATTAATTTAAGTCATATTTCTTTAGAAAATG
>CABYCU010000010.1 GCA_902517565.1 uncultured SAR86 cluster bacterium | reverse complement strand
ACTTATGCATTAAGAAACTATGAAATAGAAGCAGATCTCCTTTTTTAAGTAATATAGGTTTCTCCAGACTAAAGTCATGATCTTTTATTTCAGTGTATCCATAGTTAGAGCCTTTTCTATCATCAGGAAGATGTTCGTGAAGACTTTCCTCATGTGAACCAGGAAGAACAACCAAACACCCATTCTCTAAGGTGGCTTCGCTAGTCGCCAACCAAGCTGCAACTTGAGGTTCTCTATCAAAAGGAAAATAAGAGGAGTCTTGATGCCAGGGCTGACCCCAAGCACCAGGATTTTTAAAGATAAACTGGCTCAAGAAACAATCAATATTTGGTCCGAGTATATCCTCCAAAATATTACATAAATTATCATTTCTAATAAATTCATTAAAAATTCCCTTTGAGTGTATACGAAATAATTTTGAGATCTCGTCTTCAATATTTATGGCATCTGGGCTAGGTTTCATCTCTCGAATCGCAATGTGACCTTCACCAGCATACGCATGGCTAAAAGGACTACCTTCTGGAACTAATGATTTAATGATCCTTATCACTTCATTATTCATTTCATTACAGAAGCTTTCCTCTACAAAATTTTCTATCAAGATATATCCTGCTTGATTCCAACTTTGCTTTTGATCTTCTGTCATAAAGCTGGTCTCTTCTAGACAGATTTGTGAGGTTCTACCAACTTGCTCATTAACCTTATTAGAAAATTCTTTTTTTGACTCTTGATCAATATCTTTTCTATTCATAGCAAAAATTTTACCAATTTAATTCAACATAGGGTGGTTTAAGTGTGCTTAATTTGAGAAGATACATCAACCAAAAATTATATGGAGAAAATATGGCAACTTTTGAAGAATTAAAGACAGGACTTGAAACTGCTTTTGACTCAGAGGGATCTAAGGGCATTGAGGCCACG
This sequence comes from uncultured SAR86 cluster bacterium, assembly GCA_902517565.1. Lineage (GTDB taxonomy): Bacteria > Pseudomonadota > Gammaproteobacteria > Magnimaribacterales > Magnimaribacteraceae > Magnimaribacter. The sequence continues at coordinate 18,752 of CABYCU010000010.1, read as the reverse complement.
ATTCAAATAAATATTGAAGATCTAACTAACTTTTATGTAGACATAAATGATGGTTCTTTATCGGTAGAAGAGGGCGATCACGATGATCCCGGATTATCTCTAACTTTTGATAGCCAAGAGACTATGGAAAAGGTCTTTTCCGGTGATCAACAAGCCGCAATGGGCGCTTTTATGCAAGGTAAAGTAAAATTTTCTGGAGACATGGGTCTAGGACAAAAGTTGGGTTCTGTATTTAAAGCACCAGAATAATTAGCTTAAGAAGCGTACTTAACTGAGCATCCATAAGGCTTAGTAATAGGGATGGTTACAGATTTGCCATCCTTAAGCTCTTTCAAACCCTCTTTAACATAGTTATTTGACTGCATTAGGTCTTTGAACATAAAACCCCTTCCTCCTGCGTCATCAATGGCTCCTTGATATTTCATAAGCCCTTTCTCATCGAGAATATACATATGAGGAGTTGTTTTAGCCTCAAACATTTGACCAACTGTTCCAGTGGGATCAAGCAGTACATGTGACGGAGAAGCATTTCTTGTAGAAGTTAATATATTTGCCTCCTCAGGAGAAACATAACCCTGTGTTCCTGGAGCAGAGGAGATAATGGTTAACCAAACAGCATTTTCTGCTTTAGCAAAATTTTGTGTTTCTTGCATGTTCCCAGTTTTATAATGCTTTGCTACGAAAGGACATCCATGATTAGTCCATTCAAGGACAACCCTCTTCCCCTTGAACGAATTCAGTGATATTTCTTCACCATAAGTATTTAAGAGTTGAAAGTTAGGTGCATAATCATCATTACCCACATATGCATAAGAGAACGGTGAAAAGAATAAAAGTGAAGAAACAAATGCGAGTATTTTAATCATTATCTTATTTCGTTTAAGTAATCTAATAGAATATCCTCAGTTAGAATTTCGGGCAAGATAATAGGCTCTCCTTTTGGAGGGTACAGTAAATACAGAGGTACCCCTGATCTTCCAAATTCTTCTAATTTTTGAGCTATAGCTTCATTTTTTCTTGTCCAGTCAGCTTCCATATATTTGATATTTTTTTGTGTTATCAATGCTTCCACTTTTTCTGAATTGAGGGCTACTCTTTCGTTTACTTTGCAAGTAATACACCAATCGGCTGTGAAGTTAAGGAAAATAATTTCGTTATTTTTTCTATATTCTGACAAAAGCTCTTCACTATAGGAGATATCCTTCTGATTCTGCTGATTTACCTCACTGTAGGAAGTTGGAAGAATCCAAATAGAAATCGACAGTATTAAGAGTACGACAAGTCTTACGAGCCATTTAATGAATTGAATTTCTGTATCATTCTTCTCTAATAACCATAATGCAAGACTTATTAGTAGACCGCCTATTAGAACGAGGATCACAGTGTCTTGATCCACTTGACCGCTTAAAACCCATAACAACCAAAGTGCAGAAGCCCACATTGGGAACGCCATGAATTGTTTAAAAGTTTCCATCCATGCACCGGGTTTGGGTAAAAACGACAAAAGGGAAGGTTTAATACTTAGGATTAAATAAGGTAAAGCAAAGCCTATGCCCAAACTCAGGAATATAAAGATAGAATTTACGCTTGGCTGCAGTAAAGCAAAGCCTATAGCTGAGCCCATAAAGGGAGCAGTGCATGGAGATGCCACAATAACTGCCAAGATACCAGTCAAAAAAGATTCTAAAGATTCATTTTTAACTTGAGCTGCAACACTTAATTGACCCAATTGGCTTCCCAGTACGAGATTACTCATAAACATAAAACCTAATGCAATAAATAGATAGAAGAGAATAGCTATTATGAGAGGGTACTGGAGCTGAAACCCCCAACCTATTACCTCACCGCTTGATTTCAAGGCTACCAACGCCAAGGCTATAAGTAGAAAACTTAAGACCACTCCCAAAGTATAGAATAAGCCGAATTTATAAGTTTGGTTTGATGAGTTGTCACTATATTCTACAAAACGCAATATTTTTATACTCAATATAGGAAAAACACAAGGCATTATATTTAGAATTAATCCTCCAATAAAAGCAAAGATTATCAATAAAATTATGCTTTGATCCTCATCACCAACTTTATTAATTTTTAGTGGATAAGAAATTTCAAAGTAATCTTTACCATAAATATTAGATGTCTCTAATACGCCTTCAAATTTATCTAGATTGAGCTTGGCTTTCGAAGCTTCAATCTCCAAAATAAAGCTATTCTGATTTTTTTCATAAGTTTGAGATTGTGTATAACTTGTTAATCCATATTCATTTGGAAAGAAATACATGCTCTCAAAATGTTCTCCATTATTTATATCAGCCTGAATAAAATACTTATCATCAAGTTTTTCAATTCTATAATTTTGTTTGAACTGAGTCGGTACCGCATCTAGATACTCATAGATTTCTTGATTATTATTTGAAGAATTAATATTTCCTTGTGCAAGTGTTATATCTACTAAACCCTCTTGAGGGATACATATTTCTTTACAAGTAAACCAGCTAACTTTAGCTTGTACATTAAGAGGAAAGTTAGCTTCAACATCAGAAGAGATTTCAGTTAATAAAACAACTTTATCGTTGTAACCAAAAGTCATTAAAGGATCAACAGGTATTCTGTCTGGCCCCGGCCAAAGAATCTCGGAAGCAGTTAATCCTTTAGGTAATTTCCATTCAATAGACGCTCCTTCACCAGCATCTCCTGGATTTTTCCAGTAAGTATGCCAATCCTTTTCAAGTTCAAATCTGATACCTAGAATGAATTTATCACCAGGTTGAGCTGCTTCAGTATTACTTATAAGGGTGATAGTTGAGTTGCTTGCATAATGTTCTTCTGACGCATACAGGGCAGGATTGCCTGTTATTACTACGCAAAGAAATAAGAACTTTGTGATATTCTTACAGAAATTGTATTGAAGTTTTTTAAGCATGCACGAAGATTTAAAAAAAAGGTTTAATGAAGAAGGTTTTGTGGTCGTAAGAGACCTATTCGAGCCTTCAGAAATAGAATTTTACAGAGAAGTTGTAAAAGATGCTATCAAAGATAGAAAACAGTTCGATGAAAGGAAACTAGAAGATAAATCTGATTACGAACAATCCTTCACACAATGTCAGAATCTATGGGAAGACTACATTGATATTAGGAAACTAACTTTTGATAAAAGAGTTTGTGAAATGGCATCTCAACTTTTAGGCGTAGAAGCAGTTCGTTTGTGGCATGATCAAGCACTTATAAAGGAATCTGGTGGTAGAGAAACTGATCCTCATCATGATCAGCCTTATTGGCCTATTAAAGAAACTAATACCATAACCGCTTGGATTCCATTATGTGATGTAGACGAGAGTAATGGACAATTAGGTTTTTATCCTGGATCTCATAAATCAAGGGAAAAGAATTTCATTAATATATTTTCCGGTAAAGTTGACGACAAAGAATTTCTTAAAACATCTAATTTAGTATCAGAAGATATATGCTATCAAGATCTCAATGCAGGAGATGTCTCTTTTCATCATGGCTTAACTTTCCACAGAGCAAGACCAAATTTATCAACTTCTGACAGAATAGTTCATACAGCTATTTTCTTTGCAGACGGGTCAACCCGTGGAGATGATAAATTCCATTTTAGTGTTGATAGACCTAAAATTAAGGTCGGACAAAAAATTCAAAGTGATGTAACACCTATTGCCTATCCAATAAGTAATCTCCCTGAGAGACCTGCTAATGGAATTTCAGATGATTTTATAGGTTATAAGATGCTAGGTTTATTGCCTAAAGAATAAATACTCTCTCTAGATTCTTTCTTACTAGGGTAGTCCATATTTTATAACCTTCTAAGTTTATGTGCAGACCATCTTCAATAAAAAGTTCTGGAATACGTTTTCCTTCACTTGTAAGCATTGCATCCCAGATATCTATGAAAGTTAACAAGTCATCATCTTGAGACATATCATCAATCAGTTTGTTATATTCTAGTTCTTCTTTCTCAAGATATAATCTTGCTGGGGTGGGTTTTATGCCTATGACAAATATATGCACGCCTGGCATATCTTCTCTAACCTTTTGCTTAAATATTTTGAAGTCATTTACAGTCTCTGTAGGAGTTTTGAGAGCAGTAACATCATTAGTACCACAGAAAAATACTATTGCTTTAGGTTTATAACGTTGTATCACATCTTTAAAGTGATAATTAACGTGGGCAATATGAGCACCCCCAAAACCTCTGTTTAATACTTTTAAAGGTTTCATGTCTTGATCTAAGGATTCCCAAAATCGAATACTAGAACTTCCTGCGAACAGCACATCTATTTCCTCAGGAAAATTAGCTTCATCTTCTTCTAGAAATTTATCGACATCATCTTGGTAGAAGTCTTCTTTACTCCACTCATTGAGATAAACAGCAGTTTCTTTTATTTCTAACATAGACATGTCTATGTTATTTTTATCTGCTTGTTGTTTAATTCTATCTTCAAGAATTTTTATATCATCAGAGCAACCTAAGCACGCAAGCATTGCTATAAATATTAAATAATATTTGATTCTCATGCGTTACCAAAATTAGGACTAATCATTCTTATATCATAACCAACAATCCTAGACATTTCATTAATTTGGTCTTCTGGATTTACTTCGAATATTAAATCTCTATTTCCGTCAAAACTAATCCAAGCATTATCAGAGATCTCTTGATGCAGTTGACCAGGCCCCCAACCAGTGTATCCAAGCATTAGAAGGTAATCTTTTGGAATATTGCCTTGAGCTATAGCTTCTATCGCTTCATAGTCTGTGCTCATAGAGATATCTTCACTAACTTTCATAGTGCCTTTCCATGATTTTTCTGAACTGTGGAGTATAAAAATGGCTCCCGGATTGACTGGTCCACCCAGGTAGACATTTCCGATAACATCAGAAACATCTTTAAATTCCATTCCCTTCAATAAACTTTTAAGCTCAAGGTCCAAAGGTCGATTGAAGATTAATCCAAGAGAACCTAAGTCATTATGATCACAAATATAAATTAATGAGTCCGTGAAATATGAAGTACCTTCTTCGTTAGGTGAAAAGAATAGTATTTTTCCTTTGATATCTACTTTAGAGGCATTATCCATAAGTTCAGTTCAATAAATAAAGATTATAGAAATAAAATGCACTGATAACTAATGCATGTTCTATTTGTCTATTATTTATCAAAGCAGGAATGTCATTTATATCTTTCATTACAATATCTATATCTTCAGTCCCATCCAATTTCTGGTCACTTAAGAGTTCACAATCTAAAGCTAGATAGGTATATGTGTGATTAGACATAATGGCAGGATTAGATTCTACTCTTCCTATTTCGATTACTTCTCTTCCTACGTAACCAGTTTCTTCTTTCAATTCCCTAATAGCTGCCTCTTTAGGGTCTTCGCCAATATCGGCCATCCCACCAGGAATTTCTAATGACGTCTTTTGCATCCCAAATCTGTATTGATCTACCAAAACAACTTCTCCTTTAGATGTAATAGGAACAATATTTACCCAAGTTGGAGTCTCCATCACCCAAACATTATGTTCTGAACCTAGCCTAGGAGAAGTAACTAAATCTTCCCTCATTTTAAAGATTTTGTTGTCTAGCAAATACTTAGAAGAATTTATTTTCCATTTCTTTATCATGAATTTACCTTAAAATTGTTAGTAATCACTAATTATCCTAGCTTAAATGAATTACGAACAGTTTTTATTATGGATCATCAGCAATCCTGAGTACGCAGGTCTGGCTATGTTTATGATTGGCTTTTTAGAATCATTCTTTATTTCAGGAGTGATTTGGCCAAGTGCAATCTTATTACTATTTGCTGTAGGTCTGAGTAAGGCTGATATAGAGCTTGTATATATTTGCATAGGAGGAGGCATTGGTTCTTGGGCAGGTGACACGCTAAGCTTTTATTCCGGTTTATTTTTTGGTCCTAAATTAAAAAAATTGAATATATTAAAAAAAAGAGAAGCTATCTTTATTAAAGGAGAGAACTTCTTTAATAAATATGGATGGAGTGGGATTTTGATTGGTAGATTGATTCCTGCAATTAGACCGTTTATTCCATTTATAGCTGGGATATCTTCAATGAAGCCTGTTATTTTTTTATTCAGTTCTCTAATGGCGTGTCTAATTTGGATGTTATTACTAGCTATTTTGATATTAGGAATAGATAATATAATTAACTTATTTTAAATTTAAGAATTATGTCAAGACACCAAGCATTAGATACATTTGGAAGATCTGGTAACCCAGTATTTGGAGATAAATTTGAAGGAGATGCTCAATTCAGAGATGTCCCTCTAGCTCAGAAAATGACGCTCGATGGAACAGTAAATAAAACTGGAATACTGCTGCTCTTCTGTTTTTCTACAGCCGCAATTAGTTGGAATATGCCTAGTCCTGTATTAATGGGATTCGGAGCTATAGGAGGCCTCGCGTTAGCTTTGATAACTATGTTCCGACCTACATCGGCAGGCATTACAGCTCCTTTATATGCCGCTTCACAGGGACTTTTCCTTGGAGGAATAACGGTTATGTTTGAAGCCCAATACCCTGGCATAGCCATTCAAGCTATAGGATTAACTTTTGGAACCTTAGCGTCGCTTCTTGTTTGCTACAAGACAGGTATTATCAAGCCGACAGAAAACTTCAGATTAATGATAGTGAGTGCCACAGCAGGTATAGCCCTCTTGTACATTGTCAATATTGTGATGCTTATGTTTGGAGGAGGTGAAGGAATAGGTTTTATTCATTCAAATGGCATAATGGGTATAGGATTTAGTTTATTCGTAGTGGGTATAGCAGCTTTGAATTTAGTGCTAGATTTCGATTTTATTGAACAAGGTTCAGAAAATGGACTCCCTAAACATATGGAATGGTTTGGTGCTTTTTCTCTAATGGTTACACTCGTTTGGTTATATTTAGAAATTCTTAGATTAATTTCAAAATTGAGAAGTAATTAAATGGACTTAAACACCATATTTTTTGGTGGTCTTGCATTACTCTCCTTTGGATTATTTTTTTATCTTGGTAAGATGAAAGCTTCTAAAGCTCAAACTGAGAGAGATGATCGAATAAAATGGTCAGGAAGAAAATTTTCTTTCAGAAGCTGCATCACCATAGCCCTGGCATTATTTTTGATTCTTTACTTTCTGAATTTTTTTATACTTTCGTAACCTACATTGAATCTAAGAACAATCTTTCCCATTCTTCTCTGCTCGGGAGTCTTGGCGTAGTAGCATTACTTGGATCTGTAACTGAATGATTAATAAGTTCAGGTATCATATTTTCAGTAACTCCCATTTCTTTCAAACCACCAGGTAAACCTATTTCTATATTTAGATTCTCAATTATTTCAGATAAATCCGCAGAATCTTTTTTACCCATTGCCTTAGCTATTTTGGAATATTTATCTCCTACATGATCTATATTAAATCTAAGAATTGTAGGTAAAATCACAGCATTCAAAGTACCGTGGTGAAGTCTCAATTCTTGGTCTGCACCTATAGCATGGCTCATAGAGTGAACCGCACCAAGACCTTTAGAAAAAGCCATAGCACCTTCTGTCGAAGCCATCATCATGTTCCATCTAGCCGTTTTGTCTTGGCCATCTTTCACTGCTCTAACCAAGCTTTGTTCTCTTATGACTTTCTCAATTCCATCTAGTCCTACCGCCTCAGCAGGAGGATCAATTCTTGGAGATAAGATGGCTTCAATGCAATGTGTGAGAGCATCCATACCTGCACCGGCTGTTATTAGAGGAGGTAATCCTATAGTAAGTTCTGGATCGCATATTGCCGCTTTAGGTCTTAGGAACTCACTTATGAGAAGCAATTTCCTGCCATCATTCATTATGATCACTGATCCAGACGAGACTTCACTTCCAGTTCCCGATGTAGTTGGAATGGCAATTACCGGTATTGTCTCCCTAATTTTTTTTATTCCTCCTTCGTTCACAGAATAATCTCTAACATTTCCTTCATGATTTGCCATTAAGGCCACTGCCTTGGCTAAGTCCATGCTTGATCCACCGCCAAAGCCAATAACACTGTCACACTCATTTGTTCGGTATAAAGACAAAGCATCATTTACAGCTTGCTCGTTAGGATTCGCTGGAGTCTCTTGATACAAAGAAATAGAAGTTTCGTTAGAAATAAGATCTATGATTTTATCTGTCATTCCAATTGCAGATAGACCAGGATCGGTACAAATTAAAGGACTTTTAAGATTTAAATATTCAATAATCTTAGGAAGATTATCTAAGGAGCCGTTTCCAAAATATGGTTTATTTAGATAGTTGAGTTGCATTTTTTAATTATATTTTATTTTAGTGCTTCAAAATTTGTAGATACGGAATATACTCTATTCAAATGAAAATTCTAGATGAATCTAAGGCAATCAGGATAAAAATTATGGACTTTCTTTCAAGAAGGGAGCATTCCTCTAAAGAAATTTATCAAAAAATGTCTCACAGAGTAGAGTCTAATGAAATGCTAATAAATGAGATAAATAAACTCATATCCGATGGCCTAATAAGTGACGAAAGATTTGCAGAAAGTTATTTTCAGAGCAGAAAAAGGAAGGGTTTTGGTCCGCTTAGAATTAAGAATGAACTTGCTCAGCGAGGTATCAATGATAGTATTTTTTTTTCCATACAGCCAGAAACTGATTGGTCATATTTAGCGTTTCAGGCTCTGGAAAAGAAGATTAATGGTAAGAAACCAGATGATATAAAGGCCATTCTTAAGCTAAAGAATTTCTTAAATTATCGAGGCTTTGAATTTCAAGATATTGATAAGGCTCTTTCTATGCTTGATGAGGAAAATAGATAAAAGTTTTGCTTACTTAAACTATACTAATGAAGGAAAAATGAGTTACCAAGTTTTAGCAAGAAAATGGAGACCTAATGACTTTTCGGAAGTTGTTGGACAAGAACATGTTGTTCAGGCTTTAAGTAATAGTTTAGATCAAGACAAGATACACCAAGCCTTTGTTCTAAGCGGTACCAGAGGTGTAGGTAAAACTACAATAGCAAGAATACTAGCTAAAAGTTTGAACTGCGAAAAAAGTTTAGATTCTAAGCCCTGTCATAAGTGTTCAACATGCCTATCCATTGCGGAAGGCAGCTTCATGGATTTTCAAGAGATTGATGCTGCATCAAGCAGAGGTGTTGATGATACGAAACAACTCCTTGAAACGGTTATGTATATGCCTAGTGCTTCAAGATATAAAGTTTATTTATTAGATGAAGTGCACATGCTTTCTACTCAAAGCTTCAATATGCTTTTAAAAACTTTAGAAGAGCCGCCGGCGCATGTGATCTTTATTCTGGCTACAACTTTACCAGAAAAGATACCTGCAACCGTATTATCTAGATGCCTTCAATTTAATTTAAAAAACCTTACCAATAAACAACTTAAGGACAGACTTACTTTTATTTTAAACCAAGAAGAAATAGAATTTGAAGTAAATGCCTTAGAGCAGATAGCTATGTCTGGTAGAGGCAGTTTAAGAGATGCTCTAACCATAACAGATCAAGCCATAGCTTATTGCGAAGGTCCATTAACAGACAAAGAGGTAGCTGAGATGCTGGGAACTCTTCCAGCAGACAACGTCTTTAATCTCGTAAGCTGTATAGGTCATAGAGACTCCATTTCTTTGCTGGAAGAACTCAAAAAGATTGGAGAACAAAGTATCGATTATTTCAGATTGATGGACCTTTTATTGGAAAATATTCAGTTACTTACCTTTGCAAAAGTATCAGAAGATTCTTTAAATGACATGGAAATAAAAAAAGATGATTTTAAGATTTTGTCAGATTTATTTACCGAGGAAGACCTTCAGCTTGTTTATCAAATAGGGTTGATTGCAAAAAGAGATATGGAATTAGCTCCCAACTTAGCTGGTGGATTTGATATGGCACTGCTAAGAATGGTTTCTTTCATACCAGGAGAGTTATCAGAACATAAAAAAAAAGTTAAAGTTGTAGAAGTTGATCAACAAGAAGAAAGCGAGTCTGACAAATCTTCAGATCAGGAAATAACTATAATTCAAGAAGTTCCTGAAATCGAAATCCAAAAGGATATAGAAAGTCCTGAAGATGGTATTGACGAATCAAGGTTACTAATGTCAAAAGAAAATTGGAATGATATTTTTGAAGAGTTAGATCTTGATCTTGGTACAAGACAACTGGCCTCACACAGTTCTTTTCTTAAAGTTGATGGAACGGTACTTTACCTATCTATGCCTGATGAAAAGTTAAATATCTTTAATGGTAAACACAGAAAAGAATTACAAGACTCTATAAGTAAATTTTCAGGTATGGATTGTAATTTATTTCTTGAAAGTGGGGATAATGCAGATGATTCTCCTAATAAAATTAAAGAACAAGAAAAAAGAAAAGAATTTGAAGATGCACAAAAAGAAATTGAAGAAGATCCCAATGTGCAAAGTTTAGTAGAAGCTTTTGGAGCAAAAGTTATTGAATCTTCAATAGAGCCTAGAAAATGAGCAGAGTAAGTCCTTTAGTTGATAGTCTAATTGAAGCTTTTCAATGCTTGCCTGGAGTAGGTCCAAAATCTGCACAAAGAATGACCCTTCATCTTTTAGAAAGAAATAAAAATGCTGGCCTGGTTCTGGCTGAAACATTATCTTTAGCTTTAGAAAATGTTGATAAATGCTCTAGTTGCAGGATATTCACAGAAACAGAACTTTGTCAGATTTGTACTAATGAAAAAAGAAATAAGAGTCAAATATGTGTTGTTGAATCGGTTTCTGATGTTTTTGCAATAGAGCAAAGTAACGAATTTAATGGAACCTATTTTATTCTGCATGGACACTTGTCTCCAATAGATGATATTGGTCCAGAAGAATTAGGCCTAGAGAAGTTATTTCTTAGAGCTAAATCTCAAGATACTAGTGAAATAATACTTGCTACAAACTCAACTCTAGAGGGCGAAACAACCTCTCACTTTATCTACGATAATATAAAAGATATTGAATCTCTTAAAGTTACTAAACTAGCTAGAGGAGTACCTTTGGGAGGTGAACTAGAGTACGTTGATAGAGGTACAATCATGCATGCTTTTAGTGGAAGGCAAACTTTGAAACCTACAGAATTATGAGAATTTTTTTAGGAATTATTTTAGCCACCTTAATAAATTTTTTATTTGGTTTAATTGGATTTCAGATCGTTAGTAATTCTTTCTTATTTTCTTATGCGCCAGAAGTTAATTTAGATATTTCTTTTATAGATTACCTATCAAGCATTTTATTAAAGTTCTTAGTAATCGCTATGCTAACTTGGATTATGCATAAAGTAATGCCACTTTTAGACAAACCTAAAAAGAGAATTCTCTTTATTTTTATCTTAGGCAGCATCTTTTCTCTTTATAGTGAGATCAACTTATTCTGGACTTACTCACAATGGAATTGGAGTGCCATTATTATTGCTGGTGAATCCTTGAATTGGTTAATCACAGGTTATGTTCTTTCTAAATTTATAAGGCCAAATCATTTAGGAGCTCAATAATTATTATTGAAAAGAGCAATTACGGCTTTATCATATATCGTCTAAATAATTGAATTATAGTTATGAGCATAAAGTCAGATAAATGGATTAAAGAGATGTCACTCAAACATAAGATGATTGAACCTTTTGAGCCTGAACAGGTCAGGGAAGGAAAGGATAACCAAAAACTTATTTCTTATGGAACTTCTTCATATGGATATGATGTTAGGTGTTCCGGAGAATTTAAAGTATTTACAAATATTCACTCCGCTACTGTAGATCCTAAGAAATTTGATGAGAATAGCTTTGTAGATGTAGAGGGTGATGTATGTGTTATTCCACCCAATTCTTTCGCTCTTGCAAGCACAATAGAGTATTTTAGAATTCCAAGGAATGTTCTAACGATCTGTTTAGGCAAATCTACTTACGCAAGGTGCGGGATTATAGTGAATGTGACTCCACTGGAACCAGAGTGGGAAGGGCACGTCACTTTAGAATTTTCAAATACTACAAGTCTTCCAGCTAAGATTTATGCAAATGAAGGCGTAGCTCAAATGCTTTTTTTAGAATCAGATGAAGAGTGTGAAGTAAGTTATAAAGACAGAGGGGGTAAATATCAAGGTCAAACTGGAGTCACTCTTCCCAAAGCTTAACTGATTTCTTCAAATTCCTTAATTTTTATTTCTATCTCGCGGTCGTTTTTATCATAAATCTTTATGACTGAAAAATCTAAACTAGGCGCAAGCCAGAATATTTGAGACCTATCACTGGTTTCACTAAATTTTCTCGATACTTTGTAGGCTTCAAAAGTTCCTAAAGGAGTCTCTACGCTCTCCTTGACCTTAGAAATATCATAAGTTCTTTTCTTTATGAGACCTTTCCAATAAACATCATAAGAGATTTCTTCAGGAATATTACCTTCCTTGAGTTCTCTAAAATCCAGTCTAAGTTGCAAGGAGGCAGAGCTTGGACCTAATATATTTTTGTATAATTCTATTACACCGCTATCTTTATTTTCTATGTAGGATAATTTTTTTTCTTTCCAATCAAAGTCAGCTGAAGCCTTAGAGCGCCTAAAAAGTATTCTTTGATTAAATCTGTAATTAATAGGTTTTATTTTATTATCTATCAACTCAAATACTTCGGATTCTTCTCTTCTAACTATTGAGCCTCCATCTAATATAGAAGTAAGTTTCCAGGAACCATCATCAAGAAGACTCATTTTTACTTCCATCTCTCCAACATTGCTGTCTAATGTAGCTTTCGAAGGTTTGATTGGTTCAAAAGCAAAAATGGTCAATGACAGCGACCACATTAAGGTGATTAATTTCAATTTGTACATAATTTTATTGTTTAACTACCTCTCCCCTGTATAGACGCATTTTACCCGATGCTATATTTTTAATTACATCGGGATATAGCTTATATTCTAGTTCATGTATTTGCTCTTCTAATTTTTTTTGATCTTTAGTATCAATTTTAATTTTAGATTGAGCACATATAGGTCCCCCATCTAGACTATTATCAACATAATGGACAGTGACCCCATGAAACTCCTCATTATTTTCTAGCACTCTCCTATGGGTGTCCATACCTTTATAATTAGGCAATAAGGAAGGGTGAATATTGATAAGCTTACCGTAATACTCAGAGATAAATAAATTACTTAATATTCTCATAAAGCCAGCCAATACAATTAGATCAGGTGATTCTTTTTTTAATATTCTTATCAGCTCTTTCTCAAAATCTTCTCTAGACGAATAATCTTCATGATTGACTATGTGGGTCTCTATCCCTTCTCTATTTGCTCTAGTTAAACCGTATGCATCTGCCTTATTACTAATTACGGAGCTAATTTCTATTCCAACTTCATCTCTAAAATTATCGATAATTGCCTGTAAGTTAGAACCATTACCCGAAATCAAAACAGCTATTTTGAAAATCTGCATGTGAATTAGATAAATTCTATAGATCCTTCAGCTTCACTCTTTTCTTGCACATAGCCAATAGGTTTTGCGAACATAGATTGATTGAGAGCTCCAATAACATTCTCTTCATCTTTCTCATTTACGGCAAGAACAAACCCCACTCCACAATTGAAGGTTTCTAGTAAATCATCTTTATTTATATTGGCTATTTCTGCCATCCAACTGAAGTATTTCCCTGTCGGCCAGTCATCAAACTTGTGTTTAATTACAGCTTTTTGGTTCTTGTTTAACATTCTAGGAATATTTTCTACGAATCCCCCACCAGTAACATGAGACATAGCATTTATTTTTATGGATTTTTTTAAAGCGAGTATCTCGGATACATAAATCTTAGTAGGTTCTAAAAGGATTTGACCCAATTCTGAATCAAAAATTTCCATTTCTAAATCCAATGCATACTCATTTATAACTTTTCTTATAAGAGAAAAACCATTTGAATGAAATCCTGAAGACTCTATTCCAATTAGTACGTCATTATTCTTAGGACCCTCTACACCTATTATCTCTTCTTCATCAACAACACCCAGACAAAAACCTGCCAGATCAAAACTATTATCTGGAAAGCTACCAGGATGTTCGGCCGTTTCTCCTCCTACCAGGGAGCAGTTAGAAATCTCACAGCCCTTTGCTATTCCTTCTATAACTTTTTTAGCTGTTGGAACTTTTAGTTTGTCAGTAACATAGTAATCAAGAAAAGCTAATGGCTCTGCGCCGCACACAATAAGGTCATTCACGCTCATTGCTACTAAATCAATACCAATAGTGTCAAAGTTATTGAGTTCACGTGCGATTTCTATTTTTGTTCCTACTCCATCAGTACAAGTAACTAGAATGGGATTCTTAATGTGATTAGGGATACGACTTAGGGCAGAGAATGATCCAAGCCCAGAAATTATTTCGGGTCTGTAAGTCCTTTTAACAATAGGCTTAATTTGTTCAACTAATTCATATCCAGCCTCAACATCAACCCCAGCTTTTTTATAATTTAACTTATCTAATTTTTTTTTATTTTCTGTAGTCATCGACTTAGGGACAGTTTTATTCTATTTTAACAATCTTAACTAAATACTTCTGTTTTAATTGAAGATGATAGGGAAAATAGTAATTTTTATATTAGTCTCACTCAGCACCGTAACAATTAATGGTGAGGAGATATTTAGTTTAAAGACGAAGTATGAAGTTGAGATAGAAATAGAGGGAACAGATCAAAATTCGATAAAACAAGGAATGCAAAATGCATTTTCTTCTCTTTTGATAAGTTTAAGTGGAAATTCAACTATTTTAGATGAATCATCCGTAAAAAAAGCTCTCAAAAATCCTGAGAAATTCATAAATCAATATAAGCTAGAGGCAACTGAAAATGGATTAATCTCAATTTTTTCTTTTCATGGAGACTCGCTTAGGCTTTTCCTCTCGCAAAATTCATTACCTTTATGGGTTTCAAAGAAGCCACTGATCCTTAGTTTTTTGCCCTGCAAAGAAGATTCTAGTTATTCTATTGATATAGAAGAAATAGTCATTTGTGATGCACTTGAAGGATCTTTATTTGAGCTTTCACAAAGTAGGAATTCCAAAGTAATGCACCCCATAATGGATTTAAGGGATATAACTTATTTTGATTCACTTAATTCTTTTTCTGCAACTAAATTTATGAATAAAATGAATAGAAGATATTTAACTTCTTCTTGGCTCCTATGTTTTACAAGAGATTCTTTCGGTATCTTACTTGAGTCACCACTTTGTCAGTCTTCAGAAAGCAGTGACCAAAGACCCTTGAAACAAACTTTCAATGAATTATTAGATAAATTAAATATAAAGGAATCATTGGTAGTTGATAAGAGTAGAAAAAATAAAACATTAATAAAAGTTGCCGGGGTCTCCGATTTTTCTAATTTAGAAAAATTAGTTGGCGATATTAATTCACAAGTTCTCGTTTTTGATACCCTAATTAATGAAATAAAAGATGACGAAGTACTTATTTCTATTTCACACTATGGAAAAAAAGAGGATCTTTTGAGTTTATTAGGAAAGAATTCTGGCTTTGAACAAATAATATTGCAAAGTGGAGATATAATTTCTTATAAATATCTTAATACATAATAATATGCTGTCTTTAATACCTAATCTAATCACTGTAATGAGATTTGCATTAGTGATACCGATAAGTATTTTTATATACCAAGGAAATGACTTCCTTGCCCTCATTCTATTTATCTTAGCAGGTCTATCAGATGGACTTGATGGATTCTTAGCTCGAAAATACGATTGGACAAGTGAATTTGGACAATTTGCTGACCCTCTTGCTGATAAATGTTTAATACTGGCAACTTTATTAGCATTTGCATTTTCTGAAAAGCTACCTATTTGGTTTGTTTATTTAATGCTCTCAAGAGATGGAATCATTTTGATCGGTGCAATGTTGCATCTATTATTATTTGAAAACAGGCAAGCACTTCCAAATAGGTGGGGAAAACACTATACAGGTTGGACTATTGCTCTTTTTATAATCGTATTGGCTCAGTCCTCTTTTGATCTATTACCTTTTTATCTATCATGGATTGCAATGGCCGGAGTCATATTCTTTGTTGTTTTAAGCCTTTTTACATACCTCAGAAATGAAGGGAAAACTATATTCAAAGAAATCTTATGAACAGAAGTCCAGATCAATTAAGTTTAAACATCCAACTCGATGACACTGTAAGTCTTGAAAAGTTTATTCATTGTGAAACTAATAAGAATTCCTTAGAGTTTATTAAAGGAACATTATCAAATGAATCCATATCAAATCTATTTTATATATGGGGCAGTGAAGGAGTAGGAAAGTCATACTTAGCTCGTGCATTAAATAGAGAGTTTATTTGCGAAGACAAACAGACGTTTCACTTTTCCTTCAAGGATAGTAGGATTTCTTCGTTTGAGATTTTTCAAAATCTAGGCTCTTTAGATGCTTTGCTTATTGAAGATATTGATTTCTTGCCGAAAGAAAAAGAATGGGAATTAGCTATATTTTCCATGATCAATGAAGCATTAGAGGGAAGTACTAAAATCTATTTCACCTCTAAAATTGTAGCAAAAGAGCTTGATCTCGAACTAGAAGACTTAAAATCTAGATTATCATATTCTACTGCTATTGAAATTCCCGAAATTTCTCAAGAAGAAAAGATAGAAGCATTGACTCAATCTTCAGAAAGGAGAGGGATTTTTCTTGATACAAAGACTATTCAATTTATTATTAATAATACATCAAGAAGTTTGTCAGATTTACTTAGGTTAATTGATGAAATAGACAGTTTTTCTTTAAAGAAAAAGAAGAAAGTAACCCCTTCCTTAATTAGAGAATTATTGAAAGTTAGACCTGACAATCTTCACAGATAATGTAGATACCTTTTGGGTCATTTAATTTATCTGCACCTTTCAAGATATTTACTGCTTCTCTAAGTAACAGGTTGTTTCTGATGTAAGCAGGAATAGTCCATCCTATGTAGCCAAATACTCTATTCAATAATTGCTCTCTCCAATTTACTGCTTGTTCAGGATAGTAAGAAGTATATTGATCAATACCAGCAAGTTCAGCTGCTCTCTCCACTGCCATCTTTAGGTCTCCTATATTATCCACTAAGCCTAATTCTAGTGCCTTGGAACCCGCCCAAACTCTACCTTGAGCAATTTTATCAACTTCACCAATTGGTATATCTCTAGCTTCGCTAACCAAGCCTATAAACCTTTTATACCCATATTCGATTTCACTCTGGATAATTTTTGCTAAGCCTTGATCTATTGGCTGAGTTAGGTCCCCTGATAAATCTAATTTTGAGGTTTTTACTCCGTCGCTATTCATTCCAATCTCATTAAGTGCCCTATCGAAAGTGGGTAATAAGCCAAAAATTCCTATTGAACCAGTAATCGTATTATGAGAGGCCCAGATTTCGTGAGCATTCGCAGATATCCAATAACCTCCCGAAGCTGCAACGTTTCCCATAGAAGCTATAATCGTTAAACCTTTTTCCTTTGCTGCCAGGAGCTCTTGTCTAATTTGTTCTGATGCAAAAACACCTCCACCACCAGAGTCCACTCTCAAAACTATAGCTTTTACGTATTCGTTTTCATGTGCTTCTCTAATTAATCTTGAAGTAGAGTCACCACCAATCATGCCGGGAGGTTGAACTCCGTCGACTATGGTTCCTCTAGCAACTATTACAGCAATCTTGTTATCGGAGAGATTTTGCGTTCTTTCGGACTGAATAAGTTGAAAATATTGATATCCTGAAATACGCGCAAAGCTTTTTTTATCTTCTGACTCACCAAATAACTCTTTAAGATAAGATCTTGTTTTAGTCCTCGGTAAAAGCTTATCTACAAGACCATAATTTAAAATTGCTTCAGCAATAGATTTCTCGGAGTCTGTTAAGATCTTGTCTGCATTATCTACTAGATATTGAATATCATCTGGAGACATATCTCTATTTTTTGCGATTACTTCCTTATAAGAATCCCAAAGAATATTCAAATAATCTAAATTTGCTTCCTTCGCCTCATCTGACATTTCATTACCCAAATAAGGCTCTACAGCTGATTTGTAAGTACCGACTCTGAAAACATTAAAATCAACTTTTATTTTGTCTAAGAAAGCCTTGTAGAAAAGCCTACTTCTGCCAAAACCATCTAAAACTATTGCTCCATCGGTATTCAAAATTATTTCATTAGCGAAGGACGCTAGATAGTAACCACTTCTTGAATAAGAATCTCCTACGGCTATTATATTTTTACCAGCATCTCGCAGATTTTGTAATGCTCTTCCGACATCATATAAAACCGCCTGTCCGGTCCCATTAATATTGTCTAAGCCAAGAAGAATGCTTTTAACCCTCTCATCATTTGCAGCTGTTTCAAGGACTTCTAACAGATCACCTACATATAATTCTCGGGGTAAATCCCCACTTAAGTTATCAAAAGGATCATCAGAACCGGCAACTTGCTCCACTATAGGACCCATAGGATTAATAACTAGAGCTTTGTTTGTTGGATCCTTTAAGTCATCAACAAGAATCGAGCTTACCAAGGAAATAAATCCTATAAAAACTATAAGTATAAAAAAGATGTTTAGTGATAAAAAGAATAACCTGCCAGAGAAAATCCAAAAGAAGGGATTTTTCTTAAATTTTTCAAAAAAAGTTTGTTGTTCCATATTTTTTAACTAGTTAATTAGAGCCAGAACATTCTCAGGAGGTCTTCCTATTATAGCTTT
>CABYCU010000009.1 GCA_902517565.1 uncultured SAR86 cluster bacterium | reverse complement strand
TCGTGCTTTCATAATATAGGCTATGGGGCCCATAGGCTTAATTGCTTCCGTCCACACTACTCCGTTGTAACAAGGGTCAGGTGTATTCAAACTTGGCTGTCTATCAGCACCCGCTTTTTCCCAATCAAAATTACCACCATCAATAATTAAACCTCCTATGGAAGTTCCGTGCCCACCTATGTACTTAGTTGTAGAGTAAGTAGTGACAGCAGCACCGTGATCAAATGGTCTACAGAATACTGGTGCAGCTGTATTGTCTAAGATCAAAGGAATGCCTAAAGATCTTCCAATATCAGAAACTTCTTTTATAGGGAAAACTTGCAACCTTGGATTCGGTAAAGTTTCTCCAAAATATGCCCTAGTCTTATCATCAGTGGCAGATCTAAAATTTTCAGGATCTGTGGGGTCAACAAATCTGACCTCAATTCCCATTTCAGATAGATTATTTTTAAATTGGTTGTAAGTTCCTCCATATAAATGTGAGGAAGAAACGATGTTATCTCCGGCTCTAGCTAAATTTTGAATGGAATAAGCAGAAGCTGTTTGACCGGAAGCAGTAGCAAGACCCGCAGCGCCGCCATCTAAAGCAGCCATTCTCTCTTCAAGAACAGCTGTGGTTGGATTGCCGATTCTTGTGTATATATTTCCTAGTTCAGCTAAAGAAAAAAGACTAGCAGCCTTATCCGTACTTTCAAATAGATAGCTTGTAGTTTGATGAATGGGAACAGCTACCGAACCAGTTGTTTCATCTGCCCTCCATCCTGCATGCAATGCAATTGTTTCTATGTTCTTTCCTTCGTAACTCATTATATTTCTCCTAAAAAAAAACCTGCCAGCTTTCGCTAAACAGGTCTGTCAAAGAAAACCCTATTTAGCAGTATTTATAAAGCACCCGCAATCTGGTTCAAATCGGTGCTTAATAAATAATATCCAAAGAAAATTTAAAATCAAGACTAAATTGTTAAAATAATCTAAAAGCCCCGTTAGCTCAGCCGGATAGAGCGCTGGATTCCTAATCCAGAGGCCATAGGTTCAAATCCTGTACGGGGCACCAGAAAAGAATAAATATGAATTGGAAAAAAGAAACGGTTGAAATAAATAAAAGAAGAAAACTTGCAAAAGCTCAAGGTGGTAAGGATGCAATTAAACTTCAACATGCCAAAGGTAGATTAACATTAAGAGAAAGAATAAAACTTTTACTTGATGAAGGCTCCTTCCAAGAACAAGGTGAAATTGCGGGTGGGTCTGAAGTAAATGAAAAGGGCGGACTTGAATCTATCACTCCTGCAAATTTCATCTTAGGTTTCGGTAAAATTAATGAAAAACAAGTTGTTTTGGGGGGAGAAGATTTTACTGTAAAAGGTGGTTCACCTAATGCAGCTGGATTAAGAAAAAGTGTCTATACAGAAGAATTAGCCCTCAAATATAAAGTCCCTCTAATTAGACTACATGAAGGCGGAGGGGGTTCTGTAGCAGGTCCAGGAAAAAAATCTGGAGGTTATGGTGGAGATCCTGTTTTTTCGAGATCAAGATTTAAATCAATAGCAGACACTTTAAAGGAGATTCCTGTTGTGTCTGCTGCATTAGGTCCAGTAGCTGGAATGCCAGCAGCAAGATTTGTTGGATCTCACTTTAGGGTCATGACCAAAGATACAGCTCAGATATTAGTAGCTGGGCCAGCAGTAGTTGAAAGAGCTTTTGGAAAAAAGATGACCAAAGAGGAGTTAGGTGGTTCAGAAATTCATAAATTAAATGGGGTAACTGATAATGTAGCTTCTTCTGAAGAAGATGCATTTAATCAAATAAAAAGATTTCTCTCTTTTTTTCCTCAAAATAAATATGAAATAACAGAAAAAATATTTTCTGATGATTCTCTAGAAAGACAGGAAGAAGCTTTGATTTCAATTATTCCTAAGGATAGAAAAAGGTCTTATGAAATGAGAGATATTGTAAATTTAGTATTTGATAAAAACTCCTTCTTTGAGATGACTAAATTCTATGGCAGAGGAATTATCACTGGTTTTGCTAGAATTAATGGGTACGCCGTAGCAATTTTTGCAAATGACTCTAACTTTTATGCCGGTTCAATGTCTGCAGAAGGAGCGCAAAAGACAACCAGGTTTGTGAAACTATGCGATACCTTTAATATTCCTATTGTAAGTCTAGTTGATGAGCCTGGTTTTTTAATTGGGCCAGATGCTGAAAAAGCAGGAACCATTCTTCATGGAACTAATGCCGTATTAGCTACAACAGAGTCTACAGTGCCATGGACAACTATAATGATAAGGAAATCTTTCGGAGTCGCTGCTGCTGCTCATTATGGTCCTGATGGATATGTTTTAGCGTGGCCTTCTGCAGAATCAGGCCCTCTTCCATTAGAAGGAGGTGTGGCAGTGGCATTTAAAAAAGAAATATCTGAATCAGAAAATCCTGAAGCTAAAAGAAAAGAGCTTGAAGATAAAATGGCAAAAAATCAAAATCCTTTTCCTAGAGCTGAGGCCTTCTCTGTTCACGAAATTATTGACCCTAGAGAAACTAGAAAATATATTGCGATGTGGGCTGAAAGGATACAAAGTCAGTTGAAAGCAAACTTAATGAAGAATTAAACTTTGCTAAATTTATCTTAACTTTGCAATAAGCTAAGATATACTTAAGAATCAAAAATACGGAGAGTGATGATGAAAACTTACGAACAATTTTATATTAATGGTGAATGGGTTGATCCTGTAGAAGGAGCAAACATGTTTGATGTCTTAAATCCTGCTAATGAAGAAGTTATAGGTCAAATAGCCATGGGAAGTGCTGCTGATGTTGATAATGCAGTGAAAGCTGCATCAAAAGCATTTGAGACTTTCAGTCAAACTACTGTTGAAGAAAGATTAGCAATACTTGGAAAGATTGTTGAAGTCTACCAAACAAGGTATGACGAAATAGCTGAAACAATCTCAACTGAAATGGGCGCGCCTTTAGCTCTATCTAAGGCAGCTCAGGCTGCAACAGGCCTTGGGCATTTTGCTCAAGCAATTGAAGTTCTTCAAGGGTTTGAATGGGAAGAAACAAGAGGAAAAACCGTCCTTAGAAGAGAGCCAATAGGGGTAGTAGGAATGATTACGCCTTGGAACTGGCCTATAAATCAGATTTCTTGCAAAGTTGCTCCCGCAATTGCTGCTGGATGTACCATGATTCTTAAACCAACTGAAATGGCTCCATTAAATGCGATGATATTTGCAGAGATACTCCATGAAGCTGGTGTTCCTGCAGGAGTATTTAATCTAGTTAATGGTGATGGACCCACTGTAGGAGAAGCTATGTCTTCTCATCCTGGCATAGATATGATGTCTTTTACAGGCTCTACTAGAGCAGGAATAGCTGTTGCTAAAGGTGCGGCTGATACTGTTAAAAGAGTCGCTCAAGAGCTTGGCGGTAAATCTGCTAATATTATTTTAGATGATGCGGACTTTGAATCAGCTATATCTGGTGGTGCTAAGCATTGCTTTAATAATAGTGGTCAATCTTGTAATGCACCTACTAGAATGTTAGTGCCTGAATCTAGGCACGAAGAAGCTAAAGAAATAGCTAAGAGAACAGCTGAGGCAACTAAAGTTGGAGATCCATTTGCTGAGGATACTGGCATAGGTCCTGTTGTTAGCGACGTACAATTCAATAAAATACAAGGGCTTATTGAAAAAGGAATTGAAGAAGGCGCTGAACTAATTGCTGGTGGACCAGGTAAGCCTGAAGGTCTAAATGCTGGCTATTTTGTTAGACCAACGGTATTTGCAAATGTAAATAATGATATGACGATCGCTAGAGAAGAAATATTTGGACCAGTACTTTCTATTCTTCCTTACAAGGATGAAGAAGAAGCTATAGAAATAGCCAATGATACTGAATATGGCTTGTATGGATATGTGTCTTCAGGCGATGTTGAACATGCCAAAAAAGTGGCAAATAGAATTAGAGCTGGAAGCATTGCCATTAACGGAGCAGGAGCAGATTTCACAACTCCATTCGGAGGTTATAAACAATCAGGAAATGGAAGGGAATGGGGCTTATTTGGATTCGAAGAGTTTCTTGAAGTGAAAGCTGTTGTAGGCTTTTCTAGCTAGGCTTTAGAACTAAGAAGGGCCGCATAAGCGGCCTTTTTTATACTTGATTGATAAGCTTCTCTTCATTAATAAAGCGCCTGTAATTATCAATAAAGAGTTCAACCGCACGTAAAGGAGCTCTAGGTCCCCAAGCAGAGTCGTGAGGAGTTATGAAACAATTTTCTAGATTCCAAAGAGCTGAATTAGAATCCAATGGCTCAGGATCAGTTGTATCAAGTGCAGCATAAGCTATTTCTTTATTAAGCAAAGCATTTGCTAGACTTATTTCATCAACAGATTCCCCCCTCCCTACATTTATAAACATCGAGGTCTCTCGCATAGAGCTGAATTGAGAGTCAGAGAATACTTTATATGTCTCGGGTGTAGAAGGTAGACAGTTAACAACAAAGTCACAAATCGCCAACATTTCATTTAATTCACTAGGTTTATAAAGTCTATCTAAATTATCGGATAAAACAGGAGATCTTTTAGTGGCATAAACTTTCATCCTAAAGGCTTTAGCAATTCGTGCGACTTCTTGCCCTATTCCACCAAACCCAGAAATACCTATAGAAAGATCAGTAAGCTCGCCTACAGACATCATTTGTTTCCATTCCTTATTTCTTTGCATATCTATATGAGCATCTATAGATTTGATAGTTCTTAATATTTGAGCAAATACATATGTAGCTATAGGGATTGCATGAATTCCACCACCATGAGAAAAAATTTCTGATTTTTGTATAAGAGCTTGAGCCTGAGGCGTCTCAATTCCGGCCCATGATCCTTGAACAAAAGAGCATCCTTCTACCAAAGAGAGATATTTCTCAAAGAATTCTTCAGATTTTAGAGCTTTAAACATTAGTTCATATGAAACTAATGCGGCATCAGGCTTACCTTCTCCTTGAATTATGTTTGATTCGGAATCTATCAGAATAAATTCATCATTGGCGAAGGCTTCACTAAGGATGTCTTCAAAAGAGTTGAAGGTAAATTCACTTAAGCAGATTTTCAAATCTACTCCAGGTTTCCTTCTTCTCGCATCTTTTTTCTAATCTTAGTAGCACTAATATCTGTCACGGATTCATCAAAAACTTCTTCTTCAAATACATACCCAACACCGCGACCATAAGTAATATTTACAACATTAGGAACCATCATGATCTCATAATGGACTCCTCTTTCAAAACCATCCTTGATAAGTCCATCAGAAATATTTGCGCATACCTGATCCCAGTTAAAAGGATTATCTTCTTGTCCTTCTCCGCCAGACGCCCCATAAACATCTCTTACTTGGATAATAACTTGACCAGTTTTCTTAATTGATCTTTTAAAAAGCTCTTGATGGCCATCATGCCAAGGTTGCCATCTCCCTAACATCTGTACTGTAGGTTTTTTCCAATCAAACATTCTTTTTTATCTCATTTGCTACATCAATATGGTTATGATCATTCCATTCTTTTATATGAAAATCTACTTTTTCGGGAGGTTCAAATAGAGCATTTGTATCTTCAAATCGACCTTCCTCAATTGTATCTAACCAGATCGTTATATCTGCACTAAAAATCTCTCTAGTTTCTTTTGTGGGACATACAAAGTCACATATAACCATTCTATTGTGTGATGATTCAAAATCAGCAATTGATTTCATCCTCAGACTTTGCCTCAATCTGCCCTCTTCACTAAAATCCCAATCTCCAGCCATTGTTCTTACTTTATCTGCATTGAACCAAGCTGATTCCAATAAAGGTTGAAGTCTTTCTGATAAGTAAGTCTTACCACTTCCAGGTAAACCCATAACTAAAATTTTCATATTTAAAAGCTTGTTAAGAAAAATTAAGCTTATTATGAACTTCTTGTATATCAAGTCCATAATCTTCCAAAGAATAATTATGTTTTGCTTTAGCTTCTTTGGTACCTTCTTCTATATAGTCCTGCATTTTATTAATAGATAAAGAATCAAGGGGGAAAGAAAATTTGGTATAAATATCCTTCACTATATTTAATGGATCATTAATAAGATCGTTATATTCAATTTGTAAATAACTCTCAGGAGAAATTCTTTGTTTCTGAGCCTCATTTTTGTCATTAGATTTAGCCCAAAATTCTAAAGTCTTCTTGCCTAGATCTTTTAAGTCAACGTTATCAGTAAACCCTCTTCTCACTTGAGATGTTAGACTACATATAGAGGGTAAGGTCTCCGCGGGGTCTCGACGAATATGCACAAAACATGCGTCGGGATAAAAACTTAATATTTCTTCTAAATTTCCTAAATGGCTTGGATCTTTTAGTAACCATCTTTCTGGCTTATAGGCCTCTTCCAATACTCTAAGGAATTTATGATGCCACTTGTAACTTACTCTTGTATCAGAGCTAGAAAGATACTCAAGATATAAAGGGGTATTAGCCATATAAAAATAAAGAATGCTTTGAAGAGCAAATACCTTAATTAGTAAGCATTCTTCAGGACTATTAGAACGAATTCTATGAAGATCATCTAATTTCGGGACGAATCTGTCCTTAAAAAATAAAATTGCATCCGATCGTTTGATTCTTGTGTATTCTGAAAAAGAATTTTTACCACATAGAGGAAGAGGTTTCATCATTTCCCAAAAAAGAGGGCTTCGGTTAGACACATCCTGGCTTAGCAAATTAAACAGAAATGTTGTTCCGGATCTAGGCAAGCCAATAACTATGATTGGCTTTGAAACTTGATGTGATTCTATCTCATTATTAGCCTTATAAATCAAAGAGCGATTCATTAAATGTTGTCTAATTTGATATTTGGCAGCTAGATTTCCAAAAAAAGTCAGGTTACCTTCATCGTTTAAAGATTTTATAAGTATATCAAGAGTTTCTTCGCAGTGAGAGTCAATACTCTCTCCCTCTATTCCTCTAAGTAAGGCAGATTTACTGACCATAAAGATATTTAGTTTCGCCAAATACCTTGATTTACAGGCATAGTTTTATCAACATCTTCGTATTTACCTGTGTAGGCAATATGTTCTCCTTTGAGAGAAATAATTCTAGTTAAATTATCATTAACCATTAGAGGTTGAAATTTAGTTTTAGCGGTAAAACTCTGAAGATATTTATAAGATTCTCTTTTATTCATGACGCCTTTTGATGAAGTAACGCTTATATCCTTGATTTTACCTTTTTTATTGATGGAGTAAGTGAAATCTATCCTTGTTTTACCAGACTTAACATTGTCAGGTTTTTTGAAAAACTTAGATACGTAACTCGGGGTGCAATATAAAATTTTGCATACAGTTTCGTCACCTTGTTTGTCTTTAGGCCATTCCTTTAATTCACAAGAATCTTTAGAGCAAGTTAAACAAGTGGAAATAGTTTGAGCTCTTGCTTGATTTAATTGACTTACGGTATCCTTGTTCAACTCCTGATTAATTGAACATATAGGAGCAGACAGCAATGACATACCGAAGGTTGAAAGAACAAATACAGATATATACTTTTTCATAATAATCATCCCCAACAATTTTTTAGAATACCATTTCACTCATCGGATAGTCCACTTTCTTAATTAGAATCAATCGATAGAATTCCTAACAAAATTTATTTTAATTTATTATTTTAATTTGATTATATGACTCAAGGATAATTGTAGTTGCAGTATCAATCATTGCTCTTTTATCTTCAGCTGTGAAACGCCATTCATTAATAAAATACAGCGTAGATGATGCAACATTAATTAACCATAACAGTAATCTTTTTTCATCAATTTCAGAGAATTGTTTATATGCAGCCATAAAGGAATACATATCTTGTTGGCCGTTTAGATATCTGATCATTAAACATGCCACGGCTAAATCAGACAAAGGATCTCCTTGTGCAGCGTAATCCCAATCTATAACTCCTTTTATGTTGCTTGATTTCCACAAAATATTGCCTTTCCAAAAGTCTCCATGAAGCAATACAGAATCTGCATTATATTTTTTAATAGACAATTGTTTTATGTAATCTCTAAGTTCTTTCCATTTATCTTTTTTAGGAAGATAATTCAATAAACCATCTAATGGATCAATTCTTAGCGGAAGATTTGGAAGGTTGTTTATATTTACTTCGTGTATATCTCTAAGTTGGTTGGCCATGCTGTTGATATACGATTCTTCTAAATCATTAAAATTTTGAGTACCGTCTATATAAGAAGTGATAAAAAAGGGTTTATCTAAAACATCACCGTCATTATCTAAGTAAATGGGAACAGCTGAGGGTATGTTTGTTTCCAAAAGGAACTGTAATAATTCGAACTCAGTTTTTGCAGAATTCTCAGATGGTAATCCCGCTTCCATTCGGAGTACCAACCTAGTTGTACTTTTGTCTTTTTTAAAATCTAAGAGAAAAACATCGGTAGAAAAGCCTCCAGAAAGTTCTGATACATTAATTAGTTTTCCATAATGAACCAGAGAATCAGATAACTTTAGTATTTTTTCTTTATCAATATCAATAGCTCTATTTAGTTGATACTTTTATCAGTGCAGCTCCTAAGTTGGCTACATAAAAGGGTTGTGTCTCATCTCCGATTATCATCCCGGTTAATAAACCAGGCATGTCACCAATAGTATCTTCTTCAATGAAATCAAGAATTCCTTCACCGTTTACGATAGCTGTCATACCTTTTTGCATATTTTCTATGCCCGCCTCAGTTTGAGCATCAAATATCACATACTGTTCCCCACTAAAAATGTTAATAGAGTGAATCTGATTTGATAAAGGAGATGCTACCCACAAAGAGCCATCATGATTAAGTTGCATATTGTCTGGAGAAGGAATTTTGGCCAGGACTTTACGATTACTCAGACTGCCGCTCTTGATATCTAAATCAAAAGACAAAACTCTGTTCGCCATCGTTTCGGACAGGTAAAATTTGTTATTTTTCTCATCTATATAAAAGCCGTTAGCAAAATATATTCCTTCGACAACTAACTCTGGTTCACTAGAGAAAGTGCCATTTTCAAGCACAGGTAGTCTATAGACTGAACCATCAGACATTGGCTTACCTATAGCCTCGAATAATCTTGCTTCATTTCTATTCTCTGTAGATTGGGTGAACCAGACATTTCCTAAAGAATCCTGAATGGCTGTATTTGCTCCATATTGATGCGAGTAGATTATCTCAGTTTTATTATCTTCAATTGAAGTCATGTATATATGGCCAGAAAAAACATCAGCAGTAAAAACATACATCTTATTAGGAGAAAAATGAACTCCATTGGGTCCTGACTCTATAAGAGGTGGATTATGTGAATATCCAATTAATTTAAAATTTCCAAAAGGTTCGACATTCCCCTCTGAATCAATTTTTACTAAACCATATCTTTGATCTGCAACTATCAGAGTTCCATCTGAAAGCATTACTCCATCTTCAGCTCGTGAGAGAGGTCTACTTTCTGGGAATTCCTTACCATCAGATAAATTCCAAGACGTCATAACTGATGAATTGTTTTCAACCGAACAAGAGAGAGTTAGAAGAAGTAGAAAAGGTAAAAGGATAGATTTGTTACTAACTTGAGATTTAAAAATCATTCATTCTCCTTAAAATGTATTATCATTTTATTTTAAAATTTTCTTTGATTATACCTGATATGGCGGAGAGGGAGGGATTCGAACCCTCGATAGGGGTTTACCCTATACTCCCTTAGCAGGGGAGCGCTTTCAACCACTCAGCCACCTCTCCGGGATCGTCTATTCTAAAGTTAAGATTAGGATTGTCTAATGGAATCTGCTGCCTTCTCAGCGATCATGATGGTCGGAGCATTTGTATTGCCCCCTATCAGGGTAGGCATTATCGAAGCGTCAACAACTCTTAAACCTTGCAAGCCGTGAACTTGCAAATTAGCATCTACAACAGCCATATCATCATCACCCATTTTGCATGTACCAACAGGATGATAAAGGGTTTCTCCCGTTGATCGAATCCATTCATCAAGTTGGTCATCATCGTCTACATCTACTTCACTTCCAGGTTTTGTTTGATCACCTCTATAAGGATCAAAAGCTTTTTGGAGAAATACACGTCTTGTTTCTCTTAATGCATTCCTTGTGTCGATCATATCTTGTTCTTCTGATAAATAGTTAGGGTACATTAATGGTTCTTCTCTTGGGTTAGCACTTTTGAGAGCTATATGTCCCCGACTCTGAGGTCTGCATATATAAATAACAGCAGTAAATCCGTGATCTTTGTCCACTCCTTCTCGGCCATGTAGGTCTTTAGTTTGTATGGAAGTGAAATGAAGTTGAGTATCTGGAATATCTTTATCGGGACTAGACTTAAAGAAAGCACCAGCACTAGTGGGAGGATATGCCGCATCTCCAGTTCCAAGCATTAAGTATTTGAGACCAGAGAGACCGGTGTTGAGTAAACCTGCCGATCTATGCAAGGTGACTGGTTGCGTAGCATAAAATGAATTTAGCACTCCGTAATGATCTTGAAGATTCTTTCCTACACCTTTTAATTCATGCACCACATCAATACCATGTTTTGTTAATTCATCTGAATCTCCCACACCACTGTTCATAAGTATTTGAGGAGAATTTATAGCCCCTGCCGAAATAATAATTTCTTTATTAGACTTACACACAAATGTTTGTCCATTTTTTAAGTACTCAACGCCTATAGCTTTTTTTCCTTCAAAGATAATTCTATTTACTTGAACATTTGTTTCTGTTGAGAGGTTTTGTCTTTTTAGTGCAGGATGAAGATATGCTCTTGCTGCACTCCATCTTCTTGGACCAAAGGTTGTGTCTTTCATGGTATGTTCGTATCTGGAAAATCCTTCTTGTTCTTTTCCATTAAAATCATCAGTTAATGGGAAACCTGCTTCCTCTCCTGCTTTCAAGAAAACATCTAATAAAAGATCATCTGTTCTTGAAGATTTCTTTACATTTAAAGGGCCACCGAACCCATGAAATTCGTCATCTCCATCACCTTGAAAATTTTCAGCTTTCTTAAAGTAAGGTAGGACATCATCGTAGGACCAACCTGTATTCCCTAACTGTCTCCACTGATCATAATCATAAGCATGACCTCTAATATAAACCATCGCATTAATAGAAGAAGATCCGCCCCAAACCTTTCCTCTCGGCCAGTAGAGCTTTCTATTGTTGGTTGTAGGTTCAGGTTGAGTCTCGTAACCATAATTGAGATTACTTCTTGTAGGTACAAGTTGGGAATAGCCTGAAGGCATGTGAATGAAGAAATTTCTATCTTTTCCTCCAGCCTCAATACTAAGAACCGTATGTTTATCGTTCTCTGAAAGTCTGTTCGCCATAACACAACCAGCACTTCCTGCACCTATCACAATGTAATCAAAGTTTCTTTCCATTTTCTTCCTTAAATTAAGATAAAAATAAATGTGAAGGAAGTTTAAGCTGAAATTGCTTTATATTAAAGATTTAAGATTTAAGATTTAAAATTTAAAATTTATTGCTAGTAATTATCTGCGTAAGCGTGATTTGTTTCACTGTGCTTTTGTTCATCATTTCTCACTGCTTTTATGAGATCAGATAGCTTGGCGTTTCTGTCTAGGTTGTAGTAATTGATTGCAAGCAAAGGAGCTTGAAAGTTCTCAACTTCGCCATTTTCTACTATTTTTAAATATTCTGTGTAACTTATTACCGCTTCATCTTCAAAGTAGCCAATCATTCTGTGAGCCGTTCGAGTGAAGAATAAATACATAAAAAGATAAAATACTCCAAAAATGACTTGAGCAAACAGTACAAGTATTCTCTCAAAGCGATTTGGTTTGGCGATTTCAATAAAAAACATTAAATGCATTCTTTCATTCTCGGCCTCTGCGAGCATTTCCCTAATACTCTCACCGTATCCAGTCTTCATAGAGCGAAGACTTTTGAAATGCATTAAGACACCGGCAACCATACCCGGAACTCCTGCAACAGTTTCAAGAACTACTGCTCTGTGGCCATATCTATTGACAAAAAAAGTATCAGCTATGAGTCTAAAAAATTTAGTCATAGATAAAGCGAATTTATCCGATATTAAGCCAGGAATAGTAGCAATTAAAGTTTTGATATAGATTTAACTTATTAATGTATATAAGTTTAGATTATATTATGAATAGCTTTTATTATCAATTTGTAAAATCAATTTATCTTAATTCCAATATTCTACAAAGTTCTCTATTTCATGCTCCGGTAAAGGCTTTTCTTTCCCCGTTGAAGTACCGACGTAGATATAACCTATGATTTGAAGATTTTCTTTTAATCCTAATTCTTTTGTTATAACTGGATTGAAAGCCATCTTGCCAGTTCTCCATACGGCTGCATAACCCATGTCATGAATGCCTAATAAGATATTCTGAGCAGCCGTGCCTAAGGAAAGAATTTGTTCAATTTCCGGCACCTTTGGGTGAATCTTTATATCTGCTGCAAGAATTATAACCATTGGTGCTCTAAGAGGAGCAGCTCTCAATTTTTCTCTTTCTGGATCAGTGAGATTATCTTCAAGTGATTCTGCGGTCCTCAAAAATGTTTGGCCTAGCTTTTCTCTAGCCTCTCCTCTTACCTCTATAAACTTCCAAGGCCTCAGGTTAGCGTGATCTGGTGCTCTCAAAGCGCCTTTATATATAACAGACATTTGATCAGATGAAGGGGCTGGATCTTCAAGAAATGGTATAGAGTTTCTTGTTTGAATTGCTTTTAACGTTTCCATATATTCATATAATGTTAACTTTTGATGCTAATTTTACTATAAAATATTCATATCGTTTAGAGTCTGTGCCTAAGCCTCCTTTATAAATAACTTCTTACTATGAAAGGTATACTCCTAATAAACCTAGGTTCCCCCAAAGACTTAGATGACAAATCCATAAAGGAATTCTTAATTGAATTTTTAAGTGATGACTTAGTAATAGACTACCCTAAGATTATTCAACAAACTCTTGTCAGAGGAGTCATTGTTCCTTTTAGATACAAAAATACTCAGGCTGCGTATGAAGAGATTTGGAGCGCGAAAGGATCTCCATTGATTGAAATGTCAAAAAATGTATCTAAAAAATTACAAGATAAGATTTCAACTCCAGTAGAAATAGGTATGCGCTATCAAGAACCATCTATTGAGCATGGTCTTAGATCATTGGTAAATAAGGGCTGTAATGAAATTAAAGTCATACCCCTCTATCCACATTACGCAATTTCAACTACTTTGACTACGAAGCTTAAAGTTGAAGAGATCGTGCATAATTTGGATAGTAATTTGAATATTGAATATGTAGATCATTTTTATAATTCTGAAAATTACATTAAAGCTCTTAGTTCGAGTATCCAAGATTATATTAAACCCGAAACAGATCTATTGTTATTTAGCTATCATGGCATACCAAAACGACACTTAAGGAAAGCAACTCCTGAAAGAAACCATTCAGAAGAACTGTGCTTAAAATCACAATGCGTGATAAAGGAATTCTGCTATCGCCATCAAGTAATGGAAACATCTAGATTGTGTGCTGAAGAACTCAATCTCTCTGAAGATCAATGGAAGGTCTCCTTTCAATCAAGAGTAGGACCTGGATGGTTACAACCTTTCACAGACAAAGAACTAGAAAAATTACCTTCTTTGGGCGTAAAAAATATAACTGTAACTTGTCCTTCTTTTGTAAGTGATAATTTGGAGACCTTAGAAGAAATCAATATGGAAGCTAGGGAAACCTTTATGGATAACGGAGGAGAAGAATTCAACTATGCTCCATGTCT
The DNA here is from genome assembly GCA_902517565.1 of uncultured SAR86 cluster bacterium. Lineage (GTDB taxonomy): Bacteria > Pseudomonadota > Gammaproteobacteria > Magnimaribacterales > Magnimaribacteraceae > Magnimaribacter. Next base: position 17,181 of record CABYCU010000009.1, on the reverse strand, counting down.
TAACGACGATGAATCCTGGATTGAGTTTCTTGCTTCGATATGCTAAAAAGTAAAAGGGACCTTGAAAGTCTCAAGATCCCTTTCTTAATCAACCTTTGGGGAGGGGTTTGATTAACCAGTTAATATTTAAAGTCTGTAACTGGTTCCGACTAGGTTAGAACGAGTCCTCTGCGCTGTGGACTCGTTCTGGGCGCGTTATAGCATTTATTAATCTTCTAAAACAATGCTATGAGCTGCACAATACTTAATCCTTTAAGTACTCCTAGAACCTACTGGTTATTGATAACCTTGCATTTACTTCTTCTCCAACAGACGCTTGGTGCGTGCTGTGCGAGTGAGGGAAATAAACTTCATCAGTAAGGTTTTCAACATTCAACCTAATAGTTAAATCATCTGAAACATCATAGAACGCCGCGAAATCAATTCTTGTGTAATCAGGAAGCACTAATCCAGGCTTATTATTACTAATATTAGATTCGCCTTGTCTAGTTACTCCAAGACCGTAACCGAATTTTTCATTAACTTGATAAGTTGTCCATAAAGACATGGTCATATCAGGAATTTCTCTTGGTTCTCCGCCAGCATCACTAGTCTCTCCGTCCATTTTACTTAAACCGAAGGCAACATATAGTTGATCGCTTACTTGTCCTTTAACTTCAAGTTCAAAACCATCTACTGCGAGTCCTTGAACTTCATATTCTTCACCAGAATCGTCTTTTGCAGCTCTCGTAGCCTCACTATCGAAATAACTAGCCCTAAGACTTACGCTTGGTGTTATATCGTAGTTGACTCCAATTTCTGTACTTTCATATACATCAGGATCAAGGCCTGCAGAACTTGAACTTAAACTCTTATACTGCTCACCAGATCTTGGTAAGAAGCTTTCGCTGTAGCTTACATAGTAAGAAACATTGTCAGCCGGTTTATAAACAATTCCTGCTCTAGGAGAAAACTCATCATCTTCTCTAGATTGTGAAGTACCACCCTTTACATCCGCAACAGTTATATCAAACTGATCTAAACGACCGCCTAGAAGAAGCATTAAGTTGTCAGAAACTTCTATCTGATCTTGGACATAAAAAGAAGTAACCTCGACTTCTGAAGTTGTTCTTCTGTTTAGATCGCTTGTGAAGTCTAAAACTGTAGCAACTCCTGCAGCATTTGAAGATATGTCAAGAGTACCTCTCATGCTTGTAGGAAGATTGAAAACCTCTCTATCTGTTCCTGTAGTTGAGAAGTAAGAGTCATATCTTTCGTTTTTGTTATCCGTATCTATGATTTCTGCACCTACTAAAAGAGTATGAGTTGCTCCTCCGATTTGTAGTTCGTTAACAAAATTTCCAGAAACGATTAAATTTTCCCGTTCTGTAGGATCTCTGTAGCCGTCTACTCTTACTGTACCAGCAGCGTTATCATCTGCGCCGTACCTTTGTGCATATAGATTTTGATATAGCTTTTCAAATTCACTAGAAGTTACAGAGAATATTGCTTTTGAAGTTTCAGAAAAGTCAGTGGTTAAAATACCTCTAAAGATATCTGCCTCTGCAGTTTGATAGTTGACATCAGCAGTTCCAAAGACCACATTTTTTAGAGGCTCATAAGGTTTGCCATTTAGCGTAGGAATACCCCTATCTATGAATCTTTCGTGATCTACATATTCATAAGAAAGATCAAGTGTTGTTCTATCACTCATCTGTATTTTTACAGTAGGATTGAAACCAACTCTATCTCCATCATAAGAATCGCGATGGTTTTCTAAAGTATCGCTATGAATATTGATACGAATGGCTGTGTTGTCTCCCATTGAAGTGTTGTAATCTGCAGCAAAATCAAATGCGCCGAAATCGTCAGCACCTATATCAAATGATCCAAATTGTTCCCCAATCTGAGCTTTCTTAGTAACACGATTGATTATTCCTCCAGTTCCTCCTCTACCGAAAAGAAGAGCATTAGGTCCTCTGAGAACCTCAACTTGCTCTACGTTATACAGAGAACGGTAATACTGAACATCGTCTCTGGTGCCATCTTGATAGAAGTCGGCAGTTGATCTTACACCTCTGAAAACAACAGAGTCCCTGTGTCCTTCACCTTGTGAAGTGTTAACACCTGGAGTATAGCGGACTATATCTCCCAGTTCTCTCATACCTTGTACACGAATATCTTCATCTGTAACGATGGATAAACTTTGAGGTACATCGATAATTGCGGTTGGTGTTTTAAGTGATTGTACTTGATCAGAATAAAGCACCTTACCTTTAACAACGATTTCTTCTACTGCTTCGTCAGCATAGATATTAGCCACTAGAGCTAAAGAAGAAATAACTAATGTTTTGAAAAAAGTTCTTATTATTTGAACCATTATTTACTCCCGTAAAGTTTAAATAAGCTATAAAAATCAATCTTAAATGAGAACGAGAATGATTATTAATGCGATTTTGCGGGCATTATAGATGAGAATGATTCTCAAATGCAACAAATAAAAAATAATTTTTACAATTAATGAATTAACTGAGTTAGTGAGATTTTAAGTCTTCTTGGATATCTTCGTGATCGCCAACCATAATGTGAGCATCACTCTTTGTTACATATTTCTCTAGTAGGGGGATCAGTAGTAAAGGTAAAAGACCACCGAACATGATGCCGAGGGCAGCTGACCTCATTGTTGGATCAAGAAGCGAGGCTATAAGATCAGCAATAATGTGAGCTATTACGGCCCCTATTATTCCCGCTATTCGTCCATTTGAGGTTCTCTTCAAAAGACGGTTTATGCTCCACCCAGTGTAATAGCCTATTATTAAGATACCGACGTGAACGAAACCAAAGATAAAACCTCTTAATGGACCTTGTTCTAGGCCAAGAGAAATAATAGTTTCCACTAAGTATCTAATTCTTTATCTAGATCAAAAGCATCATGTAAAGACTTAACTGCATTTGTCATTTCAGATTTCTTAATTACTACTGAAATCTTAATTTCAGAAGTTGTAATCATAGAAATATTTATCTCATTTTTTGCTAATGCCTGAAACATTTTGCTTGCTACCCCTGCATGGGCTCTCATGCCTCTTCCTACAATACTTATTTTTGCTATGTCATCATCTACTTCGATAGACCCTCCACCAAGATTCTGAGATGTTTTTTGGAGTATTCCTTCGGCCTCTTTTGCGTCGTCTTTGTTAACAGTGAAAGTAAAGTCAGTATTATTATCAGCACCGATATTTTGGACTATGACATCTACTTCTATGCCAGCATCACTTATTGGACTAAGGATTTTTGCCGCTATTCCAGGAACATCCGGTACGCCCCTGATTGTTAGCTTAGCCTCGGTGTCTATGCTACTTATCCCAGAAACTATTGGTCTCTCCATAATATTTTTCTCCTCTTGTACTAAAGTGCCTTGACCTTCCTTGAAACTTGATAAAACTCGAAGTGGTAAATTAAATTTGCTTGCATATTCAACCGCTCTTAACTGAAGTACTTTTGCACCAGTACTGGATAATTCTAACATTTCTTCAAAACTTACATCTTTCAAAAGCCTAGCCTTATCATAAATTCTTGGATCAGTAGTAAATACACCGTCTACATCTGTATAAATTTGGCATTCGTCAGCATTTAAAGCTACAGCAAGAGCTACACCGGTTGTGTCCGAACCGCCCCTTCCTAGAGTAGTAATGTCTCCAGTATCGTTCATGCCTTGAAATCCTGTTATAACAGGGACTATGCCTTCATTTAATTCAGAAGTAATTTTACTTACTTCAACATCTAATATTCTTGCCCTGCTATGAGATGAATTAGTCTTTATGCCCAGTTGATATGCGGTATAAGATTTTCCTTTTATACCTCTCTTAAGAAGAGCAATAGCTAGAAGAGCTACTGAAATCTGCTCTCCGGTTGAAACTAAGGCATCATATTCTCTGAGATTAGGATGAGAATCAATTTCTTTTGCTAATGCTATGAGGTCATCTGTACTTTTACCCATCGCAGATAAAACTACAGTTACTTTATTTCCTTTTTGGATTTCAGCTTCTACATTATCGGCAACCGCTTCAATACGCTCAGCGTCTGCAACTGACGTACCTCCAAATTTTTTAACTATTAATTTGCCCATAAAAAAGGCCGGTATTCTATATTATTGATTATTTAAAGAAACAATTAAGTCTGCTACAGAGGTTAAGGCAATTTCTAAACCGTCGATATTTTCAATCCCGCCTTGAGCAAAGTCAGGTCTTCCACCTCCACTGCCACCCAATTGGTTAATTAAATGTTTCATGATTTCTCTGGCATCAATGTCTACTTCTTTGGAGCAAGCCACAATAGTAGGAGCTTTATCTTCCGACACGGAAATTAAAACAATTACTGAATTAGTACTTTGATTTCTTAATCTGTCAGCAACTTCCCTTAGACCTTTTGAATCCATGCCTTCAAAAGTAGTTGTTATTAGTCTGTATCCTTCTATCTCGATGGAATCTTCTAACAAATCTTGAATCGAAGCGCCTAAATCTTCTGATTGAATCTTCTCAACTTCTTTTTTTAGGATCTTATTGGTCTCTTTCAAGTCTTCTAAAGCTTCTAAACAACTATCAAAAATCTTAAGATTAGAATCTTTCTTTGCAACCTGACCATTGAGAGAATAATTTTCTTCCTTTAGCTGTTTTATTTTTTTTAATACTTGATCATTAGAACAGCCTAGAATATTGGCTAACGAATCTATCTCTTCATCCAGAAAACGAATAAATGTTAAAACATCTACTTCTTCTTTGGAGCCTATATCTTCAACAAGAAGCTCGTTAGCTATTGAAGAGTATTGTTGTTCTAGATTTTGCAGAAGAAAAGTTGCCCCTTCACCTGTTACAGCTTCCAGTCTTCTTACTCCAGCAGAAACTCCAGATTCCGATATAATTTTTAGCACTCCTATCTCTCCAGTTTTTTGAACATGAGTGCCTCCACAAAGTTCCAAAGAAAATCCATTTCCAATATCAACTACCCTTACTTCGTCACCATACTTATCTCCAAAAAAAGCCATTGCGCCCTTTGCTATAGCTTCTTTATAAGGTAAAACGCTCGTACTTGATTCTATATTTCTTTCTATTTCAGAATTTACTAGTTCTTCAATTGATTCCAAATTATCTTTTTCTATACGACTGTTTTGAGAAAAATCGAACCTTAATCTTGCCTCTTCTACCAGAGAACCCTTTTGTTCGACATGATCGCCTAGTATCTTTCTTAGAGCTGAGTGAAGTAGATGAGTGCCACTATGATTAATTGTTACTCGGTTTCGATGTTGAAGATCAATTTTAGCCTCAACTCTGTCATTCTTTTTAAAAACACCTGATTTAACATAGCCTAAATGAAGGTAGTGATCTCCTTTCTTTTGAGTATCATAAACTTCAAAGATGGCTCCTTCTGAATCAATATGGCCCTTATCACCAACTTGTCCGCCTGATTCGGCATAAAAGGGAGTCTCATCTAATATAATTAAACCTTCTTCTCCTTCAGTAAGTTGATTTATTTTTCCTTTAATTGAGTCTGAGATTATTTCCATAACCTTTGAATTAGATAGATAAGATTCGTAACCGACAAAATTTGTTTTACCCTTAATGCTAAGAGATTCAGGAATAATAGAAGAAAAATTGCTTGAAGACCGTGCCCTATCCTTTTGTGCAAGCATAAGGGAGTTATAGGAATCCATGTCTATAGACAAGTTCTTTTCTCGAGCAAAGTCGGCTGTCATGTCCACAGGAAAACCGTAGGTATCATAAAGTTTAAAAACTATATCTCCTGGGATTTCTTTATCCTTCAATTGATTTATTTCAGATTCGAGTAAATGCATGCCTTGCTTTAATGTTTCTGAAAACTGATCTTCTTCGTTAGATAAATTAGCAACAATTATTTCAAAATTCTTTGATAGCACAGGATGAGCCTCACCCATTTGCTCTTTAAGTACTGTTACTAGTTCAGACAAGATCGGGTCTGTCATTTCGAGTTTATGAGCATGCCTAAGAGCACGTCTTATGATTCTTCTCAATACGTAGCCTCTACCTTCATTAGAAGGTATCACACCATCGGCTATTAAAAATGAAGCGGCCCTTGTGTGGTCTGCTAATACTCGAAGCGATGGGTCAGATAGATTATCTTGATTTGTCAGTTTTCCGGCTTCAGCAACTATAGCTTTTAGAACATCCGTATTGTAATTATTATTTTCACCTTGCAACACAGCCGCAATTCTTTCTAAACCCATACCGGTATCTACACAAGGATTAGGGAGCGGTGTTAGAGAACCGTCTTTATCTCTATCAAACTGAGTGAATACAAGATTCCAGATTTCTACATATCTATCTCCTGGCTCATTTCCAGGTGCTGGAGGATCTCCCTCTATATGTTCACCATGATCATAAAATATCTCACTACAGGGTCCACATGGACCTGTATCTCCCATTGTCCAGAAATTGTCCTCATCACCAAGCCTTGCTACCTTACTTGGATCAACACCTACTTTTTTAATCCATATTTCTTCAGACTCATCATCACTGTCGTGCACTGTAATCCATAGTTTTTCAGCAGGAATCTTATAAACTTCTGTTAAGAGTTCCCAGGCAAAAAGTATTGCTTCTTCTTTAAAATAGTCTCCAAAACTAAAGTTTCCTAACATTTCAAAGAAAGTATGATGCCTGGCAGTGTAACCTACATTATCTAGATCATTATGCTTGCCTCCCGCTCGCATGCATCTTTGAGAACTGACAGCCCTCTTATAACTTCTCTTTTCTACTCCCAATAAAAGGTCTTTAAAAGGTGCCATCCCCGCATTCGTAAATAATAAAGTAGGGTCATTCAACGGTACTAAGGAAGCGCTCTCAACTAAGGTGTGTCCTTTTTCCTGAAAAAAGTCTAAATAGATCTTCCTAATTTGGTTTGTGCTTAGCATCGAGACTCTTTTAGAATATTTCAGAGAAGAAATTCTTCATGGATTGCCATGATCTTTTATCAGCATTTAGATTGTATTGGGTACCCAATTCAGGATCATTAGCACTAGGGTTAGTAAAAGCGTGATAAGCATTTCCATAGCTATGTAATTGCCAGTCAGCTCCAGCCTCGGTCATCTCTTTTTGAAATTCATCTACCATTTCAAGAGGTACCATTGGATCTCTTTCTCCATGTAAAACAAGAACTTTAGCGTTTATTCCAGACTGAGAAATATCTGAACCCATTAATAAACCATGAAAGCTTACTACTCCATTAATATCTGAACCTGACCTTGCAAGATCAAGTACAACCAGACCACCAAAGCAATATCCAATCGCGGCAATTTTGGAAGAATCAACTCCTTCTATTTCTTTACCTCTTTCTAAGGCAGCAATAATCACTGATTTAAGTTTTTCTCTATCTTCAACTAATGGAGTCATCATAGATTGATTTTCTTCAGTAGTTGAACCTACTCTGGCATCACCGTACATATCTACTGCCATCGCAATAAAACCTTCCTCAGCCAATTCTCTAGCTTTAAGCTGAACAAAATCATCTCTTCCAGCCCAAGTGTGAGCTATTAATATCAAAGGAGCTTTTTCTTTTGCAGGATAAGCTACGTAAGCTTGAAAGTTTTGATTGCCAACGCTGTAATTTATTTCTTCTGTTTCCATATTATTTTTCTATGAGTTTAAGTTCATCTTTAAATCTTTTTGAGTTTTGAACGTAGTGCTGAGCAGAAAGGATCAATCCTTTTCTTTGATCTTCATTAAGCTCTCCTTTTATCTTACCGGGAGATCCGAGTACTAAAGATCCATCAGGAACTTCCATACCTTCAGTAACTAAGGCATTTGCTCCGATCAAACAGCCTTTACCTATTTTTGCTCCATTCAAGATAACAGAGTTTATTCCAATCAGGCTTCCGTCTCCGATAGTGCATCCATGCAACATGACTTTATGGCCTATAGTTACATGTTTACCGATATTTAGAGGAAACCCCATATCGGTATGCAAAACAGAACATTCTTGTACATTTGAGCCTTCGCCAACAGTAATGAGCTCGGTATCTCCTCTCAGTACAGCACCAAACCATATACTTGCATCGTTACATAGTCTTACTTTACCTAAAACAGTCGCTGATTCAGCAACATAGAATTCACCATCTGTTACAGGTTCATGTTCTCCTAGCCTATAAAGCATACTTTACCTCTAATTTAATTACCCTCTGTTTTTAAATCTATATTTGCATCTAACGCTACATTAAGGAAATCAACAGTCATCATAGCTGTAAGACCCCATATTATATAAGAGTCGTACTCATAGGCGGGCATAAAAAATTTATCTCCATTTCTATTTATTTCGTCATTTCTATAACGTTGGTCTTTTAAGAGAAAAGATAAAGGAACCCTAAAACAAGCTTCTATCTCTTCAGAATTGTCATTTAATATAATATTGTCCGGAACAACTCCAACGTAAGGAGTAACACTAATATTAAATCTAGAAACTACTGTATCAATGGGTCCAATAATGTTGACTTTCGTTTTATCTAAACCGGTTTCTTCTTCTGACTCTCTTAACGCAGTATTCTCTAAATTAATATCTTCTGTCTCAAACATCCCACCGGGAAAAGAAACTTCGCCGCCGTGAGAACCAACCTTATTGGAGCGTAAGGTATATATGAGTTCTGGATCGTCAGATTCAGTAACTGCTATTAGAACTGCTGCTTTTCTTAATTCTTTAACAGGAGGCCTGCCAGAGTAACCTCTAATTTTATTAGTAATTATTTCTAACATTAATTAATGCAATTTGTAGATGAAGATAGTTTATACTTCTGTCGCCTGAAACCGAAATGAAATAAAAAATGAAATACTGTAGCGAGTGCGGTTCCCCAACAGTCAAAAAGATTCCTGAAGATGACAATAGAGAAAGAGATTGTTGTGAAAGCTGCGGTGTAATTCATTATTCTAATCCAAAAATTATAGTTGGAACTGTCCCGATAAAAGATGACTCAATACTATTGTGCAAAAGAGCAATAGAACCAAGATATGGTAAGTGGACCCTTCCAGGAGGATTTCTAGAAAACGGAGAAACTGTATCTCAAGGTGCTTTTAGGGAGACCTTGGAGGAAACAAATACTGAAGTAGAAATGGGTGAACTCTATGCGATATTCAACGTCCCTCAAATTAATCAAGTCTATATGCTTTATTTAGCAAAAGTAATTAAAGATGATTATTCTTCCACTTCCGAGAGTCTTGAAGTTAAATTTTTTGAAGAGGCAGACATGCCATGGGAAGAACTTGCTTTTCCATTTGTACCTATGGCCCTTAAAAACTTTTTTGTTGACCATAAAGTCGGTGAATACCCTCTTACAACTCATACAATTGAGAGAAGAAAATAGGCTTAGTCTATAAATTCTCTAGCATTGAGAAAAAATCTAATCCAAGGACTATAGTGAGGCCATTCATCTGGACTCCAAGAATATTGATTATTTAAGAATGCTCTTTCAGGATGCGGCATCATAATAGTGACCGTTCCACGTTCATTTGTAACTCCTGCTATTCCATCGATAGAACCATTAGGATTTGCTGGATAATCTTCAGTTTGCATTCCCTCATGGTTAGCATAAGAGATAGTGGTAAATTTATCGCTAGTTAAGATCTTGATACTCTCTTTATCGGTCTCTACTCTACCTTCACCATGCGCAACAGGAACAGGGATTACAGCTCCCTCCATACCTTTAAAGAAAATTGAAGGGGATTCTTTAACTGCTACTTGTACTAATCTTGCTTCAAATTTTTCAGATGTATTCCTTTTAAATCTAGGCCAATTATTTGTGCCAGGAATTAGAGGCTGAAGCAATGACAAAGTCTGACATCCATTACACACTCCAAGAGAAAAAACCTCTTCATTGTGAAAGAAATCACCAAACTGACTCCTTAATTTTTTATTGAATAGAATGCTATTTGCCCAACCTCCCCCAGCTCCAAGAACATCTCCATAAGAAAATCCTCCGCATGCCACTAAACCTTCAAAATCCTTAAGGCTATATCTGTTAGATATTAAATCTGTCATATGAACATCTATACAATCAAAACCAACTTCGTGGAAAGCAGCTGCCATTTCATTTTGACCGTTAACCCCTTGCTCTCTAACAATAGCAATTCTAGGCTTTGAACTCTTTAAATTTATTTTTTCTGGTATGAAGAAATTGATATTTGGAGTTAATCCGCATCGATTAAGCTTTGTATCGTTCTGATATTCGGCTTTAGCTGTGCTGGGATTATCTCTTAATGTTTGTATTTCAAAACCTACCCTATGCCAGTTCTCCAGTAAATCCTTTAAAGGTAAAGAAAGAAGATTTTGACCCTTGAAATGAAAATCGATTTGTTTTTCTTCTGAGATAGAACCTATGTTGTGTATATATTCTCTTAAGCCAATCTTAGTAAACGTCTCATACACAGAATCAACGTCTTGAGTTAAAACTTGGATTACCACTCCCAACTCCTCAGTGAATAGGCAATCTAGTAATTGCTGCTCGTCTTCCAATATAGAGTTAAGATTGATTTGAAGACCTAATCTACTAGCAAAAGACATTTCAGATAGAGTTGTTATAAGTCCGCCATCTGAACGATCATGGTAAGCCAAGATTTTCTTAAGTGATAGAAGTGTATGCATAGATTCAACAAAAGAAGGCATTTCATTAAGACATTCAACATCCGGAGAATCACCACCTACCTCATTATTTATTTGAGCCAAGATACTGCCGCCCATCCTTCGCTTTCCCTTTGCAAGATCTATATAAAGTAAAGAGGAATCTTTCTTCAATTTTAGTTCCGGCGTAACTGCAATATCTATGTCTTTAACTGGAGAGAAGCCAGAGATAATTAAAGATAAGGGAGAAATTACAGACTTATCAATATTACCCTCACTCCATTCGGTTGACATTGATAGAGAATCTTTACCAACTGGAATAGTCATGTTCCAATCAGGACATAACTCCATGCCAACAGCCTCCACGGCTTCAAATAAATCCCTGTTTCCTTCTAACTTTCCAGGTGAGCCCATCCAATTAGCAGAAAGTTTTATATCAGATAGATTGGATATTCCAGAAGGAATAATATTTGTCACCAGCTCAGCTACCGAAATCCTTGCTGCGGCTTTTGAGTCTATTATAGATAATGGAGTTCTTTCACCAATTGCCATCGCCTCTCCAGATTTTCCAGAAAAGCTAGCCTTACATAGACCATAATCAGAAACGGGAACCTGCCAAGGTCCAACGAATTGATCTCTTGCTATTAAGCCCGTTATGGATCTATCTCCGATAGTTATCAAGAATCCTTTGCTAGCAACTGTGGGATGCCTAAGTACTTCATAAACTAACTCATTTGATACTTCTTTGGGTAAATTGATTGAAGAAGGACTTTTAATAGTCCTTTCAAAAGAAAGACTTGTCTTGGGAGCTTTGCCAAAAAGAATATCTAAAGAAAGGCTAATAGGATAATTATCAAAGTAAGAATCATAAACTTCAAGATCTTTTCCAGTTGTGATCTCTCCAACTACCGCATGAGGACAACGTTCTCTTTTACAAATATTTGAAAATTTTTCTATGTTTTCTTTTGAAATTGCTAATACATACCTTTCTTGAGATTCATTGCACCATATTTCCATTGGAGACATACCTGGCTCAGAGTTAGGTATGTCTCGTAGATTAATTAATCCACCATTCCCGCTGTCTTTTACAAGTTCTGGAATCGCATTTGAAAGTCCTCCCGCTCCAACATCATGTATAAATAAAATAGGATTATTCTTGTCTTGCCAGCACCTATCAAGTACTTCTTGACATCTTCTTTCCATCTCAGGGTTCTCTCTTTGTACCGAAGCAAAATCTAAATCTTTGTCACCCTCTCCAGATGAAAGAGATGAAGCAGACCCTCCTCCCAGACCAATGAGCATGGCAGGGCCCCCTAGAACAACTAATTTTGAGCCAACCGGAACTTGTTTCTTTAAAGAATGATCAGTCTTTATGTTGCCTAGGCCGCCAGCCAGCATTATAGGTTTATGGTATCCGAAATGTTCTTGCTCTGTTTTAGATTCAAAAGTTCTAAAATATCCCAAAATATTAGGTCTTCCAAACTCATTATTGAAAGATGCTGCCCCTATTGGAGCATCCATCATTATTTTAAGAGGAGTAGCAATACGATCTGGTTTTTCCTCTTCACACTCCCATTTTTCTCTTAAGTTTGGAATTCGTAAATTCGAAACTGAATACCCCGTTAATCCAGCTTTTGGCTTTGCCCCAATACCGGTAGCACCTTCATCTCTTATCTCTCCACCCGAACCCGTTGAAGCTCCTGAAAAAGGTGAGATTGCAGTAGGATGATTATGTGTCTCAACTTTAATTACTAAATTGATTTCTTCTCTATGCTTTAAATACTGTCCATCTTCTGGATAAAATCTTTCAGATTCGCTACCCTTAAGTATTGCTGCATTATCTTCGTAGGCAGAAATAATGCCTTCTGAATAATTCTTGTAGGTATTTCTAATCATATCAAATAGGCTCAAAGGTTGTTCGCTCCCATCAACAGTCCAATCTGCGTTAAATATTTTATGGCGACAATGCTCCGAGTTTGCTTGTGCAAACATCATCAATTCAGCATCTGTTGGATCTTTATTTGTCTTTAAATAACTATCGTAAAGATAAGAAATCTCATCTGTATTAAGTGCTAAACCGAGCTCACTATTAGCTTTTTGTAAAGGAATCTCTTGGTTTGAAGAGATATCTACCTTTTTTACTGGACTTGGATTAAGGTTCGAAAAAAGTTTAGGTATTTCACTAAAATTTAACAGGACATCTTGTGTCATTCTATCTGCTAGGGATTCACCCAAATTTCTTAATGTTGAAGAATCAAGTGATTGCTTAAAGAAATAACAATTTCCTTTTTCGATTCTATCAATAAAAGTAAGTCCACAATTTTTTACTATTTCTGTAGCTTTCGAGGACCAAGGAGAAATAGTTCCCAACCTAGGTGTAATAAAAAAATAACTATTATTTAAACAACTCTTATCTTCTGAACCACAAAGTAATTCATATAGCTCTTCCAAGTTTTTTTCAGATAGTAATGACTTTTCTGTATTTAATTGACAGAAATATATCTCCTGAGATTTGATTTTTTTAGCATCTCTTAAAGATATTGATTGCCTTAATTGATTTAACCTGAAGTCAGAAGGTTCTTCAGAACCTATTATGGCAATGATATTTTGAGAAACTTCGATTACTGAGTTCATTAAGAATTAAGCTTCATTGTAATAAAAGCTTACCCTAAGTAAATAGCTCATCTTGTGGTTTTATTAAGAAATATCTACTACATCTTGTGTATTTTTCAATAATATGAAAAAGGTAGTGGTATTTTTTTTTACATAACTTAGAATTCGCAAAAAATTGGAGAGGTCATGCTAAGTAATCTTAAGTTTCAATACTCTTTTATTTCATTTCTTTGCTTGTTGACAGTTTTGACACTCGAAGCACCCGCGCTTGGGTCATATTCACAAGAAAATAAAACATTTCCTGAAGATGAGCTGAAATTCTTTTGGAGAGATGACAAGGCAGGCTTTACTACATTCCTATATAGAGCTGAAAATAGGTTACCAAAGTATAAAAAATTTTTTGAACAAGCTGCAGAGGAAATTAATGTCCATTGGACGCTTATAGCCGCAATAAGTTATCAAGAATCGCATTGGAATCCCAAAGCAATATCTCAAACAGGTGTTAGAGGTATGATGATGCTAACTCAAAAAACTGCAAAAGAGATGGGCATTAAAAAAAGGACAAATCCACAGGATAGTATTTTAGGCGGTGCAAATTACTTTCAAAAGATAATGGATAAATTACCTCCAGAGGTTTCTAGGCTTGATAAAATCTGGATGTCACTTGCTGCATATAATCTGGGGTTCAAAAATGTAGAATTGGCAAGACACCTTACTGAAGCTTATGACTTAAACCCTAATCTTTGGTCAGATGTTTCTATAGCTTTAGAGGAGGTCCTAGTTGATCGTTATGGAAAAGAGTCAGCTGAGTTCGTTAAACATGATCAGGTTTTAAATTACGTAGACCGTATCAATTTATACTACACAACATTATCGATCCTCAATAAAGAGGAAGAATTATTTTTATTAGCTCAAAAGTAATTTTTCTTTGAGGTCTTCGACTCTGTCTCTGTAACTGGCAGCTTCTTCAAATTCAAGATTCTTGGCGTATTTATACATTTGGTCTTCTAGCCGAATAATCTCTTTCTTCACTTTTTCTGGATTATTAAAATTTTCAAGAGGTTCAAAGGAAACATCAGCTAACTTATCTAATTTTCTTCTTGATTTAGACTTACCTTTTACAGATCTGGCCCCTTCCATGATATCTCCAATACCCTTAGTAATGCCTTTCGGCTTTATGGAATGTTTAGCATTAAAGGCTTCTTGAAGATTCCGTCTTCTATTGGTTTCATCAATAGCTCTTTCCATCGAACCGGTTAGCTTATCTGCGTAGAGAATAGCCTTGCCTTCAATGTGTCTAGCCGCTCTACCGATTGTTTGTATTAATGAACTTTCTGATCTCAGGAAACCTTCTTTATCTGCATCAAGAATGGCCACTAAAGCCACTTCTGGTATATCAAGACCTTCTCTCAAAAGATTTATTCCTACTAAAACATCAAAAGCTCCTAGTCTTAAGTCCCTAATAATTTCAACTCTTTCAACAGTATCAATATCTGAGTGCAAATATCTAACTCTTGTCCCATTCTCGTCTAAGTATTCTGTTAAATCTTCCGCCATTCTTTTGGTTAAGACAGTAACGAGCACTCTATTCCCTTTGGAAACTATTTTATTTATTTCTTCTTGTAAGTCGTCCACTTGGTGAGTGGCTGGTCTGATTTCAACTTCTGGATCAGTTAAGCCTGTAGGTCTTGCGACAAGTTCAGTGACACTTCCAGAATTTTCTATCTCATACTTTGATGGTGTAGCTGAAAGAAATACTCTTTGACCAGAAAGTTTTTCCCACTCATCAAATCTAAGTGGTCGGTTATCAAGAGCAACAGGCAACCTAAAGCCATAGTCGACCAAAGTTTGTTTCCTTGATCGATCGCCACGATACATTCCACCTAACTGAGGTAAAGAAACATGGGATTCATCAATAAAAACTAAAGCGTCTTGAGGTAGATATTCATATAGAGTGGGTGGCGGTTCACCAGGCTGTCTATCAGATAAGAATCTAGAATAATTTTCAATACCCGAACAAAAGCCAAGTTCTTTTAGCATCTCTATGTCATATTTTGTTCTCTCTTCTAACCTTTGAGCTTCAACTAGCTTATTTTCTTTTCGTAAATAGTCCAATCGCTCAACAAGCTCTTCTTTTATAAATTCAATAGCCTGAAGAATTTTCTCTCTAGAGGTTACGTAGTGAGATTTTGGATAAATTGTTATTCTAGGGACTTCTCTTAGTATCTCTCCAGTTAATGGATCAAAAAGTTTTAAAGCATCGATTTCATTCCCGAATAATTCAATTCTCAAGGCTTCTTTCTCAGAATCAGCAGGAAATACGTCAATTACATCCCCTCTTACCCTATACATCGACCGCTTGAATTCTACCTCATTTCTTTGGTATTGAAGTTCAGCAAGTCTTCTTAGTAGTGTCCTTTGTTCTATTTCATCGCCTCTGTCTAAATGTAGAACCATTTGCAAGTATGACTGAGGATCTCCTAAACCATAAATTGCAGATACAGATGCCACAATCACAACATCTCTCCTTTCCATGATTGCTTTAGTTGCAGAAAGTCTCATTTGTTCAATGTGTTCATTTATGGAAGCATCCTTTTCAATATATATATCTGTAGTTGGAACATAAGCTTCAGGTTGATAATAGTCATAGTAAGATACAAAATATTCAACAGCATTATTTGGGAAATACTCCTTAAACTCTCCATAAAGTTGTGCAGCCAAAGTTTTGTTATGGGCCATAACTATTGCTGGTCTTTGTACCTCTTGAATTACGTTTGCAATTGTAAAGGTCTTACCTGATCCAGTGACTCCTAATAAAGTCTGATTAAGCAACCCATCATTCAAACCTTGAACTATTTCATTGATAGCCTTTGGTTGATCGCCTGCAGGTTTATAATTTGATTTTAAATCGAACTTCTTTGACATATTTATACAAAAAATATTATACGCTGAGTTTGTAAGCGTTATAATTACATTATTCCCCGATAGCTCAGTTGGTAGAGCAAATGACTGTTAATCATTGGGTCGCTGGTTCGAGCCCAGCTCGGGGAGCCAAATCCTAGGCCCGCTATAAAAGTGGGCCTTTTTTTATTGTGATAGTATTGCTTCTCATATGCCAGCAAAATTATTCAATCCAGATTCTGAAGAACCATTTGTCTTAAGCAGATCAAGAATAGATAACTTCATAGAGTGCGCAAGATGCTTTTACTTAACCAACAGAATTGGGATTGCCAGGCCCCCTTCTTTTCCTTTCAATTTGAATAATGCTGTTGATGAACTTTTAAAGAATGAGTTTGATATCTATCGAGAGAAAGAAGAGCCCCATCCAATAATGGTAGAAAATAAACTTAAAGCCCTTCCTTACCAGCATCCTGATCTCGAGGAATGGAGAGAATCATTAAGGCATGGCATAAAACGAATACATCCAGAAACCAATTTAATACTTAGAGGAGGCTTAGATGACTTATGGATCAGTACAGAGACCAATCAACTCATAGTAGTTGATTACAAAGCTACATCTAAGAAAGGAGAGGTGAGTATCGATGCAGATTGGCAAATTGGTTACAAAAGACAAATTGAATTTTATCAATGGTTATTAAGGGGTAACTCATTCGATGTGTCGGATATTGGCTATTTTGTTTACTGCAATGGAATATCTGAGAAAGATGAATTTAATAATATTCTTGAATTCAAAACTAAGCTTATTCCTTATAAAGGAAATGATTCTTGGGTTGAGCCAGTACTTTACGATTTAAAAGAAACTTTAATGAAAAATGAGGCTCCAGAAGCTAATGCCAAATGTAGTTATTGCTCTTATGTAAAAAAGACTCTCATGGTTTAAACTTTTAAGACCTCTTCCAGATAGTACCGGACTCTTTATCTTCTAAAGTTATACCTTGATCTAGAAGATGATCTCGAATTTGGTCTGAAAGTTTAAAATCTTTATCCAGCCTTGCTTGA
>CABYCU010000008.1 GCA_902517565.1 uncultured SAR86 cluster bacterium | reverse complement strand
AGGAAATGTATCTGCAGCTGGAAAACATGAAGAAGTGATGGGAATGTTTGACTTTGTATTTGAGTCCAGCAAAGAGAATGTGCGCAAACCCGATCCGGAATTTTATCTTCGTGCTTGTGACAGGGGTAAAGTAGACCCTACAGAAGTAGTGTTCTTAGATGATTTAGGCATAAATCTTAAGCCTGCCAAAGCACTTGGTATGTCTACTATTAAAGTTATAAACCCTAATGAAGCTCTTAATGAACTTCAAACTCTATTGGAAGTTAAATTAACCTGATTCAGAAGGTTTTGGAGAAAAATAATCCATCAATGCCAACAGTAGACCTGAGAAAATAAACACGACATGGATGATGATCATCCATTGAATTTCTCTATCTGATACTTCGGAAATATCCATAAATGTTTCTAAAAGATTTATACCAGATATTGCTACAATTGAAGCGACAAGTTTAAGTTTCAAATCGCCAAAATCGGTTTTTCCCATCCAGCTAGGTTTATCTTCACTTTCATCGGCCACAGAAATTTTGGAAACGAAATTTTCATAACCAGCAAAGATTATCATAAGCACTAAATTACCAATAAGAGCCAGATCAACTATATGAAGAACAAACAACATCATGTCTTTTAATTCGGTAGATAGGACAATAGGTGCAAAGTAAATTAACTCTTGTATAACCTTAACAGTTATGAAGAAGAGTGATATTGAAAGAACTATATAAACAGGAGCTAACAGCCATCTGCTAGCAAAAATTGATTTTTCAAGTAAGTTTTCTAAATAGTTCATTAGGCTTAAGTAAGAATCTTTACTCTTCAATCATTAAATTCATAAAGTCAGTAACCGGAGTCTGCTCTAATGCCTGTTGGTTCGAACAAAGACTTAATATTGATTCAACTCGATCCTCTGAAAATTGAGTCTTGAGATTTCTTTCAAACTTCTCTACTAATAACGGAATACCTTGCTCTCTTCTTCTTCTGTGACCTATAGGATATTCAACTTCAATTTTTTCTGTGGAAGAGCCATCATTGAAAGATATCTGTATAGCATTAGAAATAGATCTCTTGTCTGATTCTAGATACTCTTTTGAATACCTTACGTCTTCTTCTATGACCATTTTCTCCCTAAGCTGGTCAACTCTTGGATCAGATGCAACATCATCTTCATAATCTTCAGCAACTAAGTCTCCCTTTAAAAGGCCAATTGCAGTCATATACTGAAGGCAATGATCTCTATCTGCAGGATTATTTAGTATTCCCTCTTTGCTAATTATTCTAATAGCAGATTCATGAGTTGAAATAAGAATCTTATCAATGTCATCTAGCCTATCCTTTATCTGATCATGAAGAATAACTGCAGCCTCAACAGCAGTTTGGGCGTGGAATTCTGCTGGGAAAGAAATTTTAAAAAGAACATTTTCCATAACATAAGAATCAAACTCTCTTGGAAGGCTAAATGAATTGCCTTTGAATTGGACATCATAAAAACCCCAAGTAGGCGCGGTCAGGACACTTGGGTAACCAATTTGTCCTTTTTGAGTTAAAAGTACTAGCTGTAATGCTCTACTTGTAGCATCACCAGCTGCCCATGATTTTCTCGGGCCTGCATTAGGTGCATGCCTATAGGTTCTTAGACTTTGTCCATCTACCCAAGCTTGTGACAAGGCATCTATGGTTTGATCTTTATCTAATCCGAACATTGAAGAAATAACAGCCGTAGATGCAACTTTGACAAGTACTACGTGATCAAGTCCTACTCGATTGAAACTGTTTTCTAGAGCCAAAACTCCTTGAATCTCATGCGCTTTAATCATATTTGTTAAAACATCTTTCATGGTTAAAGGATCTTTACCTTGTGATATATTTCTTTGAGATAAAAAATCAGCTGCGGCTAATATACCGCCTAGATTATCGGAAGGATGTCCCCACTCTGCAGCTAGCCAAGTGTCATTGAAATCTAACCATCTAATAATTGCACCAATATCCCACGCACCTTTTACAGGATCTAAGATATATTTCGTTCCAGGAACTCTAACACCGCCAGGAACTTCTGTGCCTTCAACATAAGGGCCAAGTAAATTTTTACAATCTGGAAAAGTAAGGGCAAGTAACCCACAACCCAATGTATCCATTAGGCAATTCCTAGCTGTGTCATATGCTTCAGAGCTATCAATATCTTTATTTAATACATAATCAGCTATTTTGACTAGTACGTCATCAGGATTAGGACGCACGTTTGTTTCAACGTTTCCAGACATAATTTATTTCCTTATATTAACGGTCAGACATATCGATCCAAACAGAGTTATCAGGTCCGATATACTCTTCGCTTGGTCGAATAATTCTATTATCAGCTCTCTGCTCCATTATGTTCGCTGCCCAACCAGAAGTTCTGCCTATGACAAATAACGGGGTAAATATAGCTGTAGGAATTCCTAAGTAATTATAGGCAGAGGCCATAAAAAAATCTGTATTTGCAAACATACCTTTTTCTTCATCCATGACTCTTTCTATTTCTTCCGAAACCTCATAAAGCGTAGCATTACCATCTAACTGAGACAATTTTTCAGCCCATATCTTGATAATTGCATTTCTAGGATCTTCTGTAGTGTAAACAGCATGTCCAAATCCCATAATTTTTTCTTTCTTTGATAATAGATCAAGAACCCCTGCTTTAGCTTCTTCTCTATTTGAGTATTTTTCTATCATCTCCATAGCGGCCTCATTGGCACCTCCATGTAAAGGACCTCTTAAAGTTCCAATAGCTCCTGTTACACAAGAATGCATATCAGACAAAGTTGATGCACATGTTCTAGCAGTAAATGTTGAAGCATTAAAGCCATGTTCAGCGTATAAAATTAATGAAACATCAAGAGCTCTTGACTGATCTTCAGATGGCTCATTCCCCGTTAGTAAAGATAGGAATTGCCCTCCAATAGTTTCATGATCAGTTTCAGTATCGACTCGAATACCATCATGGGAATATCTGTACCAGTAAGTTACGATTGATGCAAAAGAAGCCATGATTCTGTCGGCAGTTTCATTTTGATTAGAAAAATCTCCTTCTGGTTCAAGATTGCCTAACATAGAACAACCTGTCCTCATAACATCCATTGGATGAGCATTTGCAGGTATTCTCTCAAGGACCTCTTTAAGAGCCTCAGGTAGGGCTCGATAAGATTTGAGTTTAGAAGAATATTGATTATATTCAGACTGAGTAGGAAGGTTTCCATACAGAAGCATATATGCCACTTCTTCAAAAGTTGCCTTCTCAGCAAGTTCTTCAATGGCATATCCTCTGTAAGTCAAACCTTTACCCTCCTTACCAACAGTGGAAAGTGAGGTCTTGCCTGCTACTTGACCTCTTAAACCTGCTCCATCTAATTTCTTCTCACCCATTTCTTTTCCTAATTTATTCTTTAAACAGTTCGTCCAGTTTATTTTCGAACGAATGATAATCTAGTACGTCATAAAGTTCATCTCTAGTTTGCATATTTTTTAGTACGCTCTCCTGACTGTCACTAGCTTTTATTTCTCTATAAACATTTTCTGCAGCTTTACTCATTGCCCTGAAGGCGCTCAAAGGATAAAGCACCATATCCACTCCTACACCACTCAATTCATTACAACCAAAAAGTGGAGTTTTTCCAAATTCAGTAATGTTAGCAAGAATAGGAATATTAATATTTTTCTTTAATTCTTTATACTGATCTAATTCAAAAAATGCTTCGGGAAATAAAGCATCTGCACCAGCCTCTTCATAAGCTAAAGCTCTTTCAATTACACCATCCAAACCTTCATTAGCGAGTGCATCAGTTCTAGCCATTACCACGAAGTCTTCATCTGTTTTAGCATCTACAGCAGCTTTAATTCTATCTATCATTTCTGTTGAAGAGACAATTTCTTTATTAGGTCTATGACCACATCTTTTCTGAGAGACTTGATCTTCTATGTGCATTCCAGCGGCGCCATAATTGATTAAAGATTTAACGGTTCTAGCGATATTAAACGCACCACCCCATCCTGTATCTGCATCGACCAATAATGGGACTGCAGTGGCATTAGTTATTCTCTCAACATCTATAAGGACATCTTGGAGAGAAGATATTCCTAGATCAGGCACTCCTAGACTAGAAGCTGCAACTCCACCACCTGAAAGATAGATAGCCTCATGGCCTTCTTTCTCAGCAAGTAAGGCGGTATAGGCATTGATAGTACCTAAGACTTTAAGAGGATTATTACTAGATATAGCATCTCTTAAAAGTTTTCCTTGAGATTGACTGCTCATTTTAGATTCTTCCTACAAAACTAGAATTTTTAATTAACAAATCTTTCAATTCAGTGTGACTCTCAACGAAACCAATGTCACTAAATTCTTCTTTAATATGCATAGGGGCTTGAAAAAAGACTCCTAAATCAGCTTCCTGAAGCATTTGTATATCATTATATGAATCTCCAGAAGCAAAAACTTTAAATTTCATTGCTTTCAACGCCTGAACAACTTTCTTTTTATTTTCTAACTGTCTCAATTCATAACCTTTTAATTTGTTATCTTGCACATTCAGATAATGACAGTTAATAGCTGGTGTGCCAAGTTTTCTAATTAATGGCCAGGAAAGTTCATAGAAGGAATCTGAAACAATGGTAAGTTGAAAATTGTCTCTCACCCAATCAATAAATTCTCTAGCTCCATCGAAAGGCTCCATTTTATCTACTAATGACCGTATTTCTGAAAAAGACAGACCGATAGAGTTAACAAGATCAATCCTCATATCCATTAGCTGAGAATAGTCTTTTAGATCTTGAGTAGTTAACTTAAATTGATCTTCTCCAGTATATTCGGCTACTTCGGCCCAAATTTCAGGTATTAATACGCCTTCAAGATCAAGACAGACATGTTCCATTGATAGTTTTTCTCACTCTATAATTGAGGTGAGGATTATACATTTTTTGAATTTAAATTCTCGAATTAAAATAGATAACCTGACCTGTAGGTACTTGCAGACTGGCAGACTTACAATTTTCTATTTGGTCATCAAAAAATATATCAGCTCTGAAGTCTTTTAGAAAATTAGTTTTATCCATGCCCCCTAAAAAAAGTGATTCATCAACCCTAATTTTCCATTCTCTAAGCGTTTTAATAACTCTTTCGTGAGAAGGAGCTGACCGGGCAGTAACAAGTGCAATTCTTATTGGACATTCATCCTTAGGAAAGATTTGTTGAACTTTATACAGTTCTCTTAAGAAAGACTTAAAAGGACCTCCACTTAGAGGGTTATCAGCTAGATTTTTTTCATTTTTATTGAACGCTTCTAACCCAGACTTATCAAATATCTTCTGAGATTCTTCAGAAAAAATAACTGAGTCGCCGTCAAAAGCAACCTTAAGAATTTCATTGTCAACTTTAGAAAACCTTGAAGGCATGATCCTAGCAGAAGCAATCCCACTATTTATGGAAGACTTGCAATCTTCAAATTCAGTAGAAAGAAATAGATGTGCACCAAAAGATTTTGCATAAATATGTGGACTATTTCCTCCACAAAAAGCCGCTTTCCTTATATCGAGTCCATGATGCTGGATAGAATTAAAAATTCTTAAACCAGTATCAGCTGTATTTCTGCTTAGTAAAAAAACCTCGACTAATTTCTTACCGCTAAATTTGGTATTTAGATTTAATAACTTTCTTACTAAAGAAAATGCTTGACCAGGTTCTAAGGGACAATCTTCTTTTACTATCTGATGCTCTTTATATGCTTCAAGACCATTATTCATAAATATTAAATGACTTGAATCTAGATCGAAAAGAGCTCTTGAAGTAATACCGATTTTTAACACCATTGCATAATACTGTATACTGTATATAATTACAGTATAAATTATGAAAAATCTAACTAAAAGACAAGAAGAAATTTTAAATTTAATCAAAACACATATTTTGGATTTAGGATTTCCTCCCACAAGAGCAGACATAGCAAGATCCTTGGGTTTCAAATCCCCTAATGCAGCAGAACAGCATTTAAGGGCGATAGAGAAAAAAGGTTTCATAAAAATATTGTCGGGAGCTTCCAGAGGAATAATTCTGAATGATTCAGAAAATGATCAAATACCAGTAATAGGATTGGTTGCTGCTGGAGGTCCAATCTTAGCTGAAGAAAATGTTGAAAAGACAATTCCCAGATCAAATAATCTTCTCTCTAATGATATTGACTATTATTTAAGGGTAAAAGGTGACAGCATGGTCAACATAGGTATATTTGAAGAGGACTTAATAGGAGTTAGCAAATCTGCAAATACCAAAGTTGGATCTGTAGTTGTGGCAAGGATTAATAATGAAGTTACAGTTAAAACCTTGATTGAAATGTCCCAAAATAAAGTAGTGTTAAGACCTGAAAACGAGAATTACGAAGACATTATTTTAGATCCACAAGTCGAGGAGATTGCTATAGAAGGTTCGTGTGTAGCTCTTCTAAGAGAAAGTATTTAAATAACTTTTGAATCTTCAAGAGAGATAAAACTCTCCCCTTTTTTAAGTTTTAAAACTTCATTGATTATGAAATTTTGCTCTTCCTGATCTAATTTGTACCAGTCATTTGGTATTTCAGTTTCAACCTCTCCTATTTTTAAATTCTTTACAAACTTAAAAGCTTTACCGGGCTTCCTTATCTTTATTCCAACAGGCTGGATTGATTTATCTTCTCTATGAATAAATCCTAATATTCTTAAAGAATTTAAAACATATCTTCTTCCAGAATCTGATTGATAATCTATGGTATTAGGTTCGTAGTAAGAAACCTTAGGACTTGGATTTTTATCTTCTGGCTTGAGCTTGGTTGCCTTATTGAAACCATCAAATTCAGTGTACTCTCCAAATCTACCATTTTTTAATACGATAGGTAAATTAGAATTTATCTCAGTGAATAGAATATTTTCTGCATTGCTTGTATCTATTAATTCTATAGCTCTATTCAAGCCTATATCAAGAATAAATTCGTCTTCGTCTGGTGTTCCAAAAAGTTTCTTGTCGTCTTCATTTAATGTCCAGACACATGGTCCATTTACACTCAAATCTGCATATATCGGTTTACCCAAGTCTGGATGAAGTCCTAAATTTTTTGGAAGCTCTTGATAAGTTTCCCAAGATGTATTGAATTCAAATGGTTTTTTAGTCCATTTACATTCTGAGCACCCTACGAAATATCCCCAAGCTCCTGACTTTAAACTTATAGGACTAGAACATTTAGGGCATTCATTCCTATTTTTTCCAGATTCGTCTCTAGGGAAGATAATAGATCCTAGCTCTTCATTAAGTAAGTCTAAAACTTGTCTAGTTTTAAATTCATCCTTATTACTGATCTCTACATCATTAATTTTCTTGTTGAGGTAGTTTTGGAGCTCTGCCCAAAAAACATTCAAAACTTCTTCATAATTTTTGTTTCCTGAAGCAATTTCATCTAAATCCGCTTCCATGCGAGCTGTAAATTTTGTTTCAATAAAGAATTCTTCAAAAACTTTTTTTAAATATGAAGTTAAAACTCTTCCCAAATCAGATGGAATGATTGATTTGGCTCCATATGCGTATTTTTTTGTTCTCAAGCCCTTTACAATGGTTGCATAGGTAGAAGGTCGTCCGATTCCCTCTTCTTCCATCTTTTTAATCAACGAAGCTTCTGAGTATCTATTTGGAGGTGTAGTAAATTTTTGTTCGTACTTATTTGAAATTAAGTTTAATTCATGACCTGTTTGGAGGTCTTCAGGGAACATTGTAATTTCCTCATCTTCTGAACCCGTAAGGATTTCAAAACCTTTAAATATATTTTTCCTTGATGAAGCCCTGAATTCATACTTATTGTCTTTTGAAGATATCACTAGAGTCTTTCTCTCATATTTTGAACTCTCCATCTGACTTGCAACAGTTCTGTTCCATATCAAGGCATATAACTTTTCTTCATCTCCCGATAAACCTGAATCTGTTGGTGTTTTTGAAATATCTGTAGGTCTGATTGCTTCATGTGCTTCTTGAGAATTTTGTACTTTAGATTTATAAATTCTTGGTTCTTTAGAAAGGAAAGAAGAGTCGTACTTCGATGAGATAAAGTTTCTAATTTCTTGGATAGGTGGTGGCCCAGGATTTTCCTCAGAAAATGGTTCTCCTGTATTGGGAGATGTACTTATTGATATGCCATCTGTTCTTAGATAAGTTATTAAACCACCTTCATATAGCTTTTGAGCAGCCTGCATAGTCCTGTCAGCTGTAAAGCCGAAGCCACTAGCAGCTGACATCTGTAATGTTGAGGTTCTGAATGGAGGTTTAGGACTGCTTGATTGAGCTTTAGAATCTATATTATTTAACACAAAACTTGAAGCTTTTAGTTCACGGATCAGATTTTCAACTTCTTGCTCATCTTTAAGAGGTTCTTTGTTAATGCTTCTTTCTGAAATCTGAGTTAATTTTGCATCAAATGAAGTTCCTAGATAATTAAAGCTGGATTCAAAGGGCCAATATTCCTCTGGTATATGTAAATCTCTCTCATCTTCTTTCTCACAAAGGATTCTTAAGGTCGGAGATTGGACTCTCCCTGCAGATTTTGCTCTTGATACATGCCTCCACAACAGAGGTGAAACCTTAAAACCTATTAAGTGATCTAATATTCTTCTTGCTAAGTATGCATCGACTAGGTCTTGATCTATATGTCTTGGAGATTCGATGGCTTGCTTTATAGCTGAAGATGTTATCTCATTAAAAGTAACCCTTATTACTTCTGCTTCTTCTATTAACTTCTTGTCCTGAAAATCACTAAGAAGATGCCAGGCTATCGCCTCTCCCTCTCTGTCCGGGTCAGTAGCCAAGTATATTAGTTTAGATTCTTTAGAGAACTTCCTAAGTTCTTTCATGACTTTTTTTCCTTTAGAGGAAAATTCCCACTTCAAATTATTCCAATTACTAGGATCAACTGCATTCTCTTTATCTGAAAGATCTCTAACATGACCAACACATGCCTCTACCTGCCAGTCTTTATCTGGAAAATTTGAATCTAGAAAGCCTTTTATTTTTTTTGCTTTTGCTCCCGACTCAACAATTACTAATGACTTCATATCTTAAAAATATAATTTTCCTTTACAGTATAAAGTTCAAGAACGGGTTTCCTGTCAAGTAATTCTTTTAGAATTTATAAATTAACTAAATCTAAAATGAGTTTTGGTCCTTCATAAATAAATCCAGTATAAACTTGAACAAGATCAGCTCCAGAATCTACTTTTTCTTGATAATCCTCAACTGACATGACGCCTCCTGAAGCTATTATAGGTATGTTGTTTTTTACAATGTCTTTTATAAAAAGCTGTTTTTCTGTAGCTTTTCTCCTTAATGGAGCTCCGCTTACTCCACCTTTTCCATTGGCATCTAGATGATCAACCGTTGTGTTGCTGCAAATAATCCCATCTAGTTGAAGTTCAATTATCAAATTACAAATACTCTTTAAATTATCTAGTTCCTCATCTGGGCTTACTTTTATAAAAATAGGTTTATGACCGAATGAATAGGAGAGTGTTTCTTGTTTGGATTTAATTTTACTAAGCAATATTCTTAGATAACTTTCATCACTTAGTTCTCTTAAAGCTTTGGTATTTGGAGAAGAAATATTAACTGCCACATAATCAGAGAATTCATAAACTTTATCTAGGCATAACAAGTAGTCCCTATATGCAAACTCATTAGGAGTATTGTGATTCTTGCCAATACTGGTTCCAATAATGATTTTTGTTTGTCGGTTTTTAAGATTATTCATTAGATAATCAACGCCTTTGTTATTAAAACCAAGTCTATTTAATAGGGATTTTTCTGATCTGTTACGAAATAACCTAGGTTTTGGATTACCATTTTGTGCTTCAGGGGTAACTGTTCCTACTTCAATAAACCCAACTCCAAGAGCAGCTAAACAATCGATATAATCACCGTTCTTATCTAAACCAGCCGCAAATCCAACTCTGTTTTTGAATTTCTCTAAGAACTGTTCTTTTTCTTCTTTCTTAGCAATGCTTCTATGTCTCTGTATAGGCAATAAAAGCTTTAAAAGACCAGTAACATGCAAAAATTTTAAAGAATTTAATGCCAACCCATGGGAAAATTCTGACGGAAGAAGGTGTAATAGTTTTGTAAAAAAACTTAGAATTTTCATTTTAGATTATAGTTCTTGAAAGAAATATTATACTTGAAGAACCAGAACAATTGTTCTATCAATATAGTTAAACATTGATAAAGTGGCGCGATAAACGTTGACAAAGTGGCGCGATATGACTTTAATACCCATCTAAGTTCCCAAACACCTATTAAAAATTTGGAATTATTAGTATTCGAAGGTTAAAAAATGAACAAAATTACAAAAGATTTATTTGCTGCCATAAGCGCTTTTGGCATCTCTATGTTTCCACAATTTATAATTTCGGAGGAAGAAGCCGCTGATTCATCTTCTGGGTCAGAAACTTCGGGCTCATCGACTTCAGGAACAGCAGCAGGAAGTGCTGGTGCTGGAGCTGCCGTAGGCGGAATAACATTAGGAACAATTGCTGCAGTGGCGGCAATTGCTGCAGCTGCAGCAGCGTTATCGGATAGCGATTCATCACCTACTCCTACGCCTACTCCTACTCCAGATGTTACTCCGGATCCTTCTCCAAGCCCATCGCCTTCACCTTCACCTTCACCTTCACCTTCACCAGTGGAAATTGAAGAATATGAATTTGTTCAAGAAGTTGTAGTTAATGTTCCTACCATAGAAACATCAACATCAACGGCAACTAGAACTACGGGTACAGCAACTAGAACTACGGGTGCTACAGCAACAAGAACAACGGGAGCTACAGCAACTAGAACAACTGGCGCTACTGCTACGTCAACGGATACTCTAGGAAATATTATAGTAACTGATGTGGTGGAAACCTATGACGTTGTTGAGGAGTATGACGTTGTTGAAGAATATGACGTTGTTGAAGAATATACAGTCACTTCTACTTTACCTGCCACTAGTACTGCAACTGCTACCGCTACCACTACTGGGACTAGAGTAAAGCAGTAAGCGACGGATACTAAAAAAACCTGCTAACTAGCAGGTTTTTTTGTAACCTCAATTTGTACATGAGGCAATCTCGGTGATAAATATTGTTTACTCTTCCAAACATACTTTGTTATTGGGTCAATCCAGTATTTATTCTTAGCAGACCAATTAATCATTGGGCCATATAAAGATTCTTCAATTAATATTAATTGCCTCTTCTTCCCTAGTATATTGATTGTTTCCAAGCCAATAACTTCTGAATTAATCTCTACCTTCAAGTTATTTAAGACTGGTTCCCTAAAAGAATAATAAGCTATATAAGATAAACTTTCTTTTGTAAGTAGGAAATCAAAATCAAGATCGGGTCTCTCAATGTAATATAAATCATTTGGCATACCCATCGTTCTGATAATTCTTCCATTGTTCTCAATAAGCCTAACTTTGTCAGAACTTATCCATGTATTGGTGTCTTCCATGATGGATTCTAAAATAATCAAACTTTTAGCATTTCCTCCAAAAGAGATTAAGGATGATGCATAGGGTATTGATTCGATTGTTTCCTTACCAATAACTACTCCCGTTTCACTAAAATTCTTCAATAAAAGATTAAATACAGAAGATGATGGAGAAGATACATCTAGATTAGAACATGAGTTTAGTGTAAACAAAATTATTAGAGTTCTAATAAGATTAACTGAATAGGATTTAGTCATTTATTGACCTCCAATCTCTGTTAACAGATTTAAGATTTGTGTCTCCGTATATAGAATAAAGCGAATTTAAGTGATTTAATATTGCACCTCCATCTTTAGTGAGAGGATGTAAACCAAACGAAATATCTCCCTGTCTAAAATTAGTAAAGAATGAATCTGTAGGTATAGAAAAATAAAACCCCTTATCAAATGATCCTTCACCAAATTCTTTCGATGACAGATCTGTTTTAGTAGCAAAAACACCTAACGTAAAACCATTATTGAATCTTCTTGAAAGGTCAATAGTAGCCCCTACATCACCTGCTAAATATTTACCTAATAATAGCTGACTCTGTATTCCTCTTGGAAAGTCGTAATATAGGCTTACATGTCCCGTATTAACTTCATAGTCTCTAAATCCAAACCTTTGGTCAAAATTCCTTTGTTTCACCTTATGAATCTGGATGCTGGAAGAAAAATTAGATTCGAAAGGTCTATAGTATATTTCTCCTCCCACTCCCCCAAACATCTCTTCAAGGTATCCAACATCTACTCTGACAAAAATATCTTTATATGGCGACCATATATAATCTAATTTCAATCTTGCTATATTATTCTTTCCTTCTGACAAATATTCTTGAATATCACTCCTCACTTTTGGAATTTTACTGAAGCTAGGATTTGCAAATTCATCAAATGTATCGTAAATACTTAGTCCTAATGTTGAATGTAAAGACAATCCCCTGTTAAATTTAATCTTTGTATTTATTTTCCACCATAACTGTCCTAAATAAAATGACTCAGGCCCGCCTATTTGATGCCTTAAGGAGGGAGACATATCAAAAAATACTTCAGGAAATTTAACAGAAGGCTGAAATTCATTTTCTTTATACCTCTCAGGTTCGGATGAATATATTTTTGTTTTCTGGTAAAGCTCTTTGACTCCTATTCTATTCTGCTCAACCAAGTCGAAATCTTTTTTTCTAAATTCAACTGAATAAACTTCACTATCTCCATTCATGGGAGTAATAATAAATTTGTTAACTTCCTCGCCCGTGAGAGCTGAAGCTATTCTTGCTGTTCGACCTATGGCCCTTGGATAATTTCTAAATCTATTCTGTGCAATAGTTATCTTTAATTCACTATCAGACAGGTCTGCAGATTGAATCAAAATATTCTCTTCTCTTAATCCTCTATTTAGAGACCTATAGAAAATTTCATTATTACCCTTTAAAGTTTTTTGCTGTTGTTTATTTAATTTTATTACATTCTTTGGTGGATCATTTTTTTTCACCAGGGGTTTCTGGCCATAATCAGATTTTATATCAAAAGAAAACCTAAACTCGTTACCTCTTTCAAAACTTAAACCTATTGTAAAATTTTCATTAATTGGCCGAATTAACCCAAAATTAAACCTGCTATCTACATCCAGCGCTGGCTGTCCACCATATGTTATATCAGGATTTGAGGTGTCATATTCTAGTTTTAAAATAATTCCATACTTCCACCAATAGTATTCTAAACCTGAATATAGAGCTATTTTATCTCCAGAGAACCAAGATTTGTAATTGAAGGAACCTCCTTCGCCAAACTCAGTTTCTCTATTTTTAAAATCTTGGTCAAATTCTTTAAAAGGATTATTAATATTTTTATCTTTTCCTAGAGATCCCCATCCTAATCCTAAGGTAAAATCTACATCTCTAATATTTTTGGTGGCAGTAATATATTCTGCTGAAAATTTTCCTGTTCCTGCCAGATCATTCCATCCAATCGAAATATCTGGTAGGTAGTAGGATTCTCTTAAAAGTCTTATTTTTAAGTCAAATCCCTTATCCTTTAATGATTGATTTCCGCTATAGCTTGAAGGACCATAAAGAAGATTTTTTAATTCAGTATACTTATACGAAGCTTCTAACCATTGAAAAGGAGTTGCAGATATGTATGTATATTCATGCGGAAAAGAGCTAGAAAATCCAATTTTCATTGACCCCTCAGTCATAAGTCTGGCATTCGGCATATTTAGAATGCCTGTTATTCCGTAATTAGAAGATGTTGCTTCTAATTTCCTTGGAAAATAGTCGTAGACTGCAGCATTAATCCAGTTAGTAAAGACAAAAACAAATGTTAAAAGAAATATTTTATTCTTTTGCACTGGCAATCAAGAGACCTTGGCTTAGTTATCGTTACTGATAGCAGATATTGAAGCAGCAGAAATAGCAAGATCAGATAATATCGGGGTAATAACAGACGTTAATTTTAACCAGTCATATGGATCAGGATCTCTTGAAACCACAATTGTACTGCCAGGCAAGAGTTCATTTTCAATATTATTTTGAAATAGTTTTCTTTTATATATCAATGATTTACCATTAGGAAGAATAATAAAAATCCTGGACAAATCTGCACCATTAGTGGTTCCACCTGATAATTCAATATAGTCTTGTATAGAAAGATCTTCTCTGTATAAAAGAGTTGTTGAATTTAAAACCTCGCCTACAACTGATATTGAAGTAGACCTCATAGGAACAAAAATTGAATCTCCATCTTGTAAGATAAAGTCAGATCTTGGGTCAGATTGTAATGAATATTCGTCAATGGCTGCAACTTGTCTACCAATAGGTTCTTGCTCTTCCAATTTCTCTATGAATTTACTTATCGCCATGTAAGCTTCACCATCAATTTGATTTCCCCCAGACACCGCATCCACAAGTGCTCTTTCTAAATTTTGAGCATTCTTAATATAAGAATCCTTTTGCTGTTTTTTAACGGACTCTCTAGTAAAAATTGCGCCTTCGGGGTAAGCAAGATCGGATAAGCCACCTGCTTGAGTAATTATTTCTGAGATGGTTTGGCCGGAACTAATATCATAGTAACCTGGGTAGAGAAATTCTCCTGTTAGTAGAATATTTGCTTGATCTTGTTTGGAACCTCTTAAGATATTTATAGAATCTCCATTCTTCAAACTGATATCATTCCATTTATCAGGATCGCTTAGGATTTCTACTTCACGCTTTTGGAGAGTCTTATTAAACCTACTAAATTGTAGTTTAAGATCATTTTTGTTCGAAAGACCTGAAAATTTAATAATTTCAGATAATTTATTTGAGGGTAAGATTTCATAATTCCCTGGCCTTTGAACAGATCCATCAATCCGTACAAAATTTTCTATCAATGGATAGAAAATTGTATCACCTTCTTGCAATCTTAAGTTTTGAGAAGTATCACCTTCGAGAAGTAATTTATAAAAATCATAAGTTTTAATGAGACTTCCATTTCTTTTAACTTGAATATTTCTTAGTGAACCTACTTTATCCGGGCCACCAGTTGAAAATATTACATTTGTTAAGGAAGCTAAAGAACTTACTGTATAAGTTCCTGGTTTGTAGGCAGCACCCACTAAATAAACATTTATAGATCTCAATTCACCAAGTGACAAGTAAACTTGAGTGCCTATCAACTCTTCAGAAACTTTTTTGTTAATCAATCTTTCTGCTGCCTGCATTGATTGACCAGCAATATTTATCGGTCCCAACAGAGGTAATTTTATATTTCCATTTCTTGTGATATATTCGTCTTTTTTATCTTTATTATTTCCAAAATATTCAATTTTTAATTTGTCTCCAGGTCCTAAAGTATAGTCTTGGGGAACAGGTACATTAGATGATAGCGCAAAAGTTGTGGGAATATCATTGAATAGTTCGTATCCATAAATGCATTCTTTACACTCTTCTTCATCTTCTCTTATAGCCGAGGTTTGTATTTCTAGGAATTTTTCTTCCTCTTTGATAACACTCTCACCTAATCTTGCTTCTTGTAATTCTTGGATTTCTTCAATTGTTAAATCATCAACAGAGAGTAGAAGCATTGGAATAGCTAAAAGGATTGAAACTGTAGTAAGTAAATATTTATTGAGATTAAGTTTATGCATGTTATCTTATTATTTATCAGTTTTAATAATACCCGAACTCCACCCAAGTTTATTTCTACATCCATCATAAAAATCATGGCCGATGGGATGCACCAAGTTTAACACTGATGAAGATTTACGAATATTTATTTCATTCTCGCCGAGAATATTTAATGAATTGTGACTGTCAAAGCTCAAACTGGCTTTATTCTTTTTTCTAACTGTAAGTATCTTTATATTGCTGTCAGCATTTATAACTAACGGACTTGAGCTAAGGCTATGAGGAAACATTGGCACTATTGATATAGCATCTAGGCTTGGATGAACTATAGGTCCTCCTCCTGATAGAGAATAAGCCGTAGATCCAGTAGGTGAGCTAATAATTATTCCATCAGCCTTTTGCCTAAATACAAAAACACCATCGATAAATAAATCGTATTCAATTAATTGTGCAATAGCACCGGAATGTATAACTACTTCATTAAGAGCTATATGTTTTTTCTTACTACCCTTTACAGTACTTTCCAGAAAGAATCTTTGATCTAAAGAATATTGACCAGATAGGACTTCTTGGAGTCTGGTAGTAAGTTCATCAGGTGCTATGTCAGTAAGGAAACCTAGTTTACCAAGGTTTATGCCCAATATAGGAATTGCTTGCAAACCATAAAGCCTTGAACAGCTCAACATAGTTCCATCTCCACCTATAGCTATAACCAAATCACAATGAGAGGTTAAATATTTAGATGAATAGGTTTTTAAATTTTTTATACCTGTATCTTTTTTAAATGTATTGTCATACAAGATCCTACAGCCCTTACTGCTCAAAATCTCTTCTATTTGTTTTGCAATGAATATCTTTTCTGAATTAACCGTACTCGTAAACAGACCTATATTTTTAAAACTATTCATTAGGAATTACCATTTTTTTACCCAATAGATAAATATTGTATCAATTGCAGCTATTAAAACCTTAAAGACATATTTTGTTAGAGCTAACATAAGAGCCGTAGACCAATCCATCCCAGTAGCAAAAACCCAAGTAAATTGATAAATGAGTGTATCTATTAGTTGAGAAGTGATGGTTGAAAGATTATTTCTCAACCAAAGTTTTGATTCTCCTGTAATACTTTTTATTTTATTAAAGAACCATACGTCAAATGTTTGGCTTACTAAATAAGCTGTTAAAGAACCAATTACGAAAGCTGGTGAATAATAAGCCAAGGTAGTAATGGCATTATGTACCTCCAGCGCAGAACCAGTAATTTCAGAAGGTTTAAATTGAACACTTAAAACTAAAGTGATCATTACTGCTATATTTGCAAAGAAGCCAAGCATTACTGCTCTATTAGCATCCTTCCTGCCATATTTTTCATTAAGAACATCAGTTGCAAAATAGATTCCAGAATACAGAATGGCCCCCATACTGACCTTGTAGGCAGATCCAAAAATAATTAGCTCACTGACTTTTCCGCCCTGCAGATTGCCTAGGACTATACCTAAAACAACGGCAGTGTAGAGTCCGTATTTACCAAAAAACCTATATAGAAGCAAAGCCAGACCTAGATCGTAAACTACTGTTAACAACCATAAGGTTTCTTGACTGAGATTAAAAATGTCCAAAGTTTCTATTTTTCTATATATTTTAACTTATTGGAAGTTATAGATGTCGTTAAAACTTAAAGAACTCATTAAAAATAGTGAAAACATAGTTTTCTTTACAGGAGCAGGTATAAGTACTAACTCTGGAATTCCGGATTTTAGAGGACCTCAAGGAGTGTGGAAGACTGCAACGCCCATCTACTTTCAAGATTTTATTTCTTCTAAAGAAAAGAGAATTGAATCTTGGGAGAGAAAATTTGGAAATGAATTAAATATTAATTATGCAAAACCTAATGAAGGTCATAAAAAGATAGCTGAAATTATAACTGAGAAAGATGGATTCTTAATCACACAAAATGTAGACAACTTACATCAAGACTCTGGAGTTGCTGAAAAGAAGATAAGTGAGTTGCATGGCAATGCAACTTATGCCAAATGTTTAGAATGCAATTTAAGATACGAATTAAAGTCTTTAAAAGTTGAATTCATTAAGTCAAAAGAACCTCCTCTTTGCAAAGAATGTAACGGAATTATAAAAACAGCCACCATATCATTTGGTCAAGCCATGCCTGAAGAAGAAATGCAGATTGCCCAAAGAGAAGCAATTAAATCTGATCTTTTTATTTGTGTTGGTACATCTTTAGCAGTTTTTCCTGCAGCAGATATACCTATTTTAGCTAAAGAAACTGGAGCGCAACTTGTAATAGTTAACAATGAAGCTACTCAGATGGATAGTTTTGCAGATTTAGTTATAAACCAGGATATATCTGAAGTATTTTCAAAGATATCTATTTAATTTACTGATCGTGAGTTAACGCTACTAAGCCTAAGAGTTTTCCTTCCTTCATCTCAAGTAAAGTATTGTTAGCTTCTGACACATCACGAGTTTCTACAGCTACAGGGTCTATCTTGCCTGCCACAACCAACTCCATTAGTTCGGCCATGTCTCCTAAACTACCCACATAAGAACCCATAAGTTTTTTTTCTGTAAGTGCCTGCAAAGGTAAAGGGAGGCTTATTTGTCCTCCAAAGAGTCCTACAATAACGTAGCTGCCGCCCCTTGCTAAAAGATTGTAACCAAAGTTTACGGATGCCTCAGCACCTACAAAATCTACTATTGACCTTGCCCCACCCTCAGTTAATTCCATTAATTTCTCAGCTGCTCCTTCTTCAGAAGAATTTATTGTAGCTGAAGCACCAAGTTGTCTTGCCATTCCAAGTTTTTCATCGTCAATATCAACCACAATAGGATTTATTCCGTAAGCAGCTTGTGCAATTTTCAATGCTAAAACACCTAAGCCACCTGCTGAAACTATTACTAGTGAGTTATCTTTCTTGTAAGGACCAGCTTTTTTTAGTGCGCTATAAGCTGTTAGGCCTCGGCAAGCATAGCTCCCAGCCAAACTGTCAGGTGTATCTGCGGCATGGAATAGATATTTTTGATCAGGCACTAGTACATGATCTCCATATCCTCCACCTACATGGATACCTAAATTTGAATTATTAGCACAATAGTGAGTCATGTCATCATCACACAGATCACAATCACCACAACCCATCCATGGATAGGCTACGTACCTTTCACCTATGTTTATACCTTCGACTTCTTCTCCAATAGCAGCCACCTCTCCAAAAATTTCATGACCCATAGTTAATGGCTCTCCTCCAGGTAGAGGAGAAGGTAATTGCACACCGCCACCTAATTCAAAATAACCATCGTGGATATGCACATCTGAGTGACAAACTCCACAAGCAACGGTCTTAAGAACAACTTCTCTTCCTTTAGCTTCGGGCGTTTCAAGGATCCTCTCTTCTAGAGGTTTTCCATTTTCTATGACTTGATAAGCTTTCATATGACTCCTATACAAACTGTTTTGTTATATCTAGATTACAACTATAATTGCACAATAACAATTAAAGAATAAGGATCTACATGTCAGAATTACAAACTTTCAGAGAAGAAACTAGAAATTGGCTTGAGGCTAACTGCCCACCCGAAATGAGAAAACCAGGTGATATTGCTTGGGGTGGAAGAAATGCTCAGTTTTCTCATCCTGATCAAGAGTTATGGTTACAAAGGATGGGAGAAAAAGGATGGACTTGCCCAACATGGCCCAGTGAATATGGTGGGGGTGGATTATCTAAAGAAGAAAACAAAATTCTACAAGAAGAAATGGGGGCAATAGGAGCCAGATCTCCTCTAGGAAGTTTTGGCATTTGGATGCTAGGACCTGCTCTCTTAGAGTTTGCTACAGAAGAACAAAAAAAGGAACATCTACCTCCGATAGTTAGAGGGGAATATTGGTGGTGCCAAGGATACAGTGAGCCCGGTTCAGGTTCTGATCTTGCTTCTCTGAGCACAAAAGCTGTCGCAGATGGCGACAACTATATAATTAATGGACAAAAGATCTGGACTTCATATGCCGATAAAGCAGATAAGATTTTTTGCTTAGTAAGAACTGGTCCACAAGAACCTAAGCATGACGGAATAAGCTTCTTACTGATAGATATGGATCAGCCTGGTGTTACAACTAGGCCGATAACTTTAATAAGTGGAAAATCACCCTTCTGTGAAACTTTTTTTGATGATGCAAAAGCGCCAACTAAAGATCTGGTCGGCGGCCTAAATAAAGGTTGGACAGTAGCAAAAAGATTATTGGAGCATGAAAGAACAATGATTTCTGCCATGGGCCTTTCAGGTGGTGGAGACGGAAGTAAAAAAACAAAATCTGGTTTGGCTGAGATAGGAAAAAAGTATGCTGGCGTAGATTCCGATCAAAAGATATCAGACTCGGCATTAAGAAGAAAGATTGCTATGCACGATCTTAATTCAAGAGCGTTTGGACTCACCATGCAAAGAGTTGGAGAAGAAACAAAAGTTGGATCGCCTAGTCCTGCGGCTGCAATGTCTAAATATTATGGCACGGAACATAACAAACTTCGTTATGAGCTCATGTTAGAAGCTATGGGAACTCAAGCTATAGGATGGGAAGGAGAAGGATTTTCTATGGAAGAGCTTCAAATCACGAGAGACTGGCTAAGAACTAAGGCAAATTCCATTGAAGGTGGAACTTCTGAAGTGCAGTTAAATGTAATATCAAAAAGAGTTCTAGGACTTCCAGATAAATAAAAATGGCTTTAATACTTAATGAGGAACAGCAATCCCTCAAAGATATTGCTAAAGAGTTTTTACAAAAGAATGCTCCTGTAACTCACTTTAGAGAAGTAAGAGATACGCAAAATCAACAGGGTTATGATAATTCTTTATGGCAAGAAATGGTCAACCTTGGTTGGTCAGGAATACTAATTCCTGAAGAATACGGAGGCTTTGACTTTGGCATGATTGGTATGGGAAGTATTTTTGAAGAAATGGGTAAAACACTTACTCCTTCACCTTTGTTTTCTACTGGAGTTCTTGGAGCAAGTCTAATCTCTTTAGGTGGAAATGATAATCAGAAACAATCTTTGTTGCCTCAGATTGTTGAGGGAAACCTAACAACAGCTCTTGCTCTAGAAGAAACTAATAGACATGCTCCCTTCTCCATTGCTACCGAAGCGAAAAAAGAAGGAGATAATTTTGAGATCTCTGGTGAGAAAACATTCGTAATAGACGGTCATTCTGCGAATTTAATTATTGTTGCATCAAGGACTGAAGGTGCGACTGATGATGCTTCTGGAATAACTTTATTTTTGGTCGATCCAGAGTCTAAGGGTGTAGAGATAACTAAGACAAGTATGGTGGATTCTAGAAACGCTGCGTCTATTAAATTCAATAAAGTGATCGTTTCTCAATCAGAAATCCTAGGTGAACAAAATAACGGAGCCGCTGTATTAGAAGAAGTGCTTGATAGAGCACAAATAGCGATCTCAGCTGAAATGCTTGGTAATGCGAGTCAAGCTTTTGATCTTACTCTTGAATATTTAAAAGAAAGGAAACAGTTTGGAGCGGTAATAGGTACTTTTCAAGCCCTCCAGCACAGAGCAGCTGAAATGTATTCAGAATTAGAGCTTACAAAATCATCTGTCATTGCAGCTTGTAATGCTGTAGATGAAAAGTCTAATGACTTAAAAAGAATGGCTAGCCTTGCAAAGTTTAAAGCAGGAGAAACTAATTATTTGGTCACTAATGAGGCTGTCCAGATGCATGGAGGTGTTGGTGTTACTGATGAGTATGATGTTGGTCTCTTCATGAAGAGAGCAAGAGTAACAGAACAAATATTTGGTAACTCCGAATACCATTTAGATAGGTACGCAAATCTTAGCGACTATTAAACTGGCTAATATAGATAAACTTTTGAAAGTAATGTCTCAATTAAGAGACAAAAATCACGGCTGTGAGTGGGACAAAAAACAAACCTTTGAATCTATTTCCCCATTTACTATAGAAGAGGCGTATGAAGTTGCTGATTCCATAGCCAGACAAGATAATGATGATCTGAAAGAAGAGCTTGGCGATCTTCTTTTGCAAGTAGTTTTCTTATCTCAGATTGCTAGCGAAGAAAACCTATTCTCATTTGATGATGTAGTTGAAATAATCACTCAGAAACT
Organism: uncultured SAR86 cluster bacterium; assembly: GCA_902517565.1. GTDB lineage: Bacteria > Pseudomonadota > Gammaproteobacteria > Magnimaribacterales > Magnimaribacteraceae > Magnimaribacter. The sequence continues at coordinate 15,874 of CABYCU010000008.1, read as the reverse complement.
TATACGAAGACATCCTTATGTTTTCCTAGATAAACGAAATCATTCATCTGAAGACCAAATCTACCAATGGGAAAATATCAAAAAGGAAGAGAGAATTCAGAAAGAGCAGTCTGGAATACTCGATGGTATCGCAAAAAATCTCCCCTCTTTAAAACGGTCTCAAAAAATACAAGAAAGAGTTTCTGGAGTGGGGTTTGATTGGCCTAATGCACAGGGAGTATTTGAAAAGATAAGAGAAGAAACACAAGAGCTTGAAGAGGCTATATTTTCAGATGATAAAGAATCTATCAGGGAAGAAATAGGTGATCTACTGATGATTGTGACAAATTTGGCCAGACATTTGGATATTGATTCTGAAGAGGCCCTTAATAGAGCAAATAATAAATTTATAGATAGATTCAAATATATTGAAGATCTGATAGAGAAAACGAATACAGATTTCGAAAAACTAGAATTAAAAGATTTAAATGCACTTTGGGAGGATTCAAAAAAACTGAGTTAGAATCTTTTATATGGAAACTGTAAAAGGGGTAATAGCTTTCATCTGTGTAGTGATTAATACACTTTTCTGGTGCGTATTCCTTCTCACGATAGCTATTTTAAAGTTTATACCATTAGAGCAATGGAAAAGGCTTTGCACTAAACTCATTATAAACATCGGCGAATGTTGGATATTTTGTAATGGAATATGGATTAAGCTTCTACACAATCCAAAATGGAATGTAGAGGGTTTTGAATCGTTGGATAAGTCGAATTGGTATCTATCAGTTGCCAATCATCAGTCATGGGCAGATATATTCGTTTTACAAGCTATAACGAATAGGAAAATCCCTATGCTTAAATTTTTTATGAAGCATATTTTAATCTGGGTTCCCGTCATAGGTTTGGCTTGGTGGGCTCTTGATATGCCTTTTCTAAAGAGATTCACAAAAGAAGAAATTGAAAAAAATCCCGAGCTAAGAGGAAAAGATATTAAGGCGATGGAAGAATCTTTTGGGAGATATAGCAGATATCCAGTATCTATATTCAGTTTTGCTGAAGGCACTAGGTTCAATGAAGAAAAAAAAATAGATCAAGGTTCGAAATTTATTAATCTCCTTGATCCTAAATCTGGTGGTATAGGGCTTACATTAACAACAATGCCTTATATAAAATTACTCCTTGATTTCACCATCTTCTATGAAGGCTCTAGGAGGTCTTTCTGGGATTTTCTATGTGGAAGAATGTCGAAAGTCACCGTAAAAGTTAAGGAAATTGAAATACCACAGGATCTACTTGGTAAAAATTACGAAGAAGATAGTAATTTCAGATTAGAATTGAAGTCCTGGATAGAAAATATATGGTCAGAAAAAGATAAATACATTGAGGAGCAAAGATTATGATTGATTTATATTACGCACCTACGCCAAACGGCTGGAAAATTTCTATTATGTTAGAAGAGTGTGACATGGAATATAAGGTTATACCTGTAAATCTTGGCAAAGGAGATCAGTTTAAGCCTGAATTCTTAAAAATAAGTCCAAATAATAGGATGCCCGTTATTGTAGATCACGATAATCTCTTTGAAGACCAACCGCTTAGCGTCTTTGAATCAGGAGCAATACTTATGTATTTGGGAGAAAAAACAGGCAAATTCTTCCCTCAAGAATCTCCAAAGAAAGAGAAAGTTTTAGAGTGGTTATTTTGGCAAATGGGAGGACTTGGTCCAATGGCCGGTCAAGTAAGTCACTTCGTTAACTATGCACCAAACTTTCCTGGAGATCATTCTTATTCAGAGAAAAGATATAAAAATGAATATGACCGTCTACTGGGTGTAATGGACAATGTTTTGAATGAAAGACAATACTTAGCTGGAGATTACTCCATAGCTGATATGGCTTCATTCCCTTGGATAACTGCTTATAAAAGATATGAAGTAGATTTAGATACTTTCGTTAATGTAAGAAGGTGGTTCGATGAAATTAAATCAAGGCCTGCTGTTAGGAGAGGTATAGAGGTTGGAAAAGAAAACAGAAACTTTGGTAAAGGCATTACCAAAGAGGGTCTTAAAACAATGTTTGGTCAGGACTCTAAAAGCATTGCCGAAATGACGAAAGATAAAAAATAAGATCTTACTAAAGGATACTCTCCATCAGTTGTATCCTGTCATTACCAAAGTACATATCAGTCTTGTCAATAAAAAAAGTAGGTGATCCAAACCCACCTCTTTCCATCAGTTCCTGAGTATTTTGAATCAGTCTCTCTTTAACTTCTGGTGTTTCTATGAAATCTTTATATTCACTCATATCAGCTCCGTTAGATTCAACAATTTTTAATAAGGTTTCTAGATCTGAGATGTCGCTTCCATCTGTCCAATAGGCTTCAAAGATAGACTTTAAGTAGGATTCTATCCCGCCCTTATCTATAAAATAAAATGCTCCACGCATGGCCTTGACGCTATTAATAGGAAAAATTCTTGGCCAATTTATAGTGATACCTCTTAGTTTTGCCCAATCTTGAAGATCTTTTTGTGAATAATTCATTTTTTCTTCTATAGGATTTTTCCTGCTTTCATAGACACTAGGATTTATTGAATTAAAAATGCCACCTACGAGGATTGGCTTCCAAATGACCTCAATCTCTCTGTTCTTTGCTACCTCCAGGATCCCCTCGAAAGAGAGGTATGTCCAAGGACTACTGCAATCAAAAAAATATTCTACTTCTTTCATAGTTACTGATTAAATTTTATAGCCACAAAAGATATATCAAAATAATAATTTAATGAAACCCTTTTTTAGATAAAATAAACCTAGCTGCCCTCCACAATAAAATATGACAAAAAAGTTTTTCTTTATATTACTAGCAATATTACCTTTTCTATCTTTTGCATTTAACAAAGATTCCATTGAAGTATTTGATAAAAGTGAATCTCATATTCGATTGAGTGAGGAGATTATTGAAACATTAGAGTCAAACCATTTAATAAAGAAAGACTATGCGTCTATTAAAACTCAAGTCTTTACTGAATTCTTAGAAAGACTTGATCCAAATAAAACAATATTTACGTCACCGGAAATTGAAATATTTTTTAAAAGGAGTGATCTTGCTCTAAATATTGAAGAAGATTTGGATCTTGCTTTTGATATATTCAATAAATATGTTGATAGATATTATTTGAGACATCAAACTCAAATAGAGTTCCTTCATTCTATAAAGAAAAAAAATTTGAATACTTCCAGAACCTTGATAAGAGACTTGTCTGAATCAAAAAGGTTAAATAGTTTGATAGATCTAGAGTATTTGTGGATTGATTTAAGTACTAATGATGCTATCCAATTAATACTTTCTGGTAATTCGCTCGAAGAGGCGGTAGAGAAGACAAAAAAGAGAATGCATAACCAGCTAAATTTCTTTGAGCAGACTAGATCAGAGGATGTGTTCAATATATTTGTAAATTCTATAGGGTCAATTTACGGACCTCATACAACTTACATGTCTCCAAAAAACTCAGAAGATTTCGATATCAATATGAGCCTCTCTTTAGAAGGAATTGGTGCTCTTCTATCTTCAGATGGACTCTACACTTCGATATCCTCTCTTGTACCAGGTGGTCCTGCAGAAAAAACAGATTCAATTAAGCCCAAAGATAAAATTGTAGGAGTAGGTCAAGAAGATGAAGAAGAGATTGTGGATGTTATTGGCTGGAGGATTGATGACGTAGTAGAGTTAATAAGAGGTCCAAAAGGGTCAAAAGTTAGATTAGAAATAATTCCTTCCACATCATTAGATGATAATGAAACAAAAGAAATAGAGATCGTTAGAAATGTAGTTAAATTGGAAGATCAGGCTGCTGAAAAAGAAATAATTAATATTCAAAGAGGTGAAATTGATTATAAGGTTGGCGTTATAGAACTGCCAGCCTTCTACTTAGACTTTAATGCTTTCCAAAACCGTGACTATGACTACAAAAGTAGCCATAAAGATGTAAAAAAACTTCTAAAAGAACTTAAGCAAGAAAATGTTGACGGCCTCGTTATAGATTTAAGAAATAATGGAGGAGGATCTTTATTTGAAGCTAATAAACTTGCACATCTTTTCTTAGGAAGAGGCACAACTGTTCAAATAAAAAATGCTAATGGCAATATCCATGGTTTAGGAGAGAGGTGGGGGTATCAATACTTCGATAAACCGCTAGTGGTTTTAGTAAATAAATTCAGTGCTTCAGCATCTGAAATTGTTGCAGGTGCTATACAAGATTATGGACGTGGTTTAGTGGTTGGTACAGACACCTTTGGAAAAGGAACAGTGCAAAGAGTCGATTCACTATCCTCAGGACAAATTAAATTTACAGAATCTAAATTCTATAGAGTCTCCGGAAGTAGTACGCAAAACATGGGTATTGAGCCAGATATCTCATTACCTTCTTTATATAACTTAGAGGAATTAGGTGAGAGTAAACTTGATAGAGCTTTAGCACATGACTCGATACCAGAGACATCACATAAGGACTTTAATAGAGTGAATCCTTATATGAAAGAATTGAAAGAAATAAGTATGGAGCGAGTTAAAAATTCTTCTTTATTCTCAAACATAGAGTTAAGAAAGAAATGGCAAGAAGATAATAAAAGAGATAATTTGAATTTAAATCTTGAGATTAGAAAGACCCAAAAAAATAAAATAGAAGAATTTGTTTTAACAAATGAAAATTCTCTAAGGAATAGACTAAATTTACCTACCTTTTCTAGTTACAAAGAATTTATGGAAAGAGAAGATGACCCTGCAATGCTAGATCTTGACAAGGAAGTAATGAACGAAGCTGCGAATATATTAATAGACCTAGTAGAACTTAAGGGCAGGTCTTTGATTGCGATGAATAAAAAGACAAGTTAACCATGAAGATTATCTCCTTCAATATCAATAGTATAAGGGCCAGGCCTCATCAAGTTGAAGCAATTGTTAAAAAACATAAACCTGATGCAATAGGGCTGCAAGAAACAAAAGTGCACGATGACGACTTTCCTTATGAGATACCTGAATCCTTAGGATATAAGGCTCATATTCATGGACAAAAAGGTCATTACGGGGTTGCTATTCTTACTAAGGAGGACCCATTCAAAGTTCAGAAAGGTTTTGAGACGGATAATGCTGAATCCCAAAAAAGATTTATATCTGTCACCTTAAAATATGGTAGGAAGAAAGTTCATATCTTGAATGGTTATTTTCCCCAAGGTGAAGAAAGAAATCATCCCGTTAAATTTCCTTATAAGGTCAAGTTTTATAAAGATCTAATCTCTCATATCAAGAAAAATTATGATCCTAAGGATCATCTTATGGTTATAGGTGACTTAAATATATCTCCAGAGGATATCGACATAGGCATCGGAGATGAAAATAAAAAAAGATGGTTGAGAACGGGGAAATGTAGCTTTCTTCCAGAGGAAAGGGAAATGCTCTCACAACTAACCTCTTGGGGGCTGCATGATTCATACAGAACTCTATACCCTGATAATAATAATGAATTTAGTTGGTTTGATTATAGAAGTAAGGGATTTGAAGACAATCCAAAAAGAGGTCTTAGAATAGATCATATATGGGTAACTAAAAAATTGAATAATATTGTAAAAGCCTCTGGAATAGACTACGAAATAAGAAGTATGGAAAAACCTTCTGACCATGCACCTATTTGGACTAAATTTGATCTATAGTCTTTTCTCTGCAAAGAACTGCTTCAATAGATTAGAAGATTCCTCTGCGAATGGTCCTTGAGAATATTGAACTTTATGATTTGTAAAATCAAAATCTAAAGCCCTGGTGTTGCTAATTACTGCACCTGACTTTGGATCTTTTGCTGAGAAGACAAGATTTTCTATTCTTGCGTGTATCAAAGCTCCGCAACACATCAGACAGGGTTCGAGAGTTACGTACATTGAAGAATTTTCTAATCTATAATTATTTAGAGCTTTAGCAGCAGTTCGTATAACATTTATTTCAGCATGAGAAGTTGGATCGTCTGAGGTAATTGGTTGATTATGACCCTCAGCAATTATCTCATCATCTATTGTTAAGATTGCTCCAACAGGAACTTCGTTTGCTTCATATGCTTTTTTAGCTTGATATAAAGCCCTTTCCATAAAAAAAATTTCCTTGTTCATACAATATCTAAAGCAAATTTCTTAATCTTATCTATAGGGATGATATCAAGTGTTTTTAGATTAGTAGCTTTAGCAATAATTTTTGGCGCAACGCCTGCTTCAAAGGCCTCTAGCCATCTATTTGCACAAAGACACCATTTATCACCTGGCTTTAATCCTGGGAAATCATACTCAGGTACAGGTGTTATTAAGTCATTACCTTGATTGAAACTAAACTGCAGGAAATTTCTATCCATTAATGCACAGACTGTATGGGTTCCAACATCATGATGATTTGTTTCACAACAACCTGTTCTAAAGAAGCCTGTCATCGGATCACAACTGCAATTTTCAAGAGATTCTTGGAATATATTCAACTGACTTTGATTATTCATATCTTTTTCATCATACGATACATCGGGACCTTATTCCCAACTTTACTAAAATAATCTATTTGTTCAGTAACTTGATAATCTCTTTTTTCATAAAGAAGTTTTCCAGATACTGTGGCCATTAACTCAAAACTTTTAAAACCTCTTTTCTCAGACTCCTTTTCTGCCAGCTTGAGTATATAAGTGCCCACGCCCTTTCTTGCCCATAAAGGATGGGTGTACATCGCTCTAATTTTTGCAGGATCTAAAATAGGATCTAGTAATCCGTTAGAACGATTAGGGGTGTGATCTCCTCCAAACAATGTTTTTCTGTAACTGAAGCCTCCACAGCCTACTAAAATCTGACCTGCATAGACAACGAAATATGTTTGATCTTTAATCAATTGAGTATCAAGCCCCATAGACTCTTTTGCTGCCTCTAATTGTTCCTCTGAAAGCAATTTAGCCATATTACCTTCTATGGCTAAGTGCATAAGCTTACTGATACTAGAAATATCGCTTGAAACTGCTATTTTGTGGGTATATTTCATAAATTTTTGTCAAAAAAATGTTTTTTTATAACAATTCTAAGCTCCGCACTAGTATATTTAAGTTTGCATATAGCTTCAACGGGCTATAAAATGCATCTTAACGTGCTTTAAGCCTATTGCTGTGCTTTAGAATAATAGCTAAAACGTAATAACAGTCTTGCTATTCTTTTGTATCTATTCACTATGCTCTAAGCCTTTTATTAATAAACTTTGGGGTAAACTTTATGTTTAAAACTAAATTAGGTAGTTTAGCTATCTCTTTTTCGCTTTTAACCTTACCTGTGATTCCTTCTTTCATGGCTGCGGCTGATGAAATTGAAGAAGTTGTGGCTGTAGGTTCTAGGAGAGATGCTAGATCAGTGGGAGACTCTCCCGCACCCGTAGATGTTATATCTGGTTCAGATATAAAAAATCAGGGTGGAGTGGACATGGACTATATGATTAGAACACTTGTCCCTTCATTTAATGTAAATACTCAACCAATAAGTGATGCTGCTACTCTTATAAGACCAGCTAATCTTAGAGGCCTACCGCCCGACAACATGCTTGTTTTGGTTAATGGCAAAAGAAGGCACAGAGGATCTGTAATATCTTTCCTCGGTGGTGGAATTGCTGACGGAGCACAAGGTCCAGATATTTCTGCTATTCCTTCAATTGCTCTTAAAAAAGTTGAAGTTCTGCGTGACGGAGCTGCAGCGCAATATGGATCGGATGCAATTGCTGGTATTCTTAACTTTGTTTTGAATGATGACTCTGAAGGAGCCAGATTAGAAATAAGAAGTGGTGAATATAGCGAAGGTGATGGTGATACTTGGAGAATAGCTGCTAATGTAGGTATGCCTTTTACTGCAAATGGTTATGCAAACCTTTCTATGGAAATTCAAGAGCAAGATCCGACTGCTAGAAGTGCTCAACGTGGAGATGCACAATCTCTAATTGATGCTGGTGTTCCTGCATGGAAACATCCTTTTGGTAATGGTGAGGCCCAAGTTTGGGGATCCCCTCAAGTAACTGATGACTACAAATTTATTGCTAATATTGGTCTTGACCTAGATGATTCTAAAAAATTCTATCTTTTCTCAAACTATGCCGAAAAGAATGTCTTGGGAGGTTTCTTTTTCAGAAATCCTAACAACAGAACAGGTGTTTATGATGATGGAAGTGACATAAGACTTATTGCTGATGCTGGACAAGCCGCAGGTGGAGCTAGAACATGCCCTACAGGTGTTGACGCTACAGCAGGAAACTTAGTTGGTACTGCACTGGCCACTTATCTTAATGATGATAACTGTTTTGTATTCAACGAATTGTTCCCGGGCGGTTTCACTCCTAGTTTTGGTGGTGATGTAACTGACTGGTCTATAGCTTCTGGAGTTTCAGGTACTATGGATAGTGGAACATCGTATGATATTAGTGTCCATGTTGGAGAAAATAGATCTGATTTCTTCATAATGAATACTGTAAACCCTTCGTTAGGACCGCAGTCTCCAACAGAATTCAATCCTGGAAGTTACATTCAACTAGAGAAAAACTTCAATATGGATTTTGTTAGATCCATACCTATGGATAGTTTCGATCTTAGTTTCGCTTACGGTTTTGAATGGAGAGAAGAACAGTTTGAAATAGTTAATGGTGATGTTGCAAGTTTCACAACTGGACCATACTTTAATCAAGGTTTCGGTATTGGTTCAAATGGATTTGCTGGATTTACTCCTGATATTGCAGGCGTTTGGGATCAACAAAACTATGCTGTGTATGCAGACTTCGAAGCTGATGTAACTGAAAATCTTTTATTAGGTCTTGCTACGAGGTATGAAGATTTTGATACCTTTGGAGACACTACAAATATTAAGTTATCTGGACTATACAAAATAAATGATGATTTAAAATTTAGAACGACTATCAGTACAGGCTTCAGAGCCCCTACTCCTGGTCAATCTAATGTATCAAACGTAACTACTGCTTCTATTTCAGGTACAGGTGAATTAGTTCAGCAAGGAACCCTTTCCCCGACTAACCCTATATCTATGACAGCAGGAGGTATGGCTCTTCAACCAGAAGAATCTGACAACTTAAGCTTTGGTGTTGTTTGGGATGTTACAGATGCGCTTAATGTCACTATAGATGCATATGAGATTGAAATAAAAGATCGTATAGCTCTAACTGGAAACTTCAGCTTAACTGATTCGCAAAGAGCGACATTAGTTGCAGCTAAAGTACCTGGTGCAAGTGATATGCAAACATTTAGGTTCTTTACCAATGACTTCGATACCACTACAGAAGGTATAGATGTTGTAGCTACGTACTCAACTGAAATGATGGGTGGATTGACTGACTTCACTTTTGTTTATAATGAAACAGATACTGAAGTTGATAACTCATCTCTAATAAGCGCTTCAAGAATTGCTTCTTTAGAAGCATTACTTCCTGAAAATAGATGGAATTTAAGTGCTGTTCATAACGTAGGTGATTGGACAATCCTTGCAAGATATATGCATGTTGGTGAGTCTGAATACTACTACGGACTGAATGATTTAGGTAATCCAGATATCACAACTCTAGATGATCAGCAGCAGCTTGATCTTGAGTTCACAAGAGATATGGGAACCTATCAATTCACGATCGGTGCTGAAAATATCACTGATGAGTATCCTGAAGAAGACACTGGTGTAACTTGTTGTGGAGCAATCTACCCTGAGTTCGCGCCTTTAGGTTTCATGGGTGCTTTCTACTACATAAGACTAGGAATGGACTTATAAGTTAGTGAAGTAAAAAAAGGGGCACTTAGGTGCCCTTTTTTTTATTTTGAATACTTGACCTGACCTCCTACAACTGTCATTACAACTTCCGAGGACATTATTTCCTCTTCTGGGATAGTCATTAAGTCTTTAGAAAAAATGGTGAGGTCTGCGAGCTTTCCTACTTCTATTGTACCTTTGATGTCCTCCTCAAATACTGAATATGAAGCCCATTTAGTAAACATATATAAAGCTTCTTCTCTGCTAACAGTTTGTTCTAGATTCCAATAATCTTCGTAAAATCCATCTAAATCTTTTCTACCTATGGCAGCTTTAAATTCAATTCTTGGGTCTCCTATTTCTACGGGAGCATCAGAACCTCCAGCTACCACTACACCTAAGTCAATCAAATTCCTCCACGTATAAGCGTTTTCTAATCGTTCAATTCCAAGACGTTTATGAGCAAAATGTAAATCTCCAATTGCATGCGATGGTTGCATTGAGGCTATAACTTTTAGGTCAGCAAACCTTTTCTGGTCTTCAGGTAAAATATTTTGAGAATGCTCAATCCTCCATCTGGGTTCGGTAATCATTCTATTCGCGTTAGAAACATTATTAAATGCCTCTTCGTACCAATCCAATGTGACTTTATTTGCCAGATCTCCTATTGCATGAGTTTGTATCTGTATACCATTAACTAGGGCCTTTATTAGCTTTGGCATTGTTTCTTCTTTTTGAAAAATAAGGAAACCTTTTGTTTCATAGTCATCATATTTTTTAAAAAAAGCTGCTCCTCTTGATCCTATTGCTCCATCTGCATAAAGCTTTACTCCTCGAGCAGTCAACATATGATTAGGATCCAGATAAGGTCCATTATCAATAAATTTCAACGCATCTCTTCCATCACTGATATACATCTGAATCCTTATTGGGAAACTTCCCTCTTCTTTAAGTTCCCTTAATAAATTGAAATCGGAAAGTGGTGAGCCAGCATCTTGAAGCTGAGTCCAACCCATTCTTGCTGTTCTATATAAACCTTCTTTCAAAGCATTTTTTTCTTCGAGGGCAGTTCTTTTAGGAATGATTGATTCAACTAACAAAGACGCCTTGTCTATTAATACTCCGTTTGGTCTTCCATTCTTATCCTTATCTATTTTCCCACCTATAGGGTCAGGAGTATTCTGATCTATCCCCGCTAATTGAAGGGCTAGTGTATTAACAATAATAGCGTGGCCATCAGCACGCTCTAAAGCAATGGGCTTATCTTTAGAAATCTCATCAAGTTCTTGAAGTGTAGGGAATCTGGCTTCAGGCCACTTCTTCTCTATCCAACCTCTTCCAACTATCCAATCACCAGGTAACTGTTTATTTGAATGTATTTTTACCTGAGTAAGCATACTCTTTAAGCTGTCAGCGCCTTGAAGATTAAGATCAATTTCTCTGTATCCAATACCCTTTAAGTGAGCATGAGCATCTATAAACCCCGGATATACAAAGGAGTTATCCAAGTCTAATACTCTATTATTGCCACAATTAAAGTTACCTTCTTCAGAATTTGTACCTACAAAAATAAATTTATCACCTTCAATGGCTATAAAATCTGCTTCTGGTTGGGCTGGATTTGCAGTATAGACTTTTGTATTTACTAAAACTAAATCTGAATCTATGCAGATTTCATCTTGTGAGCATCCAAGAAATAAGGTTGTTATTAATACTGCAAATACTTTAAGTTCTGATCTTTTCATCTAAGTTATTCTTGATTGTCTGGCCAATATATTGAGTTCCTTGCCTTCAGTGAATCTAATTCTAGATCTTCAAAGCCCATATCTTTTAATACCTGCTTCGTATGCTCGCCTATATTTGGAGCTCTTAGAAAATCTACTTTCTTTTCTCCTTCAATATGAAATGGGCTATTTATCGTTAATAAATCATCAAATGATTCATGTTCCAAAGGAACAAGTGTTTCGGTTTCTAAAAATTGTGCGTCTTCTCTATGATCTGTTGTCTTTCCGAGGACTCCGAAAGTCACACCTGAGTTAGTAAGAATTTCATTAACTTCAGATAGAGTTCTGTCAGTAAATTCTCTAGCAAGTTCTGATCTAAGTATATCAGCATTTTCAAAAGGGTTTTCAAAATCAAAAAGCTCTCTTTCTTTCCAATCTTCTCGATTTAAAACCTCTATGAGTTTTGGCCATTCTATTCTGGAATTTATCATTCCAAGAGCAAATTCTCTGTGGTCTTTTGTTGAATAAAAGTCATAAAATGGATGCCTTGGTAATGGTTCTGGCCTATCAAGGAATTCAACATCCATAAGAGCTGCTTGAATGAAAACACCGTTGGCCCAAGCTCCATTAGCCATTAGGGAGGTAGAAACCTCACTACCTACTCCTGTTTTCTCTCTTTTGTACAAGGCCGTCATTATTGCACCATACAGAGCCATGCCCGTGGGGTGGTCTCCCATGCCAGGGGTTGACCATGCTACAGGAGAATTGTCAGAAGGTCTGACATAGTCCATTAATCCACTTCTTGCCCACCAAGCCATTGAATCATAAGCCGTCCTGTCTGCATCGGGTCCAACCTCTCCATAGCCAGTTAAAGAAGCATAGATAATTTTATTATTATGAGGTCTGATATCTTGAGAAGTTATTTTTAGTTTTTTTCTTACAGGAAAGGGCATATTAGTGATAAAGACATCAGCATCCTTAATCAAATCGACTAAGATTCTATGCGCTTCATTATCTTTTAAATTAAGCGAAATACTTTTTTTGTTTCTAGAAGTTAATTCCCAACAGTAATTTTCTTTACCTTCTGGCATTCTCCCGTTGACGATTAGGTTTCTAAGACTATCTCCATATTGAGGCTCTATTTTTATAACCTCAGCACCATAGTCCGACATAATAGTAGCCGCTGAAGGACCAGCAATAAAACTTGCTGCGTCTATAACCTTGATTCCTTCCAGCAAATAGTCAGATTTTGTTTTCAAGTTTTTTCTCCCTTTTGAATAAATAATCATAACTAATTTCTATAATTATTTTTACTTAATCTAATAAAAATGTATCTTATGTATAGTAATGGAAAAAAAGTTAAAAGATGCTACAAAGATATAAAGTTATTTCACTGACAGTAGCTGCAGTTTTCATTTGCTATATAGACAGAGTGGTGATCTCTCTTGCAATAATACCTATGAGTGAAGGCATGGGTTGGTCTGAAACACAAAGAGGTATTATTCTATCGAGCTTCTATATAGGCTATATCTTAACTCAGATAATAGGAGGCCTATTATCAGATAAGATAGGTGCTAAAGTAGTACTTGGTGTAGGTTTAATTGTTTGGTCAATCTTTACTTTCATAACTCCTTGGGCTTTCTATGGTGGGTTTGCGGCTCTTATTATCGCCAGAATAGGTATGGGTCTTGGGGAGGGGATTACTTTTCCTGCGTGGCATAGTTTGTATGCTAGATGGGTACCATTTAGCGAACGTGCACGTTCGGTGGCTATCACTAATAGTGCTATTCCAATAGGTACTATTTTTGGTCTTGTAGTAACACCAATAATCATCTTAAGACTTGGTTGGGAATGGGCTTTTTATTTATATGGTGGTTTAGGTTTTATTTGGTACTTTTATTGGCAAAAGATTGTTTCTTCAACGCCAAAAGAAGACCCGAATATATCTGAAGAAGAATTAGAATTTATTACCAATAATGCTCCAGCCTCTGATAAAGCAGAAAATCTAGCTTTTTATAAATGGATAGGGAATTTACCTTTATGGGCAATAGCTGTAGCTCATTTTTGTAATAACTATAGCTTATTTGTTTTTTTATCATGGCTTCCTATTTTCATAAAAGATGGTCTAGGTGTTCCAATGGCTGCAGTAGGTTTATTGGCAATGTTGCCTCACATAGCTTCCTTTGTATTTCTAAATATAGGAGGATATTTTGCTGATCGCCTTACCAACAAAGGAGTAAGACTAATAACTGTAAGAAAGCTGTGTAATACCATAGCATTTGGGGGAAGTGGTATCTGCCTTTGTATTGTTCCTGAACTAAATAGCGTTACTGGTGTTATTGCTATCATGTGTTTGGGCAATGTCTTCGGAGGTTTTAGTGCGGGAGGTTTTATTGTCAATCATGCTGATATTGGACCGAGACACACCGGGCGGCTTATGGGAATAACTAATATGTTTGCAGCTATCCCTGGATTTGTTGGAGCTATAATTACCGGTATGATATTGGACGCAACGAACTCGTGGGATATGGTATTTTACGTAGTGGCTGGCATTACTTTCTTTGGAGGTATATTTTATTTACTCTTTGCCAGTACTGAAAAACAATTTGATTAGGAAAAAATATGAATAATGTAATTTTACAAGAACTTAATGATGATGGTGTTCTGAAGTTAAGCCTTAACAGGCCAGAAGTTTTAAATGCTATGAATGCAGATTTGATTATGGGGCTCCTAGATGCCCTTAATAAAGCAAAGGGTAGTAAAAAAGTAAGATCTATCATAATTACTGGAAATGGAAGAGGATTTTGTTCTGGTGCAGATCTCATTGAGGGAGGCTGGCCAGCCACTGAAGGACTTTCTGCAGGTGAAGCAGCGTCCGTAAATATGGAGAATGCATTTAATCCATTGGTGAAAGCCATTACACAATCTTCTAAGCCGGTGGTTAATGCTATTAATGGAATAGCGGCTGGTGGTGGTGTTGGTTTAGCATTAGCAGGAGATATAGTTGTTGCAGCTGAATCAGCTAAATTCAAATTAGTTTTTGGTCCAAATCTTGGAATAATATCTGATGTTGGTGCCTCTTGGTTTGTTCCTAATCTAATAGGCAGGGCTAGGGCTAATGGTATGGGCTTATTAGGTGAGGATATATCTGCAAAACAAGCAAAAGACTGGGGATTAATATGGGACTGTGTCCCAGATAAAGAATTGTCAATAGTTTGCGAGGAAATAGCAACGAAGTTAGCCAATGGTCCTATAGAAGGTCTAAAAGCAATTGTTAAAGCTCATGACAAAGCTTTGGCAGGAACTTTAAGTGAGCAATTGGACTACGAGAAAGAAACCCAAAGAGTCAGATTAGATTCTAAAGACTTTAAAGAAGGTGTTTCTGCTTTTGCTGAAAAAAGAAAACCTAACTTTAAGGGTTTAGCTTAATAAAGTTCAAGCGCTGCAACATCTATGTCTGCATAAAAATCTTTTCCATAAGCAACTATTCCTATATTTTTTACGTTTGTAGGATTAAATTCTTCTGGAACAAATCTACTTAACCTGCCCTCGCTTTTTTTAAAAGAAGAAAAAGGTATTTCAATCCATTGCCACTCCTGCGAGGTTTTAAAAGTAGCACCGTAATAAAGCCATGGTAATCTTGTTTTCGAAGTTCTTAAAAAAAGGTAATACTGTTCCCCGTTACCTCTAGTTTTTATTCTAAAACCTTTAAAAGCTTTATCTTCTATTCCTAGATCAGCCCGAAATTGAATAAATCCTCCATTATTCTCTGTACTAACATTGCCTTCCATGTGGTAAAAAGAAATTCCTTCTTCAGATTTTTCAGAGAACTTAACTTCAGAGACTCCTCCCATTACTTGATCTGAAAAAGGGACCCATTCTGCCCTCTTGTCATTTAAATTATCAATTACTTTGGTCATACCTAAAATAGGAAATATTAGAATAAAAATAGCTATAAAATTTTTCATAATCAAGTCAATCATATACCAAATATTATTAAGTTGTTATATTCCAAATCATTATAAAAAAGGTTAGAGTAATGAGAACTTGGGGAAATTAATGAGACGTAAAATAATCTACTTTGTAATTGTATTAACCTTCTTTCTATCTTCTTGTAGTGAAAACTCTAAAGAAGAAAAAACTTCAGTAGAGGCCTATACAGGTTCCACTAAGATAGGCTTAATAAACGATGAAAGGATTCTTTCAGCAGAGTCAGAACCGGGAAATTGGCTTGCGCATGGAAGGACATATGAAGAAAACAGATTTTCTCCACTTACACAGATAAACAAAGAGAATGTCTCACAATTGTCTCTAGCCTGGTTTAAAGACATGGGGACTAATCGAGCGCAGGAGTCGACTCCTATAGTCGTAGATGGAATT
>CABYCU010000007.1 GCA_902517565.1 uncultured SAR86 cluster bacterium | reverse complement strand
TCTTCTTAACAGCTTCGGGGCGATTAATATCATGACTAGCTTGCTTTCTATCAAGAGCCTCTCTTAGATCTGGCCTAATCCAATCCAGATCAATGTCTTCATCTTCAGAAGATATTTGTTTTTCAACACTGGCTAGACGAATAATCATTAATGAGTGTCCTTCAAAAACCGTATCTGAACTTGTAACTGATATTTCTTCTACTACTCCACTTACTTGCGAAATTACTTCATGTTCCATTTTCATGGCTTCCATGATTCCCAAAGTCTTGCCTTCCCAGACACTATCTCCTACCTTGACATCAAATTTTACGATCATTCCCTGCATAGGAGCATTGACACTTTCATAACCTTCTCTTATTTCTTGTTGTTGGAGCTCTAGAATATTTTCTGATTGATCGACGAAAACTCCTCCAGACTTTCCATGGTCAAGCACCGCCAAAGGATCAAGGTTCTCTATCTTCCCTCTCGTGGTCTTATCTTTAGGGATACTTCTACTTATATCGGAAAGATCAGAATGTGTTTTAGGGTCAGTAAGAGCTTTTATATTATTTTCAAAGAAATTGGTGTGGACTTTATTATTTTTAAAATCTTGGTTCACTAAGATATTTTTGAGCAAGTCTAAATTAGTTGGCACTCCAGTAACTTTAAATTCACAAAGAGATCTATAGTTTCTTTTGATAGCTTGCTTGAAGTTATCCTCTGAAGAATGAGTAATTATTTTTGCAATTAGTGAATCAAATAATGGGCTTGTTTCATACCCTGCATAACCATAACTATCTGCTCTCACACCTGGACCAGACGGTAGATCAAATTTTTCAAAAATTCCCCCTCCAGGATTGGCATTCCCTTGAGAATCAATAGTTTCCATATTGACTCTTGATTGAATTGCATACCCCTTAGGTTCTGGTATATTTTTTTGTTCTAGCTTGATTTGTTTGAGGGTTTTACCTGAAGCAACTTGAATTTGTGCCTTTACAAGATCCAAAAATAAAACTGATTCAGTGACTGTATGTTCTACTTGCAATCTGGGGTTGCATTCAATAAATCGAAAATCATTTTTTTCAACATTAACCAAAAACTCTATAGTTGCCAGACCTTCGTATTTCAGTGTCTTTGAAAGTGCCAAGGATGCCTCAATCATTTTGGTTTTTAAATCTAGATTGAGACTTGGACTAGGGGCTATTTCTATTAGTTTTTGATGTCGCCTTTGAATAGAGCATTCTCTTTCATGTAAATGGCTTGCTGCTCCTGTTCCATCACCAATTATCTGAAATTCGATGTGTCTGTAGTTTTTTAGATACTCTTCTAGATATAAGTCAGGAGAATCAAAAGATGCTTTCGCTTCGGAAGCAGCCCTATCAAAAGATTCTTTTAAGTTATCAATGTCTGAGACAACCCTCATACCTCTGCCACCTCCTCCTGAAATAGCCTTAATAACAACTGAGGAATTCTTTTTTAAAGACTTCATGAAGCTTTGAGCTTGTCTTAAAGATGTTTTTTCATGTGTTCCGGCAATTACTGGAATATTTAGATTCGAAGCAAGCTCCTTGGCTGAAGTTTTATCACCAAATATTTTTAAGGTTTTTTCATTAGGCCCTATAAATTTAATTTTGGCCCTTTTAACAGATGAGGCAAAAGAGGCATTCTCGCTTAAAAAACCATAGCCAGGATGAATAGCATCTGCCTTAGACTTTTTGGCTATGCTGATTATCCCTCTTATATCAAGATAAGCTTGTGCCCCTCTTCCTTCAATTTTATAGGCTTCGTCTACTTTTGAAAGGTGAAGAGAATTGGCATCATCTTCAGAATAAATACCAATCGTTTTAAGGCCTAGGTCATTGCAAGTCCTGGCAATACGAATTGCAATTTCGCCTCTATTGGCTATTAAGACTTTCTTCATAAACTTTTTTCTAAAGCTTAGAAACTAGTTTCTACCATAGATCGTATTTTTGCATTTCGGCTCTACCCACAACCATATGATGAACTTCGTCAGGACCATCAGCAAATCTTAAGTGCCTTATATCTGTATAAAGTCCTGCTAGAGGAGTCCATTGTGAAATCCCTGCTGCCCCATGCATTTGAATAGCTTGATCTATAATCTTGCAAACTTTTTCAGGTACCATAGCTTTAATTGCGCTTATATAAACTCTTGCTTCTTTATTTCCCAATACATCCATAGCTTTAGCGGCTTGAAGTACGGCGAGTCTCATTGCATTGATTTCAATTCTTGCTCTAGAAATAATTTCCAGATTGCCACCTAGCTTTGCGATAGGTTTACCAAAGGCCTCTCTAGTCCCTGCTCTTTTGACCATTAACTCAAGTGCAATCTCAGCTTTACCGATAGTCCTCATACAATGATGAATTCGACCTGGACCTAGCCTTACTTGAGAAATTTCAAAACCCTTCCCTTCACCGAGCAATATGTTTTCTTTAGGTACTCTTACGTTATTAAACTTTATATGCATATGACCATGTGGCGCATGATCGTGACCGAATACCTGCATTCCTTCCAAGATCTCAACACCTGGAGTATCTTTAGGAACCAAAATCTGAGACTGCTGTTTGGAGGGATGGGCATCTGGACTAGTTTTAACCATTGTTATCATGATCTTACACCGTGGATCTCCCGCACCAGAAATATAAAACTTCTCTCCATTTATGACCCATTCATCTCCATCTAAAACCGCACTAGTACTTATGTTTTTTGCATCTGAAGATGCTAAGTTTGGTTCTGTCATTGCGTAAGCAGATCTGATCTCTCCATTAAGAAGAGGTTCAAGCCATTGTTTCTTTTGCTCTTCAGTACCAACCCTTTCCAACACCTCCATATTTCCGGTATCTGGTGCCGAACAATTCATGCTTTCTGAAGCTAGAGGAAATTTACCTATTTCATTTGCTACATAGGTATAGTCAAGATTAGTCAGGCCATCTCCTATATTCCCATCGGGATCAGGCAGAAAGAAATTCCATAAGCCCAGCTCTCTTGCTTTCTCTTTAGCACCTTCCATTAGCTCGATCTGTCTTGGATGCCAAGACCATCTATCTTCTTTCTCATTCTGCAAAGCAGAATATTCTTGCTGTATCGGTTTGATATTTTCTTCACAATGTTTTTTTACTAAATCCATTAATGGCTGAGTTTTTTCAGACATGGAAAGTTCAAAAAGTTCAGGATCGTTTTGTAGCATGTTATTTCTCCTTTAATAACTAATTAATACGAATACCAAATTGGAGAGGACCAAGCCCTCTCTTGTATAGTTGGCTGTAAGTCTTCTCTAGGTTCAGTTCCATTTTTAACTGCATCCCAAGTTGACCATCTGCAGCTAGGATTCTCTAATACTCTAACATAATAGAAAGACTTAACGGTTGAGTCAAAAGAATCATCGGTCCAGATTGTCTTAATTTCATTAGCTCCTCTGTCAGAGCTAATGGAGCAATCTGAAATATCAACCAAGGCATTATTGTCAGGGCATCTTTTGGAATTTGAGTCAGGAATCAAGCCATCTGAACAGGCAACATCAATGACTTCTTCATAAGGTTTACCTGATAGTCTGTCCACCCAACCTTTAATAATTTGCACCCTTTGTAAAGGAGCAGAATTTTTATCTCTCATAGCCCATATTAAGAAAGACGGTGGTTTACCATCTGAAGCCTCAAGGTCCTGCCCCATTGGAACACCATTCTCATATGCCTTTTTCACAAGATCTTCTTTTGATAGTAAAGATTCATCAAAATCATACCCACCAAAAAATCGGAGCTTAATTCTATTTCCGGAAGTAGCGTAAGTTTCTTTTCTTCTAAAGCCTTCAAAGATTGAGTCTCTCGTATTTTCTTCGGCCCAAACTGCAGCTATACCTGATGCTCCCCAGGTATTAAAAATAGCATTATTAAAATTTCTGTTTCCTATCTTTTTGAAGGCAAGCTGTCTGATCGCATTTCCACCTGTTAAATCTTGAACTTGTTGATCTGAAATCGGCACTGACCCTCTGGCTATAGCTGTACCATCTAAAATACCTACTTTGGAATGAAAATCTGATTCATCATCTGAAATAGCGCCTGTATGTGTATCACTAGCTCCGACCATTCCAAATTTATAAGGATTACCCCTACCTTCTTCTTCCATGCCAAGACCGTCTAAATAAGCTTGTCTTACGTAGCTACCAAAAGGTCTACTATATGCAGAATTACCTACCCTTTGCCACATAATCTCGAAATCAGCCCATTCATCATTTGGAGAGAGTATGGGATGAGTTTCGGAGGTTCCTTTTACTTGAGTCATCTCAACCAATGGTTCATTTCGCATTCTGAATTCCGCATATTGAGTACTGATGGGAAGTCCTTCCCAATTTTCCATTTCAAACATTTGGCCATTAGAGCCATTTGAATTGTGTGGGATAGCTATTGTGTCAACTCCGTTTTCTCGTAAATCATCCATCCAAGACCATAAATTTTCTGGATTAACTGACTTAAGTCTTGTGTAGGGTTCAACTGTAAACTTATTGCCTTTATAGATTACATTTCGATGTAAATTAGCATTCTCAAATGGAGGAGAACCTTCAAAAGCACATCCTGTTCCGCTCAACCAACAACTAAATGCAGACGCGCCTTGAGTATTTGCTGATCTCGTTGTGGATGCAGTATATTCGTAGGCTACAAAAGTTGTAAAATTTCCTGGATCGTTATGTCTTTGAGCACTTCTAATTACATCTTTCCAAGCTGTTCTATGGATATCAACATCGTAAATTGTAGATCCTCTTGCGGTATCCCCAGTTAAATAAGCAACTGTTCGAGTCCAAATATTACTAAATTGTGCAATATTTCTAACATAATCTTGAAACAAGTTTGACCTATAAGCTACTGAATCTTGAGTTAAATTTTCAGGAGCATTTAAATTATGAAATGGTTCTGTGCCTGCAATACCATTATCAGGATTTGACCAGCCCTCTACGCTGCCCAATAAAAAGCCATGATCAGTTACTGCATAAAAATCTAAAGGTTCCCTTAGCTGCATGTCATATCCAAGGGGATGTTGAATAGCATTTCCTTTGGCGTACTCGTAAGCATCATCTGGTGTTGCGGTTGTTCCAAAGATATATGCATCAAAAGAATGTTTAGTGTGCACATGGAGATCTCCAAAATAGACATTTTTTTCTTCATTAAACCCCGCAGTGCTTCCAGGCTCGGGATCAGTTACCGACAAGTCTTCGGTATAGTCAACAATATCATTTGGTGACGTGCAACTCCAAAGACACACAAACAAGAATAGACTTATTAAAAATTTCTGTACGTTCAGCATTTTTATCCCCGGTTAATAGTCAATAATTTAACAATATTAATTGATGATGGGAAGTTTATGTTTAGTCAAAAATAAAATGATTACCAAAACAAGTAACCCGATTAATTTGTTTGGACTTTTGTGTTAACTAAAAGATGACCATTTCATCGTCTTACATAGAAAAAACATTGTTTGCGCCTAAAACAAAAATTATGACTGATAATAAAAGAGCTACTACGAAAGTTTTTATAATTATGCCCACTCAAGCCTCCCCAGAATTGATTGACAGACAATTTAGCAATTTAAAATAGACTTGAAAAGCCTACATTTCAATACATTTTAGAAATTATTGTAATTTTTATAAAATACTGTATATTTATACAGTATGAATGATATATACAGAAAAAATAGACGCACAAGCCAACCAATGGCAATAAGAAGCGCAGAAGCAATAGAGTTAACTGAAGCATTAAATTATCTTTGGATAGATAGGTTGATTACTTCTTTGTACATAGTTTTATCAGTCTCTTTAACAGTTATCTCACTAGCTTTTATGTTAGGTGCTGCACTTTAATTAGAATACCTGAATAATGATTATGCTGTTAAGCTCTCTCAATGGGCTTAGAGGCTATCTTTTACAATTTCCTTATACTATGGAGTGTTATAGCAGCAGTAGTCTTTATTTCTCTATTTTATAAAAATGCACCTTATGGCAGATTTATAAATTTAAACTCTTCATACTCAATTTCTTCTAGAATTGGTTGGATAGTCATGGAATCACCTACCATCATTGGTATTTTTATTTTTCTCTTTTGGTTCCTTGAAACAATAGGTTTGGTTGAAATTATATTTAGTCTTATATTCCTCTCACACTATCTACATAGAACTCTTATTTGGCCCTTTAGAGCAAAATTAAAAGGTAAGAAAATGACTATAAACGTTGTTTTGATGGCCTTGCTTTTCAATATAGTCAATATTAGCTTGCAGTGCGTGTGGATCTTTTTTCTAAGTTCTCATGATCCAGGATGGTTGTTATCACCAATATTCATAAGTGGTCTTGTTCTATTTTATATTGGCATGTTGATTAATATCAGATCCGATAACATTCTAATGAAATTAAGAGAAGATAAAGGCACGGGCTACCATGTACCTCATGGCTTTTTATATAAATATTTAAGTTGTCCAAATTATTTTGGAGAAATCATTGAATGGATGGGATGGGCATTATTAACGATGAGTCCAGCTGGCTTGGTATTTTTTATATGGACTTTTGCTAACCTGGTTCCGAGGGCTCTGTCAAATCATAATTGGTCCAAGTCAAACTTACCTAATTATCCAGAAAATAGGAAAGCTATATTTCCGTTTATATATTAATTAAAGCTATTCAAATAGTCTTGTTTCTATGAGGGACTGACTTTATTCTATGTATATTAATAAGATTTAATAGGAGGCATTCATGGATCTTGAATACGGACCACAATATGATGATTTCAGAACAGAGGTCATTAACTTTATAAAAGAAAATGAAAATACTAAACTCAATGGACCACCAAGAAGTGAGAGTAGAGTTGCTTGGCAACAGAAGTTAATTGATAACGGGTACTTTGCTAGATCAATACCGAAAGAATATGGCGGCTATGGCGGAGATATGGATATCATTAAACTTAGGATTATTGCTGAAGAGTTTGCTAAATCCCCTATTCCCAAACCCGCTGGAGGACAAGGCATCCAGATGCTCGTTCCAACCTTATTATCATTAGGTACTGAGGAACAAAAGCAAGAATATATAAAACCGACTTTAAGAGGCGAAATACTTTGGTGCCAGGGTTATTCTGAACCAAATTCAGGTAGTGACTTAGCTAGCCTACAAACAAAAGCAGAGCTTGATGGCGATGAATGGGTTATCAACGGTCAAAAGATTTGGACCAGTACTGCACATCTCTCTCAGATGTGCTTTATTTTGGTCAGAACTGAGCCTGATGCTCCTAAACATCAAGGTATAAGTTATCTTTTAATGCCAATGGATGCAGATGGCATCGATAGACGGCCTATAAAACAAATGACAGGTGACTCTGATTTTAATGAATTATTCTTAACAGATGTAAGAATACCAGCTGCAAATATTGTAGGAGATAGAGGTGAAGGTTGGAAAGTTGCCAATGCCACTCTAGGGCATGAAAGAGGTTCTTTAGCCGACCCAAATGTCACTCAGAACAGGTTGAACTCTCTTATTGATCTTATGAAAAATGAGACTATAGATGGACAAAGAGTAATAGATAAACCTATTTTTAGAGACAGACTTCTTTCAATACAAGGTAGATTAATGGCACAACACTCAAACGCGTTAAGAATTCTTTCGTCTCAAATAAATAAAGATCAAGATGCCAGCTTGGCAAAATTTATCGTCAAACTTCAAGGTACTGAGTTAAGGCACGAACTAGAAGGTCTTGCAATTGATGCCATGGGGGAATTAGGTACTCTCTATGAGGACAGCCCACACCTAAGAGATAACGGGGTATGGCAAATGACTTATATGTATTATCTTGGGTTGATTATAGGCGGTGGAACTAATCAAATCCAAAAAAATATCATTAGTGAACGTGCTTTAGGCATGCCTAAAGAACCAAAAATTCAAGGAGCTTAATCATGTATTTTGGACTATCAGAAGAACAGAAAAGTTTAGAAGAAAATATAAGTAGATTCCTTGCTGACAATGCTCCTTTAGAAACGATAAAAGCAGTAGCAAATGGTGAAAGAGATAAAGCTCAAGAGGTACATAAAGGAATTATAGAGCTAGGGCTAAGCGGCCTAGTAATACCGGAAGAGTATGGAGGCCTAGAATTAAATATGCTTTTCGCTACAGTAGTTGCTGCAACTTTAGGATCAGGAACTGCTCCAGTTCCTTACGCAGGAGCTTATGTTATGGCACCGCTAGCAATAAATTTAGGTGGAGACCAAAATCAAAAGAATCAATGGCTTCCAAAAATAGCAGGAGGTGAATGTGTTATTGGAGTAGGATTGTCAGAATATGTCGGAGCTAGAGAAGATGCAGGAATAGAATTTGCAAATGGTAAATTATCAGGAAGAAGTCTGTTTCTAATTGACGGTAAAGATGCCAATGCCTATCTATTGGCTAATAAATCTGGAGAGTTGTACATGATTGATGCTTCAAGCTCTGGAATAGAAGTTATAGAGCTTACTACAGTAGATAAAACTAGGACGTCCATAGAATTGATCTTAAAAGATGTAGATGCAGAACTACTGACTGGTTCGAAAGATCAATCAGTGATAGAAAAAGTCTTAGATGCTGGACGATTAATGTTATCTGCTGATACCGTAGGAGCGGCGCAAGTTATGCTCGATAAATCTGTAGCTTACTCATTAGAAAGAAAACAATTTGGTAGATTAATAGGATCATTTCAAGCAGTAAAACATATGTGCGCTGAAATGGCAGCAGATCTTGAGCCCTGTCATTCTATGATATGGCATACGGCCCATTGTTTAGATCATGTTCCAGAAGAAGCACGCTTAATGTCATGTCAAACAAAAGCACATGTGTCTGAAGTCGGAAAACAAGTATCAAAAACTGCAACAGAAGTGCATGGTGGGATGGGATTTACTGACGAGCTTGGATTGCATTATTGGTTTAAAAGAATTGGTTTAAATAGGCAGCTATTGGGTTCTCCCGAACTAATCAGGGAGGAAGCTGGAAAACTTCAAGGTTTTGATCAGTAAACATGCGTAATCCTTTTGATACAGACGATCGAAAATCATTTCGAGAAATGGTTACCAAATTCTTAGAAAGTGAGATTTGGCCTAATGTTGACGAATGGGATGAATCGGGAGAGTACCCTCATGAAATTAATGAAAAAGTTTGTGAATTAGGAGTATTTGGCTTTGGAATTGATGAAAAATATGGTGGACTTGGTTTTGATGATCAATTCATGAGAAAAGATATTTCTGTAGAAATGGGAAGAACAAGTGCAGGAGGTCTTTTTGCTAGTGTAGGGTCAAGAAATATCATGCTAGGCCCTCTCTCTGAATTAGCTAACGAAGACATAAAAATGAAAGCACTACCCGACCTAATGTCAGGTAAAAAGGGAGGTTCATTAGGTATAACAGAACCTGGTGGGGGCTCTGATGTCGCTCAAATGAAAACAGTGGCCTATAAGGATGGTAATGAGTGGGTGCTAAATGGTTCTAAAACATTTATTACTGGAGGAATGCAAGCCTCATATTTTGTAATTGGCGCAAGAACGGGAAACCAAGGTCTTGGAGGTATTTCATTATTTTTTGTTGAAGCGAATACTCCCGGATTCACCAGATCAGCAATTGAAAAGAAAATGGGATGGTGGAGTTCTGATACTGCCACACTTTACTTTGATGATTGTAGGATACCAGCAGATAACTTAATGGGAGAAGAGAACAAAGGGTTTTATGCCATCATGAATAATTTTAATTACGAAAGGTATATGATGGGAGCCCAAATGCTTGGTATGGCAAAAAGGTGTTTTGAAGAATGCGTTGAGTACAGTAAAGAAAGAAAAACTTTTGGCAAAAGTCTTATTGAGCACCAAGTAATTCGTCATAAGCTAGCAGATATGTCTGCCAAAATCGATGCTATGGATGCTTATCTGAATCAGGTTGCTCAACTTATGAATGACGGTGAAATGCCAGTAGCTGAAATCAGTAAAATCAAATTCTTTTGCTCCGAATGTATCGAGTCAATCGCAAGCGAATCTATGCAGATTCTTGGAGGAGCAGGTTACTTGAGAGGTAATGCTGTAGAGAGAATTTACAGAGAAGTAAAAGTAATGGCGATAGGCGGCGGATCAAAAGAGATCATGAAAGATCTCACTGTTAAACAACTAGGACTATAACTTATAGACCTTCTCTGCAGTATTGTAGAATAAATCATCTTTTGTCTTATCATCGAAATCATTAACTAACTTCTTATAAGCGTTCCAGATGACATGATAAGAAACTGATTGTTTATCAACAGGGAAATTACTTTCAAACATGCATCTATTTGATCCGAAACATTCTAGAGTATGAAGATAGTATCTTTCTTGTTCTAAGATAATTTCATCAGAAGTGGCGGGTAATTCTTTTTTATGCCAATCCCACCCATTTACGGGCATGGCTAGTCCACCTAATTTTGAATAAACATTGGGACATTGGCTTAACTCATGAATATCCTCTTGCCATTGAACAAATATTTCTTCTCTTTTATCTTCATAAGGGCCAATTCCTAGGGGACCGCCAAAATGATCATGGACAATAATTAGTTCAGGTATGTTTTTGGCTAGCTTAGTAAGATCTTTTATTTGATTATGGTAATGCCATGTATCAAATACCATATCTAAAGAAGACAACTCTTGAAGACCTTCTTGAAACTTATCTTCTAAATATATATGAGGCGTGGGATGAGAATGAGCATTTTTCACTCTTTCATCTGAATCCCACCCACCTGCGTGACGAATACCTCTAAAAAGACCATTACCTTTTTCTTTATGAAGTTCTAAAACTTCTTTAACATTTGAACCAAGCATCATATTGGCATGCCCAATGATTCCAGATATCTGAGCTTGAGATTGATCCGATGTTGCTTGGGCAGCAATCTCAGCCACAAACTCTGTTTCTCCAACTGGTTTGAATTGCTCAGGACCATCTGAATAGTATTC
Source organism: uncultured SAR86 cluster bacterium (assembly GCA_902517565.1). Classification (GTDB taxonomy): domain Bacteria; phylum Pseudomonadota; class Gammaproteobacteria; order Magnimaribacterales; family Magnimaribacteraceae; genus Magnimaribacter. Next base: position 42,036 of record CABYCU010000007.1, on the reverse strand, counting down.
TTGTCCACAATCGATGAATACGGTTTTTTTAATATTATGTCCACTCGAAGTGTCCTTCCACAGGTCTTGGAGAAGATATCTGTAACTTTCTTTTATTCCAGGAGGATTGTCAGGACCATGCCAAAGATGATGATGAGGATCAATAATTTCTCTCTCAGGGTCAATAATCTCCTCTTTTACACCGTTTATCCAATCTACAACTTCATGAATCTTAGCCATTCTATTTCTCTTTTATTACATTCAAAGCGTAACCAAAAACATCTGCAATTTCATCTATTTGTTTATCTTTTGAAGTGCCAGCTCCATGCCCTGCCCGAGATTCTACTCTTAATAGAATGGGGTTAGGGCAAGATTGTCTCTCCTGTAATCTTGCTGCAAATTTATAAGAATGAGCCGGAACTACTCTGTCGTCCCTGGCTGAAGTAGTGATTAAGGTAGTTGGATAACAAACATCTTCTTGAATATTATGATAGGGAGAATAACTTAATAAGTTTAGAAAATCCTCTTCCTTCTCCGGTTCTCCGTAGTCGCTCTCCCAGGCCCATCCTATTGTAAATTTATGGAATCTAAGCATGTCTAATACACCTACTTGAGGTATAGCGACTTTGAATAGATCAGGATATTGAAGCATAGTTGCAGCAACCAATAGCCCCCCATTTGACCTTCCAAGCGAAGCAGTTGTTTGAGGAGATCCAATATTTTTTGAATGTAAATATTTAGCTGCATAAGCAAAGTCATCAAAGACATTTTGTTTATTCAATAACATACCGCTCTTATGCCAATTATCTCCATACTCTCCTCCACCTCTGATATTGGCTATGGCTAAAACTCCACCTGATTTTATCCACATATAAAAGGTTTTACTGAAGTAAGGAAGAATCGAAATATTGAATCCACCGTAACCATAAAGAAGAATTGGTGTGTCAGAATTTATTTTGAGATCCTTATGATGAGCTATATGAATAGGAATATCTGTTCCATCTTTAGATTTATAAAATTGCAAGTTACTCAAGTAATCATCCACATTCAGATCTTTTATTTTAGTTTCCCAATACAAATCATAGTCAAGTGAATCTAGGTCCAACTCATAAATCTTCTGCGGCGAAGTAAAATTAGAAAATTCAAAATAACTAATCGAATTATCTAATTTGCCATAAAATCCAGCTAAGGTTCCATTACCTTCAAACGGAAACTCCTTTATAAAATTACCTTTAAGGTCATAGAATTCTACTTTTGAAAGAGTATCTTTAAGGTAATTTATAATCAATTTATTGCCAGCAATGGAGGCACTGGAGATAGGAAAACTTTTTTCAGCTATTAATTCAGTCCACTTGAAATTTTGATTTGTAATCTTTAGGGATAGTATCCTTCCATTGGGTGCGTCTAAGTTTGTAAAGAACCACAAAGTATCTTCATTGCCTCCAAGAAACCTATAACTAGCTTCAAACTTATCAACTAAAGGAATAAAGTTTAAGGATTTATCAAAGCTGATTGATATAAAGTTTCTTTCATCAGTACCTTCTCCTATAGATAAAATTCTATAGGACCCTCTTTCGGGTACATGTATAGACCAAGATAGATCAGGATTTTTTTTATCTTCATAAACGAGCTTGTCTTTCTTTTGTTCGTCTCCAAGCTTATGAAAAAATAATTGCGGGCTTCTATTGATATCTGAAAGGGTTTCTTCAGGTTCTTGATATTTTTGATAATAAAATCCTGAACTATCTGATTCCCAGACAGCATATGAAAATTTAGACCACTCAATTAAATCTTCCGTCTCCTCTGCCTCATCAATATTCAGTACTCTCCAAGTCCTCCAATCAGAACCACCATCAGAGATAGAATAGGCAAGAAACTCTCCATTCGGACTTACACTTATATCTGATAAAGAAATTGTTCCATCAACTGAGAATTTATTGGGGTCTATCAATACTCTTGGCTTACATTCATCGCAATACTTCATCATGAAAACAGCCTGCTGCTGAATTCCGTCATTAAAATAATAAAAAGTCTTTTTTTCTCTTCTAAAAGGGATACTTATATCAGAGGTTATCCATATATCTTCTAGCTTTTCTTTTATTTCTTTTTGATATTTATTTGTGATTAAAGTGTCCGTTAAATCATTCTGTTTATTAACCCAGTCAGAGGCTTCCTTGCTAGTAAAGTCTTCAAGCCATCGATATGGATCATCAATTTGCTTACTAAATAGGCTTTCTTCGAAGAGCTCTTTTTTGGTTTCTGGATATTCCATTTTTTCAGATTCTGAAACACACCCCATTAAAATAATAAGAAAATAAATACTAACCGCTCTTGTCGTTTTAATCTCCTTGAATTTCATAAGAATTATAATCAATAAATTGATTTAGATGACTTCTGAAATCACAGTAAGTTTAATTTTTTTAAAAAGAGTATTGTAATATTTTGAGGAAATTAGAGAAAAGATAAGGGCATTTGTAGGGAACCAAAAAAAAGGGGCCTCTCGACCCCTTTTCTTTATTTTGCTTTTTTGATCCTTACTGTTGAGAAACTTCTTCCATTGTTACATTCAGATATTTCATCTAAAGCTTCAACTTCAGGCGTTCCCATAAGATTTTTACCAAAATTATCGACATTTTCGCCATATTCTGCAGGTGTATTTCCATATAAAGAATAAACATAATCGTAGTCATATATGCCTGCTCCAGAGGAAGCAAACATCATTTTTCTACCCATATTATCTCCTGTAGATTTTGCTTTTTTTGCAAAGTCCATATATGTATCAAATGCTTTTCTCATACTTACGCCGTCTTTCAAAGTACATTGAGTAAACCTGACAAAACCATTATCACCTATTTCTCCTTCAGGAGCAGAGATTGCCCACTGCCAAACATCTACAACCCTTTGATTAGTAACAGGTAAAGAGCTCATCATCGAACCACCTTCTTTTAACCATTGATCGATAGCATTGTACTGTTCTCCTGATGAGGGCCATAAATTTAACCAAACATAATCAGCCCTTTGCATATCATCAGAAAAATAAGGAGTGAAAACAACAGTTTCCATAGAATCCCAGGCACTTTTATCTTCCATCCAGTCTACAAATTTATCTCCCCAATCTAATAGATCTTCCATATCTTTGTTTCTATTAAATTTACCAGAGAAATACTCAGCTTTATTGGCTATCGGTTCGTATTTATAATCCTCAGCATTCACAAAGAAGGAAAAAGTCAGAAGTAGAATTACTAGTTTTTTCATTTTACTTTTTCATCCAAATTGAAGACATTTGCATGAGCAAAATGGTAAGTACTAACAACCCACCAACAACATCAGGTATTAAATTAAATGGTGTTCCGGGGCTCCAATATTCAACAAATCTTTGAGCACCTTCACTTATTTCCGTACCTGAACTTTGCATGAAAGCAAAAGCTCCAGCCACGCCATTATTCGCCCATTCAACTGCTGCTAAAGTGAAATTTACTTGATAATCTATTACTAGACAAAAAACTGTCACTACAGCTTTTGAGAAAATATTATCTGACTCTCCAACCATATTTGCTGCTCTAAAAGTAACCCAAATAAGGAAAGCTAATCCTGCCATCCAAGCTGCGTTAGCTAAACTAGCTAGCCAAAAAAGATTCCATACTTCAAATTCTGTAACCATTTTATTCTCCTATATGTTTATATTTATTTTTTAAAACAAAGTCGACATATTGACGACTCATGTTATTTAATCATAATATAGTTGTTGAGAATTATTCTCAATTAAAAATTACCAACCAAAAGGAAAAAATTATGAACGAAATGGACGTATGGAATTATATGCAAAATGCACTCAGTACTGGTGCAACTCAAGGCATAGTTGTAGCAATATTTATAGGCATGGGTTTTTGGATATCAGGAGCAATGTACAATAGCACTGATAAAAATATTGTAGGTAAAATTACAGCAAGTGTTTTTGTTCTCACAGTAGGTATGTTCTATTTATTTAATGGAGCAGTAGTTGAGTGGAACCTCAATCAAGTAGCTGCAGGTCTGGCTTACTTGAAAGAAACTACTGAAGGTATTTCAGCTGGCGGTCAAATACTAATTGACGCTAATGATCCAGGGGCTCCTTTTTCTTTGATACCTAATGTATTCTCGGGATTATTTCTACTTTCTGTCTTAGTTATGCAGTTATCTGGAATTTGGATGACCAAGAAAAGTTAAAGCTTTTACAGAGAAAAAAAGGGGGTATTAGCCCCCTTTTTTTATATACAATATAAGTAGAGGAAAGAAGGCAATGACAATAAAAATTTATAGTACTGAAGGATCAAGAGGTGTAAGGCCCATATGGACAGCTGAAGAAATGGGTTTGGACTATGAAATTGAGATGATGCCCTTCCCTCCTAGATTTATGAAACCAGAATATCTGGAAGTAAATGTTCTAGGCACTATCCCTTGTATGATAGATGGCACAACCAAAATGACAGAGTCAGTTGGCATTAGTCAATATCTTGTAGATAAATATGGTCCCACAGACCTTAAAGTTAACGTTGATGAAGATGATTATGGAGCCTACCTCAACTGGTTAACTCATGCAGATGCCACATTAACCTTTCCGCAAACAGTTTTTATAAGATATACGTTACAAGAACCAGGAGTGGCCGATGCTGCTGCAGAAGGTTATAAACGTTGGTTTGTTGCAAGACTCAAGCTTCTCGAGGCTACACTTAATGATAGAGAGTACTTATGCTGCGATAGATTTACTATCGCCGATATATGTGTCAGTTATGCTATATATCTAGCTGGGACATTAGGTATTGAACAAGCTTTTAAACCAAATATTAAAAGATGGACAGATATGCTATTTGAAAGAGATGCATTTAAAAAAGTAATCGAATATAAATATGATGGACCAGGTCCTTCAGGACCTTCTGATCTAAGTAAATAACAATGGAATCAAGAACTTTAGAATGCCAATTCTTAAGTGATGACATGTCTGGTGTCATCTTAGTACATAAGGAAATTAAAGATCCAGGATCTAATGAGGTGTTGGTTAGAGTCAAAGCAAGCTCGGTTAACTTTCCAGACTACCTCATGACTCAAGGTAAATATCAACATAAACCAGATCTACCTTTTGGGATGGGCATGGAAGGATCTGGAATAATAGAGAAAATTGGTAGTGATGTTAGAAATTTTAAAGTTTCTGATGAGGTTACTTTTGGTGCCTTGGGGCAAGGCGCTTTCTCTGATTACTTGGTACTAAATGAAAAAGCTGTAGAAATAATGCCCAGCAATCTTTCTTTTTCACAAGCTGCTGCATTTCAAACTGCTTACCTAACAGCATATGTTTCATTGGTTAGAAGGGGTAATTTAATAAAAGGAGAAAATTTATTAGTTCACGGTGCTACCGGTGGAGTAGGAATGGCGGCAGTACAATTGGGTAAATATTTGGGAGCGAAAGTGTTAGCCACTGGAACTTCAGAAGATAAACTCAAGTTGACCAAGGATTGGGGGGCAGATCATACGATCTTGACTCACAAAGACGGAATAGTTGAATTTCGAGAAGAAGTAAAAGCATTAACAGATGGCAAAGGTGCAGATGTTATTTATGATCCTGTTGGAGGAGATGTATTTGATCATTCTGTGAGGTGTATAAATTGGGGAGGAAGGTTATTAGTTGTTGGGTTCGCTAGTGGAAGAATTCCGGATCTTCCGATAAATATGGCTCTAATTAAAGGTTTCTCCGTGATAGGTGTTCGAGCAGGAGAATATGGGCGTAAAGACCCTGAAGCGGGTATTGAGAATAATAGAGCTATTAGAGAAATATGTGAGAAAGGCCATTTTAGTCCGTATATTTGCAAAGAGTTTGATCTGGAAGATGCGAAAGAAGCGGTACAGTATTTATCTCAAAGGAAACTCGTAGGAAAAGTTGTTATTACTACTTAATAACTATCTCCTGGAAGAATTGGCTATCTCATAAAAATCTAAATCCTTATAAACAAATCTATAAGTTTTAGGCAAGAAAGAGCCGACCTCTTCTCGCCAATCATAATGTAATCCAATAGATGATTCATGGGGAGGAGTCACAGTGAAAATCACCGTATATAGATCATCCCTCCTACCGGGCAAGGAAGTATTTAGAGCATAATGCAGACTATCAGTGAGATTAACATGGGGAAGTAAGACAATAGTTTTAGTTGCTGATTTCGCTTGATTTAGAATTTCAGCTTCTATTTGTAGATAAGCAACAAACCCATTCAAGGGTGATCCTTGGGGTGCATTCACATTCCAATTAGCAAGTACTTCAATATGTATGTCTGATTCGTTTTCTAGGCCAAACTGATTTGGAGGAAAAACATCATCTTTAATCGCCGCCTCAAAGACCAGATTTATACCAGGTAATATCGACTCTTCACCTATAACCATCTCAGGTAATTCTGCTCGAAGAATAGGTGTAAGAGACAAGATGATGCTTATAAAAAGTTTACTAATCATGATTTAATTTTAACTAATTATTAAAGGATAAGATGGACTTGAATTATAGATGATAATGATTATCATTACTATTTTATATAAGTTGCGGAAATTTAATGATTAAACAAAGATTTGAGCTTTCAGAAGAAGAGATAAGGTTGGTTGCACTTTATCGTAAAAGAGAATTAACTGAAACGAAGCATGAAGAAGGTAGTCCTTTAAAGACAAGTCAATCTATGGAATTCATAGATAAATTTAAAGTGCTTATTGAAGCTGAGAAAGAAATGAAGATTAATGCAGATTTGATCTATCGATACCTTTTCAGAGTACTAAGTCTTTTTAATGAAAGATGTAATTACTTTGGACTCGATGGAAGATCTCATGTTGTAGATATTCTTGACGAAATAAATCGTGGTGTACCCTCATCGAAAGAAATTCAAACGAGACCAACAATAAACTAAGTCATGATAATCAAGATAAAATACGCAACTTCTAACTAAAGATATAACTTATGTTTTTTCACAAATAATTGGCCTAACTAAATCTATATATTTTGCATATTCAATCTTTAGGTCATCTATATTTACTTTCATAACTGGTATCAACTCCGTCTTCTTTTCATCAGTGTACTGGCCAATTTCATAATGACTGTCTGTTATTAAGAGATCCATCTGTAACTGCCCTTTTTTTAATATTTGAGTAGCTTTCTTACTTTCAGTTCCTATCAAAAGGTTAAAGGAGGCTATTCTGTCTTTATTCTCATTTTGTGTTTTGCACTCTAAATTTAAAAATTCTGCTTTAACGCAAGCTGAAAAAATAAGAAAGGTGATTAATATTAGTTTATTAATCATATCTACAAGGCTCTCCTCTATATATGCATTTATTGAGCCTCCTAGACATTTCTCTCTGATTAAGTTGTTCCAAATTATCCTCTGCACTGGTTAACTCAGAGTATTCTTCGCAAACTAGATTGCGTTTATTTTTTTCCAAAGCAATTTTTTTTTGTAGTTCAACTTTCTCTTCAAGACTTAGTTTTGAATAGGCTGTATTGGCAGAAGGAAAGCAAAGAAAGAAACTATCACCTTCGGAGATTTTGCTAGCGAAATTTGCACTCGTCGAACATGAGGATAAGACAAAAAAAATTATTAATAAATAAGTTTTCATATTAAAAAAATAATCCAACTAAAAAAAATAATAAAGATGGAACGATTAAGCATCCTACTGCTGTATAGAAAGTTGCTGTCATAGCACCATAGGGTACTAGTTTTGGATCCACTGCTGCTAGACCTGCCGCTACCCCACTATTTGTTCCCATCAGTCCACCGAAGACCATTGCTGATTTAGGGTTATCAAGTCCAATCTTCTTTGCAACTATTGGTGTAATCGTCATCACCAGAATAGACTTAACAAGTCCTGCTGCAATGCTCAAAGCTATAACGTCACTAGTTGCTCCTATAGCAGAACCAGTGACGGGTCCGACAACAAAGGTTACGGTACCTGCGCCGATTGTAGAAATACTTACAGGATCTTTATATCCAAATGCAATTGCTACCATTGCGCCCAATAAAAAGGAGAGAATGACACCAAAAAAGAGAGAGAAAACACCAGCCGCACCAGAAGATCTTAAATCACTAAACTTAGCCCCATAAGCAGTAGCGACAATGGCAAAGTCCCTTAACATAGATCCACCCAATATGCCTACGCCAGATAATATAGCTATGTCAGCTACACCCTTTTCTCCATTTGTTGAGACTCCTACAAAGTAAGCAAATAGTAGAGCCAAAATTATAGCGATAGCAGAACCATGGAAACGTCCCTGAGTAAATTTATCTGAAATTAAATAAGCCATATAGACTGTTAAACCTACAAAGACAAAAGCAGTTATAAGATTATTTTTGACTAAAACTTCTTGAATAATGTCCATCTATCTTTTCTTAAAATTAGAGATTATAGGAATAAACATAAAAGAGACTGAAACCACCACAATCCCGGCCATCAAAGCCATTAGTCCGCCATCAAGGGCTCCGACTACATTCTGTTTAGCGGCCATGGCTACTACAATAGGAATATAGATCATACTCCAAAAGGTGATACCTTTTTCTGAAACATCGCCTATTTTAAAGCGAGTATTCAAAGAACTAGAAAAGTACATTAATAGGAACATTGCAATACCGATTCCTCCTACGTTCGCATTGATGCCAAATAGTGAGCCCAGTAATTCACCAAAAAATAACCCAGCTAGTGTACAAATACCGAGTAAAGCTATTCCGTATATAACCATCTTATTTAATATACCCTATAAAAATTAACGAAACACTTAAAGATAACCCAACAAAGATGATGAACTTTCTCACGAGTTTCGTAGGTAAAACCTCTGTAAACTTGGCACCAATGAAACCTCCTAGTATTGAGAAAGGGACCATATAAAGAACATAAGACCAAACTATAAAGCCGTTTAGTAAGAACACAGTTACAGAAACACTTGTTATCAAAAAGGATAGTAAGGATTTTATTGCAGACATTTGCTTTAAGGAAAACTCTGTACCTAATGAAAGAATAGAAAGTAAGGCGATCCCAAGTCCTCCATTAAAATATCCTCCATAAATACTGACAATAGAAAGGCTAAATTTTTGAAGCCAGTTTCTTCGAACTGCAACAACTTGTTCAGACGTTGGATTAAAAAGAAATAATAAGGTCGCTATCAAAATTAAAAAAGGAATAAGCTTTAAGAAAAATTCATCGCTTGAATTTATTAGAAAAGACGCTCCTCCAATAGAAAAGACAATGGTTAAAACCAGTAGAGGTATTAATCTTTTCAGTTCTATACTTGAGAAAGTATTTTTAAATCCTACAACCGAACCCAGATAACCAGGTAATAGAACTGCGGCACTGGTTGTATTGGCCAAAACCGGTGAGATGCCTGTGGACAAGAGCGCAGGGAGAGTTATGAAACTTCCTCCTCCTGCTAAAGAGTTTAAGCCTCCTGCAAAAAAAGCTGCCAGACAAACCCATATTAAATTTAAGGGTTCCATATTGCGTGCTTAAATACCTTCAACAACTACCAAATGTCTTTCAGATGAGGATGCTGAATGTTTAAGAGCTTTTCTGTAATCATCAGAATTGTAGGCATCTTTTGCTGCTTGGATTGAATCAAATTCAACTACTACAGTTCTCTCATAGGAATCTCCTTCAAGCTTGAACTGTTCTCCACCTCGGGCTAAAAATTTACCTCCGAATTTCTCGATGGCAGGACCTGCAAGTTTTATATACTCTCCATAGCCCAAACTGTCTGTTACATGACATAACGTTATCCAATAACCTTTTTTATTATTACTCATTTACTAATTTAGTATTTAAGCTCATTTCTGCAGATAGGCCGCTTAATTTATAAAAATTTCCTTGATAATTTATCGGTTCATATTTTGTCTTTCTTGTGAGCGATTTTAAGAACTTTAAAGCATCTTTTGAAGAAAATGCCCCTGTAGTTTCTGTTATTTTTAGATTCTCAACAGTTCCTTTCTTCGAAATAGAATAAGTATATTTAAAAGCACTCTTTCCTCTTGGCGAATCAGCTGGCATTTCAAAGCCTCTACTTGCAAAAGAAGCACTGCAAAATAGCCGTTTACATAAATTTAGACTTTCTTCATTTTTTAAGAGCTGGCTTTTGAAAGAGCAATCATCTCCAGTGCAGTTTAAGCAAATATTGAAAGCAGATTCGCGGTGTTTTAAAACCTTTTCTACTAAGTTCTCAGGTAAGTACTTTTTTGGATCACATGTGAAATCGCTTGAGTTTTCATTTGTGAAACATTGACCCATGTAGACTAGGGTGCATAAAAAAATTATTTTCTTCATCTTTTAACCTCGATTAATAGCTAGTCTAAAGAATACACCTTAGAGGTCAAATTTCGGTACTAGCTTTTATATTTTAATCTCTTGGAATGAAGAATTGGTTCTGTATAACCACTCGGTTGAGATCTGCCCTTAAGTGCCAGATCTAATGCAGCTGTGAATGCAATGCCATCATAATCAGGAGACATATTTTTATATTCTGGATCATTTGCGTTTTGTTCATCCACTACAACGGCCATCTTTTTCATAGATTCCAATACTAGCTCTTCTGAACAAAGGCCGTGATGAAGCCAATTTGCAATATGCTGACTCGAAATCCTGCAAGTAGCTCTATCTTCCATAAGGCCCATATTATTTATATCTGGAACCTTTGAACAACCTACACCTAAATCGACCCACCTTACGACATAACCCAATATTCCCTGACAGTTATTATCTAGTTCGGCTTGTATATCATCATCTGTTAGAGAGTTAGGATCATCTAGTATGGGTATTGTGAGTATATCTTCTAAGGAGGCTCTAGGTCTTGTTTTCAGATTATCTTGACGCTGTGTAACAGAAACTTGGTGATAATGAATCGCATGTAACGTTGCAGCAGTTGGTGATGGAACCCATGCACAGTTTGCTCCTGCTTCAGGGTGCGTGGCTTTGCTCTCATACATACCCAACATTTCATCAGGCATGGCCCACATACCTTTACCAATCTGCGCCCTACCATTAAAACCAGTCTCTAGTCCTATATCCACATTCCAATCTTCGTATGCATTTATCCAAGGTTGCTGTTTCATTTGAGCTTTAGGGACAACCGGGCCTGCTTCCATACTGGTATGAATTTCATCTCCTGTTCTATCTAAAAATCCAGTATTGATAAATATTATTCTGTCTTTAGCTGCTCGAATACATTCTTTAAGATTAACTGTCGTCCTTCTTTCTTCGTCCATGATGCCAATTTTAACTGTTAGAGGATCAAGCCCAAGCTCTTGTTCAACTCGTGTAAACAAATCACAAGTAAACTTAACTTCATCGGGACCATGCATCTTTGGTTTAACAATGTATACACTACCAGTCCTAGAATTAGATAATTTACCTTTCTTGAGAAGGTCATGTTTAGCAATACATATAGTAAACATTGCATCCATAATTCCCTCAGGTATTTCTTCACCCTCAACATCTAGGATTGCAGGATTGGTCATGAGGTGTCCTACGTTCCTAACTAAGAGAACACTTCTTCCTGGTAATGACATTGCTTCACCGTCTTTAGTTGAATAGTATCTATCTTCTTTTAAAGAACGGGTCATCATTTCTTCACCTTTCAAGAATGATTCTTTTAAGTCTCCCTTCATAAGACCTAGCCAGTTTCTATAAGCTAATGTTTTATCTTCTGCATCTACAGCTGCAACTGAATCTTCTAGATCTTGTATTGTTGTTACAGCAGATTCTAAAATAACATCTTTGATGCCAGCGGCATCATCTCTCCCAATTGAATGTTCATGATCTACTTGTATTTCTATGTGTAGGTTATTGTTTTTTAATAATATACTTTTGGGACTATCTGCCTCTCCTGTAAATCCTATAAACTGAGATTCGTCTGATAATTTACCAATAGATTGATCACTTAAATTGATTTCTAGCATTCCATTGTGGATTTTAAAGCCTGTTACATCTTTATAGTTTCCAGATACTAGAGGAGCTGAATTATCTAGAAAAGACTTAGAAAACTCTATTACTTTGTCGCCACGAATAGAGTTATATGGACCTGATCTCTCAGCACCACCTTCTTCAGATATCATATCTGTACCGTACAAGGCATCATATAAACTCCCCCATCTTGCATTGGCAGCATTTAGTGAGAATCTTGCATTCATAACCGGAACGACTAATTGAGCACCAGCAATCGTTTTTATTTCTTCATCTACATTTTCTGTAGTGATCTCGAAATCTTCTCCTTCTTCAATCAAATATCCTATTGCTTTAAGAAAATCAATATATTCCATTTGGTTGTGAGGCTGACCTTTTCTTGCTAAGTGCCATTCGTCAATCTGATTTTGAATATTTAGCCGCTTGTCTAAAAGAGCTTTATTTCTTTCGTTGAACTCCATTAGTAACTTCTCAAAAGAATCCCAGAACTTGTTAGGCGCAATGTCTAGACCTGGAAGGACTTCATTTCTTAAAAAGGTATCAAGTTCAGTTGAAACTTGTAAATTCCCATTTTTAATTCTTTGTGACATTTTAATCCTTTAGTTTGATTTATTTGAGTTATTGAATCTTACAGTGATAACGAATTTAGATAAATAATATTTTTTTTAAAGTGTAATTAGGCTAGCATAGCAAGCCGATTAAAAAATTAAATAAGGAATAAATATGCCAACCATAAATGAAGTTACAACTCTGGAAGTTAAAGACGGAGTTGCAATCCTAACTCTTAATTCTCCTCCTGTTAATGCTTTGTCAGCAAATGTTAGAGAAGGATTAAATGATGGAGTAAGTAACGCAATCAATGATAGTTCTGTTCAATCCATTGTTATTATTTGTGAGGGCAGAACCTTTATAGCTGGAGCTGATATTACTGAGTTTGGTCAAGCGCCAAAAGGTCCTTCACTATACGAAGTACAAGATATGATTGAAAACTCTCCAAAACCAGTTATTGCGGCTATCCATGGAACAGCCTTAGGTGGGGGTCTGGAAGTAGCTCTAACTTGTCACTATAGAATTGCTGTACCTTCGGCAAAATGTGGTCTGCCTGAAGTTAATTTAGGTTTATTGCCCGGTGCTGGTGGAACACAACGATTGCCTCGTATTGTTGGTGCCCAAAAAGCATTAGTGATGATGACAAGTGGAGAGCATGTACCCGCAAATCAATGTTTCGATATGGGCCTAGTAGATGAGCTTGCTGCTGAAGGAGAGTTAGAACATGATGCCGTAGCTTTTGCTAATAAGATAGTTTCTGAGGGAAGGCCACTAGTTAAGGTAAGAGATGCTAGTGACAAAATACAAGGTGATAAAGGCAATGAAGCTCTTTTCTCTGATTTCAGAAAATCAATATTAAGAAAGACTAGAGGATTCTTGGCTCCTGAATATAACATCCAATGTGTTGAGGCTGCAGTTAACCTGCCTTTTGAAGAAGGACTAAAGGTTGAACAGGAATTATTTATGAAGCTTATGACCGGATCTCAGTCTGCGGCTCAGAGATATATATTCTTTGCACAAAGACAAGTAGCAAAGATACCCGATATAGAAAAAGAAACACCTTTAAAAGAAATTAACTCTGTAGGAGTTATAGGCGCGGGGACTATGGGTGGAGGTATTTCTATGAACTTTGCTAACGTTGGTATACCTGTGACAATCATTGAACAAAGTCAGGAGAGACTGGATAAAGGCTTGAGCATCATTAGAAAGAATTATGAAAATACTGCTGCAAAAGGACGCATATCAAGTGAACAAGTAGAAGAAAGAATGGCCCTTATTAACGGTCAAACATCTATCGAAGAACTGAGTACACAGGATTTAATTATTGAAGCTGTATTCGAAAATATGGATCTCAAAAAGGATATATTCAAACAGCTAGATGGTATTTGTAAAGAAGGTGCTATCTTGGCATCTAATACTTCTGCTTTAGATGTAAATGAAATAGCAGCTGAGACGAATAGACCAGAAGATGTGATAGGTCTTCATTTCTTCAGTCCGGCCAATGTCATGAAGCTTTTAGAAATAGTCAGAGGTGATCAAACGTCCAAGACGGTTGTGGCAAGCTCTTTAGCTGTTGCTAAAAAAATACAAAAGATTGCTGCCGTTGTTGGAGTGTGTCCTGGCTTTGTAGGAAACAGGATACTTGCTCAAAGGCAAAGAGAAGCTAATAAACTTATTCTTGAAGGTGCCCTTCCGTGGGATATAGATGACGCATTATTTGATTTTGGTTTCCCAATGGGTCCTTTTGCAATGTCTGATTTAGCCGGTCTCGATATTGGCTGGAATAAAGATAATTCAAATGGAGAGACATTAAGAGATGTTTTATGTGAAGCAGGAAGGTTAGGACAGAAATCTGGTAAAGGATTTTATGTTTACGATGAAAACAGAAATAAGTCTCCTGATCTTGAGGTCGAAGCTCTCATTAGAAAGTTTGGAGAAGAAAGACAAGTGCAGATGAGAGATATCTCTAAAGAAGAGATTCTCCAAAGGTGTCTTTATCCAATGATCAATGAAGGTTTTAAGATTCTAGAAGAAGGTATGGCGATAAGAGCAAGTGATATTGATATTGTTTGGACAAATGGATATGGCTGGCCTGTATACGAAGGAGGACCTATGTTCTATGGGAACCTGGTTGGTTATGACAAAGTATTAGAGTGGCTGAAAAATGCAGAGAAGGAGCTTGGCCCAGAATTTAAGCCTTCACCTTACTTAGAGAGAGTTGTTGCTGAAAAAATAAACATTCTTTAAAAGGTAGATATGAATGAGCTCATTCGAAAAACTGCATTAGAACTAGCGGACCTAATTCGAAAAAAAGAAGTTTCCAGCAGGGAGGTTGTAGAATCTCATCTAACTAGAATTAAAGAAGTTAATCCAGAAATCAATGCAATAACGATAGTTCTTGAAGATTCTGCATTAAAACAAGCTGATAAAGCCGATGAGTCTCTTAATGTCGATACGAGTGGGCCATTTCATGGTGTTCCAATAACAATAAAAGAAAACATAGACTTTGTTGGCACTCCTACAACAAATGGACTGTCCTTACTTGCTGATTCTATGCCTCCACGAAATACTCCTCTAGTGGATAGAATCTTGAAAGCAGGTGCTATCCCTATTGGTAGAACAAATATGCCTGAAATGGGGATGCGCTTAGATACGGATAATCCATTAAGAGGTAGAACGTTTAATCCTTGGAATAAAGAAAATACTCCTGGAGGATCGAGTGGCGGTGAAGGAGCGGCCATTGCTACTGGGATGAGTCCATTTGGAATAGGAAATGACATAGGGGGTTCTCTAAGAAACCCCGCATATTGTTGTGGGATTACAGCACTCAAACCATCTATAGGTAGAATTCCTTTTGTTAGAACAATAGCGCCTTTCGAAGATATAGGAATATCAGGTGCATTTTTAAGTGATGGGCCTATGGCCAGATCGGTAAAAGACTTAAAAATGGGACTATCGATTATGTCTGGAAGACATATAGATGATCCTCAATCTATTGATTGTCCTTTAGAAGGAGATATCCCTGATAAACCTAAAGTAGCGCTGATTAAGCAAGTTAGTGATATAAAACTACCTGAAGCAACAATAAGAGAAATTGATAAAGCTGGTGAAATATTAAAATCTAAAGGTTGGCAAGTGGATGAAGTTGAAGCGCCAGAAGTCGAGCGTGTTTATGAAATATGGGGCTCAATTTTAAATCATGGTTTACTTGATGTTCTGCCAGAAGAGATATTTAAACCAGAAACAGCTGCATATTTGAAAAGATTTAGTGAAGCAACATCTGAAGATATTGCCCTAGATGAGGCTTTGCTAGAAAGAAGAAGACTCAGAAGATCATGGTCAGCATTCTTAACAGACTACACAGTTTGCGTTGGACCTACATGGTCAAATCTTCAATGGCCAATTGATATGGATTTAAATCCTGAGTTAGGAGATGAAGTTCTCAGGAAAAGTTTCATGTTTATTGCACCTGGAAACTGTCTAGGAATTCCTTCCGTAGCCCTACCAATGGGTATCGATAATGGATTACCAACAGGAATTCAAATCTATTCAGAATTATATAGAGAAGACCTTTGTCTGCATGCTGCAGAACTTATTCAAAATGAGGTACCCTGTCCTACTCCTATTGATCCTAAGCGTTAAACCTTTAAGCGCTTCTTGTTATTCGTCATAAATAACTTTGTCTAATATGATGGACAGGTCGCCAACACTTTTACGATATCTAACTTCATGAATACGTTCGTTATTGCCATGGATTGAAGAGGATTCATTGCCTTCATATATGTATGTATTGAAGCCATAGCTAGCTATCCCTATACCTCTTGAAAATCTGCTATCTGTAAATCCAGTACTGACCGAAGGAGACAATCTTGAACCAGGATAATTTGATTCAATAAAATCTTCAATCGCAAGATAAAGCTCAGAGTCCATCGGTGAAGAACCGGGAAAACCTAACATAATTGGTTCAACTGTAACTCCTGTATCCTTAATAAGATTCTCTATTTGATTAATAAATTCTTCTGGATCATTGTCAGGTAATATTCTGCAATCTATCTCTGCCCAAGCTTTAGGTGGGATGACGTTAATCTTATTAGACCCTTCCATTCTTGTTAAAGAACATGTATTACGAGTGAGGGCATGAGAAGAAGGAGAGAACTCTTGCAGCTCTTTCATAAAACTAGGGTCTTCTATTGCTTCTTTAATATTCTTGTATTTGCTTTGAAAGGGTTCATCTAGGCCAATCGATCTATCTTTGAAAACTCTATCTACTTCGGGAATTACTCTCGGGTCAAAAGGGTTATTCCAAATAATATTTAAAGCGTCGACTATTCTTGAAACAGAACTAGTGGTTCTAGGTGAAGAGCCATGCCCAGGCTGATCAATAGAAGTTAATCTTAACCATACTGGTATCTTCTGAGTGATCTCAATACTAAATCCAACCTTATCTTTTGATCTAAACCCGCTCCCTCCTTCATTCAATAATAAGGCTGCGCCATTAAAAATCTCAGGTCTATTTTCTACTAGCCATCCCATGCCAAACGCACCACCTGATTCCTCATCGGCAGCAGCTATAAAAATAATATCCCTATTTAACTTTTTATTTGATCTATGAATTCTAAGGAAATTTGCAAGATGAGAAATACCTGTTCCCTTCATGTCCAAGGCACCACGACCTTGGATAAAGCCATCCCTGATCTCACCAGATAAAGGGTCAAAGTCCCAATATTCTTTATCAGCAGGAACGACATCGGAGTGATGCAGTAAAATTAGAGCCGGTTTATCGCCCCCTTTTAACCTTGCCCAGATATTTCCTCTTCCTGGAGCGCTTTCGGCAGAGGCATACTCTATTCCCTCTTCATCAAATATTTTAGCTAAAAAATCTACAGCCCTATATTCATTTCCGGGTGGACTAATAGTATCCACTTGTAAATAGGCCTGTAAAAGTTCCACTGCTTCAGTTTCTAGTGTTTCAGTCCATGAAACATAGGAGGTAAGGTATAAAATAAAAGCTAAGATAAATTTATTCATTCTAATTACTTATAAAATTCTTATGGAAATCAATGATATCAGGATCAACCAAAGCATCGGAAACTTTTAATTCTCTTTGAAGATTTAAGGAATTTAAATTCTTACACCTACTTAAAGCTACATAAGCCTGACCTGTAGCGAAAGCACCAGAACCAAGATCAACTGAACAACTTTCTAAAGTTAGTCCTTGAGATTTATGAATGGTTACAGCCCAACCCAACTTAATTGGAAATTGTTTAAAGGAAGAGATAACTTCTTCGAGTACTTCGTCAGAGTCTTGATCATAAGTAAACCTAACCTTATTCCATTCTTCTCTCTCAACTTTATGAGTTTTGCCATTTATCTTAATTTTTATGTTCTTTTTCTTCTTATCTAAACATTCCGTTACAGTTCCTAGAGTTCCGTTCACCCATCTCCCTTCAGAATCATTCTTTATAAACATTACATTCGCACCAACTTTAATCTTTAGTTCTCTCGGTGCAGGAAGATCATTTTCATTTAATTCACCAGTTTCTTTAGATTTGATAAGCTCTTCTTTACCATCTATATGACTTAATTTATATTCATTGAGCTCTTCTGCTCTTTTCTTTCTTGATGTAAGAGTCATAAAGAAATCTGACTCTAGAGTTGGATCAAAACAGTTAGAATTAATTTGATTAATTGTATTTTCAAGATCATTACCTATACGAATATTATTGAGTAAATCACAAAATCTTTGATCCTCTTCTTGTCTGAATGATTCTGTAAGCTCAAAGAAACTTATATTCTTCATATCCTTGAAAGAGTGGGAATCAAAAAAGTATACTGAATCATACTTCTCATAAATAATTCTCTCTTCGCTTTCTTTGATAATGGGAGGAAGTTGGAAAAGATCCCCACATGCAAGAACATGAATACCACCGAACGGTGCTTCTGAATTTCTATGAATTTGTAAACTTTGTGATATGGCATCCATCATTGGAGAACGAACCATCGATACTTCATCTATGATTAGCAGTTCAAGATTTCTTAATAGTTTTGCAAACCTGGGGTCTTTTGATTTAGTAATATTTGGAATAGTGTCAAAACCGATACGAAAAGCTGAATTTATTGTTGTACCGCCAATATTTAATGCCGCTATGCCTGTTGGGGCAACAACCATTTTCTTTAAAGATAACTGATTTTTAACTCTTTCTAGAAGGGTTGTTTTGCCTGTGCCGGCTGCCCCTGTTAAGAAAATAAACTGTTGATCTTCTTCATCAGATAAAAGATCAATTATTTCATCATGAATATTTTCAAAAGACATATTTTAAGTACTAAGAATCTAATTTATCCATATTACTGATTACTCTCTCCATTTGTCTTTCACGAGTAGAATATTCATTGATAGACTTTTGTAGAGAATCTACTTTCTTCATCATGTCATCAGTAGAGCCGCTAAACTTTTCAAATTCTTTTTTTAATTTTCCAAATTCATTCATTATTTCTCCAGCACGTTCGTTTAAAGCTAAGGTTCTAAAACCCATATGAATGCTTATTAAATAAGCAGCCAGTGAGTTTGGACCCATAATTAATATTCTATAATCGCGAAAAATAGATTCTCTAATATTCTCTAAAGAATCAATAATCTGCATAAGACTTTCACTAGGTATGTACATGACTCCAAGATCTACAGTTATTCCTGTCTGGATATACTTTTCCTTGATATCTGCAGCATCCTTCAAGACATGTCGCTTAATATCATCAGCGGTTTTTTTTACGAGCTTTTCATCTCCCTTTTCGCTGGCATTAACATAATTATCAAATAGAGCAGAAGGAAATTTGGCATCAATTGGTAGTAGCAACCCCTCAGGAAGCTTAATAACAAATTCGACTCTTTTACCGCTACCAGGAATTACTTCTGCGTTACTTTCATATTGATTTGTATGAAAAATGTCCTTTATTATTGCCTCCAAAGACCACTCACCAAATTTACCGGCTAATGTTCCGCCCGATAAATATCTATTTAGTTTACTTAGAGGATCTTGAAAAGCCTGCAAGTCCTTAGAAATCTCATTGATTGAAGATTGCTGAATCTCTATTGCCTTATCAATGACTGATAAAGATTCACTTTCATCACTTTTTTTTGATTTAGATTTAAGTGTGTAAAGGATAATAGAAACAATAACTACTAATAAAATAAGTAATAAAATTATTAAAGATTCTAATATCACAGCGGTAGTTTACAGTTTTATAAAATCATTCAGGAAATAAATACTCATATTTCTACCCTTCCTGTTTGATAGCCTAAATCTTTAAGATTATCCTCATGTATAGACTTATTGATTCTGTACTTTGAAATAAAGAACAAAGATATTGGAGCAATTATAAATAATAAAGAGGTTGAAAAGATTGCAAGAGAAGTCACTGCCTCTCTTTTGTCTTCAATTGAACCCTCCTCTCCAAATCCCACTAAAGAAAGAAGCACACCAGATAATAAAATACCAACCCCTCCCAAAACTTTGCCTGATAATCCATTCACAGAAATTATTAAACCTTCGGATCTGGAATGAGTATTTTTTTGATGATCCTCAACGACATCTGAAAACATAGAACTAAAAACAACTCCATTTATTACTCTTATACCGGCCATAAAAGAAGAATGAACAGCTACAAGAATAAAAAGTAGACTATAAATACCGAGTCCAACCTCTGGAAGGATATTAGTTCCAAATTTAATATCTATTATTCTAAAAATGGTAAGAGAAGGTCCGATCGAAATCATTATGCAAGTGAGCACTAGAACCGTTTTTTTCTTATCTTTATTTTCTAAAAGTTTGTTAGCACTTAATCCCGCAATCATCGCCCCAGGAACAGATAGAGCCAGTATGAGGGTAAATTCATCTGGTAACCATAACCAAAAGAAATTAATCATATAAATACTGAAAACGCTCGATAAAGAACCAACAATTCCGAATAAAGATGTTCCAATGATTAAATTGCGCCAAGAATCATTTTTCCAAAGCAAGATAAGTCCTTTAATAACCCCTGTCTGTTTTGTTTCATCTAATGATGTGGTTTTTTCGAATTGAGACTCAATGTTTCTAAGCCTAAAAACAGAATATAGACTTGTGATCAAAAAAAGACAGATAACTATTAAGGATACAGCTTTATAGCCATCTTCTTGATTCCAATTATTTCCAAAAATGATCGCGATAGCGCTATAAAATATTACTGTACCGAGGATTCCAAAATTGTTATCTCTGGCATGGAGTAAATTTCTTTGCTCGTAACCTTTTATCATCTCCACCCCTAAAGATGATCTGGGAATAAAAAACATAGTGCTGCTTATTCTGGTTATGATTATGAATAATAAGAGTTGCGAGAATAATGCAAATTGACTGTCTCCAAGACGAATATTAAAAAGCAGAAATACTCCAAGAGCAAAACCAAACAACCCAAATGCCATGTAGGGGATTCTTCTCCCGAAACGAGTGGTTGTTCTATCTGAAATACCTCCAATCATCGGATCAGTAAAGGCGTCTACAAAGAGAGAAAGAGCTATACCTAGGCCGCATAGAAAAGGATCTAATCCTAAAACCTGATTATAAAAATAAAGCAAGAACATAGAAAGAAAAGCCTCAGAAGCTCCACCACCTGCAGAACTTACTGCCCATGAATTAAGATATTTTTTTTGGAGTTCTTGCACTAAATTTAACTCTTTTTAGTTTATTAATGGATTAGAGCTAATTATGCTGGAGCGAGATACGAGAATTGAACTCGTCTCTCAACCTTGGCAAGGTTGCGTAATACCACTATACCAATCTCGCTTGAGCCAGCATTATAAACGATTACTGATAATTATCTCTAAGAACATTCTTTTGAACCTTACCCATAGCATTTCTAGGTAATTCTTCTACAAAAAAGATTTTTTTAGGGACTTTAAAACCTGCAATATTGTTTTTAAGAGCGCTTATCAGCTCTTCTTCACTTGCTTCTGATTTTTCTTTTCTAACTACTATAGCGACCACCTTTTCTCCAAGATCATCATCCTTGACTCCAATCACAGCTGACTCTCCTACTCCTTCTAAATCATCTATTAGAGACTCAATTTCTTTAGGATAAACATTCAATCCTCCAGAAATAATCATATCTTTTGACCTACCAACAATAGTCAAGTAACCATCTTGATCAAGAAAACCTTTGTCGCCAGTATTAAAAAAATTATCGTCACTCAAATCTTCTTTAGTTTTCTGAGGTAAATTCCAGTAACCCTTAAATACATTTGGGCCTTTTACTTGAATATTACCTATTTCATTCATATTAAGATTATTTAAATGATCGTCTACGATCCTAATATCTTGATCTTCTAGAGGTAAACCTACAGTGCTAGGTTTGCGTTTACCTTCTATTGGGTTAGAGCAAATAATATTGGTTTCTGTCATGCCATACCTCTCTAAAATATAATGACCTGTTTTAGAATGAAATTCATTAAAAGTATCTTCTAAAAGAGGTGCTGACCCTGATATAAAGACTCTCATATTAGCCGCCGTATCATGATTGAGCTTCGGGTTCGAAAGAAGTCTAGTATAGTAAGTCGGAACCCCCATCATCACAGAACATTTCGGGATTGCCTCTTGAACTTCATCCACATTAAAAGCATTCATCCATAGAATTCTAGAGCCTGATAGGAAAACACATCCCAGAGCTACAAAGAGTCCATGAACATGATAAATAGGTAATGCATGAAGCAAACAATCTTCTTGTGTGAAATTCCAAGCTTCTTTCAGCGCTTGTGCATTTGATCCAATATTTCCGTGAGTTAACATAATGCCTTTTGGCTTTCCGGTAGTTCCTGAAGAATAAAGCAATGCTGCGGTATGTTCGCTTGAGCAATCCATAACCTTGTGTTCGCCCTTCTTCTTTATATGTTGGATTGATGTATCCTCATCAAATTCAAGAGTAAAAATATTCTGTGGTGTCTTCTTAAGGTCTAACGAAGAGATATTGTTATATATTTCTTTTTTGCAAATGAAGATAGACGGTTCTGCATCATCTAGAAAGAAGGATAATTCAGCTTCCTTATAAGCAGTATTCAATGGATGGAAGATCAGATTCGATCGCAAACAAGCCAAATAGATAAATATAACTTCAGGGGATTTATCTACTTGTACGGATACTCTATCTCCCGGTTGCAAGCCTAAATCATAAAAGCCATTAGCATACTCGCTTGATTGTTCTTCTAGCTCTCCATAAGTAACGAACGAACCATCACAATTCTCAAGAAAAGGACTTTTTAGGTCTTTAGGAAAACCTTCTCTGTAGGTTAGATAGAGGTTGCCCATAGCGCGGTTTAGCGAGCAGTTTGTCCATCATCAATCTTAATGCAGGTGCCAGTCACACATTCAGATGATGGTGACACAAGAAATAATAGAGTTGAGTCCATTTGTTCAGGTACACATATTCTTTTTCTAGGAAGCCCTTTGCTTACATCTCCTATTCTTTCCAACATCTTGTCAGCCATTTCTGAATGGAATATACCAGGAGCAATAGCGTTTACATTTATATGATGTTTTGCCCACTCGACGGCTAAAGACTCAGTCATTCTTACAATTGCAGATTTAGTTGTTGAATATAGTACTGAGGCAGAATTAGGTGATATGTTGAATGCTGCCATGGAAGCTATATTGACCATCCTACCCGGAGATTCGCTCTTAATTAGTCTTCTAGCGACCTCATTTGATAAGAGATAAGGCCCAACAAGATTAGTGTCTACCACACCATCGATTAGAGCTTCGTCTTGCTTAATTGCCCACTGAGCATCCACCATTCCCGCATTATTGATTAGAGTATTAATTAACCCAAGCTGATTTTCTACAACATCGACTGCATTACGAATGCTATCTCTATCCATAACATCCAGAGGAATTACTGCGCAGTCTCCTCCATCTTCGCGGATTTCTTTTTCTAAGGCCTCTAGCTTTTCAACTCGTCTAGCTGCCAATGCAACCTTTGCACCGCACTTAGCAAGTATCTTGGCAAACCGATAGCCTAGGCCTGAAGAAGCTCCGGTAACTAATGCAACTTGCCCTGAAAGGTCTACTGAAAAATTAGGTGTTTCAAAATCACTCATGTCCTCTCCAATTATTAATAAGTTTTAGTAATTTATATCTATTGATACGATAAATCTATATACATTTTGTTTGCTTATACTGATGTATAATTGAGACTTCATTAACAATACAAAATACAAATGAACAAAAAACCCACTAGAGAAGAAGCCGAAGAGGCAGTGAGAACGCTCATATCATGGGCTGGAGATAATCCAGAGCGTGAAGGTCTAATTGAGACACCTAAAAGAGTAGTAAAGTCTTACGAAGAATTCTATGAAGGCTATGATCAAAACCCAGAAGAAATTCTTTCAAAGGTTTTTGAAGAAATTGAAGGTTATGATGAAATTGTATTAGTTAAAGATATACCTTTACATTCTCACTGTGAACATCACATGGTTCCTATTATAGGCAAAGCTCATGTTGCATATTTACCCGATCAGAGAGTTGTTGGATTGAGCAAACTTGCAAGGGTTGTCGATATGTTTGGTAAACGACTCCAGACTCAAGAGACAATGACGGCTCAAATTGCTGATACTATTGATGAAGTTCTAAAACCAAGAGGAGTTGCAGTCATAATTGATGCGGAGCATCAATGTATGAGCAGCAGAGGAGTAAGTAAACATGGAGCAAGCACTATCACCAGCAGAATGTTAGGTGTATTTAGGGAGAATCAAAAATCACGTATGGAACTTTTAAACTTAATATCTGGAAATATATAGTTACATTTATATCTTCTTATTTTGATGAAATTATGGAAAAATTAAACTAACATTTTTTTAAGGGGAACTTTATGGCAGTAGAATTTGAAAATTTTGATTTCGATCCTGAGCAACTCAGAGAGAAATACAGAGAAGAGAGAGACAAGCGTCTGAGACAAGATGGTAATGATCAATACATCGAAGTAAAAGGCGAATTTGCTTACTTTGAAGAAGATCCTTACGTCGAAGAAAAAATTATTAGAGATCCATTGAACAAATCAATAGAAGTAGCAATTATAGGTGGCGGTTTTGGTGGAATGCTCGCGGGAGCTAGACTAAAGCAAAAAGGTATTGAAGATATCTTAATTTTTGAAAAAGGAAGTGGATTCGGAGGTACTTGGTACTGGAACAGATATCCTGGGGCTTCTTGTGATATTGAATCATATATATATCTACCTATGCTGGAAGAAACAGGTTTTACTCCTAAATTCAAATATACTAACGCACCTGAAACACTTGAATATTGCAAAGTTTTATCTGAAAAATTTGGTCTGTATGAAAGCTCATGCCTTCAAACAGAAGTAACCTCTTGCGACTGGAATGAAACTGAAAAGACATGGGTAATTAAAACAAATAGAGATGATGTAATAAATGCAAAATTTGTTGTCCATACAAATGGACCTCTAAGTAAACCGAAACTACCCTCAATCAAAGGAATCAATAATTACAAAGGTCATACTTTTCATACGAGTAGATGGGATTATTCTTATACCGGCGGTGACTCAAATGGAAACCTCTCAAAACTTGCTGATAAGAAAGTTGCGATAATAGGTACTGGGGCAACTGCTGTTCAATGCATTCCTCATTTGGGTTTAGGCTCTAAAGAGCTTTTAGTGTTCCAAAGAACTCCTTCTCCTGTTGATGTCAGAAATAATACTGAGACTGAACCTAACTGGATAGCAAATCAAGATAAAGGCTGGCAGCAAGAAAGAGTAAATAATTTTGAAAGTCTGCTTTCGGGAAGAATGGTGAAAGAAGATTTGGTAAAAGATGGTTGGACAGAAATGGTTAGAATGTTTGTTAGTGCATTGAGAACAAAGGCTCCCTCTAAATCCAAATACTTAAAGTGGACGTTACAAGGACTTCTAAAAAAAGATTTCTATCTTAAGGGACCTAAGTCATACCTACTCACGAAAACAGCTCAAGAGGTAGATTTTGCTGAAGAAATGCAAATGGCTAATTTCAATAAAATGGAGCAAATAAGATCCAGAGCACAGACAATAGTGGAAGATCCTGATACAGCTGAGTCCTTAAAACCTTATTACAATCAGATGTGTAAGAGGCCCTGCTTCCATGATGAATACCTTCAGACATTCAATCTACCAAACGTAAGTCTTATTGATACAGATGGAAAGGGAGTGGAAGAAATTACAGATAAAGGGATTATTTTTAACGGGAAGGAATATGAAGTTGATTGCATAATTTTTGCCACTGGATTTGAAGTAGGTACGGGTTTTTCTCGTCAAGCAGGTTATGAAATTAATGGAGTGGAAGATATGACACTAACCAAAAAATTTGAATCTGGTGCTGCTACTTTCCATGGAATGCACATCAAGGGATTTCCTAATAGTTTCTTTTTTGGACCCATTCAGTCAGGTTATACCGCAACTTACACTTATGCATTAGATCAACAAAGCATCCATCTTGCTTACATTGTTGATGTGCTGAAGAAAAGAAATCTGTCCTTCATTGAAGCAACAAAAGAAGCAGAGAAAGAATGGATATCAGAAATTATTGAATCGTCGAGGATGATGGCTGATTTCCAAGAAAACTGTACTCCTGGCTATTACAATAACGAAGGAAAAATCAATAATATTCCACAAAATAACAGATATGGTGGAGGCGCAGTTGCCTTCTATGAGCTGTTAGAAGAATGGAGATCTAAAGGAAACCTAGAAGGTCTGGAGATCCACTAATCTTTGTATAATATTGAATTATTAAGTCAACCTCTTGATCCTTCACATCTAGATCAGATATGGGCCATAAACCAAGCTAATATTCCTGAAGTTGGCGATGTGCCAAGTCTGGAAAGGCTCAAAAGTCTTATAGATTGGAGTAGCCATATAATTATTGTTAAAGACCAAGAAATTGCTGGGTTCATAATACTCATGAGAGAAAATCAAGGTTATGACTCCTTAAATTATGATTTCTTTAATTCCCAAGACTATCCCTTCCTTTATGTGGATAGAATTGCCATAAAAGATGGTCATAGAAGAAAAGGATTGGGGCGTATGATTTACGAAAAAACAATAGATATTGCTAAAGAACTGAATGTACCCACTTGCTGTGAGGTAAATACTATCCCTAGAAATGATCCTTCTTTAGCTTTTCATGATAGCTTTGGATTTAAAGAAGTTGGCACTAAGGACTACGAAGACCATAGTGTGGTATATTTAACTAGGCCTTCTAAGTAGACGCTTCATCCTTAAAAAAGTTTACCAAGCCTACTCCTGTAATAATCAGCAGACATCCCATCAGCATTGTTGGCGTAATAACTTCATCAAGAAATATATTTGCCCACAACATTCCAGAAACAGGAACAATAAGAACAACAGTAGAAGCTTTTACTGGACCTATTCTTTTGATCAAAACTACATATCCCATATAAGCTAAACCGGTACACATGAATCCCAAGAGGAAAACGCTTATTAATACTTCACTGGGGTGACTTAGATTCAATCCACTTTCTAAGAAAGTAAAAGGGAATACTAAGAATGTTGCCACTAGAAGAGTCATAGAAGCTAAATAGGTAGCATCTATTTCCTTGGTTTTAAAGATAAAATTAGAACTAAAGGCATAAAAGAAAGATGCAAGAAGGCATAAAACCAATGCAAAAAGGGAAAATTCTAAGGACTCATAGCCAACAAAAATTAGTAGACCTACCATACCAATAGATATCCCTAATAACTGTATCCAGTTTGAACTTAACCTTAACCATAGGCTAGCTATAATAAAAGCGAATAAAGGTGTTGTGCCATTTATAACTGACATAGTTCCGGCATTTAAATCTAAAGCAGCTCTTGAAAAAAGGTAAAAAGGTATGGAGGCATTAATACAAGCCAAAAATAAAATTGAGGGGAAGTCATTTTTAATGTTCCTTAAGTGCTTCTTAGTGATAAAAAAAGGAGTCAGAATTAGAGATGCAATTAAGAGTCTTGAAAACACTAATGTAATAGGTCCTACTGCAGGAGCAGAAATCTTAATGAATAAAAAAGATGATCCCCAAGCTATTCCTATAGCAATGATAAGAGACCAGTCTATAACTGAATTCTTTTGCATATGTAATTTGTTAAATGCCTACTTAGTATGATTAGTAAGGTCGATCTCCAATAATCGTAACTCTCTCCACCTTTCTTACATTTGGCCAGTAGTCGGAGTTAGCGTAATGTTGACAGGCTCTATTATCCCAAAAGGCTATAGAATTATCTTGCCAAGCAAAACGACATTGATATTCAGGCACGGATGCTCTTGAGTATAAAAATTTCAACATTTCTTGAGATTCTGAAGGATCCCAATCTTTAATGTATTGAGTGAACGCAGCATTTACATAAAGTACCTTTTTATTTGTATCGGGATGAGTTCTTATTACAGGATGCTCAGGCATTGGATACTGTTTATTGAATGCTTCAATTTCTTCGTCAGACTTGCCGTCTTTAATCAAACGGTTTCTAAAGTTAGCAAAATCATGAACAGCTATTGCACCTTCTAGTTTCTCTTTTATTTCGTCACTTAGTCCTTCGTAAGCTGCATACATATCAGCAAATAATGTATCTCCTCCATGCTCGGGCTTTTCAATCATTCTTAAAACAGATCCTAGAGAAGGCTTTTCTCTCCAAGTAACATCAGAATGCCAGGTATTTTCCTGACCCTTACTCTTTTCATTGTGGGTTATTACTAATACTTCAGGAAATAAATCTTTTTTTGGAGCGAAAGGATGTATCTCTAGATCACCAAAATTCTTAGAAAAATTGAGATGTTGTTCTGTAGATATATTTTGATCCCTAAAAAAAATAACCTTGTAGACCAGCAAAGCCTCATAAATTAAACTTTTTGTTTCAGGATCAACAGGCTGAGATAAATCTATACCGAGAATCTCTCCACCAATTGTTGGGCTGAGTCTATTGACTGTAAAAGGTAAATTTCTATTTTCAAAGGTCTCTGGACTAAAGTCTTTCATATTCTTCTCCCTAAATGTAATCATCAACAAGCTTTCGAATCTTGTCAATCTCCATATTCGATTCCATTTCGTTATATCTACTCATACTCGGATAGGACCAAACAGGATTTGGCCAAGCGTCATCATACCTAAATCGCACTATGACATGAGTGTGCAATTGAGAAACAAGATTACCCAAGCTAGCTATATTCATTTTGTGAGAGTTATACAATGTTGACATTGACTCTAAAAAATAATTTGTTTCCTTTTGATAATCTGTCTGTTCAGAGGTGCTTAACTGAAATAATTCAGTTTTATCTTGAAGTCTCGGTACAAGAATAACCCATGGAAAATTAGAAACATCCATTAGCAAGACTCTGCATAATGGTAGATCTCCTATTAAGTAAGTATCATCTGATAGTCTTTTATCTAACTTAAATTCCAATTTAAAATTAAGAAACGTTTCTTTCTTTTCCTTCCCAATATGGCGCTCTAAGGTCTTTTCTAAGGATTTTTCCTGAAGGGTTTCGTGGTAATGCATCTATATGCTCAACTGTCTTGGGACATTTATAACCTGCGATTTGAGTCCTCACATACGAAATTACTTCAGTCTCATCCAGAGGGTCACCTTCAGCTTGGACTATGAATGCCTTTGTTGCCTCTCCCCATTTATCATCAGGTATTCCTATAACTGCTGCATCAGCAATCTGAGGATGGCTTAGTAATGCATTTTCAACTTCAGCTGGATAAATATTTTCTCCACCAGAAACGATCATATCTTTGACTCTATCATGGATATATAAAAATCCTTCATCATCAAAATAACCAATGTCACCTGAATAGAACCACCCATCTTTTATAGATTCTGCAGTGGCTTCTGGTCTATTCCAATAACCCTTCATGTTGTTAAGAGATTGGATAATGACTTCTCCTACCTCACCAACAAGGACATCATTGTCATTGGAGTCTACTACCCTCAATCCCACATCTTTACCTGCCTTGCCACAAGATCTCAATTTTCCCTTAGATACATCATGATCCTCTGGATACAAAAAGGTTATAGCACCATTTGTTTCAGTAAGTCCATATACCTGCCAAAAATCACATTGCATCAACTCCATAGCTTTGATTAACGTATCATCGGTAATGGGTGAAGCTCCGTAGATAACTGTCTTTAGGGAAGAAAAGTCAGTATTTTCTGCTTCCGGGTGCTGTACCAGAAATAAAATAACTGCAGGTACAAAAAGAGCATGCTGTATTTTTTCTTCCTCAATCAATCTAAGTATAAGTGTTGGATCAACTTCTGGAATTATTATATTCTTTGCACCTGTTACCATACCAGCCAGTCCCATATTCGTCCCTGCGACATGAAATATAGGCATACATACGAGATTAATTTCTCCTTCATCCATTTCTCTATACATAGAGTCTTCATTCATTAAGAAACAACTACTAAAATTATCATTAGTTAGTTGTACTCCTTTAGGATGGCCAGTTGTACCGGATGTATAAAGCTGGATAACGTCGTCATCGCCTTTGCTTACTAACATCGGATCTAAATCCTCTTTCGAGTCTCTCCAATCAATGTAGTCTTCCCAATCTTCGTGGTTACCTCCAACGGAGATTATTTTCTTAACACTAGGTATATCATCTTTAATTTCTTCAATTAATCCAAAAAATTCTGGGCCAACAAGCAAAACTTCGCTATTAGAATCATTAATTATGTACGCAACTTCTGGGGGAGCTAATCTCCAATTTATTCCGACCGTTACAGTATTTGATTTGATCGTTCCATATAAGAATTCAAAAAACAGGTCGGAATTCTTTCCTAAAAAGGCAACTCTACTGTCCGGCTTACAATCTAAGCCTATTAATCCTTGAGCAACTTTATTAGCGTAAGAATCTAACTGGCTATAAGTTGTCTCATTATCTTGGAATTTATGCGCAGCCATATCCCCAGATTGCGATACTCTCCACCTAAATAAATCAGCTATAGTTTTATCATAAGGTATATTCACTTCTTCTCTCCTATTTCCAGCCCAGAGGCTTTAATTTATTTTCTACAAATTCTTCAGGGACGTCTTCTAGGATTGTTCCCATGGTGTCATTCCATCTATTAAGATAACCAAACAATGAGATTACAGAAACTATATCGATTATTTCAGCTTTAGAATAATATTTCTCTAAATTATTAAAATGCTCTTTAGTGGTTTGATTTGGAGTTCTGCCGGAAGCAAAAGCAAGATCTAATAGAGCCTTTTCGCCTTCAGTATATTTCTTACTATCTGAATATCTCAATATGTCCAAAATCTTCTCCTCTTGAACTCCAGCTCTCTCTGCGCCATGCGAAGTATGGGCCTGACAATATTTACAGCCTGATGAGAGACTAGATGCAAGCGCTATAAGCTGCTTAGTGCCTATATCTATATCCTTCGACATGAAAACTGTCATAGCAAGGTTTGAAAATGCCTTAAGCAGTTCAGGTTTTTCAGCCATTGTTAGATAAGCATTAGGAAGATAACCCATCGAAGATTCAACAGCGCTAAAAATTTCTTGAAGTTCTTTAAAGTGCTCGCGTGTCTCGCCGCCTAGATATGTAATCTCAGTTTCTTTCATTCGCTCCTTAAATATTTATTTGCAATATTTAAAGATAGATTAGTTTAGTGATTGTTTCAACTCAGAAAGAATAAATATATTAAGATCAATTATCAGATTTAATATAAGCTAACTCTTTAAACTCATGTTCTATTGACAGCTCAATGAGTTTTCTCCATAAAGGTTCGGCAATGGATTGATTTAAGCCGCATGACGCACCAAATGCAGTCACCTTAGAGATGACATCCTCAATCCTTTCTTTGTCTACAATAAGGGTCTCATCATTTTTGACTAAAGCAGCCATTTCAATACATTTCTGCCTTCTCGCTAATAGTAAGACTAATTCCCTATCAAGAAGATCTATCTCTTCTCTAACTTCCTTCATTGTTATGGTCATTCTCAAATAAATTTTTTGTTTCCATTATATCGCACATCAATTTATTCTTGCTCTGTAGATTCAATCAATATAAATTAAATTTATGGAAATTATTAAAGACTTAGAAGAATTACAACCCGAAATGCAAACATGGAGGAGAGATTTTCATTCTCACCCCGAGATAGCCTTTGAAGAGCACAGAACAGCTCAAATAGTTGCAGAAAAATTAGAAAGTTTTGGGATTGAAGTTGAAATTGGTTTAGCCGGCACTGGAGTAGTTGGTACTTTAAAAAAAGGAACTGGTAATAGATCTATAGGGCTAAGAGCTGATCTAGATGCACTATTAATAAACGAGGCTAATGATTTTGAGTATAAATCTAAAAATCCAGGAAAAATGCATGCTTGTGGACATGATGGACATACCACAATGTTATTAGGAGCAGCTAAGTATCTAGCAGAAAAAGGAGACTTTGATGGAACTGTAACTTTTATTTTTCAACCTGCAGAAGAAAATGAAGGTGGAGGGAAAGTGATGATTGATGACGGATTATTTGAAAAATACCCGGTGGAATCTATCTATGGTATGCATAATATACCTGGTATGCCTGTAGGTTCATTTGCAATGAAACCTGGTCCAATAATGGCATCATTCGATATCTTTAACTTAAAAATTATTGGTAAAGGCGGTCACGCAGCAATGCCTCATACTGCTATCGATCCAATAATAATTGGGACTAAAGTCGTTGATGCTTATCAGTCAATTGTCAGCAGATATATAGACCCACAAGAACCTGTAGTTTTAAGTGTTACTCAGTTTCATGGCGGAGATGCTTATAATGTGATACCCAATGAAATAGAAATGAAAGGAACAGTAAGATGCTTTTCTTCTAGAATTCAATCGTTATTGGAGAAACAGATGAGGCAAATAACTGCATCCATTTGTTCTGCATTTAACGCTAGTTATGAGCTTGAATATGAACGCAGATACCCTGCTACAGTTAATACTGCAGAAGAAGTATCAATTTCTGAAAAGGTAGCACAAAAGATTTCCGGTAGCGATATGGTTCACACCTCTCCCACACCTAGCATGGGTTCAGAGGACTTTGCTTTCATGCTACAAGAAAGACCTGGAAGTTATATTTGGATTGGAAATGGAGATGTTGAAGGGTCGTGTATGCTTCATAACCCAGGTTATGACTTCAATGACGAGATACTCCCCATAGGTGCAACTTATTGGGTAAATATGGCTGAAGAAATCTTATCTCCTATTAAATAGATTAAATATCTTCTCTAAATGGTCCCGGGCCAAAGCGATTATCCCCTACTCCTTCTTGCAACATAAAATATATAAAAAGAAACAGAGCCGAAAAGGATATCAAATTAAAGATAAATATATTGGGAAGCAACGAAGGCACTATCTGTAAGCCAGCATACCACCAGCCAGTCATTCCTAAATCATGAAACCTTCTTACGGCTACGGTAATAGATGGAATAAATGTCACCAGAATAGCAACTCCGAACCAAGACTGAATGAATTGTTCAACCAAAACAGAAGGGTTGCCCTTCCTTAAATCTGTATTGGATAAAACCTCACTAAATTCTATACCATTGAAGCTAAAGGTAAGCATGTATAAAAGAATGCAAAAAAAGAAAAACCACCAAAATTCTGATCTCGTTGCTCTGCCAGAGAAATTTACATAGTTCTTGAATACAGAAATTACTGAATCAAAAAAGTTCATTAAATTTTAAAGAAATTTTACTTAATCTATCTAGATATAGTGAAGCCTTGTTGTTCGAGTACAAATCGATCTTCAGATAGACTTCTAATACTAACAACATTTCCAGACTCATCAAAAGTAAACCTGTGCATACTTACTGCTTCAAAGGGTAAACCAGATGTTTGCTCGGTATCTTTTGAACGGTGTAGCACGTAAACGGTCGCATCATTACTTAGAACTTCTATGATATTAGATTCTTCTGGAACCCAGTCATCTACATTTCCCGATTCCATGTTATCTAAGATTTCAGACTTAGAATAACTGGCTGAGATTATTCCTCTAGCAACTGAGATGGTTAAATTTTTTCCATCCCTATTAAGAGTTGTCTTGACCTCTTCTCCTGGCTTTCCTCTGAAGTTTAATCTATCCATATTAGCTTCATTGACTGCAATTCCATTCACTGAAGTAAAGCTATCACCAACTTTTAAGACTTCCGAAGCAGGGCTTTCAGGTGTTATTGCTGTAATGATCATGGTTCCTGGTTCTGCATCAGGATTGTAAGTAAAACCAAAGCCTACGTAGCGTCCTGGATAATTTCTACCGTCCTCAGCCATATGTTTTTTAGCATAGGCAATTGCTTGATCCTTGCCTGCATAACCTGCTTCTATCCAACCTCTTGCAACGTCTTCATTAGATAATTCATGATGCATTGAGAAAAGATTAAGACTAATGATGCCCAGAAATAAAGTGATAGGTTTTAATATTTTCATCGAATTTCTCCTTAATAAAGAGAATACTACTTCATCTTTAAGCCAAACAAAGATTATTTTTTTTAAAAATTTTGGAAGGTGGTAGCCCGTAGGAGAATCGAACTCCTGTTGCCTGGATGAAAACCAGATGTCCTAACCACTAGACGAACGGGCCGAAAATGGGCATTGTATGGAGGGTGTGCTTCTAGGTCAAATCTATTTTTTACTCAACCGTATAATCATTATTGGTAGAACGGGTATACACAATACCAGCCACTAAAATTATGCAAGCTAGCATGCCTATCCAAAAAGCTTGAGTCGATAACATTAAGAAAATATCTGATATATCCACCACACGTATCTCATCTGAAGCTACAGGAAAACTATCTGCCCTGCTCCAAAATCCTAGCCTATTTTCTATAAACTCTAATACGACGTTGGTTTTAAAAATTATTCCCTCCAGAACAATTGTTACTACTATTGGAACTGCGGCTCCAACTAGAGGTCTTCTGGCGTAAGTGCCAGCAAACATCAACCATAAAAATATCGGTAGACCCCAAAGAGCTTGAGCCCATAAACTAAAGATAATACGGAACCAGTCAGTAATGAAATAAGATGTCCATAAATAACCAAAAGAGACAATATCATTAGTGACAAAGTAAATAGACGCACTGAGCATGGCTACTGACTGAAGTAAAATAATATTTGGAAGAACAAGTAGAGGAACGACAAAGATAACGAATAATAACTTTGATAGAACTGTAGTTAAATCTGAAACAGGCATGGATCTCCAAAAGATTAAGCTTCTATCTTTCCTTTCATCGGCAAAAGTTGAAAGACTGTATGCCAACAATCCAAAACCAACCGTTAATAGGATAGGTAAGCCTAAAACTATCAAGCCTGCGCGTATAACTCTTGCCTTGGCTTCCGGCGAGGCAAGTAGCATCCCTTCTTGATACTCCTCATCATATATTTCGGTAGAGAAATTAAATTCATTAGTTTGAATATCGGTTATGCCAAAATAAACTGAGGCAATAACGAGACATAAGACTAAAGCTACTGCAAACGGAGCATATATGAAGGCTAGCTTATGCTCTTGAATCTCTCTTCTAATCATTGTGAAAAGCACTGTCATCATAACTCGACCTCTTTTCTAGTTTTCTCCATTATGGCAATAAATAAATCTGCAATGACAGGAGGTCTTACTTCTCCAATTCCATTCAGTTCATTAATATCTGCATCTTCATAAAGAAAAACTTCTCTACCTAACTCAGTTCTATGGTGCAAGGGGCCAAGTGCTTGAGCTTTTTCTACAGATTCTTGATTAGGCCTCAATTCCAGAAATTTCTTATTAATAGATTCGATTGAATCTTGCATCACTACTCGACCTTGATTCATGAATACAGCATCTGATAATACTCCTTCAATTTCTTCTACTTGGTGCGTGCTAATAAGAATTGTTTTATTGCCATCGTAGTAATCTTCAATTAACTGGGAATAAAACTCTTTTCTGTATACAAGATCAAGACCTAGAGTAGGTTCATCTAAGACTAATAGTTTTGCATTAATGGCCATAACGATAGAAAGATGGAGTTGCACTACCATGCCACGAGAAAGTATTTTTATTTTTGAGCTTCGTTTTATGTTGGTTCTAGATAGAATGGAAAGACATTTTTGAAGGTTAAAGCCTGGATGGACACCATTCACATAGGTTAGAACTTGATCAACTGTCATCCACTTAGGTAAAACAGCAACATCGGTTATGGAGCAGACATCTTTCAAAAGTTTATGTCGATCTTTTCTTGGATCTAAACCTAAAACCTCTAAGTTTCCTTCAGTATTGATAAGTCCAAGTACTGTCTGAAGAAATGTGGATTTTCCAGCACCGTTAGGTCCAATTAAGCCTAATATTTGTCCAGAAGCTACTTCTAAATTGATGCCATCAAGGGCATTATTACCTTCATAACTTTTTATAACTTCTGATGCTTTGATAACTAGATCGCTACTCATTTTCAATTATTTTTTATAAGTTTTATTAAATCTATACCCAGACTTTCCGCTCTTTTTTTAGTACTAGGCCATTCGTTATTAAGAAATTTAGATTTTTCTAGACTAAGTAATTCTTTTTTTGCATTTTCGGTAATAAACATACCAAGTCCTCTTCTTTTTTCGACAATATTTAAATCTACAAGTTCTTGATAAGCTTTAGAGACCGTTAAGGGATTAACGCCGCCTTCTACAGCCATTTGCCTTACTGAAGGAATTGAGTCGCCCGATTTAAGAACACCGTCGATTATGAGCGAGACTACATGGTCTCTTACTTGTTGATAGATAGGTTGGTCGTTTGTCCACTGCATGAAGCAATCCTCTTCGTAAGTGTATTACTTTACTAATACACATACAAGCTTCACTTTAACTTCTTCTGTATAGCTGCAAATAGCCCTCTAAAGATATTTGTCTCCATAACATCAATTCCACTTCTCTTAAAAAATCTTCTCACTCGAAGTAATAGTTTTCTAGGATTCTCAATGTCATAGAATTCGATTTCTTTCATTAATTCATCCATGTGATTAATCAAGTGCTCAGTTTGCTCATTGGTGGCTAACTCTACATCCCAATAATCTTGGTCTTTATGATCTTCTATTATCGCAACCCTTATCTCGTATACTAATATTTGAACGGCCTGAGAAAGATTCAATGAAGAATATTCAGGATCAGAAGGTATATGAACATGTAAATTACACAAACCTAATTCAGTATTTGTAAGGCCTCTATCTTCTCTTCCAAATACTATAGCCACTTTATTATTTAATGAATGTATTGCGACTTCATTTGCAGACTCTTTTGGACTAAGAACTGGCCAAGGTACTTTTCTTCCTCTTGCACTAGTACCTATAACCAATTCACAATCAGATACTGCATCATGAAGATTTTTATAAACTTTCGCTTTCTCTAGAACATCCTTTGCAGATTTTGATCTATAAATTGCTTCGTCACTAGGAAATTCTTTTGGGTTAACAAGAGCTAGGTTGAGTATCCCCATATTCTTCATTGCTCTAGCGGTTGCGCCAATATTACCGGGATGAGTAGTTCCAACCAAAACGACTTTTACCGAACTTAGTAATTTTAGTGGATTAACTTTTTTTTTCGCCATAAACATATTCTATCAGGGGAAGGCATTCAATATGTTAGGATGCGCATCTAATTATGGAACCAAAAGTAAATATCGCATTAGAAGCTGCTCGAGCAGGTTGCAAAGAGTTGTTAAGTTTTGCATACAGATTGGATCAGTTAGAAATAAAAGAGAAAGGTCCCTCAAACTTTGTTACGCAACTTGATAAAAAGGTCGAATCTATAATCATAGATTCTTTGAAATCAATATATCCCAAACATACTTATATCTCTGAGGAAGTAGGAAAAATTGAAGGGTCTGGCAAAGATGTTGAATCCATGTGGGTTATTGACCCTTTAGACGGAACAACTAACTATATTCATGGTTTTCCTTATTACGCTATTTCTATTGCTTATGTTGAAAAAGGAAAAACATTGCATGCTTTGATAATTGATGTAGCAAGACAAGATGAATTTACTGCTAGTTTCGGCAGAGGGGCCTATCTGAATAATAGAAGAATAAGAGTTAGTAAAGCAAAAGATCTGTCAGGAACTCTTTTAAGCAATTCATCTCATGATACAGATCGGGGAAGGGTTAGACATGACAATATGTCTACTTTCAGATCGCTTTACTCAAATGGATTAACCATACGAAGAACAGGATCAGCTGCACTAGACATGGCTAATGTTGCCGCAGGAAGATTAGATGGATTCTGGGGGAGTGGTCTTGGCATGTGGGATATTGCAGCTGGTGGTTTGCTGGTAAGAGAGGCTGGTGGCTTAGTTAGTGATTATTTTGGAAATCCTGATTATCTTTCAGGAGATAATATAATTTGTTCGACCAACAAATGTTTCAAGCCTATGCTTCAATCTATCAAACCCTACACATCAATAGTAGAAGACTAAGGTAAAAGGCTATCGTCTGAATTCTCAGGTTCCTCAACTCTTAAGTGATCTTTATTTAGGCCCATCATTACTAAAGCATTTGCTGCTATATAAATAGAGGAATAAGTTCCAACTATAACTCCAAAAATTAAAGCTAAAGCAAAATTCTTAATAAGCTCTCCGCCTAAAAAGTAAAGGGAAAATAGAACTAGGAGAGTAGTTAAAGAAGTTATTAGAGTCCTGCCCAACGTTTGATTTAATGAGGTATTGATTATTTCTTCTGTGCTGTCAGAGTCCATTGATCGAAGATTCTCTCTAATCCTATCTGATACAACAATTGTATCATTAAGGGAATATCCTATTACGGCCAGTAGAGCGGCCAAAACAGTTAAATCAAATTCAATTTGGATAAGTGAAAAGATACCAACCACGATAATTACATCATGAATAAGTGCAATAACTGCCGCACCAGCAAACATTGATTGAAATCTAAAAGCTATATACAGCATCATGAAGGCTAAGGCGATTAACATAGCTGTTCCTCCATCGTCCCTTAATTCACTTCCGATCTGAGGACCTACATACTCTATTCTTCTGAGATCGATTTCTTGATTTAAGTTTGCAGAGCTTAATAGAGATACTATTTCTGAACCTAAACTGTCGCTTACAGTTCCAGGTAGTTTGATTAAAATCTCTTTACTTGAACCAAAATTAGCAACTTGAGCACCCTCGAAACTGCCCTGAATAAGTGTTGCTCTAATCTCCGAAATATTTGCTGCTTCAGGATAGCTGAGTTCAACTAAAGTTCCTCCGGTAAAATCTAATCCATAATTGAGTTCCTTCAAGAATAAGGACGCGATAGACACAACTAAGAATAGAGACGAAAAAATTAATGCTATTTTCCGCCATGCTAAGAAATCTATATTAAAAGTCATATTGAAATCCTTTCTAGATTCTTTTTTGAACCGTATATTAAATTAACAAATGCTCTTGTTCCCATAATAGCTGTGAACATTGAAGTAACGATGCCAATTGAAAGAGTAATTGCAAAACCTTTCACAGGACCTGTACCGTAAGACAATAATATAACTGCAACAATTAGTGTGGTTACGTTAGCATCCCAAATTGTAAGAAAAGCTCTGTTATAACCCGCATCTATGGCATCTAACGGATCCCTTCCATTTTTTAACTCCTCTCTGATTCTAGAGAAGATTAATACGTTTGCATCAACTGCCATACCAACAGTTAAGACTATTCCAGCAATGCCAGGTAAAGTTAAAGTAGCAGAGAGTATGGACATAATTGCCACAAGTAAGACAATATTGAAAGTTAACGCTAAGCTTGCAGCAATTCCAAAAATTCTATAATAAAAAAGAATAAAACCAAGGACAAGAAATAGACCTAGCTGCATTGAAAAAACACCTGCTTGTATATTATCTGCACCCAAACTAGGACCTACAGTTCTCTCTTCAACAAAAGTCATTGGAGCTGCTAATGCTCCTGCCCTTAACAGCAACGCCAACTCCGAAGACTCACTAGGGCTATCAAGCCCGGTAATTCTAAATGTCGTACCTAATGCAGCCCTTATAGTTGCTAAACTAATAATTTCTTTTACTTCATAGGATTCTTGAACTGGTGTCTGTTGACCTTCGAGATCTCTCTGATAAACAGTTCTTGTTTTTTGTTCTACAAATAACACTCCTAATCGTTTACCAATATTACCTCTAGTAGCTCTATGCATCTTAGAGCCACCCTCTCCATCAAGAGTGATGTTCACTTGAGGTAATCCATTTTCATCAAAAGAGGCTTGAGCTGTAGCTACCTGATCGCCACCTAATATTACTGAGTCTTGTAAAAAAGCAGGTGCACCTAATCCATTTCTATAGGGATACGATGTCTTTCGGGACCTCGGTGTATCCATTTGCGCTTCTAGATGAAACTCCAAAGTAGCAGTTTTACCTAAGATATTTTTAGCCTCAGCCGTATCTTGTATCCCGGGCAGTTGAACGACTATCCTTTTCTTTCCTTGTCTTTGCACTATGGGCTCTGAAACACCTAATTCATTTACCCTATTTCTTAAAGTTGTTAAATTTTGGTCTATGGCATCTGACTCAATTTGTTCTATTTCAGTTTCAGACAAGGAAAGAATAAGAACTTGATCACCATTCATCAAAGGAAGATTAAACTGACTATAATTATCCTTTATAAAGTCCTCTGCTTTTTCCGTCGCCTCATCAGAATTAAATTTTAAATAAATTGACGAGTCGTCCTCAACAAGAGCCTGAGTATATCTAATCTTTTCTTCTCGAAATCGGATTCTTAGATCTTGGAGCGTACCATCTTGTCTATTTTTAATTGCAGTTTCAGTGTCTACTTGCATTAGAAAATGTACTCCACCTCGGAGATCTAGACCTAGCTTCATTGGATTGGCGCCTATATCTTCTAGCCAATTAGGAGTTGTAGGGGCCAAATTGAGAGCTATGACAACATCATTAACTAAATTGCTAGAAAGAATATCTTTTATCTTTAATTGATTTTGATAGGTATTTGTTCTGACTAAAACATAGTCTGCCTCTAGCTCTATGAGGGCATTTAAATTTTTATCTTTTAAAATATTTCTTATCTCATCCGCAAGAAATTGATCAGCGGATTGGGAGCTGCTTGTATACGACACTTGCACAGCCGGATCAGGTGCATATAAGTTAGGTAATGAGTAGACAATACCAAATCCTAGTACTATTAAGATAAGCAAATATTTCCAAAGACCGTATCTCATCATTTTTTATATGGATTTGAGAGTTCCTTTAGGCAAGACCGCGGATATAGAGGTTTTTTGAATTTTGATTTTAGTATTCTCTGAAATTGAAAGCTCTATGTATTGATCAGTTATTTTAGAAACTTTTCCTAAAATACCTCCGGCGGTTACTATTTCTTCTCCATTTTCTAGACTTGCAAGCATATCTTGATGTGTTTTCCTTCTTTTGTTTTCCGGACGTATCATCAAAAAGTATATCAATACCATGAATCCAAGCAGTAAAAACAAAGTAGGATCAAAAAAAGTTGGTGATTCCATATCTCTCCTTTAAATATCTATATTGGGTTCCTTGGAATTTTTCCAAGTTTCTTCAAATTCTTTTATAAATGACTGCAATGTACCTGTTTCAATTGCTCCTCGCAAATCCTTCATCATATTGAGGTAATAATAAAGGTTGTGAATTGTTTGTAGCGTAGAACCTAACATCTCTTTTGTTTTATCTAAATGATGCAAATAACTTCTAGAAAAATTAGAACAGGTGTAACAATCACAGTTTTTATCTAACTTTTCAAGTGAGCTTTTATGAATGGAATTTCTAATCTTTACAATACCCTCAGATGTATAAAGATATCCATTTCTTGCATGTCTGGTTGGGATTACACAATCAAACATATCCACACCGCTCTCTACTGCTCTAATAATATCTAATGGAGTACCAACTCCCATAAGATACCTAGGTTTGTTCTCAGGCATTAGAGGAGCTAAGTGATTAGTTATGTTTTGTAAATCCTCTTTAGGCTCTCCAACTGAAAGTCCTCCAATAGCATATCCTTCAAATTCAATTTTCTTTAAAGCCTCAAGAGATTCTTCTCTAAGCTCTTTATAGACCCCGCCTTGAATGATTCCAAAGAGGCTTGATTTATTACTTATAAAAGCATCTCTGGATCTTTGTGCCCATCGCAGGGATAAGTGCATTGATTTTTCTGCCACAGATCGTTCGGCAGGATATGGTGTGCATTCATCCAAAACCATAGCTATATCTACTCCATAAGATAGTTGGAGTTCCATGCACTTTTCGGGGTCTAGAAATAGTTTGTCCCCATTCAATGCCGAATTAAATTCAATGCCATCTTCCGAAATTTTCCTTTTCTTGGCCAGACTAAAGACCTGATAACCACCTGAATCAGTTAAAATAGGTTTAGTCCAAGACATAAAGTTGTGTAGACCTCCATTTATTTTTATAACATCTACGCCGGGTCTCTCCATAAGATGATATGTATTTGAAAGAATGATTTCCGCATTTATTGAATTTAATATCTCAGGACTAATTGATTTAACAGCACCATAAGTACCGACAGGCATA
>CABYCU010000006.1 GCA_902517565.1 uncultured SAR86 cluster bacterium | reverse complement strand
AAAAATTTCGGAAACTCTCATTTGATGTCAAATTATGTTATCGGAGATTTGCAAGGATGTTTCAACGAATTTAAAGCACTCTTGGATGAAATATCTTTTGATCAGAATAAAGATAAATTATGGTTATGCGGTGATCTGGTAAACAGAGGTGATGATTCTCTTGCATGTCTTCAATTTATTCATTCAATACAAGAAAGTTGTTACATAGTCTTGGGAAACCATGATCTGCATCTATTAGCGATAGCAGATGGTATTAAAGACTTAAATAAGTCAGACACTATTGGAGATATCATAAATAGTCCTGATTGTTTTGAATTGCTGCAATGGCTCAGAACCCTTCCCTTTCATTTCCTAAAAGAAGTTGAAACCAGTAAAGGGAAGATAGAATTCATTATGTCCCATGCTGGTATCCCTCCTGACTGGAGTAAAGAAGATCTTATTAAAAATTCTAACGAACTGAGTCAACATCTTAGAGGTGAAGATAGTATTAATTTTCTAAAGAATATGTATGGAAATCAACCTAATCATCCCAAAGATTGTTTGATAGAAGAAGATAGATTTAGGTTGAATATAAATTACTTAACAAGGATGAGATTTGTGCATTCAGATGGTTCTTTGAATCTTGAATTTAAAGGAAAAATCAATGAAGCTCATAAAGATCTTAAACCTTGGTTTAAATTTAAATCAAATATCGTTAACCGCAACACTCATATCCTGTTTGGGCATTGGGCCGCGCTAGAGGGAGAGACTGGTATTCCTAATATCAGTGCCTTAGATACAGGCTGTGTTTGGGGAAATAAACTAACTGCAATGAGACTTGAAGATTATGAGGTCTTCAGTTGTGATAAGCTAAATTGATTCTATGAAAATTTATCTAGTGGGTGGCGCTATAAGAGACTCTTTACTCGGACTATCAGTATTTGAAAAAGACTGGGTTGTTATAAATGCAACGGAAGAAGACCTTATTCAAGACGGATTTAAAAAAATAGGTAAGGATTTTCCAGTCTTTTTGCATCCGGAAACAAAAGAAGAATATGCTTTGGCAAGAAAAGAAAAGAAATCTGGAAAAGGCCATAAAGGTTTCGAATTTATATTTGACTCCAGTGTTACTTTAGAAGAGGACTTACTCAGGAGAGATTTGACTGTTAATGCCATTGCTCAAGATGAGGAAGGAAATCTCATTGATCCTTATGAAGGTAAATCAGATCTGAAAAATAGAACCTTAAAGCATGTTTCAGAAGCGTTTTCGGAAGACCCCTTAAGAGTTCTAAGAGTGGCTAGATTTTTAGCTAAGCTGCATCATTTAGATTTTGAAATTTCATCAAGCACCCTCACTTTAATGAAAGAAATCTCTTCTTCAGGCGAAATCGAAACATTAAGTAAAGAAAGATTTTGGATGGAAACCCAAAAAGCTCTTTTGACCAAAAATCCTGAGATTTTTTTTGCTGTATTAGAACAAGTTGGTGCCCTAAAGAAGATTGCTTCTTTAAAATTATTAAATGATGAGGAAATTAAAATTGCTTCCAAAGAATCAAAAGATATAGCTGTCTTATGGGCAGTTATGATTGCAAAAAATGAAGACATAAATAATATTAATAAGTCATTTAATGTTCCAAATGAAATTTCAGAGATAAGTATCATTTGTGATTCTATCCTTGATTTTCAAAGACAAGAGTTAACGGCTGAATCAATACTCAAGATTATTCAAAATTCAGACTTAATACGAAAACCAGAAAGATTTTTTAGAGCAGCTAATGCAGCGTCTTATTTTAAAAAAGAAGATTCCAAAAAACACATTGATTGGGAGTCTATTTTTCAGCTAATAAATAATATTGAAGCGGATACTACTTTGAAAGAGGGAAAATCTATTGCAAAAAAATTATATACAGATAGATTGCATGCTCTCAATAACTATCTATTAGATTCATGACAAATAAGTTTATTTTTTTAACCGGGGGAGCAAAAAGAATTGGCAAAGTAACATGTGAGGCATTCCATCGTGAAGGTTTCGATGTTATTTTTCATTACAATAGGTCTGTTGCAGAAGCTGAAGAGATACAGAGTAAACTCAATGAAATAAGAGAAGATTCTTGCTTCATTGTGCAAGCAGATTTCAACAGCGCAGATTCAATAAAAAAACTCCAAGACAGTATTTCTAAGATTACTAATAGATTAGATGTTTTAATAAATAATGCATCTAGCTTCTATCCTACACCTATAGAGGAAGCAACTTACGATGAGTGGTCTGACCTTCTAAGCACTAATGCAACAGCACCACTGTTCCTGACTCAGGCTCTTCTTCCATTCTTAAAGAATGCCAAAGGTTCTGTGATAAATATATCAGATACTCTCGCTCCTTCAGGCATTAAGAACTTCAGCCTCTATTCCGGAGCAAAATCTGCTCTTGAAGGAATAACTAAATCACTAGCGAAAGAACTAGCACCAGAAATAAGAGTTAACGCGATATCACCCGGTGCAATATTGTGGCCCGAGGATGAAGATCTTTCTGATGATCAAAAAAAACAAAGGCTCAGCAAAGTCGCCTTAGGAAGAATAGGTAAGCCAGAAGATATTTCTTCTTTAGCAGTTTTTCTGTCTTGTGCTAACTATATAACTGGTCAGGTAATTAAAGTTGATGGTGGTAGATCAGTAATCTAGTCCAAATTTTTCTTTTATCATTTTTATATCTATCTTATTATTAAATTATGAC
Source organism: uncultured SAR86 cluster bacterium (assembly GCA_902517565.1). GTDB lineage: Bacteria > Pseudomonadota > Gammaproteobacteria > Magnimaribacterales > Magnimaribacteraceae > Magnimaribacter. The sequence goes on along the minus strand of CABYCU010000006.1, from coordinate 50,316 downwards.
AAACGAACTGCATCAACCTGACGAAAATACAGGAACTATGGAAGTCTTGGAGAGGCATCAATTTGATACTGCCAAACTTAAAGATTATATGAATGAGCATGTTGAAGGTTTTGAAGGAGATATAAAAGCTGAAGAATTTAAAGGTGGCCAGTCTAATCCAACTTATAAAATAATAACTCCCAATCAATCATATGTTTTGAGAAGGAAACCACCTGGAAAATTACTTAAATCTGCTCATGCAGTAGATAGAGAATATGCTGTCATTACTGCCCTAAATAAAACTGACGTTCCTGTACCTAAAAGCTATGCTCTTTGTGAAGATGATGATGTCATAGGAACTGCTTTCTATTTGATGGAATTTAAAGATGGTAGAGTCTTGTGGGATCCTGCTATGGAAGGTCATGATCCAGAAGAAGCAAAAAGTGTATATGAATCCATGAATGATTCTATGGCTAAGTTGCATTCAGTTGATCATGATGCTGTGGGGCTATCTGAATTCGGTAAACCCGGAAATTACGTCGGAAGACAAGTTTCTAGGTGGTCAAAACAGTACATAGATTCTGAGACAGAAACGATAGATTCAATGAACAATTTAATTGAATGGCTACCAAATAACCTTCCTACAGAAAAGAAAACAGGAATTGTCCACGGAGACTACAGTCTCACTAACGTAATGATAGGTAAGAATGATCCCAAAGTAATTGCGATTTTAGATTGGGAATTGTCTACTCTTGGAGATCCGTGTGCAGATTTTAACTACCATTGTCTGCAATACACCATGAATCCTAAGTTAGCCGACAAAGAATACTGTAAATCCCAAGGTATTCCCGTAATCGAAGATTACGTTAAGATTTATTCCGACAAAATTAACATAGATCTAACTGAGGAATGGGACCTTTATACTGCTTATAATCTATTTAAGTTAGCTGGAATTCTTCAAGGGATTCTAGGTCGAGTTAGAGATGGTACGGCTGCACATGAAAATGCCGCCGAAAGAGCAAGTGGTGTTAGAAATCTTTCTGATACGGCTTGGGACTTAGTTAAAAAGAACTTTATATAGGAGAAAATTATGTCAATAGATAAATTTTTGGTCGAGGCAAGTCACATAATGATGTTTGCTAGATCAGTTGGAGATGACAATCCAATATATCATGATGAAGAATATGCAAAAGGAACTGGATCAGGAGGCATAATCGCGCCCCCCACTTTCGCACAGTCGAGTGCTCAGTTTGATCCAGATTACTTTCTTAGACCTAAAGTAGGTGGAGAAGGCTGGTTTGGTTCAGGAAAAGAAGCAACCGGTGCAAAACCTTCGCAAGAATCAGGAGGCGGAGGCGGAGGCGCTGCCATGGGTCTCCATGCTGAACAGCATTTTGAATATCACAAACCATTGAAGGCTGGAGATGTTTTGACTGCAACTTCAAAACCAGGTAATTCATGGGAAAAAGAGAGTAAAAGAGCAGGAAAATTGAAATTTAGTGAAAGTGTTACAGAATATAGAAACCAAGATGGTGATTTAGTCATAACAGCTACCGGGGTGGGTGTTCAAACTGAAAGAGCTGTAGATAGCTAGGAGAAAAATATGCTTAAGGAAAATGAAATTAAAGTTGGAGATACTCATTCAGCTACATTAGTTGAAGATCTAAAAAGAACTCAAATAGTTCAATATGCTGGAGCTTCAGGAGACTACAATCCTCTTCATACTGATGAAATATTTACAACTCAGATAGCTGGCTATCCAAGTGTGTTTGCTCACGGAATGCTTTCTATGGGGTTAACAGGGACAATGCTAACGAACTATGTTGGTGATGGTGCGTTAAAAAAATATGGCGTTAGATTTACAAATCAAGTTTGGCCAGGAGATACTCTCACTGGAAAAGCAACTATTATAGAGATTAGAGAAGAAGACGGAGATAAAGTGGTTGATTTAATGATTGAAACTACAAATCAAGATAATGTAGCGGTAATAACAGGAAATGCTACAGCTAAAATAGAAGCTTAAATACATAACTTTATTAGGGGAGAAATTTTTTGTCAGAAGAAAAGGGTTCTGAGGTCGGAGGCTATCACGCAAAAGTTGCGTTAAGTCTTCTTGTATTGGTTTACATCTTTAACTTCGTAGATAGACAAATTTTATCAATACTTGCAGAGGATATAAAAGCTGATCTAGGAATATCTAATAGCGATATAGGATTTCTATTTGGAACTGCCTTTGGAGTTTTCTACTCCGTAGTAGGAATACCCATGGGCAAACTCGCTGACTCATGGAATAGGAAGAATTTAATAAGTATTGGTCTAGCCTTTTGGAGCCTAATGACCTTTCTCTCCGGGACAGCCAAATCTTTTTTAAGCCTTTCTATTTATAGATTTGGAGTTGGAATAGGAGAGTCTAGTGCTACTCCATCGGCTTATTCTCTTCTATCAGATTACTTTTCACCCAAAGTCAGGGCCACTGTCCTATCTATATACTCAAGTGGGCTTTATATAGGAGCGGGAATTGGTTTATTCTTAGGCGGTGCCATTTTAGACACATGGAATTCTGCATACCCTGACTATACTCAAGCTCCCTTCCAACTAAAAGGATGGCAAGCAGCCTTTATGGGTGTAGGTCTTCCTGGAATTATTCTATCAATAATCACTTTTTCATTCATCAAGGAACCGGTAAGAGGTCTTAGTGAAGGAATCGTGACGGAGCAAAGTAAGGAACCGTTTAAAGATACGTTTAAAGAATTCATAGGTTTGACACCTTTATCTTTATTGGGGGAGAAAGATGCCTTGAAATCTCTAGGAATTAACTTAGTCATAGCTACCACTATCTTTGTATTGTGCTTTTCACTATATAAACTTACTGGAGACTTCCTCCAATGGGTAGCATGGGGTATAGGCACTTATCTCGTTTGTACTTGGATTCAAAGTCTTAGAAAAAGGGATATAGTTGCATTTACTTTAATGTTTCGAAGTAAAGCACTGCTTTATTCTTTTATCTCTTTTCCTTGTATACCTTTTGTAGGTTATGCTTATTCAGCTTTTACGCCTTCCTTTTATATCAATTATCATGGCATGAGTGCTATGGAGATTGGCACTATGATTGGGTTGATAACTGCCATAGGATCATTCATTGGTGTTATTGGAGGAGGTTATTTTGGAGATAAACTTAGAGACAATTACGTCGGCGGTAGGTTATACGTGATTTTTTTTGGGGGAGTTGTCATTACTATTTTTGGATGCTTTGGAATGATCTACTCTGAAACAAGAAATATGTCACTTCTGTTCAACTTTATTTATCATATCGGAAGTTCGGTTTATGTTGGTTGTGCTGCTACAACTGTTACAAACCTCGTTCTACCAAGAATGAGAGCGATGGCCGGAGCTTTCTTTATCTTAACGCTCAGTATGATAGGCCTTGCTCTTGGACCTTACACTTTAGGGCGAATTAGTGATTTATTTGAATATCAAGGCTATGCGCCTGGCGATGCGATGCAAACCTCAATGGCTCTTATACTTTTAATACTAATTATTCCAAGCATAACGCTCTTTCTTGCCGCAAAAAATCTTAAGGCAGACGAAGAATCAGTTTCAGAAAGAGCTAGAAGCCTTGGAGAAAATATATAAGATAGACTCTACTCAATTCAATCTATAGGAGAGATAAAATGATCGGCAAAATGAAACAAATTCTTATAATTTCTATTTTGATTATTACTGCATCTAATCAGGCTTTTAGTGCTGAAGAGGATACAGTGGTCGAATTTATAAAAACCTGGGCTGCTTTGGAAGGAGATCTTGATGCACAGGCAGAACTTATAAGGGAAGACAGAGTAATGATTTCAGGATCAGATAAATGGCCAGATCAAAGAGATAACCTAATGATTCAAAAGGAAAGAAGATCAGCAACTCTAAGCAGAGATCCAGATTGGAAGATAATGCAGACCATCATATCTCCAGAAGTGAGGATATATGGAAATGTTGCAGTTGCACATTTTGTAAGGCGGTTTGATTTTATAGCTGGAGAGGGAGAAATTTCACCTCCTGCATTTAACAATGCAACCATGATCCTCGTTAAAGAAAAAGGTGAGTGGGGAATAGCTCACACACACTTTTCGCAAATCTAGTTAATTTAATTTGCATTAGAGCAAGACTACCTCAATAAAGCTTAGCTTGAAGAAATGATTGGTAAATAAATTTACCTAACGTAAGTTACTATTTTTTCTTATTGCTTTATATGACAGCCCCAATGAAGGATGGATTTCATCAGGGGCGATTTCATAAAGGGGTTCCAGAACAAATGAATATTTTGTGATATCTTCGCTTGGGATATCTAAAGCTTCTGTCTTAATTTTTTCTTTGCCATAAATTATTAGGTCTAAATCAATGCACCTATTAGACATGCCTTTTTGAGAGGTATTTCTTCCCATCTTCTTCTCGATATCTTTAAGCATGCCATTCAACTCAAGAGGCTCTAAATCAGTATAAAAAAAGCAAACGCAGTTTAAAAAATCCTCTCCGTCAAATCCTGCAGCTTTAGTCTTGTGAATCTTCGAGTAAGTAACATCGAAATAGGAATCTAGATGTTCTTTAACGAGTTGCATATTTTCTTCAGGGCTTAAGTTGCTTCCTATACTTAAAAAAACTTTCTCCATCAGGGCCTTTCGATAGATATTCCGACCGCCTGTGAACCACGAAGAGCACCTGGTTTTCTTAGAGAAATTTTTACTCTCTCTACCGGGAATTCATTGAGTATTATCTCAGAGATTTTCTCAGCCAAAGCTTCAACTAATTTAAACTTAGAACTCTTAATAAAAGAAGTTACTCGTTTGCCTACTAACTTATAGTTGAGTGCATCTTCAATAGAGTCTGATTTAGCTGCTTTCTTGTTATCGAAATCCATTTCTATATCAATTGATATTAGTTGCCTAACTTCTCTCTCCCACTGAAATATTCCGATGATACTTTCAACCTCTAGATTTCTTATAAATACTTTATCCATTATTAAACTCCGACAGTGGCCATCTAGGTCTTATATTCAAACTAAAATCTTCTTCCACTTCTTTGAGGTAGTGACTCCCTGCGTATGCAATCATCGCTCCATTATCAGTGCATCTCTCAATAGTAGGGAAGAAAATATTTTTATTACTTAAACCAGTTACTAGTCTATCTCTTATATATTTATTGGAAGCAACACCTCCTCCAATAACTAATTCCGTTAATCCTGTATTTTCTAAAGCTTTTCTTGTTTTAGATAACAGAGTATCTGCCACCGCCTCTTGAAAAGAAGCCGCAATATCAGCTTTTTGTGATTCTGAGATTTGGTCTATCTTTTTATATTCATAATAAACAGCAGTTTTTAATCCGCTAAAACTGAAATCAAAATTATCCTTATTTGTCATAGGTCTAGGAAAATCGTATGCGAGAGAATTACCTTGATTTGATAACGCTTCTATTTTTGGACCTCCTGGATATCCTAAGTCCAGAATTTTCGCCACTTTATCAAAGGCTTCACCAACTGCATCATCCAGAGTTTGCCCAATAATTTCATAGACACCTAAAGATTTAGCATTTATCAATAAACAATGGCCCCCTGATATCAATAAGGTTAAAAAAGGGAAAGAGGGTGCTGGATTTTCGAGTAAGTTTATTAATAAATGAGCTTCCATATGATGTACACCAATAGATGGTTTATTTAAGCTAAGAGCCATGGCTTTAGCCGTAGAAGCACCTATCAAAAGCGGCCCTCTTAATCCAGGTCCAGCTGTATACGCTATACCATCTAACTCTTGTAAAGAGAATCCAGACTCATTAATAGTTAAATTGATTAAGGGTATTAATTTCTTTAAATGGTCTCTTGAAGCCAGCTCAGGGACTACGCCTCCATACTTTGCATGCTTCGAAGCTTGACTATATAACTGCTCGGAAACAATTGAGTTACTTTCGGTATCAAAGATAGCAACTCCTGTTTCATCACATGATGTTTCAATTCCTAAAATTTTCATAATTAAGATAAGCTATTTTCGTTGAAAATAAAAAAAAAGAAACTCTTTCCAAATTAAAAATGGTTCTATAGAATTGCGCATCCCTAAGGGGTTATTTATGCCATCAATAAAAATAAGACCAAATGAATCTTTTGACGTAGGACTTAGAAAGTTCAAAAGAGCCTGTGAAAAAGCCGGTATTATTCCTGAAGTAAGGAAAAGAGAATTTTATGAAAAACCTACTTCAGTACTAAAACGTAAAAAGGCTGCCGCTGTCAAAAGAGAACAAAAAAATCAAAGAAAGAACAGATTAGGAAGACCTCCTAGATTCTAGTACCCTAGCCTCATGGCCAATACCATAAGACCTCTCATAGAAGAAGCTGTCAAAGTTTCGATGAGAGCAAGAGACAAAGAAAAGACTTCAACACTTCGTATGGCTGTTTCAGAATTAAAAAAAGAAGAAATAGATACAAGAGAAGAAATAACTGATGAAGTATCTATAAAAATATTACAAAGGATGATTAAGCAGAGAAAAGAATCTATGTCTCAGTTTAATGAAGCAGGTAGAGATGAATTAGCGGATAAAGAAGCATCTGAAATAAAAATTCTTGAGGAGTTCTTGCCTGATCAACTAGGAGAAGAGGAAATCAAAGAAATAGTTGCTAATGTAATAAATGATTCAGGCGCCTCAAGCCCACAAGACATGGGTCAAGTAATGGGATTACTTAAATCTAAATTCCAAGGAAATGCGGATATGGGAGTTGTGAGTAAGATTGTAAAAGAAGCCCTTAAGAATTAATTTTCTTCGTTTCTGAATTCGAGAGCTTTTACGGCTGCGTATGTTGTCTGATCTACCTCTACATTCAATAGATCTTTATCAGAAATCTTAGAAAGATTTGTTGCATTCAGTGTTTCGGGAATTAGGAAAACGGAAAAAGAATTATCTGTCTTCTTTGCTACCGTCAAACTAGCTCCATTTATGGCAACATAACCTTTCAGGAATATATATTTAACCCATTCTTCTGGACATTCTATTAGAAGCTCTACTTCCTCTTCTTTGTAGATTAGGTTTGAATAACCTGTGCACGAAACATGCCCTGAAAGAATATGTCCCCCCACCTCATCTCCAAATTTCAGTGAACGTTCTAAATTGACTTCAGATCCTTTAGAAATAAACTTCAAGTTTGTTACTCTCAATGTTTCAGGTATGACATCGAAGGATACTTTATTTTTAGAAAAATTTATGACCGTTAAACACACACCATTGACGGCAATACTAGCTCCAATATTCAGATCTTTAAGAAATCTTGAAGAGGTATTTATTTCAAGAGTAATTCCTGCATCTGTTTCCTCTTTATGAGAAACCAAACCGATTTCTTGTACTATTCCTGTAAACATTATTGACTAGCTAAGTAATCCTTGATTATAGATGCTTCATTATCTTTTCCGGAGTTTTCAAAGAAATCGGCAAGTTGTGAGATTTTTGCTAGAGAAAGTATTTCTAGATCAAATTCTTGCTTAATACTTTCTCTTATAAACATCCCTTCTCTCATTTCTTCTCTATCTAGTGCAACAAGACATCCCGTCACACGGCCTCCAGCATTAGAAATAATTTCAAGTGATTGCTTCAGAGCAGTGCCTGCTGTGAGTACATCATCTATGACAAGAACCTTCTTATTCTGGAGATTCCCAACTATCATTCCCCCTTCACCATGAGATTTTTTTTCCTTTCTATCGAAGGCAAAAGGAATAGGCTTTGATATCTTTGAACTCAATGAGGCAGAAATGGCTGCAACTAGAGGTATCCCTTTATAGGCGGGTCCAAATAAAACATCAAAGTTTAACGAATTATCAATAATCTTATCAGCATATAGTGCGGCAAGTTGAGCAATATAACCCTCGGAAAAAAAAGATCCAACATTAAAGAAATAAGGGCTCTTTTTGCCTGATTTCAACGTGAAATCACCTAATAATAATGAATTCGACTTTATCGCTATCTCAAAGAAAGTGTCGTTTTTTTTAATCATAAATTTTAAAAACTTAAATATTTTAAAGATATTTCACCTACAATAAACTTTTTTTAAACATGGGCAAATTATTTGTAATATCAGCACCGTCTGGAACGGGCAAAACTTCCCTTATACAGTCTGTCTTGGATGATCCTCAGTCATCTAAGACAAAGCTTGGCATTTCTTGCACTACTAGAGAAAAAAGGCTTAAAGAGGAACATGGAGTTTCTTACTTCTTTATTTCTCAGCAAGAATTCGTTAATAGAGTAAATAAAAATGAATTTCTTGAATATGCCAAGGTGTTTGGAAATTTCTATGGTACCCCTAAAGACTGGGTATTATCAATTCTTGAAAAAGGTGAGAATGTAATCCTTGAGCTAGATATTCAAGGTGCTCTTCAGGTAAGGCAGACCTTTCCAGATGCTAAGACAATATTTATCATCCCCCCTTCTTACGAAGAACTTTCAAATAGGCTTGAGAAAAGAGCTCAAGACCCCTACGAGGAGATACAAACAAGACTAAAAGAGGCAAAAAAAGAAGTGAGTATAGGTAAAGATTTTAATCAAGTTATAGTTAATGATGACTTCAACGAAGCCTTGGCTGATTTAAAGAATTTTATTTTTTCAGATAACTTACCCTCTAGAGAAAGACAAGAAATAAGCAGAAATTCTTTAAATCTATTACTGGATTGAACTCAAAGATTGATTTAGAATGCGAGCCCTCACAATTAATTGATATAAAGATGGCTAGAATTACTGTTGAAGAAGCATTAGAAAAAGTAAGCACAAGATATGAGCTAATCATACTTGCTGCGAAAAGAGCGAGACAATTAGCTACTGGCGGCAGACGTCCTACATTAGAATGGGAAGATGATAAGCCAACGGTCATGGCCTTAAGAGAAATAGAAGCAGGCACAGTTACTATCGATAATATCAATGATCTGAAGGTAGATATAGCTGACTTAGAACAGGAGTTTTCTGAAGAGCTATCTGCTGAAGACTTACCACAATCTTAAAAGTCTTAAAAAATTAACATTAAATACTAAAACAGAGATACTCTATCTCTGTTAAATTAATGTTATGGAATCAATTGGAGCCTTATCAAAGAAACTTTCGGATTACTTAGATCCTAAGAAAGTCCAACAAGTTAATAAAGCTTACAACTTTGCTTGCGAAGCTCATTCTGGCCAGTTTAGGTCAAGTGGCGATCCTTATGTTACACATCCAATAGCTGTAGCTTCTATATTAAGCTCTTTCAGGATGGATGAAGACAGTCTCTCGGCTGCGATGCTGCATGATGTGATTGAAGATACGGGCGTACCAAAAAGCATCATAGAAAAGAAATTCAACAAGGAAGTAGCGGAGCTTGTAGATGGTGTTAGTAAACTAGATAAGCTTTCCATATCTAACCGAACAGAAGAACAAGCAGAAAATCTTCAAAAGATGGTTCTGGCTATGTCCAAAGATATCCGAGTTATAGTTGTGAAACTTGCAGACAGGCTACATAACATGAGGACGCTTTTATATTTAGATAGGGAAAAACAGCTAAAGATTGCCAAAGAAACCTTAGAAATATACGCTCCAATAGCACACAGAATAGGTATGAATAATGTCTATCGCGAGCTTGAGGATTTAGCTTTCAAAATTATCTACCCTACTAGGCATGAAAGACTGACTGCTGCCGTTAAGAAGAACAGAGGAGGACAAAAAAGAACCCTCAATAAAATTCAAAAAGAGTTAAGCAAAAAACTTCTAGATCAAGGTATACCAGCTTTGGTTGAAGGAAGAGAAAAACATATCTATAGCATTTACAGAAAAATGAAAACAAGACATCGATCTTTTGAAGAAATAATGGATGTTTATGCAATAAAAATCATAGTAGACACACCTGAAAATTGCTACCGCACGCTAGGACATATACATAACCTGTATAAACCAGTTGAAGGAAGATTCAAAGACTACATAGCTATTCCTAAGTCGAATGGTTATCAATCCTTACATACAGGCGTAGTGGGATTAAAAGGATTTCCTGTTGAAGTACAGATTAAAACTCAAGAAATGAATGATATGGCTGAAAATGGGATAGCGTCTCATTGGTTATACAAGTCAGGAAGTAAATCTGATACAAGTCCACAAATTAGAGCAAGAAGATGGGTTGCTGGCCTTCTTGAAATGAGAGATAACTACGAATCTACAGAAGAGTTTATTGAATCTGTAAAAACTGACATATTTCCAGATGAAATATATGTTTTTACTCCTCAAGGAGAGATAATTGAGATGTCGGGCGGCTCTACAGCTATAGATTTTGCTTACGCTGTTCATACTGATGTTGGCCACCGCTGTCGAGCATGCAGAATTAATAAGAGACTTGCCCCTTTAAGCGTCCCGCTAGAGAGCGGACAAACTGTGGAAATACTAACTGAAAAGGTACCTCAAACGTCACCTGCTTGGTTAAACTTTGCTGTTACTCCAAGAGCAAGAAATAGCATAAGACATTACTTGAGTAACCTTAAAACTTCTGAAGCTAGAAAGTTTGGTAAAAAATTACTCGATCAATCACTTGCTAATATGAATATAAAACTCAGAGACATAGAAAAAGGTGAGCTCAGAAATGTCTTGAACAAAATAGGTGTAAGAAGTCTAAATAGGCTACTTGAAGAAATAGGCTTAGGTTTAAGAGTAGGTAATATAGTTGCTCAGCAAATAATTGGATTTCTTAAGGACACGCATGAAGTTAAGGATAGAGAAATTGTTCCTTTGGAAATCACTGGCTCTGAAGGCTTAATAGTAAATTACGCAGTGTGCTGCAAACCTATACCAGGAGACTCTGTAATTGGACACTTTACAGCTGAGAGGGGATTAGTAGTCCATCAGGAAAGATGCAAAAATATTCTTTCAGTAAGGGAGGATCCTCAACAGTGTTTTCCTGTGAATTGGGGTGAATCGGCAGGGAAATCCTTTATAGTTCAAATCAAAGTAGTAGCAAAAGATGAACCCGGTCTGTTGGCTAATTTGGCTTCAGCAATAACTAGTCAAGAAACAAATATAGCTTCTATTCAGACTATGGAAATTAATACAGGCATGCATGAATTTATATTAGATCTAGAAGTTACTAATAGGCTACATCTTTCTAAAATCTTAAGAAAAACAAGAACCTTAAATAATATTGTCTCAGTAAATCGTATCCATGATTGGGAAATGAGGCAAGCAACGGCGATGCATTAATTATGAAGAAGAAAATAAGTACAAAAAATGCTCCAGAAGCTATAGGGCCTTACTCTCAAGGCATTGAAACTGAAAACTTAATATTCTTATCCGGCCAAATCCCTCTAGATCCTGATAGCATGAAACTTGTTGAAGGGGATGAAAACCAAATACGTCAAGTTTTTAAAAATATTGAAGCTCTTTGTCAGGAAGTAGATCTTGATCTTAATCATATAGTTAAGCTCAATGTCTCTTTACAAGACCTTAGTTTATTCAATTTAGTAAACGAGGTCATGAAAGAACTTTTTGATGAACCGTTTCCAGCAAGGGCTGCTCTTCAAGTAGCTCGATTGCCTTTAGATTCTTCTATTGAAGTCGAGGCTATTCTAGCCAAGACAATATAGAAAATGAATGAAGAATTTAAAGATCTTCAATCAATTCAGAATCTAAAAGGTGTAGGCCCAAAAGGTGAGAGTTCATTAAATAATTTAGGGATATTTTCTATCTCGGACGCCGCCTTCCATCTTCCTTTTCGCTACGAAGATAGAAGTTATATTACACCTATAACTGATGCTAGTTATCAAACTCCTGTTTTAATTGAAGGCGAAATAATGAAATCAACAGTGGTGTTCAGAGGAAGGAGAATGCTTTTTTCTGAGATTTATGACGGTACAGGAAAATTAACTATGAGAATGTTCAATTTTGCCATGGCTCAACATAAAGCCCTAGAGAAAGGAAAGATGATTAGGTGTTATGGAACTATTACTCCCGGTCCAAATGGAAAACAGATGATACACCCTCAATATCAAGTATTTGAGAAAGAAGATTCTATTGAAATAGAAAAGAACCTCACTCCGATATACCCAACAACTTCTGGTCTACAGCAAAATAAATTAAAAAAGATAATTGAGAACTCCTTAGAATACTGCGATAAAAATAATCTATTGAAAGAAGAATCCGAGAAAAAAGAATATTCTAAATACGGTAATCTCCTGGAAACCCTTAAATTTCTTCATAAACCTCCTGTTGAGACTAATCTAATCGAGTTAATTGAGGGTAAGCATCCAGCTCAGCAAGTTCTCATAAAAGAAGAACTGGTGGCCCATATGCTCTGTGCTGGTATTTTAAAAAATGAGCTTGAAGGAAGAACTGGACCCTCAATGACCGAAATATCACTACGTGAAGATGATTTTCTGGAGTCTTTACCCTTTGACCTAACAAATGCACAAAATAAAGTATGGAAAGAAATTTCTGGTGATTTATTAGATAAGATCCCTATGAGGAGACTATTGCAAGGTGATGTTGGATCAGGAAAAACACTTGTGGGAGCTTTGGCAGCCTTGCATGCACAATCAAATGATTATCAAACTGCAATTTTGTGTCCTACTGAAATACTAGCAGAACAGCACCTCACATCCTTCTCTAACTGGTTTGAAGATCTAGGAATAAATGTGATGTTACTTACTGGATCCGCAAAGGCAAAAGAAAGAAAACAAATAGTAGAACATCTAGCGAAAGGCACAATAGATATTCTTATTGGTACACATGCAATCTTTCAGGAAGGTATCGAATTTAAGAATCTTGGCCTAACTATTATTGATGAACAACATAGATTTGGTGTCCATCAAAGATTCTCTATGTTAGAAAAAGGAGGAAAAGAAAATCAGAGTCCACATCAGCTCATCATGACTGCCACACCAATTCCTAGAACACTTGCAATGACCGTTTATGGATCTCTAGAAACGTCAATTATTGATGAACTTCCTCCTGGAAGAAACCCTGTTCAGACTTCTTCTAGGCCAGACTCATATAGGGAGAAAGTTATAAAGAGGGTAGAAGAAGTTTGCTTAACTGGCAAAAGGGCTTATTGGGTATGTACCTTAATAGAAGATTCTGACGAATTAGAAGCCCAGTCTGCAGAAGAATTATATAAAGAAATTTCTACTGCTCTCCCTAAGCTAAAAGTAGGACTCGTGCATGGCAGACTAAAAAAGGATCAGAAAGATTCTGTGATAGAAAAATTTAGAAAAGGAGATATTCAACTTTTAGTATGCACCACAGTTATCGAAGTTGGAGTAGATGTTCCAGAAGCTACTTTAATGATTATAGAAAATCCTGAAAGATTAGGTTTATCACAATTACATCAATTAAGAGGAAGAGTTGGCAGAAAGGCTAATACAGATTCTCATTGCCTGCTTTTGTACAAAGAGCCTCTATCTGGACTGGCAGAAGAAAGAATCAAAACTATGGAAGCAACTACTGATGGCTTCCAAATTGCGGAAAAAGATCTAGAACTTAGGGGTGCCGGTGATATTTATGGAATTAGGCAATCTGGATTAATGGACCTGAAAATAGCAAATCCAATAAGAGATTCTAATCTGCTTCTTGATGCTCAAGAAGAAGCTCTAGAACTAGGAAAAAATGATAAAGATTTTGCAAAGACATTAGTAGAAAGATGGATTGGCAATAGAGTAGATTACTCAGATTCCTGAATCTTCTAATACATAAAACTTTCTTGCTGGTGCCGGATACCCCTCTATAGTTAGGGACTTGTTATCTTGGTTTAAAGCTGACTCAAATGATTTAAATGGCATCCATATGGTCTTTCTTTGTTCTTCTTCAGAAGTAAGTTCAGGTGCACTTTCTGCAATAACTCTCAAGCCTAGTTCTTTAAAAAGTAACTTACATCCAAAGTCAGTATGAAGGTAATGTACATTTGGCATAGAGGCATATTTAGCCTCTTTAGGCTCAAGGGCTACTCCATACTCCTTCGGAGACACTATCGTCTCAAGAATAACCCTTCCCTTTTTTGAAAGTAAATTTCTAAGGTCATATAAGTGTTGTTTTGGATTTCGTTGATGATATAAAAGACCCATACTAAAAATTAGGTCGAAATCTGAATTTTCTAAACTTGAGTTCTCTAAGCGCTCTGGAATCATTCGAATCATTTTAGAATCTACAAAATGATTAATGGCGGCAAATTGAGAAACATGCATTAAGTTGGGCTCTAAGCATAAAATTTGTTCAGCTCCTAAACCTATGGAACGAAATGCGTAGTAGCCATTTCCTGAACCTACATCAAGGATTGATTTACCTTTAAGGTCTAAATTAAGCTTTAAAAATCTCTCCCACTTCTTTCCAGAGTCCCATTCACTATCTATAAAAATTTCATTAACTTTAAATGGGCCCTTCCTCCAAGGAAGAAGTAGCAATAATTTTTCTTCGAGTCCCCTACTATCATTGCAATGAAAGTTTACGCTCACTTCACTAAGTAATTCGACCTGAATGTTATCCGGCTGAGGTAATGCTTTTATTATTTCTAACCAGCCTTCGATTCTTTTATCTTTCTTCTTGCCAAAAGGATTCTCTAGGTAATCTTGAGATAACTTTTCTACTTCTTCAGAAATAAACATACTCACTTTGTGAACTTAAAAGTCCTAAAATTGAGATTAGATAAAATCTTTTCAGAGGTAATAAAACCTGAACTTTTAGCTCTGGAAATATGATCTTCTTCACTCTCTGTTACTAAAACGCCTTCCAAAGAGTCTCTTTTTCCTGAAATTTCTAGATCCGTATAGCCGTTTGAAGATTTAAAATTATGGTGTATCTGAAAAACTCTTTCCGTCTCATATCTATTCTCATAATGAACTTTTTCAGAAAGAATTAAAACTCCTTTTGGAATAAGGGCATCATAGATCTTCTTAATAAGAGCATCCCTCTGCCGTAGATTTAGAAATTGAATTACATAATTGACTACAATTACAGATGCATTTGTTAATGTACTCTCTGTAATATCTTCCTCTCTAAAGGAAATAGCCTTATATTGCTCTAATCCTTTATATCTCTTTTCGCATTCTTCTATCATTGCAGAAGAGTTATCAATTGCTATGATCTTTGCATCCTTTGCACCTTTAAGTATTGATAAACTTGATGCACCTAGTGAGCAGCCAATGTCGTAACAGTGTGTCTTTGGTTGGTAGTGTTTTTTAGTATTATAAGTAATTAAGCTTAAGCTAGTTTTATACCCTGGAACAGACCTGTCTATCATATCTTCAAAAACATCCGTAACTTCTTGATTGAAAGTAAAAGGCAAACCGCTTAAATTACCTCCTTCAAAAATATTATCCTGTTTTCCCATATAAGCTATTGTAAAATCTAATCCCTCAATATGCCTAATTACTCAATAAAAGAGCCGGAAAATGATGAAGAATGGGAAAGCTATCTTTTATTTAGATGGGAAAAACTCAGAAAACCACTTGGTATGTCAAAAGATTCTCTTGCTGACTCCATTGAAGATGAAAGTTTTCATTTAATGGGGTTAGACGAGGATAAAAGTGTAATTGCCTCAGGAAGAGTTCATTTTAATTCCCTTTACGAAGCTCAAATAAGATATATGGCTGTAGACGATAATTACAAGAGGATGGGTATTGGTTCTGATATCGTTAACAAGCTAGAGGAACATGCTCTAGCCAAAGGCGCTAGTATCATGGTTTTAAACGCCAGAGAGAAAGCGATCAGTTTTTACTTAAGTCTTGGCTATTATGAGTTAGGCCCGTATCAATCAGATACAGGCATACCTCATAAAACAATGAGAAAGCGTCTAAGTGGTTAAAGTAAAGGTGCAATTACTAAGCTAACAATTGCCATTACATTAATTAATATATTCATAGAAGGCCCGGAAGTATCCTTAAAAGGATCACCAACAGTATCGCCAACAACAGCAGCAGAGTGAGTATCGGTTCCTTTACCTCCAAGATTACCTTTTTCTATATATTTTTTAGCGTTATCCCAAGCACCGCCAGCATTAGCCATAAAAAGTGCCATTAACACACAAACCAGAAGTCCTCCTGCAAGCATTCCACCCAATGCCTCTGCACCAATTCCAAGACCTACTAATGGTGGTGCAGACACAGCAATAATTCCAGGCAGTAACATCTTCTTAAGGGCTGCTTCCGTAGCTATATCGACACATTTTGCGGTATCGGGCTCTGCATTACCTTCTAATAGGCCAGGGATTTCTTTGAATTGCCTTCTAATTTCATTGATCATTTCAAAGGCAGCATCTCCAACTGCCGTCATTGTAATTGAGGCGATTAAGAATGGTATCGCCCCGCCAATGAAAATACCTATCAATACTATAGGATTTGATAAAATGAGCTCTAGCGGTTCTGCTCTATTAGCCGATACAGTTGAAACAAAAGCAGAAATAATAGCTAACGCTGCAAGCGCAGCTGCTCCAATGGCAAAGCCCTTACCTATAGCTGCAGTAGTATTTCCTTGTTCATCTAACTCATCAGTTATAACCCTTGTCTCTGCGGGCATACCTGCCATTTCCGCTATACCTCCTGCGTTATCAGCAACAGGTCCATAAGCATCAATAGCCATGGTTATACCAACGGTTGATAACATTCCGACTGCAGCTATACCTACTCCATAAAGCCCAGTGAGTTCAGTAGAGATATAAATAATCAAAATAATGCAGGCTATTGGAAGAACAACTGATTGCATGCCTACAGATAGACCAGTAATCATGACGGTAGCAGGGCCAGTTTGTCCTGATTCAGCTATCTTTATTACTGGACTTGATCCAGTGTAATATTCTGTAATTAAACCGATAGCAATTCCACCTACAGATCCGCATACAACGGCTAACCAAACATCAACACCATTGCTGCCTACTAAAGAATTAGTTAAGAAATAAGCTGCGATTATAAATATGAGAGGAGCTCCCATGGTTCCCCAACGCATTGCATTGGCTGGAGAAGATTTAGAAAACAACCTTACAATTACTATCCCAAGAATAGAAGCTATTAAGCCTATTGAAGCCAAAGCTAAAGGCAAGAACATCATTCCGTCTTTCTGGGCTTGAGAGAATTCAGAAGTAATTAAATAAGTTGAAGCAATCGCTATACATGCAACCATGGATCCACAGTAAGATTCAAAAATATCAGATCCCATACCGGCAATATCACCAACATTATCTCCAACATTATCGGCTATTACACCAGGATTCCTTGGGTCATCTTCAGGTATTCCGGCTTCAATCTTACCTACTAGATCTGCACCAACATCTGCACTCTTTGTATAAATGCCTCCACCTACTCTTGAGAAAAGGGCAACAATAGATGCTCCCATAGCGAAACCTTCAATAGAATGTGCATCTCCGCTGAGTACATAAAAAAGAGTCCCTAGTCCAATCAAGCCTAATGAAGCAACACATAATCCCATTATAGAGCCGCCATAAAACGCGACTGATAACGCTGCTTCAGCACCAGATTGGGACGCAGCTGTTGCAGTTCTCACATTGGCTTTTGTAGCAGAATACATGCCTATCCAACCTGCTATTGACGAAGACAAAGCACCTGCTAGAACAGCTATTGCTGTGCCCTCGCCTAGGGAAAACCAAACCAAAACTATAACCACTAAAGCAAAAAAACTTAGGTAGGTATATTCTGTCTTCATGAAGGTCATTGCACCTAAATGAATTTGATCACCAATTTTCTTTACGCTTTCATCTCCTTCTGGAAATCTGGTAACTACGATATATATCCCCAAAGCTACTAATAACCCTAGAACACCAAGTAATGGTGGTATTGCAAGATAACTTTCTAACATTTTTTCTCCTCAAAAATACTGGAAAACCTAATATAAGCGCGTAGTCTAACGGTATAGCAGGTTAATTAAAATATTATTTTTTTGAATGAAAGATATCTGAATCGAACTCTTCTTCAGATACTGCAACAACACATGACACCATTGCATCTCCACATACGTTCACAGCTGTTCTAGTCATATCTAACAATCTATCCACTCCAATGATTAGAGCTATACCTTCAACAGGTAACCCTACTTGTTCTAGGACCATTGCTAACATAATCAATCCTACGCCCGGAACGCCCGCAGTGCCTATTGAAGCCAATGTTGCAGTCAAAATAACCATTAAATAATCAACCATAGAAAGATCGATATTGTAAGCCTGAGATATGAATACAGTAGCTATACCTTGCATGATCGCTGTACCATCCATATTAATAGTTGCGCCAAGAGGTACCGTAAAGGATCCTATTGAAGATCTTACGCCAAGCTTATTGCGAACCGTATCCAGAGTAACTGGCATTGTGGCACTGCTAGATGAAGTGCTAAAAGCAAAAACAGCAAGAGATCTTACTTTCATAAAAAATTTAATTGGATTTAATCTAGTTAAAAGAGTCAAAAGACTACCGTAAGTTATGAAAGCATGAAATATCAAAACGAATACAAGTAAAAAGAAATATTTGGCCAAATCACCAATCATGCCAAATCCTTGGACAGCAAATAAGGAAAAAAGTAGGGCAAAAATACCATAAGGTGCCAACTCAATAAGCATTCTTACTAGACTCAAGATTACGTTATTAATTACTTCAAATGAATTTTTAAGGGAATCGCCTGCGTGTCCTATACTCTTTAGAGCGATGCCAAATAAAAGAGAAAATACAATAATTTGCAGCATATTTCCTTCAGCCATTGCAGCTATAGGGTTTGTTGGAAAAATATTGATTAAGACTTCCTTGAGAGAAGGTGCCGCTGTTGACTCAAAGGCAGTTGGTAAAGCTAAGTCTATACCGATACCGGGTTTGAAGATTAATGCAAAAGTTAAAGCGATTGATATAGCTATTGCAGTTGTCAGAAGATATAAAGATAAAGTTTTTAAACTTATTGTGCCGATTCTCGCAGTAGAGGAAATTGACACAACACCACAAACAAGAGAGAAAAAAACCAGGGGTACGATAACCAATCTTAACGAGGCTATGAAGATTTGACCGACCACATCTAAAAGTCCTTCAGTAAAGAATTCTATCAAAATTAGCTGACCTATTTCTCCCAAGTAACCTAAGTCATTAATAAATTTGAGTAAGATACCCCCTACCATAGCCAAAACCATGGATAAAATAATTCTAGAAGTAAGGCTCATAATTTAAACTATTTCTACCATCTCAAAATCTTCTTTGCCAACTCCACAATCAGGACATATCCAGTCTTCAGGGACATCTTCCCACTTAGTACCGGGCTCAATACCATCATCAGGCCAGCCCTCTTCTTCATCATAAATAAGTCCGCAAACAATACATTCCCACTTTTTCAATGCATACTCCTTGGTCGAAAAAAGATATTCTAACTCAACTTTATTATCAACTTAGACTAAAGTATCAATCTTCCCTAAAAGTATTGAATACTAATGTTACAAAGAAATAAATTTTTTAGTTTTTTTAGATTAATGAGAGCAGATAAACCAATCGGTACTGCGCTGCTATTATGGCCAACTCTAAGTGCTTTCTTTATATTAACGAATGGCGATCCTAATTTATTTCTAATTATTTTATTTATATTAGGAACTTTTTTTATGAGATCAGCAGGCTGTGTCATAAATGATTACTTTGATAAAGATTTTGATGGGAAAGTTGATCGAACTAAAGACAGACCAATCGTTACAGGCGAAATTAGTCCTAAAGAAGCTCTGATCTTATTTGTGCTTTTAGTATTATCATCTGCATCTTTGTTGTTGTGGATGAATCAGTTTACATTTTATATTGCTTTGATTGGTTTAGGATTAGCGTCTATATACCCTCTCAGCAAAAGATTCTTTTCTGTGCCTCAAGTATTTTTAGGTTTAGCTTTTGCTTGGGGAATAATAATGGTCTCTGCAGCAGAATTGAATGAAGTAAACACTATAAGTCTATTATTATTTATTTCATGTTTCTTTTGGATCATTGCATATGACACTGCCTACGCACTTTGCGATAAGGACGATGATCTAAACTTAGGTATAAATTCTTCTGCTATAGCTTTCGGAAGTAATGTTGTAATCTTCTTTTTCTTATTTCATGCTATTTCTACTTTAATATTAATTTATGTGGCTTTCTTACTAAATTTTCATCTTATATTTTATTTTTTTGCATCAGTTGCCCTTACTTTAGCTATATACCAATCTTTCCTTATCAAAGATCACCAAAGTGAGAAATGTTTAAAAGCCTTCAAAAATAATAATTGGCTAGGTCTGACTATTTTCATAGGGTCTATTATGGGTGTTTCTCTATGAAGATAAGTTTTTTAGATTCCATAGAAGAAATCAATAAAAAAGACTGGGATGAAGTCGTAAAAAATAAATATCCCTTTCTCAAATACGACTTTCTTAAGGCTCTAGAGACAACCAAATGTGTGTCAGCTGAACAAGGATGGACGCCCTTGCATATGGTGGTTTCGGAAGATGACAAAATAATCGCAGTTATGCCCTTATATATAAAAACAGATTCTCAGGGTGAGTTTATCTTTGATTGGTCATGGGCAGATGCATATTACCGTAATGGACTAGAATACTATCCAAAGCTAGTCAGCTCAATACCGTTTACGCCCGCAAGTGGTCCTAGGATTTTGATTGCAGAAGAAAAAAGAAATCCTGAAATTATCAAAGTTGTGTCCGATGCTCTAAAACAGATTGCTGAAGATAATAAATTCTCGAGTGTTCATGTTCTGCTGGCTGAGAAAGAAGAAATAGAAAGTTTTTCAAAAGAAGATTTCAGTTTACGAACAAGTTATTCCTTTCACTGGTTCAATAAAGGTTATAAAGATTTTAATCAATTCTTGGCAGATATGACGTCCAGACAAAGAAAGAATATAAAGAAAGAAAGAATCAAAATTTCTGAGCAAGGCATCAGTATGGTTAAGATTAAGGGACATGATATAACTCTAGAAATGATAGAAACTTTTTACCAATTTTACCAAGTTACTTACTTAAAAAGAGGTATGAGAGGATATCTAAACTTTGATTTCTTTCAAAGAATAATAAAACTAGTTCCTGAATCAATACTGTTAGTGCTTGCCAAAAATAAAGAGGGAGAATATGTTGCAGGCGCCTTAAACTTTTTTGATGACAGAAAACTTTATGGAAGATATTGGGGCTGTTTAGAAGAATACGATTCTCTACATTTTGAAACCTGTTACTACCAAGGTATAGAATTCTGTATTACACAAAACTTAAAATCTTTTGATCCAGGAGTACAAGGTGAGCATAAAATCAAAAGAGGTTTCTGTCCTATAGAAACTTATTCCGCTCACTGGATTAAAGATATAAGGTTCAAAGAAGCCATCGATGATTTCCTACATAGAGAAAGAGAGCATATTCTGGAATATAACTATGATAGAAGGGCTCTTCTACCATTTAAGAAAGAAGTTACCACTGATCTATATGACAACCTTTAAGACCTTAAACAAAGATACATTACAAGAGGGTTTCCTTTATCTTTCAAAGAAAGAGCCAGATTTTAAGAAGGTACTGATAGAAAAGAATTACAACATCAATCCTTTTAGTAAAGCGGACGGGTTTGAAGGATTAATAAGTCTAATAGTAGAACAACAATTATCAGTTGCCTCTGCTAAGGCTATTTTTGGAAGAATCAAAGAATTAGTTAAGCCATTCAGCCCTAGTGAATACCTCGCTATTGAACCAAATGAATTCAAAAAAGCGGGATTGAGTAAACAAAAAATTGATTATTGCAACGGTATTGCAAATAAAATCATTGATCAAGAATTGAATTTAGAGGATCTTCATGAAAAAGAGGATTCTCAAGTGGTCAAAGAGCTAACCGCGATAAGAGGCATTGGAGAATGGACTGCACAATGTTATTTGATGGCTTGTTTAAAAAGGCTAGATGCTTGGCCTTCTTCTGATTTAGGTCTGATAGTAGCAATACAGCGATTAAAAGGTTTAGAAAATAGACCAGATTATTTGACAATAGAGAAAATGTCAGAACCCTGGTCTCCCTATCGATCCTTAGCTGCGTTAATATTATGGTCAACATATGATAAAGACTAAATTATTAAAACTAAAAAATAGTCAAAGAGGTTTAAATCAACTTCTTCGTTTATATGAAAGAAACTATCAAAGAATTATTAATTTTTTTCCAACTCAAAAGTCTGAGAAGCACATAAATTTTTTTATACCTGAAGGTCAACTTAATTCTAAAATTAGCATTACTTGCAAAAATCTCTCAAGCCATACATCCGTTATAGAAGTTAAAAAAAGTCAATCAATAGACTTGATACCAGATACCGAGATAGAGATATATATTTATCACGATGCAAAGATGGCTGAAGTTAGAAAATTTAATGGCAAAAAACAATTCTGGTTGAGGAATAAGTACCCTAATAAAAATATGTTGAGCAAAGATGAGAAATATCAATGGAATTACTTTCTAGGAGAGTTCTTAAAGCACGTAAAGAAAAGTGGTTTGAGTCCAGTAAAAAATGCACTGTATTAGTGCATTTGCACCTATAAAGTACGATTTGTTGTATATTTGTTAATTTTCTGCCCAATTATAGTTCTTTAATATCATTTTGCATGATAATATTCTCCTACTTTTAATTATGAATGGAGAATGTAAATGACAAAGTACGAATATATGTGGCTTGATGGTTATGAACCAGAAGCTAACTTAAGAAGCAAAGTAAAGGTAACTGATGGAGAGCCGCCTGAGTGGTCTTTTGATGGATCTTCAACATTACAGGCAGAAGGTGGAAGCTCAGACTGCATATTGATTCCTGTGCAACAATACGAGAATCCAACTAATGAAGGATCGCTTGTTATGTGTCAGGTCCAAACAGGTGAACATGAAACACATCCTTCTAATTCTAGAGCTGCAGCAGAAGCGGTTGTAAGTGATGAATGGTGGTTTGGATTTGAACAAGAATACTTCTTAACAGATAAAGATGGAACAATCCTCGGTTGGGAAGATGGAACACCTAGCAGACCTCAAGGAGAATATTATTGTGCTGTAGGAGCAAGTAATGTTGTTGGGAGAGAGATCAGTGATGCGCATTTAGATGCTTGTCTAGATGCTGGCATAGAATTAACAGGAACTAAT
Organism: uncultured SAR86 cluster bacterium; assembly: GCA_902517565.1. Lineage (GTDB taxonomy): Bacteria > Pseudomonadota > Gammaproteobacteria > Magnimaribacterales > Magnimaribacteraceae > Magnimaribacter. The sequence continues at coordinate 27,241 of CABYCU010000006.1, read as the reverse complement.
GCTGAAGTAGCACTAGGGCAGTGGGAATATCAATGCCTAGGAAAAGGAATAAAAGCTGGAGATGATCTATGGGTAAGTAGATATATATTGCATAAAGTAGCTGAAGAGTTCGGTGTTGCAGTCAATTTTCATCCTAAACCAAAAACAGGTGACTGGAACGGATCCGGAATGCATGCTAATTTTTCCAACGAAGCAATGAGAACAGCCGGATCAGAAGAGATGTTCAACTCAATGTGTGAAAAGCTTGGAACAGTCCACAGTGAAGGTATCGCTCTCTATGGTTCAGATAACGACATGAGACTAACCGGGTTACATGAAACTCAGAGTATAGATCAATTCTCATATGGTATTAGTGATAGAGGAGCAAGTATTAGAATTCCTATCTACACAGTCGAACACAATTGGAATGGATACTTAGAAGATAGGAGACCTGCTTCTAATGCAGATCCGTACAAGATTATTTCTCACCTAGTTGGTACTTTAACTTCGTAAATAATTTTAATGACTTATCCGGAGAATATATCTCCGGATAAATCACATAACTAAATTGAATCAATCCCTTCTCTCCGAACTTAACACAGGGATTATCATCCTAGATAAATCTTTAAAAGTTAAGTTCATTAACCCTTCAGCTGTAACCATATTAGATTCTTCGGAAAAGTCTTGCCTCGGAAAAAAGTTAGATCAAATTTTTTACGAAGAACCGGAAAGCTTAGTAGATTTCCAAGAATCCATTGACCAAAAGAGAAGCTTTACAAAAACTGATGCTGTCTTGAATTTGAAAAAAGGCAGCAAGGTTCTATGCACTTATGTAGTCCATCCCTTGAGTGATTCTGAGGAACCTGGACTCCTATTGGAAATTATCAACAAAGAAGCTTCGTCTGAACTGATAGAGAGATATAGGATGAGAGCAAATCAACAAATATCTCAAGATTTTGTTAGAGGTCTAGCGCATGAGATAAAAAATCCTTTAAGTGGGATTAGAGGTTCTGCTCAACTACTAGGCAATAAATTAAATGATCAAGATTTAAAAGAATATACAGATATAGTAATCAAACAAACCGATCGATTGACTGCTTTAGTCGATAATATCTTAGGTCCAAATCAAAAGCCCGATTTCAAACATCAGAACATACACTACCCTATTGAAAATGTAATAAACCTTATCGAGAATGAATCGGGATATGATGGAATTAGAATTTCTAAAGATTTTGATCCTAGTATTCCAGATTTATATATAGATAGTTACTTAATTGAAAACAGTATCTTGAATCTTACAAAAAATGCTAGAGATGCACTGATAGACTCGGATACTTCAAGTCCGGAAATAAATATTATTACGAGGATTTCTCATGGAGAGATTATTGATGGAGAAAGAAATTCTACAGTATGTAAAATTTCTGTCATTGATAATGGTCCCGGAATTAAAGACGATATAAAAGACTCTATTTTCTTTCCTATGATCACAGGTAAAGATACCGGAACCGGTCTGGGTCTTTCCATCACGCAAGGTATTATCTCTCAACATAAAGGTAGTATTCACTTCTCAAGTCAACCAAATCGTACAGAATTCTTTATAAATATACCCATAAATTCTGATAAAGCTTTAGACTTACGTTTAGCTAATGGATAAGAATATTTGGGTAGTTGATGATGATGAATCTATTAGATGGGTTCTTGAAAAAGGTCTTGTTAATAGTGGCATGGATGTTGAGACATTTGATTCTGCTAATAAGGTAATAAAAAAATTAGAAACAGAAAACCCTCAACTTATTCTTACCGATATAAGGATGCCAGGACCAAGCGGTATAGATCTTCTCGATAAGGTAAAAGAGCTTCGTCCAGATATACCTGTGATAATAATGACTGCTCACTCTGATCTTGATAGTGCGGTTGAATCTTATGAGCATGGTGCATGGGAATATCTTCCAAAACCCTTTGATATAGAAGAAGCGGTGTCCATGGTAAAGAGGGCTACAGCAATAGATCAATCGAATAATGATGAGATAAAAGAAACGCAGGCTGAAGTTATCGGGGAAGCTCCAGCAATGCAGGAAGTATTTAGGGCTATTGGGAAATTATCAAACTCAAACTCAACTGTATTGTTGATCGGAGAATCCGGTACTGGCAAAGAACTAGTTGCGAGGGCTCTTTTTCAGCATAGCCCTAGAAAAGACAAACCTTTCATAGCCTTAAATATGGCTGATATTCCTAAAGAACTATTAGAAGCAGAACTTTTTGGACATGAGAAAGGGGCCTTCACAGGTGCTGATGAAAAAAGAATCGGGAGATTTGAGCAAGCTGATGGTGGTACGCTATTTTTAGATGAAATTGGAGATATGCAGTTAGAAACTCAAACTAGACTTTTAAGAGTATTATCTAATGGAGAGTTCTATAGAGTGGGAGGCAGAGAGCCAATCAAAGTAGATGTAAGAATAATTACCGCTACGCACCAAAATATAGAAGATCTTGTCAAACTAGGTAGCTTTAGAGAAGACCTTTTTCATAGACTAAATGTTATAAAACTATCTCTTCCTAAGCTCAATGAAAGAAAAGAGGATATACCTGCTTTGGTAAAACATTTCTTTCAAGAATCGTCCGACGAACTTAAAGAAGAAAAGAAATTTCTTTCTGCCGAGGTGGAAGAATATTTTATGACACTTGGGTGGCCTGGAAATGTTAGACAACTAGAAAATACTTGCAGATGGCTCACGGTGATGTCACCCACTCGAGAAGTAAGACTTGAAGACTTGCCTGATGATCTGAAAGTGGAGAATATTGAAGATTTAAATGACTGGACAAAAGTACTATGGGCTTGGTCGGAAAACTATTTAGCTAAGGGAAAACATAATTTATTAGAAGAAGCTATACCAGAATTTGAAAAGACTATCATTAAAGTTGCTCTCAATAAAACTATGGGCAGAAAAAAAGAGGCAGCGGAATTGTTAGGATGGGGAAGAAATACTCTCACTAGAAAAATAAAAGAGCTCGGAATAGATAAGTAAATACTAATTCTTCACTAGAGGCATACCGCTTTGAGTCCAATTCGTTATACCTCCAGATAAAACATTAATATTTAGATAGCCTATTTTCTTCAATTCTCCAGCAGCCTTGGAGGAATTAGTTCCAGTTTTACAGATCAGGATCACACAGTCCTCCTCTGTTGCTTTAAAGAGAGCGTCTCCTTTCATTAAATTAGTTATTTGAATATTTTGAGCGCCAGCAATTGATCCAGAACTATACTCAGCAGCACTCCTCAAATCATATACAAAAGGGTTTCCTTTATTTATTAATCTAGTCATCTCAGATGGTTCTACTTTAGTTCCACCTTTCTTTCTTTCGTAAATAATGAAAACAGTTATTAAAGATAATAGAAAAAGTACAGCTAAAAAGTTATCGCTTATAAATAGAATGAATTTATCCATATCGGAACAGGATTATATAGATTACTAAGTTAAAATATAAAAAACTTTACATAATATGAAACAATCAAATTTAGTACTTGTAAGACATGGTCAAAGCGAATGGAATAAAAAGAATTTATTTACTGGTTGGAAGAATCCAGATTTAACAGAACTTGGGGTTGAAGAAGCTGTTAAGGCAGGGAAGTTGCTGAAAGATAGAGGTTTGAGTTTTGATATTATGTATACTTCTGATCTTTTCAGAGCCCAAGAAACAGGTCGACTAATCTTGGAACAGATGAGTTTGAGCCATATAGAAGTTATCAAAGACCTAAGCTTAAATGAAAGAAACTATGGTGATCTGGCTGGTTTAAATAAAGACGAGGCAAGAGAAAAATGGGGAGATGAACAAGTTCATGTGTGGAGAAGATCTTTTGATATACCGCCTCCGGGAGGCGAAAGTTTAAAAAATACAGCTGAGAGGGTATTGCCTTACTTCAATAGTGAAATCCTTCCAAAGATTAAAGAAAGTCAAAATATTCTAATAGCCGCCCATGGCAATTCCCTTAGAGCTCTTATTATGGAGCTAGAAGGGATAAGCCCAGAAGAGATTGTTAAATTGGAGGTCGCTACTGGAGATCCTATAGTTTATACATGTTCAGATAATGAGATTAATAGAGCCGACTAAAGCCTAATATTTATTCCAGCATCCCTCATCGCCTCCTTAGCTTCCCTTATTGAGTACTCAGAATAGTGAAATATACTCGCGGCAAGAACAGCTTCGGCTCCACCAATCTTTATGCCTTCTATTAAATGATTTAAATTACCAACGCCGCCTGAAGCTATTACAGGTATCTCTATTCCTGAAGAAACAGAAGAAACAAGCTTATTATCGAAACCTTCTTTTGTTCCATCTCTATCCATGCTGGTTAAAAGAATCTCTCCCGCTCCATATTCTGTGACCTGTTGAGTCCATTCAAGCACATCAAAACCTGTCCTATTTCTTCCTCCATAAGTAACCACTTCCCAAGAATCTGGAGAATCATTAATAGACTTGGCATCCACAGCAACAACAATACATTGTGAACCAAATTTATCAGCCGCTTCTTTTACAAAGTCAGGATTTTCGACGGCCGATGTATTTATACTTACTTTGTCAGCGCCTGATCTCAATAATTTTTTAATATCTTCTAATTTTCTTATCCCTCCTCCAACTGTAAGTGGAATAAAGACCTGACTTGCTATACTTTCTACTGTTTTGTAAGTGGTATCTCTTGTTTCATGACTAGCGGTAATGTCCAACATAGTTATTTCATCTGCGCCTTCATTATCGTATCTCTTGGCAACTTCAACAGGGTCTCCAGCATCTCGTATGTTTAAAAAATTTACACCCTTAACCACTCTGCCTTGATCAACATCAAGGCAAGGGATAATTCTTTTGGCAACAGACATGTAATTATTCAATTGAGAAAGCTAGAATAACATTTCCAGCCATCTGGCCATGCTGAGCATAGCCGCTATTAACAAAAACCCAATTATCAGATATTACTGGTCCTGCTGCATCTATAGACCCGCCAACAGCGGGTTGATTATTTAATGTCTTATAGGTCTTCAGGGTATCAAATTCCCATAATTTAGTTCCGTCCTTCGTGGAGTGTGCAGAAAATCTTCCGTCAAGAGAAGCGGCAAATAAAACATCATTTGCTATTGAAACTGGTGCAGAAAACCCAGTGAAACAATTACCCTCTCCATATAATGGTTTTCTATTCTCGCAAATATTATTCAGTATAAATGACCAAATTATATCTCCGGTCTCGAAATCAATCGCATATAAACCTGGCTTGGCAAATTTATCATAATCTCTGTTTACCCATCTATCAGATATGGGCACATATAACTTTAAATTGTCAGTTGCCATACCAAAATGTATCCCGCCTAAAAGCCCACCATTACCTATTTGATTTCTCCAGACTATCTCGCCATTTTTTGCATTAAGCCGGAATACCTCACCAGATTTCTGGCCTGCAAAAAGTATCTTATTACCTCCTAAGTCAAATGACTGTATAACTGAAGCTCCAAAATCAAAATCAGGACCATTTTCTTTTGGGCACACCATTTTTCTTACGATGGGTATTTCACAACCAACGTTATATGCATCTCCTGCAAGAGTCTGAGTACTCCATATTCTTTCACCGGTTTTGAGATCTAAAGTTATTATTGCATCACTAAATTTAGAAGCCGGAGACTGAAGACTTTGTCCTGTGCCAAAGAATATTCTTTCTTCTTCTATATCTGCTCCTGGTGAATTCCAAACAGCAGATCCGGCAGGGGCATATTTTTTAGTCCTTGTGATAAGGCCTTTCCCAACACTTTTAGCTTGCTCTTCAATTCTATATCTCCAAAGTATATTGCCGGTTACAGTATCAATAGCAACTATTGCTCCACTGCTTTTACAGCATTCATATTTAGGATCAATTGCCATGACAGTTTCATAAGTTGAAATGGGGATAAGTAAAAACTCTCCTACTTGAAGTGGCGAGGCTGAAGGTGTATTGGAATCATATTCTTTTTTTATCTTCCTCTTCCAGATGAGAGAACCATCTGTAACTTTCAATTTATAAACAACGAAATCGTCATCAATTACATAAATTGAATCTTGTGTGAGCGTATCAAAAATAGCTGAGTTTCTTATCTGAACCTTTGATTTAAAACTCCAATAGACACAACCCTCTTCTTTATTGGCTGCATACAAGGTATCTGAACCAGTAAGTAAGATAATCTTTCCAATTACAGCAGGTTGAGCCCTGACTTGGATATTCTTTATTCCAAAAGACCATCTTAGTTTTAATTTACTAACATTTTTAGAATCAATTTCTGTATTTTTCTGATTCCTAGTATTGAAAGCATCTAGACCAAAACTTGGCCAACTAGAACCAGAAGATAAATCTTCAGCGGATAGATTATTTCTACATATATTTGAAATTTCTTCAGTTAGAGGTACTTTCAATTCTTGTTTTGATAAATTTATAGCAATATCATTTATTTCTTCAGAAGAAAGGTAATCTGCCCTTGAAGATATCTTTTCTTCCTCCAGATTATCTGGATCAAGAGGATAGATTAGAGAAGAGAAAAGCAATATAAGGCTAAGATAAATTTTCATTGCACTGGTTATGCTAAATAATTCATTTAGAAACTTCCAACGCCTCTTTTAAACTAAAAGCATTTTCATAAAGAGCTCTTCCACAAATAACACCTGAGATTTTCTTGCGATCCGAAAGTTCCTTTATTTGTGATAAAGAAGAAACTCCTCCAGAAGCTATAACAGGTATATCTGTTTTAGTGGCTAAATCGCAAGTAGCCTCAATATTAGGACCGGCCATCATTCCATCCTTTGAAATATCTGTAAAAATAATAGCAGCTAAAGGGTCACCGTTGAATTTATAAACTAAATCTATTGGAGTAATACCTGACCCCTTGAGCCAGCCTTGGGTTTTTACTACTCCATCAAGCGCGTCTATTCCTAAAATTAATCTATTTGGATATTGATTACAAAATTCTTTGAGCATATCAGGATTTTCAACAGCAGAAGTTCCCATGATTACTCTCTCAATTCCTTTGTCTAAATATTCTGAAGCAGTGTCAAAATTTCTTATGCCTCCTCCAATTTGTATGCGTTTTTTTGGGAAGTTCAATGCTATGGTAAATATGATATCTTGATTTATTGGTCTACCTTCTACTGCGCCATTCAGATCGACAATATGTAAAATCTCAGCTCCTTGAGAGAACCATGAGCTAGCCATCGATAATGGATCTTCTGAAAAGATTGTTTCTTCATCCATTCTCCCTTCTCTCAATCGTACACATTTTCCATCTTTAAGATCAATTGCCGGTATAACTAACATTTACACTCTCCAATCCAGGAAATTTTTGTAAAGCTCTAATCCAGTATCTTGACTTTTTTCAGGGTGGAACTGAACAGCGAAAATATTATCTTTAGCTAAAGATGAAATGAAGTTCTCTCCGTGAGCGGTCTCAGTAAGAGCATCTTTTGAAGACAGACAACAGTAGCTATGCACAAAGTAGAAGAAGCTCGATTCAGGAATATTTCTCAATAAGAAGTGATCTTTCAAAAACTTAACTTTATTCCAGCCCATATGAGGAACTTTTATACCTTTAAAGGCTTTAAATTTTTTTACATGTCCATCTAGTACATTCAATCCCTTTACTCCATTATTTTCTTCACTTGATTCAAGCAGCATTTGCATACCAACACAGATGGCAAATGTGGGCTTCTTTTGTATCTCCTCAAGAATAGTTTCTTTCAGATCCAATGAAAGTGCATCCATGCAATCCTTTATTGCCCCTACTCCGGGAAAAACTAATTTGTCGGCTTTTTTGATTACATCAAGTGCAGATGAGATAGTTATTTTTTCAGTATCTGCAACTGCTTCTAAAGCTTTGCTTACAGAATGCAGATTTCCCATTCCATAATCGATAACAACAACTTGTGTCATTTCTTTTTGTCCTACAAAGCTCCTTTGGTTGAAGGAATAATATCACCCTGCTTAGAATCTATTTCCAAGGCCATCCTCAATGCCCTGCCAAAAGCTTTAAATATAGTCTCTATTTGGTGATGAGCATTTTCACCATATAAATTTTCAATATGTAAGGTTATAAAAGCATGATTAGACAGAGACTGGAAGAAATGTTCGAACATATTAACATCTATATTTCCAACTTCTTCTTTAACGAAATCTGCCTTCATGAATAGACCAGGCCTTCCTGAAAAATCTAAAACAACTCGCGAAAGAGCTTCATCTAAAGGGATATAAGCATGACCATATCTCCTAATACCTTTCTTATCTCCTACGGCCTCATTAAGAGCCTCTCCTAATGTAATACCTATATCTTCAATAGTATGGTGGTCATCAATATGCAAATCACCCTTTGCTTTGATTCTGAGATCAATCATGCCGTGCCTACCTATTTGATCCAACATATGATCAAGAAAAGGTAACCCAGTATCCAGTTCGGTTTGACCCGTTCCGTCTAGATTCAGGTCTATAGCTATTTGAGTCTCTGAAGTGTCTCTATTTTTAACTACTTTTCTCATAATAAATTCCAATAAGGGCGCGCATTATAGCTAATTAGTCCTACTTGTTCATTACTTGTACAATGAGCATAATATTTTCATGTCTTTACTAAGTAAAAACCTTATCCAATGGCACAATCAATTTGGGCGTAAAGATCTTCCTTGGCAGATAAAAACCAATCCCTATAAGGTATGGATATCAGAGGTAATGCTTCAGCAAACTCAGGTTCAGACAGTGATCCCTTATTACCTTAAATTTATAAATAAATATCCAGATATTAACTCTTTAGCAAATTCTAATGAAAATGAAGTGCTTAGTTATTGGTCGGGTTTGGGGTATTACTCTAGAGGTAGGAATTTACTAAAAACAGCGAGAATTATCAGAGATGAACACGGTTCTATTATGCCAAGCTGCCTGGAGAAGCTTGAGTCTTTTCCTGGGATAGGTAAATCGACTGCAGGAGCAATACTATCTTTAGGGTTCAAGATTAAGGCTCCGATACTTGATGGTAATGCTAAGAGAGTGCTGGTAAGGTATTTTAAAGTTGAGGATCCTATAGATTTAGCCAAAACGACAAAAGAATTGTGGAACATAGCTGAAGAAAATCTTCCTGAAAAAGAATGTAATATATACACTCAGGCGATTATGGATGTGGGCTCTTTAATCTGCAAAAGAAGAAATCCTGATTGCCAAAGTTGTCCATTAGTAAAAAAATGCATTTCATATAAAGAAAAGGTTCAGGATCTATTACCTCGTAAGATGCCTAAGAAATCCAAACCCACTAAAGATTTATATTGGCTTTTGCTTGAAAATAAAAATGGGGAAATTTTATTGGAAAATAGGAGCTCTAAAGGCGTATGGCAAGGTTTATGGACTTTTGTTGGGTTTGAAGAATTACAATCTCGTGACGATTATCTAAGTAAGCTGCCCAAAGGATATCAATTGATAGAAAAAGGATTAAAACTCAAACACACCTTCTCTCACTATAAGTTAGATATAGATACGACCTTAATAAAGATAAATGAAGATTTTCAAGACTTCGATAATAATAAAATGTGGTTTAATAGAAAAGAGCTAACTGGCATTGGCCTACCTGCACCAGTGAGTAAAGTTTTAAATCATTCTATATAAAATTATGCGCAAAGTTTTCTGTACAAAATATCAAGAAGAGCTCGAGGGAATGAACACGCCACCCTATCCAGGTCAGAAAGGTGAAGAGCTTTTCAACAATGTATCAAAGAAAGCATGGGAAGAATGGCTTGAACACCAAAAAATGCTAATCAATGAAGGTCAGATAAATCTTGCAGATAGAGATTCAAGGAAATGGCTAAACGAACAAATGGATCTATTCCTTTCAGGAAAAGATTACGCAAAACCAACAGGGTTCAAACCTGTAGATTAAAACTTACTTTTTTAGAATCAATTAATTGTATACAATCGCAACACTCTTCATGCCCAGATAGCTCAGTCGGTAGAGCAAAGGACTGAAAATCCTTGTGTCGGTGGTTCGATTCCACCTCTGGGCACCACTTCCCAAAGATTTTTTAGCTTTCTGATACTGCTTTCAACTAGTCTGTGGGCTAGTCTTATGGATGAGATTTGCCCAGTTTATCTAAATGAAAACTAATTGGGTTAATTAAGTTATGGGCAGATGTCTTATAATGTAGACCATCTTAATTTTTTTTAAACATAACTATGATTGAATTAATATTACTAACTTTATTGATAATTGTTGGATTCTTTTGGTTTAAGAATTTATCTGATAACTCTGATAAAACAAAAACAGCTAATGAAGGTAATAAAAAAATTAACAAGCGTGGGACTTATGTTTCAATAATTGTTGTTAGTGGGTTTTTCATCTGGTTATTGATAACTAATGGAAAATTAAATTAGAGAAATTTTGAATGGATAAAAGCAAGACCTTTACAGTCGGTTTATGGATCCTCTTAGGAGTAAACTATTCATTAGAGTTTTCTGAATTAGTTAATTATTTTACTATCCTGTTGTTCACGATACACTTAATTGAATACATGGTTTTTTTCAAGAGAATTAAGAATTCTGGAGAAAATTTAGTGCATGGTTTTTTCATGACATTAATCTTTGGTATCTTGTATATTGATCCCTTAAAAAAAACCTAGTATGAATGAAGCTGTGTGTTTGATTTTTGGTCGCTTAAATTAAAATGAATTTCTTCAGTAAGAAAAATAAATTATTTCCTTCTATTGAGCCTTTTGATAGTGGGTATATTAAGAAAGGTGTTCATGAAATATATTACGAGCAAAGTGGAAATCCTAATGGAAAGCCTGCAATTTTTCTTCATGGTGGTCCAGGAGGAGGTGCAGGGCCTTTTTCTAGAAGATTCTTTAATCCTAAAAAATATAGGATAGTTCTTTTCGATCAGAGGGGATGTGGCAAGAGTAAACCTCACACGTGTCTAGAAGAAAATACTACCTGGCATCTAGTTGAAGATATCGAATCTATAAGAAAGCAATTGAACATAGAAAAATGGCTTGTTTTTGGTGGTTCTTGGGGCAGTACTTTGGCATTGGCTTATGCCCAGAGTTACCCTAATTGTGTGAGCGAACTGGTGCTTAGGGGAATATTTATGCTCAGGCAAAAAGAACTTCTATGGTTTTATCAATATGGAGCAAGTGAGATTTATCCTGAAGCTTGGGAAGGTTTCTTGGCCGAGATAGATGAAGATAAAAGATCAAATTTAATTCAAGCCTATCGTGAAATTTTTAATAGTGAAGGTAAAGAAAAAAAACTTTCAGCAGCAAAGGCATGGTCAAGATGGGAGGCTTCTACAAGCTTTATTAATCACAACCCAGAGGCAGTAAAAGATTCTATAAATAGTGAGTTCGCTCTAGCCTTTGCGCTTATTGAAAATCATTATTTTGTTAATAAGGGCTTTTTAGAGACTGAAAATCAATTACTAGATAATATTGATACCATAAGACATATACCTGGAGTGATTATTCAAGGAAGATATGATGCAGTATGTCCACCAACTACAGCTTATGAATTACATTCAAGATGGCCTGAATCAGAGTTGAAAATAGCTCCTTTTTCTGGCCATTCAGCTTTTGAAAAGGAAATAACCCACCTGTTGATAGAAACCACTAATAGGTTCTCTAAAACCTAAATATTAGAACCTTAAATTAAAAAAATTTTTTAAAACTCAAATTAGAAGAATTTCTTAAGTTATTTCTTCCTTACGCCTTATTTAGGCTAAACTTAATTTATGGGGAAAGTTAAACACGTATCAACTAATACTCCGGTTGAAGAAATATTGAATATTTTAGACGAAGATGCTGGAGTAATTATTGATGACTTTCTTGATTCAAAGGACTTAAATTCAATTAAAGAAGATTTAAAACCTTTCTTGAATGTTACCAATAATGGTCAAGATAATTTTACTGGTTTTGAAACTAAAAGAGTTGGCGGTCTGATGGCCAGATCGGAGACCTGTCAAAATTTAGCTCTTGACCCTCTAATTAACATAATGGCAAATAGCTTCTTGGGGCCCCATTGCGAAAATTATCAATTACACTTTTCTTCTGCCATACAAATCGGTCCTGGTGAATCCAGTCAAATTCTCCACAGAGATAGAGGGGTTTGGGGCGGATATATACCAAGAAAGGTAGAAACCCAATTTAGTACTGTATGGGCTATAAATGATTTCACTAAAGAAAATGGAGCCACCCAGGTAGTTCCTGGATCACATAAATGGGATAAAAATAGAGAACCTATGCCTGAAGAAATTGCCTATGTAGAGATGAAAGCCGGATCTGTCTTTATCTATACAGGGTCTGTCTTGCATGGTGGAGGGAATAATAATACTAATGAGTCTAGACTAGGAATTTTCCTACACTATGCTCCAAGCTGGTTAAGACAACAAGAGAATCAATATTTATCATATCCACCAGAGGTGGCTAAAGATTTTAGTCCTGAGCTCCGATCTTTAATAGGTTATTCCAAAGGCGGTTATGTTCTTGGATTCTTTACAGATCCTAATGACAAAGAAGGTAGATTCGAATCAGTCTCTCCTGAGAAGTTATTTGGCGATTCTAAAGATAAATATGGGACTCTGACTACTCCTGAGAACTTAGTGAAAGGGTCTACAAGAAAATAAGCTAAAGGATTAGTGGATAACAGAACTCAAGAGTTTCTAAATAACCCTATAATGCCATTGCTGATAAGGATGTCGGCTCCTAATACAGTTGCTTTTTTTATTCAATCAATAGTTGTTCTGACGGAAGTCTGGTTTATAAGTAAATTAGGTACAAACTCCCTTGCAGCTGTAGCTCTAGCTTTTCCTTTATTGATGCTAACGCAAACAATGTCTGGCGGTGCACTTGGAGGAGCTATAAGTTCTGCAATAGCTCGGAGTATGGGAGCTAATAATGTTGATAAGGCTGAGAAATTAATTTGGCACTCAATAGCTATTTCTTTATGTGGAGCACTTACCTTTTTGGCTCTATTTCTTCTGTTTGGTAAAGATCTTCTTTATTTATTAGGTGGTAGAGGTGAAATTCTTCAAGAATCCTATAGCTATTGTTCAGTACTCTTTTTCGGGGGGATGCTTATATGGCTATCAGGAAGTCTAAGTGCAGCCTTGAGAGGAATGGGAAATATGCGCTTTCCCGCAACACTAATGATTTTTGCTTCTTTAATACAAATCATACTATCAGGAGGTTTTATCTTGGGATGGTATGGATTCCCTAAACTGGGAGTTTCTGGTGCAGCTGTTGCAACTCTAATCAGCAGCACTCTAATGGTTACAGTCATAATATTTAAACTTTCTAGCAGAAACGTTGCGGCAAGACTCAGAAGAGAACAACTTGTATTACAAAAAGCACTTTTTTCAAATATTTTTGAGGTGGCTATACCTGCATCCGCCTCTCCTCTTTTGACTGTTGGTACAATACTAGTTCTCACAGGTTTGGTTGGTACTTTTGGAACAGAGGCTCTAGCGGGCTATGGCATTGGATCAAGAGTAGAGTTTCTTATGATCCCTCTGATCTTCGGAATCGGCACTGCTATGACGTCTATCGTAGGAGCCAATATTGGAGCTAATAATATCGAAAGAGCAGAGAGAGTAGGAATATATGGTGGATCTACCGCCGGTGTAGTTTCAATTTTTATTGGTCTCACGCTAGCTCTATTTCCTGATCTTTGGATTCACTATTTTACTGATGATCCAAAAGCCTATGAGATAACTAAGAAATATATCCAGATTGTCGGTCCCTTCTATGCTTTTCAAGGGATAGGTCTCTCTCTTTATTTTGCATCTCAAGGAGCTAATGCAATGCTATGGCCAACCATAGCTACGATTGCTAGATTCCTTATAGCAAGTATTGGAGGAAGTGTTTCAATTTATATATTGGGATTTGGAATAGAATCAATCTTCTTATCATCTTCAATAGCCATGATGATTTTTGGGATTATGATTTTTATGTCATTGAAAAGAGGTGCTTGGAGAAAAAATTCTTATTCCTAAATATTTTTTATTTTTCCAGATTTTAGCATAGCTCTATTCTCAGGCTGATAAGTAACAATATAAGCCCTTCTTTCTTGGTTTGATAAATTTGGTTTAGAGCCATGAACAATATGTTGATTAAAAAAGATTAAAGATCCTTCAGCAGCTTCCAGATCTACTGAATCATCAATATTAAATGAATCCTTATCTGTATAAAATCCCCCCAACTGGGAATTATCAAATGTTCCTGGTAAACAACCTTGTTTATGACTACCTTTAATAACACTAAAGCATCCGTTAGATTCATTTGCATTATCTAAGCAAATATAAACATTAGGCAGGGAATCAACATCTTCACTATCATGAATCCAGTATGGTGAATCTTGATGCCAGCCAAAACCAGATCCAATTTGTGGCCTCTTTAAATTTAGCTTATCAGTCCATAAACTTACTTCACCTATAGATAGGATAGATTTTATAGGATCAGTCAATCTTCGATCAGCAATGATATTATCAAGATCAGAATTAAGAGAATGGGCAGGCTCAATTACTCGTAGAAAACTATCATTAGGCTCTGGCTCATATTGAAGTGTTAAATAGTCAATATCTACGAATCTCTTTTTATCTAAAAAATATTCTTTCCCTGCTTTGGAAATTTCAAGAGCCTTTAAAACCGTACTTTCAAAGACTTTCCTAAAAATATCTATTTCACTTGAAGAAAACTGACTTTCTCTTAGTACATAACCATTATTTTGATATTGCAGTTTCTCTTGATCTGTAAAGAAATAGGTCACTTACAGCTAAATAAGCGAAATAGCCATCATTACTAAACAGATAATCGACACAAACCAAAGTATTGTTCTTAGATATAAAACACCAAACATGTAAGAAAAGTAATACAGCACTCTAGAACCTAACCAGAACATAGCTAGATTATAATTTTCTACTTCAAGCATTACGGACAAAATAGCCAATGCTAAAAATGCTGGCAGGCTTTCAAGAATATTATTTCCAGCTCTCCTTGTTCGGCCAACAATTGGTTCCTCTTCAGCAGACCCCTCCCGATTCGAGAGCAGAAAATCTAGGTTTTTACTATTTAACAGTGTTGGTGTCATAAGCTGTAATAAAGTCAGTAGTAATGCGAGAAGAATTAATGTGATCATTATATATATCCTGTGTTAGTCTCGACTAAAGATTAAACTAGATTAAACCTAATTTAAACCACAATTTAAATAATAAATGAAATTCTTGACTAGAGTTTTTACCATTAAGAAGGTACCTACGGTCAGCTGGAGTTCAGAACTCCCCCTCAACACTAAGCCAAGATTTATTACACTAATGATGTTGGTATTTGGCTTATTTTTGTTTGGTCTTGGTGAAGCAATAATCATTGGTAGTGGTTCAGGTGTAAGCCCTTGGACAGTTTTAGCTCAGGGGATATCCATGAGATCAGATCTCTCAGTGGGTATGGCGACATTTGTAATAAGTCTTTGTATTTTGATACTGTGGATACCCTTGAAACAAATGCCGGGGATTGGAACAGTTCTTAATGCGATCATAATAGCTTCCGCGATAGATATTACCCTGCCATATCTTCCTAAACCTGATATTTTTATTTTAAAAATAATACAAGCAGGTTTTGGAATTCTTATAGTTGGTATAGGAAGTGGCATATATCTTTCTAGTAACTTGGGCCCTGGACCAAGAGATGGTCTCATGGTTGGGCTGCAGAAGAAAACAAATACTTCGATACCTGCCATTAGAACAGTTATTGAATTGTTAGCTGTTACGTTGGGATGGTTTTTGGGAGGTGTTGTTGGAGTAGGTACCGTTTTGTTTGTTTTTGGGATAGGTCCATGCATTGGTATTGGTCTTACAATGGTAGAAAAACTCTTCAAAAAGAGTTGAGCTAAAAAACTTGTAAAGTAAGTTATTGTCTCTTCTAATGTCCTATTAACTATTGAAAAATTTATATGAAAAAAAGTGTAACGATACCGTCAACTATCATCTCTATTATTTTAGGAATACTAATTGCGTATGCAGGAAGTCAGGGCTCGGAGACATATAGCGGCGTAGCACTATTTGCCATATGCGCAAGTGTTAGCTACATGCTTCATTGGATAATATTTGTGCCATCCTATATTTATCAAACAGAGCATTACTTTGATTTAACGGGCTCTATTTCCTATTTGAGCGCAATAGCTTTGGCTTTTTATCTTAATCCCTCCGTAGACCCCAGAGATCTATTAATTGGGGGTCTTATAGCAATTTGGGCAATAAGACTCGGATCCTTCTTATTCCTAAGAGTTAAACAGGATGGTAAAGATAATAGATTCACGGTAATGAAGACTCAATTTCATTGGTACTTAATGACTTGGACTATAGGAGGTCTTTGGGTTTTCCTAACAATGGCAGCTGGTCTGGCAGCGATTACTTCAGATGTAAGCATTCCTCTAGGATTCATGACTTACATAGGGTTGGCATTATGGATCGTAGGTTTTTCTATTGAAGTTATTGCAGATAAGCAAAAACGGAATTTTAAAAGAGAGATGAATAAAGAAAAAGAATTTATTACAACTGGTCTTTGGGCTTGGTCCAGACATCCTAACTATTTTGGAGAAATTACACTTTGGGCAGGGCTCACATTAATTGCTTTGCCGGTATTAAGTGGCTGGCAGTTGATTACACTTATATCCCCAGTCTTTGTGTATATACTTTTAACTAGGATTAGTGGAATTCCAATGCTAGAAAATAGAGCTATTAAAAAATGGGGATCCGACCCTGAATATATGGACTATCTAGAAAAAACACCTTCTTTAATTATGAAAAGACCGAAGTAGCAAGAACTGGAGGGAATGAAATGATTCAACAACAACAAACTGGTGGATGTTTATGTGGGAAAATAGGCTATTCATTTAATAAAGAAGAAGTGATATCTGTACATCATTGTCATTGTATTGATTGCAAGAAAAGTACTGGGAGCGGCAAAGCAACAATACTATTAATTCCCAGTAGTTCGTTGAAACTAAATGGCGACCTTAAATTCTTTACAGTCTCAGGTTCTGCGGGTTCAAAGGTATCTAGGGGATTTTGTGAAGATTGTGGATCACCTCTGATTTCCTTCGTAGAAGAAAATCCTGATGTAAACTTTATAAAAGCAGGTAGTATTGATGACTCTTCTTGGGTAACTGCTAACTCAAATTTTTGGAGCTCTTCTGCAAGCTCTTGGTCGCCTGCTGATGAAAAAATTCATAGCTTTACACATAACCCTGATTTCGTATAAGAATTGCAACCCTCTGATCTATATACCAGCCTAATTGAAGATGGGCAGCTTAGCTTTGATGAGGCACAAAGCTCTTTATTAAGTAAGCTCGATCAACTAAGTACTGATTTAACTAAACGATCTAAATCTTGGTTT
The DNA here is from genome assembly GCA_902517565.1 of uncultured SAR86 cluster bacterium. GTDB lineage: Bacteria > Pseudomonadota > Gammaproteobacteria > Magnimaribacterales > Magnimaribacteraceae > Magnimaribacter. Next base: position 9,847 of record CABYCU010000006.1, on the reverse strand, counting down.
AGAAGAAGAAAAATTAATGGATTCTATATTAGAGGTGAGGTTGGAAGAGGAAAAACCCAAATTATGGATATCTTCTTTGAAACCCTAGATATTAAGAAAAAAAAGCGAGTTCATTTTCACAGATTCATGAAAATGCTTCACGATGATTTAGAGAAGATCTCTGGACAAAAAGACCCCTTAAGGATCGCAGCGAAGAATATCTCTAGAGATACTGAAGTTTTATGCTTTGATGAATTTTATGTTGAGGATATAGGCGATGCGATGTTACTTGGAAGATTCATTAATGAATTATTTGAGAACAAGGTAACACTAGTTACTACTTCAAATACTCATCCCAATAATCTTTATACAGATGGTTTGCATAGATCAAGATTCTTACCGGCTATAGAATCCATCAAAAAAAATTGTGAAATCTACGAACTAGATTCTGCTCAAGATTATCGCCTTAGGACACTCGAACAATTGGAAATATTTATAATCGGAGAAAAAGATGAAGGAAAGAATAAGTTAAGTTCTAATTTTTCTGAATTAACAAATAATGAGTTTGATGAAGATAAACATATTGAAATCCTAGGAAGAAAGATTAAGACAATAAGACTTGCAAAAGGATCTGTTTGGTTCTCATTTCAAGAAATTTGTGAAGGACCAAGAAGCGCAAAAGATTATATTGAAGTATGTACGGAATTCCACACACTATTTGTATCAAACATACCTCTCATGGGAACAGAAAATGATGATTCTGCCAGAAGGTTAATCGCTTTGGTAGATGAGTGTTATGAAAGAAATGTAAACCTAATTCTTTCTATGAAAGCAGAATTAAAAGAAATTTATATTGGAGAAAGACTTGCTGAGCCTTTTAAGAGAACTATCAGCAGATTGGAGGAAATGAGGTCAAGAGAATATCTCTCAAGACCTCATATAGTATAACTAGACTGATTGAAGCATTTTAATTTCTGGAGCTCCGGCCATAAAACCACCCATTTGCGCGCCGAGCTCTCTGAAATATTCTGTCTTACCGTGAGCGGCATGAGCTTCTTCATCTTTATATCTCTCTAGAAAGACATAAGTAGTATCATCTTCCTTATATAAATCATAATAAACAACGCCCTCTTCATTGGCATTAACCTTCTCAACCAGCTGAGAAGCTATAGCCTCAAAGTCAGACCCTGATCCTTCTTTAATCTTTAAAGTAGCTACAATTCCTATCATTTTTTTCTCCCTTATTTTGAAATTAGATGTAGACTTTAGTTAGTTTCAAAAAAATAATCGAGAACTATTTTTAGCATGGAAAACTTAGTAATAATTGGAGCAGGACAATCGGCGATCCAATGTATAACTACTTTAAAGAAAGAGGGCTATTCTGGCTCTATTACCCTTATTGGAGATGAAGAGCATCTTCCCTATCAAAGACCTCCTCTCTCAAAAGGATTTCTCGATGACACAGTCAATAAAGAAAGGTTGTATTTTAAGAAATTAGAATTTTATACGGAAAATAGAATTCAACTAAGGCTGGGGACGTCAGCTGAGAAAGTTAATATTACAGATAAAAGTATTTTTCTTTCAGATGGGAATGAAATTGGGTTTGATAAATTAGTCTTTGCAACTGGCAGTAGAGTTCGTTATTTAGATTTCCCTGGAAGTAATCTTGAATCAATTCATTATCTCAGAGGCTTAGATGATTCAGAGGCCATTAAAAGAGATTTAGATAAAAGTCAAAATATTGTAATCGTAGGTGCAGGCTATATAGGCCTAGAGGTTGCGGCAATAGCTTCCAAGAAATGTGCCTCTGTATCTGTTCTAGAAATGGCTGATAGGGTAATGAATAGAACAGTTGATCCTCAGATTTCAGATTACTTCACAAGTCTACATGAAAATAATGGAGTTGAATTCCTATTCAATAATAGTCTGAAAGAGATAGTTGGATCTAAAAGGGCTGAAAAAGTTATTTGCTCAGATGGAACTGAAATAAAAGCAGATATGGTAATTATAGGAGCTGGAATAGTCCCTAATATAGAGATTGCCAAAGAATCTGGAATTACTTGCGAGAACGGAATATTGGTAGATGAGTTCGCTAGGACTAATTCTAACAACGTTTTTGCTTGCGGAGACTGCACTAGTCATCCCAATAAGCTTTTAAATAAGAGGCTAAGATTAGAGTCAGTTCATAATGCTATGGAGCAAGCTAAAACAGCAGCTTTCTCAGTGTTAGACAAACCAGCTGAGTACAATCAAATTCCATGGTTCTGGTCAGATCAATACGACCATAAGTTGCAAATAGTTGGACTTTCTGGAGAACATGATTCTGTAACGATGAGGGGAGATACTAAGGAATTTAAATTCATGCTTTTTTACACCAAAGAAGATAAACTCATAGCAGTGGATTCAGTTAATAATCCGAAAGAATTTTTAATTTGTAGAAAGCTGGTAACAAATAAAGTTACAATAAAATCTGAAATGATTTCAGACCCAAAAATGGACTTAAACGATCTAATTCAATGAAAGAAACTATAGAAACCCAATACGCACTTGGTCAAGTTGTTAAACATAAGTACCTTGATTTTAGAGGGGTTATTTATGACGTAGATCCTGAATTTAATAATACTGAGGAATGGTATCAATCTATACCTGCAGCTATTAGGCCAAAAAAAGATCAACCTTTCTATCATGTTTTTGCCGAAAATGATCAAGTCTTTTACTCAGCATACGTATCTCAGCAGAACCTTTTGGTTGATGATAGCCAAGTACCTGTTGAACATCCTGATGTTCCTGTTTTCTTTGGTGGTTTTGACGGAGAGACTTACGAGATTCTTGAAAATAGCAAAAACTAATAAGTAAAATTAGATTGCTCGTAGGTTAGACCTACACAGCATTGAAACACATCCATAGCAACATTAAGCTCTTCCAACGAACAAGCTGTTGGGGCAATTCTTATATATTTATCTTCTTCGTCTATTCCATATGGATGTGTAGACCCAGCTGGAGTTAGTTTCAACCCAAGCTCAGCAGCTAATTCTATTATTTTCTTGGCCATACCATTGTCCGATTCATAGAGTAGAAAATAACCACCCTTAGGATTAGTCCAGCTTCCAAGATTTAAGGATTCTAATTTATCATTGACTAGATCAAATTTAGGTTTGACGATACTTGCATGTTTTTTCATATGTTCCTCTAGGGAAGTCTCTTGAAAAAATTTTACATGCTTAGCTTGATTCAATTTATCAGGGCCTATCATTAAGGCGGAATAGAAAGGCAAAAACATTTCTTGATTGGCTTGCGACATAGCAATAAATCCAATACCTCCACCAGCAAAAGTTATTTTTGAGGTTGAGCCAAACTGAACAACAAGATCTTCACACTGATTATTTCTAGCTATTTGAAATATGTCTGCAAGATGGGATTGCGAAGATAAATCGTGTACAGCATAGGCATTATCCCAAAATATTACACTCTGATCTTTGGTGTTATTGAATATATCTAATAGCCCCTCGATAACATAAGAACTATAGACTTCACCTGTAGGATTAGAATATTTAGGCACACACCATATTCCTTTTATAGAGTTATCTGTTGCAACCAATTCTTTGATTTCATCTAAATCTGGCCCTTGTCCTGTAAGGCTTACTGGGATCATATTAATGCCAAATGTTTCGCATAATTTAAAATGTCTGTCATAACCTGGAACTGGACACAAAATTGAAACTCTTTCTTGATTACTCCATGGCCCTCCTCTATTACCTTCAACAAATAGAAATGATAAAAATTTTGACATTAAAGAAAGGCTACTATTACCACCTGCCCAAATATATTCTTGTGAGCAACCTAAAATTTCAGACCCTAGTTTCCTGCATGAATCTAGACCTTTTATCTCACCATAATTTCTAATATCAATTCCATCGAAGATAAATTCGTCTCCTATAGAGTGGACTAAATCTTTAGAGAGGTCTAGTTGATCTGGAGAAGGTTTGCCTCTTGTGAGATCTAAAGATAGATTCTTAGATTTAAGCTCCTCAAAGCGAGAAATATAGTCCATTTTAATAAATAGAGTTTGTAAAAAAAATTGATCTTAACATTGCATGTTCTTGATAGGTATATAAAAAAACTGATTAATTTTTAAACAATTTTATACAAGACAATAAGGGAGAGACTTTCGTGATTTAGTTAACAAGGTTATCCACATTTGTGGTGGATAAACTTAGATTCGTCAAGACAATTAAAAGAGTAAATAGTACAATTCTTTTTTAAGATCAGACCTTTGAACAAGCAAACCTCTCTATATCAAAATCACATAGACCTTGATGCAAAAATGGTAGATTTCCATGGATGGAGTATGCCCATTAATTACGGCTCTCAAATAGAGGAGCATCATGCGGTAAGGAAAAATTGTGGTATTTTTGATGTCTCCCATATGACAATACTTGATTTTGAAGGAGAGGACACAGAGCTCTTCATTAGAAAACTGATAGCAAATGATGTCAGGAAACTTTCTGAGAAGTACTCAGGACTCTACTCTGCTATGCTCAATGATAGAGGATATGTAATAGATGATCTCATAGCATATCGAATGGATAACGGATTCAGACTTGTAGTTAACTGCGCCACTAGGGGAGAAGATTTAAGATGGATATCTTCAAAAGTAAGAGATTACAAAGTAACTATGGAAGAAAGAGAAGATCTGTCAATGGTTGCTATTCAAGGTCCGGGTTCTGTTGAAGTCTTAAAAAACTTTCCTGCACCTATAGATTTTTTAAAAGATAAGAAAAGACAACAAGGAATATTCAAAGACGATATATTTGCAGCTAAAACAGGTTATACAGGAGAATTAGGATTCGAAGTAATGCTGCCTAATGATAGGGCTATTGATCTCTGGAAAAGAGCTATTACTGAAGGTGCAAGACCAATTGGGTTAGCTGCAAGAGATACTCTCAGGATGGAAGCAGGAATGAACTTATATGGTTTTGAAATGGATGAAACTATATCTCCTTACGAATGTAACATGGGCTGGACAGTTTCTTTAGAAGATAAAGAAAGAGATTTCTTTGGCAGAGAAAGCTTAATGAAACTAAAAGAATCAAATGATCTTAAAGAACTTGTTGGTATAATTACGGACGAAAGGGCTATTTTAAGGCAAGGGCAAAAGATTCACCTTGAAAAAGAAAATCATGCACGTGGTGTAGTTACTAGCGGAACATATTCTCCAACTTTAAAGAAGCCAATAGCGTTGGCCAGATTGCCAAAAAGTGACAGTAAATATTGTTTTGCTGAAATAAGAGGTAAGAAAGTAGAAGCAATAATAGGTTCACCAAAATTTATTAAAGAAGGGAAAACTATTTTTAAGGAAAGATCATGAGTTCAAATAATCAATTTAGATATTTACCTACCCATGAATGGGGAAAAATTGAAGAAGAAGGTATTCTGACAGTCGGAATAAGCGAGCATGCCCAAGACTTGCTGGGAGACATTGTATTCGTTGAGTTACCTGAAATAGGCGATCTATTGGAAGCAGAAGAAGAATCTGCAATTGTAGAATCTGTCAAAGCTGCATCAGATGTTTATTCTCCTCTTACTGGTGAAGTTATTGAAATAAATGAAAAGCTTCTCAACGAACCTGAAATAATAAATAGCTCTCCATTAGAAGATGGTTGGTTCTTCAAAATTAAACTCGTTGATGATCTTTCTTTTGATAATTTATTAACTGAAGAAGAATATAATGCTACTTGTGAAGAGTAAAATTATTGGAAAACTCAAATAAAATAAATCTATTCTCAAACCGTCACTTGGGTTCAGGTGAGAGTGACGTTAGCTATATGCTCCGCGAGATTGGATACAACTCCATGAGCTCTTTTATTGATTCAGTCGTGCCTAGTAGCATTCTAAAAAGGAATAAAGTTGATATAGGTGAAGAAAGGACGGAAGAGGAAGTTCTAGAAGAATTAAAAATAATAGCCTCAAAGAACAAAGTCTTCAAAAGCTTCATAGGCCAAGGCCATTATAGTAACTTTACACCGAAGGTAGTTCTTAGAAATGTTTTTGAAAATCCTGGATGGTATACCTCTTATACTCCTTATCAGCCTGAAATAGCTCAAGGAAGATTAGAAGCTTTGATAAATTTTCAGACAATGGTAAGTGATCTAACTGCTATGGATCTGTCCAATGCTTCTTTACTCGATGAAGCTACAGCTGCCGCTGAAGCAATGACACTTGCAAAACGTTCTGCTAAATCAAAATCAGAACTTTTCTTTGTAGACGAAAATAGTTTTGAAAATACAATAAATATCCTAAAAACACGTGCCGAACCTTTAGGTATAAAACTCTTAATAGGAGATCCTTCAGATATTGTTAATTACGAGATATTTGGAGCTTATCTCCAATATCCGGGGTCAAATGGAAAAATTGCCGACTTAAGTCATTGCATAGAATCATGTCATAAACAGTCTGCATTGGCAGTAGTAGGTACAGATCTCTTGGCGTTAACAATTCTTAAACCTCCTGGAGAAATGGGTGCAGATATAGTAATTGGTTCATCTCAACGATTTGGTGTGCCATTGGGATGTGGAGGCCCTCACGCAGCCTTTATGGCTGTTAGCGATAAGTTAAAAAGGTCGATGCCAGGAAGAATAGTAGGTGCTTCTGTTGATTCTAATGGTGATATAGCATACAGACTTGCACTTCAAACAAGAGAGCAACATATTAGAAGGGAAAAAGCTACAAGCAATATATGCACTGCCCAAGCATTATTAGCAATTATGGCTGGTTTTTATTCTATCTACCATGGCAAAGAAGGTTTAATAGAAATTGCAGATAAAGTTCATAGACTAACTTGTATTCTAAAGAATAATCTTGTAACTCATGGGTTCAATTGTGTTGAAGATGAGTTTTTCGACACTTTGGTTGTTGAAACTAAGGGAAATACAAAAGAGATACACGAACGTTCAATTAATAAGAATGTGAATCTTAGAATTATAAACAATGAATTTATCGGGATTTCACTAGATGAAACCTCTTCTGAAGCAGACATTAAGGCTATAACTGATTTATTTATCAATAAACAAATTGAGTTAGATATTGATTATGAATCATCTATTCCTCAAAACTTAAGAAGGACTTCCTCTTTCTTAGATCATGATGTATTCAAAAGCTATAGAACTGAAACTGAGTTGTTAAGGTATATAAGAAAACTAAGTGATAAAGATATAGCCTTGGATAGAGCAATGATTCCACTTGGTTCCTGCACCATGAAATTAAATGCAACATCTGAGATGATTCCAGTAAGTTGGCCAGAGTTTTCAAATATCCATCCATTTGCTCCCAAAGAGCAGCTCAAAGGATACGAAGAATTAATTAATGATATGGAGAGAATGCTATCTGATCTAACAGGATATTCTAAAATCTCTCTTCAGCCTAATGCAGGTTCACAAGGAGAGTATGCTGGCTTGTTGGCTATCAACGCATTTCATAAAAAAAATAATGAATCACACAGAAATATTTGTTTGATTCCAAAATCTGCTCACGGTACAAACCCTGCCTCAGCTCAAATGGTTGGCCTGGAAGTTGTACCTGTTGGATGTGATGAAGAAGGTAATATTGATATAGAGGATTTGAAACAAAAGGTAGATTTACATTCAAAGAATCTTTCTTCTTTAATGATAACTTACCCCTCTACACATGGTGTATTTGAAACAAATGTAAGCGAGGTTTGTGATGTGATTCATTCTAAAGGTGGTTTCGTTTACATAGATGGAGCTAATTTTAATGCAATGGTTGGAATCTGTTATCCAGGATCTTTTGGTGGAGATGTTTCACACCTAAACTTACATAAAACTTTTTGCATACCTCATGGAGGGGGCGGTCCAGGAATAGGGCCAATTGGCGTGGTCGAGAAACTTAGTGAATTTATTCCGTCTTATCATGATCAAGCTGAACATCCTGTAGGTCCAGTCTCAGGAACTGACTGGGGCAGTGCAAGCATACTACCAATAAGCTGGATGTATATGAAGATGATGGGCTCAGAAGGTTTAACTAAGGCAACTCAACTTGCTATTTTAAATACTAACTACATCTCTAACAGACTTAAAGATCACTACTCTATCCTTTACAAAGGTGAAAATGACTTGGTAGCGCATGAATGTATCATTGACGTTCGTCCCTTTAAAGAAACAGCTGAAATTGAGGTGGAAGATATTGCAAAAAGGTTAATTGACTATGGATTCCATGCTCCAACTATGTCTTGGCCTGTTGCCGGTACATTAATGATAGAGCCAACTGAGAGTGAGTCACTTCGTGAAATAGATAGATTCTGTGATGCAATGATCTCAATAAGAAACGAAATAAAAGGGATAGAAAATGAAAAAGTATCGCCAAAAGATAATTTATTAAAAAATTCACCTCATTCTGCTAAATCTCTATTGCAAGAAGAATGGGTCCATCCTTACACTCGTTCTGAAGCGGCATTTCCTACAGAAGGACTGCATGAGAATAAATATTGGCCTCCTGTCGGACGAGTGGATAATGCTTATGGAGACAGGAATCTTGTATGTAGCTGTCCTTCTATGGAAGACTACGAATAAGATTTTCTCCCATCAAAAATTAGCCAATTTCTTTTTTTAGCGATCTTCCGAAGTCTATCATCTGGGCTAATTGTTATAGCTATATCCGAAAACTCAAGAAGAGGTAGGTCGTGTATAGAATCAGAATAGCCAAATATCTCTTCAAATTGCCTGGAGTCTTTCCATATCTTAATTCTCCTAACCTTCTCTTCTGAGAAATTAGGATTTCCTTTTACTTGACCAGTAAATTTCTCTTCTACATACTTAGGATCGGTCCCAAAGCTGGTCTCAATTCCTAGTTTGTGAGCTATCTTATCTACTAGAAATGATAATGAACCGGAAGTTAAAATCTTAGTGTCGTCTTTATGCTTATCAAGAAGTTCTTTGGTTAGATCATCAGTTAATCTATTGACAATATCTGCAACGAAAATATCAATATTATCTTTTATATCTTCGAGACGTTTTCCTATAAGAGGGCTAAGAAGAAATTCAGAATAAGCATTAACATCTAAATTACCTTGCCTATAGCTGTTCTCAAAAGATTTCATTTTTTTAAAGAAATCAGATGCAGTAATTAATTTGTTCTGATCCATGTATTCAACCCATTGACCCTCTGTATCTCCATCAAAAAGAGTGTCATCTAGATCAAATAATACTAATTTCATATTTTTTATTTATATAAGTGCTTTAAGATAAAGTATGGAAGCAACATTATACAGACCTAATGCTGGCATCATTATCTTTAATAAACAAGGTAAGCTTCTTTGGTGCAAAAGGAGAACCGGAGACGGTTGGCAGTTCCCTCAAGGAGGAATAGACGAAGGGGAGTTACCTGAAGAGGCTATTTTCAGAGAAACTTACGAAGAGGTAGGGCTAGATGAAAGTAAAATCAGAATCTTAAAAGAAAATGAAAGATGGGTAAACTATGATGTACCGAGAGATAAGATTCCCAGATATTTCTCATTTAAGAATAGAAAATTCAAAGGGCAAACACAAAAATGGTTCTTAGCTGAATTCCTTGGGGAAGATCTTGACATAGATTTAAATCTGCATGATCAGATTGAATTCACTCAATGGACTTGGTCAACTTATTGGCACCCCATTAAGGCTGGCGTAGAATTTAAAAGAAATGCATACAGGCAAGTTTTAAATGACTTTCTTCCTTTTTATATCAAACATTTTAAGGGTGATTAATCTTTAATATTAAAGTGAAAATCAACTGAAGATCCTGCTATACCCTCTTTTTCATAAGTCAACTCAGCTATATTTATCTCTCCAGAAGGAGCAGAAGAAAACACAGTAGT
>CABYCU010000005.1 GCA_902517565.1 uncultured SAR86 cluster bacterium | reverse complement strand
AGCCCCCAAAATATGCCTGATAGTGGAATCACTGACGACGACATACCTTTTTAAGGCTTTTCAAAAATTAGGGTTGCGTTTGTTCCGCCAAAACCAAAACTATTGCTGAGGAAGCTCTGCATTTTAAAAGGAAAATTCTTCTTAACTATCGGAAAGGACTTTGCACCTTCATCGAGATTCTCTATGTTCGCTGAAGCGGCAATAAACCCTTCCTTCATCATAATTAGGCCATATATAGCTTCATGAACACCTGCTGCGCCTAAAGAGTGTCCAGAGAGAGATTTAGTAGAACTTATCTGCGGTATTTCATTACCAAATACTGATCTTATAGCTTCTAATTCAGTTATATCTCCTGCAGGAGTACTTGTACCATGAGCATTTATATAATCAATTTTTTTGTTTCCGCTCATCTCCCAAGCAATTTCCATACATCTTTGACCTCCTTCTCCAGAAGGACTGACCATATCTTCGCCATCAGATGTTGCGGCATATCCAGTTAGATGAGCATAAATATTAGCTCCTCTATCTATTGCATGTTGCTTTTCTTCTAAAATGATAGTCCCACCACCACCAGCTATTACAAATCCATCCCTATCTTTATCATAGGCTCTTGATGCTTTTTTAGGATCGTCGTTGTATTTGGTAGATAAGGCTCCCATGGCATCGAAAAGACTTGTCATTCCCCAATGTTCGGCTTCTCCACCACCAGCAATTACTATATTTTGTTTTCCCAGTTGTATTTGTTCCATTCCGGAGCCAATACAGTGAGCGCTAGTAGCACACGCAGAAGAGATTGAATAATTTATACCTTTGATACCGAAAGAAGTAGCCAGGCATGCTGAGACTGTGCTTCCCATGGCTTTAGTAACCCTATAGGGACCAATTCTTTTTAAACCCTTCGATCTGAGAATATCTGCAGAATCTATTTGATCCTCAGAAGAGGCTCCTCCTGAGCCCATTATCAATCCAGTTTTATAATTTGATAATTCTGTATCTTCTAAATCTGCATCATTTACAGCTTCTTGTGTACTTAAATAGGCATAAGCTGCTGCATCCCCCATAAATCGATAAAGCTTCCTATCTATTAATTCTTTTAGATCCAAATTCTTAACAGAGCCAGATACATGGCTTCTAAGACCTAGCTCAGCATTTATATTATTGTGAGATATACCAGACTTTAAATTTTGTAGTGAGTTCGTCACTTCAGTAACATTATTACCTAAGCTAGAAACTATGCCTATTCCTGTTACAACTACTTCACGCATATTAGAAACTCGATGTATCTTGGAATAATCCTACTTTTAAACCTTTCGCACTGTAGATTTCTCTACCATCTACTAACATTGAACCTTCACCTATACCGACAGTGAGATCAAGATTTAAGATTCTCTTCATATCTATCTGTAACGTCACAAGTTTTGCGGTCGGCAGCACTTGACCAAAGAATTTAACTTCTGATGCACCTAAAGCCCTACCTCTTCCGGGATTATCCAGCCAGCACAAATAAAATCCAACTAGTTGCCACATAGCATCCAATCCTAAGCATCCTGGCATTACCGGATCTCCTTTAAAATGGCAATCGAAAAACCAGAGATCGGGATTGATATCTAGTTCTGCAATAATCTGACCTTTAGAAAATTTACCCCCATCTTGATTGATGCTTGTTATACGATCAAACATAAGCATGTTAGGAGTAGGTAACCTACCATTCTCTTGACCAAATAAGTTGCCTTGTGCACAATCAAGTAACTCTTCTTTGTTATAGCTATTCTTTGCTAAGAAAGACATTTTGCCCCCTAAATAATATGATTATGATACATCAAAAGCAGTAATAAAATATCAAGTTAATCTAGATCCCAAATTAGATACGATGTCTTCTAGAGCGTCCTTATAAGAGTTTTGAGGTATATTTTTTAATTCTCCCATGCATTCTTCTGCATAGCTAGCAAATATCTTTTGAGTGGTTTTCAATACATTTCCTTCTTCTAAGAGTAACAGTATTTTTGGAAAGTCTTCATGCCTACCTCTTTTAAATAGAGACAATAATTGTGTTTGGTTCTTATTATTATTTTGTTTAAGTGCAAGTATGATGGGAAGAGTAAATTTTCCTTCTTCAAAATCTTTACCAAGCTTCTTTCCAGTTAAACTTTCATCCCCATAATAATCTAAAATATCATCTTGAATCTGAAATGCTATTCCTAATGAATTTGCAAAATTAGCCAAGCTCTTGAGTATGGTGTTATCGCAAGAACATAAAATGCCTGCAGTAACTGCTGATACTTTGAATAACTCTGCTGTTTTCCTATCTATTACTTCGAAATAATCCTCCTCAGAAAGTATAGATTGATTTTTTAAAGTAAGTTGAAGGACTTCTCCTTCAGAAATTCTATTAGTAGAATCTGCAAGCGTTCTTATTATCTTCGGTTCATCAAAACTCGCCATTAACTGGAAAGCTTTAGAATATACAAAGTCACCTACCAATACTCCATGAGCATTATCCCATTTGGTATGAATACTTTCTTTACCCCTTCTTGTAAGGCTTTCGTCAACAACATCGTCATGTATCAAAGTTGCTGTATGAAGAAGTTCAATTGAACTAGCAAGCTTTATTAGGTCATTTCCAGAGTAACCCAAGGCTTTAGCCACTAAAATGCAAATTGCAGGCCTTATTCTCTTACCTCCTGAACCAACAAGATAGTTGGATACTTCTGTGGCCAATTGAATGTCTGAATTTATAGACTCATTGAGACTATTTTCTAATTCTTTTAATTCTCCTGCTATTAGCTTTTTGTATATCAATTCCATTAATACTGCTATTTTAAATTAAGTTGGGTAAATCAAGGAATTATATTGCGAATACTTGATCTTTTTCGTATAGTGCAACTCCTTTAATTCCTGATTGGAGATAAATATGTTTGCCGTAATAGAAAGCGGGGGAAAGCAACACACAGTTTCAGAAGGCGAAAGTCTTAAAGTAGAACTTCTATCTGTTGAAGAGGGTTCTACCGTAGAGTTCGATAAAGTGCTCATGATTTCCAATGGAAGTAACTCCAAGATAGGCAATCCTTATGTTGAGAATGCAAAAGTGACTGCAAAATTAGTTTCTAATGGTAAGCATGATAAAATTCGTGTATTCAAAATGAAAAGAAGGAAAGACTATAGAAGAACCTATGGTCATAGGCAAAATTTTAGCGAAATACAGATAGAGTCTATTACTTCATAACTAAGAAAATAAGATGGCACATAAGAAAGCAGGCGGAAGCAGCAGAAACGGAAGAGATTCTCAGTCAAAAAGGTTAGGCGTTAAGAGTTTTGGTGGTGAGACTATAACTGCCGGTTCCATCATTGTCAGGCAAAGAGGTACAAAATTCCATCCAGGAAAGAACGTAGGATGCGGAAAAGACCATACTCTCTTTTCGAAAGTTGACGGCAAAGTTTCATTTGTAAAAAAAGGCCCTAAGCTAAGGCAATTCGTAAACGTAGAACCCATCTAGCTTAAGAAACTCCTCTCCTATAAATTCAAATATAATATATCAATGAAATTCATTGACGAAGTCTCTATTGATGTCAAAGCTGGTGATGGTGGTAATGGCCTTTCAAGTTTCAGACGCTTAAAGAATATTCCAAAGGGCGGTCCTGATGGAGGGGATGGAGGCAACGGAGGAAATATAATCTTTCGTTCAGTAAACAATCTCAATACTCTTTCTAAATTTAGATTTCAGCGTAAATTCAATGCACAAAATGGAAAAAGAGGAGGTAGTCAAAATAAGACAGGCTCAGATGGCCAAGACTTAATAATAGAAGTACCTTGTGGAACCATTTTGTATGATTTAGAAACTAAAAACTCTATAGCAGATTTAGTAAATGACCAAGACGAACTTTTAATATGTAAAGGAGGTAGAGGAGGATTTGGCAATTTAAGGTATAAGAGTTCAACTAATAGATCACCAACTAAATTTACTGAAGGTAAAAATGGTGAAAGTCTTAATATAGGTTTGGAACTACGATTGTTAGCTGATATAGGACTGCTTGGGAAGCCGAATGCAGGAAAATCTTCACTAGTAAGAGCTGTATCAAGTGCTAAGCCAAAAGTAGCTGACTATGCTTTTACAACTCTTCATCCCAGTTTAGGAGTTGTTGATTATTCAGAGAATTCTAGCTTTGTTATTTCAGACATTCCAGGGCTTATCGCAGGCGCTTCTAAAGGAGTTGGTCTAGGTATTCAATTCTTAAAACACTTATCTAGAACTAAAGTCATTGTTCAAATAGTAGATATATACAACAAGACCTCGAAAGAAATTATCGAAGAAGTAAAAGAACTAACTTTAGAGTTAGAAGATTTTGATTCTGAATTAATACACAAAGTAAAATGGCTTGCATTAAATAAGATCGACCTTGTTGATGCAGAGAAATTAGAAGCTTTAAGGAATGAATTGGAAAGTCAGTTTAAGGGAGATTTATATATATACTGTGTCTCTGCAGCAAAAAAGAATGGTACGCAACAGTTAATGAGAGATATCGGAGAATTTATGGAGCCATCTAATGACTAAGAGTGAGAAATGGGTAGTCAAGGCTGGAAGCAGTTTAGTTTCTGGAAATCAAGACGGAATAAATGAAAATTTTATTAGTCAGCTGGCTTCGCAGATAGACTTTTTAAAAAAGAATGAGCAAGAAGTAATAATTATATCTTCTGGGGCTATTGCTAAAGGAATGAGTGACTTGGGTTTCGATAATAGACCAGAAACTCTAGCTAAATTACAAGCTTGCGCTGCTGTCGGCCAAAGAGGCATTTCAGATATATATCAAAGGATATTTATGGACTTTGGTTATACAACAGGACAAGTATTGATTACACATGATGATATTGCCAATAGAACTAGATATTTAAATGCCAAGAATACCGTGGAATCACTGCTTGAATTAGGTGTTATTCCGATTGTTAACGAAAACGATTGCGTTGCTACCGAAGAGATCTCTTTTGGTGATAATGATAGGTTAGGGGCTGCACTAGCTGGTCTAATAAGAGCTGATAAATTTATAATGTTAACCGATCAAGATGGGATTTTATCTGATGATCCAAGCACAAATATAGACGCTCATCTTTTAGAAAGAATTAATCTAGATGATAAAAAAATAGATTTATCTCAACAGCTAACTAGCTCGTCTGGACTTCTAGGCAGAGGAGGCATGAGAACTAAAATTGAAGCGGCCAAAACTTCTCTTAACTCTGGAGCCATGACATGGGTTGCAAGTGGTTTGGAGAAAGATACTTTATTAAAGATATATAATAAAGAGGAGGTAGGTACTCAGCTTTTCACTGATAAATCTTCCTTACAGTCCAGAAAGCTTTGGATTGCCTCTTTTGGTTCAGTTTCTGGCCAAATTATGTTGGATTCAGGCGCATGCGATGCTTTGCAGGCCAAAGGAAAGAGCTTGCTTTCTGTCGGAATAATCGAGGTAATGGGTACATTTAATAAAGGTGATTTAGTTAGCTGCTTGAGCCCTGATGGCAGAGAAGTTGCTAGGGGACTTACAAATTTTAATAATCAAGAAGTAGATAAGATTAAAGGTCTTAATTCTGATGAGATAGGGGATTCGTTAGGTTATCTTTCTCAAGAAGAAGTGATTCACAGAAACAACTTAGTTCTGAGCTAAAGATTTTTGATTTTCTTAGAGAGTCTTGATTTTGTTCTTGAAGCCTTATTTTTTGTAATAACTTTTTTTCCTGCCATTGCATCTAAGGTTTTTTCAGCGATGGTTAGAGCTTGTTTTGCAGAGTCTTTATTTTTTTCCTCAATAGCATTTAAAACAGACTTAACTGCCGTACGTGTAGAGGCTCTTTGAGAGCTTTTAAGAGCATTTCTTTTGACATTTTGTCGTGCTCTTTTTATTGCTGATTTAATATTTGCCATAAATCTTGTATATCACTGAGAGGCGCGCATAATGCATTCTGAAGAGCAAAGTGTCAAGTAACAATGTCTAATAAGTATTTAATTGTAATATTACGATTTCATGGAGATGTACTGCTTACAAAACCCATGATAGATAACATTAAATTAAATGATTCTAATAGTGATATTGACCTCCTTGTGTATAAGGGTACGGGTTCTATTTTAGCTCATGAGAAGAATGTCTCAGAAATCATAGAAATAGACAGTTCTTCTAAAGATAATATTTTTTCTAGGATTCTGAAGGAAGTGAATCTATGGAGAAAAATCAATTCTAAAGATTATGATTACATCTTCTTTTTGACCACCCAATGGAGAGTTGTTCCTATTAGCTGGGCAGCGGGTAAAGCTAAGAAAGCAGCAGTAGATGATAAAAAAAGAAGAAAGGCATTATGGACCAAATCTTTTTCTGCAATATTCCCTGAAGCTCAAGAAAATCATATTGTTCAAAGGAACCTTACAGCTCTTGAAAGCTTAGGATTAAAAATATTTAAAGATGATTTAATCCTTGATTCTTCTTATTTAGATATCAAGTATAAAAATCTTTCTAAGGTTTATCCGTTCCTAATAGAAGAAAAATCTTATTGTTTGGTTCATCCCACTTCAAGGCGAGATAAGAAATTATGGGATAAAGAAAAGTTCGCGCAATTAATTAATCTTTTGTTAGAAAAAGGTATTTCTGTAGTAGTTACGTCTGGTCCAGATTTACATGAGATAGGTTATGTAGATGAAATTTTAACAAAAGTAGACCGTTACAATTCTCAAGTTCTTAATCTTGCTGGCAAAACAAGCCTTTTAGATTTGGCGGCTCTAATAAAACACTCTCAATTTTTTATTGGTCTGGACTCAGTTGCTTCTCATATTGCTGCATCAGTAGATAAGGATTCCATTACTTTATTTGGACCAAGTAACCCAGTTAACTGGAAGCCTTGGTCTAAAAAAGCTCGAATTATTGTTAAAGAAGACCTCAGCCGCATAGAAATTAAAGATGTAAAAAATTTGATAGAAGAAATAGTTATAAAATAAAGACGGAGAATTTTATGAAAAGAAAACTTAAAACATTAATGGATGGCCTGACTTTTGGTGAAGGTCCAAGGTGGCATAATAATAAATTCTATTTTTCTGATTTTTATAGCCATAGAGTTTACACCTTAGATCTTGAAGGAAATTATGAAATTATTGTAGAAGTTCCAAATCAACCATCTGGGTTGGGTTGGATGCCGGATGACACAATGCTTATTGTGTCTATGAAAGACAGAAAATTACTTGCCTTTAAAGATAATGCACTAGAGGAAAGGGCTGATTTACATGAACTCGCTGGTTTTCACTGTAATGATATGGTTGTGGATGAAGCAGGTAATGCATATATTGGAAATTTTGGATTTAATACCTATGCTGGCGAAGGGATAAAGCCAACGAATCTCATACTAGTAAGGCCTGGGGAAGACCCTATAGTAGCTGCTGATGATCTTCTATTCCCAAATGGGACAGTTATTACTTCTGATAATGAAACCCTTATCGTTGGAGAGACTTATGCAGCGAGACTTACCGCTTTCGATAAAGCGGAGGATGGTAGCTTAAGCAATCGGAGGATTTGGGCAGACTTAAAAGAGAATGCCGAAGAGGGCCCTGTACCCTTACCTGATGGGATATGCATCGATGAAGAGGGGGCAATTTGGGTAGCTTCTCCATCTACATCAGAAGTCATAAGAGTGCATGAAGGAGGAGAAATTTCTGAACGAATTGCTGTAGAGACTAATGCATTTGCTTGCATGCTTGGAGGAGAGGATAAGAAAACATTATTTATCTGTACTTCAAATGGTTCAGGTGTGGACCCAGATGCTGCAGTAAGAGAAAAATCTGGAAAGATAGAAATAGTAGAGGTAGATGTGCCAGGAGTAGGTAAGCCTTAGAAAAATGACAAATCTTTTTTTAGAAAATTTTGTCTTAATTTTTGTAGCAATTGACCCAATAACAATTTTACCGATCTTTGCCACTTTCACCCAAGGATTGAACAAAAAAGATTTAGTTACTTTATGTTTGAGGAGCACTTTTACAGCCTTCATGATTCTGCTTATATTTTGGTTATTTGGAAGCGCTTTACTTCAAATGATGGGAATAACCATAAATTCTTTCAGGATTGTTGGCGGTATGTTTTTGATGGTCATTGCATATCAAATGGTGTTTGAACAGAGGCAAAAGAGAAGAGAAGAAACGGCAGAGGAAGCTATGGATGATGAGGAGCTTTCATCACTAGCAACATTTCCATTAGCTATACCTCTCATGGCAGGACCGGGTGCTATAACTTTAGTTATGTTGTTATCTGAAAAGTCTGGATCATCAATTGAAAATCAAATTATAGGATTCAGCCCCATATTTGTAGTTTTGATTCTAAATGCAATTAGTTTATGGGTTTCTGGAAAGATGGCTAAAAGATTACCAACATCTGCTCTATCTGCCTTGCAGAGAACCTTTGGTTTATTGCTCGGTGCATTAGCAATTGAATTTGTAATTGAAGGTGTTCGATTAACCTTCGATATATAGTTTATAACAAACCTATTTTAATATAAGAATTGCCAGTCTCTTTTAAGGTATCTTCAATAGAGTAAGTCGATAGTCCTAAGTCTTCTATAGCTTTTGTACAATAAGATCTTGGCGAGTCATAGGTATCTTTCATGGGCTTACCATTATTCATCTCTTCCCCTCCGATATTATCTATTTCAGGAAATAATTCTTTTAGTTTTGCTTGTAGTTGCCAGGTAAACTTTTCACCAGATTGATTGGTAGCCGAAAGAATATATCTAGATCCATTTTTTGCATTTTCGCTCTCAGTGGCTAGTCGATGTGCTTTAGCTACATCTCTTACATCTACCATATTCCATAGCATCCTATCTCCGCGTATTTGCTTACCATCCCACTCCCCAAAATTATTTCCTTTTAATAATTGCCAAATGAAGAATTGCCAACTAAAGAATTGGTTGTGATTTTCTGTCATCAAGGGCCCTATGACATGTAAGGGATTGATTGATATAGCCTCAAAACTTCCATCATCTTCCGCCATTTTATATATCATCTTCTCTGTATTGGCTTTAGCCATTGCATAAGCAATATCTCTATTTTTTGAGATATTTTCTTTAGACCAGGCACCCTTATAGGCTTCAACATTATCTCCACACCAATCTTTTTCATCAAATATATAACCTTCTGGTCTTGGATGAGCTACCGCGGCAAAAGAACTAGTAAATACAAAGCGCTTGATACTGCCAGATTTCTTTACAGATTCAATTACGTGTTCGTTTTCGGTGAAGCAACCATCATATACTTCTTGAGGAGTCTCTCTATTGAATCCTACGGTTGCTCCTGCATGGATTACAGCGGCACACCCTGAAAAGGCATCGTCATAGCTTCCCTTTTCAAAAAGGTCACCTTCAAATAAATTCACATCTGATTTAGAAGCATTTTTTCCTAATTCAACTAGATGATTCACTTTTTTGCTATTACTAGCATCTCTTACACATGCATGAACCTCATATCCCTGATCTAATAAATCTTCTACTATTCTTGATCCAATGTATCCACTTGCACCTGTTACTGCTACAGGCCCATCTTGTTTTTTTATTCCTGACATAAATTTCTCTCTTTTTGTTATTTTGTTAGTTTACTCTTTTGAAGGCATTACTAGTGTGTAAAAAGATATGAAAGCAAAAGCTAGATTTAACTCTAATGCGATATGAAACAAATAGGCATCTTGAATATATAGCGCATTAAAAACGAGTAATGCTATCACCAAGAAGAATGAAAAATAAAACAGAATATCGTAATTAATTTTCTTGTACCTCTTAGTTTTGATTATATCGATAGTAGCAAAAATTAAGGCTATTACTGTAATGATTATGTAAACCCAACTAGAGATAACCCAAAACTCTCTAAACTCTAGTTCATTCTTTAAACCTCCACCTATCTGAGAAGCAATTAGAGTAGTAAGAGAGGCAAATAAAGCCACACCACTTTGAAATAATAAAGTTTCTAGCTTATAACTTTTAATAGTAGAAAGTTCTTTAGAAAAAATACCCACTACACCTGAAAATCCAGCTAGAGTTACGGCAAGCGTTGCTATTGTAATAAGAATTTGTTGTTCTACCATGAAAATATGATAGCACTTTTGGTGGAGGCGGCGGGAATTGAACCCGCGTCCACTAGTACTCTGCCACAAGATCTACATGTTTAGTTTTATCTATTAATTTAATCTTTTGACACCCGATAAACAGGGATTAAAAGACGATCTCAATTTATTCTTAAGAAATTACTAATGAGAAGAGCAACTTCAGCATCTCGTGAGATCGTCTGTCTTTGGAGGCGCACGAGCACGTTACCAAGGACAGCTAGCCAATTAAGCGGCTAGAGCGTAGTCTGCGTTTTCGCCAACTAACAAGTTTGCAATAATTTTTTAACGAGAATTATTACCTTCTCGACATGCACTTGAGGTTTTATATCTACTGTCGAAGCCAGTTCGCCCCCAAAAAAGCCGAGCGATTATACCTTTCCTAATGAAACTTAACTAATTTTTGTTTCTTTCTCTTAATTCTTTAGCTTTTTGACGTTCCCAGTCTCTGGATTTTATTGTGTTTCTCTTATCTTGGGATTTCTTTCCAATTGCAAGGGCAATTTCGCATTTTACGAGTCCATTTTTCCAGTATAGTTTGGTCGGTATACAGGTATTTCCCTTTTGAGAGGTAGATTTGATGATTTCATTCAATTCCTTTCTATTCAGAAGCAATTTTCGTGATCTCGTTGGATCCATTTCTTGATTACTATTCTTTAGAGGGTCAATGTAACTTCCTATTAGATAAGCTTCGCTATCCTTAAGGAGAGTATACGCTTCTGCTATTTGCGCGTTATTCACTCTAATACTTTTTGCTTCCCAACCTAAAAGAGATAGACCAGCTTCAAACTTTTTAGAAATTTCAAAGTCAAATCTAGCTTTTCTATTTTCAGTAATCGTATTTTCGCTTTTCTTATTTTTTTTAGCCACAGCTTGAATCTCAACTTTGTTATAAAATTGTATCAGACATGAAAGATGAAGATGTTTTATTTAGATCAATTCAGGGAATTGCCTTTATTTCTATTTCACCATTGATAGTTCTTACGTCTTCACTTTGGTTTACATCTGATAATGTTGCTTATTTTCTAGCTCACTTAGCCCAAATATACTTTTCAGTCTTACTATTTTTTCTTTCGGGAAATATATGGTCCATAAGATCTTATAATAATGAGAAGTTAAAGCAGCAACTAACTTCAATTTCCTTAATTTCATTTATTTCTGCAATTTTAGGAGGCTTTTTAACCATTTTTATAAACCCTGTAAGCGGAATACTCTTTTTGCTAGCAGCAGTATATTTATCAAGACATATAAATTTTCTAAACTCAATAATTGATGAATTTGATTATTCTTACAAAGATTTGATCAACAAAATAAGCATTATCTTGTGTATTTGTCTTATGTTAATCTTTACTTATTGGATAAACCCCTACACGTACCCTATAGAAATCTATAATTAATATGTCTGAAGAAAGAAAGTCTATACATGGAACTTGGTCTAGTCGTTGGACATTCATACTAGCCGCAACTGGCTCTGCTGTGGGCTTAGGAAATATATGGAAATTTCCTTACATGGCTGGAGATAACGGTGGCGGTGCTTTTGTTCTTGTTTACTTGGCATGTATAGCTGTTATTGGCTTACCCATCATGCTTGGCGAGATTATGATAGGTAGAAGGGGCAGAAGCAGTCCTGCAAATACAATGAAGGCTTTAGCTGCAGAAGCTAACACAACTAGTGCCTGGACCTTATTAGGTGCGACCGGAGCCTTGGCAGGTTTATTAATTCTTTCTTTCTATAGTGTTGCTGCAGGCTGGGCACTTTCTTATGTTTTTAATGGATTTCATGATATTACTCCTGAAAGCTCTACAGTAAGTTTTAATGCCTTACTTTCTAGTCCATCTTCTTTAATATTCTGGCATACCTTATTTTTATCAATAACAGTTTTTGTTGTAGCTAGAGGAATTCTAGATGGCTTAGAAAAATGGATAAATACATTGATGCCAATGCTGTTTGTTATAGTTCTGCTTCTTTGTTTATATGCAACACAATCTGGAGCTTTTATCGAAGGACTAATCTACTTATTTCAGCCAGATTTTAGCAAGATAACTCCAGAAGTGATGTTGGAAGCACTAGGCCAAGCATTTTTTACTTTAAGTCTAGGAATGGGAGCTATTATGGCTTACGGAGCTTATATGCCGGCTAATCAAAATATTGGTAAGACAGCCATATCTGTAGCCGCACTAGATACCGGAGTTGCTTTATTAGCCGGTATAGCCATCTTTCCAATCGTTTTTGCAAATGGTCTTGCAGCTTCAGAGGGACCTGGACTTGTTTTTGTTACTTTACCTATAGCATTTAGTTCCATGCCTCTAGGAGTATTTTTTGGAACTCTATTCTTTGTCTTATTGAGCATAGCGGCCCTAAGTTCTTCTATATCATTAATAGAACCAGGAGTAGCGTGGCTGATAGAATCTTTAAAAATTAAAAGAATAACTGCAACTGCTGGTTTAGGATTTGTTGCATGGTTTTTAGGAATTTTTAGTGCTCTTTCTTTTAATCTGCTTTCTGAGTTTACTATCTTCGGTAAGAATTTTTTTGACGCTACTGATTTCTTAACTAATCAGATAATGTTACCTCTTGGAGGTATTTTTATAGCAATTTTTGTTGGTTGGATTATGAAAAAGGAGCACGTTCTTGATGAACTTAATGTAGAAGAAAATTTTATATTTAAGTTTTGGTATTTTAGTATCAGATATATTTCACCGATTATGGTAAGTTGTGTTTTTCTTTATTTCTTTATTTAACTAAATCGCCCTAATCTATTTCACCTTCCCACTTAACGAGTTTATTCTCATCAAAGAAGAGTATTATTTTTTGTTGGGTATAGACACTGTCTCCTTGGGTAACTGTAGTGAAATAATCCCATCTATTTGGGTAAAAAGTATCGGATATAAGAGGTGTCCCCATAACAAACTTTACCTGAGACTCTGTCATACCAATTTCTAGTTTATCTAACATCTCTTGATCTACTAGATTTCCTTGGCTAACAACAACTTTGTACATTCTAGGTATACTGCATCCTGTAGTTATGAGACTAATCATCAGAACGAATATGAATAAGATTTTTATTTTCATTTATATTTTTTTAAGAATGAATGGATATTATAATGTTTAGAACAAATTATTATTACTTATTTAGAGGAAATTAAATTGACAGATGATGCTGAATTAAAAAAAGCTGGTTTAAAGGTAACTCTTCCAAGGCTTAGAATTTTAGAACTTCTTGAAGATGGTCAAGAATCAGATCACTTTAGTGCAGAAGAAATATACAGACAACTTCTTGCCGCAGGCGAAGAAGTTGGATTGGCAACTGTATATAGAGTTTTAACCCAGTTCGAACAAGCTGGAATTTGTGTTCGTCATAATTTCCAAGAAGGTCATGCAGTTTATGAACTCACACCATCAGAACATCATGACCATATGGTCTGTTTAGATACTGGTCATGTAATTGAATTTAATGATACTTTAATCGAAGACAGACAAAAGAAACTTGCTAATGAGAAAGGCTATGAAATCATTGATCACAGCATGGTTCTTTATGTTAAGCCCATCAAAGATTAATTACTTGAAAACATTTTTTTCAGCCCCATAAAGACTGAAAGGAGTATGCTTTGACCGAGAATAAAAAAGATCAAGAAGAAGAAAATCAAGAAATTGAGATCAACCCAGAAGATGATAATAAGACTTCTGAAGAAATTGAAATTGAATACGAAGATATTGATCAGGTAGAAGCTTCTGAAGCAGATTTAATTAAAGATCTTGAAGATCAATTGCTTAGAGCGAAAGCAGAAGTACAAAATGTTAGAAGAATTGCAGCACAAGAAGTTACAAAAGCTAGGCTTTATGGAGTCGAATCTTTAGCCAGAGAATTTTTATCAGTTGGCGATAATCTAGAAAGAGCCATAGTTAATTGTGAAGATTCTCAAGAAATTGAGGGCATAAAAGAAGGGCTAGAGTTGACACTAAAAAGTTTTGAAAATTCTCTTAGCGCTGCCGGTATTGAAGTAATTGACCTCAAAGATAAATCTTTTGATCCTAAGAGGCATGAAGCCATTTCTTTGATTGAAGACGATTCAGTAGAACCAAATACAATTATAGATATAGTGCAGAAAGGCTACATGATAATGGACAGAACACTTAGACCTGCAAAAGTAGTGGTTTCAAAGAAATCATAAAATTTTCCTTAAAACTCTTGAAATACTAAATATAAGCCCCATCTTAAGTATTAGAACTTAATGTGGAGTTAAATAATGGCAAAAGTAATTGGTATTGACCTAGGAACAACAAATTCTTGTGTTTCTGTTATGGAAGGGGATCAAGCTAAAGTAATAGAAAATTCAGAAGGAAAACGAACAACGCCTTCAGTTGTGGCTTATGGAGATGAAATTAAAGTTGGAGACTCGGCTAAGAACCAAGCTGTTACTAACTCTGAAAACACACTGTACGCAATAAAGAGACTCATTGGCAGAAAGCATAGTGATGATGTCGTGAAGAAAGATAGTAATATGGTTCCTTATAAAATTGTCTCTGCAGATAATGGTGATGCCTGGGTAGAAGCAGAAGGCAAAAAGTTGGCTCCTCAGCAAGTTTCTGCTGAAATCCTAAAGAAAATGAAAAAAACAGCAGAAGATTACCTTGGACAGGAAGTCAAAGAGGCTGTCATCACAGTACCTGCTTATTTTAATGATTCACAAAGGCAAGCTACTAAAGATGCAGGAAAAATAGCTGGTCTTGAGGTCAAGAGAATCATTAACGAACCTACTGCAGCTGCACTTGCATATGGATTGGATAAAGGAAAAGGAGACCAAAAAATAGCTGTCTATGACTTAGGCGGCGGAACCTTTGATGTTTCGATAATAGAAATAGCAGAAATTGATGGAGAACATCAATTCGAAGTACTCTCTACTAATGGAGATACTTTTCTAGGAGGAGAAGACTTTGATATAGCTTTAATTGACTATCTAGCGGATGAATTTAAGAATGAATCAGGTTTAGATTTACATAATGACTCAGCTGCATTACAAAGATTGAAGGAAGCAGCCGAGAAGGCCAAGATTGAACTATCAAGCAATCAACAATCAGAAATTAACCTCCCTTACATAACAGCAGACTCATCAGGAGCTAAGCATTTTGTGCATAAACTCACTAGAGCAAAATTAGAATCACTCGTAGAGAGTTTAGTTGATAGGACATTGAAACCTACTGAAATAGCATTAAATGATGCTGGATTAAAGGCGTCAGAAGTTGACGAAGTAATTTTAGTTGGTGGGCAAACTAGAATGCCGATGGTTCAGGAAAAAGTAAAAGATTTTTTTGGAAAAGAAGCTAGAAAAGATGTAAATCCAGACGAAGCAGTTTCCGTGGGCGCTGCTATTCAAGGTGCTGTGCTGGCAGGAGATGTAACCGATGTTTTATTGTTAGATGTAACCCCATTGACATTAGGTATAGAAACAATGGGCGGTGTAATGACGCCTTTAATAGACAAAAATACAACTATTCCTACAAATAAATCACAAGTTTTCTCCACAGCTGAAGATAATCAGACTGCAGTTACAGTGCATGTGCTTCAAGGGGAAAGAAAACAAGCTACCGAGAATAAGACCTTAGGTCAGTTCAATCTAACTGATATACCAGCTTCACCTAGAGGCATGCCTCAAATAGAAGTTTCTTTTGATTTAGATGCAAATGGTATTTTGAATGTATCAGCAAAAGATAAGGCTACTAATAAAGAGCAATCTATCGAAATCAAGGCTTCAAGCGGTTTATCAGATGATGAAATAGAACAAATGGTCAAAGATGCCGAGGCTCACGCAGAAGATGATAAGAAATTTGAAGAACTTGTTCAGGCTAAGAATTTAGGTGAAAACTTAGTACATAGTTGCAAAAAGACACTAGAAGAAGCAAAAGATAAAGTTGAAGACTCTGAGAAAGAAGCCATCGAATTAGCTATAACTGATCTAGAGGAGGTTTTGAAAGGAGATGATAAAGAGACGATAGATGAAAAAGTAAAAATTCTATCTGAAGCTTCAGCACCCCTTGCTCAAAGACTCTACGAAGAAGAGGCAAAAAATCAAGAAAATCCAGAAACCTCAGACGGTCAAAATGATTCAGATGTGGTTGATGCTGATTTTGAAGAGGTAACTGAAGAGAAAGAAAACCAAAACTCTTAGTTTGTAAGGAATCCCATTAGGCCAAGTAAAAGATATGTCTAGGAGGGATTATTATGAAATCTTGGGTGTGCAAAAAGGCGCCACTGAAGATGATTTAAAAAAGGCTTACCGTAAGCTGGCAATGAAGTATCATCCAGATAGGAACTCTGATGATCCCAATGCCTCAGAAAAATTTAAAGAAGCTTCGGAAGCCTATGAAGTATTATCTGATACATCAAAAAGAAGTGCTTACGATCAGTTTGGTCATGATGGCGTAGAAGCTTCAAGTTTTGGCGGGGGAAGCTCGCAAGGCTTCAATGATATTTTTGGTGATATTTTTGGTGATATCTTTGGTGGAGGAGATCCTTTCGGAAGAAGACAGAGATCTAATAAAGGTTCAGATCTTCAATATTCAATGACTATAAGTCTAGAAGATGCCGTAAGGGGAGTCACCGAAAAAATAGCAATTCCCTGTCTTGAAACCTGTAGCTCTTGTGGAGGATCTGGCGCTAGCGATGGTAGTAAACCTATATCTTGCGATTCTTGTTCTGGAACAGGGCAAGTACGAATGCAGCAAGGCTTTTTCTCAGTTGCACAGACTTGCAGAAGATGCCGAGGCTCTGGTCAAATAATTAGCAATCCTTGTCAGGCGTGTAGAGGAGAAGGAAGATCTGAAAGAAGTAAAACTCTGTCGGTTAAGATACCTGCGGGTGTTGATACGGGAGATAGAATAAGACTCTCGGGAGAAGGAGAGGCTGGCATTAACGGTGGCCCATCTGGAGATCTTTTTGTTCAAATAAAAGTTTTATCACATGACGTTTTTGAAAGAGATGGTAAACATCTTTATTGTGAAGCACCAATTAGCTTTATTGATGCAGCAATAGGAGGAGAAATTCAGATTCCTACCTTAGAAGGCAAAGTAAAAATTAAAATACCTGAAGGAACTCAGACAGGTAAGTTATTTAGATTAAGAGGAAAAGGAATAAGTCCTATCAGAGGTGGTTCAACAGGCGACTTACTATGTAGGGCTGTAATTGAGACTCCCCAAAACCTATCGAAAGAGCAGAAAAAAATACTAAAACAGTTCCAAGAATCTATAACTCAAGATTCCAAGCAGAATCCCTTGAGAGATGAATGGTTTTCTAAGGTAAAATCATTCTTTGATAATTAAACTAAATAAATGAAAAATCTTTATATTTCTGGGATTACAGGTCGCATAGGGACTTTACTTGCAAATAAAGTGATAGAAGATGACTATTTCCAGCTTATAGGAGGTATTTCTAATAAGGATAATGCTCATATAGGTAAGGATATTGGACTTTTATTAAGTAGAGATAATATTGGTGCATATATAGATAGTGAATATCCTGATAATCCTCTAATAGACATCATAGTTGACTTTTCCTCTCCAGAATCAACCTTAAATCTTTTAGATAAATACCAAGCTAAAAAACTTCCTGTGCTTATTGGCACCACCGGTTTTAATAATTCGCAGTTAGCGACTATAAAAAAAATTAGCCAAGAGCTGCCTATACTTTTTGCTCCCAACACTAGTGCAGGAATTGCAATTATTAAAAAAATATTATCTGATCTAGGAAATCTATTTCCTGCAGAATCTACAATAAATATATCTGAAACACACCACACAGAAAAAAAGGATTCCCCATCTGGAACTGCCATAGCTATTAAAGAAGTAATTTCTAAATCCTTCTCTGATGCCGAAATTAATACACAGAGCTATAGAAAAGGAGATAATCCCGGTGAGCATACTATCTCGTTTAATTTAGACAATGAAATAATAGAAATTACTCACAAGGCATTAGATAGATCTCTGTTTGTAAATGGAGCGTTGCTAGGGGCTAGATGGCTGAGCACCCAACCCCCAGGATTGTATTCGATGGTTGATATTTATTCTTCTTGAATAGAGATAATTATGGTATAAAGCCTTCCCTAGACTATTAGTCTATAACGAAACACACGTAATTGTTTCAGATCTAAGGTGCCAAAGATTGCTCATCTTCGGTGGGTTCTGTAAAAGCGTGGAAGTATAACCAGAAAAATGTAATGTTTTTCGTAACAGGAGAGCAAATGGCTGAAATATCGCTAGAACAAATGCTACAAGCAGGTGTCCACTTTGGGCACCAAACAAAATACTGGAATCCAAAAATGGAGCAACATATTTTTGGAGTTCGGAATAAAATCCACATTTTAAATTTAGAACATACGGTTGAGATGATCAAACCTGCTCTTAAGTTTATTGAAGGTGTGGCTGCTAAGAACAATAAAATACTTTTTGTTGGCACCAAAAGAACTGCAACAGCAATTATTAAGAATGAAGCCAACAGATGTTCTATGCCTTATGTCAACGAAAGATGGCTTGGAGGTATGTTAACTAACTACAAGACTATTCGTTCTTCTATTACTCGATTAGAAAACCTACAAAGGCAGAAGGAAGACGGAACCTTCAGTAAGCTTACAAAAAAAGAAGGCTTAAAGATTCAAAGAGATATAGACAGATTAGAAAAATCTATTGGTGGAGTAACTGAAATGGGCGGTCTCCCTGATGCGTTATTCATTATAGATGTGAATCGAGAGTCTATAGCTGTCTCTGAAGCTAGTAAAATGGGCATACCTATAGTTGGAGTGGTTGATTCAAATAGCAATCCTGAAGGAATAGATTATGTTATTCCTGGTAATGATGACTCTATTAGATCTATAGCTCTATTTACTGAGGCTGTTGCAGACGCATGTCTTAAAGGTTCAGAAGCGGCAACAGGACTGAAGCAGGAAGAACCTCAATCTGGACCAGCAATAGTCAGAAAGGTTGATACAAAAGATTTTTCAGATGAAGAAGGAAAAACTCCAGTTGACGAAGAGAGCACTTCGCAAGCTTCGCAATCGCAAACGAAGGATGTTGAAGGAGCGGATTTAGATAAACCTGTCCAAGATACAAGTGAATCTGAAGAAGTCCCTGATCTTGAAGAAAAAACACCTATTTCCGCAGAAAATAAAGATAATAAATCCGAGGAGTAAATATGACTATTTCAGCTTCACAAGTAAAAGAACTTAGAGAAAAAACAGGCTTAGGCCTCATGGATTGTAAGAAAGCTCTAGAAGAAGCAAACGGCGATATAAATTTAGCTATTGAAGAACTCAGAAAAACCAGCGGGGTAAAAGCAAGTAAAAAATCAGGACGATCTGCTGCTGATGGTCTTATAGGTATATTAAATAATGGTAAAACCGCTTTTATGATAGAGGTAAATTGCGAGACAGATTTCGTAGCAAGAGATGAATCTTATATTAACTTTACGGAAGAAACCCTTAAAACTTATGCAGATAACTCTGAAAAGCCTTTAGAGCAGTTATTAGAAGAAGGTATTGAAGTAAATAGAGAAAAATTAGTTCAGAAGCTTGGTGAAAATATTGTAGTGAGGAGAGTCGCAAAAACTGAAGATTCTGCTGTGACGGGTTCTTATCTGCATAGCAATAATAAGATCGGCTGCATCGTTTCATTAAATGGAGGAACTGAATCTCTTGCAAATGACATAGCCATGCACGCCGCTGCAACAGATCCTATGGCAGTTTCTCCTTCTGATATACCTCAGGAGATTGTTGATAAGGAAAGAGAAATATCTAAAGCTCAGTCTGAAGGTTCTGGAAAACCCCCTGAAATCATTGAAAAAATGATTGAAGGTAAGGTTTCTAAATTTTTATCGGAAGTGAGCCTGATAGAGCAAGATTTCGTTAGGGATCCAAATCAAAAGATTAGTAAATTGCTTGATGATAATGGTGCAAATATTTTAAGCTTTACAAGATATGAAGTTGGTGAGGGCATAGAAGTTGAAAAAGTAGATTTTGCTACTGAAGTTATGTCTCAAATAGAAGGTTAGATGTTAAACGAGATACTTGAAGATGCGAAGTCAGGCATGGAAAAAAGTTTAAGTGCCCTTGAAACAGTCTTTAAAAAGATTAGAACTGGAAGAGCTACTCCGTCATTGCTAGATAGCATTAGAGTTGACTATTACGACAAACCCACGCCTCTAAACCAAGTTGCTAGTATTTCAATAGAAGATGCAAAAACTTTAGCCATTGTTCCATGGGAAAAGGGTGTTGCTCAGCAAATAGAGAGATCCATAGTTGAGTCTGACCTTGGCCTAAACCCAGCCACTTCTGGAGATACTATAAGAGTTATACTTCCAGATTTAACAGAAGAGACACGAAGAGACTTCATCAAAAAAGCTAAAGCTGAAGCAGAGAATGCAAAAGTTTCTGTAAGAAACGTCAGGCGCGAAGGAAATTCTCAACTAAAGGAGTTTCTTAAAGAAAAGGAAATTTCTGAAGACGAAGAGCGTCAAGGTGAAGAGGAAATACAGAAACTTACTGACTTATACGTAGAGAAGGTTGATTTGGCATTGAATGTTAAAGAAAAAGAACTTTTAGACTTCTAGATTCTTACAATGGAAGGCAACGCAAATGAATCTCTGCCAAAGCATGTTGCCATTATTATGGATGGCAATAATAGGTGGGCAACTGACAGAAGCCTTCCAGGAGTTGCAGGGCATCAAAAAGGTGTTGAAAGAGCAAGAGAGGCAGTTGAGTTTGCTGTAAAAAGAGGTCTATCTACCCTAACTCTGTTCGCATTTAGTAGTGAGAACTGGGGCAGGTCTCAAGAAGAGGTTAGTCTTCTTATGAAACTGCTAAATACAGCCCTTGAAGAAGAAGTTCCTAATCTAATAAAAAATTCAGTTCAATTGAACTTTATTGGAGATCTAACGCTTTTTGATGATAACTTGATCGGACAAATGAAAAGATCTGAAGAACTCACTCATTGTGATGAAAAGAGTAAAAAATTAGATTTGGTTGTGGCAGCCAGCTATGGTGGAAGATGGGATATAGTTAATGCGATTAATAAAATACAGGCTTCTGATAAAACTGATATTACTGAACAAGAATTCAATTCATATCTTTCTACGGCAAGATTTGAAGATCCAGATCTTTGTATAAGAACTGGTAACGAGATTAGAGTAAGTAATTTCCTGCTATGGCAGCTGGCTTATTCTGAGTTATATTTTCCTAATCTTCTTTGGCCTGATTTTGATGATATTCAATTCGATAAAGCTCTGAAAGAGTATTCAAGTAGATCAAGACGATATGGTGATAAATCAAATTTTCAATTATAAGAATGCTTAGTCAGAGGATAACAAGTGCTTTAATCTTAGCTTTGGTATTTGTTTCAATAATATTTCTACTTCCTCAAAATTTCTTAATATTCTTTCTGGCTACAATAACCTGCATTTCTTTTTGGGAGTTTTTTAAGGTTAGATTTTCCACTTTTTTTACAATAGTTTCGTTATTATTTCTATGTCTCTTATTAGGTGTTGCAACGGTTCCTTTTTTTAATAGCTTATTTATAGCTCTAAGCGTTATTACTTATCTTGCTGCCTCTATTCTTATATTAAGCTTTCCACTTAATAAAACTTTCCTTAAAAACCGATTTACTTGGATTTCTCTAGGATTCTTTATTCATTTGGGTTTTTACGCTGCAATATTTCAAATTCTAACAATTGATCATTCAGTATCTTTTTTTTCAGGAGCGAACAATGACCGATTTTTTATCTTATTTATAATTCTAATTAGCGTTTTAATGGACTCAATAGCATTTTTTGCTGGTAAGAAATTTGGCAATAGGCCTTTTATCGCCAATGTAAGTCCAAATAAAACTTTAGAAGGCTTCCTTTTTGCAATTGTTATTTCTCCCATATTGCTAATACTTCCATCAATAAGTGCATTTCCAATTAATCTAATATCTCTATTTCTTTTGATATTTATTGCGTGTTGTTTTTCTGTAGTAGGCGATGGTTTTGCTAGTTTAATGAAACGAACTATTGGCATTAAAGATTACTCAAGCTTGATTCCTGGTCATGGTGGGGTATTTGATAGACTTGATAGTCATATTGCAGCTTTCCCATGTTTCATCTTATTTCTAAATTTGATAACTTTATGAAGAACTTAGTGGTTTTAGGTTCAACTGGATCAATAGGAATCTCAACATTAGATGTAGTGAGGAAGAATAAAAAATTTTTTAAAGTTGAAGCCTTGATTGCCAATACAAACTATCAATTAATGATAGATCAATACGAAGAATTTCGCCCTAGCTTTATTTATCTAGCTAATAACGAAGCAAGAAAATCATTTTTGGAGAATGTAAGAAATTTAGATAAAACAACTACTGTTTTATCAAGCGAAGATGAAATTACTTCTATTCTAGGCTCTGAAGATGTAGATATAGTCATTGCTGCAATTGTTGGATTTGCTGGATTAAAACCTGTATACAATTCATTGTTAAATGGTAAGCAAGTTTTACTAGCGAACAAAGAGTCTTATGTCGTTGCTGGTGAGTTTTTAAATAAAATAACAAAAGAATCAAATTCAACCATTTTTCCTATAGATAGTGAACATAGCGCTATTCATCAATGTTTACAGGGAATAGAAAGTAACGAATCTGTTTCGAGACTTATCTTAACAGGCTCAGGAGGTCCGTTTCTTAGACGTGATATAGCAGATTTCGCCTCCATAACCCCTGATGAGGCCATAGCCCATCCAGTTTGGAGCATGGGAAAGAAGATTTCTGTAGACTCATCAACAATGATGAATAAATGTTTAGAAATAATCGAAGCTAGGTGGTTATTCGATATAAAAGAAATTGATGTAATAATTCATCCTGAAGGAATCATTCATTCTTTAGTTGAATTTAATGACAATTCAGTCATTGCTCAACTTTCAATGCCTGATATGAAGATACCTATAGCTCACGCTCTTGGCTTTCCAGAAAAGATAACATCAGGCGTAGAAAAACTTAATCTTGCTCAAATAGGCAATCTTTCTTTTGAGGAGCCAAACTTGCAAAAATTTCCTGCGATTCGGCTCGCTGAGGAATGTCTGAAAGAAGGAGGGTCAAGCTTCACAATTTTAAATGCAGCAAATGAAGTGTGTGTAGATGCTTTTTTAGAAGGTAAAATAGGTTACTTGGATATACACAAAATTATCTCTAAAGTCTTGGATAAATCTCATATAACTGATGTCAAAGAAGTAGAAGAATTTTTTGAGGTTGATAAGAAATCTAGATATGAAACAAACGCAATTATTGCAGTGAATTAAATGGACGTATTTCAAACTATATTCTCTTTTATCGTATTGATAAGTCTGATAGTGGGTATTCATGAGCTTGGTCATTTCCTTACAGCAAGATATTTTGGCATTCATGTTTTGAAGTTTAAAATTGGTTTCGGCAAGGAGCTATTTACTCTAAAAGACAAAAAGAATTGTACTTATTCCTTTGGAATATTACCGCTTGGCGGTTATGTGCAAATGCTGGGTGAGAATAATACCTATAATGAAGAAGACGGACACTTTATGGAGAATAAAAAGTCGTACAATGAAGCTTCTGCAGGTGAGCGCGCAGCAGTAACAGTTGCTGGCCCTGTTGCAAATTTTTTTCTTGCCATATGCATTTATTCTTTCTTATCTTTTATTGGCACAATGCAATTATCTTCATACGTAGGTGAGGTTTTACCTAATAGCATTGCTGAAGAAAGCGGTATTAAAATAAAAGATAAAATATTAAAAATAGATCAGCAAAAAGTAAGCACATTCAATGATATAAATTTGATTCTATCTAAAAGAATTGGAGATACAGGTTCTATAGAAGTTATTTATTCAAGTGAAGGTATAAACAATACAAAATATATTTCTATAAATAATTGGCTTTCTGAGGCAGATCAAAAAGCTCCCAACTTAGAATTAGGTATACAGCCTTATATTCCTCCAATAGTAGGTAGCTTGCAAGATGATGGCCCTGCATCCAGATACGGAATAGAAGAAGGAGACCTCATCGAATCTATAAACGGAAAAAGGATTAGTTCCTGGCAAGGCCTTTCCAATATTCTCGGTCAGTTACCTAATCAACTCTTAGAGCTAATTATTATAAGAGAGCAGCAGAGGTTAACAATAATGCTTGAAACCTCAAGTTTCACCTCTCAGGATGGAACTGAAAAAGGAAGAATAGGAATTCTTGCTTCTAATAATTTAAAACAATGGCCTGCAGAATATGTTGTTGAGAGGAAAGAAAATTTGTTTAATGCCTTTATCACTGGCTTGGTAGACACATATAAATATACCACTTTAATCATCCATTCAATTGGCAAGATGATGGGAGGATCTATCTCGGCAGACAACTTAGGCGGACCTATCCAAATTTCTGTTCTTGCTGGGTCTGCAGCTAAAGCAGGGTATGTCACCTTCTTATCGATGATAGCATTATTAAGCATTAATCTTGGTCTTCTTAATCTTTTACCAATTCCTATATTGGATGGTGGGCAATTATTAATGATAGCTATGGAGAAAATTAAAGGTTCTCCTGTTTCTGATATGACTGTTGAGTATTCTATGAGAATAGGAATTGTATTAGTTGTAAGTCTAATGGTATTTGCTTTTGCGAATGATATAGCGAGGTTAATT
Source organism: uncultured SAR86 cluster bacterium (assembly GCA_902517565.1). Taxonomy (GTDB): domain Bacteria; phylum Pseudomonadota; class Gammaproteobacteria; order Magnimaribacterales; family Magnimaribacteraceae; genus Magnimaribacter. The sequence continues at coordinate 41,926 of CABYCU010000005.1, read as the reverse complement.
TAATGTTTAAAAAACATCTAAAGATTCTACTAACTTCTTTAGTATTTTCCTCAGTTCTGTTTTTAGGCAATAACTTAATGGCACAAGAAGATTGGGTTGTTAATGATATTAGGCTTAGCGGACTTCAAAGAGTCTCTGCTGGAAGTGTATTCAATGTAATGCCAATTGCTGTTGGAGACACAGTAAATTTATATGATTTACAAACAACGGTTAAAGAAATTTTTAAAACAGGTCAATTTGATGATATTCAGTTAGGCAGAGAAGCTAATACTTTAATTATTAGTTTAGTCGAAAGACCTTCAATTGCTTCTATAGAGTTAGATGGAAATAAAGCTCTAAAAACTGAAGACTTAATGAGAGGATTAAATGATGCTGGGTTGTCTCAAGGACAAGTTTTTAAGAGATCAGTAGTAAATAGTTTGGCTTTAGAAATACAGAGACAATACGTATCACAAGGAAGATATGGAGCAAAAGTAGATGTCTCCTCTAAGGATGAACCAAGAAATAGAGTATCTTTAGATATTGAAATAGACGAAGGGGAAGTAGCTGAAATTCAGAATATAAATATCATAGGAAATAATACTTTTTCCGATGAAGATATTTTAAAAGATTTTGAGTTAAAGACAGGTGGCTGGTTCTCGTTCTTCACTAATGATAATCGCTACTCTAGAGAGAAACTTAAAGGTGACATTGAGTCATTAGAATCCTACTATAAAAATAAAGGTTATGTTGAATTTAAGCTAGAAAGCTCACAGGTCAGTATCTCATCAGATAAATCTTCTGTTTTTGTTACTCTTAATGTTTCTGAAGGCGAAACTTTTAAAATTAATGAGGTCAAAATAGTTGGGGATCTGCCTGTAGAAGAAGAGGTTCTCAAATCACTTGTACTCATACAAACTGGGGAAACATTTAATCAATTCTTGATTACTGAAACTGAAGAGCTTTTTAAGAATATCCTAGGAAATGAAGGTTATAGCTTTGCAGAAGTTAGAGGTGTACCAGATATAAATGAAACTTCAGGAGACGTTGATTTAACTTTTTATGTCGACCCTCAGCAAAGAACTTATGTCAGAAGGATAGTTTTTAAGGGAAATAAAAGAACTCATGATGTTGTTTTAAGAAGAGAGATGAGACAGATGGAAGGTTCATGGGCTTCTAATAATCTAATCGAGAACTCTAAACTTCGTCTAGAACGGTTAGGCTTTTTTAAAGAAGTAGAATCTGAGACTATACCTGTCCCAGGAGTGAATGATCAAATAGACGTAGAGTTTACAGTTGAAGAGGAGTTTTCAGGTTCTATTGGTGGTAGTTTAGGTTATGGGGCATATGGCTTGGTTCTTGGCTTAAATTATAATGAAAATAATGCCTTTGGCACTGGAAGGGCGATAGGCATAGGCATTAACGACAGTACTTGGCAAAGAAGTTATTCCTTTAGCTATGGAGAGCCATATTTCAATATTGATGGAGTAAGTAGAGGCTACAGTGCTTACTTTAGGGAATCTGACTATGGTCAATTCAACATAGCCAGCTATACATCCGATTCTTTTGGTGCTGGGATCCAGTTTGGATTACCCATTAGTGACATTGAAAGAATAGGAATAAATCTAAATTATGACAATACAAGTATAGATGCAGGTTCCACACCAGCATCTCAAATTTTAGCCTTTACACAATCTGAAGGTACAAAATTCGAAGTCTATAAAACTCAATTTATATGGTCAAAAATAACTCTAAATAGAGGATTATTTCCCACTGCTGGACAATCTCAATCTTTAGCCCTACAGGTTGCGATACCAGGAAGTTCCTTAACCTACACGAAAGCATCCTATCGTCATAAATACTTCAAACCAATATATGGCGGAAGATTTGTATTGGGTTTTAGGGGAGAGATTGGCCTTTTGGAGCCATATGGAGATACTGAAGTAGCTCCTTTCTTTGAGCATTATTATTCAGGTGGAATAAGTTCGGTAAGAGGATTTAAGCAAAATACTCTGGGGCCAAGGGCAATCCCTTCCCAATACTATCTTGATAATGAAGGAAATCCCATAATCGGACAGGATGGAAATCCAATAATGAATCCATATAATAACTATAGAGATGATAGGTCTATTGGAGGAGCTTATTTAGTTGAAGGAGGCTTTGACTTTATCTTTAAACTGCCTTTCATCGAAGATCAGCGCTCTATGAGAAGTTCATTCTTCATAGATATAGGTAATGTATTTTCACAAGACTGCGGGTCTGATTTTACAAATGCAAATTGTAGTGAATTGGACTTTGGAGAGCTTAGATATTCTTATGGAGTAGGAGTGACATGGATTACGCAACTAGGCCCAATGTCTTTAGCCATAGCAGCACCTTCTAACGAAGGCCCATTTGATGAAACAGAAAACTTTCAATTTGAGATTGGTACCCAATTTTAAATGATTTTAAAGCTACTAAATTGATGCACAAGACTGTAGAATTCTACGTCTGGGTACTTAATGGGAAAAAATAATGAAATTTTTTAAATCAATCTTAATAATAATTACAACTCTGTTTCTTTCTTTAGGAATTTATTCAGCTGACCTGAATATTGCTACTCTAGATCCGCAAGCCGCTCTATTTAGTACAAATGTAGCTAAAAAAGAGTTAGAAGAGCTTGAGAATTCAGAGGAATGGAAAGAGGTAGTCGAAGAACTGCAAGCAAAAGCTACTGAAGCCAGAGAAATACAAGAAAAAACACAAAAAGATGGTCCTACAATGTCTGATGAAGAAAAACAGGATGCGGCTCAGAAATTTCAATCTCTTCAACAAGATATAAATTTTCTTAGAGAAAAGACAAATCAATTTAGGAATCAAACATTACAACTAATTTCTCAAGAACAGGCAGAGAAGTTCCAAGTTATCGTTACTGAGCTAATAAGAGCTAAAGGAATAACCCTATTAATAAATAGTGGCGCCCAGCAAGGAACTCTCCTTCATGCAGATCAAAGCTACGATATAACTCAAGAAGTAATCGACGCTATGAATGAAAAAGAAGATTAGTGTTTTGTGTCTCCCGTAACAAGTTTTAAACTCTCACAAATAGCTGATCTGATCGATGCTGATCTTGATGGTGATCCAGATCAAGAAATATTTGGACTAGCTTCACTTGATTCGTCAACAGAAAGAGATATTTCTTTTATATCTCGAGACTCCTTTATTCCTAAATTAGCCACTACCAAAGCTGCAGCAATTATCTGTAATAGAGAGATATCCAAAAATTATGATGGAAATAAATTAATTGGAGATAATTCTTATCTTTTGTACGCAAGGTGCTCTGCTTTATTCAAAGATGAACTTTCAGTTAATTCTGGTATATCCGCATTAGCATCAGTAAGTTCTTCCTCAGTTTCCTCGAAAGCATCTATATCTAACTTTGTAACTATCGAGGAAGATGTAATAGTTGAAGATGATGTCGTCATAATGCACGGTGTATTTATTGGAAAAGGCTCAAAGATAGGAAAAGGAACTATAGTCTACCCCAATGTTTCTATATATGACCAAGTAGAGGTAGGAAAAAACTCAATTATTCACGCAGGCGTGGTAATTGGTTCAGACGGATTGGGTTTCGCTCAAGATAATGGAGAGTGGGTCAAAATACAACACATAGGGAAAGTTTTAATAGGAGAAGAAGTAGAACTAGGGTCAAATACAACTATTGATCGAGGCTCAGTAGGCAAAACAATCATTGGAAATAATGTAAAAATAGATAATTTAGTCCATATTGCCCATAATGTTGAAGTCGGATCTGGAACTGCAATAGCTGCTAATAGTGCCATAGCAGGTAGCACTAAAGTAGGTAAAAATTGTACCCTGGCAGGATGTACAGCAGTTGTAGATAATGTTGAGATAGTAGATGAAGTTCACATAACAGCAAAATCACTAGTTACTAAATCTATTAAAGAAAGTGGCATCTACTCATCTGGAACTCCTATCATGAAAAATTCTGACTGGAAAAAGAATGCTGTAGGCTTTAAACGATTGCACGAATTATTTAAAAAATAGGAAATATGAAAGTTGACATAAGTATAGAAGAAATACAAGAATTCTTACCGCACAGATATCCGATGTTATTAGTTGATCGAGTCACAGAGATGGTTCTTGGAGACTCAATTAAAGCTTATAAAAATATCACTACTAACGAACCTTTCTTTATGGGTCATTTTCCAGGCAAACAAGTAATGCCTGGAGTTCTAATCGTTGAGGCTATGGCACAAGCTTCCGGTATCTTAGGATTTAAGACGATGGATAAAAAACCAGAGGACGGTTCTATTTATTATTTTGTAGGTGCAGATGATCTGAGATTTAAAAGACCTGCTATCCCAGGAGATCAATTAATCCTCAATTCTAAAGTACTAACCAATAAGAAAGGTATTTGGAAGTTTGAATGTTATGCTACCGTGGAAGAAGATATAGTAGCTAAAGCCACCATTCTTTGCGCTGATAGACCCAAGTAGATATGCAGCATCCATCTTCAATCATTGATCCTTCTGCTTTAATACACGAATCAGTTGAAATAGGACCTTTTAGCCTAATTGGACCTGGGGTTAAGATAGACGCAGACACTAAGGTTGAATCTCATGTAATAATTAAAGGACCAACTACGATAGGAAAACGTAATCATATATTTCAATTTTCTACTGTTGGTGACGGAAGTCCTGATAAAAAATATAAGAACGAACCAACAACACTCATAATCGGTGATGACAATATAATTAGAGAAGGAGTGACTATTCATAGAGGAACAGTTCAAGATAGAAGTGAAACTCTAATAGGCGATAGAAATTTGATAATGGCTTACTCTCATATTGCTCATGATTGTATTTTAGGAAATGATATCGTATTGACTAATCAAGCTGCTTTGGCAGGCTCAGTGCATGTGGGCGATGGCGCAATTCTGGGGGGCTATGCTATCGTTCATCAATTCTGTTCCATAGGTAGTTATAGCTTCTGTGCTATGGGCAGTTCAGTTAATAAAGATGTACCTGCATATATAAAAGTCAGAGGAAATCCGGCTAAGCCATTTGGGATCAATACAACAGGTATTAAAAGGGCAGGGTATTCTAAGGAAAGTATTGAAGCCCTTAGATCAGCATACAGAAGCGTTTATAGAAAAAAACTAACAGTTGAAGAAGCTGTAAAAGAAACTAAAGATTTAAGGAAAGAATACAAAGAAGTTAATCTATTTATTAGCTCAGTACAGAATTCCACGAGAGGCATATCTCGTTAATGTCTGAAACTATTCCCAGTAATAGTTTTAAAATAGCCATAGTAGCAGGGGAGAAATCAGGCGATGAACTTGGAGGCCCTTTAATGGAGGCCTTAAAGGAAAGTTACCCCGATATTAGCTTTGTTGGAATAGGCGGTGACAAGATGACCTCCCAAGGTCTAAACTCTTTTTTTGAGATGAACAAAATCTCGGTTATGGGAATTATTGAACCATTGCTGAATATAAGAAAGCTTTTAAGGCTAAGGAAAGAATTAAAAGCGTTCCTCTTAAAAGAAGCACCTGATATTTTTATTGGAATAGATTCACCCGACTTCAACTTACCTTTGGCTAAATTTCTAAAGAAAACTAATAAAACTAAGACTGTTCAATATGTAAGTCCTTCAGTATGGGCCTGGAGAAAAGGTCGAGTAAAGTCTATGGAAAAATTTATAGACTCTGTTCTTACTTTATTTCCCTTCGAAGAAGTCTCATATATGGATTCTATGATAAATGTTTCTTATGTAGGGCATCCACTTTCTTACTATATAAAGATGGATGAGAAGGATTTAAATAAAAAAATAGATAAAAGTATTGCTCTCCTACCAGGAAGTAGAAATTCAGAGATAACCCAAATAGGAAATCTTATGGTGAAGGCTGCAAGAGAATTAAAAAAGGAGAATCCAGAGTATACTTTTTTTATGCCTCTAGCTTCTAGGCACCATCTAGCTCTCTTAGAAGAGGGCACAGATGACATAATAAATATATCTTATGGAGACTCTCAAGAAGTATTAAAAAAGTCTAAATTAGCGATCATTACTTCTGGTACTGCTACTCTAGAGTCAGTACTATCTTTTACCCCTTGTGTGACTTTATATAGAACTAATTGGCTTTCTTACAAATTAATAAAACCCCTACTAACTATTGAGTATTTTTCTTTACCGAATTTAATATCTGGTAAGAAACTCCTACCTGAATTATTGCAAGATGAACTAACAACAGAGAATATAAAGAATTCTTTAGATGATATACACAGAAAAGGTTTTGAGTATTATCTTGAAGAGTTTAGAAGTCTTAAAGATAGTTTACAGGCTGGAGGTGCCCATAAAGCGTCTCAAGAAATAATAAAACTTTTAAATGATAGTAGCAGGAGTTGATGAGGCGGGACGAGGACCCTTGGCAGGACCGGTTGTTGCCGCAGCAGTAATACTAAGAAAAGACGAAGACATTGAAGGTCTAAACGACTCAAAAAAAATTTCTTCTGAGAAGAGAGCAATGCTCGTCAGTAAAATCAAAGATCATTCTATTTCTTGGGCGATTGGCTTAAGCAACAACACCGAAATTGACTCTATTAATATACTGCAAGCTACTATGCTTGCTATGCAGAGAGCTATAGATGGCTTGACTCAGATTCCCGAACTAATATTAGTAGACGGTAATCAAGCTCCAAATTCCGACGTTAAAGTAAAAACTATAATAAAGGGTGATCAGAAAGAAAGGTGCATTATGGCTGCTTCTATAATTGCAAAGGTATATAGAGATAATTATATGATTCAGCTTGATGAGCTATACCCAGATTATGGCTTCAAATTACATAAAGGTTATCCTACAAAGTTGCACTTAGAAGCATTAAAATCATATGGAATAATGAATGAACATAGATTAAGTTTTAAGCCAGTAAAGGAAATCAATGAATCAAGTTGAAAAATTAGATTTCGTACATCTTCATGTGCATTCTGAGTACTCTTTAGTTGATGGAATTATAAGAATAGATGAGTTAGTGGAACATTCTGAGAACCTAGGTTATCACTCAGTTGCTTTAACCGATCTTACAAATCTTTTTGGGTTAATAGAATTCTATAGATCAGCCAGAAAGAAAGGCATCAAACCTATAGTAGGTTCAGAAATAAATGTAGCAAAAGACAAAGATTCAATTTCCGCCCCTCTTGTATTATTAGCAATTAATAAACAAGGTTATATTAATTTAACTAAGTTAGTTTCCAAGGCTTATGTAGAGGGCCAAATAGACGGAGAGCCCACAGTATTTTTCAGTTGGTTAGAGGAGTTTTCAGACGGAATAATTGCATTATCTGGAGGTATGGACGGACATATTGGAAACTCTATATTGGCTGGCAACGAGCAATTATCTGAATCAAGAATAGATTTTTTTAAACAAATCTTTAATGATAATTTTTTTATTGAAATTCATAGGACAGGTAAAGAAAACGAAAATGAATATAACAATGCAGCTGTAAAATTAGCATCTAAGAAGAGCGTTCCATTAGTTGCAACAAATAATGTACGTTTCTTAAATGCTGTTGATCCTGAGGTCTCTCCTTCTGACTTTGAAGCTCACGAGGCTAGAGTCTGCATACAAAGTGGTCATATTCTTGATGACCCTAGAAGACCCAAAAAATATACTGTAGAACAATTTTTTAGAAGCAAAGAGGAAATGTTAGAACTATTTTCCGATATCCCTGAAGCTTTAATTAATACAGTAAAAATCGCGAAAAAATGTAATATCGATCTGGAATTAGGTAAGTTTTATTTACCTGATTTTGAGGTACCAGATACATATTCAAGAGAAGATTTCCTGAGAAAAATTTCTAAAGATGGACTATTTAATAGAATAAATATTATTAATAGATCTAAGGACTCATATGACGTCGATGAGCCCAGCTATTTTGAGAGATTAGAATATGAGCTAGATATGATTTGTAAGCTAGATTTTGCCGGTTACTTCTTAATTGTTGCAGATTTTGTCAATTGGGCACAAAAGAATGATATCCCTGTTGGACCTGGAAGGGGTTCTGGGGCGGGTTCTATAGTTGCGTATGCATTAGGCATAACTGCTATAGATCCAATAAAATATGATCTTCTGTTTGAGAGATTCCTAAACCCTGAGAGAGTTAGTAACCCCGATTTCGATATAGATTTTTGTATAGAAGGACGAGATAAAGTTCTTGAGTATGTTACTAATAAATACGGTAAAGATTCGGTAGCTCAGATCAGCACTCGGGGGACTATGGCAGCTAGAGCTGTTTTACGAGATGTTGTAAGAGTGCTAGGTAAGCCATACGGCTTTGGAGATCGTCTTGCAAAGGCTATACCCGATGTATTGGGCATAAGCCTTGAAGAAGCTTATCAAGAAAAGCAATTTAAAGAGACAATAAATGAATCAGAAGAATCTAAAGAAGTATTTGATATGGCTTTAAAATTAGAGGGCCTTTCTAGAAGTGTAGGAACTCATGCTGCTGGTGTGGTCATAGCTCCTACTGCCTTAACTGATTTCACTCCTCTTTTTTTAGATTCTGATAAGGGTACCGTGGCATCTCAATTTGATATGGGAGATGTAGAATCAGCTGGGCTAGTGAAATTTGATTTCCTTGGATTAAAGACTCTTACGATTATTGATCAATCAGTTAGAAGAATTAATACAAAAATAACTAACAAAGAAGAACAAATAAATATTGATAATTTATCTTTGCAAGATCCTCAGACTTTTGAACTCTTACAAAGAGGAGAAACTACAGGGATATTTCAACTTGAATCCAGAGGTATGAGAGATTATTTAAAGCAACTGATTCCTAATGATTTTGAAGACATCGTGAGTATGAATGCCCTATATCGTCCTGGCGCCTTAGGTATGAATATGGTGGACTCTTACATAAATCGTAAACATGGCAAGGAAGAAGTTACTTATGGACATGAGGCTGTTGAGAAAATACTGAGCACAACCTATGGCGTGATTGTCTATCAAGAACAGGTAATGCAAATAGCTCAAGAACTCTCTGGTTTTACTCTCGGGCAGGCAGATATCTTAAGAAGAGCAATGGGTAAGAAAAAGAAAGAAGAAATGGAAAGCTTGCGATCAACTTTTATCGAAGGTGCAGTTGGGAAAGATGTAAATGAACGATACGCCGCTAATCTTTTTGATCAAATTGAGCAGTTCGCTGGATATGGTTTCAATAGATCCCATTCTGTAGGTTATGCGCTGATTGCTTATCAGACTGCATGGCTCAAAGCACATTTTCCAGCTGAATTTATGGCTTCAGTTTTATCTTGTGATTTGGGAAATACGGACAATATTCAGTTATTTGTAGACGATTGTAAAAACATAGGGCTATCTGTCCTTAGTCCAGATGTAAATAGAAGTTCTTATAGATTTGAAGATCTTGATTCTAAAACTATACTTTATGGTCTGGGCGCTATAAAAGGTATAGGAGAATCATTAGTAGAACAAATAGTTTCTGAACGAAAAAAGGCTGAGTTTCAAGACATCTATGATTTTTCTTTAAGGGTTGGGTTTAATAGAATAAATAAACGTATTCTTACTACACTTATCGGTTCAGGCGCATTAGATTCTTTGGGAGACAGAGTGGATCTTTTTAGAAGGATAGATTCTAGTTTAAAGAATGCAGAACAAGCCTCTGAAAGAAATAAAAGTAAAATTAAAGATCTATTTGGGGAAGAAATAGTTAAGCCAAATTATGAAAATATCAATGAAGATATTGAATTCGACAGAATAGCTGCAGAATGGAATGCTTTAGGGTTTTATTTAGATTCTCATCCTTTAGAAAATAAAAAGAAAGAAGTAAGAAATATGTGCGGTTTTTTTATTTCTGAGCTTCAATCAGAGACACATAATCAAAGGATTGCCGGATGCTTAATGCAGTTTAATATCAGGCAAGGAAAGAGAGGACGATTTGCATTTGCAACTCTTGATGATGGCTCAGGCAAAATTGAAGTATCTATTTGGGCTAACACCTTCGAAAAATATAGAAACCTATTAAAGAAAGGACAAATATTAGTAGTGGAGGGAATGGTAGATAAAGATGATTATTCTGACTCTGTAAAATTCAAGATTATTGCTGAAAGGATTTTAACTTTTGATCAAGCTCGCCATGAATATATTAAGAATATCAAAATTGATATTCAAGATAATACAGAAGACAATCAAACACTAATTAATTCTCTCAAAGAAGTAGCTAATAGCAGTGAAGGTAATTCAATCGTATTATCATATAAAGGAAATTCAGCAAAAGCTGATATTGTCCTTCCAGATAACTTCTCAGTTAAAATTGATGATTCTTCTATTAAATCTCTAAATAAACGTTTTGGAGCAGAAAATGTACAGTTCGTTTATCATACTCAAATCCACGTAAACTAGATAATAGAAATGTTAAAGAGTTACCTAGACTTTGAACAACCAATAGCGGATTTAGAGCAACAAATCTTAGATTTAAAAGATTCTGGATTAGATGATAGCTCTGTTCAAAAGGAAGTCATTAGACTTAATGAATCTATTATGAAGACCACAGAGAAAATCTATTCAAATTTATCTCCTTGGCAAAATGTACAGGTTGCTAGGCATCCGGAAAGACCTCATTTTCTGGATTATATTGAAAGAATCTCTGAAGGCTTTGATGAATTGCATGGTGATAGGCATTTCTCTGATGACAGGGCTGTCATAGGAGGAATAGGATCAATAGGTGAATACAAAGTAATGTTTATTGGCCATGAAAAAGGTAGAACAACTGATGAAAAGATCTTACATAATTTTGGAATGTCTCAACCAGAGGGATACAGAAAAGCATGCAGATTAATGCAGTTAGCTGAGAGATTTTCTCTCCCCATAATCACACTTGTGGATACTCCAGGAGCTTATCCTGGAATTGACAGCGAAGAAAGGGGCCAAAGTGAGGCTATTGCCAATAATTTAAGGGTTATGTCTTCTTTAAAGACTCCAATTATTGTTAACGTAGTTGGTGAAGGGGGTTCTGGAGGAGCACTTGCATTAGGTGTTGGGGATCATATAACTATGCTTGAACATTCAACTTATTCTGTTGCTTCTCCAGAAGCTTGTGCGAGCATAGTATGGCGCGATTCAACTAAAGCAGAGCTTGCTGCTGAAGCAATGAGATTAAACGCAAATAATATACTTTCTCTTGGGTTAATTGATGAGGTTATTCCTGAACCTTTAGGAGGAGCCCATAGAAGTTTCGATCAAGCGTCTTCTAATCTATCTAGAGTTTTGATAAAGAATTTAGATACGCTTACAAATATGCCAGTCAACTCTCTGATAGAAAAAAGGTACGAGAGATTGATGAGCTACGGCTCCATTTAATGTCTCATTTCTATATAGATTCGGATTATTTAAAAGGCTTTGATAAGATCGGAATAGCTTTTTCCGGTGGATTAGATTCTACTGTTCTATTAAATTCCATTATAAAACTTCACCCTAAAAATAGACTCATCGCTTTGCATATAAATCATGGCGTCAATCCAGAAAGTGATGATTGGGAAATTTTTTGCAGAGAAAGGGCACGTGAATTAGGTATAGAATTCAAATCTTGGAAAATAGAAGATTTAGATAAAATATCTGAAGAGTCATTAAGAAATAGAAGGCTTAAAGCTTTCGAAGAATGGGCAAGTAAAGATGATTTAATTATTACCGGCCATCATTCGGATGATCAAGTTGAAACAGTTTTGTTTAGAATCTTTAGAGGAACAGGTTTAAAGGGAGTGAGGGGAATTGAGAAATTTTCTAATGTTAGTACTTTAAATTTTTATAGGCCTTTAATAGATTATAAAAAAGAAGAGTTATTAAAATACGCAAGGAAAAATGATTTAATTTGGATAGAGGATGACTCTAATAAAGAATCTAATTTTTCAAGAAATCTAATTAGAAATGATCTCATTCCTAAGATAAAAGAGAGATGGCCATTTATTAATAAGTCTATTAATAAGATTTCTAATAATGCAGCTAAAGCTCAAAAATTGCTTCTAGAAATAGCTTCTGAAGACTTAAAAAAAATTAAAGGCTCGAACGAAATAATTAAAATAAGTAAATTGAAATTATTTTCTAGTGAAAGACAAGAAAATCTAATTTTCTATTGGCTAACACACATGAATTACTTGAATGTATCTTCGGGTCAGATGGTTCAAATTCTATCTGCTATCTCAAAACCTTCTGAAGGCACTTCCAGGTTTTTTGTAAGTTCAGCTTATGGAACAGCTCATCAGGTATTAGTCTCACCTAAAGACATCAGTGTAATCAATAATGATTTGTTTCACCCTTTACCCGAAAACATATGCATAAATTGGAATTTAAAAGAGCCTATCAATATCCCTTCAGGTAAACTTTCTGTAAAGGAGTCTTTAGGAAAAGGCTTAGATAAGCAATATATTGAAAAAGGGGCCATAATAAAGGCTAGAATTGGAGGAGAGAAGTGTAAACCTTTTGGCAGAAATAAGAGCCAGAAGATTAAGAACCTTTTTCAGGAATTTGAAGTACCTGATTGGAAGAGAGACGGCATTCCTATAATCTATATAAATGAGAGGATTGCTGCAGTTGGAGATTTATGGGTTTGCGAAGAGTTCCACACCTCACTGCACGAAAAAGGAGTTTCCATAATTTGGAATCAAATGATAAGTCAATAAGGAGATAGGGATGGATTTAGAAACAGTTAAGTATGAGAAGCGAGAAGCAGTTGCCCTCATTTCTTTCAATAGACCTGAAGTCAGGAATGCGTTTAATGCAAAGATGACGGAAGATATTTTAAAAGCCTTAGTGCAGGCTAAGGATGACCCAGAGGTAAGAGCCATTGTACTAGCAGGTGAAGGATTGAGTTTTTCAGCAGGAGCAGATTTATCTTCTAGAGATAATAAATGGGTAGATACAGAGGCAGCTCTTGTAGAAGGTTATCTGCCAAGTCTTAAAGAGATAATGGCAATGCCTAAACCAGTTATTTCTGCTGTGAATGGTGCGGCAGCTGGAATCGGAAGCGCCTACGCAATGGCGTGCGATCTAACAATAATGTCTGAAGATGCTTATATACTTCAAGCCTTCAGCAATATTGGCCTAATACCTGATGGAGGAGCGAATTGGTTTTTAACGAATACAGTTGGTTATAAATTAGCATATCAAATTGCGATAGAAGGAGAGAGGATAGATTCTAAGAGATGTTTAGAATTAGGCTTAATTAATAAGATAGTTTCTAAGGAAGATCTCTTAAATGAAGCTATTTTATGGGCAGATAAGTTAACTGAACGCTCTTCTCAATCGTTAAAATTAACTAAACAGATAATGAGAAAGGCTCTAGATAGCTCTTATGAAGATATTTATGATCTAGAGGCAAAAACCCAGAATACTCTTATTGGCTCTAAGGACAACATCGAAGGTGTCACTGCATTTATGGAGAAGAGGCAACCTAACTTTAAATAAGGATTATCAACTCTGGCTTTCTAATTCAGCTCTTAGTTCCTGATGCTTTTCATTAGTTAGCGGATAATACCAAGTTAAAAATAAAGCTGGCAAGAAGAAAGCTGCACAACCTAGACAATAGTAAACCCTTAATGCCAGCATAGCATCTTCAGAATTGTTAGTGCCTGGAATAAAACCGGAGAAATCTACCAATATAGCAGCTGCCCAAACGGCAATCATAGCTGAAACTTTTGCAATCATTCCATTTAAAGCAAAGAAGGTACCTGCTCGTCTTCCCCCTGTTTTAAGTGAATCTAAATCTACAACGTCAGCCAGCATAGAAGCTGGAAGGAATTGAAGACCTCCAAAACAGAAACCTTTCATAAGAAAAAGTATGTGGAATTGATTAAAGTCTCCTCTCTCTAAAAAGAAACATAAAAAGCTTACCGATCCTGTACCTACAAGAGTTATACAAAAGGCTCTATGTTTTCCTAGTATTTTGCCTAGCCATAGCCAGAAAGGAACTCCTATTAAACCTGCAATAAAATATCTTGCGTAAGACGCTCCAACAGTTTCAATGCCGATGACATCTCTAACAAACCATAGAGATAAAGTATTTCTGAATGACTCTCCAGCAATAACCAAGAAAATTATTAATAATATTCTTACAAGCAATGGATTCTCTGCAGCATATTTGAGACCTTCCATTAAGGGAATCTTTTTTTCTGTTTCTGGCATTGGATCAGGAACTTTCCAGAGTGCCCATGCTGCGAACAATGGTAGTAGCAAAATAATACCTATACCCATACTGGCAAGAATGTCCGACATTTTTCCAGTAGTTGAAAAATCTTGGAACACGAAAACTGCAGCGAGCATCCTTTTGATAGATTCAGAAAAACTTATTCCTTGCCCTGAAACCTCAATTGCAAGTGGTATCAGAGCTGAAATTAGCAAGCCAATTAGAGTCCATCCTTCTCTACCTCCAACTACCCTTGACCTTTGATGGTAGTCTGGAGAAATCTCTGCTCCCCATGCCCCATAAGGAATACTAATAATTGTTGATCCCAAGTACATGAGCATCATCCATAAAACAAAATAGGTTATAGACACCTCACTGCCTGGTATAAATAATTTATATATTGCTAACATCATCAACGGCACACCAAGTATTATCCATGGTTTTCTTCTTCCAAAAGATGTCCTAGTTGAGTCACCTAATTGCCCCAGAATAGGGTCTGTAATTACATCTGTGAAGCGCGCTATTAAGAGTAAATTGGCAATTATATAAAGGGGAATTCCTACAACTTCAGAATAAAAGGGGATAAGCCAAATAGCTATTGGGTAACCTATCATTGCAAGAGGCGTTGCTAGTCCTCCATATGCAAGTATTGTATTACGCTTTACTGCTGTTGCCATGACACTCCCCTAGAAAATTGTTTAGAGGATATAGTATAGTTTTAAGCTATTTAGACAATCTATTTAATCCGCAAATTATCGATTTTAGACCAGCGATTACTGTATTTTGATGAATACCAACACCCCACACAGATTTCTCTTTAAAGATTAATTCTGAGTACGCAACTGCTTTAGCATCAGAACCTGAACTAATCGCATGCTGATGATAATCTGAAATTTTTAGATCAATATCGAGATCTTCTTTAATACCATTAATCATTGCATCTAGCGGACCATTACCAGACCCTTTAATTGATATTTTTTTTGAATCAACTTGAAGATTTAAGCTTATTTCATCTGCTTGTGTTCCATCCTCATTAGCTTTCGAATTGATATTATGTTCCAAAAATTCGTATTTTCCCGCTGAATCTAGATAAGTTTTTTGAAAGTTATCCCATATATCTGATGGAGAAATTTCCTTGCCAGATTCATCGGCTATTTTTTGTATAACTTGACTGAATTCTATTTGTAATCTTCTGGGCATACTAAGCCCGTGGTCCTTTTCTAACAAATAAGCAACTCCTCCCTTGCCTGATTGGCTATTTATTCTTATTACAGCCTCGTAAGATCTACCGACATCTTTTGGATCTATTGGAAGATAAGGCACTTCCCATAATTCTTGATTTGATTGTCTTATTTCAGCCAATCCTTTTTTTATTGCATCTTGATGTGAACCAGAGAATGCAGTAAACACTAGATCACCTGCATAAGGATGCCTGGGATGAACTGGTAATTGATTACAGTATTCAGCTTCTCTCATAACGGAGTTGATATTTGAAAAATCAAGATTAGGATCTACACCTTGAGTGAGCATATTTAAAGCTAAGGTTACCAAATCAACATTTCCTGTTCTCTCACCGTTACCAAATAATGTTCCTTCGATTCTGTCAGCTCCAGCCATAACACCTAACTCACTTGCTGCAATAGCCGTCCCTCTATCATTATGAGGATGCAAGCTTAGAATAATATTCTCTCGATTATCGAGATTCCTACACATCCATTCAATTTGATCAGCATATAAATTTGGAGATGACATTTCTACTGTTGCTGGAAGATTTAGAATTATTTTCTTTTTATTCTCAGGTTGCCATATTTCATTTACTGCATTGCAGACTTCTACTGCGTAGGGTAATTCTGTTCCAGTGAAGCTTTCAGGACTATATTCAAAAGTCCAATCTGTTTGCGGATATTTTAAAGATTCCTCTAAAACCCATTTAGCTCCGTCTGTAGCAATTTTTTTGATACCTTTCTCATCACTTTTAAATACAACTTTTCTTTGTAAGGTAGAGGTAGAGTTGTATACATGCACAATAGCTTTCTTTGCACCTTTGAGGGACTCAAAAGTCCTTTCAATTAGTTCAGGTCTTGCTTGAGTTAGAGCTTGTATAGTTACATCAGCAGGAATCAAATTGTCTTCAATTATTTTTCTAACAAAATCAAAATCAGTTTGGGAAGCTGATGGAAAGCCTACTTCAATCTCTTTGAAACCAATTTCCAGGAGCAGGTGAAACATTCTCAGTTTTCTTTCTTCTCCCATAGGCTCTATTAGAGCCTGATTACCATCTCTCAGATCTACGCTGCACCATATTGGTGATCTTTTTATGGATTGATCGGGCCAATTCCTTTCAGAAATATCAATAGCCTTGAAAGGTCTATATTTTGAAACAGAATCATTAATTATTTTAGTCAATTTTTTCTCCAGAAGATGAACAGATTTATTATGTTAGCTTTATAAGCCGAAAGTTATGCCCGGTTGACTCTTAAAAAAAGAGACCGGGTAAATCAGTCGTAATGACTTATATAGGACGTCGACCAAAATCATCGTCGCTAGCTTATATATGCCATCAATTCAGGTCAAGTTGAGACTTTTATCTTAAAGAGTAGAATTTACAATATGCACGAGAATTTAGAAGAAAAGTTAAATCACCTAGGTATCAGTTCTTGGAAGAAAAGAGCTGCTCAAGATGAGCCCCATACAACAAAAAAGATGTACTTAATCGATAATGATTGTCTCTTTTTGTATGGAGAAAAAGAAAAAAAATTGCCTGAAAAGGAAATAGAAAATTTTTTTAAAACTCTTGCTTGCTCATTAGGAAAACCTAAACTTCATAAAATAATAAATTCTGATGAACTCAATAACATTTCTTATATATTTCTTTTAGATGAGGAATTACCTAAACACCTTCATTTTCTTAATAAATCGCTCATTAATAAAATGCCTTCTATAGAAATGGTTTGTGCTTCCAAAGATACTAAAATTAATTTCCTAGATTCGATTAAAGAAGTCATTTCTTAGCTGCAAGCGTGGAATATAAATATCTAGATTACAGTCATTTATCTTCTGTTCTAGAAATAGAAGAAGAATCTAACCCATACCCTTGGACAGAATTAAACTTTAAAGACTGCCTTGAGAAAGGATATTACTCGCTAGCTTTAGAAAAAGATGATTTATTTGTTGGATTTGCAATTATGGCAATTTCATCAGAAGAATCACATTTATTGAATATAGGGATAAAAAAAGAGCAAAGAGGTTTAGGGCTGGGTGAAGGACTTTTAAAGAAAATGATTATTGCTGCTGAGGTGATGGGAAGTAAAAAGATTATTCTAGAAGTAAGAATTTCAAATCAATCTGCCTACAGACTCTATGAAAAGATAGGATTCGAAGAAATCGGTAAAAGAAAAAATTACTATAGGTTGCCAGAAGGGAGGGAGGATGCCTATGTAATGGCTAAATCTCTTAAGAAAGGCATAAGCAGCAAACTATTTTTTAATAAGAATTAAAGTAGATCCTCAATATCAGACTGTATGTCATCTGGAGGCGTGGATGGACCATATCGCGCTATGGGTTCTCCATTATTATTTATAAGAAATTTAGTAAAGTTCCACTTTATCTTTTCAGTTCCCAAGATTCCCTTCTTTTCTTTAGTTAAATAATTAAATAAAGGATGAGCATCACTTCCATTTACATTTATTTTGCTAAAAATAGGAAAAGTATTTTTGTAATTTAAACTACAAAACTCGATAATTTCATTACTAGACCCAGGTTCTTGACCTCCAAATTGATTACAAGGGAAAGCCAGTACTGAGAAATTTTTTGAACCATATTTCTTTTGTAATTCCTCTAGACCTTCATACTGCGGTGTAAAACCACATTTACTAGCAGTATTGACTATTAGAAGAACTTTGCCTTGGTAGTCTGCAAGTTCCACTTTCTGACCTTTGATGTCTTCACAAGAGAATTGATAAATGTTTTTAGTCATTTCTTACCTATTTTTTTTATAATGCTAATTATAACAAGATAGGAGAATGAGTTGGAATATAGAAAGCTTGGAAATACTGACATAGAAGTTAGCGTTATATGTTTGGGTACAATGACATGGGGAGAGCAAAATACATATGATGAAGGTTATGAACAGATGGACTATGCAGTTGATCATGGAGTTAATTTTTTTGATACGGCAGAACTTTACCCAATACCGCCCAAACCGGATACTCAAGGACGTACAGAGGAGTGCATAGGGAATTGGTTCAAGAAAACAGGTAAGAGAGATGAAATAATCCTTGCATCTAAAGTAGCAGGAAGAGCTCCAATGAACTGGTTTAGAGGTGAGGGAACTCTTTTAGATCGCGAGAATATAGAAAGTGCTATAGATTCTAGTTTGGAAAGGCTTCAAACCGACTATATAGATGTATATCAACTTCACTGGCCTGATAGAAGAATGGGTAACTTTGGATCCGATGGAATAGGCTATAAACATCGTGAAGCTGAGACTATACCTATATTAGAAACACTAAAAGTACTCTCTGATTTAGCAGATGCTGGAAAAATAAGATACGTAGGTTTGTCTAATGAGACTGCGTGGGGGCTTTCTGAATTTCTTAAATATGCAGAAATGTTCAATCTACCCAGGGTTGTTTCAGTACAAAATGCTTATAACCTTCTTAATAGGACTTATGAGCAAGGTATGTCTGAATTTCATTATAGATCTCAAGTAGGATTGTTGGCTTATTCTCCACTTGCACAAGGTTACTTATCAGGAAAGTACATCGACGGTGCCCGCCCAGAAGGAGCTCGCACTACTTTATTTGAAAGAGGAGATAGATATGAGGTCCCTGGAGCCAATGAGGCCATAAAATCTTATGTTAATTATGCTAAATCTATAGATATGGATCCTTCAGTTATGGCTAATGCTTTTGTAAATTCTAGAGATTTTGTAACTTCAAATATTATTGGAGCAACTACGATGGAACAACTGAAACTAGCGATTAGTAGTATTGATGTAAAGCTTTCAGAGGATGATATTAATACGATCGCCGCTATACACAGGAATAACCCCAATATTTGCCCTTAGATTTGAATATTCAGAATTTATTATGGTCCTGGAAGTCTTTTGAGCAACTAACAAAAAACGAGCTTTATGAGATTTTAAGCTTTAGACAGTCTATATTTGTTGTAGAGCAGAAATCTTGGTACTTGGACGCAGATGGTTTAGACAGCATCAGTCTTCATTTACTGCTCAAGAAAAATAAACTGATAGTTGGATATCTTCGTTTAATTCCTCCAGGAAAAAAATATGATACTCCCTCTATTGGTAGAATTTGTATCTCAGAGAGTCTCAGGGGTAATTCAATTGGATCGGAGTTAGTTCAAAGAGGGGTCCAAAAAAGCTCTGATATATATCTATCCAATTCACTTACAATATCTGCACAAACTTATTTGACTCAATTCTATCAAAATCACGGATTTATCACTCAAGGAGAAGCATATGATGAAGATGGCATTCCTCATGTAAGGATGGTCAAAGTTGGATAGAAATAAATTCAATACAATTATTCTCTCTTTAGGGCTTTGCCTTGGATGCATAATGGCAGGTCTTTCGATCATAGAAGAGTCAAATATCTCAAATAATCAATGGGCCGCCAAGATCGAAGAAGTAACTATCCCTATGGAAAAATATCTTTTGCAACTTGAAGGGCTTGCAAGTGATAAACGATCGCCTATTACCAAATCAGATAAGGAATATGTCTTAGAAAGAATGATTGAAGAAGAACTCCTTATCAAAAGAGCTCTAGATCTCGGTATATTGGATAATAATCCTATAGCAAGAGGGACAATCGTTCAGCAAATGATTAAAACTATAATAGCTGAAAATTCTAGGTATGAAGTTTCTGACATAGAACTAGAAAATTTTTATAAAAGGAATACTGGATTTTTTACAAAATCTTCTAGATTAAGGATTCAACAAATTTACTTTTCAGACCAAGAATTCAATAACCTTTCATTTACCAAGGCAAATGAAGCTTATCAAAAGCTTTTAGATGGAGAGAGTTTTGAAAAAGTTGCAATTACGGGTAGCAATTCAGCATTGAAAATCCCTAATAGTTTAATGACTCTATCAAAAATTAGAGAATATGTAGGACCTAGCCTGATGAACAAGGCTCGAAGTTTAGGAAACAATTCTTTCACAGAGCCCTTAAAGGTTGCAGGCGGCTATAAAATAATTATTTTACTAGAGAAGGAATTATCTATTCCACCTCAGTTTGAAAAGATTAAAGATATAGTTTCCGCAGAATACCTCAAAAGAAGAGATGACAATTCTTTAAGAGAGTACTTGGAGAACTTAAAAAATTGGTACGACGTCTCAAGAAATATTCCTAATTAGATGTACAAAAATTTCTTTTTTTGGATAACTATTTTTTTATTGAGCACTCAGTTGACGTCTCATCAAAGGAGTGAATCATATTCCAAACTAACGATAGATAATCAAGATGAACTCACAAGTATTTACGTAGAGTTTAGTGTTCAGACATCTGTTCTGCAGAGATTAAATCTAGATTTAAATCAAAATTGGGAAGAAGAAATAAAAGAATTAGTTACTAGTAATTATAATTTAGGGCCAAATTGCGAGATTGATAAAAGACCTTTTTTAAAGAATTCCTCTACTACCGGCTATATCACTTTATTTTGGGCAGAGGAATGTAGCAGCAAAGAAGTTGAAATAAATTTTGACCTTTTCTTTGATAATGATCCTACTCACACCCATATAGCTACCTTTGAAATTAATTCAGAGGCTGTTCCTGAGAAGGTTTTCACAAGTTCTGCCAGGAAATGGAAAGAAACTGACACGCAATTAAAAGAAATTCCCTTATTTCAATCCTTTACAGATTATTTTACTTTGGGATTCAAGCATATTCTTTCTGGATTTGATCATTTAGCTTTCTTATTAGCTCTTCTTATTCTCAAACTGCCTTTAAAGAGACTAATACTAGTTATCACAGGTTTCACCTTAGGGCATAGTATTACTTTATCTCTCGGAGCCCTAGGTTTGCTCAAACCATCGTCACAACTAGTTGAGGCTTTTATAGGTTATTCAATATTAATTATTGCTATAGAAAGTATAGCTTCGATAACTAACCTTCATAAGTTATACAGTCGATCCTTATTATATTTATCTTTATTATTGCTAGTATTGTTTATGATCCTTGGCTATCAAAAATATTTAATTGGCGTTGCTGGGATAAGTCTATTCTCATATTGCTATTTAAATTTAAATTCGGAAAATAAAGATTTCTCTTTAACCTTCTTAGTTACCGCTTTGTTCGGATTAATTCACGGATTCGGTTTTGCAGGAAACCTTGCTTCTTTAGGTTTGATGGAAGGAAGGTTACTACCCGCGATTCTTGGCTTTAATTTAGGAGTTGAACTTGGACAAGTAATGATTATTTTTGTTTTACTCGTTTCGTTCTTATTTTTAAATAAATTCATGAAGAGCCAGATTGATACTCTCAGAGTTTTTATGGGCTCAGGGTTGGCCTGCCTAGGAACTTTTTGGTTTCTTGAGAGAATATTTTAGATAATACGAATATTTTCTGCTTGAGGACCTTTTTCTGTATTTTCTACCGTGTACCTGACTCGAGTATCTTCTTTTAGTTTTCTTTTATCTTGAGGTTGCACGGCTCTTAGATGAACAAATAAATCTCCTCCTTTATCTCTTATTAGAAATCCATATCCTTTTGTAGGATCAAACCATTTTATGGTTCCAAGTTCACCCCTAAATTTCTTTTTGATCTTTCTGCCATAAATAAAGCCTAGAACTGAGAGGAAACCCATAGTCCAGAAGATTCCCAGTACTACATACATCTCATTACTCCATACAGGGAGCTCTCCATTTGACAGTATAGAGATAAGAGCCGTATAAATTACTGCAATGAAACCACTTGTTATAAAAGATCTAAAAAACATTTTTATTTTAAATTATAACCACATTGGAAAGGTAAGGCCTATACCAATTTCCTTATTTCGTTAAGCTGGTTATTTAAATTCTCTAATTCCTCAGACAATACATTAAATCTTTCTTGTTGATCGGCCACTAAATCTTTTGGAGCATTATCCACAAAGGATTTATTACTCAGCTTGCTTTCCAGCATTTCTTTTTCTTTCAAGACTTTTGATATTTTTTTTGTAAGTCTTTCTGTTTCTTCATTCGGATTTATTAGACCTTCCAGAGGAATCATTACTTTTAAGGTATTAAAGATGAATATTGATGAAGGAGGATCTTCAGATTCGTCACCAATCCATTTAATATCTCTAAGACTACAGAGCTTGTTTATGTAATTAGTAACTTTGTCTAAATTTTCTTTGTCTTTTGCTGTGCCTCCTTTAAATATAATGGGTATTTGAGTTGATGGCTTGATTAGTAATTCACCCCTAATATTTCTGATGCCAGAGACAATAATCTTAAGCCATTCAATTGTTTCAAAATCAGCCTCAAATTTATTTTTTAATTCTAATGGATAGGAGCAAATCATTATGCTGTCTTCAGGTAATTCAAGATGAGGCTTTAACTGTTGCCAAATCTCTTCTGTTATAAAAGGCATGATGGGATGAGCAAGCCTTAATGTTTTCTCAAGAATATAAACCATGGATCTAACAATCTCAGCATTATTAATATTCTTATCATTAAGGCTTATTTTATGCATTTCTATGAACCAATCACAAAATTCATACCAAATAAATTCATAAATTGCTTTAGTTGCTAAATCAAACCTGAATTCGTCGAAAGATTTATGAACTTTTTTTAAGGTCTCATCAAACTTATGGTCTATCCAGGCATCAACAGTTGTTTGGCTTCTAGTCTTAGAAATTCCGAAGTTTTCAATATTTAAGTCTATGAACCTCGCGGCATTCCATAATTTATTACAAAAATTTCTGTATCCTTCCACGCGTTTAACATCAAAGTTTATATCTCTGCCTCCTGAAGCCAGAGAGCAGAAGGTTAATCTTAAAGCATCAGTTCCGTAGGGCTGGATGCCTTCAGGGAACTCCTTTTTTGTTTGTTTAATAATGCGTTCTTTCATTTGAGGTTGCATCAGACCTTCAGTCCTTTTATCAATTAGAGTTTCTAGATTTATACCATCGATAATATCTAATGGATCTAGTGTATTGCCTTTAGACTTTGACATTTTCTGTCCCTCAGAGTCCTTTATCAGCCCATGAATAAGTATCTTTTTAAAGGGGACTTCATTAATGAAATGTGTTGTCATCATGATCATTCTTGCGACCCAAAAGAAGATAATGTCAAATCCAGTAACTAAGACGCTTGTAGGGTGATATCTCGAAAGTAAATTTTCTTTTTTAGGCCATCCTAAAGTTGAGAAAGTCCATAAAGCTGATGAAAACCAAGTATCGAGAACATCATCCTCTTGTTTTAGATTCTTATTATTGAGTTTATATTTTTTTCTGACTTCATCTTCTGAGGTTCCAACAAATATATTACCTTCATCGTCAAACCAAGCAGGTATCCTATGACCCCACCAGAGCTGTCTACTAATGCACCAGTCTTGAATTTCGTTCATCCAATTAAAATAGGTATTCTCCCAATTTTTTGGAATGAACTTAGTTTCATCCTCCTTTACTACTCTGATGGCTTCTTGTGAGAGTTTATCTACATCAACAAACCACTGATTCGTCACTAAAGGCTGTAGTATTGAATTACTTCTTTCGCTCCTAGGGATTTGTACTTTATAAGGTTCAGTCTTATGTAAATGTCCTGTCACCTCTAACTCTTCAAGAATACTCTTTCTAGCTTCTTCTGTAGACAGGCCTTGATATTTTGTAGGTACATTTTCGTTCAAAGTACCATCCATATTTAATATGTTTATGGTTGGCAGGTTATGTCTCTTGCCTATTTGGAAATCATTAAAGTCATGAGCAGGAGTGATTTTTACGCAACCAGTTCCAAATCCAGACTCAACATAATCGTCACCAATTATAGGAACTTGTATGTTAGTAATTGGTAAGATAACTTTTTTACCAATAAGTTCTTTATATCTCTCGTCTTCTGGATTAACTGCTAGAGCTGTATCTCCAAGTAATGTTTCTGGCCTGGTAGTTGCAACAGTAAGTTTTACATTATCAGGAGTAAAATAATTTATATACCATAAATATCCATCTTCCTCTTCCGAAGACACTTCCAAATCTGACAGGGCGGTTCCAAGCTCAGTATCCCAATTTACTAGCCTTTCCCCTCGATAAATCAAACCCTGTTCATATAATTTTATAAAGACTTCTTTTACTGCTAGGCTTAAATCTTCACTCATCGTGAAGGCTTCTCTAGACCAATCTACCGAAGCGCCGAGCCTTCTTAATTGCTGAGTTATTTTATTTCCTGATTGCTCCTTCCATTGCCATACTCTCTCTTCAAACTTTTCTCTTCCTATCTGCTCTCTTGCTAAACCCTCCGCTTCAAGTTGTCTTTCAACTACCATTTGGGTAGCGATACCAGCATGATCAACTCCGACTTGCCACAACACATCGTATCCTGCCATTCTTTTGAAGCGAATTAGTGAGTCCATCAGAGTATTTTGGAAACCATGACCCATATGAAGCGTACCAGTGACATTTGGAGGAGGGATCATTATACAAAAGGCTTCCTTTGACTCATCTGGTTTGGCCTTAAAGAAATCAGAATCTTCCCAGTTCTTATAGGTTTCTATTTCAGATGAACTAGGCTCGTAGTTTTTTTTCATATTGTCTCTAGAAATCTTATGTCAATCCCCATCTCTTTGCATTTTGTCCATGTTGTAGCTGCTCTCTTTCTAAGTTCATTTCCGTCCATAATTACTAGCTGGAAATAATTCTTATAACTATCAAGGTTAGGAGGTAAGTCGGGAGATATATTGATTAATGAATCAGAGTCTAATGAGAATTTTGTTCCTGGGTAGCCAATTTTCACAATCTCATCAGAACAATTATTTACAAAATTATGCGAAATAATAGAGTATTTTGGTCTTTCCCAGAGGATTGCATCCAATAAGTTTGCATCTTTAATATTATTGCAGAAGATATCTACCTTTTTTGCAGCCTCTGCCATATCATCTCCAATCAAAATCTTATGTGTAAGATGAGCTGAAAAGTCCAACGCTTCCTTAATAGTTTTACCAGAAGCTATAAAAGTAGCTTCTACCATCCTTAAGCTTTATCTATTAAATATTGGCTTAGCAAAGGAACTGGTCTTCCTGAGCCACCCTTAGCGGCTCCTTTATAACTAGCTGTTCCAGCAACATCTAAATGAGCCCAGGGATAATTTTCAGCAAATCTTGATAAGAAGCATGCAGCAGTAATTGTGCCAGCACGACCACCTATATTAGCTATATCAGCAAAATTACTATCTAAATCTTTTTGATAACTATCCCAGATTGGTAATTGCCAGGCTCTATCTGAAGCTTTATCACCTGCATCTAATAATTCTTTAGCTAATTTTTCATTATTACTCATTAGCCCCGAAGTTGAATATCCAAGAGCCATAATTACCGCTCCAGTTAATGTTGCAATATCAACAACCGAAACAGGCTTAAATCTTTCTACATAAGTTAGAGCATCGGCTAGAACTAATCTACCTTCTGCATCCGTATTTAAGATTTCAACTGTCTGTCCTGACATGGTTTTCACAACGTCTCCGGGTTTAGTCGCCTTACTTCCTGGCATATTCTCAGCACTAGCTACCACACCGATAAGATTAATAGGGAGCTTAAGTTCGGCAATTACCTGCATAGTTCCAATGACACTGGCAGCACCACACATATCAAATTTCATTTCATCCATAGTGGCTGGTGGCTTCAAGCTAATTCCTCCTGTATCGAAGGTTATTCCTTTTCCAACAATTGCATAAGGTTTAGCACCTTTTTTTCCACCCTGATAGTTCATTGATATTAATTTAGACTCTTGAGCACTTCCGTTACCGACTGATAGCAAACAATCCATTCCCATTTTTTTCATTTCTTTCTCGCCATAAATTCTACAGCTCAGATTGCTATATTTGTTAGCTGCTGATTTAGAGGTGCTAGCTAAGTAAGAGGGAGTGCAGATATTTCCAGGAAGATTCGCTAAATCTTTTGCTACATTCATTCCTTGGCCAATTGCTTGTCCAGTCCTTAAACCTTTCCTTAACTTTACAAGACTTTCTCCAGAATCTATCGTAAATGATACTTTTTTAAGACTGTTAGTCTTTTTATTTTTTTTGTTTAATTTAGCATCATATGTATAAACTTTTTCTTCAATAGAGGTACCCAACTTTTGAAGAAAACTAGAATCACTAAGGTCTTTAGAGTCGTATCTTATAGAAGGTATATTAACAACACCGCTACTAGATTTCTTAGATGTTAAACATCCAGTTATTGCTAGAGATAACTTGTCTAAGTTTTCATTATTAAGACTTTTCGATGCTTTACCAAAACCTACCAGGAATATTCGGTCGGAAGAGGTGCCGTCATTAGTCGCTACATAAGCCGTTTGTCCAATTTTTGCCTCAAACTCTCCTCTTTTAGCTAGCTTTTTTATAATACCATTAGTAGCATTATCAATTTCTTTAGCCGAGGTATTTAAGACCTTGCCTTCATGAACCCCTAAAACCAGTACATCGGTTTTTATTTTTAAGATATTTTTAGAGAGTTCTTGTTTTATATCTAGCGCAAGTCTTTTTTTCATTTTTTTTCCTTTTTAAAAAGTTTGATACTAACGATATTTTACCAATAATTAACAAAAGTAAACTTCTTTAGAGAATATTAGTCTAATTAAGAGTAGGATTAACTATCGAGAGTATCCAATATTAGTTTTATGATTTTAAATCGTTATTTCTTAAAGAGTATTTTCTCATATACTTTAGCCATAAGCTTAATATTTATTTTGATTATAGTTTCGTCAAGATCAATTCAATATTTAGAACAAGCTGCACGAGGAGAGATAAATGCTGAAATAGTTTTTTCTATCATATTACTCAGATTACCTGAATTCTTAGAACTAATATTACCTTTAGGGTTTTTCTTATCCATAATTTTAGCATTGGGTAAATTTAGATCCGAAGGTGAATTTATAATAATGGAGCAGTCTGGATTTAATCCAACCACAGTCTATTATCTATTAACTATACCAGCAGCCCTCATATGCATTTTGTTATTCTATTTTTCGTCGATTCTAAATCCAAATCTAACATCAAAAGTTAATGATTTATTAAATATCAAAACTTTAGAGGATTCTTATAGTTCTCTCACACCGGGAGAATTTCATAAGTTAGGACAAGGAATACGTTTATACGCAATGAGCAAAGACCAAGAAGATTTAAAACAAGTCTTCTTGAGTATAAGAGATCAACAAACAAATAAAGATAGTGTGTTGATTGCCAAGGCATTCAAAGTGAATGATTCTTCTTCTGATACTTTAGTATTTCAGGAAGGGCTAATTTACCAAGATAATAAAGGAAATAATTTATCCTCTATAGAGTTTCAAAGTTTCTCGTTGAATAATTATTTAAATCAAAAAGACCCATATAAATTCATGGAGTCTAAAGATGCTCAAAAACCCATTTTCTGGGCCATATCATTATGCATAATGACGGCTGTATCTGTTTTTATAGCCGTTCCCTTAAGTAAGATTTCCCCAAGAAAAGGGAGGTACTCAAGAGTATTTCCAGGCCTTTTAGTATTTTCCATCTATTCAGGATTTTTATTGAGCTTAAAGGGAGAAGTAAGTGAACAAATAGAATCTCTTATTGCGACGCATTTCATATTCTTAATTTTGGCAATGTTCCTCAATTTTTATTCATATGGAAGGTCGAGATGAATTGGTTTGTCGGAGACTTAATTGAAAGAAATATTTCAAAGAAAGTATTTTTTGGTATTTGCATTGTAGGCACTGCAATAATTATCTTAGATTTTTTATTTTCTTTCATATCTGAAATTTCCGACATATCAATCTCTTATAACTTTAACGACGCCTTTTTTTATTCCCTTTTACTAATACCAGGCTCTTTATATGAATATTTATCATACATATGCTTATTAGGAGTTCTAATTGGATTGGGGAGTTTGAAGGAAGAAGGTGAGATGATCGGTACAAGAATACTAGGCAAATCTAATTTTAGGATATTAATCGCATCATTAAAACCATCCTTGGTATTGATAATTTTGGGATTCTTTCTTCAGGAAACTACTTTACCTTCGTTATTACAATCTAATGAAGAAAATAGATTAATCAAACAAAATCAAATCTCCTCAGATGACGGACATTGGTTTACTTCTGACTCTGCAATAACATATTTCAAATCTTCCCCTAATCGTCAAACTATTAAGAAAATTAAAATTTATGAACTAGATGAGGAGTGGGGTATTAGAAGAATCATTTATTCTGATTCTGCAACGAAGGAAAGAGATATTTGGAACTTAATCAACTCAGAAATCATAAACATTAGAGACGGCTCTAAAACTTCAGAAAAAACATTGATCTGGGAAAGCGCACCCAGTCAAAAAGACATGAGAAAAATCTTATCGCCTAAGTATCTTTCAATTCGTGAATTAAAAGGAGCTATTGATGAAGAGGTCTCTGAGTATAGAAAAAATAATTTAACCTTAGAATTATGGAGAAAAATTTTTCATCCAATTTCATCTTTATTATTAATAATATTGGCTTCTTCTTTCGTCTTTACACAAGTACGAGATCAAAATCTAGGACAACGTCTACTGATAGGGTTGGTATTCGCATTTTCGCTTAATATCGTTCAAAGCCTTTTTGAAAGTATGGCTGTTGTATCTTTTTTGTTACCCCTTGCGGCGGTTATTTTGCCTATGATATTTGTCTTGGCTGTGACTATTATTGTCTGGAAATGGAAACCTAGTTAATTTTGCATACCCTAGTATTTGTTGCCAAATCTGATAAGGACTTATTCTCACTATTTAGCAATATATATAAATACCCAATCCCTAAAAACAGAAATGAGAAAGTTGAAAAAGCGCATCTCAATAAACAAATTCTTACTGAAAGTGTTTGGTCGGAAATTAATCTAATTTTCCACGCTTGCATCCCAATCGTTTGGCCGTCATTAACTAACCAAAAATATGTATAAAAGATTGGACCAGATAAAACTGTTATTAGCAGCTGAATATAATCGGCAATTTCCCCTGTTTTTGGCGAGCCACCATTCAAAAAAACTAAAAGTAAGGTAAGTGAAAAAATAATACCTATGATAACGAGCGAGTCATAAACAAGAGAAAAAATTCTGCGAAAGAATCCAGCATTTGCCATATTTATTTAGATAAGGTATTTTTTTAGTTATTCTATATGAATATTAAAGGATTATTATGAATGAAATTTCAAAGTCTAGTGATACTTATTTTTTAGGTCATCCTAAGGGTTTAGTTACTCTCTTTTTGACAGAGATGTGGGAGAGGATGTCGTTTTATGGTATGAGAGGTTTGCTTGTCCTTTTCATGACTCGAGAAATAACTGATGGAGGAATGGATCTGAGCGCCCCGGAGGCAATGGCTATATATGGAGTTTATGGTGCCTCAGTTTATTTTCTTTGCGTTCCAGGCGGCTGGATAGCGGACAAAATATTTGGCGCTCAGAGAACTGTCCTATTTGGAGCAATTATTATCACTTTAGGTCATTATGTTCTGGCAATTCCTTACGATAAGACTTTCTTTCTAGGTCTAGTCCTTGTATCAATTGGCACAGGATTATTGAAACCAAATATCTCAACTATTGTAGGTCAGTTATACAAACCAGGAGATTTAAGAATAGATTCTGGATATACCATATTCTATATGTCAATAAATATTGGAAGTATGCTTGGTTTCCTCGTATGTGGTTATTTAGGAGAAAAAGTAGGCTGGCATTGGGGATTTGGAGCTGCAGGAGTTGGAATGACCTTTGGAGTATTACAATATATCTTTACCAGTAATTCTTTAGGCGAAGCTGGAAAGTTTCCAAAATTGTCAGCCGAAGAAGATCAAGCTAAATACCTATCACTATTTAAATATTCCTCTGCGATTATTGCACTTATAGTTATTACAGGTTTAGTGGGTTTTTGGAGCATTAATCCCGCTCTTCTTAATCAATTAATAGTATATCTAATTTTAGTTGTTGCAGTTTCTTACTTTGTCTATTTATTTTTCTTTGCAGGTCTGAACAAAATTGAAACTAACAATATGAAAATGTTGCTTCTTCTCTTTTTTGGTTCAGTTCTTTTTTGGGCAGGCTTTGATCAGGGTGGTTCTTCATTAAATTTATTTGCTAAAGACTATACTGATTTATATGTATTCGGGTGGGAAATGCCAGCTACATTCTTACAAGTTGCGAATCCTTTGATGGTAGTAATATTTGCTCCTTTCTTTGCGGCGTTCTGGATTATGCTTGGAAAACGTAACTTAGATCCAGACACTCCGCAGAAATTTGCTTTGGGCTGTTTTTTAATGGCAATAGGATTTTTTGTAATTATTTTTGGAGTTGAAGCCGCGATGCAGAACGAAAAGGCAGGTATACAATTTCTTCTTATTACTTATTTATTTCACACATTAGGCGAACTTTGCCTTAGTCCTGTCGGACTATCAGCGACTGCTAAATATTCTCCTATTAAATATCGAGGTCAAATGATGGGTATCTGGTTCTTATCTTCTTCATTGGCAGCCGGTTTGGCTGGGCTTCTCGCTAGTAAATCATTTGAGTCTGGAATATCTTCTATGCCTGATCTCTTTCAACAAATCATTCTTGCATTATGTTTTGTAGGAATTTTTCTTTTGATTGCAAATAAATTTGTTAAGGCAACTGAGTTAGATGAAGAAACTTAAAATTTCTAAGTTTCTACTATTTCTATGAAACAAGTTTAATTAGTAAAGTTTTGTAAATTTTATTTAATTCCTCTAAATCTTCTTTTTTTACACTCTCATTAATTTTGTGAATAGAAGCATTTCCCGGCCCAAGCTCTACAACTTCAGAACCTGTCGGAGCAATAAATCTCCCATCTGAAGTTCCTCCATCAGTACTACATAAAGCATCGATTCCAGAAACTTCCTTTATAGAATCTTTTACAGCCTGTATGAGTACTTCTTGAGTTGTCAGAAAAGGTTTTCCACCTATTTTCCAAGTACTCTCATATTCAATTTCATACTTACTAATTATAGATTCAACATCTTGTTTTATTTGTTCTACTGAAGTTGATGGTGAGTGTCGAACATTTAAATCTAACTCCAATTCGCCAGGAATAACGTTTGTTGCCCCAGTTCCAGAATTTAAATTAGAAATTTGTAAAACACTATCTTGAAATTTCCCTGTTTGATCTTCCCAACTTAACTCAGACAACTCCGCAAGAGGCAATGAGAACATATGAATGGGATTATTGGCTTTATCCGGATACGCAACATGTCCTTGAGTACCTTTAACAATAATTTTTGCCGAAACAGAACCTCTTCTACCTATCTTGATAACATCACCAACTTTATTATCCGCTGTAGGCTCTCCCACAAGACACCAGTCTATCTTTTCTCCTTTTTGTTCAAGATATTCAACAACTTTACACACACCATTAACGGCAGGACCTTCCTCGTCACTTGTTAGAAGCACACCAATTCTTCCGGTTAGTGAGGGGTGATCACCCAAAAAATCTTCAATCGAAGTTATAAAAGCTGCAACACTACCTTTCATGTCCGCTGATCCTCTGCCAACTATTAAGTTACCTTTGTCTGTTGCAATGAAAGGATCACTGTCCCAATCTTCAATAGGGCCAGTGGGCACGACATCTGTATGTCCAAGAAAGGCAAATAGAGGTCCTGACACTCCTAGGGTAGCCCATAAATTATCAACATTACCATATCTTAAATGTTCTACCTTAAAGCCTAATTTATTTAATCTTTCAGCTATAAGTTGCTGGCAGCCTGCATCGTCGGGCGTAATCGATTTTTTCGAAATGAGCTCCTTAGCCAGATCTATAGTTTTACTCATATTAATAGTCAGTCATTTTTGTGAAGAGTTTCGTTTAAAATCACACTTTTAATATTAGGCTTACACTGAATAGCACCGGATATAGAATTTCTAATAAATAACAGGTCATTTTGGCCAGACAGGGCAGAAGCTTTGACAATTTCAACTACTTGGTTGCCAGAGTCCAGAACTTCTACTTTAGAACCTCCAGTAAGATATAAACCTGCTTCGATGATGCATCTAT
This sequence comes from uncultured SAR86 cluster bacterium, assembly GCA_902517565.1. Classification (GTDB taxonomy): domain Bacteria; phylum Pseudomonadota; class Gammaproteobacteria; order Magnimaribacterales; family Magnimaribacteraceae; genus Magnimaribacter. The sequence goes on along the minus strand of CABYCU010000005.1, from coordinate 9,546 downwards.
CTCCGATAGGTATTCCTAAACCTGAATTCGCTCCTAGCAAACAGTCCTCTCCAACAGATATTTTTATATCATTACCACCTGATAAAGTACCCATGGTTGAGCATCCTCCTCCTAGATCCGAATTTTTACCTATGATTACCCCTGCAGAAATTCTACCTTCTATCATCGCCGGACCTAAAGTTCCTGCATTAAAGTTAACGAAACCCTCATGCATAACAGTCGTGCCTTCAGAAAGATATGCACCCAACCTAACCCGAGAGGCGTCAGCAACCCTAACTCCAGAGGGAATTATATAGTCAGTCATGCAAGGAAACTTATCAACAGATCTAACTGTAACTTCACCCTCTTTAGATCTTAATAGATCTATCTCATGAACATCGACTGGCCCATGATTAGTCCAGGCGACATTCGGCAATGCTCCAAATATATTAGTAAGATTTAGTTGATTAGGCTGACAGGCTCTTAGCGATAATAGGTAAAGTTTGAGGTAAGCATCATGAATATCAGCTACATCTTCATCCTTCTCAATTTTATACATAACCAATTTTTGTCTATCTTTTACAGACAACAATTGGGAAATTTCTTTATTAAAATCGTCTTTTTCATTAGGGGTTACTATCATGCTTTCTAGTTTCTCGTAACCAGGATGCTCCATTTGATGGGTATTAAGAATCTCTTGATGTTTGTTTAATATTAGATGGTATCTAACATCTAATTCCTCATGTTTGGAGTTTAAAGTAGAAATGCCAATTCCTATTAAGGGGAATATATTCATATATGTATTATAAGTTCTGTGTTTCTTAAGAGATAGGTCTAAGGCTTTATTTGAAATTTAATAAAGTTTTATTCACTGCGGTGAAAGCTTTTTGAATAGTTGCAATATCGTGGACTACCGCTAATCTTAAAAATCCTTTTCCAGGATTAGAGCCTTCGTTTTCTTTACCTAAGTATGATCCTGGTAAACTTAATATTGATTCATTCTTATAAAGAGATTTAGCAAATTCTTGATCATCACACGGAAGCTTTAACCAAATATAAAAACCTCCATCAGGTCTTATGATTTGTTCGGTTGCATCTAAACAAGAAATAGCAGTTTGATATTTTTTATCGTACCCAATCCTATTTTCTTTTACGTGATTGGTATCTGACCAGGCCCAAGCGCTAGCCATTTGAGTTGGCAATGAAAGAGTCACGCCGTGGTAAGTTCTATATAGAGCAATTTTTTTAATAATCTCTTCTTCAGCACAAATAAAACCTGATCTAAGGCCTGCTAAATTTGACCTTTTGGAAAGACTATGGAAAACAACTGATTTAGAGTTCTTTCTAGAGATTTCTTCGCAATCTAATAGACCTAAAGGCGGATTAGATAAACTTGGATAAATATCTACATAACACTCATCTGAGCATAAGAAAAAATTATATCGGTCAGCTTTTTCTAAAAGTATTTCATATTCTTCTCTGCTAAGACAATACCCCGTTGGATTAGAAGGTGAGCAGATTATAAAAATCTGGCAATCTTCCCAAACTTTCTCTGGTATGCTTTCAAGATCAGGTCTGAAACCTTCTGACTCAATTGAATTTACGTAATAAGGTTCTGCACCAGCCATAATGGCCGCTCCTTCATATATTTTGTAAAAAGGGTTAGGCAGAAGTACTTTTGGACTTTGTTTTGTAACATCTATTGCTGATTGAATAAAAGCAAAGATACCTTCTCGAGTTCCTGAAAGAGGTAAAACATGTTTATTAGGATCAATATTGTTTATATCGAATCTTTCTATCAATTGATTGCAATAAGCCTCTCTAAGCTTTATTTCTCCCGAAGAGGTTGGGTACTTCGAGAGAGAAAGAGAGTTAGCGTTAATGATCTCTATAGCTTCTTTGGGAGCCTTTCCCTTCGGCTCACCAATATGAAGCCCAATTATTTCTTTGGGATCCTTTTTTATCTCTTTAAGTAAATCTGTTAAGTATTGAAAGGGATATGCCGTTAAAGAGTTCAATTGATTATTCATTTGTTCAGCCCATTTATTGAAGTTTCTAGATCTTCAATTAGGTTATTGAGGTCATTCTTCTTGATAAACGGAGTGTCTTGCTTAGAAGAAATACTAAACATATCTTCAGCTTTTTCTCCATATGTTGCAATCCTTGCCTTTTTTATCACCGCACCATGCTTCAAGAATACCTGACATATAGAAGCCAAAAGCCCAGGAGAATCAGATGTTCTAATTTCAATATCAGTCCACCTATTTAACATATCGTGATTGAAATTTATTTCTGTATTAGTTTTAAAATGCTTTAGATACATCGGTAATCTTCTTTTTACTATTTTAGGTTTTAGTATCTTTTGATTTATTGATTCTTCTAATTTACTAATTAGGATTTGACCTCTATCAGAATCAAGATTTATTTTTTCTTCTTTGTCACTTATTGTAATTAGGTCTACACAAAAGCCGTCTTTCATGCCGAAGAGTTTTGCATCAACAAAATTAATATTCTCTGAATCAAGAACGCCAATTATAGTTGCAAATAAGTTCTCTTTATCTTTGGTATAAATAAAAATTGTAGATAAAGATTCTTTATCCTTTTCTATAAGCTTAATTGTTGTCTGATGGTCTGATTCAATAATATTATTTGCATGAATAGACAGATCTCTGTAATCAGAGCTTTCAAAATAGTCTGGATAAAATCTTTTCCATAGATCTTGAGTTTTCAATTTCTTATTCTTATCAATCAACTTTAGAGCTTGAATCTTTTGTTCTTCTATAGATTTACTCAGGAGGATCTCATCTTTTAAGTAAAGCTTAGTGCGATCATACAGTTGCCTTAAAAGAGATGCATTCCAAGAGTTCCATAGATTTGGATTAGTAGCACTTACATCAGCAGCAGTTAGACAATAAAGGTAGTTAAGCGTCTCTAGATCTTTAACTCTTTTTGCAAAATCTTTTATCACTTTATTATCAGAAAGATCCTTCTTTTGCGATGTTATCGACATTAATAAATGGTTTTCAACAAGCCATTCGATAAGCTTGGTATCTTCATTAGAAAAAAAGTGCTTATTGCAGAATTTTCTTACGATTAATTTCCCTAGATTAGAATGATCAGAACCTCTACCTTTACCAATATCATGGTATAGACCAGCTATATATAGTATTTCTAATTTAGAAAGCTTTTTAACTACCTTAGAAGCCAAGGGAAATTTTTCTTTTGATTTGCCTAAGGTCATCCATCTCATGTTTCTTAAAACTTCTAAGGTATGAGCGTCTACTGTATAAATATGGAAAAGGTCGTATTGCATTTGTCCAGTGATTCTTCCAAATTCCGGCAAGTATCTTCCTAGAATTCCTAAATCTTTCATATTCTCAAGTTGAGTAACAAGAAGTCTTTTGGATTTAAGAAGCTTGAGAAAAAGCTTTATATTCTTTTTTTGAGATCTAAAGGTAGCATCGATAAGGTTTCTATCTCTCTTGAGTGTTCTCAATGTCTGTGCGCCGATACCTTTAACATTAGGGTTTTCACTTAATTTTATGAATAAATCTAAAAGAAGACTGGGATTCTTTTTAAAGCCATCCAAATCATGAAGATGTATCAAATTATTCCTGACAAAAAAATTATTATCTAAGCTCTGTTTTCTGGAATACTTTGTTAACTTATAACTTTCCTTTAAGCCCTGTATAAATGTTGAGTTTATTTCCGAGATATTGAGCGATGATCTATAAAATCTATGCATTAGTTTTTCAGCTGCTTGGCTTGATGTTTTGACTGAAGGAAAAAGTTTCATTGCTACTGTAATTTGGTGCTCAAACAATAATCTATCCTCCTCTCTTTTAGCTTCAAGGTGCATAAGGTATCTAATAACCCATAACCAATATTTAGATTTATTAAGCTCCTTCCTTTCCTCTAGAGTAAGAAGCCCAGGCAGTTTTTCTTTGTCAGATAAATTTCTTTGTGAATTTTTAATTAACCAGTCAATAGTATGTATATCTCTTAATCCACCCGGAGAAGATTTAATATCAGGTTCAAGGTTATATGAGGTATTGTTAAAGCTGTCATGCCTTTGAGTTTGTTCTTGTATTTTTGCCTGTATAAATGATTTATTTCTCCATAGATTTTTTGTATCTATTATTTTGAGGTATTCTTTATGAAGAGTCTCATTACCAAATAGTATCCTGAACTCAAGCATATTGGTCATTGTATAAAGATCTTCTCTTGCCTGATTTCTGGCCTGTTCAATGGTCCTCACGCTATGCCCCACTTCGAGGTCTAGGTCCCATAAAATGCTTATAAATAATTCTATTTTTTTCTGATCAGATTTAGATAAATTTGACTTTGATAAAAGGAGTAAATCTATATCAGAATAGGGATGCAGTTCCCCTCTACCATACCCACCAACAGAAAATATCCCAAAGTCATTAATAGAGTTTAGCCTTGTCTGGATAGCTATTTCCCTTATTAAATTATCTATATTCTCTGATCTTTTGTTTAAGAAAAACTCAATGCCTCTAATTTGCCTGCCTCTATCTCTATAAAGCCAATTATCAAATTGTTTAGATAAATTTTTATTATCTAGTTCTTTTTGCTCGATAAATGTTTCTAACATCTAGAATGATGAACTTTCTTCTTTCCTAAGTGTGAGTACTTCAGCTCCATCTTTATTAACATATATCGTATGTTCCCATTGAGCTGAATTTCTTCCATCTCTAGTCTCAACAGTCCACCCATCTGAAAGTACTTTTGTAGACTTTGATCCTAGGTTAATCATAGGCTCTATGGTGAAGCACATACCTTCGGTTATCTCTTGCCCAGTATTAGCTTCTCCATAATGAAGTATTTGAGGTTCGTCATGATAAACTTTGCCGATGCCATGACCGCAATATTCCTCTACAACTGAATAATGGTTTTTTTCAGCGTGACTCTGAATTGCGTAACCAATATCTCCTAAAGATGCACCTGGTTTTACAACTTCAATAGCCTTGTAAAGACATTCTTGGGTTATTTGTATCAATCTCTCATTATGAGTTTGGACCTTTCCTACAGAAAACATCTTAGAAGTGTCTCCATGCCATCCATCTTTAATTACAGTTACATCAATATTCATTATGTCTCCACTCTTTAGAATGCGATCATTATCTGGAATACCATGACATATCACCTGATTTATACTGGTGCATAATGTTTTTTCAAATCCTCGGTAGCCTATATTTGCAGGAGTAGCTTTTTGGATATTAACAATGTAGTCATAACAAATTTTATCAAGCTCTCCAGTTGATACGCCTGGTCTCACATAAGCCTCTATCATCTCTAGGACTCCTGCAGCAAGTTTACCTGCTTCTCTCATACCGTTCAGCTCTTCTTGATTTTTTATCACTTTTTATTCAATTTCCTAAGGTTTTGATGGACACAATATAATTCATTTATTATAGTGTGGTTTTAATGCCTATAGGCCTTAAAAAACAATTTAGCGAATTTCAGATTTATTTCTGGTTCGCTTTTTTTTCATCTAAATTCATAAAAATTTTAAAGATTTCTAATGGAAAATAAGATTATTATCCCATTAGATCTTGAATATTCAGAAGCAATTAATATTGCTAGAGTACTTGACCCAAAGATTTGTAGGTTAAAAGTAGGGAGTCAGTTATTTACTTCGATAGGCCCTAAAATAATTCAAGAACTCGAAAATCTGAATTTTGAAGTATTTCTCGATCTAAAATTTCACGATATTCCAAACACTGTCTATAAGGCTATAAAATCGGCAGCAGATCTGGGAGTTTGGATGGTAAATGTTCATGCCTCAGGCGGCACGAAGATGCTGGAAGCTGCGAAGAGGGGTATAGAAGGATATGATAAACCGCCTCTATTGATTGGAGTTACTGTACTTACAAGCCTATCTAACGAATCACTTCCTGAAATAGGACTTGAAAATATATCTGATCAAGTTTCAAGACTTGGAGTTTTGGTAAAAGATAGTGGATTAGATGGAGTTGTGTGTGCTGCCTCCGATACTGCTTCCATAAAACAGCAGTTTGGCAGAGAATTCTTAACAGTAACTCCAGGAATAAGACCAATTAATACTAACGTAGGTGATCAAAGTAGAGTTTCAACTCCTTATGATGCTATTAAAAATGGATCTGATTACTTGGTGATAGGAAGGCCAATTACAGGTTCAGATAATCCCAGGAATGCCCTTGAAAAAATATATGAAGAAATTTCATGAATAAGAAAAAAGCAGTTCTTGCCTTGGCTGATGGAACAGTTTTTGAGGGCAAAAGCATAGGTGCTTCAGGTGAGATCAACGGAGAAATAGTATTTAATACATCTATGACTGGCTATCAAGAAATCTTGACTGACCCTTCTTATGCCAAACAAATTGTAACTTTAACTTATCCTCACATTGGCAATACCGGAACAAATCATGAAGATACTGAATCAAATCATATATGGTGTTCGGGATTAGTTGTACGATCTGTTTCCCAAACAGAAAGTAACTGGAGGAAAGAAGACAATTTATCGGAATACCTAGAGAAACATAATATATTAGGAATCTCTGATATCGATACAAGAAAATTAACCCGGATAATAAGAACAAAAGGAGCTCAATCAGCATCTATTTTTGCAGGAGATTCGATAGACCTGGATAGTGCTATCAATAAAGCCAAAGCATTTGAAGGGTTATCTGGAATGGATTTAGCTAGAGAAGTAACCACTCCAGAAAGCTATGAATGGTGCGAGGGAACATGGCGAGGGATAAAGGAAGAATCAACCTCTAAGATTGCTGTGTTGGATTTTGGAATAAAAAATAATATTTTAAGGATTCTTGCTGATCGAGGATATTCATTGAAAGTTTTTCCTGCAAAAACTACTTTCGAACAAATAATGAAATTCAATCCTGATGGCGTCTTTCTTTCCAATGGCCCGGGAGACCCTGAACCTTGTAAGTATGCAATCGACACAATCACAAAATTAATAGACATAGATATGCCTTTGTTTGGTATTTGTTTAGGCCATCAACTCTTAGCTATATCGTTAGGTGGTAAAACATCTAAGATGAAGTTTGGTCATCATGGGGCAAATCATCCTGTTCAAGATTTAAAGAATATGAAAGTTTCTGTTAGTTCACAAAACCATGGTTTTACTGTAGATGAAAATTCTCTTCCAAGAACAGTTCAAGTTACTCACAAGTCATTATTTGACGGTACTATTCAGGGCATAGAGCATACTTCTAAGCCATTCTTTAGCTTTCAAGGCCATCCTGAAGCTAGCCCAGGACCTCATGATTTGAAATATTTATTTGATAAATTCGAGGACAATATAATTAATAATGCCTAGAAGGAAAGATATAGATTCCATATTGATCATAGGAGCAGGTCCTATTGTCATTGGTCAGGCATGCGAATTCGATTACTCTGGTGCTCAGGCTTGTAAGGCTCTAATGGAAGATGGTTACAGGGTAATATTGATTAATTCGAACCCTGCAACAATTATGACAGATCCTAGTATGGCTGATGCTACATACATTGAGCCAATTCATTGGGAAACGATCGAAAAAATAATAGAAAAAGAAAAACCAGATGCCTTATTACCAACAATGGGTGGTCAAACTGCTTTAAATGCCGCACTTGATTTAGATAGCAGAGGCATATTGGAAAAACATAATGTAGAAATGATAGGAGCGACTAAAGAGGCTATAGATAAAGCTGAAGACCGTGAATTATTTGCTGCATCTATGGAAAGGATTGGATTAAAAGTTCCAGAGTCAGGTTTAGCTCATAATCCTGATGAGGCTCATGAATTGCTTAAAAGAATAGGTTTTCCTTGTGTTTTAAGACCAAACTTCACTATGGGTGGTTCAGGTGGGGGCATTGCTTACAATGTAGAAGAATTTGATGAAATCTGTAAAAGAGGGCTAGAACTTTCTCCAACTTCAGAGATCTTTATTGATAAGTTTCTTGGCGGGTGGAAGGAATACGAAATGGAAGTTGTAAGGGATAAAAATGATAACTGTATTATTGTTTGCAGCATTGAGAATCTAGATCCTATGGGCGTTCATACTGGTGATTCAATAACAGTAGCCCCTTCACAGACACTTACCGATAAGGAATATCAGATTATGAGAAATGCCTCTATAGATATTCTTCGTGAGGTCGGTGTTGAAACGGGAGGATCCAATGTCCAATTTACGATAAATCCCGAAGATGGTGAGATGTTGATTATAGAAATGAATCCAAGAGTCTCACGGTCTTCTGCTTTAGCATCAAAAGCAACTGGATTTCCAATCGCAAAAGTAGCTGCAAAGCTAGCTGTTGGTTATACATTAGACGAATTGAGTAATGATATAACCGGTGGAGTTATTCCAGCTTCTTTTGAACCTTCTATTGATTATGTTGTTACAAAGATTCCTAGATTTAACTTTGAAAAGTTTATTCAAACTGATCCAGTCTTATCTACTCAAATGAAATCTGTAGGCGAAGTTATGGCCATAGGAAGAACTTTTCAAGAATCTCTTCAAAAAGCTATTAGAGGCCTAGAGACAGGTCGAGATGGTCTTGACCCAATCTTTAGTGAAGAAGATGAATTTGAAACTCTCAAACAGAGAATTAGTATTCCAAGCCCTGATAGATTATGGTTTGTAGCTGACGGCTTTAGAAAAGGCCTGACCGTAGAAGAAGTTTTTGAATTTTCTAAAATCGACCCTTGGTTTTTGGTTCAAATAAAAGACTTAGTTGAAGAAGAGCTCAATCTACAAAATTACTCACTATCAGGATTAAATTTTGACCTTTTATACAGTTTGAAAAGAAAAGGTTTTTCTGATTCCAGAATAGCAAAATTAGTAAAGAGCTCAGAAGAAGAAATTCGTAATCTAAGGAAGGCGTTAAATATCTCTCCTGTTTATAAAAGGGTTGATACATGTGCGGCTGAGTTTGAGTCCTCAACTGCATACATGTACTCCACTTATGAAGAAGAATGTGAAGCTAACGTTACTCAAAATAAAAAAATAATGGTTCTAGGAGGAGGTCCTAATAGAATAGGCCAAGGCATAGAGTTTGACTATTGTTGTGTTCATGCCTCTCTAGGATTAAGAGAAGAGGGCTATGAAACGATAATGGTAAATTGTAATCCTGAGACAGTGTCTACTGATTTCGATACATCAGATAGATTGTATTTTGAACCAATCACCGTTGAGGATGTGCTTTCCATAACTGAGCTAGAAAATCCAGTAGGTGTAATTGTTCAGTATGGTGGTCAAACTCCTTTAAAAATTGCTCAAGAACTCGAAAAAAATGGTGTACCAATACTAGGCACTTCACCTGATTCAATAGATTTGGCCGAAGATAGAGGTAGGTTTCAGGACTTTGTTAATAAGCATAGATTAAAGCAACCCCCCAATGGAATTGCTTCTAGTGTTGAAGAAGCAATGAAAGTCTCTGAAGAAGTTGGTTTTCCTCTTGTGGTTAGACCCTCCTATGTGCTGGGAGGGAGAGCAATGGAAGTTGTCTATAAGAAAACAGACTTAGAAAATTATTTAGTAGAGGCAGTTCAAGCAAGCGAGAAAAG
>CABYCU010000004.1 GCA_902517565.1 uncultured SAR86 cluster bacterium | reverse complement strand
CCCAAACTAAATCCTAGAACCCATGCCAGAACTGCATTTAAGATCATTGAAGCAAAAGCAATATACATAGGTTTTTTCGGTTCTTGTCTTGCAAAAAAACTAGGTGTAAGAATCTTTATTAACATAAAAGCAACTAGACCAAATGCAAGTGCAATTAAACTATATGAAGCTTGTAAAGAATCACCTGCATTAAATTGTCCACGCTCGAACAATGTAAGAATTATAGGCTCCGCAAGCATTATCAATCCGATAACTGCCGGAACACCAATAAGTAAAATCAATTTGATCGACCAATCTAGAGTATCTGAAAATGATCTCTTATCTTCGATTACAAATAATGACGATAAGCGAGGTAAAATTACAGTAGCTATTGCTATTGCAAATATTCCTAAAGGTAACTGCATTAATCTATCTGAAACATAAAGCCAGCTTGGACTCCCTGTTGGCAGAAGAGAAGCAAGAATTGTATCTACCAGCATATTGAGCTGGCTAACTCCGCCTGCAATTATCCCTGGAATCATTAGATACATAACTTTTCTTACTCCCGCATGATTGAAGTTAATTCTAAATTTAGGTAGTAAACCCATGCCCGATAAAGCAGGTATTTGAATCAGAACCTGTATTATGCCTGCTGCAAAGACGCCCCATGCTATGGCATAAATTGGCATTTCTAATTTTGGTGCAAACCAAATGGCAGCGATTATTAGGCTCAAGTTATAGAATAAAGGGGTTAAAGCAGGTAGAGAGAATTTTTGATAAGAGTTAAGTATTGAACCTGAAAATGCAACTAAAGAAACAAAAAATAAGTAAGGGAAAGTAATTTGCAATATATCAATTGCTAAGTCTTTTTTTATTGGCTCTAAATAAAACCCCGGAGCAAAAATCATTACAAATATAGGAGCAAATAATAATGCAAGTGTTGTAAATACTAAGATAACACTCGTCAGAGCACCGAACGTGTAATTAATTAAGCCTTGAACTTCAATGCTGTCTTTCTCTTTGTACTCAGCCAGAACAGGTACGAAGGCCTGATTAAAGGCTCCTTCAGCAAATAGTCTTCTAAAGACGCTGGGTATTTTCATTATGACTACGAAGGCATCCAAGGCGACACCAGCGCCTAACAATCCTGTGATGACTATGTCTCTTACTAAGCCAAGTATTCTTGAGATAAAAGTCCAGAAAGATACTAATCCACTTCTAGCTAAAAGCTTTAGAGATTTTGTATTGGACTGACTGTCTTGCTTCAGACTTATTCCTCTTCAGAAGGCTTTAAATCTAAGGAAACTGAATTGATACAGTATCGAAGCCCGGTTGGTTGAGGTCCATCTGGAAATACATGACCTAAGTGAGCTTGGCATTTGCTGCAATGAACTTCTGTTCTTACCATACCTGCAGAGTAGTCTTCTTCAGTTTCAACATTATCTCCTTCTGAGGGCTCCCAAAAGCTTGGCCAACCAGATCCAGAATCATATTTTGAATCTGAGCTAAACAACTCAATATCACAAACTATGCAATGATAAGTGCCTGGTATCTTAACACCATCATATTTTCCACTAAAAGCAGGTTCAGTGCCTTGATTCTGTGTGACATAAAATTCTTCAGGAGTTAGTTGATTCTTTAAATCTTCATTATCTTTCATGGTCATGCACTCACTGCTTTTAACAAAACATTTCTATAGGAAGTCTCCATACACATCTTATCTTTATATCCATTTTCAATCATCATTGAATGGGCTTTTGGCAGGTTGTACCAAGGACACATCATAAAAAGATGATGCTCAAGATGATAATTGACTCTATGTGGTGCCATCAAAAACCTGACCAACAGAGTTGCTTGTGTAGTCCTTGTATTATCAAACCCGCTATCTCCTGGAGTTACGCAGTGCTCAGCTATATTTCTAATTCTAATAATAAGACTATAGTAGGTGAAAGCAGGTATCCACCACAATAAAAAATAAAAGTACCAGTGAAAGAATAGTGAGAGTAGCAAGAAAATAATGATATTAGATATCAGAAAACCATGAATCTTATTCCATACTTTGAATAGCTTATCTAGTGGACCTGAAGAATCAGTATGAAGGATAGATAATATTGAAGAAGAATATCTCTTTAAACCTGTTAAACCTGTTAGGTCACGGAAAACTTTCCTCAAAAAACTTTTTTTTGTAATGGGAAATGGTGCACTCAAGGATAAATCAGGATCTTCATCTGTTTCAGTGTATCGGTGATGTTTTAGATGATAAGGCCTATAAACCCTATTATCCTGAAAAATTGGATAAGCACAGAACCATTGGGCTACAAAATCATTAACCTTTAAATTTGAGAATAAAAGATTATGCGCTCCATCATGAGCCAGTACCGCCAAAGCAAATTGTCTTGAACCAATTATAATTACAGCAACTAAAAAAGTGATCACACTTGGGTATGCATAAAAAATATAGAAACCAAAAGCCATCATCCCCCAATCAAAACTCAGGGCTAAGACATTTCTAAAATCTTTTTTCTGACGTAGTTCAGAAATTTGAGACTTATCTAGAAGGTCTAAAGGTTTGGTCTTACTAGAATCCATTTACTAATTATAGCGAAGGTTTGAGCTGATGAAAATTTAATCATCAAATGGAACTGTAGCGCTATCCTTGTCTCTTGCAGGAAGAAATACACTTTCTGAATGATCTGAGTCCATTTGTTCAAGCCAGATAACTCCATCATAGGGTTCGCTGTTACCTCTGGTACCGATAAAATCAATATCCTCATCTTTGTCTAGATCAATAGGTATCCACTTATCATACATTCCTCTTTTCCTTCGAAGAATATTATTCTTTTCCCATTTAGCGCCATTATTCTTGAACCAAACAACACTACCATAAGATCTATTACTGCTCTCAGTATCATCCTTATCTCTACTCCCAAGACTGTATGACCCCGAAAAAATGTCATTATCCCCATCTTGATCTATGTCAGCAATTGAAACACTAACCAATCTATCAGGATTGATATCGCCTACCTTTTTTATCTTCCATATCTCATTAGGGAATTTAGGCTGAAAAAGTATGTAAACGGAACTAGGCCAGACTGAACTAATAATATCCAATCTGCCATCTTCATTCATATCAGCATAATCCATATTGAAGCCTGTTAACCATGAACCTTTATCAAGCTTGGAGGCTAAGTTGATATCATGTTTTTCAAAATCAAAATTTCCTATGTTTTCTAACCATAAAATCCTAGCCTCGCCTCTTGAGCCAACTACAATATCCATATCTCCATCTGAATCTAAATCTACGGGTTGAGAATTAATTGGAATTCTCACTTGTGTTAAAACAAGTTCCTCCCAATCGCCTTGCAGTGGTTCTTTAGGAAGCTTGTAAATAGAAATGTTATTAAGCGGCGCATTTTCAATGTCAGGGTTCTCTCCACCTTTATTCGCTGCTACAACCTCCACTTTTCCATCATTATTGAAATCAGCGAAGAAAACTCTAATGAAAGATCCTCGATTGAGGGTTATTTCTGGTATGGATCTATTCCATCTTATCGTGCGATGATTAGTACCGGGGTTCTTAAAATAGATAAGGTGGGCTAATTCACATGCGACAACAATGTCTAGCCAACCATCTCCATCAGCGTCAGCAATATCTACATCTTCAGCAGAGGGTGCATCAGAACCTGCAGCTAAAGTGGTTAACTCCCATTTATTAGGGTCATCAGAGCCCCATGCTATTCTGACATACCCTTTTGGAACACCATACTCAGTATCAAGCTCATGTACTGAAACAATATCTATAAATCCATCTTTATCTAAATCTGCTATCTCAAGACCATCACTTCCGGCGAGATCTGGAGGACCTAACGATGAATCATCTATGATATGTTCTTTCCAAGAAATTTGATTTTCAGAACTTAATAAGGGGAAAAATAAGAGACTAAATAAAAAGAATATTAATTTTGAATATATTTCCATAAGTTATTGATAAAGTTTGAATCTTTAGGGTTATCACCCAACCGAATTACTATCAGTTCTTCTGAAGGGACTATTGCAAGAAACCTTGATCCCGCGCCCTGAGCTAATACAGTTTCACGAGGAGCATAAGGATATAAATTTCCCTCTCCTTGAGTGTTAGATTTAATGAAATATTCAGAATTATTTAACCACCACAGATAGCCATAGGCAGGATTGTATTGTTGAGATTGAGTGAAGGAATCATCAAAGAAATCTATGTCTGTAATAATGTGAGTAGTTCCAACTTCACCGCCATTCAAAATGAAATCTCCAAATTTTAGCAAGTCTCTAGCTGAAGTGACCAGCCCATAATCACTGGAATTTTTAGAAAATCCCAGAAGGCCTTTTACTCTTTTTTTCCAAAATGTTTCCTCCATATTGAGTGGCACAAATAACCATTCTGATGATAAATCTTGGATGCTCTTCTTTGTTGAAGATTCTAATACATATAGAAGCTGTCCGTAGGATCGACTTTCATACTTCCATTCAGTGCCTGGTTCTATATTAGAGTCTAAATCGTCATCTAATCCTGAGGTCATAGTTAAGAGATGTCTTATGGTTATTTTTTCTTCTTCCTCTTTTTTTAATTTAGTCCAGCTACCTAAGTACGTGCTGACAGAATCAGAAATTTTTAAATAACCCTTTTGCTGAGCTAAACCAATTAAAATTGATATAAAACTTTTTTGGATAGAAGCAACATCTTCATGACTTCTTCCTTCAATTAGACCATCTTGCATCATGCGCAAGAAGATAGTTTTATTAGGATTAAATTCATACTCGTATAGGACCTGTCCTTCTTTTGCGAGGATAAAACTGGTGGTGTTTCTGCTTTCTAAATACTCGTAGAGTTCAGGGTTATCTTGCGAAGAAGGAAGATAGAATGAAACAAGTAATGTAAAGATCGATATAGAGACTGGTTTTGAAAAATAATTCACTATTTACATGGTATCAAATTAGTAAAAAAAACGGCCACTTATGTGGCCGTTTAATTTTACTTGTAAATTAATTACTCATAGTTTTTATATTATTTGCCGAATAGACTCTAGGTGTCTGGCAGTTGGCTATCTGTTCAGGCATTGAGCCGTCCATCATAGATTGCATTCTAGCGTCTCTATAATCACCATATTCCTTCATAGTTGGGAACGAGATATTCACGTAATAGTCTGTTGAGTTTTGAGTATCAGAACCTCCTCCAGCCCACCATCTCCAAACGCCGCCTTTATGTCCAAGATTATCCAAGAAATTATTCCATAGTTTGTCGTTATCTCGCAGATCGGATACACCTTTTCCTTCTTTAAAATCACAACTATGAAATGCCCAAAAATTATTATCACCTTCTACAAGCTCTACAGTCGGTCTCCTAGCTTCAAAGATATCCCATTGACTCCATGAAGCACAACTAACTAAATTTTGCCACTTAGCAAACACTTTAGAAGCATTATTATTAAACCAATCAAGGGATGCTCCCATATCTGAGTTATTTAAGGTAAATCCAGCCCAAAATAGATCATAGCCTCCGTCGGTAGATGCGAATAAAGTTGGTGTTAAGACCCATCCTTCGTATTGAACAGGATAATCTAAGTCATACCAATCATTCTTAACCATCTTCATCACATCGTCTGCATCCTTCCCATCGTTTAGATTGCATTGCAGGACTTCACCCGTGGCAGTTCTATAAGTTAAGTGATCATCAGAAAAGCAAAAGGTGCTTATGGAACTGAATAAAATTAATAGTACATATTTTTTCGTCATTTTTTATCCCTCTTGTTGCACAAGTCTTATATTTGTTGATTCATATAACCTAGGAGTATTGCAATTATGTATCTCTTCCGGCCTAGTTCCATTCATCATGGTCTGTAATCTAGTATCTCTAGATGCACCATATGCCTCAACAGATGGAAATGCTACAGCCAATAGATAGTCGTAGTCTGTATCAGTAGGTGTACCTGTTTCAGGCCACCACCTCCAATAACCACCTTCGTAACCAGATTCGTCTAGATATTTATTCCAGATCTTATCATTTGCCTGAAGGTCATCAGCTGTCTTACCATCTTTAAAAGTGCATGATTGAATCATGGTATAGTTTGTGCCTCCTGCAACCCAAGGGTTTTTTGGCGCTCTGGCCTCAACATTGAAACTAAGTGACTGTCCTGAGCAGTTAGTTACTCTTTCCCATTTAGCTCCAATCTTAGATCCACCCGGTCTAAATTCATCTTCAGCCCTGCCTATGCTTGCAAGCGAATCAGCAAATCCTAAGAATACGAAATCTAAATCAAAATCTGCAGTGGACATGAATACTGGTGTCATAACCCAAGCACTAAAAGGCTCAGAAAAGTTCTCATCGCCATATTCATTCCATTCGTCAAGAACTTTCATAACGTCATCCATATCCTTACCTTCAGCGAATTGACACTGTAAAGCTGTCATGCCGCTAATATCTATATGATCATCAGCGTTGATAAAAGCTACGAAAGATAAAATTATTGGTAGTAATATTTTTTTTATTTTCATTTTATTCCTCATTTGTTTCTTCATTAAATGGACGATTTCTAGCGTTAAAGGCTGTGTAAACTCTTGGATTATCACAACTTATAACACTTTCAGGTTGTTCGGTAACACCCCAAAAAGAATCATCCTGTATTGATCCGTATTCCTCCCATGAATTAAAAGAGATATTCATGAGAAAGTCACTTTCAGATGCATTTGAAGTACCGGCAACTGGTACCCACCTCCAAACTCCGCCTGTATGACCTAACTTATTCATATATTCATTCCATTCCTTATCACTGGCTAAAAGGTCTTGAACAGATTTTCCTTCATTAAGAGAACAACTTCTTATGGCCCAAAATGTATTCTCCCCTTCAACAAACTGAATTGTAGGTGTTCTAGCTTCAATAGCCATGTAGTAGCCTTGTGAAGAACAGTCAGTTAAAGATTCCCATTTTGCAAATGTTTCAGAGGCTTCATCAGAAAACCAAGAATCTTGTACTCTGCCCATATCTTTATGATTATTCGTAAAACCTACCCAACCTACATCAAATGATACTTCGTCACCTGATCTTAAAAATGGAGTTAGATAGAATCCACTATAAGGAACAGGCCAGTTTTCGTCTGCATAAGGATTTAAATCATCTTGCATAAAAGAAACCAAATCATCAAAATTCACATCATCCTTGTAATTACATTGATAACCCTCCATCCCGTAAGAAATGACATGATCATCGGCAGATAAATTACCTAGAGTTAGTATTGAACAAAAAAGAATCGTTAATAGGTTCTTCATAATATCCTCCTTACTTAATCGTTAGTCCTAAGGCCTCTTCCTAGATATACTCTAGAAGGTCCGCAATCAATTTTATCTGCGATTTGCATACCTTGAAAAGCTTGTCCATTCCATGCAGCTTCTAGAGTATTGCCGTAGACTTCTGCCGTGCTTACACTCATTTGCATAAAATCATAATCAGCATTAGTAGCTGAGCCAGGACCCTTAGCTAAAAGCCAGATTCCCATATCAGAACCTATCTTATCCATTCTTTGATTGAATTCCTGATATGCAGCTAAAGTCTCTTGTACAGTACCAACATTACTACAAGACCTTAATTGAACTATATTTCCTTCAGCATTATGTGCAGAAACTTTAAGGTCTCTAACTTGGAGAGTTGGGGCCAATTGCCTAGTCTTGCAAGTACTCAAGTCATTGAAATCTCTTTCAATTTCTGAAGCTTCAGAAAAATATTGAGTGATACCTCTTAGATCAGAGAAATTAGACCACATTCCTAACCAGACAAAATCTAAATCTATTTCAGACTCATTCACCATATAAGGAGTTAAGAGATAAGCTGTATAGTCTGGATTTCCTTCAGCGACACTTTGATCCATATATTTATTCCATTTTGCAACAACTCTCTCTAGATCTTCGAAGCCCTTACCTGCATTAAATTTGCATTGAACACCTTCAATTGGAAAAAAAGAAGGTTGATCATCATTAGCATTAACTCCCGATACAGAAATAGAAATTAGAAGCGCTAATACTATATTTAATTTTTTCATATTTTTTACCTTTTTTTAATTACTGTAGATAACTTCACAATTTAGAAGCCATTCATACTCTGGTGTTCTTAAATTAGAAAAATCTTTCATGGCTTCTGACATCCAATCTGAATCTCTAGCTCCTAGAAATAAACCTAACCTTTCAGTTGAAGGAGCTTGAACGCTTGCCATTACCATTCCAGCTCTATCTCCTGCCCCGGAAGCTGAAAAAACAGCTATTTCCACATCTGAGAATCCATTACTAGCTGCAGCTGCCTCCATAGCAGTAACTGCTTCAATATAATCATTTACATTGGAAGGTGTAGAAAGCAAATTATATTGAGCTGAAGTTTGTCCTGCCGTACTAACTTGAGAAGTTTGTTTCAAGACTTCGTAAATATCTCTGCGTTCAACTGTTCGTTTTTTTGATATCTTACGAATGGCATTAGCAGTGCTTGAATCATTTCCAGGAACAGCAGACATTGTTGCTGCAAGACTAGGTCCTAAATTCCAAACATAATGATTACCTTCCTGCTCTCCGCCGGAAATAGGAGAACAAATCCCTGATGAAGCTACGTTATCGCCCCATGCATTTGCGAATAAAGGACTATTTTCCTTCAGCCAAGAAACATACCCAGCAGCATCATCTGTATTAATCGTTATTACGCTTAATCCCCCTTCTGCATTAATTGCCATAGTAAAAAGACCAATTAATAAAGTTTTAAATAATTTTTTCATGTCTTTTTCCTAGTTAGAGGTTCTAGCCGCTTTAACTGTATATACAGCTCGATTACTGCATGTCATTAAATCGCCGTATATAGATTGCATGGCTTGATTACCCCCGCCATTTACTGCCCTATCTGCTCCTCTTCCCCATTCAGCAAGGCTATCTACGCCTACGCCCCAAAGAAAGTCTGCAGTAAATCTTGTAGGTATGCCTGAACCCGGCCACCATCTACCAGCTCCAGCAGATGAATCTGTTGAGTCCATATATTCATTATATTTTTTATCGGCTGCTAGTACCTGATCTCTAGTTGCGCCTTCCGTTAGATCACACCACATCAAAGTAACCACCCCATCATCGTCAGAATCAGAACCGTTTCTTACATCTTCATAGCCCCAATTTGTATGATCGAAACAAGGAGAGACTCTATTAAATTCAGCTTGAAGTTTTTGTCCTTCGGGTTCTGCCATATGTTCATCCGTTTTGAGCATCTCTTCCCATGTTGGTGAGACTCCTATCCAATAAACATCAGCAGCTTCCTCTTCACTGAAATAAAATGGTGTAAACACCCATGAGTTATATTGCGTGCCACCTTCATCTATATAGTCATTCCATTTATCCACAACTTTATAAAGATCATCCATATCCTTCCCTTTTGAAAAATTACAAGCGTAACCTTCTAAAGGAATGAAAGCTGGCGGCGTATCATCCGAATAGGCTGATAAAGAAAATGAAATTGAAAGAATAGATACTAGAAATATCTTGATTGAGTTGGTCATTAATACTCTCCAAATAAGATTCTCAATAACTAGTATCAAGAATCAGTTAAAAATTTAAGTTACATTTTAAGAATGCTCCCCAACTCTCTCAAAATACTTAATACTTGAATAAACAATATAGATGCAAGTGCAAAATGTCTAGAGTAATTTTTCCGTAATTAGTGTGTTTTGTTTCTTTTAAAAATACTCTTTAGGTAATTGATAACAGTATTTTCTTTTAAGGTATAAAGATCAATTTGGTCGTATAGATTTGCAAGACCTTTAGGATCTTCAAAAAGCTTCATCCTTGTTACTCCATCCACAGAAGGGTCAAGTTCTTTAATAACTCTTGCAGGATTTCCTCCTACAACAACATCAGCTGGGACATCTTTAACAACTACTGATCCAGCAGCCACTATACTATTTTTGCCTATGGTAACTCCTTTTCCTACTACTGCTCTGTCACCTATCCAAACATTTTCTTCTAGAGTTATTGGACTTGTCTTGCCTACAGGAATAGCTCTATCATAAATGCCATGCCAATCTGCGTCTGATATATAAGCACTATTTGCAAACATACAACCGTCTCCAATAGTGATTGATGAAGCAGATGCAATTCTCACTCCAGGAGTAAGTAAACAATACTTACCAATATTTATTTCTCCTTCATGATCTTCTAAATTCCATGTAGTTAGATGTATGTAATTATCTGGCGAGGCAACCATAGTTGGATAGTCCCCTATAGAAATATTACTCCCATAGATGTCAAAATATTTGGCACCCATCACGTTATGACCCTTACCAAAATATTCAAATTGAGGTGCTAAATAATTATCTACATAAAAATTATTATATTTAGCAAATAGCTTTTTCAGCCAATATGGTCTGTGATCTTTTCTAATATCTTGCCTCCAACGTACATGATAAGATACGCGCCTTCTATGGAACAACCCTTGGACTCAAAAAATACGCTTTTTTCTAGAAGAGCAGCAAGTGAAGCTTCTAGCTTTTTCAAGCTAGCTATACCAATGTTCCTCACCCAATTAGCTTTGCAACTAATTCAAATTAATTCAGTTGTGCAAAGTGGGAATTATTCTACTGATGTGCAAGCTGGCATTATGTTGGCAGGAAATTTATGGTTTCCAGTAATGGTTGGTATTGGCGGCGTTCTATTTTTCGTAACTCCTATGGTTGCTCAGCTTTATGGTGCAAAAAGCCTTAAAGATATTGGACCACTCGTTAGACAGGCTGTATGGCTATCCTTACCTATTGTTTTATTTGGAATGTTTATCTTGTCGCAAGCATCCGTAATTTTAACTATTGCCAAGGTTGATCCATCTATCATTAGATATTCTGAAGAATATCTAAGTTATTTTATCTTCGCCTTGCCTGCAATCATGTTAAGCCAACCTTTACGTTCATTGTGCGAAGGTGTAACAAGGCCACTTCCTATAACTTTATTAAATGTTCTGATGCTGTTAATAGCCATAATTGGTAATTACACTTTCATATATGGTAATTTTGGTTTCCCCGAAATGGGTGCTAAAGGTGCCGGCCTCTCTGCAGTTATAGGTACATGGACTACATTTGTCTTGCTCATCATATACTTAAAGTACGAATCAGCATTTGGTACAGAATTTTTCTCCAGATTCGACTTACCTAATATACAAAAACTTAAAGAAATTCTTATAGGAGGCATTCCTGTCGGACTTGGCAACTTTATTGAACTGAGTATGTTCAGCGGTGCGGGAATTATTTTGGGTAGATTTGGTAGTGAAGTTATAGCAGCAAATGGAATTGCCCTAACCCTTGGAGGTTTATTTTTCATGGTTCCTTTATCTATAGGTAATGCTGCTGCAGTGAGAGTTGGAAATAATGTAGGAGCAAATAATATGAAGGGAGCTAAGTACAGCTCTTACTTTTCATTAAGGCTAGCAACTATTTGTGGGCTTTTCATGAGTGTAATGATTGTCTTAAATGCTGAACTTTTAGCAACTCTTCTCAATGATAACCCTGAAGTTGTTGCGCTTGCAGTGGTGCTTCTGGGTTTTGCTGCTTTCTTCCAAGTAGCCGATGGACTTGCAATGGCAAGTATTGGAAGTATGCGGGGCTATAAAGATACGTTTGGTCCTATGAAAATAATGGCGGTTTCATATTGGGGTGTAGGTTTACCTTTAGGTATAGTCCTTGCCATTACAGATATCATTACTGAGCAAATGGGGGCTGTAGGAATGTGGACAGGCATGGCAGCAGGTTTATTGGTTGCAGCAATACTTATGGTAAGAAGGGTGAGAAAAATTTCAACGATGTTCATTAATGAAAATTGATATAGATGCTAAAGGGTTAAAATGCCCAGAGCCGATTATGCTGCTTCATAAAGCAATTAAAGAATCTAATCCGGGAGACTGCATACATCTCAATGCTACAGATATCAGCACCGAAAGAGATGTAGAGAAATTTTGTGATTTTCTAGGCCACAAACTTATTGAGAAAGAAATCACCAAACAGAGTCTTTATTTTGTTGTTCAAAAGAAAGATAAGAATATAATTTAAATAGGAGAAGTTAATGACATATATAAATCAACAATGGTTACTTGATCAAAGACCAAAAGGCATGCCTGGAGACGAATGCTGGAAACTAAATGAAGAAGAAGTTCGTCCTCTTAAGAAAGGGGAAGTGTTAATAAAAATACTTTACCTATCAATTGATCCTTACATGAGAGGAAGAATGAATGACGGAGAGTCTTATGCTGATCCTGCTGCTTTGGGAGAACCTATGACTGGTGAGTCTGTTGGAGTTGTCGTAGAAAGTGAATCAGATAAATATATGAAGGGTGACTATCTTTGCGTTCACAAAGGATGGCAAACTTACATTATTGCGAGCGATGAAGAGCCTGCGTTATTTAAAGCAGATCCGTCTAAGGTGCCTCTTCAAACATATCTAGGAACAGTTGGCATGCCCGGAAGAACAGCTTATTTTGGTCTCTTAAGGGTTGGCTTACCCAAATCAGGTGAAACTATAGTGGTTTCTGCTGCATCAGGAGCTGTAGGGACGGTTGTTGGGCAGATGGGAAAAATTTTGGGCTGCAGAGTTGTCGGAGTGGCTGGTGGTGAGAAGAAATGTTCTTATGTTAAAGATGAACTGGGTTTTGACGAATGCGTCGACTACAAAGCAGGCAACATCCAAGAAGACTTAACTAAAGCTTGTCCGGATGGGATTGATATTTATTTTGAAAATGTAGGAGGTCCTGTAAGTAAGGCAGTTGCTAATCTTCTGAATGAAGGATCACGTGTTCCTATTTGCGGATTTATATCAGCTTATAACTCTGAAGATATGACTAAAGAAGAAACACCATTTCATATTTTTGGTGCTGTTGATCCCGCTCCTGAACATAGATTTTTTGTGGTTACAGAATGGTTTAAAGAATGGAGAGAAGCTACTGAAGAATTATCTCAATGGATATCTGAAGGCAAAATTAAATATGAAGAAACAATTACAGAAGGTTTTGAAAATGCGCCGCAGGGTCTTAGAGACGTTTTAAGTGGAAAGAATTTTGGAAAACAGCTTATTAGAGTAGCAGAGGAATAACTATTCTCCTTCCCATTTAAATTCTAATACGTTCTCAATATTCTCCTGAGAATTTAGCAAAGATCTCATAGCTGTTGCCGCGTCTTTAGAGTTCATCGTGACGTCAAAGGCTTTTTGCTCTAGAAGTAAACTCTCTTCTAAGGTCATTTCCAGACCCTGATGAATGATTTTTTTTACCTGACTTAAAGCAATTGGTGCCCGATTTGCAAGATCTTTGCAGTAAGCTGCAAGCTCATCCTCAAATTTTTCTTCAGGAATTAGCTTATTGATAATTCCTAAATTATGAGCTTCGTCTGATGTAAGTAATTTAGCATGAAGAATTAAATCTAGTGCTCTTGAAGATCCTATAAGCCTTGATAATCGCTGCGTACCACCACCTCCAGGAAGTATACCAACAGAAGTTTCTGGAAGACCAATTAAATAGTCTCCTTCCGACATGATTCTTAAGTCGCATCCCAAAGAGAACTCGCACCCACCTCCTGCAGTACTTCCATTTATTCCCGCAACTACTATTGCTTCTAAATCCCTAAGACGTAATAGCATTTTATGAAAGGCATGGAGCTCTTCTGTATCTTTTTTTGTTTCTGTAGATTCTAGGTTTTTTTCTGCAGAATCTGCCAATTCACCAACTTCATAATGTTTTATAAATACTCCTTTGCCTTCTCCCGTAAAAGCTAAAACTCTTAAATCCTTTCTTTTTTCTACAAGGTCTAAGAGTTCATGAATCTCTGCTACTCCCGAAGAAGTTAAGGTATGAGTAGGTGGATTAGATAAATAACAGATTATGTAATGACCATTATCTTCAACTCTTAAATGTTTAAAGTTCTCTACCATCCTGTCACCTCTGCAATACCTTTCCCTATATCTGCAGGACTTTTAACTGTATGAACACCTGCAGCTTCAAGCGCTTTAAATTTATCATCTGCAGTACCTTTACCTCCTGCAATTATAGCTCCAGCATGCCCCATTCTTTTTCCAGGAGGAGCGGTAACACCGGCAATATAAGAAACAACTGGTTTAGTTACATTGGATTGAATAAATTCAGCAGCTGCCTCTTCGGCAGTTCCGCCTATTTCACCGACCATGACAATAGCTTCAGTGGAACTATCATTTTCAAATAAATCTAGAACATCTATAAAGCTTGTTCCCGGTATTGGGTCACCACCTATTCCAACACAACTAGTCTGGCCAAAGCCGAGGTCAGATGTTTGTTTTACTGCCTCATAGGTCAAAGTTCCAGATCTAGAGATAATACCTACTCTGCCTGGTAAATGTATATCTCCAGGCATAATACCCATCTTAGATTCGCCTGGTGTAATAATTCCTGGACAATTTGGCCCTATTAACCTAACTCCAAGATCATCACATTTTGCTTTTACTTCTAACATATCAATTATTGGAATACCTTCAGTGATGCATACAATCAAGGAAATACCTGATTCAGCCGCTTCAAGGATTGATGACTTACAAAACCTTGCTGGCACAAAAATTAAGCTAGCTGTTGCGTCTGTATTTTCCACAGCTTCTTTAACAGTATTAAATACAGGAAGATCTAAATGAGTTTGCCCTCCTTTTCCAGGAGTAACTCCTCCAACCAAAGCGGTTCCATAATCAATGCACTGAATACAGTGTTGAGTGGCTTGGCCACCAGTAAAGCCCTGGCAAATAACTTTTGTAGTTTTATCAATAAGAATGCTCATGCAATATCTCCTGTCGAAGCTTTTACAGCCAAGCTAGCAGCTTCTTCTAAATTAGACGCCGGAATAATATTAAGTTCACACTGATCAAGAATTCTTAAGCCTTTTTCAGCACTGTTTCCTTCCAATCTAACAACTACGGGGACTGATACTCCCATGACAGTTAAAGCTTCAACTATCCCGTTAGCTATAACATCACATCTAACTATTCCTCCAAATATATTGATTAAAACTGTGTTGACATTCTTATCTGAAAGAATGATCTTAAAAGCTTCAGCGACTCTCTTAGAATCAGCTGTGCCACCTACATCTAGGAAATTTGCAGGTTCTCCCCCATGCAGTTTTATTATATCCATGGTGCCCATAGCCAATCCTGCACCATTGACCATGCAGCCTATAGATCCGTCTAAAGCAACATAACTTAAATCCCACTCAGCAGCTTTAGCTTCTCTTTGGTCTTCTTGGGATGGATCCCTCAAAGCTGCAATCTGATCTTGCCTATAAATAGCATTACTATCTACATTTATCTTTGCATCTAAGCAAATTAAGTCTCCAGAAGAAGTTATAACAAGAGGGTTAACTTCGACCAGGGATAAGTCTTTCTCTATAAAAAGTTTTATCAAGCCATCGAATATTTCTTGAAATTGAGAGGTCTGAGTTTGATTTAATCCAAGCCTATCTGAAAGATCTGTTGCTTGTGATAGTTTAGGACCTGTAATGGGATCTATTTCTGCTTTGAATATCTTTTCAGGAGTTTCTTCAGCGACCTCTTCTATATTCACGCCTCCTTCAGTTGATGCCATAACAACCAATCTTTGAGAAGCTCTATCTATAACAGCCCCTAGATAAAGTTCTTTATCAATTTCAGTGCACGTTTCTATCAGTATCTCGTTCACAGGTTGGCCCTTTTCATCAGTTTGAAAAGTAACTAGATTTTGTCCTAACCATTTATCAGCAAATTCTTTTACTTTTTCAATGCTGTCTACAACTTCAACACCTCCTGCCTTTCCTCTTCCTCCGGCATGAACTTGAGCTTTCACAACCCATTTATTCACATTTAAAGACTTAGCTATTTTTTCTGCTTCTTCTACTGAAGCTGCAGCTAAACCTTCTGATACAGATATTTTGTATTCTCTGAATAGTTGTTTAGATTGGTATTCGTGCAGATTCATTTTTTCTCCCTAAAACTCAAAATTTACAGCCCCCTAACATGTCACTCTTGACAAACATTGTAGAGGATAAATGAAGAACTTAGGAGTCTGAAAGTAAGAAAAGGAATATTACTTAGATTTTTCTCTAGTGAGTAATTTATTTCTAATATTTGAGATTGCTTCAGTGGGATTTAAACCTTTCGGACAAACAGATACGCAGTTCATAATTCCATGGCATCTATATAGACTAAATGCATCTTCCAAGTCGTCAAGCCTTTCTTCAGTTGCTTCATCGCGAGTATCGGCAATAAATCTCCAAGACTGCAGTAAAGCAGCAGGACCAAGAAATTTGTCTGGGTTCCACCAAAAAGAAGGACATGAAGTTGAGCAACAACCACAAAGTATGCATTCGTAAAGACCATCTAGCTCTTCTCTATCTTCGGGCGTCTGCTTTCTTTCAATATCTGGTGAATCACTTTTAGTTATCAAATAAGGTTTTACCTTTTCAAGTTGATCAAAGAACTGCTTCATATCTACTATCAAATCCCTCACAACAGGAAGACCAGGCATTGGACGAAGAGTGATTTTATTCCTTTTTATAACGTCAGATAGTGGTGTTACACAGGCAAGGCCATTCTTGCCATTGATATTCATCCCATCTGATCCACAAACACCTTCTCTACATGATCTTCTATATGATAAAGAAGGTTCTTGTGCCTTTGCTAGATGGAGGGCATCTAAGACCATGATGTCTTTATCGGTGGGTATTTCTATTACAACATCCTGCATATATGGTTTCTTATCCACAGTAGGATCGTAACGATAAATACTCATCGTTATTGTTTTAATTTGTGCTACAGGTATTACCGCTGCGCTCATTAATAACTCCTTACCATGGGTTGAAATGCCTGGACTGTTTTAGGTCTGTAATTAACATCTCTTTTACTGACTTCTTTTGTTTCAGCAAAATAAATTGAGTGTTTTAACCAATTATCATCGTCGCGCTCTGTAAAGTCATCTCTTGCATGAGCACCACGACTTTCTTTTCTTTCGTTGGCAGTTATAGCAGTGGCCTCGGCCACTTCAAATAGATTCTGCATTTCTAAAGCTTCAATCCTTGCGGTATTGAATGTAGCTGATTTATCCTGTAAGAAAATAGCATCAACCTCTTCTCTAGTCTTTGCTAGTTCTCCTATACCTTTTTCCATCAAATCGCCTCTTCTAAATACACCAAAATTATTTTGCATATTTTGCTGCATTTTTTCTTTTAGTACCGACACTTGATCTCCTTCTGTAGAAGCATTTAATTTATTGAGTCTCTCTAATGCTTTATCTATATCATCATGAGAGGCATCCTTAAGATCAACACCCTGTTTCATTGCCTCTTCAATATAAAGACCAGCCGCTCTTCCAAATACAACTAGGTCTAAGAGTGAATTTCCACCAAGTCTATTGCCACCGTGGACTGAAACACATGCAACCTCTCCAGCTGCGTATAGACCATCAATTATTGTATCTTCGCCATTAGCAACAGAAATCACCTGCCCATTAATATTTGTAGGTATTCCGCCCATCATATAGTGACAAGTCGGAACAACCGGTATTGGAGTTACAGCAGGGTCTACACCTGCAAATGTCTTAGATAATTCTGTAATTCCAGGAAGTCGTTTATGAACCACTTCAGGACCTAAGTGATCTAATCTTAAGAAAATATGATCTGCATTTGGTCCACATCCTCGGCCTTCTAGAATTTCTAGTGCCATCGATCTAGCAACAACATCTCTGCTAGCTAAATCTTTAGCATTCGGAGCATACCTTTCCATGAACCTCTCACCATCTTTATTTAAAAGGTAGCCGCCTTCTCCTCTACATCCTTCTGTAACTAGGGTACCTGCTCCATGTATTCCAGTTGGGTGAAATTGCCACATCTCTATGTCCTGAACAGGCATTCCAGCTCTTAGAGCCATGCCTATTCCATCACCAGAATTGATTAGTGCATTAGTAGTCGAAGAGTATATTCTACCGGCACCACCAGTAGCCAATACTGTTGCTTTTGATTTGATATAGTAAATTTCACCTGTTTCTATCTTAAAAGCTATTACACCCACAACAGCCTTATCTGTGTTGAGTACTAAATCTACTGCAAACCACTCATTCAAGAAGTTTGTACCTGCCTTCAAGTTGGCTTGATATAAAGTATGAAGAAGACTATGACCAGTTCTATCTGCTGCAGCACAGGTTCTAGTTGCCTGCCCTCCTTTTCCGTAATCCTTGGATTGCCCTCCAAAGGGTCTTTGATAAATCCTTCCTTCTTCTGTTCTTGAAAAAGGCAGGCCCATATGCTCAAGCTCAAAAACAGCTTTAGGTCCTTCACTGCACATATACTCAATCGCCTCTTGATCGCCTATATAATCAGATCCCTTCACGGTATCGAACATGTGCCATCTCCAATCGTCATCAGGATCGTCGCTTTGAATCGCACATGTTATTCCACCTTGGGCAGATACAGTATGAGAACGAGTAGGAAAAACCTTTGATATGACCGCTGTATTAAGACCTGATTCGGCAAGCTGAAGAGAGGCTCTCATGCCTGCACCACCACCGCCTACTATAATTCCGTCAAATTCCATGACCGGGAGATCTTTAGCATTTATTATTTCATTTACTAACATATTTTTTACCAGATAATTATTATTGCCCAAGTTAAGATTAAGACTATGATCGCAGCAACAATGCCCCTAAAACTAACGTTTAAAATTCTTCCTAAATTACCAAATATTCTTGGTGTAAGGTAATCGCTAGATACTGCCCAAGTACCAAGCCAAGTATGAACTGCAAATGCCAGAAAGAATACTGAAGTAAGTATTTTATTAAGGGCATTGTCAAAAAATGTAGACCATAGAGTAAAATTCAGTTCATCTGTAACAACTACAAAACCTCCCAGATAAAGAGTATAAAAAAGCATTAAGAGAGCACACGCCCTTATTATCAGAAATTCTTTGGATCCATGTCCAAGCCTTGAAAACATTATCAAAATACCTGGATTAAAAAGAAAATAGCTATAATAAAAGTCAAACCAAACACTAACCAAGAAAGGAATCGTCCAGACTCTAAAGTTTCACCTATACCAAAGGCATCACTTAATAACTTCTTTGAACCTGCCAGTAAATGATAGCTAAAGCCAACTAAAATTAGATAGGTAATAATTTTTAAGAACAAGGAATTTTCATATAGATTGGTAAGTACCACAAAACTCTCCTCAGACTTCAGTGAAATACTGAACAACCAAACCACCAGGGGAAAGCTAAAGAAAACAGCTAGCCCAGATATTCTATGAAGAATAGAAGAAACTCCTATAATAGGAAGGCTAATTGTTAGTAAATTTAAGTTTACTGGTCGGTTGTCTTTTTCAATCACTTATTTAAATCAAGAATTTGCTTTTTGGGCGTATAAAAGCATGGCCATTATAGTTATTTGATAGCTCAAATACCACTTTTGTTTAATAACTCTTCTCTAATTTTCTGATTAGCAGAATTAATATTAAGAAAAGAGGAAGAATAAAAATAAAGGGCATATTCATAGATGAGCTATAAAGTAGACCGCTCAAGAAGGGCCCTAATGCAAAACCAATACCCGGGGCTACCATCGCTAGACCTACTGCAGCTCCTTGATTATCTTTATCTGCATTTAAAGACGCAGCTGCAGTATACCCTGGCGAAGCCAGTCCCATAGCTAGTCCCATTGCGGCCATACCAGAGTAAATAAATAAGAAATTAGGGGAAAAAATAATAAGAAGACTACTTAAGACAAAGAGAGGAATGGAAAATTTAATTAAGTTTAATGGTCCACCTTTATATTTCTGGACTATAGTTAGCTGAGAAACTATAGACATAAAAGCCATAGTACCCAACAAAAGAGCAGTTGTTTTAGCTGTTTGATCAAGGTTATATCCAAACCTGTCTTGAATATAAAAAGCGGTGACTGACTGCACTATCGCGAATGCAGTAAAGATAATGACGCCGATTGATATGAGTAGTTTTAGATTGAAATCTAATACTATTTTTGTTTCTTTTACTTCTTCACTAGAAGCTATTTTATTATTGGGAAGATAGACATAAACAAAAATAGCCGCCAATGCCATGATCATCGACATAACAATAAGCGGGGTTAGCAATCCAAACTCTTGTATTTGGATATTAAAAATATTTAATCCGACTAATGACCCTACTAGTACTGGACCAAGTATTGTTCCAATGTTGTTAGCCGCCCCAAACTTACCCATTCCTGAAGATCTGTCTTCTTCAGAAGTTACATCGGCGACGTAAGCACCTGAAGCAGGCCTAGAAGCAGCTCCAATAGCTGAATTGATAACACGCGATATCAGTAAAATCATCAATAGCGAAAATCCAGTAAAAGTTCCTATTAGTCCTAAAGAAGCTGAATAAAGAAAGACTATATTTGATAAGACATATCCAGATAGACCTATTAAAAGTACTTTCTTTCTGCCTATTCTGTCACTCAGTTTTCCCCAGAAAGGAGTAAACACAATAAACATTGCAGCTGAAATAGAAACTAAAGTATTAATCTCGATTTCAGTAAAGTTAAATTCTCTGCCAATAATTGGCATTGTTTGCCAGTAAACAGATTGGCCCATACTAACAAATAATATTACCAACATTAAACTCGATAAAATCTTTTGATTGCTATTAACAGCTTCTTTACTATTAGTTTCCATTATTCAGAATCTATCCTTAACAAAAAAGCATATTCCATTGCGACTTCCCTTAAACTCTCGAATCTTCCACTTACACCGCTATGACCAGCGCTCATGTTTACTTTAAATAAAATTGGTTTATCGCTTTGATTAAAATCTCTTAACTTAGCAACATATTTGGCAGGTTCGTAATATTGAACCTGTGAATCCCACAATCCTGCTGTTACTAAAATACTAGGATATTCATGCTCATCTATATTGTCATAAGGTGAATATTGCATAATATATTCAAATTCATCTTTATTCTCTGGATTGCCCCATTCGCTATACTCTCCAGTAGTCAGAGGAATGCTTGGATCTGACATAGTCGTAATTACGTCAACAAAAGGAACATTCGAAATAATTCCTTTATAGAGTTTTGGTTCCATGTTCACTATTGCACCCATTAGCAATCCCCCGGCACTACCTCCTCCGGCGTAAACTCTCCCGGGATCACCAAAACCTTCATCAAGTAAGCCTTTTGTGACATCAATGAAATCATAAAAGGTATTTAACTTGTTAAATATTTTTCCGTCTTCATACCAAGGTCGGCCCATTTCTTGACCACCTCTTATGTGCGCTATCGCGAAAACAAAACCTCTATCTAGAAGAGATAATCTAGTGGAACTAAAACCAGCATCTACAGAAAGTCCATATGAACCATAACCATACACAAACAAAGGATTTTTATTCTTCTTAAATTTAGTTCTTTTATATACCAGCGACACTGGCACTAAAGTTCCGTCTCTAGCCTCAATAAACTTACGATCTACTTTGTAATCACTACTTGAAAATTGTCCTTTGACTTCAGCTTCCTTTAAAAGCCTCTTGCGACCACTGGACAGCCCCACAGAGAATAAACTATCCGGGGTCCTCATGCTGGAATATCCAAAATAAAACCTGTCGGTATCATATTCTGGATTAGCAGCTAGATATGCCGTATAGGTAGGATCATTAAAGTTAATATTTTTTATAGATTGAGATTTCTTATCTAAAATTTTAAGATTTTTTAATCCGTTCTCTCTTTCCATTATTACAAGATGTTGAGGAAATGGAATAACTGACTGCAGAAGCACATCCTTTCTATGAGGAATCAATTCTTTCCACAGCTTCTTATTATTTGAATTTTCTAAATTAGCTTCTAGAAGCCTGAAATTGATAGCATTCCAATTGGACTCCACAATAAATCTATTGCTCGCAGGATCATGGTCTACTGAATAAAGATGATCGTCTTCACGTTCTAGAAAGATTAAAGGCTCCATCTTCGGATCATCTGAATAAATTAGTCTCACCTCAGAACTAGTAGTTGAAGAGCTGTTAAGTTCAATAAACTCCATGGATCTTGTGTTGCCTACCGATAAATGAAAGGTTGAATCATTTTCTTCATAGACAATAGTATCTTTTTCAAACGAAGTACCTATCTCATGCCTTTTTACTTTATAAGGTAACAAAGTTTCTTCATCTCGAAGAACATAAAACAAAAATCTTCCATCTTTAGACCAGGCCATGTCGCCTGAAGTATTCTCAATGGAATAGTCATACGTTGAATCAGTATCAAGATCTTTAAATTTTATTTTGTATTGTCTGCGTCCGTTAAGATCTTCAGCAAAAGCCAAAAGATTCTCTTGCGGGGAAATACTCCAGTTTGCTAATTGATAGAAGTCCTCACCTTTTGCAAGTTCATTAACATCAAGTAAAACAAATTCTCTAGAATTCTTATCTCTTCTTCTAATATAAATAGCGTGCTCATTTCCAGGTTTATATCTTCTAAAATATTCATAATTCTTTAACCTAACCGGAACAGAATCCTCCTTTTTCGGTATTCGACTTGTGATTTCATCAAAGAGCTTGGACCGGATATCTTTACCTGAAAGAAACCAGTCCTCTAGGTAGTCATTTTCTGAATTTAGATGAGTTAAAATCTTTCTATCTTTTCGAGAGTCGTCCCTCATCCAGTAATAATTATCAACTCTTTTTACCCCATGAGCCTCAAAGGTTACTGGAATTTTTTCTGGTGAAGGTTTTAAGTTTTTCAAGTCTTTTATTTGATTTTCACTGAAGTGTAATAAGGAAAAGTAGAGTAACAGAAAAGTATAAATAAACTTAATCATGTTTTATTTTTTTCGTCTCTTAATCAATCTTTTTCTTTTTTTAATTTGCCTTTCATTTAGTTGATTAGGTTTATTCTTAAAGGGATTATTTTGTTCCTTGTATATGACCTCCAAAGGAGTTGAACCGAGCTTAAGTTCATTCCTAAAGAAATTTTCTAGATAACGCGTATAACTTGACTGTATCTCTTTGAGATTATTTCCATGAATAACTATCCTTGGAGGATTATTTCCTCCAGAGTGTACATATCGAAGCTTTGGTCTGAACCTTCCAGACATAGAAGGTTGTTGATTAGAAAGCGCTATTTTCAAAATTTTATTAAGAATTGATGTATCGAGGTCTTTAAGGGAGTTTTGATAAATATTTTCAACTAAATTGAGGAGTTTCTTTAACCCCCGTCCTTCTTGGGCTGATATGTAATGTAATGATAAATAACTGGCAAACCTTAATTTACGATTAATCTTATGTTCCAAATTGTCCTTATCTTGATTCTTTAAAAGGTCCATCTTATTTGCAACAACAATAACCGGTCTACCAATAGCTAGAGTCAAGCCTAAAAGATGTATGTCCTGATCTACAATGCTCTCAGACGCGTCAAGCAGTAGTATCACAACATCAGCTCTTTTAATTGATTCAACTGATTTTGATACAGAAAATTTTTCTGTTATTTCCTTAATAGATCTTTTCCTTCTCATGCCAGCAGTATCAATCAAAGTAGCTTTTCTTTTACCGGTGTCTATTGGGACGTCTATAGAATCTCTTGTAGTCCCAGATTCTGATGAAACTACTAACCTATCTTCTCCAATTAGAGCATTAATCAAAGTTGATTTACCGGCATTGGGTCGTCCAATTATGGAAATCTTTAACGAAGTATCTCCAACTTCCTCTACTCTTGAAGCTTCAGAATCTTCTAAATCCATCAAACATTCTCTTAAAGTACCGAAACCTTTATTATGTGAAGCAGATAAGAAAATGACTTCTTGAAAACCAAAACTGTTAAATTCTGAAGATGACTCCTCTATTTTAGTGTTATCTGCTTTGTTTATAAGCAATATGGTTTTCTTGTCATATTTTCGGAGATTTTGAGCTAACTCATGATCCATAGAAACTAATCCATCCAAAGCATCAACAACAAAAAGAAGAGTATCAGCCTCTTCTATGGCAAGGTCAGTCTGTTGCTTTATAGCTCGAGATATATCATCAGAACTGTCATTAATACCGCCAGTATCTATTAAAGTGATATTGGAGTTTTTAAGATTTCCGTATTGTCTATCTCTGGTTAACCCAGAAAAGTCTGCCACTATTGCAGATTTAGAGGCAGTAAGAATATTGAATATTGTTGACTTACCTACATTAGGACGGCCAACAATTGCTACTACAGACATGATTTTCCTCTGATTCCAAAATCATTTAGTTGGTTGTAAATTTTTGGATTCTTCCAGTTGAATCAACAATAATGAGATTGTTTCCGTCAGGGATAATCTCTACTATGGAATTTCTAGAAACTTTCTTTCTTCCCTCGAAATCACCATTTTGTGCATTAAGAAGATGAATGTAACCTTCAAAATCTCCAACTGCCACCAGATTTCTTACTGAAGCAGGAGAAGTTAGATTCCTTAACTTAAGGTCTTCTTGCTCCCATATTATTGCTCCGGTTGCAATTCCAAATGCTTTCAAGATACCTTTATCGTTAACTGCAATAACTCTTGAGCCATTCACAGCTAAATCCTTAACCGTTGATAATTTTTCCTGCCAAGTTGGTCTTCCATCTCTTAGATTGATCGCTGAAATATTACCCTGATAGGATGCTGCTATTAATAATTCATTGGTTATTACAGGCTTTCCATCCACATCCACTATTCTTTCTAATTCTGATTTTCCTTCATTTATGGTAACTGGAAGCTCAAGTCTTATGGCTCCAGAGTCTGGATAAATCATTGCAACTTTTCCGTTGGCAAACCCAGTAAAGATAAATCCTTTATCTATAAAAGGACTGGAGGTTCCTCTTAGTGTTAAGCTTGGCAGCACTGTTTGATGAAACCATTCAAGCTCACCACTCTTTAAATTATAACCAGATACCCTTCCGTCTACTGTCTGAAGTATGATATGTTTGCCCGAATTTGCTGGAGGAGAAAGGCCTTCACTTGAGGTCTGTGTTCTCCATAACTCTTTTCCACTCTTATGATCAAGAGCAACTAAGAAACCATCTAAAGTACTATATGTTACTGTTTTAAAATTAACATCAACTCCTGAAGAAACAACATCATTAGTTTCCTCGTACCAAATTCTATTTCCTGAGTTTAAATCCAAAGTAGACAAGTTACCGATGGAATTGATGAAGAAAAGATTGCCTTCGTATATATCTGGTAAGAGTCTCCCATATATTTGATCATTGCCAGCAGAATAAGACCACTCTTTCTCAAGCTGTATATTATTTGTAACAGAATAAAGTTCTGACGGACCTTCTACTTCATCCTCATCTTGCCAAAAATTAATCCAGCTTAAAGAGGAGCAACCTGATAAGGATATCAGGGTAAAAAATAGGATAATTATTTTTGTACTATTCAACTTCTTCGCTTTCTAGATCTGAAATCTTCATATTGATTAGAGCACGTGCAGTTTGATTAGTGCTGCTTTGGAGTGCAAGCATGAAACTTGTCCTGGCCATATTAAACTGATTTAAACCGTTATGAGCATCACCATTCAATTCATGCATTGATGAAGTCATGTCTCCATTTGATTCAAATATATTTAAAACTTCATCATAATTTTTTTGTTCAAGATAAATTTTAGCCAGTCTTGTTTGGGCAGTAGCAAGTATCGGATCAAATTCATTTGAATCTAACTGCTTATTTTCAATAACAGATTTTAAAAGATCAATTGCTATATTGGATTGGCCTTGAAGATAGTTCTTCTTAGCTTCGTTCAGCAGAACAAAATCAGAATAAATAGTTGCCGGATAAGATTGTAATATGTCATCTCCAATGGCAGATTGATCGATTTCAGCTTCTATATAAGCCTGATATTGGGTGGCAGAATCTAAATTCTTTTCTAAAGATGCGCTTTGGTAGTAATCTCTGCCTACTATAACTAGAACTACAAGCATCAGTCCAACTACTAGCAAATATTTATAAGTCTGCCAAAAATTCAAAAGGATTTCTTGTTGTTCTTCTTGTGAAGCTGAAAAAAAGTTTGCCATATTTCTTTATTTTAAAGTTCTTTTAGTTTGCGTGTTAATTCTTTGAAAGTAAGGAGTTCCTGCTCTGATTTAGTTCTTAAATTCTTTAAAGACAACATATTTCTTTCTAGCTCCTCTTCTCCAAGAATAATGGCCATTGAGGCCCCTGACTTATCAGCTTTTTTAAATTGAGAACTTAAGCTTTCAAGACCCAGATTTATCTTTATACTCAAAGAAGGATGATCTACCTTGAGATTTTCTCTAATTATTATAGCTTCTTGTGTGGCTCTTTCCGACTGGCAAATAAAATAAATATCTAGGTCACTATTTAAAGTAATCTTATCTTGTTGCGTAAGTAAGAGAATTAATCTTTCTAAGCCTATGGAAAATCCTACTGCAGGGCATTCTTTACCTCCAAGTTCAGCTACTAAACCATCGTAACGTCCACCACCAGCAACAGTATCCTGTGAGCCTAATAACTTTGTTTTCCATTCAAATACTGTCTGATTGTAATAGTCCAAACCTCTTACAAGTTTATTATTTTCTATATACTCAACACCAGCTGATTCAAGAATACTCAAAAGTTTCTTGTGATATTGCTTAGAATCATCATCAATATAATCATCTAGTGAAGGAGCGTCTTTTAAGATCTCTTGAATCGCTGAGGATTTAGAATCTAAGATCCTTAATGGATTATCTTTTAGTTTTCTTTGGGTATCTTCATCAAAATCTTTTTTTTGTTTTGTAAGAAAATCTACCAACGAGGCTGAATATAAATGTCTTGATTGGGTACTTCCTAAATTATTTATCTCTAAGAATATATCCTTTTCAATACTCAGATTTCTCCATAAATTATTAGACATAATAATCAATTCTGCATCTATTTCAGGAGAATCATGTCCAAAGACTTCGGCACTAAATTGATGGAATTGTCGTGTTCTTCCTTTTTGAGGGCGCTCGTAGCGAAACATTGGCCCTGAATACCATAGCCTGGGTTTATCTGTTCTCAACAGATCATTATCAATAGCTGCCCTAACACAACCGGCAGTTCCTTCAGGTCGTAATGAAATACTTTCTCCGCCTTTATCTTCAAAGGTATACATTTCTTTAATGACAATATCAGCAATCTCATTTGATCTTGTATAGAGTTCAGTTTTTTCTACTATCGGAAATCTAATCTCTTCGTATCCATAAGACTCAACCATGGACTTGATAATACCTTCTACATAAGACCATTCCTTAGCCTCTTGAGGGTTGAGGTCATTCATACCTCTAAGGGTTTGTATCTTAGACATCAGCTTTTTAAAATTAGGTTTTCTTCGTCTTCGGTCTTTTCTTTCACTTTCTGTCGAATCATTTTTTCTAGATGATCTGCCAAGTCTCCACTCTCGATCTTATGATCAGGCTTTCCATCAACATAAATAAGATTCTTGGGAGATCCTCCCGTGACTCCTATATCAGTATGTTTTGATTCCCCTGGACCATTGACATAACAGCCTATTACAGCGACATCGATATTTTCTTTAATATCTTCTAACCTCGACTCTAGTTTATTCATGGTTCCGATCACATCGAAGTTCATTCGAGAGCAACTGGGGCAAGCTATAAAATTTATGCCTCTTGATCTTATCTTTAATCCTCTAAGGATATCCCATCCTACTTTTATCTCGTCTACTGGATCTGAAGCAAGTGATATCCTTAGAGTATCACCAATACCATCCATTAACAGAGAGCCTAAGCCCATTGCAGATTTAACTGTTCCAGACCTAAAACCACCGGCTTCCGTAATTCCTAGATGAAGTGGTTGATCAATTAACTTTGAGATTTTTCTATAGCTTTCTACAGTCATCTGAACATCTGAGGCTTTCATGCTTAATTTAAAGTCTTCAAAATTTAATCTTTTTAATATATTTATATGACTTAAGGCTGATTCGACTAAAGCATCTGCATTAGGTTCTCCATACTTTATTTGTAATTTTCTCTCTAGAGAACCAGCATTTATTCCAACTCTTATTGGAGTACCAGTATCCTTTGCTGCAGTAATAACTTCTTTTATTTTTTCTTCTTTTCCAATGTTTCCTGGATTGATTCTTATACAGTCAGCCCCACCTTTTATGGCTTCAAGAGCCATCGTGTAATCAAAATGTATATCAGCTACAAGAGGTACAGGCGATTTTTTCTTTATTAACTTAAAAGCATCAGCAGCGCCTTGATCAGGTACAGAAACTCTGACTATGTCTGCTCCTGCTTCGGAGAGTTCCATGATTTGCTTTAGGGTTGAAGAAACATCATTTGTCTTAGTATTGGTCATACTCTGGACTGTTATGGGAGAATCTCCCCCTACCGGAACATCTCCAATATAGATTTTTCTAGTTTTCTTTCTAATTATTTGTTGTTCTGAATTCACTACAATCCCCTAGAGGTAAAACAACACAACTTACTTGATTGGTGTTTGCATACTTTCCTAGTTCAACTATTTTATCATTAAATGAAACTTGAACATTTTTATAATTTCCAACAATGATTTTTATATGCTCTACAGAAAAATTAAAAGTATCACCTGACTTTGCAAGTTTATATAACAGTCTATCTTTTTTTGTAAATACTTCGACCCAACAATCATCGTAAACCTCTATATTAATTGTTGATGTTGTTGTTGAAGATAGTATCTTCTCTTCCTTTTTTTCTATTATTTTTTTTTCTTCGATTTTATCTAAAGATAAAGAATTCTGGTGAATTTGTTTCAGAATTACTGAATTTTCTTGGGTATCTTTTTCAATTTCTTGCTTTTTTTCTTCAGAAGGTTCTGATCCAGTAGTGTCTTCTATTGAGTCTTTGGAAGCCTCTTGAAATAGAGCTATAAAAATCAATATTATTAAGAGAATGCCTATGGAGGTAAAAATTATTGGATAATTTGTAGGAGATTCAAATTTCTTATACGAATAGTTAGATTTTTTGCCTTTATGAATTTTATAGTTTGAATCTATATATTGAGAGATTATCTCATCAGGATCTAAATTTAGTTTCTTTGAATAAGACCTTAAGAAGCCTTTTACATAGGCTTCACCTCCAGGAATATAATCATAATTTTCTTCTTCTAAAGCAATTAAATAAGACTCTTCTATATTTAATTCTGAAGAAAGTTTTTTGTAACGTAGTCTCTTTTTCTTTCGAGCTGAAGTAAGCCTTTCCCCAATAGGAATATCTTTCGAATCAGTCACAACTTACTATTTATCCAAAGAAATAGTCAATTTCTCTTTTTGCTGACTCAGGAGAATCTGAACCATGAACTGCATTTGCATCAATTGAATCAGCGAAATCTGCCCTAATTGTTCCGGAAGCAGCTTCTTTAGGATTTGTATTACCCATTACTTCTCTGTAATTTGAAATAGCATTTTCACCTTCCAGGATTTGTACTTGTATAGGACCTGAGGTCATGAATGAAATTAAATCTTCAAAAAAAGGTTTTCCCTTGTGCTCTATGTAAAAACCTTCTGCCTGATCGGCGCTTAAATGAAGTGTTTTTTTCTCTTTAATGGCTAAGCCAGCTTGTTCAAGTCTTGAGCAAATTTCTTCGACGTGTCCTTTCTTGTAAGCGTCGGGCTTTATTATTGATAAGGTATTTTCTAATGACATATTCTTCCTAGTGTTTGAGTGTCGGCATTATACTCAAGATGGAGTATTCACCAAAAGTTTAAAGGGCTTTAATTGTCTAAATTAGGTTCATTAAACCACTGCTAAGGGTGCCAATCCTTTAATGATGTAAGATTTATTTGAATTAATCTTATGTATAGCTTTAAGCAGATACTAGGTTTAATTAAACAAGTATTATGCCCAAATTTCTTCATCCGTCGGTACTTTCTTATCTGGGATTATTTTCCCAATGCGAGAAACATTCATGAGGTGTTTATAATCAAGATTCTCAGATATTGAATTGCCTCCCCAAGAGCCACATCCAAGAGTAGTTGTAGGTGCAAAACCATTTGTTAATGAACCTCCAGCTGTTGTTGAACTTGGTTGATTGATAACAAGACGACTAATCGGTAACTCAAGGCCAGCTTGTTCTATATGATCATCACTATTTGAATGTAAAGCTGCTGAATGACCAGCCCCCTCAACAAGAAGATTTGCTTTAGCCATTGCGACTGCTTCATCAAAAGTTGAATAAGGAACAATAGCGATAACGGGACAGAGTTTCTCTTTGGCTAAGATATCCTCAGTTCCAGAGCCATCAGCTGGTAACAGAATAAGCCTAGCAGTCTCAGGAACATCAATTCCAGCCATGTGGCCTACCTCACTGGCAGATCTACCTACGACGTCTTTGTTTAAGTGTCCATCTAGAAAAACTACATCACGTAACTTCTGTATCTGTTCTTGGTCATCTGTAAACCACACCTTGCCTGTGTCCGTAAATTTTTGGACTGTTTCATCATAGTTTTCTTCTGGAGCTATAACAAACTGTTCGTGTGAGCAAATAATGCCATGATCAAAAGAGGCTCCATCAACGATTTTTTCAACAGCTTCTTTTAAATCTATGTTTCTATCTATGATCACAGGAACGTTACCAGCCCCTACTCCATATGAAGGTTTACCAGATGAATAAGCTGATTTGACCATCGCAGCTCCGCCAGTAGCGACTACAACATCCGCAGACTGCATCAGTTCTTGTGTCTTTTCAACGGAACCTTTTGTGACAACCTGAACCAGATCATCGGGTCCACCATGAGATTTTATAATCTTCATAAATTCTGTGGCTAAATGCTCAGTACATTTCTGTGCTTTAGGGTGAGATGCAAAGATAACAGCATTGCCTGTTTTAAGCGCAAACATACCATTACACATTGGTGTGACGATAGGATTAGTAACAGGTGTAACGGCCGCAACAACACCCATCGGTTTAGCAACAAGCATGAGATTATTATCGGTATCTTCGCCAATCACTCCTCGAGATTTCTTGTTCTTTAAATTGTTCCATATAACACGTGCTTTGCCCTTATTTTTGAGAATCTTGTCTTCATAGGAACCCATATCGGTTTCATCGACAGCCATCCTTGCTAATGACTCCGCATTATCATAGACAAATTTGCCAATATCACGAACAATTGCATCAACTTGCTCTTGAGTGAATGATTCAAATATCATCTGAGCATTATGTGCATTTGCAACAAGTTTTTGAATAGATGAATCGTTAGGTGTTTGAGACTCTGCTGTACTCATGTTTAAACTCCAATTTGGATAACTTTACTTAAATAATTATAACTCTTTTCTATTTAAAGTTTAGCGCTCTTTTCTTTGATGGTTTTGTTCAAAATTTCATCATTTTCAGAATAATCTACCGGACAATCAATCAGATGAACACCTTGAGTTGCAATACAGTCTTCAATGATTTCTTTAAATTCATTGGAATTACTGACTCTATGACCTTTAGCACCATAACTTTCAGCATATTTAACAAAATCTGGGTTTTCGAATGAAAGTCCAAAATCATCAAAACCTTGATTTTCTTGCTTCCATTTAACCATCCCGTAAGCAGAATCATTCAAAATTAGAACTATAATGTTCAATTTTAATCTCACTGCAGTCTCGAGTTCTTGGCTATTCATCATAAACCCGCCATCTCCGCACACAGCAATAACAACCTTATCTGGATTAAGCATCTTCGCAGCCATTGCGGTGGGTAGACCTGCTCCCATGCTGGCGAGAGCATTATCTAACAAAACTGTACTAGGAAATAAAGCAGGGTAACCGCGAGCAAACCAGATTTTATAAACACCATTATCTAAAGAGATGATTCCATCATTAGGGACAACATTTCTAAGTTGTCTTACCAGATAAGGAGGGAAAAGTGGAAATCTATCATCGCTTCTAATTTCCTTAGAGTGCTCTAAATGCGCAAATCTAGTTGCAAGCATTGCTTGGAAATTCCAGTTATCTTGAACTTGAATATTTTCTTTAATCTGCCAAATGGCATTAGCAATATCTCCAACAACCTCGACTTGAGGAAAATAAACTGGGTCTACCTCTGCAGAGGTATGATTTATATGAATAACTTTAGGGCCATCGTGCTTCATAAAAAATGGGGGTTTTTCTATATCATCATGTCCTACTGTAATTACTAGATCAGATTTCTCTATTCCAGCATGAACAAAATCACCAGCTGATAAAGCTGCGCAACCTAGAAAACACAAATGCCTCTCATCAACTACTCCTTTGCCCAGTTGAGTTGTGACAAACGGAATTTTAGTCTTATCAATAAACTCGAATAGCATCTTCCTAGTTAGGGTTCTGTTAGCACCTCCACCTAAAACTAAAACTGGTGAATTTGCTTCCTCTATCAACTTAACTGCTGTTGCAATTGCCTTGCCCTCAGCAATAGGTCTTCTGGAAATACTTCTTGCTATTGGTTGTTGATCAGTTTCTTCAACGGCAATGTCCTCTGGAAGCTCTAAATGGACAGCTCCTGGTCTTTCTTCCTCT
Organism: uncultured SAR86 cluster bacterium; assembly: GCA_902517565.1. GTDB lineage: Bacteria > Pseudomonadota > Gammaproteobacteria > Magnimaribacterales > Magnimaribacteraceae > Magnimaribacter. The sequence goes on along the minus strand of CABYCU010000004.1, from coordinate 59,052 downwards.
GCTAACCTAAATGCCTCTCTTACCCTTGCTGAAATAATATCTGCAGAAGTTAGTTGATAACTGGACTTAGTAATAGGACCCATTACATCTACAACATCTAATATTTGGAATTTGCCTTGTTTTGAGCTTTTTATAGGCTTTTGGCCAGTGATCATTACAAGCGGCATACCTCCAAGTTGAGCATATGCTGCAGCAGTGACTAAATTGGTAGCTCCAGGACCCAGAGTTGTAAGACAGACTCCTGCTTTTCCAGTTAAACGGCCATAAGTAGCTGCCATAAATCCAGCAGCCTGTTCATGACGAGTCAATATTAATTTTATTTTCTTTGACTTGGACAAGCTTTGAAGAAAGTCTAGATTTTCTTCACCTGGAAGCCCAAATATATACTCAACTCCCTCTTCTTCAAGACATGACAGTAGGAGATCTGATCCTTTGACCATATTCAATTCCCTTTTATATTTATAAACTTAATTAATTCCTTTCCTCGATCCATAGCATTTGTATGGTCTCTAAAATCCTTTCATTTACTCTATCCTTCTGATCTTCAAAACCTTCAAGTTCCATAACTAACTTTTGCAAATCTGTGAAAAGTATATAAGTAGGATCCATATCAGGATACTTGTCATACAATTCGATTGCAATCTCATTTACATCGGTCCAAATCATCATCAGTTTTGCTCAGAAACCATATTAATGGTGTATTTTGGTAATTCTATCTCAAGATCTTCTTCACCTATGACCACCTGACAACTTAATCTAGATTGCGCTTCTAGCCCCCAAGCCTTATCCAGCATATCTTCTTCAGCTTCTGAGGCATCATCTAGATCAGAGAACCCTTTTCTCACCAGAACATGGCAAGTAGTGCATGCACATGATAGTTCACATGCGTGTTCAATAGAGATTTTGTTGTCTAGGAGCGTTTCGCAAACAGTATCTCCTGGTTTGGCTTGAATTTCAGCACCTTCAGGGCATATTTCTGGATGAGGATACACCTTGATAATTGTCATTTACATTCGAAAGAGTAATTGTTTAAAGTTCGACTTCAAAGCTTTCACCACAACCGCACACAGCTTTTACATTGGGATTTAGAAATTTAATACCTTGATTGACTCCGTCAACTTCGAAATCAACCGTTGTCCCTCTCAAATACTTGAAAGAATTAGTGTCTATAAATACCTTTATATTTTTAAAATCAAAGACGTGATCATTTTCGGAGGACTCTAGAACATAATCAAGTTCGTAAGTATAGCCAGAACAACCGGAAGCTTCCGAAACAGCGAACCTAATTCCTTTCGCCTTTTCCATATTTTTTAAACTTCTTGAGAAGTGCTCTATAGCTTTATCGCTTAACAGAAAAGTGCTTGGATCAAAAGATTTTGGGTTACTAAGTGAATTTTTGTCCATTTCTAAAGCTTAGATTCATAATCTTCAACTGCTTGATGAATGCTATCTTCTGCAAGTACCGAACAGTGAATCTTAATTGGGGGCAAATCAAGTGCTTCTGCAATATCTTTATTTTTTATTTCTTTGGCCTCTTCTAGTGTCTTCCCCTTTAACATATCTACCAGTTCGCTGGAGGATGCTATTGCAGATCCACAACCATAAGTCTTAAATTTTACATCGTTAATGATATGACTATTGTCTCTCTTTTCGCACTTTATCTGAATCCGCATAACGTCTCCACAAGCAGGAGCACCTACCATTCCCGTACCTATATCTGAATCAGTTGGATCCCATCTTCCAACATTATTTTCTTCTGGATTTTTCAGAGTTTTTTCAAATTTATCTATAACTTTTTTACTGTATGCCATATCTTTCTCTATTTAGTTAAATTAATGTTGGACCCACTCAACTGAGTCAAGATCAACCCCGTCTTTATACATATCCCAAAGGGGTGATAATGTTCTTAATTTATCAACAGAATCTCTAACTAATTCTATTGTGTAATCAACTTCTTCTTCTGTAGTAAATCTTCCAACAGCAAACCTGATTGAGCTATGAGCCAACTCATCTTTTAAGCCTATTGCCCTTAAAACATAGGAAGGTTCGAGGCTAGCTGAGGTACAAGCAGATCCTGAAGAAACCGCAATGTCCTTAAGTGCCATAATCAATGATTCTCCTTCAACGAAATTGAAGCTAACATTCAAGAATCCAGAGGCTCGATTTTCTTCATCCCCGTTAAGATAAACTTCTTCCATGTCTTTAAGTCCATCCCAGAACTTATCTCTAAGTTTCTTGATTCTTTTATTATCTTTATTGAGGTCTTCTTTAGCAACCCTAAAAGCCTCTCCCATTCCCACAATCTGGTGAGTAGCTAAGGTACCCGAGCGCATACCTCTTTCATGACCGCCACCGTGAATCTGTGCTTCCAGTCTTACTCGAGGTTTTCTGGAGGCATAGAGGGCACCAATACCTTTTGGACCGTAGGTTTTATGAGCTGAAAAGGACATCAAATCTACTTCCAATTCTGACAAATCAATTTCTAGCTTGCCTGTACTTTGCGCTGCATCAACATGAAATATTATTCCTCGTTTTCTTGTTAGGGTAGCTATAGATTTAATATCATTTATGGTTCCAATTTCATTATTAATATGCATCAGAGTAACTAGAATTGTTTTATCTGTAATAGCATTTTCTACCAATTCAGGCGTTACTATTCCATTTTCACCAGGGTCTAAATAAGTAACTTCGAAACCTTCTCTTTCAAGTTGTCTGCAACTATCTAGAACAGCCTTATGTTCAACTTTGGAAGTTATGATGTGATTTCCCTTAGACTTATTAAAAAGAGCAGCACCTTTGATTGCAAGGTTATCAGATTCGGTAGCCCCAGATGTCCACACAATCTCTCTTGGGTCACAATTAACAAGGTTAGCTACGTGCAGTCTAGCCTCTTCTACGGCCTCTTCTGCTTTCCATCCAAACGCATGGGATCTTGATGCTGGGTTGCCAAAATTTCCATCTAGAGAAAGGCAATCTTGCATTTTAGCAACAACTCTGGGGTCAGCAGGGGTTGTGGAAGCGTAGTCAAAGTATATAGGCAATTTCATTATTTTTATCCTGATGCAATTAGTAATTTATCTAAGTTTCTGTCTTTATTTCTTGTTTTATTTTTTATGACATCTTCAAGGGAGATATTCATCAAAAAATAATCAACTTCGCTATTTAACTCCATCCAAAGGTTATGGGCTAAACAAGTAGAGCCCCCATTACAGTCTCCAACCCCACCGCATTGAGTTGCGTCCATTCTTTTCTCAACCGCAGCTATTATCTCACCTATCTTTATTTCCGAGCTGGGTCTTCTTAGTCTGTATCCTCCGCTTGGCCCTCTCAAAGAATCTAAAATTCCTGCTTTCCTGAGAAAGCGGAATAATTGTTCTAGATATGGTGCAGGTATAGACTGTCTTGCAGCAATAGAAGAAATTGCAACGTACGAAGAGTCTTTGTTGTGTATCGCAAGATCTAGAGAAGCCGTAACCGCGTATTTACCTTTAGTGGTCAGATTCATTAGCGTGAGAATGATACTATTCCCGACAAAAATTGTCAAGATTAGAACTATATAGACTTAGATTAAAATCTATGAATTTGGTAACTTAAATTACTCCAAGTCTCTTAGCCATTATTTGATATGACTCTACAACATCTCCCAAACCTTGTCTAAATCTATCCTTGTCTAACTTTTCTCTTGTTTCTGCATCCCAAACCCTACATCCGTCTGGAGTAAATTCATCTCCCAATAGGAGGTTACCTTGAAAATCTCCAAATTCTAATTTGTAATCGACTAGAATCATGCCAGCATTAGAAAAAAGTTTTTTTAAGGCTTCATTAACTTCAAATGTTTTGGTTTGCATTTGTTTAACTTGATCCTCCGTTGCCCAGCCAAACGATTTAATGTGATATTCATTGATCATAGGGTCTCCAAGTTCATCATCTTTATAAAAGAACTCAAAAGTAGGAGGATTTAAGTCAATCCCTTCTTCTAATCCCAGCCTTTTACAAATACTTCCAGCAGCAACATTTCTTACTACACACTCTACAGGAGCCATATCAAGTCTTTTGACCAAGCTATCAGTTTCATTTAAAAGTTCAATAAAATGAGTAGATATACCTTCACTTTCAAGATAATTCATAATAAATGCATTGAATTTATTATTAATTGTCCCTTTACCTTCTAAGCTTTCAATCTTTTTTCCATCAAAAGCGGATGTATCATCCCTGTAATGCATTACCAGATAATCAATTTGATTCGATTGATAAAGAGATTTTGCTTTACCAGTTGTTATAAGTTCACCCTTTTCTATATTTTCCATAATAATTTAAGATAATGATTGATTAATTTCAGAGAGGAGATCTCTTTCAAATAATTTTGTTTCGTCTTCTTTAGAAGTGATAGTAACCCAGCATGTATTTGAATTAATTTCTTTCACTTCGATTTTAAATTCACCTATAAAAGAATTATTTGAAATCATTCTTCTAAGAAATCCTCTTTCTTCATTCCTAGAAAAATTTACGTAGAAAGTTCCTTTCTCCCTATCTAGGTCACTGACTTCTATTAAGGCTTCTTTAAGTGCTCTATCCACCGCAGCCCAAGCCCGAGCATACTCAAGATTAAGTTCGATAAAACTAGTATTATCATCACCCTGCTTTAGAGCTGCTTTTTGTCCATAATTTAGATTTAAAGCCACAAGTGACGTTCCGCCACTAGGAGGTGTTGAGGCAAAATAGTCCAGTACATTCCTTAAAGCTTTCTGTTCTAAATTTTCTTCTCCGGACACCCTTACCCAATCCTCTTCTTGTTTAACCAAATGAGTTACAAAAATCTCCGAACTAGCCTGCCTGATCCCATGTTCAATCTTCATAACCAACTTCGATTCTTTGCCTTCATAATCGATCAACTTACTTTCAATTATTCCTGTATTGGGATTTGACTGGGACAAACCATAGGTACTGGACACCCAAAAATCGTTCATCATAGGCCAAGCGCTGCTAGGTAATGTTTCTACGTAAACCCATCGAATTTCTCCAAGTTTATGCATCCTTACTTCGTTTGAAGTTCCTGACGAAAAAACTTGCTGCGGTCTGGGAATATTATATTCATTTTCTACAGAATTCACTTCAGCAGAATTAATTGGGTAGTAATCTATTATTGGTCGGGTTTCAATATTGCCAGGTATGTTAAGAGGTGACTCTTCCCTTTCTTTTAAATAATCATATTTATGATCCGTTAAGAAATAACCACATGAAGTCAACGAAACTGAGAGTAAAATAATTAAAGTTTTTTTAAGCATAATTAATTCAATAGTTTTAAGTCTTTTAGAATAACTTCAGCATCAGAATGATACTTTTCATTTAATGCTGTTAACGGTAGTCTTATTCCTTCTGCTATCCTTCCAATTCTATTTAACATCCATTTTATAGGAATTGGATTAGATTCAATAAATAAAATCTTATTTAATTCTCTTAATTGTGAATCTAATTTTAAAGACTCTTCTGAATTGCCCATCAAGGCAAGTTGGCAAATGTCAGCTATTATCTTAGGTACGATATTAGCAGTTACGGAAATTGTTCCGTTACCACCATTAAGAATAAACTCTGTTGAAGTAGGATCGTCACCAGAATATAAAAGGAAGCTGTTCAATTCTTCTTTATCCAACTCTATTATAAGATCCTTTAGCCTATTAAGATCGCCAGTTGCATCTTTTAAGCCTGCGATATTTTCGTGAGGTGCTAGTTTGAGAACAGTATCATTCATTAAATCACAACCAGTTCTAGAAGGAACATTGTAAAGAATCTGGGGCAAGTCAACTTCATCAGCGACTAACATATAGTGTCTATACAAGCCTTCTTGAGTAGGTTTATTGTAATAAGGGGTCACTAAAAGTGCTGCATCAGCCCCAGCTGATTTTGCTGAGCTAGTAAGGTATACAGCTTCCTTTGTTGAATTAGCACCTGTGCCAGCAATAATTTTTATTCTTCCTTCCGCTATCCCAACTGATCTTTCTATGATCTGTACATGTTCAACAACATCTATCGTGGCGGACTCTCCGGTAGTGCCCACCATAACGAGACCAGCTGTATTAGAACCGATATGCCATTCAATTAGATCCTTTAACCCCTGCCAATTTATTTCTCCATCAGAGTCCATGGGGGTTACTAATGCAACAATTGAGCCCTTAACATTAAACATTATTTTTATTTTTTCTCGATGTTAGAATTCTATCATTATAAATTGTTTAATAAGGAGGAAATATGACAACACCTAAGATTAATAATAAAGCACCAAATTTTAAAGGAGAATGTACAGGTAACAAAAGTATAAGTTTAAGTGAGCTAAAAGGTAAGAATGTGGTGCTATATTTTTATCCAAAAGATAGTACACCAGGTTGCACAACCGAGGGGCAGGACTTTAGAGATTTAAAAGGACAATTCACAAGAGAAAATACCATTATCTTTGGTCTTTCTCGAGAATCTATAAAATCTCATGAAAATTTTAAGCAGAAAGAGAAATTTAACTTTGATCTCATCTCTGATGCTGATGAGAAAATCTGTAAGCAATATGATGTTATTAAAGAAAAAAGTATGTATGGAAAAAAGTATATGGGAATCGAAAGAAGTACTTTCTTAATAGACGCAACTGGAAAACTTAGACAGGAATGGAGAAAAGTTAAGGTTTCTGGTCATGCCAAGGAGGTCTTAGAAGCAATAAAAAATCTAGGCTCCTAAATTTTTTGGTTCGGGCCAAGAATTGATGATTGCTTTTATAAAGGTTGCTAAAGGGATTGCGAAGAATAAACCCCAAAAACCCCACAATCCGCCAAAAAATAATACTGAGATGATGATGATAACAGGATGAAGATTATTCCTATTTGAGAAAAGAATAGGAACCAGGACATTTCCATCTAACATTTGTATAGCTAAGTACATGCCAAGTAGCCAATAGAAATTATCAGACAATCCCCATTCATATAAGCCTATCAAGACAACAGGAATGGTCACAAGAATTGCTCCAAATATCGGGATAATTACTGATAAGCCAACCAGGATAGCTATCAATACTGCGTAAGGTAAGCCTAAAATTGCAAATAAACCATAAGATACGGAAGCGACTATAATCATTTCCAAAAATTTACCTGTGACATAATTAAACAATTGGTCGTTCATTTCAGAAAATACAGATTGCATAAATCCATTTTCTTTCGGAAGCAAAACTGAGGCTAAAGGTAGCAATTGATCTTTGTCCTTCAAAAAAAAGAACACCATCAGAGGGATCATGATCGCATAGAGAATGGCATTAAACATTAGAGATATAGTGCCTGCTAATTGTCCTAAGGCAGAACCTAATAAGCTATTTATCTGATTACTTAAATTAGAAAAAATTAAATCTAGGTCCTCTTGTGAGAAGTAATTATTCATATCGGTCAATGTGGACTGGAAAGAGCTTACTATGCTGGGTAAATTCTGTAGAAGATTATTGATTTGAGTGCCTAGAGAGGGAAGAGCAAGAAATAAACTAAGATAAAACCCGAAAAAAATTAATAATGTAATTAATAGGGACAATCTATAAGATATATTTAACTCTACTAATGTCCTCAAAAGACCATTCAAAAGGAAGGCTATAACAATGCTTACAATAACAGGCAGAAGAATACTTCCGAAAAATAATATGAAAATAAAGGTTATAAATAAAAGAATAGCGAAATATACCGATTCCTCGTTAGAGAAGAAACGACTTATAAATTTGCTTAATAAATTTTGCATTACCTTGAATTGGAACTATCTTTATTTTAGTAAATCTAAGAAGTTCTATTAATATAGTATCTGGTTTCTTAGAAAGAAAATAGCATGATAAGCATTATAACGAAATTCATTATGGGATTGTCTCTATTGATAAGTCTGAATTACTTAGGTGCAGACGATGATTTACCAATAATTGGAGACTCCTCTTCATCAGTTATCTCTATAGCCTCGGAATATAATTTAGGCAGGCTTTACATAGCACAACTTAGAAGAACTATACCGGAGTATACAGATCCTTTAACACAGGACTACGCTGAACACCTTGTTTACAGGTTAGCAGAATACAGCGAATTGAAAGATAGAAGACTTGAAATAGCACTAATAGATGATAAATCAATAAATGCTTTTGCTGCACCTGGTGGAATAATTGGTATAAATGCAGGATTAATTTTTCATACATCTACAGAAGGTCAACTAGCCTCAGTTTTATCTCATGAAATAGCTCACTTAAGTCAAAGGCATTTTGCAAGAAGGTTGCAAAGACAAAAAGATAGGAGTCTTGCTAACTCATTAATGATACTCGGAAGTATTGCTTTAGCTGGCGCTACAAGTAATCCTAATGCTCTTCTTGCGGGACAGCAGGCTATTACTCAACAAAACTTATCTTTTAGCAGAGGAGATGAACAAGAAGCCGACAGGATAGGATTTAAAAACTTAATTTCTGCTGGTTTTGATCCCTTAAGCACTTCCCATATGTTTGAGAAACTTCAGTCTCTTAGCAGACTTTCCGGATCAAATGAGTTGGAATTCCTTAGATCTCACCCATTGACAAAGAATCGTATTGCTGATGCACAATCAAGGGCGAGAACTCATAAAGGTGGTAATTACAGAAATTCTTTAGATTATGGATTAGTAAGAAATAGATCTATAGTTCACTTTTCAGAGATTCCAAGACAAGCGGTCACAATATTTGAGAAAAGGTTTAAAGAAGCAAAAACTAGTAAAGAAAAAATTGAATCACTTTACGGACTTGCATTATCTTATTCAGAACAAAATAATCACTTAAAAGCATTAGAAAAAATACGAAAGGCTTTAGATTTAGATAAAGAAAATTTAATACTACAAATAGGACTGCTTGAACTTCACATTGAAGCAGGAAATTATTTTGAAGCAGAGGCATTGGCCTCTTCTCTTCTTAGAACAAATCCAACTAACTATCCGATCTCAATGCTATACAATCGAATTTTAATGAATAAAGGAGATTATGAATTAGGAGAAGATATCTTAAAAGAACTCACTCTAACTAGACCTAAAGATCCTCAAGTTTGGTATTGGTTGGCAGAAGTTCAAGGGTTGGATAAAAATGTAATTGGACTGCACCTATCTAGAGCAGAGTATTTCTTTCTTACCGGAGCATACGAGACATCAATAAAACATTTAAGAATGGCTTTAGAGTTAACAGATAGCAATTTCCAAATAACAGAATCTATTCACAATAAAATTGAAAGGTCTCATCAATCAATAGAAGCTCTAAAAAACGTAAGTTAGCCGGGAGGCCAAGAAAATTCTCTTTCAGCAATAAGGTGTATATGTAAGTGAAAGACAGTTTGCTGAGCTCCTGAACCATTATTGACTACCAGTCTAAAAGCATCCTGTACCCCAAGCTTTCTTGCAACCTTTCCGGCAACGAGTAATAAATGACCTAACAGCTTCTGATCTTCTTCTTCTGCATTTGAAATCATGCTTATTTTTTTCTTGGGAATAATCAATAGATGAGTTGGAGCAACTGGATTTATATCTCTAAAGACAAGGGAAATATCATCCTCATAAAGAATATCGGCCGGTAATTCTTTATCAATTATCTTTTGAAAAATAGTTTCTGACATTGCTATAACTCCTTTGCCTCATCATAAGATATAACTTTTCCTTGATCCAGCTCAGAAGTCTTTTTGAGAATAATCTCATAACCTTGTACATTTGAAATCTCTTTAATTCCATCAATGTGCATAGATCTTTCTTGGAACTCTGTAAGCGCTTTTGTCTGATTTTTTGCAGCTTTCATATCCTTAGCGGCAATAAAGTAATTTAAATGAGTTTCATATAAACCCTCTCCAATTGATTGATCGTAAAAGCCTACGTGAACCATAAAAAGTTTCATATCCCTACTTTTCCTAAATAAAGTTATATCAAACTAATATATACCAATATAGCCAATAGACAACGGTAGAAGAAATAATGTAGATTAATGAGCTAACATTAGAAATATGGATCCAAAAGAATCAACTCTTGATATAAGTCAAACGCAACTTCAGGAAGCTGTTGAAGATATGGATCCTAAAAAAAGTATCAGGAACATTGCTGCAGCTGCCGCTGAGGTTTTAGCAGAATCTGACCTATCTACAAAATGGGATGATGTTATTGGTATGCTTGATAGTGAGGACATATCCGAAAGAATTAGACTAGCAGCACACATAATATTTAGAGGGAAGCTAATTCTAGATGAAATGGACAGAAATCCTATTGCCAAAACTCTTGTATATAACACTATGCTGATGATGGACGCCTTAGAAGTATCAAATATAAAAGGCTACATTTTTGACAAATCAATTCCAGGTTTTCAAGCTCTGGGTTCTGAAAATAATTCAATGGAGTCTGCTCTCAAAAAAGAAAGATTGTTACATTTGATTCAGGACCTACAGTCTGAAAATCCTGGAAAAGGTATAACTTGGTTAAGAAGGGAGGCCTCTAAGCTGCTAACTTCAGAGGGATTGAAAGGATATAGTTATAGGCAAATAATGAGAGATACCAGAGGGTTAAAAATAAAATAGTTATGTTTTAGTTATGTACATTCCTAACCAAGTGGCTACAAGACAAGAAAAAACAGAAATTAATACATAAAAGGAAGCATACAAAAAGTTACCTGAATTAATTAATTCTAAAGTCTCCTTTGTAAATGCAGAAAAAGTAGTAAAAGCTCCCAAGAAACCTACAAATAGCAAAGGTGTGTATATCTTCTCTAAATCTGTATTCATTAAGTTATAAAAGAATCCGATAAGGAAACAGCCTAGTATGTTCACTATCAAAATACCTATAGGTAGATGAGTAGTCTCACTTTTAAGAAAAAGATTGGACACATAGAATCTGCTGAGAGCTCCTAGGGAAGCACCAAGGCAAATCAGGAATATATTCATCTTAGGTTGGTGGGCCGTCTGCGACTCGAACGCAGGACCAATTCGTTAAAAGCGAACTGCTCTACCGACTGAGCTAACGGCCCGAAAAAAAAAGCGTATATTAAAGGTTTAATCAATTAAATTCGACTCTTCTTTTAATTTTTCTTTAGATTTTATTGATAGTTGAGAAGCGCCAGTGTCAGGATAATTCTCTATCACATTACTATATAGAATAGTTGCTAGATCTAGCTCACCTTGTGCTCTAAGTATTTCTGCTATTTTAAACAAAGAGTCGGGAGATCTTTGGTGATCAGGGAATTGATCAACCACATTTTGGTAGCTTATCTTTGCATCTTCGAACATTTCCTGAGCTAAAAATAACTCACCTGACCAGAAATAAGCTTCAGGAGTATAAGAGCCCTCAGGAAAAGAAATTATAATTTCAGAAAAAATTTCTAAAGCTTCAGCAAATCTTGATTCTTCAAAGAGAGTCAAAGCTTGTTTATATAAGTTTCTTTCTAGTTCATCTGTCTGATCCAAGTTATCAGATTCAATAATCATTACTTCCTCTGATTCAAGCTTAGAGATTTCTAATATTCTTGCATCTAAATCTAGATATCTCTGTTGTTGCAGCTCCAAGGACCTATCTACAAGGATAGAGTTTTCTTCCAATATATTTCTTAAATCCTGAATCTCATTTTCAAGTACCTGGATTTTCTGATAAAGCAGCTCAAGGCTTTCCTCTGTTTCAGAAGAAATAAAATTAGGTGATATGAGTATAAGAGTAATTAAAAAGAGTCTATTCAATTCTTTAGAAAGTTTTAACTAATGCTCTTCTGTTTTGAGACCAAGATCGTTCGTTTGACCCTGATGAAACTGGTTTCTCTTCTCCGTAACTAACAGTAGAAATTTTCTCTGAAGAAACTCCATTAATAATTAAAAGTTCCGTAACTGTTTTTGCTCTCATCTCGCCTAAAGCCAAGTTATATTCTCTGGTACCTCTTTCATCACAATGGCCTTCAACTCTAACGCTTAAGTTATTTTCATTGATCAATCTTGCTAAAGTTCTGATTTTAGTTCTCCCTTCAGAATTTATATCTGATTTATCATAAGCAAAGTACAAAACATTGTTTGAAGTCACCCCGGTATCAGAATAAGCGCCACTAGCCGTTGCTGATATTGCAGTAGCATCATTCGTTCGATCACTAGAGACCGAGGTACAAGATGCAAGGAAAAAAACCATTAAAGTTAATAAAAATTTGTGAGTAGTATTCATTTAAGCCTCCTGTGCTTATTATACTTTTATTTCGATTCTAATCTATTAGTGGTGACCACGCTGGTTCTCTGGCCTCTCCTTTTATAGACAACATTATAAATTTTGTTTTACCGTCAATAGTTATACCTGCAAGCGTATCCTTATCTCCATCTTTAGTAGCGTAAATAACTACATTGCCATTTGGAGAAACAGTGGGGGATTCATCTAAAAAGGTATCAGTGAGTATTCTTATCTTGCCGGTTTTTAGATTTTGCGTTGCGATGTGAAAGATACCATTCCTTCTATGCACAAAAACAATACCTTTTCCATTGGGAAGATATCGTCCCCTTGCATTATAAGTTCCTTCAAATGTTAATCTTTTTATTCGATTAGATCTTATATTTACTTCATAAATCTGAGGAGATCCAGAACGGTTAGAAGTAAAAAGAATTTTTTTAGAATTTGGAGACCAATCTGGTTCTGTATCTATGCCAAAATGCTTAGTCACTTGAGTCCATTCATCTAAGTTTAAATCATAAGTAAAGATGTCAGGATTTCCAGATTTAGATAAAACTGCTGAGATTTTATCTCCATTGGGAGACCAATTGGGTGAGCTGTTTATTCCTTCCTCAAGCTTCAATCCTCGCCTTTCTGCAGTAGTCAATTTTTGAAGAAATATCCTAGAAGTACCTTCTTCAAAAGAAACATAAGCTATATTTTCTCTATCAGGAGACCAGCTTGGGGACATCAATGGTTGAGGAGAAGAAAATAATGACAAGCTATCATAACCATCTACATCTGAAATTCTGAGATTATAATTTTGATCTTCTGCCGAAGGTTTATCAATATAAGCAATCTTTGTGGAAAAGATTCCAGGAATTCCTTGAATACGGGAATAAATTTTGTCACTAATCTTATGTCCTATTTTACGTAATGTTTTGGGAGGTCCAATTACATTTCCTTTGTGAAGAATTCTTTCTCTAATGACATCAAAAATTATGTAGTCTGCTACTATTTCATCTTCGATCTCTGTAGAACTGATACTACCTATTACAAGATAATCTACACCAAGCATTCTCCAATCCTTATAAAATACCTCCTCCTGATTAGTGGGCAAACTGAGCATATTCTCTGGAGACAAAACCTTAAATTCTCCAAAAGATTCAAGATCGGATTTTATAATTCTATGAACATAGTCTCTTTGAGTTAATTCTATATTCCACTCTAAAGGGACAACGGCTAGAGTTATTGGATCTTCTATTCCTCCTTTAATCTCTATCCTTAATTGTGAATGAATAACAGCAATAAAAAAAATTGTAGTAGTTATTAAGATATTTTTAAGCATTAAGTATTTAGCTCTACTCTGGTCTAAAAATTAGAATAAAATTTCTAAAGTGTTCATCAAATAAATTCATTTGCATATTCAAACCTTCAAAAGAGTTTACCCTAGAAATTGCTCTCAAAGCTGATTCATCAAAAATATCATTTCCACTGCCTCGGATTATTGTAGAAGATATAATTTCACCTGTAGGTACGAGTATAATTTCAATTTCTGTCTTCAAATTAAGGTTTAAATTAGAAGGTCTTTTCCAATTATCCATAACTTGATTCTTTATTATTGATGAGTATTTAATAAGATCACTCTTAGCTATTTCTTTATTATTTATAGCGAAAGAAATATTATTATTTTCAGTCTTATTAACTTGCTCAATAGCTTTATTAATATCAGAAAGTAATATCTTTTCAGGTTCTTTTGAAACGATTACTTCTTTTGTGTTGTCATTCTGAATGAACTGCTTCTTTTGTGGAGAAGGCTTTTCTTCTTCAAAGAACAGATAAGCCTGTATGGGTCTAGCTGCCTCGATATTAAAAGTATCGAAATCTATATTAAAAAGATTTGAGAAAGATAGAACTATGCCAAGATGTATAAAGATAGATAGAAAAAATGGAGCAAAATAATTCATCGCTCCGTTTTTTTAGGTTGAGAAATAAGACCTATGTCTGTTGCACCAGCAGTTTGCAGTTCAGCCATAACAGTCATGACCCTTTCATATTTAACTTGCCCATCTCCTCTGATGACTACTTGCAGCCCAGGATTAACTTCTAATATTTTTTTCGTAGCGTTATTTAGGTCCTTTAAACTCAATGATGTATTTTTAGTTGAATCAGATTCAAGGAATAAGGCTCCATCTTTTTGTATAGATACTATGAGTGGTTCGTTGTTCTTTACAGGCAGGGCTTCAGAAGAAGCTTGTGGTAAATTTACTTGAATACCTTGAACCATCAAAGGAGCTGAAATCATAAAAATAACCAAAAGAACCAACATCACATCTATGTATGGAACAACATTTATATCTGATATTAGATTTCTTCTTTTCATTATCTTAATTTGAATGAATGTCTCTTTGTAAAACAGCAGAAAACTCTTCTTTAAAACCCTCAAATTTTGAATAAAGGCTATCAGATTCGGAAATGAAACGGTTGTATGCTATAAGCGCTGGTATCGCTGCAAACAGACCTATAGCAGTTGCTATTAAAGCTTCAGATATGCCAGGAGCAACCGCTGAGAGAGTTGCTTGAGAAGCTCCAGCTAACCCTCTAAAAGAGTTCATAATCCCCCAAACAGTGCCAAAAAGGCCTATGTAAGGACTTACTGATGCTACGGTAGCTAAAAAAGGCAGATGTTTCTCAAGTAAGCCCTGTTCCTTTGAAAGAGTAGCTCTCATATTTCTTTGAACACTCTCCATAATCACTTCAGGATCAATATTTTCGGCATACAATCTCTTGTAATCAAGGTAACCTATTTGGAATATACATTCGGCACCTATGGGCTCATGCCCTTCTTCCTGACTAGACTCCAGTAAAGCTTCCACACCTTCGTCAGACCAAAACCGTAATTCAAATTCTTCAAATTCTTGTTTTACTCTTTTGATGTATAACCAACGTTCAAAGATAATCATCCAAGATAAAATTGAAGCCAAGATCAGGATCAAAATTACTGATTTCACAACAAAGCTGGCGTTTAAAAAGAGTTCTAATATTGAAAGTTCCATATCTTTAGAGTAGTTTTTTCATGCTTGATTGTAAATATTCAGGCAAAGCAGACGGCTTAAAAGATTTAACATCCAAACTGCCGCATTGTATTTTGGCCTGAGTGATTAATTCTTTTTCTAAATAAGCTTTCTGTAAAAAATCAAAACTTACCTTTCCTAATTTAATCAATTGAGATTTTATAACTAGGACATCGTCTAATCTTGCTGGTTTTTGTAGCTTCATCTCTACCCCCCTTACAACAAATATGATGCCTTCCTGCATAAGCTTCATCTGTTCGTAGCCGCATTCTCTTAAATATTCGGTCCTTGCTCTTTCAAAGAATTTTAAGTAGTTAGCATAATAAACAACACCTTGCGCGTCAGTGTCCTCATAATATACAGTCAAATTATAGTCTTGCATTATTCAATATTTTCGTGATCAGCAATATCCTCAGCATAAAGTTCCTTTAATAAGAAAATAAAATCATCCCAAAGTAAATCTGCTGTAAATGGAGAGTCTAAATGTAATTGAGGATTAATAGATCCCAGAGGCACCCTAACTTTAATTGGTCGTCTATCAAACTTATAAACCAAGGCTGGTATACCTTTATTCCTAGTAGCATCTAATACCTGTTGCCACCATGCTTCTAATGGTTCAGCTCCTGAACCATATCTTTTGCATTCGAGATACCATCTTCCTAGCATTAAATCAGGTAAATGTTTTTCTCTTGTTTGCTCGAGAATCCTTCTGATATTGTTATTTAAATTCAAGTCATTAGTAAGTAAGTTAGCAACTTCTCTTTCAAAAGAAGCTCCTTTATTTCTTGAATTAGTCATATCAGTCCAGTTGATCCAGCATACCTTCTGCAAACTCAATATTAGAAGTAACATTTTGAGTATCATCTAAATCTTCAAGCATCTCTAATAATTTGAAAACTTTTAAAGAAGTATCCAAGTCAGCTTGAATTGTTGTTTCAGGTATTAAAGAAACTTCAGAGTCATCAATCTTAATCTCATTTTCTATCAACAAATTTTTAATGTTCTCGAAGTCTTCAGGAGAAGAACTAATAGTAACTGTCTCATCATCATTCAACTCGATATCTTCTGCGCCTGACTCAATTGATAGTTCCATGATATTGTCAGCATCTTGGTTAGACGAAGCGGTGATAATTCCTTTTTTTTCAAAAAGGTAACTGACTGAACCATTTGTTCCTAGATTACCTCCTGATTTTGTAAATGCATGTCTAACCTCAGCAACTGTTCTATTGTTATTATCAGTCATGGATTCAACTATTATTGCTATTCCACCAGGGCCGTAACCTTCAAAACTCACTTCTTCTAGGTTTTCTCCCTCAAGACCACCTGCACCTCTTTGAATTGCTCTTTCAATAGTATCTTTAGTCATATTTGCAGCTAGCGCTTTATCGACTGCTGTTCTTAATCTAGGATTGTCATCTGTAACACCACCACCTAATTTAGCGGCTACCGTTAATTCCCTTATTAAAACCGAAAAAACCTTTCCTCTTTTGGCATCTTGTCTACCTTTACGATGCTTGATATTTGCCCATTTTGAATGACCAGCCACCCTATTCCTCCTTATCTAGTCCATGGAATCTTATATGCAGTTCTTCCAATTGATCTAATGCTGCCTCACCAGGCGCCTCTGTTAATAGACATGAAGCGGTTTGAGTTTTTGGAAAGGCTATAACGTCTCTTATAGATTCTGAACCAGTCATTAGCATTATCATTCTGTCAAATCCAATTGCCAAGCCTGCATGGGGCGGACAACCATACTGTAAAGCAGAAATTAGAAAGCCAAACTTCTCTTCTGCCTCGTCATTACTTATTCTAAGAAGATTTAGTACAGTCTGTTGCATCTCCTTATCATGAATTCTTACTGAACCGCCTCCAAGTTCAGTCCCGTTCAGAACAACATCATAAGCATCTGTTAAAGCCGCCAGAGGATCCTTTATTAATTCTTCAATTGAGCAATTAGGGGCCGTGAAAGGATGATGAAGAGGTGTGAGATCACCATTCTTATTTTTTTCAAACATTGGAAAGTCTACGACCCAGCAAGGTGCCCAATCACATGTCAATAAATCTAGATCTTTAGCAACTAGATCTCTTAATGCTGCCAAAGAATCATTCACTATGTTATTTTTACCCGCTCCAAAAAATACAATATCGCCTTCTTTAACTTCAAGAATAGATAATAAAGATTCAAGAATAGGATCTTCAATAAATTTTATGATTGGAGATTGCAGACCTTCCCTACCTTTAGTTGGGTCATCTATTCTTATGTAGGCAAGACCTTTTGCACCATAAGTTCCAACATAATCTGTGTAGTCATCAATTTGTTTTCTGGTAAGAAGTTTACCATTGGGGACTTTCATGGCAGCAATTCTTGAATCTTTGTCGTTTGCTGGTTCACTGAAAACCTTAAATTCACAATCCTTGAATATTTCTTTAACCTCAACTAATTGGAGAGGGTTTCTAAGATCAGGCTTATCTATTCCATATTTTTCAATAGCTTCATGATAGGAAATCTTTGGAAATTCACCTAAATCAATTGATAGAGTTTCCTTGAAAACCCGCCTTATCATTTCAGTTATCAAGTTTATAACTTCTTCGGAATCAGCAAAAGATACCTCAATATCTAGTTGTGTAAATTCTGGCTGTCTATCAGCTCGTAAATCTTCGTCTCTGAAGCATTTAGCGAATTGAAAATATTTTTCAAACCCTGAAGCCATGAGTGTTTGTTTGAATAACTGAGGAGATTGGGGCAATGCAAAAAATTGACCAGGAAAAGTTCTGCTTGGTACTAAATAGTCTCTTGCGCCTTCAGGTGTAGCTTTCGTTAATAATGGTGTTTCTATCTCAACAAAATTTTCTTTATCTAAATGACTTCTTAGTGCAGTAGAAACTTTTGATCTTAATCTGAGATTATCCTGCATCTCAGACCTTCTTAAGTCTAGAAATCTGTATTTAAGGCGTGTCTCTTCGCCAACTGAAGCATATTCATCAAGTTGAAATGGTGTTGGTAAGGATGAATTGATAATCTCAAGATCCGAGGCAATTATCTCTACCTGGCCTGTTAATAGATTATCATTTGCAGTTCCTTCTGGCCTTTCTCTTACTTCACCTTTAGAAAAAATTACATATTCATTCCGACAAGTTTCAGCAAGAGAGAACATTGCTTTGGACTCTGGGTTATAGACAACTTGCACTAATCCATCTTCATCACGCAAGTCAAAAAAGATTACACCGCCATGATCTCTTCTTCTGTGAATCCAGCCACTCACAGAAATTTCCTTTCCGATCAAATCGCGAGTTACTTCTCTACATTTATGTGTTCTTTTCATTTAATTTTGAGGATGGTTTTTTGGTTGAAGGTTCCTGATTATCTTTGGATTTTTTAGATGATTGTCCTTCATTATCACTCTTGGCAATATTTTTTTTGTTTCCTGTTTTGAAGTCAGTTTCATACCAGCCAGTTCCCTTCAGTCGAAAGGATGGAGCTGTAGGCATTTGTACCAAATCTGGATTTTTCTTCTTGAATTCATCTAATTCTGAGATTCTCATCAGTTTTTCGAAAATCTCATCAGTTTTTGTATTCTTAAAAATATATGTTGGCATAAAAGATTACTCGATAAAAAGGTGTGTTTTACTGACTTTTGTTTAATTATACCTATTTTAATTATATAGATTCTCTAAAACTAGCTATATGTTAGTATTATTAAAGAAATTTTATGAAAGCTTCACAATTTATTTTAGGCACACAAAGAGAAAATCCTGCTGATGCAGAGATAATCAGCCATAAAATGATGATAAGAGCAGGTTTAGTAAGGCAAGTGTCTTCTGGAATATATAACTGGCTTCCAATGGGAAAAAAAGTTCTTCAGAAGGTTGAAAATATTATTCGTACCGAGATGGATAATGCAGGAGCACAAGAGATCCTGATGCCTATGGTTCAACCAGCCTCTTTATGGGAAGATTCAGGAAGAATTAATCAATACGGGCAAGAACTTCTTACTTTTTCAGATAGACATGAAAACAAATTTTGTTTGGGTCCTACGCATGAAGAAATAATAACTGATTTATGCAAGAACCTATTAACAAGCTACAAGCAGCTACCCATAACTTTATATCAAATTCAAACTAAATTCCGTGATGAGATAAGACCGAGATTTGGTGTAATGAGGTCTAGAGAATTCATAATGAAAGATGCTTATTCTTTCGATCTGGATAAAGAAAGCTTAGAAAGAAGTTATTCAAATATGAAAGAAGCGTATGTAAGGATATTTGATTCTTTGGGCTTAGACTACAGAGTTGTCAAAGCAGATAGTGGAGCAATAGGAGGATCTGATTCTGAAGAATTCCATGTGTTAGCAGACTCTGGTGAGGACCTTTTGGCATTTAGCGATAAAAGTGATTACGCAATAAATGCAGAACTCTTAAATGAGCTACAAGAGGGTCAAGACCCGTATTCTCTTGATGGTAAGCCTAGTCCTGATGGAAAAGGTTCTCTTAAGCTAAAAAAAGGTATAGAAGTTGGACACATTTTTAAACTAGGGAAAAAATATTCTGAAGTTATGAATTTAAAAATACAAGGAGAAGATCAAGAAGTAAATCCAGAGATGGGTTGCTACGGAATAGGAGCTTCTAGGATAGTTGCAGCTTCAATAGAACAAAATCATGACGATAAGGGAATAATATGGCCTAAGTCCTTAGCACCTTTTGCGGTTGCTATAGTAGAAGTGAACCCAAAGAAAAAGGATGATATCCATAAGAAGTGTTTAGAGATTTATCAACTCTTTAAAGATAATGAAATAGAAGTTCTGTGGGATGATCGCGATAAAAGGCCAGGGGTTAAGTTTACTGATATGGAAGTAATAGGTATGCCATTGACAGTTATTATCGGAGACAGAACTCTTGAAACAGGAGAAATTGAAGTTAAAGGAAGGCAAGATGAGAAACCAAAGCTAGTTTCTCATCAAGATCTGATATCAATAGTAAAGGGTTAACTTAGTCTCTCAATGATCATTGCGTTAGCAGTACCTCCGCCTTCACAAATTGCTTGTAAGCCAAACTTAGCTTCCCTTCGCTCAAGCTCATGCAAGAGAGTAGTCATAAGCTTCGCGCCTGTTCCTCCTAAAGGATGACCTAATGCCATAGCACCACCATTTACATTTAATTTATTTAAATCTGCATTCAACTCTTTAGCCCAAGCTAACGGTACCGGAGCAAACGCTTCATTTACTTCATAAAGATCAACATCTTCTATGGACATCGAAGCTTTTTCAAGAACAGTTCTTGAAGCAGGTATGGGACCTGTAAGCATTATTACAGGATCATCACCAGCTAAAGCTAATGCAACTACTTTAGCTCTTGGATTTATTCCAAGTTTTTTTAGTCCAGCATCATTAACAAGCATTACTGCCGCAGCACCATCACATATTTGACTGGATGTACCCGCTGTTAAGACACCATCTTCAGATAAAGTATTTAAGCCAGAAAGGCTCTCTTCGCTGGCATCAAATCTTATACCTTCGTCTATAGTTACCATTTCTTTATCACCATTTGGTAGATCTCCCTCAACAGGAACTATCTCTCTATCGAAGTAGCCACCTTCAGTAGCATTAACAGCCTTTTGATGACTGGCTAATGCAAATGAGTCTAATTCTTCTCTAGACATATTCCATCTATCTGCCATCATTTCGGCTCCAGTAAATTGACTAAATTGGATACCTGGATATCTTTCACTAGTGCCCTTACCGCCGTATGGTTGACCATGTCCTGCTTTGAAACTATCTATTATTGCTGCACCTATAGGAACTTGGCTCATAACCTCTACTCCACCAGCAATTACTATATCTTGTGTTTCGGACATTACTGCCTGAGCTGCAAAATGAATGGCTTGTTGAGAAGAGCCGCATTGTCTATCTACAGTTGTTCCAGGAACTGATTCTGGTAAAGAAGATGCTAGAACAGCGTTTCTTGCGACATTACCTGATTGAGCGCCTGACTGACTTACACATCCAAATATTACATCATCTATTAAATCTGGTTTAACTCCCGTCCTTTGAACGATCTCATCCAAAACTAATGCACCTAAGTCAGTAGGATGCCATTGACTTAACTTTCCATTTTTTCTGCCACCTGGTGTCCTTACCGCACCAACTATGTATGCATTTCCCATAATCTCTCCTATTATTTTATGAAAGTGGCGACCTATATAGTCGCCACAATTGAATCCTATAACAAAATAGGCTCTAAGAGAAAGGGAAATTAGTCTTCTTTAGTGATTGCCTCTATTACTTGCTTCTCTATTGTCTTGAGTAGCTTAGGATTTTGCTCAAGGAATTCGATCGAGTTAGCCTTACCTTGCCCGATTTTTTCACCATTGTAACTATACCAAGCTCCCGCTTTTTCTATGATATCTAGATCAGCACCTTTATCTATTAGCTCTCCCAATCGGTTTATACCCTTGTTATATAGGATTTGAAACTCTGCCTGTTTGAAAGGAGGCGATACTTTATTTTTAACTACTTTAACTCTTGTTTCATTGCCTACGGCTTCATCACCATCTTTGACGGTACCGATCCGTCTTATGTCCATTCTTACTGAAGAATAAAATTTAAGGGCATTTCCCCCTGCCGTTGTTTCAGGGCTACCGAACATTACTCCTATTTTGTGCCTAATTTGATTAATAAAGATAACTAAAGTACCTGATTTTTGAACATTACCTGTAATTTTTCTGAGAGCTTGAGACATGAGCCTTGCTTGCAACCCTACATGATGGTCTCCCATTTCACCTTCTATTTCGGCCTTAGGGACTAAAGCTGCGACTGAATCAATAACCAAGATATCAATTCCACCAGATGAAACCATTATGTCAGCGACTTCAAGAGCCTGTTCTCCTGTATCTGGTTGAGAAACTAGCAACTCATCTACATTAACTCCTAGTTTTTCTGCATAAATAGGATCCAATGCATGTTCAGCATCTATAAATGCAGCTGTTCCACCTAATTTTTGACATTGTGCTATCACCTCAAGTGTGAGTGTTGTTTTTCCAGAAGATTCAGGGCCATAAATCTCTACTATTCTTCCTCTAGGCAGTCCACCTATTCCTAAGGCTATATCAAGTCCATAAGAGCCTGTTGGTATAGCAGGTATTTTTTCACGCCTTTTTTCACCCATACGCATTACAGTGCCAGAACCAAACTGTCTTTCAATTTGACCTAGGGCACTATCTAGTTGTTTCGACTTATCTACTTCTTTTATGTCTGTCACCTTTTTTTGAGCCATAATATTTCTCCATCTTGAATATCATCGCATTATACAAAATACTGTATAAATAAACAGTATTATTTAAATTTATTTTAATAAAGCTATAGCCCCCTCTAATGCTTTAACGACTGTTGCATGTCGTACTTGATTCCTATCTCCTTCAAATAGGAAAGTCTTCTTAATTTCTGATTCATCATTTAACTTCCAAGCTATACAAACTGTACCGACCGGTCTTTCTATAGATCCTCCACCAGGTCCAGCGATACCACTTATAGACACTCCAAGATTAGCCCTACTTTCTTTCAAAGCTCCACTAACCATTTCCCCGACTACTTCTTCACTAACTGCCCCGTATGAGTTTAAGGTCTCTTTAGAAACACCAAGAATTTTGTGTTTTGAGATGTTTGAATATGTTACAAAACTACAACCAAACCATGCTGAACTTCCAGGGACAGACACAATAGACTGGGACAGTAATCCTCCTGTACAAGACTCTGCAGCGGTAAAATACATCTCATTTTTCTGCAGCAATGCACCCAAATCGGCACTAAGAGTTTCTAATTTTTTTAATTCCAATTTACAAAATATTAATAATAAGTATTAGAACAGAAATCATGTCTTTGTCTAGATGATGGTTACTGAAATATTGGTTAGCTGATAAAATGTTCTACATGGCTTTCATTGTTGGAGATGCTTGCGTTAAATGTAAGCTAACAGACTGTGTTGAAGTATGCCCAGTAGACTGTTTCTACGAGGGACCAAACATGCTGGTTATTAATCCTGATGAATGCATAGACTGCGCTTTGTGTGAGCCAGAATGTCCTATTGAGGCTATTTATTCTGAGGATGAAGTGCCAGATGACCAAATAAAATATATAGAACTGAATGCAGAACTTTGCTTAGAATGGCCAAATATAGTGGAGCAAAAGGAACCTTTACCAGATTCTGACGAATGGAAGGAAGTGCAAGGTAAATTTGAAATGATTGAACGTTAACTTTCTCTTACTTTTTGAAGCAAAAAGATTAAAAGACCTCCAAGAAATATTCCAAATAAAAATGGAGTAACTTCGAAGGATGAAAAAATATCAACAGATTCATTAATCCAAATAAGAGGCACACAAAAAACTATTAATCCAAAGAATATTGCCATCAGTAAGTCTTTTTTCTTCTCATAGAACAACTTTATTAATCTTACAATTGTGAGCAGTCCAAGAGCGGCTCCAAAAATAAAAGTAATAAGTATCGAAATATCGAAATCTCTAACTGCAGTTAATATAGATGAATAAGAGCCCATTAATAGTAAGATAAAACTCCCTGATATTCCAGGGACGACCAGTGCCGTTATGGCTAAAAACCCGGAAAAGAATAAATACCAGTTATCGATTTCTGTCATTTCACTTTCTGGTAAAAAATAAAGAAGACTACATATAATAAAAGATATTACTATTCCCAAGAGAAATGTTTTCGAAATCTTTGGCTTTAATGGCTCTAAAAAAGCTGAAAAGATTAAAAGTGCTGAGAGAAAGGATTTGAACGCAATCGGGTACTCTTTCATGATAAATAAAATTATTGATGAAAGACTAAAAATTGAAATTAGCATACCCGCAAGGAGTATAAAAATAAAATTTCCATCCACTTGCTTCCAAGCTAATGACATTCTCCTTTCTTTCAAGGAACGTAAAAGTGAAAGATCGAAAGAGTGGATAGCGTTTATAAGCCTTTCATAAATTCCTAAAATTAATGCTAAGGTTCCTCCAGAAATACCGGGTATAACTTCCGCAATCCCCAAAGCCATACCTTTGAAGAAAAAAGTAATTTTTTTTATTCTAGAATCTATGAAACCACTCCTTTGAGTAAGGGCACGAATAAAACATCTTCTAGTTTTTCTTCCGTATATTTATCCTTACTTATTCTTTTGATGAAAATCAGATTTTGTTGCTTACTATCTCCAACGGGTAGTATTAATTTTCCACCAATATTAAGTCTTTCTTTTAAATTTAAGGGTACTTCTAGAGGAGCTGCAGCCGATAGAATCGCATCATACTTTCTATTATCTAAGCCATTCCCATCATCTAATATGAAATTAACATTTTTAACTTTCAATTCTTCGAGTGTCTTTTTTGCTTTCTCTTGCAAAGGTTTGATTCGTTCGATGGTAGTGACTTTTTTTGAAAATATAGAAAGTAAATAGGTTTGATATCCACATCCAGTTCCTATTTCAAGAGTGTCTTTAAGTGGTATTGCGGTCAAGCGCTCATCAGAAATGAGGTGCTCGGTCATTTTAGCTACAACATAAGGTTGGGATATTGTTTGTTGATACCCAATTGGTAAAGCCAAATCCTCGTAAGCTCTGCTTGAAATTGCTTCGTCTAAGAAAAGATGTCTCGGGGTGTCCCTCATGGCTTCTAAGACCCTCACGTCAGAAATGCCTTTTTCGGTCAATCTTTGAATGAGTCTCTGCCTTGTTCGCAGAGAGGTCATGCCTTGACCTTGGTAAGATTCTTTATCTACACTCATCTTTTTTCCAATTGAAAACTGATATTTCGTTTATTATTTATTGAGAATTCAGGAAAGATAGGAGAAATGGAAACCTTATTATCCTGAAGTGTCTTAATATCAGAATTTTCTTCATTTTTTGGCAGCTTATCTCTATGAGTAGTCCAGTATGTCTTCAGTCCTGTTTCATCTTGTTGTACTTCTGGAGGGCTTCTAGAGTCCCAAGTACCGACAGTAGTGATTACATATTGGAGATCTTTTGAAAAATCTACATTTGGTGTATTGATGTTTAATACTAAAGAAGAGTCAATCTCTTCTAATTTATAATTGTGGAGTAAGTCTCTAACCACATATGCTGCCGTTTCATAATTAGGATCCATATAATCTTGAGAACCTGGTTGATGAAAAGCAGCAGCAGAAATAGCGATAGATGGATAATTGAGCCCTCTAGCTTCCAGAGCTGCTCCAACAGTTCCTGAATAAAGTAGGTCTTCACCCATATTTGCTCCTAAATTGACTCCACTAATAACGATATCCGGCGTCCACGGAGCTAACTCATGAATACCAACATAGACACAGTCAGCTGGTTTTCCAGTTAGTGATAGAAAGCCGTTTTTATGTTTCTGAACCGTCATTGGTTTGTTGGTAGTTATGGAGCATCCTGCTCCACTATGATTTACTTCCGGCGCAACAACAAAGATTTCAGCAAAATCTTTGAGTATTTCAAAAATCACTTTTATCCCCGGAGCATCATATCCATCATCATTAGAAAGTAATATTTTAAGCATCAGATTATTTTACCTATCTATAAGCACAACACAGTGACAAGATATTCCTTCAGTTTTTCCTTCAAAACCCAAGCCATCAGTGGTAGTTGCCTTACAGCTTATATCTCCGATATCTACCCCTAATAATCTTGACAAACTGCTGCGTATTTCTTCTCGGTAAGATATCAATTTAGGCACTTGTCCAATATAAGTAAGATCGATGTTGATTATTTTATACTGATCTTCTTTCATTTTCTCTAATACGGTTGATAACATGGAGGTGCTAGAAATACCTTCAATTAATTTATCATCAGAAGGAAAAATAGCTCCAAGGTCACCGTATGCGGCGGCTCCGAGTAAAGCATCGATAAGTGAATGGATAATGATATCGCCGTCAGAATAAGCTTCAATGGAATAATTACATTCAATTACAACACCTCCTAAAGTCATCCCTGATCCGGGTATTATTTTATGGGCATCATAACCCTGTCCAATTCTCATTTCCTTAATCCTTAATGTTATTAATTAAATATTCTGCCAATTGTAAGTCTTCTTTAAATGTGATTTTCAAGTTATTGAAAGAGTGAGCATATAGATGAATTTTATCTTCTGTTTTATCGAACAGAGAAGATTCATCGGTAAGGTCACAGATATCATCTTTATAATAATGGTAGGCCTTAGAAAGTTTAGAAGAATTAAATATTTGCGGAGTTTCAGCATGCCATAACTGAGATCTATTTACTGTGTTATCTATAACCTTCCCATCGATAGATGTTTTTACTGTATCTGTTGCATGATGAGCAAAAATAGAGCCATCGTATTTTGATAATGAAAAAAGTTCTAAGAATTCTTTAACTTCAGATTTTTCTAAACAGGGTCTTGCTGCATCATGAATTAAGACATCTTCTATATAACCATTACCAACCAAGTGATTGAAGCATAGCTTTACAGATTGTGCTCGAGATTTGCCTCCTTGAACAATATCTATCTTGCCGTTTTCTATTAAATCTTTATGGAGTTGACCTGATTCAGATATTGCTACGACAATCTTTACGCATTCGTCAAAGGTTAAAAAAAGATCTATAGAATATTGAAGGACAGTTTTTCCATTTATTTTTATATATTGCTTAGGAGTATCTGAACCTAATCTTGATCCAGATCCAGCGCAAGGCAGTATTACTACAAATGGATTTATCAATTTAGTTATCTTTTAAAGTTTCAATTTTGTTTTCTTCTTTGAAGACATAAAAAGTTTCGCCAGGTTTTATCATTCCTAGTTCGATTCTGGCAACTCCCTCTATCGCTTCTTTTCCAGAATTTAATTTTTCTTTTTCTCTTGAAAGTCCTTCATTGTATTTCTTAATGATATCAGTCTCTAATTTAATCATTGCCATCTCTTCTTTTAGACCACGTAATTCACTTTTGCTGTGATCTCCAAACCAAGATTGATATTGGGTAAAACCAATTATTAAGCTCAGAATCACAAAAGAAGATAAGAAAAATGGTTCTTGTCTAAAAAATTTAATAATTTTTTTTAAGATCCTAGACATAGGCCTGATTCCGACTCTATCATCAAAAGTCTATTATATTTTGCTACTCTATCAGATCTAGATGGTGCGCCTGTTTTGATTTGTCCTGAAGCCAAGCCTACAACTAGATCAGCTATGAATGTGTCTTCTGTCTCTCCAGATCTATGTGAGATAACCGTATTAAAGTTATTATTGATTGACGTTCTAACTGATTCAAAAGTTTCTGCAAGAGTACCAATTTGATTTACTTTGATCAAAACTGCATTTGCAGATTTTTGTTTTATTCCTCTTGAGATTCGTGTTGGATTGGTTACAAATAAATCATCCCCTACAAGTTGTACTTCGGAACCTAATGTTCTTGTAAGTTCAGTCCAACCATCCCAGTCATCTTCATCAAGTCCATCTTCAACAGAACTAATTGGATATTTTTTACAAAGTTCTTGAATGTATTCAATCATATCCGAAGCATTAAGTTTTGTATTCATACCTTCCAGACTATAAACTGAGTTGCCGTAAAATTCTGTAGCTGCAATATCTAAACATAATGCAACTTGATCCCCGGGCTTATAACCAGCTACATTAATGGCATCCATTATAAGATCTAGAGCCTCTTCAGCTGATTTTAAATTTGGAGCAAACCCACCTTCATCACCTACTGCAGTATTTAATCCTTTTGATTTTAAAATTGTCTTGAGAGTGTGAAATATTTCAACACCAGCCCTTAAGGATTCAGAAAAAGAAGAAAACCCTCTTGGTTGAATCATAAATTCTTGGAAATCGATTGGATTATCTGCGTGAGCTCCTCCATTAAGTATATTCATCATGGGAATTGGTAATGAAGGAACTATCTCTTCCTTGCAGAATTCTGAATATTTTTCATTTAAGAATTGATATAAAGATATGTTTCTTGAAGAAGATGCAGCCTTAGCTGAAGCCATAGATACGGCTAGGATTGCATTAGCTCCGAGATTACTCTTATTGCCCGAACCATCCAAATCAATCATCAGTTGATCATTAGATAAGAGGTCTTCTACATCTTTACCTTCTAATATAGATCCAATCTCATTCTTAATAGAGTTGACCGCATTAAGGACCCCTTTACCTAAATATCTATTTTCGTCTCCATCACGTTTTTCATTTGCTTCATGTTGGCCAGTAGATGCTCCAGAAGGGACGAAGGCAATACCGCTAATAGAATTATCTAGATTGACCTTTGCTCCAACTGTAGGATTACCTCTAGAGTCAATAACCTCAAAGCCATCAATAGATTTAATTTTCATTAATATTCCTATTCAAATGATTTAATTAACTGATCTAAACACTTGATTTCATGTAGAAAGCTATCGAGTTTATCAAGTGGTAATGCACAAGGGCCATCGCATAAAGCAGCATCTGGATCTGGATGAGTTTCCAAAAATAATCCCGCCAAGCCTAAAGACATACCAGATCTAGCTAACTCTAGAACATTAGAGCCTCTTCCATCGGCTTTATTACCAAGCCCTCCTGGTCTTTGCAAAGAATGAGTTACATCAAAAATTACAGGTGATTTTGTATCTTTAAGCTCTACCATACCCAACATATCGACAACTAAATTGTTATACCCGAAAGATGTGCCTCGTTCACAAATCATTATCTTTTCATTCTGAAAGTAGCTACATTTGTCTAGTATATTTGTCATATCAGACGGAGCTAAAAACTGACCTTTTTTAATATTTAAAGGAAGTGAAGTAGCACAAGCCGCTTCAATTAAATCAGTCTGCCGACTGAGAAAAGCAGGGATCTGTATTACGTCTAAAATGTCTGAGGCTAATTCTGCCTCTTTGGGAGTATGAACATCTGAAATTATTGGAACGTCATAATCCTTTTTTAGTTCGGATAAGATTTTAAGACCTTTCTCTAATCCTGGCCCCCTATAAGAATCAATTGACGACCTGTTAGCTTTGTCATAAGAAGCCTTAAATATATAAGGTATATTATGATTTTTAGTAGTTTCTATGCATTCAGAAATAACCTTTTCTATAGTTTTCTCATCTTCAAGTACGTTAAGGCCTGCAATGAGAACAAAAGGCTTATCATTTCCTATTTCTATCTCATTAAATTTAATTGTTTTCATTTTTTATTTTTACTTTTTTTGGCAGCCTTAATAAAACCTGAGAATAGCGGATGCCCCTTTCTAGGATCTGAAGTAAATTCAGGATGGAATTGACATCCTATAAACCAAGGATGGTTTTTTATTTCTATAACCTCAACTAGCATCTTATCTGAAGATTTTCCTACCACTTTCATTCCTTTAGAAATTAAAACATCTATAAGGTTATTATTAACTTCATATCTATGACGATGTCTTTCTCTTATTTTGCTCTTGTTATATAGACTTCTTGTTAAAGAATCCTTTTCTAAAATACATTCTTGAGCACCTAACCTCATTGTACCGCCTAAATTTGAATTAGAGTCTCTCCTTTCAACCGAACCCTCTATATTTAGCCACTCGCTTATAAGTCCAACAACAGGAAAGTCAGTTTTATTATTAAATTCAGTACTATTTGCTAATCTTAGTTTTGCTACATTTCTTGCATACTCAATGACAGCGATTTGCATTCCAAGACAAATGCCCAGATAAGGTATTGATTTTGTTCTGGCATACTTAACAGCGCACACCATTCCCTCTATGCCCCTTTCTCCAAAGCCACCAGGAACAAGTATTGCATTAGAATTCTTTAACCTTGTATGTATATTCTTAGAATTCAATTTTTCAGAATCAACATAATCTATATCTACCTTAAGATTATTCTTGAAGCCTCCATGTTTTAAAGCCTCATTAAGAGACTTATAGGCATCAGCTAATTCGGTATATTTTCCTACCATAGATATTTTTACGGACTCTTTCGGTTCAAGATCTTCTTTAATAACTCTTTTCCAATCCTTTAAATTGGGTTTTTTTGATGAGTCTAATCCAAGTTTTTCGAGAACTATGTCATCTACTTTTTGATTATTTAGCTCTATTGGAATTTTATAAATTGAATCTACATCCTGCATTGAAATTACAGAGTCTTTATAAACATTAGTAAATAGTGCTATCTTTCTTCTTTCTTCATCTCCCATAGTTTCGTCAGATCTGCAAACTAAGATGTCTGGTTGTAAACCATGCGATAACATTTCTTTTACCGACCTCTGAGTTGGTTTAGTTTTAGTTTCTCCAGCAGACTTTAAGAATGGTAAAAGAGTTAGATGCATGAATAAGGTTTGATTTGGAAGCAAATCAATTTTCATTTGTCTGATTGCTTCTAAGAAAGGTTGGGATTCAATATCACCAACTGTCCCGCCGATTTCTACAATTGCAATATCTGAGTTACCTGCTCCTTGAATTATCCTATGCTTTATCTCATCTGTTATATGAGGTATTACTTGTACAGTTCCCCCAAGATAATCACCCTTACGTTCCTTCTTTAAAACTTCTTCATAAACCTGTCCGGTTGTAAAATTATTAGATCTTGTCATTTTTGAAGTTAGAAACCTTTCATAATGCCCTAGATCGAGATCGGTTTCAGAACCATCTTCCGTAACAAACACCTCTCCATGTTGAAAGGGACTCATAGTTCCCGGATCTAGATTAATATACGGATCTAATTTAAGAATAGTAACTAGAAAGCCTCTACTTTCAAGGATAGCTCCTAATGAAGCTGACGCTATACCCTTACCAAGTGAAGAGACAACTCCACCAGTTACAAATATGAATCTTGTTTGTTTATTTCCCATCTATTGACCATTAGAAGCTGAATAAAAAATAACTTCTTAACGATGGGATTACAGGTTAACAAAAACCTGCCTAAGGAACAATAGGATTAGAAAATTAAGCTGATCTATCTAATGGTTTTTCTAACTCAGCCCATGAGATATCATCAGAGGTATGAGATTCAAATTCAAGGACTCCAAGTTCATCATATAAAGGTCTCACTTTCTCTGTAAGCAAACCAATTCTAGATAGATTAGGTACTACCCTTGAAAAAAGTAATCTTTGAAATTCCGTTGCAAATCCAGCCTGATTTGAAAATTCTCTAGCCTCATCTTCGTCCCAACCAAATTTTCTAAAAACATCTGTTGGAAAAAGTCTTTCTTTGCTTATCACGCACGCCTCATAAGCAAACATTGCCCTGTCTTCTCTTTCTTCATCTGATAGATTCTCCAAGAAATCTTCTAGATAATTAACTCCAAATGTTACATGTCTAGCTTCATCTCTAATAATTAGATGAAGTATATCTCTTAATACGGGATCAGGTGTCACAGCTTTAGCGGTATTAAATGCAGCTAAAGCAAGGCCCTCTATAATAATTTGCATACCTATCAACTTTAGATCCCATCTCTCATCAGTAAGTATTTTATCCAGCAGACTCTTAAGACCGGATCCAACTGGATACATGAGTTTTGACCTAGTTTGTATATATTTTGTAAAAGCCTCTACATGCCTGGCTTCATCAAAAGCTTGAGAGGCAGCGTAGAGTTTAGCTTGATAGGTTGGTGCACAAGAAACTAACTGAGAGGCAACAAGAAGTGCTCCTTGTTCTCCATGTAAAAATTGACTAAATTGACTTGCTCCTCTGTGTCTTAAAAATTCTCTCTTTTGGTCATCGGTAAGTTTCTTATAAGGAGGGTATTCATCCCAAAACATAGGCGGAATTTCTTCAGATACAACCATAGGTCTGTCCCAATCAATATCCATAGTGACATTCCAATTAAGCTTTTTACCAAGTTCATAAAGTTTAGCAATTCTATTATCTTGAACAGAGTAATCCCAATTAAAAGTTCCAGTCAAAGGTGTCTTAAAGATCTCAGCTATGTCTTCAACTTCTTGAGGACCTAGTTCGGGTTCCGAATCTTCATAATCTCGTATTTTTCTTGGTGTATCTTCTATATATTTGATTTTCATATTTATTTTATTGTATGTCAGTTGTGATAATTCTAGAAATCTTAACGAAAGTAATATTTTTAAACATTAAGGAATTTAGTTATCAATCCTCATTCTCATCATAATACTGGGGAGGAAACCTATCGCTCTTTGCAAGATTCTGAAAAGTAGCAGTATTTTCTATAAAAGCCACTGGTACGGCTTTTGTCGGTCCATTCCTTTGCTTTGCAATATTCACTTCCGCTTTTCCTTTACTCTCTAGATCTGTAGGATCGTAATAAGAATGTCTATAGAGAAAAGCAATTACATCTGCATCTTGTTCAATTGCTCCTGAATCTCTTAAATCAGCTAAAATAGGGCGTTTATTGGGTCTTGTTTCAACTGCTCTATTTAGCTGAGATAAAGCTATGACAGGAACATTAAGTTCTTTAGCTAAAGCCTTAAGAGATCTACTGATTTCGCTTATTTCTGAAACCCTATTATCGCCACTACCTGGTACTTGCATCAATTGAAGATAGTCAATAACTATCATCGCTAAATCTGGGTGTTCTCTTTTTACTCTTCGAGCTCTGGCTCTTATTTCTGAAGGTGATAGTGCTGGAGTATCATCCAATAAGATTCTTTTTTGGCTTAATACAGAAAGAGCTTTGTCTATACCTTCCCAATCATTTTCTTCTAGCTGACCTCTCATGAGTCTTTGTAGGTCAATACTAGATATACTAGAAATGAATCTTCTTACAACTTGTTCGGAGGACATTTCCATGCTGAACAGTAAGACCGTCTGGTCGGTTTGACGCGCAACATTTTCAGCTATGTTGAAAGCAAATGCTGTTTTACCCATTGATGGTCTTCCAGCAATGATTATTAGATCAGATTTTTGAAAGCCTAAGGTAACCTCATCGATTTCTGTAAAACCCGTGCTGACCCCTACTAAAGAGTTTCCACTCTCAGAGGATTCTTGAATATCTGCGTAAACTGGCCCTAGTAGTTCTTTAACTTCTCTTGGACCTACTGATCTGTTTAAGTCATCTCTTAAACTTAAGATTTTCTCTTCAGCTTCATCGATTATTCTATCACTACCAGAAGCATCAGATTCTTTAGCAACTTTGGAAATATTATCTGCAGCTATTATTAATCTTCTTAAATTAGATCTTTGCTTAATAATATCAGCATAGCTTTGAATGTTAGCTACACTTGGGGTCTCTTTTGCGAGCAGAGCTAGGTAATCTTTTCCGCCACTATTAATTAACTTAGGGAGGTCACCATTCCCTTCAATAGCTTCCTGAACCGTAATTACATCAACAGGTCTTCCTGCGTCTTGAAGATCATTAATTGTTCTATAAATTAATTTATGTTCTTCTTTATGAAAATCATCCTCTTTTACTAAATCAGAAATAATATCCCAGGTTTCATTTTTGAGCATGATCCCCCCTAAGACAGCTTTCTCAGCTTCTGTTGAGTAGGGTAATTCTCGATTTGATAAAGTTTCTAACGCCATAACCTTTTTTTTGGGAAAGTCTTCAATTCTCCCATTTGGAGGAGTTTAAAACAAGTGACTTTTTAACTTTCGTCAGAGGCGGATACTAAAAGAGTAATAGTCGTTATAACTTCAGGATGTAACTCAAGATCAATAGAGTATTCACCCACTTCTTTCAATACACCTTCTGGCAATCTGACAGCACTTTTCTCAATTTCAAAACCCTTTTCATGCAAGGCTTCTGATATCTCACGAGTACCAATAGAACCATATAGAGTTCCTTCCTCTGAGACGGGCGCTGTTATGCCAATGGATAGAGAGCCAATAGATTCTGCTTGTTTAGTTGCAGCATCTTTTCTACCGGCTTCAGCAGATAGCAGAGCTTCTTTTCTTTTCTCATACTCGGCTTTATTTTCTTCATCGGCCCTTACTGCCTTACCTGTAGGAATCAGAAAGTTTCTACCGTATCCAGATTTAACATTAACAAGATCTCCGGGATCGCCCAATTGGGCAACTTTTTCTAAAAGTATTACTTCCATAGCTTAATTATAATGTGAATCTGTATAAGGTAAGAGCGCCAAATGTCTTGCTCTTTTAACAGCTTTGTTGAGTTGTCTTTGATATTTGGCTGAAGTGCCTGTCATTCTTGCAGGAATTATCTTTCCTGTCTCAGTGATGTACTCTTTGAGAAGCTTTATATCTTTAAAATCTATTTCTTCAATTCCTAAAGTAGTAAATTTACAATATTTTGGTCTGTTATCGAAATCACTTTTTCTCTTAAAATTTTTCTTCTGCTTTTTAGCCATTATTCTCTCTCCTCTTTAACTTCTTCTTTTGGGGTTTCATCAGTTTTTACTTCAGACTTAACAGACTTATCAGTTGTTTTAGATGCATCTTGTGCTTCTTTCTCTACCGCTTTGTTTGCCGCATCTCTTGCTTCTTGATAAGAATCTTTATCATTATCCTCTTTAGTTTGAACTAGCAGCGCAGAAGTATCTTTGCGCACTTTGTTTGTGCTAAGAACGAGGTTTCTAATAATCGAGTCATTAAATTTAAAGGAGTTCTTTATTTCATCTATAGTCTGTTGATCGCATTCAATGTTTAAAAGGCCATAGCTGGCTTTGAATTGATCCTGAATGGGATATGCTAATTTCCTATTTCCAATATTTTCGGAACGGTGAACGTTACCGCCCGAGTCTTTAACTAAGCTATCTAACTTAGAAATGATGGCTGAAGTCTGATCTGATTGATCAGGATGGACTAAAAAGATTATTTCGTAGTTTCTCATTATTTTCCTTTTGGTTAATAGCTCTCATTTAATTAATGTAGAGCAAGGTTTGGCAGCATTTTATGGGTAAGTTTATTTATTTGCAAGACAAAAGAAGTACCTTGATAACTACCTCATCAAAAGATAAACCCGCATAAGAAGCAGCTTTAGGAAATAAACTTGTCTCTGTTAAGCCTGGTACAGTATTCACTTCAATTATTTGGAAATTACCTTCCAAATCTTCAATAAAATCTACCCTTCCCCAGTTTTTGCACTCCAAAGAAGAAAATGCATGCCAGGCATAATCTTTAATTTCTTCTAGCTTTTTAGGAGATAGATCCGCTTTAATATATTCAGTCCCTAAATTTGAATATTTAGAATCATAATCATAAAACTCTCCAGAAGGTACTATATAAATAGGATGAAAAACTTCATTATCCAGAATAGAGACTGTTAACTCCCTACCCTCTACAAAAGCCTCAACCAAGATAGAAGAATCAAATTTAGAGGCCTCTAACAAAGCATCTTCAAGTGTTCCAATACCTGGCTTTACAATAGATATTCCGAAACTAGAACCTTCATTTGCAGGTTTAACTACAAAGCTTTTATCTAAAGCTGTAATATCATCTTCTCCAGATAAATGAGGTGTTAACTTCATTTGAGGTTGACCTACTTGGGTAATTTCAACGAAATCAGGTGTAGGCAGAAGTAAATCTCTCCATATCTTCTTAGCTTCAATTTTATTCAAGGAGGTTTTACATGCCATTGAATCGCTTCCTGTATATTTAATACTCTTTGATTCTAGGATTTCTTGAATATAGCCATCCTCTCCACCTCTTCCATGCAAGGCTATAAAAGCTAAATCATATTGATCTGTTATGTTGATAGCATCTTCTTTTGATTTTAAGTCTAAATGAGTAAAAGCTATATTATTTCTAGCTAAAGCTTCAGCTACAGCAGATCCCGATCGAAGAGAAATTTCTCTTTCAGCTGACCATCCTCCGGAGAGAACCAGAATATTTTTTTGTTGCAAAGCTTCAGCATTCATCTCAAAAAAAATCTTTAGTGATTTGTTGACTGATTGCAGATATATCTCCTGCACCTTGACAAACAAAAACTGTATCTGAGTTGATGTTTTGACCTATCGCTTTAATCACTATCTGATTATCTCTAAACAACTGTACGCGATGGAATCCAGACTCAATTAATGACTTTTTTAAACTATCACTATCTATACCTTTTATCTCTTTCTCTCCAGCTGAATAAATATCAAGAAGCATTAAATCATCAACTTGTCTTAAGACTTCCACAAATTCCGCATATAAATCATTTGTTCTAGTAAATCTGTGAGGTTGAAAAACCATTACAAGATTATAGTCAGGATATGAATCTCTAATTGCTTCGATTGTTTTTTCGATTTCCGTTGGGTGATGGCCATAATCATCAATATAAACACAAGAATAATCATCAATAAACTGTTTGCCCAAAATCTGCATGCGTCTATCGATGCCCATAAAATTATTAAGAGAATCTTGAATAACTTCAACGGATATACCTTCTTGCAGACACAAGATTGAAGCTGCCGCAGCATTCAATACATTATGTTTACCCATCATATTGAGCTTAAAATTTATAGATTCTGAATCAGACGTCATCTTAAAAGTGGATTTTGTACCATCTGAACTATATTCTGATAGCACATAATCATTATCTGATTTAAAACCGTAGCTTATATGGGGTCTTTGAAAATTAATCTTTAACTCTCTTATTACAGCATCATCTCCACAAACAATAGATAGACCATTGAAAGGAAGACGTTTGATAAATTCCAAAAAGGCATCTTTCAAATTCTGAAAACTATTATCATAATTAACTAAATGATCTGGTTCAATATTAGTGATTACGGATAGTGAGGGTTGAAGTAATAAAAATGATTTATCACTCTCATCTGCTTCAGCTATAAGGTACTCCCCTTTACCCAATTGAGCATTTGAATTGAAGCTATTAATTATTCCACCGTTTACAAAGGTTGGATCAAGACTAGCGTCACTCATAATAGAAGCCACTAAACTAGTTGTTGTTGTCTTTCCGTGAGTTCCAGCTATAGCTATTCCTCTCTTATTATTCATTAAACTAGAAAGCATTTCTGCTCTTGCCAATACAGGGATTAATCTTTTTTTGGCCTCAATCACTTCTGGATTATTATCAGCTATTGCTGTTGACCTAACTACCATATCTATTCCGTTCAAATTTGATGACTTATGTTCGTAGTTAATCGTAATACCTAGATTCTCGAGCCTAAGAGTGTTGGAAGACTTTGAGCTATCGGAACCAGATATCTTGTAACCTAAATTATTAAGCACCTCAGCGATACCGCTCATACCACTGCCGCCAATACCTATAAAATGTATGTTATTTAACCTATATTTTGAGGGATTCATTAATAATCTTATAAATATTCTCAGAGGCGGATTCAGGAAAAACCATGGAAGCTGATTTCATCATGGAATCGCGTCTATTATGATTCTTTTCTAATTCAATTAATAGGTCAAAAAGTTTTTCAGAATTAGATATGTCAGATTCAATTATCTCCGATGCACCTTTCTCAACAAGATAGTTTGCGTTCAGATATTGATGATTATCTGAGGACCATGGAAGTGGTAAAAGAATCGATGGCTTGCCAGCAGCGCATATCTCACTGACGGTCATAGCTCCAGATCTTGAAATCACAATATCACAATTTTTGTACTCTTCTGATATATCTTTTATGTATTCTTTAATTGCAAACTCAACACCGCATTTTTCATAAACCTCTATCAAGTTAGCACATTCCAATCTTCCAGTTTGATGAGTAAAAGACCAATCGGGTGGGATTATTTTATCTTCAAGAGCTCTACAAAGAATATCATTTATCTGTTGCGAGCCTTGACTACCTCCCAAAACTAAAATTTTGAACTTCGAAAGGTCTGATGCAGCAGAGAGAGCCAAATTTTTAATATCTGCTCTGATAGGATTTCCAACACTTTTCACCTTATTTCTCAAATTGCTAAAAGTTAGAGGAAATGCCTCGAAAGTTATTCTCGATCTAGAGTGTAGAATTTTATTAGCGAGTCCAGCGATACTATTTTGTTCGTGAATAAATAATGGATAGAAAAGTGACCCGACCAAGCCCGGAGCAATACTGACATAACCCCCAGTAGATATAATCAAGTCAGGTTTAATTGAATTTAATAAGAATAGACTTTTTATTAATGCTTTTGTTAAGAAATAAATAGCAGTAATTTTGCCTATTAAGCCTTTGCCCAAGAACCCTCTAGCTCTTATTGGATAGAAAGAATACTTTTCATCATAGCAAATCCTCTCTTCTAGACTGTTCTCCTGACCTATCCATGAAATAGAATTGCCGTTGTTATTAAATTCTTGGGCAATACTTAATGCTGGATAGACATGACCTCCTGTTCCGCCTGCTATTATTAGTATAACCATTAGAAGTGTGCTCTTCGTTTAAAATGGGGAAGTGGCATAGAATTTTTATTTTCGTAGTCAACTCTTAGTATAATGCCCATCATTAAACAAACAATTATAAGATTTGTGCCGCCTGCACTTATTAAAGGAAGAGTTAATCCTTTTGTAGGTAAAAGTCCGCATGCTACTCCAACATTTATAAACGTATGCAAACCAAGCAACAAGGCAACTCCATAAGAAAAATAAAAACCAAAGAAATTCTTTCTTATTAAAGAGTCTCTGCCAATAGAGAATACCCTAAAAGATAATCCAAATAAAAGAGAAATAATTAAAAGTCCTCCTAAAATACCAGTCTCCTCTACAATCACCGCGAATATAAAATCTGTATGTGCATCCGGAAGATATCCCATTTTCATCAGGCCCTGTCCAAATCCCACACCGAACCAGTCACCTCGCCCTATAGACATCAAAGATAAAGTAAGTTGATAACCACTACCCCATGGATTGCTCCAAGGGTCGACGAAAGAAATAATCCTTTCCCATCTCCAAGGTACAAAAATGATCATCAAGGAAATTCCTATAAGACCTAAAATGGCTACAATCAAAAATTGTCTTATTTTTACACCCGCAACGAATAAGACTCCTAAGACAGATACAAATATGACTGCGGAGGAGCCTAAGTCGGGTTGAATTAAAATAACACTAATAATACTTACTATTATTAATGCTGGCCTAAAAAAACCTAACCAATGTGTTTGAATGTCTTTAATCCTTCTGACAGAGTAGCAAGATACGTAAAGTATACTTAAAAATTTCATTACTTCTGAAGGTTGTAACCCAATACCTGCAAATCTAATCCATCGATTAGCTCCATTTACCTCGACGCCTATACCTGGAACAAAAACTAACAATAGAAGAAGAAATCCTAAAGTAATTAATACTCTGTCGTATTTTGACCAAAAACTTAAGGGGATTAGAAAAAGAACAAGTAAACCGAATATCCCAAGAATAAAATAAAAGAATTGTCTATTAAAAACGGCTGCGGGGTCGCCATACAGCGAATGCGAAAAATGTACTGAAGCCGAGGCCAAAATCAATAAACCGCAAAAACTAAGCACGAGAAATAAGGTTATCAAAATGAAATCTAGTTTTAGATAATCAAAGTTCTCAAGGAAAGGAATTCTATTCATCCTGAAGGTCTGATATGAGACTTCTAAATTTATCCCCTCTTTCTTGATAATTACTGAACATATCAAGACTTGAGCATCCAGGTGAAAGCAAAATACAATCATCCTCTCCAGCTAAATCTGTAGACTTTTTAAAGGCCTCTTCAAGATTGTCTGTAAGTTGACAGTCAGTATAACTTCCCATCATTTTTGAGAGTATTTCCTTATCTTGTCCATATATAAAGGCCTTATCTACATCTTCTACTGTTGTGATATTTATTGAAGATATTTTTTGACCCTTAAGATCGCCCCCACATATCAAATATATATCTCCAGATTTTTTTAATCTTCTAGTAGCCTTGATAGCTTTTAACATTGCATCTAAATTAGTCGCTTTAGAATCATTAATAAAATTTAATCCCTTTGAGTTGCTAACTAATTCGAATCTATGTGGCGGTTTTTTAAATTCTAAAAAAAATTTTTCTAATTCCGCCGATACATTCATCTCTTTGAAAGATATCTTATGGAAATTTTCGCAATAACATTTCAATACAGCAAAACTTGCCCTGAAGTTATCAATGTCATGCAAAGGCCAGTCATTAAAAGCCTTAGAATCTATTAATTCTCTTGGCATTTCAATGTCTCTATATGTGTAGGAGTCTTTGAAAAGAGCATATTTCCTATCAAAAGATATATTAAATCTAGCTTTTTCTAAGATTGAATACTTAATCTTCTGATAATCTTCATAGCTTGAATGCATGTCCATATGATCTTGTTCGATATTGAGCAATAATCCAATATCAAACCGAATTTCATTCAAAAGTTCTAATTGAAAACTTGATACTTCGATAATCGCAATGTCTATATCATCCTTAATGCAAGACAGTACAGGTTTACCAATATTTCCAAGAACAGAGATCTTTAAATCAGGAAAAACCAACCGAAAAAGTGACTCTATCATCAAGCAAGTAGAAGTCTTTCCATTAGTTCCGGATACTAAAACTTTTACAGACTCATTAATATTTACGAACTTTTCAATATCAGAGGAAACTTTTATTTTATGTGTTTTTGCATAAGAAAAAATCTCATGTTCTTTTGCAATACCAGGGCTGATGTAGATTTCAGAAATCTTGTGAAATAAATCATTATTTATTTGTGGATTGACATGAAAATTTATCTCACTTTTTTTTAGTTCCTCTATGTAAGGATTTTCTCTCCATTCTTCAATTACAAAAAGCTCTTTGTAAGATTCGGATAAATATTTAATTATTGATTGTCCTGTTACACCAAGACCAACAACTAAAGGTATCTTCTCCAGCACAAGTTCTATCTAAGTCTTAATAAAGCCAATCCTAGCAAAACGAGCATAAAGGTAATGATCCAGAATCTTACTATCACCCTAGGTTCTGGCCAGCCTTTAAGTTCATAATGATGATGCAATGGGGCCATATTGAATACTCTTTTTCCAGTCAGCTTAAAAGAGATTACTTGAACAATTACCGATAAGGCTTCAATTACAAAAAGTCCTCCCATAACCAGTAAAACATACTCATGTCTAATTATGACTGTTACGATGCCTAATGAGGCGCCGAGAGATAAAGAGCCCACATCTCCCATAAAAACTTGGGCTGGATAAGTATTGAACCATAAAAAGCCTATACCCGAACCAACGAGAGCACCACAAAATACGATCATTTCGCCAGTGCCTGGCAGATAAGGTATGTTTAAAAAGTCAGAATATATAGCATTACCTGCTAAGTATCCGATAACCCCCAAACCAGCTGCAACCATTACGCATGGCAAAATGGCCAGTCCATCTAGGCCATCAGTTAGATTCACGGCGTTACTGGTACCAATTACAACGAAGTAAGATAATAAAATAAAACCTAAACCAAGTGGTATTGAGATATCTTTAAAGAAAGGTACTATTAAACTAGTTTCAGCAATATTTTCTTGACTTAAGTACAAGAAACTACATGCAAGTATAGCTATTATAGATTGCCAAAATATTTTATAGCTTGCAGAAAGTCCGTCGCTGGATTTATGTTTTATTTTTAAACGATCATCTACCCAACCCAGAACACCAAATGACATGGCTGTCAGAAATGCTACCCAAAGGTATCTATTTTCTAGGTCGCCCCAAAGAATCACACTTAAGAATATTGAACTTAATATCAGTGTGCCTCCCATAGTAGGTGTTCCTTGTTTAGATAAATGTGTTTCAGGACCCTCAGTTCTCACTACCTGTTGCACCTGAATATCTTTCATCTTATTTATGAACTTAGGGCCTAAAACCAAAGAAAAAAGCAGTGATGTAAGAGTAGCCAGGATAGCTCTAGTCGATAAAAACTCAACAACACGGAATGGTCCAAAGAATTCACTTAAATATTCGAATACAGGTAGTAGCATTATTTTTTTAATTTATCGGCAATCAAATCCATTCGAGTGGATCTAGACCCTTTAATTAATAGTATAGTGTTCTGATCGATTAAAGAAACTAAGTAATCATAAAGTTCATCATGATTGGTAAAAATATCGATATTCTCACTCTTAGGAATAACACAATCTGACCAAGAATTTCCTAAGCACAAAATCTTATCAACTCTTTTGTAAGCATATTCAAGTGCTGCAGTATGTATTCGTTTCGATTCTGGACCTAACTCTTTCATTTCTCCAAGTATACAAACTTTCGTTTTATCCACTTTCTCTAAAGAATCAAGAGCATTTTTTAATGAAGCAGGGTTGGAGTTGTAAGTATCATCAATCATAGTCGAACCATTTAATGATTTAGTTACAGTCAATCTTCTTTTGGGTAGATCTACTGAAGCTAGCCTTTCTTTGATTGTTTGCATCTTGATACCTAGATGTAAACTTATTGCTGTAGACAGGGCGGCATTCAGAGAATTATGCATTCCTATGCCATTGATAGAAATCTCTTCTATTTGTCCGTCGTTATGTAAATTGAAATGAGTCAAGTTTCCTTCGATATCAATTTTCGTGTTAGTAACCCTAAAGTCAGCATCTTTATGTATGCCAAAACTAAATATCTGCTTTGCATTTGTCTTTTTAGACCAGAAATCAAAAAACTCGGAGTCTTTTGGTAGATATGCAATTCCAGAATCTGAATAAAAATTCAGTATATTACCTTTCTCTTTTGCAATAGATTCGGTATCCCTGAGTCCCTCTAAATGACCCTTAGAAACATTTGTTATAGCAGCAATATTTGGCTTCACTTGGTTATTTAATATTTTTATCTCGCCTGGTTCACTTGTTCCCATCTCTATAACTGAATATTTATAGCTCTCCCATAATGTGAGCAAAGAGTATGGCACGCCTATCTGATTATTCTTATTTCCTAAGGTCTTATGACATAGTTCATCTTCATTTAATAAGTTAGATACTATCTGCTTAGTGCTTGTCTTACCATTTGTACCAGTAATTCCTATAACTTTCCCATTAAATTTACTGCGATTGTAGTCAGCAATATTTTTCATAAATTCGTGAGTACTATCTACGATGATGTGAGGAATATCTACTTCAATTGATTTACTTACAACCGCGGCGGCCGCTCCCTTTAAAGCAGCCTCAGAGATAAATTCATGACCATCATAGTTCTCTCCTTCAAGGGCAATATAGATCTCTTTAGACTTGATAGTTCTAGTATCAATACTGTAACTATCTACGGGTATTGAAGACCCTAATAATCTTCCTTGAGAAATCTCTGCTAACTTATTTAAATCCATAATTTATTACTTATGAAGACAGGATAACTTCCTTATCATTGAAGTGATGGAATTGTCCTGCAATTTCTTGATAAGTTTCATGTCCTTTTCCGGCAACTAATAAAATTTTTCTTTCAGAATTTTTTCTAAATTTAGAAATGGTTGTTTGGATGGCATGTTTTCTATCTGTATCTATTTGAACTCGATCCCTATCAGATATACCAGTAAGAATATCGCTTATTATTGTGCTCATATCTTCATTTCTGGGATTATCACTTGTGATAACTACGAAGTCTGAGTACTTTTCAGCAATGGCTCCCATGAGATGTCTCTTAACTTTATCTCTATTGCCACCACAGCCAAACAAACACCAAATATCTTCTTGATGAAAATTTCTAATCTCTTTCAAAGCACATTCTAATGCTTCTGGCGTATGGGCATAATCAACATAAATTACGTGATCATCCTTAATAATTTGCTCAAGTCTGCCTTTAGGAAATGCAACTTCTGTAGTAATTCTTGAAATTGATTTAGAGTCGATACCTTCTAATATCAAAACGGCAATTGAACAAACTATATTTGAAGCCAGATATCTAGATATAGTTTTTAATTCAAAAGTAAATTCTTTATCTAAAGCCTTTAAGTGTACTTGCAAACCTAATTCGCATTTTTTAAAGGTTGCCTGAAAGTCAGCCGCTTCTTCTATGGAAACACTAAAACATTCTCTATTTTGCTTAATTAACTCTGAATAGAGGTTTTTCCCAAAAGTGCTGTCTATACATATAATATTTTTTTTTGGCTTTAGACTGAAGAAT
Source organism: uncultured SAR86 cluster bacterium (assembly GCA_902517565.1). Classification (GTDB taxonomy): domain Bacteria; phylum Pseudomonadota; class Gammaproteobacteria; order Magnimaribacterales; family Magnimaribacteraceae; genus Magnimaribacter. The sequence continues at coordinate 14,964 of CABYCU010000004.1, read as the reverse complement.
AACTTTTCTTTTGCCGATTTATAAGCATCTAAACCTCCGTGATAATCTAGGTGGTCATGAGAAAAACTAGTTAAGATTCCATAATCCACATCTAATCCTACTAACCTATCTTGATCTAAGCCATGAGAAGAAGCTTCCATAGTTATATAATTAGCATTGCACTTTAATGCCTCCACTATATTTTCATTTATCTTAATTGAATTAGGTGTAGTGAGGTTTGATTGCTCAACCGAGTGCCCATCTTTTGAGAAATTAATAGTACTCATATAGGCACATTTATTTCCCAGTAAATTACTCATACTTGAAAAAGTCTCAACAGATGTTGTTTTCCCATTTGTTCCAGTGACGCACACAGTCTTTATTTTTGAACTTGGGCATTGATAAAATCTTGAAGCAAATAATCCGAGATGTTCCCTTAGTTTGTCAAAATAAATAATTCCAGGAATTCCTTTTTCGTAAGTATCAGAAACAATCAAAGATGCCCCCTTATCTATTGCTGAAGAAATAAAATTATTTCCATCCATTTCATGACCTTTGATTGCAAAGAATATTCCTCCTCTTTGAACCTCTCTACTATCTAGATGGATACTGCCAATGTCGATATTCTTAAAATTTTCAAGATCTTTTAGTTCATAAAGAAATTCAATTGATTTCATCTATATTTTTAGATCTTTCATTAAAAAGATTTGTTGCATAATGTTAGAAAATATTGGAGCAGATACTTTACCTCCCGAATAATCTTCTCCCGACAATCCATGAAGAACCACTACCGCTAAAAACTCTGGATTTTTGTAAGGTACGAATCCTGCAAAAGTCCCTGTGTAAGTCGTATTTTCCTCTAAAGTTTCTTTTGCTGTTCCAGTTTTGCCTGCAACAATTCTATTTTTTATTTTTGCCTTAGATGCAGTTCCTCTATTTGAATTTACAGCTTCTACTAACATATCTAAGATTTTTTTATTAGTGTCCTCGGAAATTACTCTTTCTTTTATGGGAATATCAAACGAAAACTCATCGTATAAATTTAGCTCAATAAAATTGCCATTATTTGCAAATACTGAATAAGCTTGTGCTATCTGAAGAGCAGATAATGTCATCCCGTAGCCATAACATGAGCTTACTTTGTCTCTTGAAGTAAATTGAGAAGAATGAGGAAGAAAACCTTCCCTTGCTGGGATCATAATAGAAGTAGGATATCTTCCTATACCAAAACTTTGATAATAATCAGTTAAATGTTCTATGTCCTGGTTCTTGCATAACTTAACCATTCCAACATTACTAGATAATGAAATAATTTCTGTAAGATTCAGAACGCCGTAATCCCTAAAATCACTGGTTTTATAGCCTTCAAATTCTACCCAGCCAGGAGAAGTATTAATTTCAATAGAATCGGTATACTGTTGAGACTCTAGAATGGCAGACATTGCCAATGGCTTTAGTACAGAGCCAGGTTCAAATACATCTACAGTTGCTCTGTTTCTTAATTTAGACATATCTTTTAGATTCTTTCTATCAGAAGGATCAAAAGATGGAGAACTCACTAATGCAAGAATAGCACCAGTTTTGGGTTCAATTATTACCACCGAACCTGCTTTTGCGTCATATTCTTTTATAGCTTTTTCAAGCTCATGATAGGCTATGGACTGAATATTTATATCAATAGTTAATTTTATGTCCTTACCAGAGACTGCTTCCTTTCTGTGACCTTCAAGTTTAAGGTTCCTAGTGCCTTTTATACCTTCAAAACTTCCCTCCTCTCCTAGAAGCTCTTTGTGAAATACCAACTCTGTACCTTGTATTCCTTTTCTGTCTATATCGGTTAATCCAACTACGTGTGAAGTAATATTTCTCTCGGGATAACTTCTTCTCAGATTCTCTCTAAAATACAAACCAGATATTTTTTGGCTTTTAAGATCCTCTTTTGTTTCTAAATTAATATTTCTACTTATTTCTTTGTAACCAGATATTTTACCTTTAAGGCTTTTTACTAAAACTAAAGGATCTTTATTCAAGAGTTTAGAGAGTGAAATAATAGTTTTTTGATCGTATTTAAATTTTTCTAAGTCAATACCAACGCTGTATCCTTTTACGTCAAGAGCAAGAATATTATCATTTCTATCAAGAATCTTACCTCTTGATGCCAAAAGAGAATATTGCGTGTCTAGTCTAGTAAAGACCTGATCATCTAAAAAAATATCTTGATAGATTTGAAGGTAGACTAATCTACCCAAAAGAGCACAGAATCCTATTAGTAAGATTAATTGGATAAAAACTATTCTTCCAGAAGAATAGACTATCCTTGCAGACATGGCCTACTAACTAATCAAGCTGTGATCGAACAAATGAAGGTATATCAAGATATTCTTCATTGGCATCTTTCTTTACAGCTTTCTCAGCAGATGGAGGATTTTCTAGTAACTGTTTAGCAGCATCACTCAAAGGTAAGGGCTTTCTTTCATGTGCGATACGCACATTTTGAGGCGTATTTGATGCAGTTTGAACAGAAGAGTTTAGTCCCGTTGCTATAACTGTGACAGTTAAGTCATTGCTTGCCGACTCATCTAAAACAGTACCGGTAACTATGATGGCCTCTTGGGAAGCAAATTCATTAATACAGTCGCCAACTGCTTTAATTTCACCCAAAGATAATTCAGGACCTGCAGTAATATTTACAAGCACTCCTTTTGCATCTTTTAAGCTTATATCTTCCAGCAGTTTACTGGCTACAGCATGTTCTGCAGCAACCCTAGCTCTATCTGGCCCATTAGATGTTCCTGTGCCCATCATTGCTGTACCTTTTTCCGACATAACAGTTTTAACATCAGCAAAATCCACGTTAATTAATCCAGGTCTGATTATAATATCGGATATGCCTCTAACAGCTCCCCCAAGGACATCATTAGCTTGTTTAAAGGCTTCTAACATACTGCAATCTTCACCTAGTACTTCTAAGAGTTTCTGATTGGGAATAGTTATTAAAGAGTCAACCTCTTCAACGAGCTCTTTGATACCCTCTTGTGCAATTTTCATTCTTTTAGTGCCTTCAAGCTCGAAAGGTTTAGTAACAACTGCTACTGTAAGTATCCCTAATTCCTTAGCAACTTGAGCAACTATTGGAGCAGCACCTGTTCCAGTTCCACCTCCCATACCGGCTGTTACAAACACCATATCAGTACCCTTTAACATCTCCCTCAATTTATCTCTGTCTTCAAGTGCTGCCTCTCTTCCAATGGCTGGATTTGCACCTGCACCTAATCCGTCTGTGATTTGCATTCCCAAAATGAGTTTTGTGCTGGCATCATTTTTATCCAAGGCCTGCCTATCTGTATTAACAGATATGAATTCGGCACCTTCGATACCAGATTCAACCATGTGTTGAACAGCATTACCTCCACCGCCACCTACACCAATTACCTTAATTGAAGCATTTTCTTTAACTTCCTCTATTATTTCCCACTCACTCATAATTAACCTCTCTTTTAATTAATGATTAAAGATTTCCTCCGAACCATCTAGAAATTCTATTTAAAATATTTTTGTCCCTATGGATATAATTTAAATGATCTTCTTGCATTTGTTTTTGCCCATACAATAGAAGACCAACTGAAGTTGCATATATTGGATTATTTATAATCTCAGAGAAGCCTTCTACTGAATGTGGAGATCCCATTCTTACTGGAGAATGAAAGATTTCTTCAGCCAACTCAGTTGCTCCCTCAACTTTAGATGCTCCCCCAGTCAAGACAATACCTGCAGGAATGAGTTCATCAAAACCACTAAGGCTGAGTTTCTGCTGTGCCATACTAAAAATCTCAACATATCTTCTTTCCAAAACATCAGCTAATGCTTGCCTTGAAAGTTCTCTTTCTGGTCTTCCTCCCATACCCGGGACCATCATAATCTCTTCAGGACGAGTCATAGAGCTAACTGCACAGCCATATCTTTGTTTTATAGTTTCAGCTTGAGTTGGAGGAGTTCTAAGAGCTTGTGCAATATCGTTTGTTACATGATCTCCTGCAATAGGAATTACATCGGTATAACAGATGGAGCCGTCAACAAAAACCGCAACATCAGTTGTTCCGCCCCCTATGTCTATAAGACATACACCTAAGTTCCTTTCATCTTCAGTAAGGACTGAGTAACTTGAAGCAAGTTGTTCTAAAACAAATGCTTCAACGTCCAATCCTGAAGCAGCGATACATTTATGTATATTCTGAGATGAATTCTCACTACAAGTAACTAAATGGACTTTTGCCTCTAGTCTTGAACCTGCCATTCCTAGTGGTTCTTTTATACCGTCCTGTTTATCAATTATGTAATCCCTAGGAAGAACATGGAGTAATCTTTGATCAGCAGGTATTGCCATTGCTTGTGCAGTTTCTATAACTCTATCAACATCGGTGTACTTCACTTCTCCATCTCGGATAGGGACCACTCCTTCCGAATTTAAACCTCTAATATGACTTCCAGATATTCCAACATAGCACGAGCCTATATGGCAACCTGCCATAGCTTCCGCTTCTTCAATAGACTTCTTTATAGCGACAGTTGTAGATTCTATGTCGACAACAACCCCATTTTTTAAGCCTTTAGAGGAATGTGTACCAAGTCCTATTATTTCTAACTGAGATCCTCTAGCTTCAGCAACAATAGCAACAACTTTAGAGGTTCCTATATCTACACCTACAAGCATTTCGCTTCTACTTACATTACTCATGTTGATTTCTCCATTTTGTTATAGCTTACAGCTATAGCATTTTTGTACCTCAGATCCATATATCTGATATGATCCATATTTCCTGAGTTCAGCTCGAACAATATAAATTCCTCGAGACGCTCGAGCTGAACCCGGAAATCCCCTTCAGTAAAACTATAAGTCTTACCCTCGTTATCTATGGCTTCTAAGAAGTCTGAACTTTTTTGTTCAATGCTGACTATCGAATTACCAATAATGTTTAGTATGTTTTGAAGTAAAAAAGCATTTTTAATTAACATAGGTACCTCAGAATCTGAACCGATTAATCTAATTAGCTCTAATTCTTTTGACTTTGCTCCCGGTAAAATTATTTTTCCCTCTTGAGTTAAAAACTTACCTTCTTCTAATGAAGCAATAGGTTGATGTTCTGTTATTTCTACCAATAATTTTTTGTTAAGTCTTTTTGTTGTTTTAATCATCGAAACCCACGACTCTAAAAAGATTGTGTTTCCTTTCTTGCTATTCAAATGGTTGCTAATCTGATGCTTAGCTTCAATGTGACTAGAAATTAATTCTTTCGAGAACTCAAATGATAATGACTCACTATCAAGCTCATCTACATAGGAGCAAGCTGATATAAAAATAATAGGCATTAGAATCAATAATCTCATTAGTTAGAGCTCCTAATCAGGAAAGTGCTTTCTTTATTATTCGGAATTGTCATTCCTAAATTCTCTGAAGCAAACTTTCTCAAAGAAATTTGGTTTTTAAAATACTTCACTTCTTCGAGGAGAATATTAGACTGAAAAGATAACTCTTCTTTTTCTAACTTCATATTTTCTAGATTTGCGAAAGTACTTCTATGATCATATGTTTGAAGTAGTAATTTAAAAGTACTAAAGAAAGATGAGGCAATCAGAAATGAAATTAAAATTATTTTATTTCTTACACTCAACATACTTTTTCTGCAACTCTTAGGATTGCACTCCTGCTTCTCGGATTGTTCTCTATCTCTTCTTTTGTAGGTTTAAGAAATTTTTCTTTTATGTAATTAAATTTGATAGTAGATTCAATTCTATCTTTGTTTTGAAAAAATCTTTTTACAATTCTATCTTCCATCGAATGAAAACTTATAATTGCTATCCTTCCTCCACAACATAGAACATAACTTGCAGCCTCCAGAACTTTTTGTAGTTCCTGAATCTCATTATTAACAAACATTCTAATTGCCCTAAATGAGTTAGTTGCGGGATGTTTTTTTGATTTCTTACTTACGCAGGAAAGTATTAAATCCGATAATTCTTTAGTAGATTCAATCGTTTGTTTCTCTCTCGATTGACAGATTTTACTCGCTATTTTCCTAGAAGCCCTTTCTTGACCGAGAATCCACAAAACATCCTCGATTTCTTTCTTAGAAGCAGTATTGATCCATTCCGAAGCTGTTTGACCCTTACTGCTATCAATTCTCATATCAAGTGGTCCATTTGATTGAAAACTAAAACCTCTATTGGGGTCATCTAGTTGAGTTGAAGAGATACCTAAATCAACCAATATTCCATCTATCTCTTCATCTTCGAAAATACCTTGAAGATTAGAAAATGAGTCGTGTATCAAGCTAAACCTACCATCGCTAAAATGTGATGGTAAATTTATTGAAACTGTTTCGTCTTTATCGATTGAGATTAAGGAACCTTCTTTATTGAGCTTCTTTAATATTTCTAGAGAGTGTCCACCTGCACCAAAGGTACAATCAACATATTTCCCATTTTGTTTAAAGACAAGATTTTCTAGTACTTCATCTACCATAACTGCTTCATGAGAGGCATGAATCAAAATGGTATCTCCTCTAAAGTAGTTGGTAAATCCTCGATTAGATCCTCTCCAGAAACTTGAAGACCAGACTGTTTTTTTTCCCAATTATCTAAATTCCATAGTTCAAATTTTGAACCCATGCCTACGAGTGCAACATGTTCCTTAATTGACAGATCTGCAAAATCCCTCAATATTTGAGGAATAAGTAGTGTCATTCTCTCCCCAACTTCAAAATCTGTTACGGAAGCATTACCTAAAATCTTCCATTGCATTGATCGAACCTTCTGATTTAATCCTCCAAGAGCTTCAAATTTTTGAGATATTATTTTCCATACTTTCCCTGGGTATATAATTAATGCTGGATATTGGGGATCTTTAGTAATGGCCATTTCTCCCTCACAATTCTGGCGCAGTAGCTCTCTATACCTCGCAGGTATAACAATCCGACCCTTTGTATCAAGAGTAAGAGTACTTGATCCATATATGCCTAAACTCATTTCTTTTGAATATAGATATTTTTAAGCGTTACATTATTGTGCACTTTGACCCACTTTTACACACTTTTATATAAAATGCTAGTGAAAGTATAAAGAAATCTACACTCTCTTAAGACAAGAATTGAAATAAAGATTATAAGACCAGGAATAAATAAAGAATGAAAGTGAGTCAGCCTATAAGCCGGGTTCTGTCGAGGATAATCATTCATCTAGATTTTGCGTCACCACAAAATTCAAGCAACCTACCCTGGCCCAGTCAGGACTGACACGAGGGCCTCTATTTGGTCTTGCTCCAGACGGGGTTTACCGTGCCATATGCAGTTACCTGATATGCGGTGCGCTCTTACCACACCTTTTCACCCTTACCTTAATAAATAAGGCGGTTTGTTTTCTGTTGCACTATCCGTAGATTTGCATCTCCCAGGAATTACCTGGCGTCTTGTCCAGTGGAGCCCGGACTTTCCTCTCAAATAATTGAGCGATTATCTAGCTGACTCTTTTAAATTGTATATATAAATCAATTTTAAAAGAAGCTTAGCTCTTAATTTTTATTTTATAAATATCATTCCTTTTCTTATTCAGGATTTTGGAAGCTAGTTCGAAGGCTAATTTTTTATCTAATTTTTCTAATAAAATTTCTAAAATTCTTTTGTCCTCTTCTGATATTTCACTGTTAACATCCGGAAGGTTTCCTTCTATAACAACTACGAATTCTCCTTTCTTTCCATACTCAGAGTCGATTATATTTTTTGCTACTGTCTCAATATCACCTCTATAAAATGTCTCATAAATTTTAGTAATTTCTCTAGCTACAATTATATTTGTATTTGCCTGAAGATGACTTAAAAGCGTATCTAACATCTTGTCTATGCGCTTTCCTGATTCAAAAAAGACAGAGGTCTTAGTTGAGACAGATATCTCCTTAAGAACTCTGATTTGTTCTTTTTTTTGTCTCGGAAAAAACCCATAAAAGCAAAAACTATCAAGATTGAAACCTGATACTGTTAATGCAGGTATAACCGATGTTGCTCCGGGAATTGGAATAACCGAAATCTTATTTAAGATAGCAGCATCTAATAAATATTTTCCAGGATCAGAAATTAAAGGAGTTCCAGCATCGCTAATTAGCGCCACATCCATTCCAGATTTTAAATTTTCTATTAAAGATAAGGTCTTACTTTTTTCCGAAAACTTATGGTACGAGGTAAGTTTTGTGTTTATGTTGTACTTACTTAATAGAATCTTTGAGGTTCTTGTATCTTCAGCTGCGCAAATATCAACTTTCTTCAGCACTTCAAGAGCCCGTAGTGTAATATCATCTAAATTACCAATTGGGGTAGAGACTATATAAAGAGAACCGTTGTTTTTATCCATTATAAAAGATGAAGAACGTAATTTTATTATCTATTATTCTTATAATTTTAGGGGCTTGTTCGTCTATTCCAGATAATGATCAAAGTAATTCCATAGATACCTTAATTGAAAAGCCAAATTTTAACTACAAAATAAGATCATTACCCAAGCAATTAAATCTATATTTTTTTGCAGATCAAAGTGAAGAAGGTATTTCGTATGAAGTACAGGGTTTCTTGGCCAATGCGTATTTTTACAGAAATAAGATTAAATATTTGCCAAAAATTAAAATTATTCGAATTGAAAATAATAAATGTATTATTCAAGAGCAATTAGAAGGTTTTTCTATCGTATTTGAAACCAAAAAAAATAAATTAGTATCCAATAACAGTCAATGCTTGGAAGGTCTAAAAAAGTCAGAGACCTTTTACGTTACCAACAGTCGTAAAGATCTGCAGGGGTATAGGTATAACTTTGTAGTATCTCGGGAATCAGAGAAAAAAGTTCTAATGAATTACATTAAAGATTCAGATCAGAGATTTGTAGTCATAGATAGTAATAGGACTAATGATGCAAAAATTATAAGTAATGAACTGATTTTGAGAGATAAGGAAGTTGTTGAAACAACTACATTCAAAGAATCTATGAGCAGTCAGAATTTATTTTCAAAATTAATGATGGCTGATAGAAGTAAAGAACGAACAAGAAAATTATCTAGAAGAATTTCCAGACAATTAGCAGGCGAAATTAGGGTAAGAGATGATATAGATACGTTCTTTTTATCAGTTGGGCTCAAAGACGCTAGAAATCTAAAACCAGCATTGGATTATATTTCGGCCAAGAACTTTAATATTTTTATGCTTAATAGTTGGGAAGAAAATGAGACTTATAACTATATAGATAATGACTTAGAAGATACCTTAAATTCTGATATGTCTATCATGATGCCTATAAACCTGCCTGCTTATATTCCTGATATAAAAAGAAATAGAGGATTTGCAGTAGGTTATGATTCATTTGAAATTGTCATGCTGAGCTTCGGAGGAATCAATACTAAAGATTTTTTATACAAGGGCCTTTCGGGAAGAATCAAGATCAATAGAAAGAAGGTGGAAAGGGAACCTTACATATTTAGAATGCTCGATGAAGGTATAGAGATCTTGTAATTATTAATAATTCCTTATGTCTCTCTCCAATTCCGAAAGACTATCTATGAAGCATGACTTTGTAAAAACTCTTTGCATGTATTCATATATTGGTTTGGTTTTAGCATCTTTTTGTAAATCAATTCCTATCAAAGGTAATCTCCATAATATTGGAGCGATACAACAGTCAACTAAACTAAATTCATCTGACATGAAAAAAGGTTTTTCCTTAAGAATAGGAGACATTGCAAGTATTTGTGCCTTTAACTCTAGTCTCAGCTTTTTAGCTTTTGCTTCAGTAGGACTTCCACTTATTAAATCGTCAAATATTCCACACCAATCTCTTTCTATTCTTTCTATAAACAATCTTATGTGTGCTCTAGACACGGGATAAACTGGCAATAATGGAGGGTGAGGAAATCTTTCATCGAGGTACTCCATAAGTATAATTGAGTCATATAAACAAACATCCCTATCGACCAGTACAGGTAACTCCGCATAAGGACTGGCCTCTAAAATTTCAGGACTCAAGTTGTTCAGATCAGTGTCTATAATTTCGCTAGAAACGCCTTTTTCGGTCATAACAATTCTTACTCTGTGACTATAGTGATCCATTGGATCTGAAAAAAGGGCCATTGATGTTCTGTTACTAAGGGATACCATAAAAACTCCTATTGGATGTTAATGAAGATCTTTCTTAAATTCTCTATAGAGAAGATAACTAAGCATTGTAAATATGAACAAATATAACAAGACATATGTTCCTATAGTTTCTCTTTCAACCTTTAAAGGGTCAGTCATATAAGCTAGAAAGTTTGTTAAATCTAACATTGATTGATCAAATTCGTCTGCGTTCATCTCACCAGTTCCGCTATCAATTTCGAGGAATCCACATTTTTCTTGTGTGAGTTGTTCTCCAGTTAAAGGATCTTGCTTGATTCCTCCATTATCTGCTATTAAAGGAATTTGCCTACAAACAGATCTTGGAGTTCCTTGCATATCAATTAAGACATGAGGCATACCAACATTTTCGTAGACTTTATTATTCACCCCTAAGGGTCTTGATTCATCTAGATAAAAACTTGTGAGGTAGGTATAAATCCAATCAGAGCCTCTTAATCCTGCTTCGAGTGTCAGATCAGGAGGTGCGTTACCAAACCATTCTTTAGCTTCCTTTGGATCCATTCCTATTTTTATTAAATCACCCATTTTTTGATCACCAAAAATTAGATTTTCTTGGAACATATCCAAAGGTATTTCTAAATCTTCTGAAACTTTTTTATATCGAGCATATTTTAAGGAGTGGCAGCCCAAACAGTAGTTCATATAAATCTGAGCGCCTCGTTGAAGTGAGGCTTTATTTTTTGCATCAATTAACGCTTCCTTACATTCTCCTTTAGTAAGACCATCTTCTGAAAGGTAAATTCCACAAGCAGCTCCGCCGGCGGCACTTAAATTGAAAGAAACAAAAAATGTTACTAGAAATGCTAATGAAGAAACTAGAAGCGTTATTTTTTTCATCCCAACTGAACTCTATCAGGAACGGGTTTACATGTTTCGTACTTGGTATAAATTGGCATCAATAAGAAGTAGGCAAAGTAAGTGATAGTAAATATTTGGGCTGCTATGGTTCTACCGGGAGTGGATGTTACTGTTCCTAGGTAACCTAACACAAAGAAACTAACTACAAATAAAGCTAGGAAAAATTTACTGTAGATACCTTTATATTTAATTGATTTAACCGGACTTCTATCTAACCATGGTAAAGCCACAAAAATTGCTATTCCTGCTGCCATAACAACAAATCCTAGGAACTTTGCTGTTAATCCGAATAGAGGAAAAGTTACTGCCCGTAACATAGCGTAATAAGGAGTGTAATACCAAGAAGGAACTATATGCTCAGGTGTCTTTAGATTATCGGCAGCTTCGTAATTAACATATTCAATTACATACCCTCCTCCATCAGGATAAAAGAACATTATTGCTACGAAGAAAATTAGAAATACACCTATGGCATATAAATCATGCATGACGTCGTAAGGGAAGAATGGTTTAGTATCTAAAGGCACCCCATCTTCATCTTTGAATTTCTTTACATCTACGCCATCAGGGTTATTAGAACCCACTTCATGAAGAGCAAGAATATGGACAAAAACGACTGCAATTAAAGCTAGGGGCAGCAGGACTACATGAAAAGCAAAAAGTCTATTTAAAGTTATTCCTGAAATGAGATAGTCTCCTCTAATCCATGTTAGTAACTCTTCTCCTATGTAAGGAATAGAACCGAATAGTGACATGATTACTTGAGCAGCCCAAAAGGACATTTGACCCCAAGGAAGAACATATCCCGTAAAGCCAAGCATACAAAGTAGTAGATAAGTTATCCAACCGAGTACCCATAATAACTCTCTTGGTTTTTGATAAGAGCCGTACATCATGCCTCTAAACATATGCAAAAATATCAATGCAAAGAAAGCAGATGCACCTGTTGTGTGCATATAACGGATAATATATCCATATTTAACATCTCTCATTATGTATTGAATTGAAGCGAAGGCTCCTTCAGCTGTAGGTTCATAATTCATTAGAAGCCATATGCCTGAAGCAAGTTGTATAACTAAAACAACTACCAACAAGACGCCAGCAAGATACCAGATGTTCATGTTTATAGGAGCAGGATATTTTGTGAGGTGTCTTTCTATAGTTGCAGTCAAAGGCAATCTATCATCGAACCAATTCATCATTTTTGTAACCATTATGCTATATCTCCGTCTTCACCGATGACTAGTATGTCATCTGTTTTAAAGTAGTGTGGCGGCACAGCTAGATTGTCTGGGGCAGGAACTCCAGCGTAAACTCTCCCAGCTAGATCAAATTTTGAACCGTGACAAGGGCAAAAAAAGCCTCCTTGCCAGTCAGAATCAAAATCCACAACTCCCAACTGAGGATAATATTTCGGGGCACATCCTAGATGAGTACATACTGCAGACAACACAGATATACCCGGTTTTCTAGATCTATATTTATTCTTTGCATAGATTGGTTGAACTTCTGTATCTGATTCAGGATCTGCCAATCGTTCTAAATTTTTGTCAATTTCGTTTATCGATTCCTCTGAATGTTTAACGACGTATATCGGTGTACCTCTCCATTCAACAATAATCATTTCTCCGGGAGCTAATCGACTGATATCAGCAACTGCAGGTGCTCCAGCAGCTTCAGCAGCCGCACTTGGATTGAATGCACTTATAAATGGAACAACAGCACCGGCAACTCCTACTGCTCCAACTGCAGAGGTTGCACCAATTAGAAATTTTCTTCTTCCCGGATTAGGAGGAGATTTTGGTTGCATATTACCTTTTTGAGTACTGAGGTCTTTTTCTTGCTTTCCTTAGACCTACTTTTTTCCTTTCAACTTTTCTAGAGTCTCTAGTAAGAAATCCTTCTTTCTTGAGAATAGGTTTGAGTGTCTCATCATATTCAATTAAAGCTCTTGCAATTCCTAGTCGGATTGCACCAGCCTGGCCAAAGCTTCCTCCACCTGAGACAGTTGCCTTGATATCAACACCCTTAGTTAGCTCAGTAGAAACCAAGGGTTGTTTTACTACCATTTGTGCAACTTCTCTTCCGAAGTAGACCTCTAGTTTCTTTTTATTAACTGTTATCTCTCCCGATCCTTTTTGGAGAAATACTCTTGCTGTTGAGGTTTTTCTTCTACCTACTGTTATTATTTGATCCAATTTATTTTCCTATATTTCTATTGCAACAGGTTTTTGAGCTTGGTGAGGATGATCGGCATCATTATAAACCTTGAGTTTGGTGAACATTTGTCTTCCCAATTTGCTTTTCGGCAGCATACCTTTAACTGCACTTTTGATGGCTTCGCTTGCACTGCTCTCCATTACATCTTTTAGAGGCTTCGACTTAATGCCTCCTGGGTAGCCTGAATGACGATAATATATTTTTTGCTCTAATTTCTTTCCCGTCACATTTATTTCATTGGCATTAACAACGACAACAAAATCACCTAAATCTGCATTAGGTGTATATTCAGGTTTGTTTTTACCAGAGAGAATCTTTGCTATTTCCGAAGCAAATCTACCAAGAGTCTTCCCCTTAGCGTCTACCAATACCCAAGATTCTTCAATATCTGACTTTTTATAACTTTCAGTTCTCATTATGATGTTTTAGTTGACTTAATACGCAGGCGGGCGCATTTTACTTCTTACAACCTTCTTATTCAACAAGAACTTTGCAGATTTGTCTTGTCTAATGAATATAAGAACATGGTTTTTTTTGATTAAATTCATAAGGAGAACAAAAAAAATGGAAAACCACTATAAATTATTAGGAGCTGTAGTCTTAGGATCTTTGCTAGGCTTAGTCTTTTCCTATTATTATTTTGATGGAACAAACGAATACTCTAGCCAAAAAATTATAAAAATCGAGGACTCATATAGTACCGCTATTAGTAAAGCCTCTCCTGCTGTAGTAAATATATACAGTGAACAAATTATTAAAAGCCAGAGAAGTCCTTCTCAAGGATTAAACTCTATTTTTGGATATAACGAACAAATAAGGACAAGTTTGGGCTCTGGGGTTATTTTGAGTTCTGATGGATATATCCTTACAAATCAACATGTAGTTGGGCAGAAATCGCTCAGAGTTATAGCTGAGTTAGGTGATGGAAGAAAATTTATCACTAAATTAGTAGGAATTGATAAAGGTACAGATTTAGCTGTCTTAAAAATAAGTGATTCTGAAGCAACCTTTCCCTCTATTGAAATAGAAGATTCAGACAAAGTTAGCGTAGGAGATATTGTATTAGCTATAGGTAATCCATATGGTCTCGGGCAATCGGTCAGCATGGGTATAATTAGTGCTACTGGAAGGGAATTCTATAATCCTTACTCAAATTATCTGCAGACTGATGCATCAATAAATCAAGGAAACTCGGGAGGTGCTTTGATAGATACTAGTGGTAGATTAATAGGTATAAATACCCTAATAAGATCTTCTAGCGGAGGATCTGAAGGAATTGGTCTTGCCATACCTTCAACATTGGCCTTAGAAATAATTAGTGATCTAATTCAATATGGTGAGGTAAGACGAGGATGGCTAGGTTTTAGCATCGATAAACAAAATTTATTAAGAAATGGAAAAATTATTATTTCTCAAGTTGCGAAGAATGGACCTGCTTCCAAAGGAGGACTTAGAAAGAACGATATCTTAATTTCTGTCGATGATGAAATTGCTTCTTATGAAAATCTTTACAAAGCTTTTGCAAGATCTAAACCCGGCGATGAGATTTTTCTGGAGATTAGAAGAGGTGTGCAATCACTTAATCTTGCATTCGTAGCTGAAAAAGCAAATTAAAATTTGATCCTTTTCTCGGCCGCTATCGCATGGGCAGAGAGACCCTCAGCCTTAGCTAGTTTTGAAGTATGTTCTATATAATCATTAA
>CABYCU010000003.1 GCA_902517565.1 uncultured SAR86 cluster bacterium | reverse complement strand
TCCCTTCTTAATATTGATGTTAATCATGTCTTCGTTAGCATCTGTTGCATAAAGTTGCTGAATCCCATTCTCTTCTATAGTTACAAGAGAATTTTCTCCTATATGGATGCTGCCATCAGGTTTTTCCTCAATCATCCCATCAATGCCAATATCTTTAAACAATAATCCTGTAGATGAAACAAAGCCCTTTGTTGATACAGCTAGAGAATTATCTTCTGGATCAAATATTCTGTAGTCATCATTGGTATATATATAGAATTTACCTGATTTGATGTCAAAAAATGATCGATCAGCATTTAAGGTACTGTTGTTACTCTCCCAATTAGCTACCAAATCTTTACTTCCATCATCGTTAACACGAAATATACCTAGTGCTGTTTTGGAGCCGTCAGCTCCATCATATTTCCATCTCATATTTGAATCGCTTGGATTATCAAAAGGGAAGTTAGCTTCTGTACAATTAGAATCTTTATTACCCATTATTTCCTTTAAACAGATATGGGTAAATTGCTCAACGGTATAACTATTTTGAGCTTGCACTTGGTTAATTATAATCATCAACAGTATTAAAAAACTAAACTTTTTCATTTTTCTCCTTTTTCTTTAAATTTATTTTAGTTTGGACAATCTGTCTATATTTTTTTGGCGTGTTTACCATATTCATACCAGTAACAAATTTCAAACTTATGCAGACCACGTGCAGACCAACAGATTATTGATTTAATGTGGTTTTTAGAGATATATAATGTCGGTACACTGATTTGTAATCAGCAGGTCGTAGGTTCAAATCCTATCGCCAGATCCATTATTGCAATTGGAGCTTTAACAAGTGGCTTTTTTTATCTAACGCAAGAATTAATTTTTTGCGCTTCTTGAACTGCTTCTAATTGACCTTTAATAGATGCTAATTTAGCTGTTTCTTCTTGGTTTCCGCTTATCCAAAAAGCAGCCGGAGCAAATAAAATCCAGGCAGCTAACTCTGCATTCTTGTCAGACCTGTATTCTGAATCTACTTGGGCTCCAGCAGCTTCAGCAGCTCTAACCAAATCATTCATCTCAGTAGCTAATTCTTGACAATTCATCTTAATGTAAGGTGCTACAGATACCCTAGTAGCATTAACTTCAGTAGCCTTTTGTGCAGATGAACAACTAACAAGAATCATAGAAATAACTATTGGTAATAATAAAAAATTTTTCATAAGTGTCTCCAAACTTCAGACTACACAAAACGTCAACCTGACGCAATTATTATATAAAAATGTGCAAACCATATGCAAACCAAATAACTTAGTTCGTTTTCGTGCAAACCACATGCAAACCATAAAAATTGTTGATTTAGTGGCCCTTTGAAGAGATTTAGATAGTAAAACAACTTATTTGTACTCAGCAGGTCGTAGGTTCAAATCCTATCGCCAGCTCCGCAGTTAGTCTATTGCGGGTATAATGTCGAAAAAATCAACAAGTATGTATGCCAAATAAAGAAGAGAAGCTTAGAAAAGTAGAATGCGTAATTTGTGAATACGTTTATGACGAGACAAAAGGTATACCTGAAGAAGGTATAGATAAAGGTACAAAATACGAAGAAATGCCCTACGACTGGACTTGCCCTGAATGCGACGCAGGCAGCGGTGGCAATTTCTGCTCAGAAGACACTTTAGAAGATTAATGGAATTTTCAAGAAAATTTTTGGACTTCTCTATTTTGTATTCTCAGCTTGAAGCATAACGTCTTCTGGCAGTTCAAAGGCGTTTCTCTTTAATATCCAAACATTAGATATTTGATCTTTATACAGATCGGAATATAAATGAGGAAAGGCACTCTTTCTCTTACCTTTGTTTGGATAGGGCTCCTCATATAATAATTGTTTATTGTTTATTTTGTCTTGGTCAATCTGCAGCAGTATTACTGTGTCAGAGTCTTTAAAGAAAAAAGAAAGAGTAGCACTCAATTGGTAGGCCGAAGATAGATGAATGAATCCATCTCCTCTATCTAAGTCGGTATTTATTTGACCGTTTTGAGATGCTTCTTCCCATTCACTAGGCCTCAGAATTTTATATATGTTATTTTTCACCTTGAAATTCTTCTGGCTCTTCATTCAAACCGCCGTAGTCAAGGATAGGGGCAGCATCAATTTCCTCTGCATCAATAAATCTCGCGACTCTTTGTAGACAAGAAACAATCATGCTCTGTTCCCAGTCATTTAAACTTGAAAACTGTTCTTTAAATTTATCCTGTAAAACATCAGGCGAAGACTCAAGAATTTTAAAGCCCTTCTCAGTCATATTCAAATACTGAATTCTTTTATCATTTATACCTCTTTCTCTTGTTATCAAATCACTAGAAAGTAATTTATTAATTACAGTAGCAATGGTGGTATGTCTCAAGGTTGTTATGTAAGAGATATGACTAGGAGTTGTATGTTTTTTATTCGCTATGATTTGTAAAACAATATGTTGCGTAGGTGTAAGTTGCGATTTTTTTGCTAAAGATAGAGAGTTAATTTCAGTAGCCCTCATAACTCGTCTAATTGCAACTAAAGCTTCTTCTAAATGGTTATCTTCCATAAATATCTTCCATTTTTTGCGGATCATACACTTCTATGTAGACACCTCGCAATAAGCTAGCTGTTGCTGCAATTAAAATAAATATAAAAGGTAGAGCCATTGATATGGCCCCTGATTGTATTGCCGATAATGCGTAAGATCCACCTCCAACGAGCAAAACAACCGCTATTAAACCTTGAATGATTGCCCAGATCACTCTTTGAATTCTAGGTGTATTATCTTTCCCACCTGAAGTTATGGTATTAATAACTAATGACCCTGAATCAGAAGAAGTGACAAAAAATAGTACGAGCATGAATAAAGCAAACAAGCTTGTGAAAGTTGGAAATATAAGATTATCCAGCATATAAAAAAGCACAAGGGAAATGTCACTAACGGGTTTACCGAGCTCGCCTATTCCTTCTTGAAATTGAAAAATCGCCGCCTCTCCAAAAGAAGAAAACCATACTAAACAAAACAATAAGGGCACAAACATTACCACTGAAAGAAATTCTCTAATTGTTCTTCCTTTAGAAATTCTTGCTATAAACATTCCTACAAAAGGAGACCAAGAAATCCACCAAGCCCAATAAAAAATTGTCCAGTCACGATACCATTGTTGATCCTCTGTTCTATTCCAATCGCTGAGTCTTGTTATATCCTGAAAATAATGAACTAAGTTTTCTCCATAAGCGGAAAAAATTTGATATGTTGGACCTGCAAAAACAACAAAACTTAATAAAAGTAGAGCCAGTCCTATATTGATATTGCTTAAAACTTTTACTCCTTTGTCTAGTCCTCTGTAGACAGAGAAAATAGCGACAGTAGTTATAAAAATTATAACCAAAGACTGACTGAGTAAGTTATTGGGTATATCAAATAAATAATACAAACCAGAAGACGCTTGTTGGGCCCCTAACCCCAAAGAAGTTGCCAAACCAAACAAGGTAGCGAGGACCGCTATGATATCAATCACATCGCCCTGCCATCCCCAAATTTTATCACCCAGTAAGGGGTAAAATATTGATCTAATGGTTAAAGGTAATTTCCAGTTATAACAAAAGAAAGCTAGCGATAAGCCTATAATTGCATAAACAGACCAGGCATTAATTCCCCAATGGAAAATGGTTGCACTGAAAGCCAGTCTGTAAGCCTCTTCAGACTCGGGTGTGACATTTAAAGGGGTTCCAAAAACACCTGTGTAATATGAAAGAGGTTCAGCAGCACCATAGAAAGTCATGCCTATCCCAACACCTGCAGCAAATAACATACAAACCCAAGACAAAAAACCAAATTCAGGGGTTGAATCTTTCCCACCAAGTCTTATCTTTCCAAAAGGAGAGATAATTAAAAAGAAAATTATTAAAGTAAATGCAGACATTGAAACTGTGAACAGAGTATCAAAACGAGCTACAACAAAGTTTCTAGTATCCGTAAGCAATTGATTAGAAGCTTCTGGATAAACTAAAACTAAGCAAGAAAAAATTAGTGCGAGACCAGAGCTAATAAAAAAAACTGGAAAATTAACATCTAACCCAAGAAATTTAATGTTCTTCCTGGCTTTTGCTTCTAGAGATGAGACATTATCTAAGTTAGCATTCATAAAATATCCTAATTATTGATGTAAGCTATGTCTTCAGGCTTGAGAAGGTCTTCATCCAAAACATTGAGGAGTGGTTTTAGATATTTAGCATAAGGTTTCCATCTTTCCATACCCTCTTTATTTACAGGTCTTCTTACTTGCTCAGAGCTGGGAGTTCTTACTAACCTTTCTGTTTCATAAAAAGATATACACTCTTCTTCAAAAGGTATTCCTATGAACTCAAGCATTCTTGTCACTTGACCTTCAAGGTCATCAACTACATCTTCATTATTTACCCTTAATACTTTGCCGGGTAAAACCTTATCCCAATGATCCATCAATTTGATATAGCTGTTGTAGTAACTGCCAGCTTCCTCTAGTCCGTATGTAAATTCTTGTCCTTGTGCAAACAGTTGCTTAAACATACTAAAACAACAATCTAGAGGATATCTTCTAGCATCAATAATCTTTGCATTTGGCATAATTAAATGAATCAAACCAATGTGTCTGAAGTTATTAGGCATTTTGTCTGTGAACATAGGAGCATCCTTTCTGTGCATCCTAGTATCTTCAATAAAAGTTTTACCAAAAGTTTCCCTTTGCTCTAATGTTACAGACTCCATGCTCTTAGGATAGTTACCTTCCTTACCATAGATATCATCTCCTCTAAGACTTTGAGCCATCGACAGTATATTAGGGAGCTCAAGAGTTCCATCAATCATAGAGTGAGAAGCCAGTATTTGCTCAATTAGTGTGGATCCGGCCCTTGGCAAACCAAGAATGAATATAGGATCTTTTGTGTCATGACCACCCTCACCTAAAGTATTGAAGAAGGAAGAATTGCAAATATCAATCTGAGCTTGTAATTCTTTTTCCATACCCTCAATCGAGTATTTGCTTTGGTCGCTTTTAATTTTATTCCCTCTTTCTAAATGAAAAAAAGCTTCTTCATACTCTCCTTGTGTTTCGCAAGCTTGTGCAAGAGCAAAGTGAAAGTATGCTTTATTTTTTAAAGATAGATCCACTCTCTCAACATGTTTTCGCATGTTATCTAATTCGACTTTTTTAAATGAATAAGTTTTTAGATTAGCAAGAGAAAAGAAGGCCTCGCCATGATCGGGCATTATTCTATAAGCTGACTGATAGCTCTCAATAGCTTCTTGAGTTTTTCCAAGAGTCTTTAGAGCATGGCCTTTAGATGTAAGAGAACCAAAATTATGAGGATTCTTAGCTAAAATCTCATCTAATAGTCTAATAGCTTCTTCATGATTGCCACTTTGCATGATCTCACTTGCCTTTTGGCCTTGAAAGAGAAGATTATCCGGGTATTGCTCACATAACAAATTTACTTGCTCCAAGCTTTTTTTAAATTTTTGTTTTTTTCTAAGAATCGATGCATATTTCATTCTTAGATCACCATCATTTGGTTGAAAACCTACTGCTTTTTCTAATAAAAGCTCTGCGTCATCTAAGTAGCCCAATCTATTTGCTATTTCAGCCAATAAACTCATTGCATAGGTGTGAGTTGGATGTTCTTTTAGAAAAGCTCTACATTTGGCTTCAGCCAAACCTAATCTTCCTTCGTTGAGAATCTGATCTATGTATAAAAGCAAGCTAGGAATGGATTCCAGTTTATTTATTTTTTCGAAAGCATGACTAGCTGCAGGGATATTATTATTTTTTTGAAAATATTGATGCAAAAATTTCCAACTTGCTTTGAGTGCCGGATTAAGCTCACAAGCTTGTCTATAAAAAATAAAGGCTCTTTCGTCGTCTCCTATATCTCTATTAAGGTGGCCCAATTCTTGATAAGCACGACCCATATCTGGAGCAGTACTCATCAATTGTTCCAGATAATTTTTTGATTCAGCATATTCTTTTAAATATCTTGAGGAAACAGATGCCAGGTATAGGGCATCTATATTATCGGGATTTTCTTTAAGAATAATCTTTAGTAAATTTAACGCATGCTCAAATTTACCATTTTTTACCGAGTCCGTGGCTTCACTCAAGTCCACTAAAAGACCAGTTTCATCAATACTTGATTGATCTTTCTTCATTCTGATTTTTCACTAAAAAATTCCATAAACTCTCATTTCAAGATAAATTAAAAAGGGAGCATCAGCTCCCTTTTTAAGACAAATTTATCAGTTTAAAGTTTTAACTTATAACGCAAACCGATTGTAGTAGGTCTTACTACTGCAATACGTTGTCTGTCAAAAACAAAAGTATTACTAAGTTCCGCTCTTTCATCAAATAAATTGTCAACATAAATTTCGGCTGTCCAGTCGTCACTATCTATACCAGCCCTTACATTAACTAAGCTGTAGCTGTCTTGTTGAGCTCTGTTTGGAGCCATGATATCTGAATAGCTTCTATCTGAAACATTCACTTGAGCTTGCCAAAAACCAGTATTACCTGCGGACAATCCCCATTCTTTTCTAGCGCTAAGATTTCCCTGAAATCCTGGAGCAAAAGCCAATTCTTGGCCAACAATAACATCTCCAGTAGGTACCAAACTTTTAGTGATTTCAGTATCTAGCAATGAAAAGGCTCCCGACAGCATGAGATCATTCATAGTGAAATATACAAAGTCGCCTTCGATTCCATATATCTCTGCATCCGCCGCGTTATCTGAAAAGAATAAGTTCACTACACTAGGATCAAAGATAGTGCTTTGCAATCCACTTACATCTACCATAAAGACGCTACCGTTAAATCTAAATCGTCCATCTTCACTAACCGATTTCCAGCCAAACTCATAATTTGTAATTTCGTCAGACTCTACTTCAGCGGGTACCGCGTATGTTTCATCGGGATTTAACCTGCCGGCAGGCCTATTAAGGAGGCCAGGTCTGAAACCTTCAGACCAGGTTACATAGTACATTGTATTATCCGGCTTCCATGAATAGGTTACCTTACCAATCACACCATCAGTTTCAGCCTTATCAGGGAACCCATTAGCATTACCGGGTGCATACATTTTGGACAGGTTAGACCCACAACAAGTTGATTCAGTAGCCTTGCCAAAATTATAAAAGGAAGAGTTTGCACTTCCTTCAAAATCCACAGCAATGTCGTACCAACGAGCACCTACCGACAGCTCAGTAGTATCGCTTGTAGCAAAACTCATTTCGCCAAATACGCCTCTTTGTTCATCTGTTCTTTTAATATCATTCCAGAAAATAATAGGTGCAGTGAAGGGTCCAGGAACCGAATAATATCCTGCTCCGGTATTTCCGCCAGTTGTTCCAGGCTGTGGATTAGTGTGCGGGTAATTAGGTGCCCAATCCGTAACATTTTCTGATCCAGGATAGGTAAAGAAATTCAATTCAGTAACTTCTGTGTCACTCATGAAAACTCCAGCAGTGAGTGAAGTGGTATCATTTATATCTGTATTTACTCTAAATTCATGAGATGTAACCTCTAGATTTGTTGTTGAATCAACGAATAGGTTCGGAGATTGACATACTCCTGACGGATCATTTTTAATTCCCGTCTCTTTAGGAGTAGAAGGATATGAAACACTGCCGTCACATATGTAATAAGGAAGATATTCACCAACAAATAAATAGTCAGCATAATCAACCATTTGATCAGTTGTTCTATCGGTATATGCTCCTGCATAGACTATTTCAAGGTCACCCATAGAACCTTCGAGTGTTAAGCTCATATTGTCGTATTCGTCTTCAATACTATCATCTGTATATCTTTGGATTTCCAAATCACCCAAGTTAGGATCAACAAAGAATACTCCATCGGCTTCTATGGTTTGCTGAGCTACAGTAGCCAAAGCATCCCAACTATCATTAATTTCATGCTTAATGCTGGCTCTAAAGCCTCTGTAAGTTAGTTCATTTGCATCTTCAGAAACAATCGCATTAGCTTCATTGAAAGTAACTGCCGAAAAATCAGTGGGATTGCCGTCTCCATCTACTGATTGCCTTCCTGCTCTTGAAGCACTTACAGGAAGTCCGTTCCGCCTTACTGTACCTTCCGCCCTGAAACGACCAGCAGAACTAGCATCAATCGTGCCTGCAACTTGATCAATATAACCACCTTTTCTATCCCTATAAGCAACAACTCTAGCTGCGGTTGATTCTCCTAAAGGAATATTACCTACAAGCTCAACTTTAGAACCTAAATCACCTTCCGGCATAAATCTTGTTTCAATCTCAGCATTACCTGATGTTTCACCAATTACAGGTTTATTGGTGATCATTCTTACAACACCTGCTTGAGAACTGGCACCAAAAAGAGTTCCTTGAGGACCAGCTAGAACCTCTATACGTTGCATATCAGCAGCATACACATCAAGGTTTCTTCCGGGTTGAGCTAACGGCTGCTCATCTAGATAAAATGAAACATTTGGAGCCAAGCCTGCCACACCGGCAGTAGTAAGATTCGGTGTAGTTGAAGCCAAACCTCTAATATAAATAGTACTTGTTCCTGGTCCATTCCCACCTGCAGTTACACTAGGAAGTTGTAATAAATAGTCTTCAAATACACTTATTCCCTTTTCTTCTAGGTCACTTTCTCTAAGCGCTGATACAGACAGTGGAACATCTTGTAAGCTTTCTGCTTTCTTTCTAGCTGTAACTACAATTTCTTCGACTGCAGCTTGTGAAAGAACATATCCACTAAAAGCAGAAGCATTTAATAAAACAAAAGTTGAAAGATAAAAAGTTAACTTTTCACGTATTTTTCCAAACATAGTTGGTCTCCCCTTTTTAAGCAGGTATGCTTAAAATAATTTAAATTACTACGTAAAGTGTAGTATATGGTTTAAATTAATCAAGTTGGGATTGTTGCTACTTTTTAAAAGTCAACCTTTTCGTTTATTTTACGTCGTGAAACTCTTTGTGCTCTTTAACTTATTGGTAGATTAAGAATACCAGTAGAGGGATTATCAAAACTACGCTAAAGAGTGAGACTGTCTTAGTGGGCTTTAAGGTAACGACGAGACATATAAGAAATATAAAAATAGCAACTAAGAACGATATAAATTCCATAATTAGTGATCTTCTACAAGCCTAGTTAAAATATTTCCATTCTTGCCTGAGGCTATAGATGCCATCTTTTTATCATCGGATATAAGTAAAGTTTGAGTACCTTTTCTTTTAAGTTGATCAATTTCTTTCATGAGATCAGAAACCGTAAATATAATTTCTGCTACTCCTTCCCCTCGTTGTTCTAACGAATCTGAGTAAATACTTCCATCATCTGCCTCTATAAGTTCAAAGAGTATGTGACCTATAGAGAACTCTTGGGAGCTTATCTTCCAATCATCCCTATAATTTTTTTCGTTTAATTTTTTATAGCCCAGATGAGAATAATAATTAGACGCTGCCTCCAAATCATTAACACATATTCCTAAGCCCAAAAATTTCCAATTATTCACTAAAGGATGCGATTCATTGTTCTTGCGCCATGAATTTTCCCAATTATCTGCGGGAGGTCTCAAAGAAATCATCAAATCGCCATGCAATCTTGTATCTATGTAGTTTTCTACAGTTTTACCATTAGTGGTTACATTAAAAACGAGCTCACAACCAAGATCTAAGAAATGCTTTGTGTCTTTTTCAATATCATTTGTATTAAAAGCTATGTGGTTTATTCCATCACCCTTCTCTTCTAAGTATCTGCTAATAAACATCCCAGGGCCTGGTTTCATTGGATAAACTTCTAGCTGGCAATTTCCAATTTGAGATTGGCCATCTTTAAAATTATGAGCGCCGCCGGTTTTATATTTATGAGAGATTGGCTCACCATCAATTTCTTTAAAAAAAGTTATCTCGCCCTCTCCATCAATATAAGGCATTAGAGGTTGAGGCCCTACACTCACTCCTAATCCAATATTCTGATAATGATTTAAGATATTATCTCTATCTGTAACCATCATTCCAAGATGGTTGAATTGCCAATCAAATTTCATGCCATATAACCGCCATCGACATTAAGAATAGTGCCATTTACGTAACTAGAGGCATCAGACGCAAGAAAAACTGCTGCATTAGCCATCTCATTGAATGTAGCGACACGACCTAAAGGTATGTTTTCAGGACCTGTAGACCAAGCCTCAAATTTTTCTTTCTCAGATATTTCTTTTTTCTCTTCTTGAGTACTTGTTTGCTCATCCTTGAGATTTTCTTGACCTGGAAACTCTTCCCACTCCACTAAAGAAGGAGCTATTGCATTGACTCTTATATTGTGAGGTCCAAGATATCGAGCATATTGTCTTGTCATCATGGCAATACCGGATTTAACTATTGCATAGTTCCCCATGGCTTTATCGGCATGTGCTTTAAGACCTCCTCTTGAGGTTAGATTAATTATACTTCCACTGCCTTGCCTCTTCATTATTGGAGCAACTTCCTGAATAGTCAGCCAGTAGCCCTTCAAATTAACATTACTGAGTTTTTCCCAACTCTCTTCATCCAAATCAACAACAGATTTCATGTGATACATAACAGCAACATTCATTAAAATATCAATACCTCCAAAATCCTTCATCACTTGATCGACCATCTTACTCACATTATCTTGAGAGGATATATCGGTTTTGATATGGATCGACTTTCTGCCCATAGCAATAATTTCTTGACTTACAGCCTCAAGCTGACCGGATTCGGTATTTAAGTCAGTGACTGCGACATCAGCACCTGCTTCAGCTAAGCCCAGGGCGAAACCCTTCCCCATGTTTCTTCTTGCGCCAACAACTAAAGCTTTTTTGCCTTTTAATGAAAATTCTGAAAGAGACATAAAATTAAAAACTAGAATTAATAAATATTCACATTAGATTCTTTTAAAAAAAGTATCAACAACAACCACAAGAATTAAGATTAGATGGTAGGATTAATCTTGAAGTTAATCCTGAGGACTGACTGGCAATATTTTTCTCTACGCTCTTAAATTCTTTGAGTTTTTTATTTAAGTCTCGCTCTTCTTGCCTAGATAAATAATAGCCTGTTCTAATTTCAAAATTATGTCTACTCACTTCTGTGTTTATAGATATTTTTGAGTTATTTATGATTTGATAATCTTTGAATTCTTTTCCATCACACAAAATTGTAAGTGAGTTGGCATCAGGAAGATTAATGACTTCTATAATAGTCTTTTGATTCGTTTTGGTCTTATCTCCATCTCGAATACTAAAATATAATTGTCCTTGTTGGTCATCATGAAAAGCCTTTTCAATAAATAAAGCAGGGAAATCAACGCCCTGAATGCTTGGAGAATAAAATTTCGTCAAATTTGGTTTGTTAAAAAGATTTTCCCAGGCTTCAGGTTCACAAACCTCAGCGCACATTGCTAATGCTGAAAGTTGACCTCGTGGCCATTTCTCACCTAGATTAAACCAAAATCCAAATTGACTATCGTTTAGACCAAAGAATTGAGGTTCAAAGTTTTCTTCGGCATACTTCTTTAGCCTCTCATAAGTAACCTGATCATCAAATTCTCGAGACATAGTTAATCCAAGAGCAAACATTCTTGGATCGGGCATAAATTCATCAGTAATGGGAATAGAAGGATTATCCCATCCAAGGAAATTAATAGCTCCGCGATATAGAAGCTCAGCGAACTTTGGATCTTGAGGTTTTGCGTAAAAAGATACTGCAAGCCCATGAGGTGGTAATGTTCTGTGATGATGGTCATTAATTTCATCAAAATACATAGTGACCCATTCTAAAGACCCATTTTTATCAAACCCGTAGTATTTATCTTTAGTAAACGATAACCAATTGGAATATGAGCTATGAAAATGATTATCAAATATGTTGTCATACATCTTTAAACCTAATCCTGCAGCGGATAAACAAAAAGGCCATGCCTTTGTATTTTCACAGTGCGGGCCCATAGGAGTCTTGGACCATTGTTTATGTAAATGATCAGCTAGTTGATGCTGAGTCCATTCGAATCTTGAACTGTATGCGCCTGCAACGCTAAATGGCGAGGACCACTTGTCATAACCACTTACGTAGGTATGCAAAGACTGAGTTAAGTTTAGCCATCCTTTAAAAAATAAATTTCCATCCGCTCCAATGGGATCCATATTAAATCCCCATGGGGCGACGCCATTGGCAGTCCAGCCAGGAGCATCATAATTACCCCAAAATTCATCGGGGATAAGCGTACCCTTCCAAGATTCTGGATAATTTGGTCTATCTGGGTCGTGTCCAAATTGTGAAAGCCAATCAACAGCTGCCCAATAAGTAATTGAACGCTCTGCAATTTCATCAAGAATCTCAGAATATACTTCTCTCCATGCAGGCGTCTTATCTGCCATTAAACCTATTGCATAAGTTGACTCTTGAAGATCAAAACGCGGGAAAGAGCACATAGGTGCTGTAGAAGTTTTATCCCACCATTCATTAGGCATTCCCTCTTCCGACCAATCATCCGGAGTTGTAGCCTTAAGATATAAGAAATTCAACCAACCTTGAGCTCTTTCATTCAGTTTAGGGTGGTTATTTTCCATAAAGGATCATTAAATTGCTGAGCTAGGTCTTGAAAGTACTAATTTGTGCCACCTATAAAGATGTTCTAAACTTTCATCAGGTTTCAAACTAACCAAATCAGATGCGAAGTCTATAGCAGATAAGAGTGTTATATCGGCAACAGTATACCTATCTCCTGCTACATAATCTGACGAAGAAAATTCTTTATCTAATCTTTCATAATAAGCCTTCACATTCTTATCACTAGCCTCTTTTGCAGCAGGAATTTGATTAAAAAGTCCCATTGATCCAACTATGGGACCATTGACCCAGGAAGTGCCTATTTGAGTCCAAAGTTCGAGTTCTATATGCCTGTTTCTACTTTCAATAAATGCAACCTCAAAAGCATCTTCGCCAAATAAATTTGGTTCAGGTACTAAACTTTCTAAATATCTGCAAATAGGTACAGACTCAGCTATGCATCTGCCATCTTCAAGTTCCAAAACAGGAATTTTTCCACTCGGATTCTTCTTTAAAAAATCAGGGGATTTATGCTCCCTCTTTCCCATATCACAATTAACAAGTTCTAGAGATATTTGCTTTTCTTCGGCAAAAATCTTAACCCTTCTTGGATTAGGTGCTCCAGGAAAATCATAGAGCTTCATCATGCTATTGCAGGGGCATCTGATCCTATGAGATTCTCTCTTAAGGTTCTTTTTTAGAACCTTGCCCGTAGCATTTCTAGGCAATGCATCTATAAATTCTACCGAATTTGGAACCTTAAATTTAGCTAGGTTATTTATACAATGTTGAATAATTTCCTTTTCTTCAATTACTTCGCCTTGCTTGAGACAAATAAATGCTACGCCTGTTTCTCCCCACCTTTCATCTGGAACTCCAATTATGGCTGCTTCAGCAATTTGAGGTAACTGATAAAGAACATTCTCCACTTCAGCCGGATATACGTTTTCTCCTCCCGATATATACATATCCTTCCATCTATCAACTATATAAACAAACCCCTCATCGTCAAATCTTGCGGCATCACCTGTTTTAAGCCATCCATCTTCAAAAGAATTTTTTGTAGCTTCAGGATTGTTCCAGTAACCTGGTGTGATATTAGGTCCTTTGATATAGAGTTCTCCTACTTCTCCCCATGGCAACTCCTTACCTCCATCATCAACTACTTTAACTTCCGTATGTAAAAGGGGTTTGCCAGCAGATCCAAGTTTCCTTTCAGCATCCTCTGCAGGAAGACCTATACCTCCAGGACTGGTCTCGGTCATTCCCCACCCTTGTATCATTGCAACTCCTCGATCGGCCCAAGTTTTTAAAATAGCTTCAGCACATGGAGCGCCGCCTATTCCTGCAATCCTTAAATTAGACAAATCTGTTTTATCAAAATCAGGATGATTCATCATAAATTGATAAGGCGCGGGAACTGCAAAGAAATGAGAAACCATATATTCTGGATTTCCTAGAATAGATAAAGCCAAACCGGGATCAAAATCTCTTATTAGAATTAATTCACCTCCGGAATGCAGAACAGGATTTGCATAACAATTCATCCCTCCTGTATGAAAAAGAGGCAGTACGACCAACTGAACAGTATCAGTTGCTACAAATGCTGGTGAAGCAAGATTGATTACATTATAAAGTTGCATTTGATGATTAATCATTGCACCTTTAGGATGGCCCGTCGTTCCGGATGTGTACATAATCATAATTAAGTCTTCTTGATCGATCTCTGGTTTATCAATATCAGAATTAGATTCCTTCAGAGTAATTTCATACTGACTACTTGAATCAGATTTATTGATTTCTAAAGACTCAGAAATATTACAGTCTTTTGCTAATTCACTAGATATCTCACTAAATGACTCATCATATATAAGCACTTCTGGAGTACTGTCATTGAGAATATATTCTAATTCAGGCTTTGTTAATCTCCAGTTTAGAGGAAGTTCTATTGCACCTATCTTTGCACATGCAAACTCTAATTCAAAAAATTCTGCACAGTTCTGAGATAGGATTGCCACTCTATCACCCTTCTTAACTCCTACTTTCTGTAGCCAATTAGCAAGAAGGCAAGCTCTATCATCAAGTTCTTTATAGGTTAAAGATTGATTTGCGCTCAGATCTCTAATTGCAACTTTATTTGGTCTTACATAAGCATGATAAGCTGACCAATCGTAATGTTTTACTGACATACAAACTCCCTCTTTATAAGAAAACAACCATTAATAGATAGAATCCTATTACTGCACCCCAGATATTTAACAAAAGGCCGATTCTACGACCGACCTGTTCTCCTTTTAAATACTGCCAAAGAAAAAACACTAAGCTTGTAAATATTAAAGAAACAATGATTCCAATATGCATAGCCACAACTTTAATATCTAAGCACAGAGCAAGCAACTACAGTTCAATACAAAAATCACTGTACAGAGCTTTATTGTTTTAAAATGAAAAAGAAATTCAATTCAAAAATGCTTCTAAAGAAATTATCTATTGAAAAAAACTAAAACAAAAACATCCAAAACTTTAAGAGGTGTGATCAAAAAATCAAATAAGTCGAGGGGTTTCTATGTTGATGATAATAAATATGATGCTCAATTTAAATTAGGCAAAAAGGAACTATTCAAAGCAATGCCTGGAGATTTTGTTCAGTTTTCGGTCACTGAAAAAGGCTGGGCCAAAATAGAAAAAGTTATCTCGGAGAATACAAATGAATTTGTTGGAAGAATATTCAATAGAGGTAATAGGTTTTATACCAGCCCTATAGGCTATGAAAATGATCTGAGAGTCTTAATTAGAGAACCACACACAAAAACCTTAAGAAGTGGTGGTATGGGAAAATTCTTAATGCAAAAACAGCCCAAAGAGGGTTCTTTACCAGAGGCAAATCTAATTTTCGTATTCGATCAGGAAAATGAATTTAGTTTGGCTTATGAAATAGCTGTAACGAATCATAATCTGAGGCGTGAATGGCCAAAGTCAGTCATCAACGAAGCGAAAAAATTAAAAGATAAAACATTTGATGTAGAGTCCGTTAAAGACCTTAGAGAAAAGATCTTTGTAACCATAGATGGAAAAAATGCTAAGGACTTCGATGACGCTGTCCTTGGGGAAAAAGATGAAGAAGGAAACTTAATTCTATACGTAGCTATTGCAGACGTAGGACGCTACATAGATATTGGAAGTAATCTGGATAAAGAAGCATTCGATAGAGGTACTTCTGTTTATTTTTCACAAAAGGTTATACCAATGCTGCCCGAGGAAATAAGTAATGATCTTTGTTCACTTAAGCCTAACGAAGATAGATTTTGTCTAGTTTGTAAAACTAAAATTGATAAAGAAGGTAATCTTGCCGATACGTCCTTCTTCGAAGCAATCATCAACTCTAAATCCAGGTTGACTTATTCAACAGTAACAAGAGAAATAGAGAAAAATCAATTCAAAAGACCTTATGCTAATTCCTTAAAAATACTTCTGGAGATTTTTAGAAGATTAAAAGCAAATCGAATTGCCAGAGGGTCTTTAGAGCTTGAAGTCCCCAGCTATATACCTAAATTAGAAAATCAGAAAATTAAAAAGTTTGAGAATTCTCCAAGAGAAATCTCACATATGATGATTGAAGAATTTATGCTAGCGGCAAATATTTCTGCAGCAAAACTATGCTTAAAGCATGAAGTGCCCTCTGTGTATAGAGTTCATCCAAAACCGGATATATTAAAAATAAAGACGCTAGAAAAATTTCTTAGAAGTCGAAGAATAAATGCTGTTTTAGGCGATGGGAGTGATATCAATGTGCTGACCAAGCTGGCCGATCTCGTAAAGGACAGAAAAGATAAAAATATTATTCACTCGCAAATATTGTACTCAATGAGCCTTGCTACCTACGAGGCGGATGTTGCTGTGCATTATGCTTTAAATTACCAATCTTATTCGCATTTCACTTCACCTATTAGAAGGTATCCTGATTTACTGGTACATAGAGCTATAAAGTCTCTAATACGGTCCAATAATGCTGACGCTAAATTATCTCATAAGCAAACTAAAACTAATGCTGTTTATGGTTATGAAGAATTAAAAGAGCTATCAAAAGATTGTTCAACAAAAGAAAGGATTGCGGAAAGAGCTGAGAGAGAAGCTTTGAGTCATCTAAAATGTGCCTTTGCAGCAAATAATATCGGGAATACTTATCAGGGCCAGATTATTGGAGTTACGAACTTTGGTTTATTTATCCATCTTAAAGATATTAATATTGAAGGTTTATGTCACATTAAATACCTTCCTCGCGATGAGTACTATGTTTTTGATGAGAATAGTAAGATGTTACAAAGTAATAGCTCTAAACATTCCTATTCTCTTGGGGATGAGGTAAGAGCAGTGATTGAGAAAGTTGAGGTTTTCTCACAAAAAATAGATCTCAGGTTGGTAAAATGATATTGAAAACTAATGAAGAATTAGTAAGTGGCTTAAATGCTGTCTTGCAAATAATCGTAACGAGACCTAAATCCGTTCACTCTCTTTTTCTTGGAAATGAACCAAATACAAGAGTTAAATCAGTTATAAAAGAAGCCGAGAAAAGCAAAATAACAATACATAAAGAGAATTCTGATTTCTTTGATAAAAATTTTAAGGACGTTAATCATCAAAATATTGCGATCAAATGCAATAAGAGATCTGAAGAGTCTGAACAATTCCTCCATACAATTATTGATCGAACCGAGCTGAAAATTCTTATATTAGATGGAATCTCTGATCCTCATAATCTTGGAGCATGCTTAAGAAGTGCAGCTGCTTCTGATGTAGATGCTGTCATAGTTCCAAAAAATAAGTCTTGTCACCTCACTCCCACAGTTAGAAAAATTTCATGCGGTGCATCAGAACTTATTCCATTCGTTATTGTCACAAATATAGTAAGAACTATTAATTTGCTTAAGGAAAATGGAGTTATGGTTTACGGAAGTGATCTGCAAGCAACAAATGCGCATGATGAGATTGAATTCACAAAAAAGAACGCCTTAATAATCGGATCAGAAAGCAAAGGAATTCGAAGATTAACTAGAGAAAACTGTGACAAACTTATCAAAATTCGTATGTCCGAAAAGATGGATAGCCTGAATGCATCAGTTAGCGCAGGCATATTGTTATTTGAGATAAGTAGACAAAATAAAATTAACGCTAAATAAATAGAGTAAAATAAAGTAATGCTGGCCCAAAGAACCCTTTCGAACTCCATAAAAGCATTTGGTGTAGGTCTCCATAGTGGCAAACCAATAACAATGAAACTAATGCCGGCAGCTCCTGATACTGGGATTATTTTTAGAAGAGTTGACCTCGATCCTGTTGTGGAAATAAAAGCTAGGGCAGAAAATGTAGGTGATACAACCATGTCTACATCTCTAACTTGGAAAGATGTAAAGATCTCAACTGTTGAGCACCTTTTATCTGCAATGGCTGGACTAGGTATAGACAATGCTTATGTAGAAGTAGATGCTTCTGAGATTCCCATTATGGATGGCAGCGCTGGTGAATATGTTTTCTTAATACAATCTGCAGGTCTGCATGAACAAGAAGTGCCAAAGAAATTTATAAGAATTAAAGAAAAAGTAAGAGTTCCTCATAATGATGCTTGGGCACAAGTTTCCCCCTTTGAAGGATTCAAAGTTTCTTTTACTGGAGAATGGGATCACCCGGTTCTCCAAAAGCATGGAACAAAGGCTTCAATCAATTTTAATAGCACCTCTTTTGTAAAAGAGGTAAGTCGTGCAAGAACTTTTGGCTTTATGAGTGACCTCGAGGCATTGAAAGAAAATAATCTTGCCTTAGGTGGAAGCGAGAAGAACGCAATAGCTATCGGTGATGACGATATACTTAATGAAGATGGCCTTAGGCTTGAAAATGAAATGATCAAACATAAAATTTTAGATGCTATAGGAGACTTATATCTGCTCGGTCATAACTTAGTAGGATCCTTTGAAGGTTATAAGTCAGGGCATACGGTTAACAATGCGTTACTTAGAGAATTGATTGCACGACCAGAAACATGGGAAGTAGTAACTTATGATGATCCGGATAACTCACCTATTACCTATTTAGATCCAATCATTGATCCAAGTTCAGGATAATTTTTCTCAGATATTCATAAGCAACTGATAGAATTGCATCTAGCAAATTTGTATGGGTTTATTAGATAAAATATTTGGTTCAAAAAACCAAAAAGTATTAAAAAAAGTTCAACCTCTTGTGAATTCTATAAATTCTCTGGAGGAGGAATATTCATTACTTAATGACACTGATCTCAAAAATAAGAGAAGTGAATTTATCAATCGCCATAATAATGGTGAATCTCTGGATATGCTTTTACCAGAAGCTTTTGCTGCAGTTCGGGAAGTAAGTAAAAGACAACTTGGATTAAGGCACTATGATTGTCAATTGATTGGTGGAATAGCTCTTCACAACTGCCAAATAGCTGAAATGGCTACAGGAGAAGGAAAGACACTAGTTGCTACTTTGCCATCTTATCTAAATTCAATCACTAGAAGAAAAGTTATATTGGTCACGGTAAATGATTACTTAGCAAAAAGAGATGCCGAATGGATGAGACCCATATATGAAAATCTTGATATGTCTGTCTCTTTCATTATTCCTGGTCAGCAACTTGAAGAAAGGAAGGAAGCTTATGAAGCAGATGTAATCTATGCAACAAATAATGAACTGGGTTTTGACTTTCTCAGAAATAATATGGTTATAAGTACTGATGACAGAATGATGAATGACTATTATTTTGCAATTATCGATGAAGTCGATTCAATACTTGTTGATGAAGCCAGGACTCCTTTAGTTATATCCGGACCTGCAGAAAATACAGCTCAAATCTATCAAAAGATCAGTAAATTCATTCCAAAACTTGAAGAACAAGTAATTGACGTCGATGAAGATGAAACTAAAAAAGACCCTGATACCGGTCATTTTGTTATAGATGAAAAGTCAAAACAAGTAGAACTTACGGATTTTGGTCATGATTTTATTGAAAAACTCTTAAAAGATGAAAATCTACTGGAAGAAGATCAAAGCCTATATTCATCAGGTAATCTCAGGCTTCTTCACTACATTCAATCATCCTTAAGAGCACATTTCTTATTCCATAAAGATGTTGACTATATGGTTCAAAATAAACAGGTGGTGCTAATTGATGAAAATACTGGAAGAGCTATGCCAGGTCGAAGATTAGCAGATGGCTTGCACCAAGCAATAGAACAGAAAGAAAGTGTTCCAATCCAAATGGAAAGTCAGACCTTAGCATCCTGTACCTTTCAAAATTATTTTAGGCAGTATGAAAAATTATCAGGAATGACGGGTACTGCTTCCACCGAGGCTGAAGAATTTTCTGAAATATATGGCCTAAATGTTCTGGAAGTTCCTACTAACGAACCAATGATAAGAGATGATAAAAATGATCTTGTCTATTTAACACAGAACGAAAAATATAAAGCCGTTATTGATGAAATCAAAGAATTTAAATCTAAGGGTAATCCCATACTCGTAGGTACCGCTTCTCTCGAAAGTTCTGAATTTCTATCGAGCCTTCTAAAAAAGGAAGATATTGATCACCAAGTTCTCAACGCTAAAAATCATGCTAAAGAAGCTGAAATTATTTCTCAAGCTGGGAAGCCAGGTGTTATCACCATAGCTACCAATATGGCCGGTAGAGGAACAGATATTGTACTAGGCGGAAATTGGGAAGCCGAATATGAAAAACTAAATCAAGATGATCCTACAAAAAAAGAAGAGTTAAAATCTAAATGGAAAGGTTTAAATGAAAACGTCCTTAACTCTGGAGGTTTGCATGTCATAGGAACTGAGAGGAACGAATCAAGGAGGATGGACAATCAATTGAGAGGTCGTTCGGGAAGACAAGGTGATCCAGGCTCATCTAGATTTTATATATCTCTAGAAGATAATTTGATGAGGATATTTGCTTCAGATCAGATGAAAAATATGATGCAAAGAGTAGGTTTAGAAGATGGTGAATCTATTGAACATAGAATGTTGAGTGGTGCTATTGAAAGAGCCCAGAAAAGAGTAGAAGGTAGAAATTTTGATATAAGAAAAATGCTTCTTGAGTATGACGATATGGCCAATGAGCAGAGACAAATCATTTATTCTCAAAGAAATAGTATTCTTGAAGAAGATGTCATTACTGAACTCCTTAACTCAATGAGAGAAACCGTAATTGCGGATGAATTAGATGCTGTGTCGCTAGGTGATCTAGAACCGCATGAATGGAACTTAGATATTTTAGAGAGCTCCTTATCAAATATATTTGGACTGCAGATTCCAATCAAAGAATGGGTGAAATCTGGAAAAAATATCTCTAGAGAACTAATTGAAGAAAAAATTCTTCTAGCTGCCAATGAATCTTATAGTTTAAAGAGTAATCAAATTGGGCCTGTTATGAGAGATTTTGAAAAACAAATTCTCCTACAAATTATTGATAATGCCTGGAAAGATCACCTTGCTGAAGTGGATGCTCTTCGTCAAGGAATAGGACTAAGAAGTTATGCAAGCAAGAATCCTAAACTCGAATTTAGACGTGAGTCATTTGAACTTTTTGAAAGTCTTCTAAATAAGATTAGGCTCGAAGGCATTAGATTCCTATCAAGAGTAGAAATAGAGCTAGAAGATTCTGGTGATTTAAACTTACCTCATCAAAATAAAACACAAACTTTAGATCATCAAAGTCCAGAATCTGCTTTAGCTCCTTCACAACAAGAGAAGACAGAATCTCAAGATCAAGGCCAAGGAAATAGAAGGCTCAGAAGAGCTGAAGCAAAGCTGGCCAGGAAAAATGCCAGAAAAAAATAATGGCAAAAAAAATACATAATATTCAAGGAATAAAACTTGGTTCTGCTTCCAGCAACACTCGCTATGGAACAAGAGAGGATAGTCTTGTCATAACCCTTCCTAAAGAAGCAAAACTTAGTGGTAAATTTACAACCAATAAATTAAAAGCAGCTCCGGTTACCGAAGCAATTCAAAAACTATCTCTGCTGGAAAAAGGAAGTAAAGTTTTACTGATAAATGCTGGAAATGCCAATGCTGCAAATGGGCCAAAGGGAATAAGAGATGTTAAGAAGTACTGTAAAGAAATTGCTTCTGTTTTGAATCTTAACCAACAAAACATCATACCTTTTTCTACGGGTGTTATAGGAGAAGCTTTACCTGTAGAGAATTATCTTAAAGCTTTTAGAAAAGCATTAACTAGACTTGATAATAAGAATTGGAAAAAAGCAGCAAGTGCAATTTTAACTACAGATACAAAACCTAAGATAATTTCTAAAGAAATAAAAATAGGAAAAACTTCGTATTTGATAACCAGCTTCGCTAAAGGCTCGGGAATGATTAGACCTGACTTTGCAACATTACTTAGCTTTGTCTTTTTGGATGCTAAGTTAAGTCAGAGTTCACTTAATAAAATACACACCGAAGCTCTTAAAGTAAGCTTCGAAGCTATCACTATTGATGGAGATACTTCGCCAAACGATTCTTCTATACTTGTGGCAACAGGAAATAAAGAAAAAACAGTAAAACCTGGATCTTTAGCTGAAAAAAAATTATCTCAAGCTGTTATTCAAACTTTCAAAGAGCTATCAGAGCTTTTAGTAGAAGATGCGGAAGGTGCAACAAAAAAAATAATCATTAAGGTACGGAAAGCAAAGAGTATTGAGCAAGCTAAATCGGTAGCATTTACAGTGGCAGAATCTCCTTTAGTCAAGACAGCTATGTTTGGCAGTGATGCCAATTGGGGAAGAATACTTTCAGCCGTTGGAAGAGATGAAACTGTTGAAGATATAAATGAAATAAAGATCCAATTAAATGGGCAGCCATTAGTCAAAAAAGGTTTTATTGACCCTAAGTATTCTGAGAAATCAGCTTCCCGAGTAATGAAAAAAAGAGAAATCATCATAGAGATTATCCTAGGATTAGGTAAATATGAATTTGAGGTAATGACTTCGGACTTGTCAGAAGATTACGTTCTTATTAATAGTGACTACAGAAGCTAATGACGAGTATCAGGATCTTCTTCCTCTAAAAAAACTTCTTCTCCTGTAATTTTTCTGTCTTCGCTAGCCCAGGCACCTAAATCTAGGAGCTGACAGCGTCTACTGCAAAAGGGTCTATGTTCGTTTTCTTTAGAGTATTCAGATTGCTCTCCGCACTCAGGACATTTCACGTACATCATATTTCAGACATTAAATCTTGATGTAGATCTCTTACAGTTATTTGGAGTTCTTCTAGATTACCATCATTAGTGATGACTAGATCAGCTAAATCTAATCTTTTCTCTCGACTAATTTGAGATTTAATAATTGATTTAACTTGTTCCTCAGATACACCGTCTCTTGTTAGAGTCCTTTCAACTTGTATCTCGACTGGAACATCCACAACTAAAACTTTATGACAAAAATCTTTTTGACTTGTCTCCAGTAAGAGAGGTGAGACTAATATAGTATAAGGACTAATAGAAGATTCTAACTCTTCTTGAATTTGTCTTGCTATAGCCGGATGTAAAAGCGATTCAAGCCAATTTTTCTCTTCTTCAGATTTAAAAATTATTTCTCTAAGCTTAGCTCGATCTAACTCCCCGTTTTCAGTTAAAATATCATTTCCAAAATGTTTAGCTATTTCTTCTAGACATGGCTTCCCCTTTTCAACAACTACACGAGAGGCTAGATCAGCATCAACTACCTCTATTCCAAGTTGTTCAAAAGTATCTGAAACTGCCGTCTTGCCACTTCCGATTCCGCCTGTTAATCCAATGATCATAAAATAATATTATCAAAAGGAGTTTGGGATTACTTCTTATTTAATGCCTGTTGAAGAAACTCTATTGCAGCATTGGCAAAAATGTCATTCCTATCTCCAGCAATCATATGCGCTGCTTTAGCTATCTCCACGAATTCCGCATGGCGGATAGTGCCAAGAAAATCATCTACTTCTTCTTGCGTAACAACATTACTCAGCGCCCCTCTTATGAGTAGTGTTGGCACCTTAACAGTTTCAGCATAATTTCTTTGTCTTTGCCTATAATCACTTCTATCTAAGTTAGCTGTCCTAGATTCAATGAACTTCGGGTCCCAATGCCAGTAATATTTTCCATCATCTTTTAATCGTAAATTTTTTTTAAGTCCGGATATATCTTTTGGCTTTTCCCGATGCGGTAAATAAGTTGAAATAGAATTTGATGCATCTTCTAGAGAATCAAAACCTTTAAAGCCAGAGCTCATGAAATTCAAAATTTCGTTAGAACCATCTTCATTAGGATAAATACCTATGTCAACCATCACTAATCCTTTACATAAATGTTGATAGGCAAGATCACCCGCAGTAGATAAAGAAATCATCCCACCTAAGGAAGCTCCAATTAGGAAAGCAGGTTTTCCTACTTCTTCAATAATACTTACCAAATCATTCCTATAGCTTTCAATAGCATAATCCCCATCTTTGCTCCAATCACTATCTCCGTGACCTCTTAAATCAATAGCTAAAGCATAGAAACCTGATTCAGATAACTTCTTGGCAGTTGCGCCCCAAGCATGTCTAGTTTGCCCTCCACCATGAAGAAGGATTACTAAAGAATCATTTGGATTTCCTAAGGCAGTTGCCTCAATATTTAGACCTGAACTAACTTTAAATTTCATGGATAAGTAAATTTCTGAAAAGAAAGGAGGAATTGTTCCATATTTAGTGAGAAAATCTAGCGAAGATTACAAGATATGCAAGAAGCACCAAAAACTTTTTTAGAAAGAATCAAATTCATCGGACCAAGTGTCATTGTTACAGGAAGTGTTGTTGGAAGTGGGTCCATAGTTATGACTCCGCTTCTTGGAGCAGCAGCAGGATTCTTACTTCTTTGGTGGCTACTTCTCAGTATGTGGAGTAAACCAATCATACAAGCTGAAATAAGCAGATATATTGTAGTAACCAAAAAAACTTTCCTAGAAGCGTTTGCAGACATGCCTGGCTTCAAGACAACAATCCAAGGCAAGACCACATCTTGGCTGGTTTGGTTTATGTTCATCGGAGTAGTTCCGTCAATCGCGGGGATGGGCGGATTAGCTGGTGCCGTTGCCGAAGCAGGAAATACAATGTTTCCTATCTTGTCTACAGAAATCTGGGTAGCTATTTCTTGTTTATTTACTTGGCTATTACTTTATTTTGGTTCATATAAAAGCCTAGAAAGAACCTTACTAGTAATGGTTCTATTCTTTTCTGTCATGACCATGGTCATCGCTATTGCTATGCAGTCAACAGAGTATCAAGTGAATTTTAATCAGATTTCACAAGGTCTCTCTTTTTCATTCCCAAGAGAATATCTGCCTCTAGCTTTAGCAGTATTTGGCTTTACTGGGATTAGTTATGGAGAAATTATGGCTTATACCTATTGGTGCCTGGAAAAGGGATATGCTGATAATACCGGAGACGATATTGAAGAAACAAGGCATTGGATTAAGACTATGCAAACAGATGTTTGGGTAACAGTCTTTTTTATTACATTAGGGACGCTGCCTTTTTTCTTTTTAGGCGCCGGAGTCTTAAATAATGTTTCTGAACTGCAGCAGTCCCTCGCAACAAGTTCTTTTTGGGATGTCGATATAATTAGCTCCCTTCAAAACATGTTTTCGCTTGTTCTTGGTGGTTGGGCAAAGTGGCTTTTTATAATACTAGCTTTCTTTGTTCTATTTTCAACTCTATTATCAGGAACGGCTGCGTTTACTAGAACGATATCTGACTATTTAATTTCAATGGGCTTAGTCAAGGAAGAAACTGACACACGACAAAAGCTCATAAAGTTAGTAGCGTTTGTAATTCCTTTCTTATCTGGTCTCTTTTATTTTATATTGCCAAATCCATTCACCCTTCTTCTTATAGCGGGTATCTGGGCAGCGATGGGATTGCCAATAGTTAACATTGGCGCCCTTTACCTTGTAAATAAGTTAGATCCTTCATTGCAACCCAAAATTATTACAAAAGTAATTCTATGGGCTAGTCTAATTTTGCAAATAACATTAGCCTTATTAATCATCTATGACATTGGCTTAAATTTTTAAGGAGAAATATATGGAACTTGTGAAATGGCCATTTCTTAAACAGAGTTGGGGTATAGAATTTGAAAGATCAGAAGGAGCTTATCTATACACCAAAGATGGAAAAAAGGTTCTCGATGCTGCTGGTGGAGCTATCGTAAGCAATATTGGTTATGGCAGAGAGGAAGTTGCTGACGCTATAGCAAGAGCTGTTAAAAATAATTCTTATGTACTCCCGCCCTTCCTTACTCCAGAAAGAGAGGCTTTATTAGATGAACTGCGAGAATATTGGTTGCCTTCTCATTTAACCAGAATTCACCTGTCTTCAGGAGGATCTGAAGCTAATGAATCAGGCGTCAAACTTGCAATACAATATCAAGCAAGCAGAGGGCAACCTGAAAAAAATATTATCCTAACTAGGAGCCTTTCCTATCATGGAACAACATTAAATATGTCAGGAATTTCTGGTCATGCAGCTCGTAAAAGAGGCCTTGAGAGCTATGTTCCTGAACCAACTACAATAGAAACACCTTACCCACTCAGGTGTCCTTTGGGGAGTCATCATCCTGAGGCAAAAAATTATTATCTAGAAAACTTACGAAATACTATTAAGAGAATAGGTTCCAATAATATTGCTGGTTTATTAATGGAACCTATAAATGGTTCTAGTGGAGGAGCTATATATCCTCCTGATGGTTACTGGAAAGAGGCACAAGAAATTTTAAGAGAGAATGATATATTGTTAATTGCAGATGAAGTTATGACGGGGTTTGGTCGAGTAGGCGAAGATTTTGCAAGTAACTTATATGACATCGAACCAGATATTTTGATTGCGGGAAAAGGTATGGGTGGTGGTTATGCAGCTATTGGTGGAACTTATAGCACTGATAGAATAGCCGATTCAATACAAGCTGCAGGATATGAAGTCATGTTCCATACATTTGCAGCCTTGCCTCAATCTTGCGCCGCCTCTGCAGAAGTCTTAAAAATTCTTAGAGAAGAGAATCTATGCCAGAAAGTTCCTTCTTTAGGAGAGAAAATACTGGACCAACTTAATTCAGAAATAGGACAACATCCACACGTAGCTGAAATAAGAGGTAAAGGTTTATTGATAGGTATTGAAATTGTTGAAGATAAATCAAGCTTAAAACCTTTTAATGAATCGAAAAAAATAACTAGCCAAGTTATGGCAAAAGGACTAGAAAAAGGTGTATTCCTTTATCCCGGTGGCACTGGTGAGTACAGAGATATAATCTGTCTAGGGCCGGCCTTCATAATTGGAGATGAAGAAATTAATCTAATGGTAAAGGCATTGAAAGAATCAATTGATCAAGCAGTTTCTTAACTGATAGTTTAATCAAGTAAGTAAAGAAATAATTTGCTCTACACATTTATCTACTTCTTTATTATTTTCAACAATATGATTTGCGTACTTTCTATATAAAGGTACTCTTTGGTCGTATGCTTCCTTATAACTTTGATTAGAATTTTTTATAAAACCTCTGTTGCTAAAATCACCTATTCGGTCAGAAATAATCTCAAATTGCACATCTAAATAAATTATTTCTGAAGATTCTTTAAGATACTGCATAGCGGTACTTGAGAAAACTGCACTACCGCCAGTAGATAATAAAGTATTATTGAATTTTATAGAGAGGAGAACTTCTTCTTCTATATGTTTAAATTTTTCCTTCCCCTGAGCATCAATTATTCCTTGAGTATTTCCGTAAAGATTCTCAATAATTTTGTCGCTATCAATAAATTGATAAGAAAACCTGGAAGATAAGATTTTACCGATAGTAGTTTTACCTGCTCCAGCCATACCTATTAAAGTGATAGAATTTTTCATGGCTAAAATTAGCTAGCAGTTAATATCCTGTATACCGCTTGAAAGCACAACATTACAGATGTAACTCGCGTCTTCCAAGTCAGTAATTTGTATGGCTGTATTACTAAAATCTGCAGACTCTATAACAGCATTAGTAAAATTTGAATTTTCCAAATTGGATCCAGTAAAGTTAGTATCCACTAGGTTAGCATCACTAAAATTCGCTCCAATTAATGAACTATTTGTAAAATCTGTACTTTGTAAATTCGATCCGCTTAAATTAACTCCATCAAGATTTCTATCACGAAGAGACTGAAAATTTAAGTCACAGTAAAGGCATGAATTATTATTTTCAATATCTGCGAGGTTGTCTACTATCAAGGGATTCATATAAGGATCTTGTTCCATTTGGGCAAGTAGCTCAGCGAGGGTGCTGAAGACGATTTCCATCATATCAACTGAAAACTGAGGCATCTTGCTTGTAAAGGATTTACCGGGATTGCTATTTAAAAAGTTGTAATAAGCATCAATCTCTTCTTCTGAAAAGGTTTCCTTATATAAAATCCTTACATTTTCTTTTATATCTTTTATGTAGGTATCTAAATAAGGATCTACTAATTTTCCTACCTCATCCAGTTCTTCAGTACTCAAACCCGAAAAGGCTAAACTTTCCTTAGAATTTTCTATTATGGTATTAGTTAATTCTTCTCCTAATTCAGAATCTAAAATGAAATCAATTTTTTTATCTAAGGAGATTGAACTGAATATTGATAAGGAATAAATAAAGCAGAGGAAGAGATAACTTTTTTTCATAACTTCACTATACAGGAAATAAGCAATACATTTTTTTAAGAATGGTGGAGCCAGTCGGGATCGAACCGACGACCTCATCCGTGCAAGGGATGCGCTCTCCCAGCTGAGCTATGGCCCCACTTAGGGATGCGTAGATTACCAAAAACTCGAGACTAAGAAAGTATTATTTTCTTTTTTAAGAAAAATTAACCATCTCAGCAATAGAATTATTAATTTTCTCTAATACCTCTTTTTGATCAAGATCTTTTGTTAATTTGTAATGTGGGTGACTAAGAGTTGCAAGATCTTTAGCTACTTCTAAAGATTTAGACATTAAGTCTTCTGGATCAACAACCTCATCTAAATAACCGGCCTGTACTGAATCGGATATTGGATAGGCTTCTGCCGTTAGTATTGCCCTATACCAATGATTTTTGAGTATTCTTGATT
This sequence comes from uncultured SAR86 cluster bacterium, assembly GCA_902517565.1. Classification (GTDB taxonomy): domain Bacteria; phylum Pseudomonadota; class Gammaproteobacteria; order Magnimaribacterales; family Magnimaribacteraceae; genus Magnimaribacter. The sequence goes on along the minus strand of CABYCU010000003.1, from coordinate 110,836 downwards.
TAGATATTTCTAGAATTGGTGTTGGAATAGACATACCATTTCTGGTTTCATTAGCTTGAACAATGAATTTACCCTTAGCTCCTATCCTATAATCTGCACAGCAAAGTAAAAATGCACCTAAAGCGATAGCATGACCGCTAGCAGCAGTAATAACAGGTCTTGGAAAACTATAGATTCTAGATAATAGTTTAAATCCAGCTGAAGTCATTTCAACTGCAGCTTTCGGATCTCCGCCTGAAATAGTTTTTAAATCAAACCCAGCAGAAAATAATCCTTCTTTGCCGGTGATCAATAAGGAACCTTTGTCATCGGGAACTTCATCTAGTAGTGAATTAATAGTATTGCTCATAGCTGTAGAGAAAACATTTGCCTTTCCGTCATCTAAAGTAATGATTGATACATCTCCATCATGGGTTAATGTTGCTAATTGATCCGTCATAGTTTTTCCTTTTAATTTATCTTTGTTCCTATAATCTAATAAGTAGTTCAATAACTCAATTAGTTTAGGTATGAATTTATTTAAAAATCTCTCAAGATCAGTAAAAGGCAAAATAGCAATTATTACTGGAGCCGGAAGTGGCATGGGCGAGGCTACGGCCAAAGTTTTTGCAGCTGAAGGCATTAAAGTTGTTGCAACAGATATTAATCTTGAAGAGGTTGAAAGAGTTTCAAGTGAAATAGAGGCTTCAGGAGGAAATTGTAGGCCCATGCTTCTAGATGTAACCAATAAGCAATCTATTGAACAATGTGTAAAGCAGACTATAGATGAATATTCCTCTTTAGATATTGTAATAAATAACGCAGGAGTTTCTTCTGTTACAGCTGTGGATGATGAGAATTACGAAAACTATTGGGATGATACTCTAAATGTTGTTTTAACAGGCCAGATTAAACTTATTAGAGCTGCACTTCCTTATCTTCTAAAGTCAGACAATGGGCGGATAGTCAATATCTCCTCCACTGAAGGGTTTGGTGCATCTCCATTTCATAGTCCGTACACAGCCGCTAAGCATGGTGTAATAGGATTAACTCGGTCCTTAGCGCTAGAACTTGGACCTCAAGGTATAACTGTGAATTGTATTTGCCCTGGCCCAATAAACACCAATATGACATCAGCCATAGATGATAAAGATAAAAACACATATGCTAGGAGAAGAGTTGGACTGAAAAGGTATGGCGAACCTGAAGAGGTAGCCCATGCAACCTTAAATCTATGCTTACCCTCTTCTTCTTACATAAATGGAGTTTACTTACCAGTTGATGGAGGTCTCTCCATAAGGCGTGCTTAGGAGAATGAATGATATGAACTTTAAAACATTCTTAACAATCCCCTGCACTGTTTTAATAATTTCATGCAGTAATGTAGAACAGATAAATGAGAAAAATATTCACTTACATGTGAAAGAATTGTCTTCCGATGAATTTGAAGGGAGAGAACCGGGAACATTGGGTGGCGAATTAACTAAAGAATATATAAAAAGTAGTTTTGAGTCTTCTGGACTTGAACCAGTAAAGGATAATTTTCTACTTGAAGTTCCATTATCTAAAATGGAAGTTAATTTAAATAACTCTTTCTTAAAATTTAACCAAGGTAACAATGAAAGGACTTTATTGCCCGGAAGTGAGACTGTCTTTTGGTCCAAGCGTGTTAAGGAGGAAATAGAAATAAAAGAAAGTGATGTTCTATTTATAGGATATGGAATAATTTCTCCCGAATATGACTGGAATGATTATGAAGGGATTGATGTGCGAGGTAAGACATTAATAGCTTTAATTAATGATCCAGGTTTCAAGACTCAAGATCCAAATTTATTTAATGGTAATGCTATGACTTACTATGGAAGATGGGTATATAGGTTTGAGGAAGCTGCTCGACAAGGCGCAGAAGCTCTCATCATCATTCATGAAACTGAACCTGCCTCTTACCCGTGGAAAGTTGTTCAGAACAGCTGGTCAGGTAAACAAATTGATTTGAAAAGACCTAATTTAGGAATGGACAGAATAAAAGTTGAAGGGTGGATCACCAGTGAAGTTGCAGAAGAATTATTTACTGATGCTGGACTCAGTCTTGAACAATTAAAAGAAGACGCATTAACAAGAAGTTTCAGACCGATAACCCTGAAAGGATTGAAGATGAGCGCCAAGCTATCAAATAATTTAAGTTTTTCAGTTTCTCATAATGTCGGGGGAATAAAGGTGGGATCTAAAAGTCCTGATGAATATATTTTGATGATGGCCCATTGGGATCATCTAGGCAAAAGAGAAAGTCATTCTCTTAGTAATGATCAAATTTATAATGGTGCGGTTGATAATGCAACGGGTGTAGCAGGCATACTTGAGCTAGCCAACTCATTCAAAAACGTAACTTTAGATAGGTCATTATTATTCCTTGCAGTTACAGCAGAAGAATCTGGACTTCTAGGATCCCAATATTTTGGAGAATACCCACCTATTGATTTATCGAATATTGTTGCAGGATATAATTTTGATGGTGTTCTTCCCATAGGCAAGACTAAAGATGTTGTTGTTGTTGGGTACGGAGCTTCGGAATTGGAAGATATCCTTCAAGAGGAGCTCACTCAATTAAATATGTACATAACACCTGATCCTGCTCCCGAAAAGGGATTCTTTTATAGATCCGATCATATAAGTTTCGCTAAAAAAGGGGTTCCTATGTTGTATGCTGACGGTGGAGTGGATAAATATGATGGAGGTATAAAAGCAGGAAGCAAGATTGCCAATGAATATACTCAATACCATTATCACCAACCTTCTGATGAATACAAAGAATCTTGGGACTTGAGTGGCTTTAAGGAGCATTTAGACATAACTCGAAATATGGTATCCAGGTTAGCTACATCTGGAGAATGGCCTGAATGGTATGAAGGCAATGAATTTAAGGCAATTCGAGAAGATTCTAGAAAAGAGCGATCAAACTAATCCATTTCATTAATTAAAGAGTAGATGTGTAATCTGTTTACTTCTTTTGTGCCTATATCTTCTCCTAATTCATACCAGCAATCTGTATTAGCATTCATAATTTCCCATTCTGGAATATCTGATCCATTAGGATTTCCTGTTTTAGAGAAATTAGTCCAATAGGAAAGCATACACCTTGAAAGCTCTTCGTTTTCTATTGGGCCTAATCCTGCAACTCCAAAAACATAGCCTATTTCATAGGCATGAAAAGAACCTAAAGCTTCCCCTACTTTACCGGAAGGTTTTTGAGTGAAATGGTAGAAATAAATTTCTTCATTCCTTAGTGCCATAGCTTTAGAGGCAAAGTAAGAAGGCGCTCCAAAAAGTGAATCTCCTAAAAGTCTTTTGCTCGACGTAACCATTTCTTCTGCGTCAGAAGCTGGATATATTTCCAAAGCTTTTTCATGATTTTTTCCAAATCTTCTTTTTATAATCTCTAGATATTTTTCTACTGTATCTATTGGAGGAGGTTCATCCGGTAATGGACTGCCCCAATATAAAGCTGTCCCTTCATCAGCATTAGTACCAATGATTGTTGGAACTTTATGATTTATACCCTGTTCAAACCCTTCTATAACTCCCGATAGCATTGAATGATCATCCGCAAATAAAGTTGATGGGAATCCTATGCCTCTTTGAATAATTGTATCGACGGGAAGATTTCTCATTTCTTCTAATTGGTCTGGCCCCTCTTCCACTCCACAAGCGGTGCAAAAAGATAAACCGAGCATATCTCCAGACATACCCATCTCATTTTTATTCTTACTATGCAAATCGATCCTTGCAAAGCCTCCACTTTGAACAACTGCCTTATGAAAGAGTCCTTTGGACAGAGGAGATACTAATAGTGCTGCAACAGAGAGTCCTCCGGCTGATTCTCCAAATATAGTTACATTTTCTGGATCCCCTCCAAAATTTTCTATATTTGTTTTAACCCATTCCAACGCTTTAATCTGATCGAGCAATCCAAAATTAGTTGTTGGAGATTCATCTTCAAGAGAAGGATGAGAAAAGAAACCCAACTCTCCTAATCTATAATTAATAGTAACTAGCAAAACATCCTTTGACAGGATACCTTGTGGTAGGTATGGATCTCCAGAACCATACCTCAGTGCACCTCCATGTATCCAAAACATAACTGGTAGCTTTTTTTTATCGTCAAGGTTAGGTGTGTAAATATTTAACCGCAAACAGTCTTCAGATTCATTAATTGACTCCTCAACAGGAATATCAACATCGAAGGCGCTGGCTATACTTCCCCTAAAGCTCCCTTCTCCCATACGAAATTGAGGACATTGAGGACCAAACTCCTCTGCCTTAAGGGTGCCTTCCCAAGGTGTTGGTTCTTGAGGGGCCCTCCAACGATTTGATCCAGAAGTATCTGCACCATAAGGTATTCCCTTAAAAAGAAACCCATTTTTCTTTTTTGCTCCAGATACTAGCCCTAAATGGGTTTTAATAGTCACATCTTCCGTTTTCTGATTCATCTTTTTTTTCTTTCTTGTTAAGGTGTTTATATTACAACAAACAAATTATGAACAAGAAAATTATTATTGATACAGACCCTGCAATGGGCACTAAGGGAGGGGATCCAGAGGATTGTTTTGCAATTATGCTTGCAATGAATTCGCCTGAACTCGAAATACTAGGAATCACAACCGTCCAAGGTAATGTTCCAGTAGAAAGAGGTTACAGTAATGCTAAATATTTGGTAACAGAATTGAACAGAGATATACCTGTTCATACTGGTAAGCCTGGTACCTATGATCAAGATAGAAATGAAAGAAGAAAGTGGTTGAGCCAACGTCAGGAAATGGAGCAGATTAATCCTTTGCTGGATATTGATGAAGATTCTAAAGGTGCGCCCAAATTTATAGTAGAAACTGCACAAGAACATTCAGGAGATCTTGAATTAGTAACAATTGGTCCACTTACAAATATTGCCCAAGCTTTAGATATTGATCCCGCCTTATCCAAGCATATAAATAAAATAACAATGATGGCAGGAGCAGCAACTGTTCAAGGTAATGTAACTCCTGCAGCTGAATTCAATGTTTGGGCAGATCCTGAGTCTGCAAGTAAAGTTTTTAACTCTGGAATACCAGTCAGAATGGTGCCTTTAGATGTATGTCACAAAACAAGATTTGGAAGAGAAGATTTAAATAAAATTGGTACAAATGACCACCCTTTTTGTAAGTTTGTACAGGAAGCAGTGGACCCCTGGTTAAAAATAAATCCTAATCAAGCAATTGTTGATCAGGGTCTTCATTTATATGATTCTCTAGCCATGGCATTATGTTTCATGCCAGATCTGGCTGAGTATAAGAATGCATTCGTCTCTATCGAAACTAAGGGAGAATATACTGATGGAGAAACTGTATGCGAGTTTAACGAATCCATTATGGGTCAGATTTTTAAACCCAAACCAAACTCCGAAGTAGCCCTCGATGTTGATGTTGAAGGTTTTAATAAAATATTTAAAGAGAGAGTGATTGATTTTTTAGTAAATCTATAAATTACCAAAATCTTTTCTTTACCAGATTTCTTTGAATTTTTCCTGTTGGCAAACGAGGTAAATCTTCCTCCCAGAATTCATATGATTTAGGCTTTTTGAAACCAGATAAACTCTCTTCAGCTAACACTAATAATTCTCTCAGAACCTCTTCCTCATCGGCTCCTTCTTCTAAATTAATGACTGCTTTGATTTCTTCACCCCATTCCTCATTTGGCACGCCAATACAACATACCTCGGCTACTTGATCATGCATTAATAAAACATTATCGATTTCTTGAGGGTATATATTAGTCCCTCCAGAAATAATAGTGTCTGCACTTCTTCCCGTTAGAAAATAGTAACCGTCAGAATCACAATAACCTATGTCTCCCATTGTGAAATAATCTCCCCAATATGCTCCAGAAGTTTTTTCTTTAGCTTTGTAATATTCAAATCTACCTTTTGAAGGAGCGCTGAAATAAATAGTCCCTTCTTTTCCGAGATCAACTTCCTTAAAGTCTTCATCTAAAATTTTAACTTCAGTCCCTTCATTTGCCTTGCCAACACTTCCTGGTTTCTTAAGCCACTCTTCAGGTTGTATGAAACATCCACCTCCTTCAGTTGCTGCATAATATTCATAAACTATGGGGCCCATCCAATCAATCATTGCCCGCTTAACTTCTACAGGACATGGTGCTGCACCATGTAAGATCCATCTCATGGATGAAATATCATATTTAGATCGAGTTTCTTCAGGTAATCTCAGAATTCTATGGAACATGGTGGCAACCATGTGAGTATGTGTGCATTTATATTCACTCATGAGAGACAACATCTTCTCTGCATCCCATTTATCCATCAAATAAACCCCTACTCCTGCCATTAAGGATGGATTTATATTTAATCCGAGAGGAGCAGCATGATAAGCAGGTCCGGGGCATATACTAAAATCTTCTTCAGGATTAAAAGCTGCAGTATCTAGAGTCAATTGTTCAGTTTTAGAAGGGGGAGGATTTTCTTTTCTAAAAACTCCTTTTGGTCTTCCGGTAGTACCTGAAGTGTAAAGCATAGATCTGCCTGCCACTGGATCAGAAATATCAGAATTATCATAATTCTGAATAGTCTCCATAAAAGGAAGGGCCAAAGAATTCTCTCCATCTACAGCCATCAAAATAACTTCAGGTAGTTTTTCTTTTATTTCTTCAAAGAAATCAGAAAATATTGCATCACAAACAACTACTTTGGCTTCACAATTCTCAACAATGTAACAAATTTCTTCAGAAGTTAAATGCCAGTTTATTGGCGTAATTCTCATACCTACTCTTAGAGGACCAAATAAAGCTTCAAGAAACTCTGGTCTGTTCTTACATATAATTGCCACTGAATCACCTGGCATTAGATTGTTGTCAAGAAGAAAATTTGCGTAACAATTACTATTAGCATTCAATTCCTGAAAGGTCCTTCTTCCATATTCACTTATTACAGCATTTTTATTCGGAATATTTTTAGCATGAAAGGCAATGCCCATTCCAAGGGCAATATGTTCAGGCAAGCTTTGCATTTAGTCTATCAATGATTTTTGATAATCATTAAGTGTAGGTTTCTTGGGCCATTGATATTTATCTCTATCTTTGGCTTCTAAAATTAAAGGGAATTCATCTGCATTTCTAAAGCTATTCGTCCAGTTCGTTGTAGATATTAGTTTCTCTACAGCCTCTCTTCTTTGCTCAAGAATCTCTTCACTTGATAAATTCTTTGGCATCATGCAAATCAATGAAGCTGCCCTGATAAGACCTGTCGTGTCTTGGTCGAGCTTAGATCCTGAGTTACTGCAATGAATCGTCCTAGAATCCCATAGAAGTAAATCTCCGGGTTCCATATGACACATGACTGCTTTTGAAGAAGAAAGCTTAGGATCATCATTTGGGAAACGAAAGTGATCAATATCCAAAGGTAATCTTGAAAGTCTTTCTTCATATTCCTTCGGAAGGTTTTCGAAAAATTTATGAGAACCAGGAATAATTACATTACCGCCAATCTCCCTGGAAGTAGGTAATAAATTAACCAGTCCTTGAATACATTGCTTACCTGGTTTGGAAATAGGATGTTGATCAATATGGAACCAGGACTGACCAGATTCAGTCTTCCATTCAGGATTTATATTCCATGGTCGCCAGAGCGAAACCCCATCAAAGCTTGTTAGGAGTTCTTCTGTATCCCAAATCTTAGCGAAAGCTTCTTTAACCTTAGGTATACCCCTCAGAAACCACTGTGCTTCTGAATGCCCTATTCCGTAACTAGGCATAATGCCTCCATGAGCACATGTTGGCCACTTATCGTCATCCCAAGTAGTTGGGTTATTTCTATCTATTCCTGTTCCAAGATCTTCTAGATAATCCCATAAAAGCTCTAAAGTCTTTTTAGCTTCGTCAGTGGACAGAGCATTCTTTATCACTACATATCCATGTTCTTCAAGATAAGAAATGCTCTCATCAGAACCAGCCTCCAATCGAGGCACATGCTTGTATTCTATTTCGATATTAAAATCTTTACTCATTGCTCCCCCTGTATATGTAAAGATTAAGTGGTTTATAAAGAATTTACAACTTCATCTTTGCTGGGCATTGAATCTGAGGCTCCTTTTCTTGTTGTGGAAATAGCAGCCGCTTTATTAGCAAAGCTTACAGCTCTAAATAAATCTTCCTGTTCTAAATAGTTAGTAGCCAGGGCTCCAATGAAACAGTCTCCAGATCCTGTCGTGTCTATAGCTTTAACTTTAAGACCTTCTATGAATTCGTCTTTTTTGCCCTTTTGGACGTACGCTCCTTTAGCTCCCAATGTAACCACCAATGCCTGACTCTCCTTTAAGGACAGGCTCTTTATGGCCATAATTACAGAATCAAGATTATCTTTATCTAAATCATAACCTGTCATTCTTTCCAATTCTGTTTCATTCACTACTAATAAATCTGTTTCTTGAATTAGATCTTCGCTAAGAGGAGAAAAAGGTGCAGGATTCAGTATCCTAAAACAGCTATATTTACTGGCTCTTTTGAATAATTTCTCTATTTGTAAAGGCGGCACCTCAAATTGAGAAATTAAAATATCTGTTGAGTTGAGAAGATCTTCAGTTAGTTGATCTGAATTGGCAAAAGAATTAGCTCCAGGTACTACAATTATTTGATTCTCAGATGTCTCTTCAAAAACATTTATAAAAGCAACACCTGACTCTCCATCATGTTCTTCAAGATATCTAATATCGATATTTTCGCCCAAGAGGTTTTTTTTTAGTTCTTTACCAAATACGTCTAAACCTATTTTTCCAATGAAAGAAACATTAGCTCCCAATCTTGATGCCGCTACAGCTTGATTAGCACCCTTCCCCCCTTGAAAGGTTTGGAAACTATTCCCGAAGATTGTTTCCCCTTCAGAAGGCTTCGCATGGCTATAGATAACCAAGTCCATATTTATACTTCCAAAGACAGCTATGGAACTGGACATATTGTTTAACCTAGTTCAGCTGAAGAAGAGAATTTATCTACTAAAGTGCAAGTCCTTTGGATAAGTTGTTCTAGGTCAAGCTCTCCAACTCCTGCAATAGAAGTTAGAACTCTACCCTGCCAAGGATCAGTCCAGTTAGAAGGTATAGGCACTCCATCTAAGCCCAGCAATCCCCCAACAGTTGCTCCAGTACAATCTGTATCCCACCCACAGCATATTGTCTCTCCAATGGCCTCGTCGAAAGATTCTTGAAATGATAAAAAAGCCCAAACAACCACTGCAAGATTATTAAGACTGTGAACTGGAGACATATCGCCATAATAATCATGGAGGTTTGAAGCAGGCAGATTCTTATTTTTTATTCCAATTTCAACTGCTTTATAAGCTTCTGAATCTCTATCTATAAGCTCCATCGCAGACATAACTGCTTCTTCTCTAGTATTTGATAGTGGAATTAATGCACATAGGCCTGCAATGTAAGCGGAAGCCTCAACAGCACATCCTCTATGCGATAAGTTGGCATCTCTTCTCGCTAGATCAGCAGCTAATCTTGGCTTTCCCGGTAATACCCAACCGTACATATCTATTCTGATTTGAGCTCCTATCCAATCGTTATACTCTCCATCATTGATTTCTTCGAAATCAAAACTTCTAGGTGCTCCAAATTGATAGGCCATGTGGGATTTTTCTATTAGCTTAAGATAAGAATCTCTTTCCGCTGTAAAGGTTGCCCCAACCGGCAGTAAATTAATCCATGATCTAGCTACATCGTCAGTACTAATATCTATTCCAGACTGCTCCAACATCATTAAAGCTAAAACAAGATAAGTAATATCATCATCTACTTCGGCTTTGTCCATCATGCCTAGACAGCATCTCATATTTGCCCCTCTCAACATGTCATGATCCATATAATTAACATAATCTCTAAGAGGCAGAGATCCAGACTTTTCTAAAAAATCATTTAATCCCTTATGTCCTTCTCTCATAGAGATCATTTCTACGGGTTTACCTAACATACAGCCAGATATTCGTCCTTGCCATGCACCCTTTATTCTTTCTTCATTTGTCATGATTCCTCTCTTTTTAATCTAAATGTTCATCTTTTGATTCTTCTACAATCATTTCCTCTTCGAACATTAGGGTTGTAATATCCTTCATTCTTTCTACATAGAGTGTTCCATGTAAATGATCAATTTCATGTTGAAAAACGGTTGCTAAAAAATTTTCTGTTTCTATAGACCTCTGTTCTGCATTTTCATCTAAAAAATCTACTCTTATCTTTCTAGGCCTCTCTACGTAACCTCGCAATCCAGGAATACTTAAGCAGCCTTCCCAAAAACCCTGCTCATTATCATCAATGACTGAAATCTTAGGATTAAATATTACAAAGGTCTCGCTATCTTCCATGTCAGGATATCGATCAGATTCTGAAGATAGTTTGATAATAGCTAGTTGTTTAGATATACCTATCTGAGGTGCTGCCAAGCCGATTCCACCTGAAGCCTTTAATGAATCCCACATATCCTCAAGTAAACCTTTGGTTTCCGTACTTTTAATTTCTTCAGCAGAAAAGTCCTCAGCAACTTCTCTCAAAACAGGATTTCCCATTTTGACTATTTCTCTAATACTCATATTAATAAATTTTTCATATCATTAAGAAATTCATTAATCAGGATCAGATATCTTGAGGAGTTGTTTCCCTTTGTTCTTTCCTGTGTAAAGTCTAAGTAAAGTCTCTGGAGCATTCTCAATACCCTCTTGTATGTCTTCTTGATATATGATTTTTCCTTCTTTGACCCATTGCATTAATTCGCCAATAGCTTCGGGGAATCTGTCTATATAATCTAAGACAATGAAACCTTCCATTCTTGCTCTTTGAATAATTAATGTTGTGTAATTAGATGGTCCTGGAGCAGGTGTCTCATTGTTGTAACCTGAAATAGCACCGCAAATAGCTATTCTTGCACTCTGATTAATATTCGTAAGGGCAGTATCCAAAAATTCTCCACCTACATTATCAAAGATAACATCGATTCCTTCTGGACATAATTCAGGAATAACCTCGGCCATGTTGGCAGCCTTATAATCTATTGCGGCATCAATCTTAGCTTCTTCAGTCAACCATCTGCATTTCTCAGTTCCACCTGCAACTCCAATTACACGACAACCTTTTAATTTTGCAATTTGGGCTGCTATGGATCCAGTTGAGCCTGCTGCACCGGAAACTAAAACAGTATCTCCTTCATTAGCTTGACCAACATCTAATAAGCCAAAGTATGCAGTTAAACCGGTTATGCCAAATACACTGAGAGGAGCAGTAATTGATGCTCCTTCAGGAATGATAGTCGCGTTGAGAATTCCTTTTCCGTTTGATATAGCGTATTCCTGCCAACCAAAAGTACCTTGTACTTTGTCACCTACTTTGAAGTTTGGATTATTTGATTCAATTACTTGGCCAACGGAACCAGCTCGCATGACTTCTCCAATCCCAACTGGAGGAACATAACTTTTTCTGTCTTCCATCCACCCTCTTTGTGCAGGATCAAAACTGAGATACAGATTCTTTATTAAAAACTCTCCATCTTCGATATCTCTTACATCTTCCTCAGCAAAAGAAAAATTATGCTCCCCCACCATTCCAACTGGTCTCTTAGCTAGCGTCCATTTTCTATTCTTTAAGTTTTTCATAATCAGTCCTTGTTTGATTTACTTTTAGCATTACATGATGCAGGCAGATTAATAGTTGGATTTTTTTCAAAGAAACCTACTGGTATTAAATGAAAACCACAGTACTCAACTGGCATTACTGGCCAATCTTCTGGTCTAGGGGTGTGCGTGACACCAAATGTGTGCCAAGTTACTAGATCACATTCACTAATATCTCTATTAGAAGAAGTTATATCATCTAAACCACCTTCTCCTGAATGCATAACAGAGTATTCTCCTCCTGCAGCTTGTTCATCTTTATGAAACGGGGTTGCCCATATATTGTATTTGGCAAAAGAGGCCCTTTTTCCTGGAGGAGAATCTGGGTGAGCTAGTAAAGTAGGAGTATTACCTGGCAGTAGCTTGTATCCAACAGGGAGTCCAAAGGAATTTGTTTCTTTAGCATTAATCACTTTCCATACTCTACTTGATGAAGAAGAGACATTTCGTTTAGCTTCACTTTCTGTTTTAAGATGTTTAGCCACTGCGCTAAGTTGCATCCCATGAGGATTTTCATCACTGATTGGTAACGCTTCAACATTCGACTCAAATAATTGATTATTACCGCCTTCCAGGTCCCAATCTAATCTGACGCAGAATAAATGTTGATGAATAGGTGAAACTAATTCATCTGTAATACGAAAATCCTGATCTTTTCTATGTACTTTTTCGTCATATGCACTAATGCCAACTATACCTGTAAGTTTAACTTCGCATTGGATAGTCCCATCAAGGTATAAATACCAAAATAACCCGTAATCATAATTTCCAATCGTGGCAATAGAGCTTATAACTAATCTTCTTGATCTTCTTACTTCATTGGCACCAAGCATATTCATGTCCATATGTTTCCATTGGATGCCGTAATCCTCTTCATGAATACATATAGCACTTTCAATAGTATTTACTGAACCATCAAACATAAGCATGTTTGCATCCATATAGTGGATTTCTCCTAAACAATCACAACCTAGAGTTAAAGAATTAACTAAAGTTCCGAAGCCATATTCAGTACCATCATGAACTGCTTTCCAGCTATGCATAGGATCAGCTGTACCATAAGGCACCACCATATCTGAGAGTGCTACTCTGTGCAGTATAGGCCTACCATCAAGAGATAATTGGTGCAGAACGGGGCCTTCATCTGGACTCACAGAAACTCTGACCTGCCATCCTTCCCAACTAAGGAGATTTCCCTCGACTTCAAATCCAGGCCCATCTGGTTGTGTAATATCAATCTTTTTGGGTTGTTCTCTTAATTCGGTCTGGGAGTCAGCATCGTATCGAGCATGCGCTTTTGGCATCTCTACAACACCATGATCCTCTACATGAGTAACTTCTTGAGTAGTCAGGTCAACATGAGAAATTACTCCTGATATTGGTTTCGCATAAGCATTATCTGACTCATCTTCTCTCAAAAAAGATATAGTCTTAAGCGCCCTATGTCCTGACTTAATACTTTCATGAACAATACCACCAGCTGGCCAAGGATCTATCTGAACTAAATCCATATCAGTTATGCCTCTTTTCTTTAGAACTTCTTGATATCTCTCATCAGCCTTTGTCAGGTCAGTAGCAATAAAAACTTCAGCCATACTATATGTAACTTGCGCTTTCTCAGATACCCTATCAAGACTTGAGACTGTATTATTCTGCAGGTCTACTATAGCTACAAAACCGCCATCTTCATGAGAATCTATCCCTCTAATCTTTAAACTTCTGGGGCATTCATCACCTTGCTTATAAGTCCTTACCAATTCTTTGTCTGGCTCGACTAAGCTAATATTTACAAATAAAGCATTCTCATCAAACCCTTCAAACGATCGACATAATTTCACTGCATTTTCTATTTCTTGAGCACTTATCTGCTCTAAAGGATGTTCCATATATTCTCCAATATTTAGGATTTTATAAAATTCGAAAGCATAAAAATAGCAGGATATTTTGTGCTGCTTAATTCATGCCCATTACATAGATTGATCGTAAAAGAAGAATAAGTAACTTACTTTAGATCATAAGAGACCATCTTCTCTCATATCAATGAATGATTGTTTAAATGCTTCAATTACTTGGTCAACTATTTCTGGTTTATGTGCAAAAGAAATGAAAGCAAGGTGGATACCTGGGACAATTACGTTATGTCCCAAAAGATGAAGATAAAACTCTTTTTCAACTTTACTTCGACCAATATCTCTAGCTGACTCAATATGATCACCGCTGAAAATAAGGTGCATCATAGAGCCTGCATTCATCATCTGAGCAGCTATATTGTTGGAACTACAAAAATCATTTATCTCTGTTCCTATTCTATTGCCTTGTTCATGTAAGTAAGGATAAATCTCATCTTGATTTTCCTTGAGATATTCAAGAATAGTAATTCCTGCAACCATTGTCAGAGGGTGGCCATTAAATGTACCTCCAGCGAAGATCGCTGGTGTGTCATCAGTGCCAGAAAATGCATTCATTACTTTTCTAGGTCCAGCCACAACACCAATAGGCATTCCTCCACCAACTGCTTTTCCGTAAGTAATAATATCTGGATTTATACCGTAGTATTGTTGACAGCCACCATACTCAATTCTGAAGCCAGTTATAACTTCATCAAACATCAATAGGACATCACACTCAGTACAAACATCTCTTAATCCTTGTAAAAATTCTTTATTATCGAGTCTAGGATTAGAACTTTGCACAGGTTCAATTACTACCAATGCGAGTTCATCTTTGTATTTTCTTATTATGTCAAAAGCATTCGAGTCACGATTTGGAAGCATGGTTACTAAATTTTGCGATATCTCTTCAGGAATTCCTGCTCCTAATGTAACGCCTGTAGGATCTGAACGTTCACTACGATGATCTGCCTTAACTAAGGCGTAGTCATGAATTCCATGGTAAGAACCATCAAATAAGGCAACTACCCTTTTTCCTGAAACTGCTCTTGCAGCTCTGAATGCAAACATCGTAGCTTCACTACCCGAATTACAAAACATAACTTCGTCTACAGCGGGTGAGGAACCCTTGATCAATTCTGCCAGATGAGCTTGTTCAGCTCCTGGAATTCCATAATGCCATCCTTTTTTTATTTGGGCTGCTAAGGCCTTTTCTACAGGTTCAAACCTGTTACCAACTACATTTGGACCAAAACCGCATGTTAGGTCTATGTATTGATTTCCGTCCAGATCGGTCAAGTAAGGACCTTCAGCTTTATCAATGTAGAGCTGATGTGGCATATCAACTGTTTGAACTACCTCCATTGCCAAAGAGGGGTGACCTCGAAGAGCCATTTCACTACTCTTAGGAGTTCTATCTATTAATTTTTCTCTAACAGATTGCGAATTTTTGCCCATTTCTTGAACTCTATTTTCTACTCTCATGCTCATTATTCTCTCCTCCAGAAATCAACTTATGATAGTAACATTGAATATGATGGTTTTACAAAGTAAGGTGGGCTTTATTAATGAAGTAAAAAACAAAATAATGAATTCGCATAACAAAATAATTGCCTTTAGAGATGATTCCCTTGGACATGATGATGCGGTCGGTATAGCTGAAAAAATAGAAAATGGTGATTTAAATCCTCAGTCAATTACTGAAGATGCTATTGAGAGGGCCCAGCAGGTTAATCCACATTTAAATGCAATTGCTGTCGAAGATTTTGATTCTGCTCTTAAAAGATCTAAAGAGTCCTTTTCCGGTATTTTTCAAGGAGTTCCGACTTTTATAAAAGATACAGACCAGGTTCCTGGACTACCTATATATTTTGGCAGTAGAACTCTGCCGGGTGATGTCTCAACTAAATACTCAAAAACAGCAAAACAGGTTATAGCAACTGGACTCAATCACCTTGGAACAACTACTACACCAGAGTTTGGACTAACTGGAACTACAGAAAGCTTGCGCTTTGGTGCTACACGTAATCCTTGGAATACAGGTTACTCTACGGGTGGATCTTCAGGAGGAAGTTCTGCATTAGTAGCTGCAGGAGTAATTCCAATAGCTCACGCAAATGATGGGGCTGGCTCAATACGTATACCTGCATCATGTTGTGGTCTTGTAGGACTCAAAGCATCGAGGGGTCGAATCAAAGATAAAGAAGTTCCGGGATACTTTCCTGCCAACATCTTGCATGATGGTGTTGTAACTCGAACCGTAAGAGACACATGGGCTTTTCATACCTCAATTGAACAGCACAATCCTGCAAAAGAGTATCCTCCTATTGGAGAAATCTCGGAAACTTACAGAAGTGATTTACGAATTGCAGTACTGACCGAGAATTGTCATGGCAATCAAAGTGATGATGTTCTGGTAGAGGCAGTCCATGACGTAGCCAAAAAATGTGAATCTCTTGGTCATAATATAGAAATGATTTCTAATCCTTTTTACAAAAAGTTTGACTCAGATTTTTGGTTATTATGGACACATTTAGCTTTTTATCTTCGTTATGGAGGAGGAAAGGAATTCAGTTCAAATTTTGATGCATCTCAGCTAGAACAATGGCCACAATATTTGGTAAATCATCACTGGAAAAATCTTCATAAATTGCCTATTGCTTTTTGGAGGCTTAGAAAGTTCGCTTCGGATTATGAAAAATTATTAAAAGGATTTGATATCCTCTTAACACCAACGCTGGGAACAACACCTCCAAAAATTGGTTTTTTTGGACCGGAAGTTGATGGTGAAACACACTGGCATAGGATAAATGAATATCTGCCATTCACGAAGTATCAAAATATTTCAGGAGCACCAGCAATAACTCTACCGTGCTCGACTGACAGTGAGGGTTTGCCCATAGGTATTCAATTCGCAAGTCGTCTTGGAGAGGACCGACTCTTGCTAGAACTAAGTAAGCAACTAGAAGAGGCTTCTTCTTGGAAGAGCCTGGCTTAGATTAGGTAATTAGCCAATTTCGTAACCGTATCTATCTTTCATAACACTGAAGAATTCATCATCGTCTAGGATTTCACCATCTGCAACCCAAGTTTCAGGGCCGTATTTTTGGTAAACATCAACATTATCAACAGCATCGCTAGCTAAGAGGTAATGTAATTTAGGATCTTCTGTGATCACGAAATCTACCATACACTTAGCAATTACTTCCGGACCACACCCTAACTCAGTTAAACCTTTTGTAACTTGTCGTATCATTCTTCCTTGTAATATAGAGTAGTTTTCTTCGTCTTCAGGTATGGAATTTGCTTTTCCAAAAATAGGCGTGATAACAGTTCCAGGCTCTATAAGTGTTACTCGTATATTAAATCGGGCAAGTTCATGTGCCATACTCTCGGATAGTCCATTAAGTGCATATTTCGTAGCACAATAATGGCTCATCAAAGCAAAAGGACGTCTTCCTGCCATGGAAGATACATTTATTATTGCTCCTGATCTTCTAATGCGCATTGATGGAATTACTTTTTGTATCATTCGCAAAGAACCAAAATAATTCGTTTCCATCAAATTTTTTGCGAAGTCCATACTCGCATTTTCAACCGATCCAGAACCCCCTACTCCGGCATTATTAACTAGAACATCTACATCAAAGTCATTTAACTCATCAAAAAGCTTATCAACGGACTCTTGCTCACAAACATCTAATGTTTTAAGTAAAACATTATCTTTTTTCCCTAGTTCCACTAACTCTTCTGAAGATTCTGGACTCCTTGCGGTTGCTATAACTTGATAGTCTCCTTCAGAAAATAGTGTAGCTGTAGCCAAGCCTATTCCCGTACTGCATCCTGTTACTAGAACAACTTTCATAATTTCTCCTTTTTTACTAGCTTAGAACCTTAAGACTCTAAAAGAACTAGGTCAATAAGAAACTAACAATGAAAGTGTAGAGCAGAATCAAGAGAATCCATATTACCCAAAAAGCTCTTGCTAGTTTTCTAAGAGGTAAGAACTCGGACCAAGAGTCATCTTCTCGATCTTTAGGCCTTCTACTAAAGTCATATATTATGGCTACCCAAAAAAGGATAAAAAGGCTGTATAAAATTACTGAGTACATCCTATAAAAGTTTAGTTAACACAACTTCCGCTCATATTATCCATCTCTAGAGCTTCAATCATCGCAAAGAAAATATCAGTATTATCCAGCGTTCCAGTAAAGTTTTCCGAACCTGGACCATATGCGTAGACAGGAACAGGAACTCCAGTATGTGATCCATATCCAAGACCTGTATTAAATGAAAATTTAACTTCAGGTGCTGTATAGTTTGTAGGAGTGGCTGGTTCAATTAGCAGCCCCCCTGTCTCATGATCAGCTGTTACGATAACAAGAGTTTCTTGATCGCTCTTAGCAAAATTTAGAGCCTTGTTGACTACCTCATCAAAGTCTTTCATCTCTCTCTTCAGATAATTTAAGTCATTTGCATGACCCGCCCAATCAACCTGAGATCCTTCAACCATAATAAAAAAACCCTTACAGTCATTGCTAATAAATTGTTCAGATCGTTTAAGAGCAAAATTCAACATCTCACTTGAAGTAGGTTCTAGAGAATGATTTTCAGGTGTCTCTTTATCTCTTAAAGCTTCATCAGCAAAAAGTCCTACCACCTTTCCTTTATTAAAATGATCGAAGCCATCCATATCAGTCTTTTTAGTAAGAATTGTGTGTGAAGTTTTTATAAATTCAAGTAAATTGAGATCATCCGATCTTTTACCGCCCATCTTTTCAGGCATAAAAAAGTGCCTACCTCCTCCCAAAATCGTCATCACATCAGAATCCATCATCTGCAAACTGATTTCATCAGTTTTCCATCTCAAATCCACATGAGAGGCATAAGCGGCAGGAGTGGCATGGGTAATTTCTGAAGTAGATATTAGAGAGCTAACATAACCATGTTTGTCGATTATTTCGGTGAAGTTCTCCAAGACTTTTCTATCTTTATCGAGGCCTAATGCTCCATTATTAGTTTTTTTACCTGTACTGAATGCAGTTGCCGAAGAGGCGGAATCAGTAACAATTGCGTCTTCTGAATGAGTTAGGACTATTCCTGAGATAGGAAACTTATCAACAGAAATTCTTTCATTGGGGCCTCCTTTTAAGAGTCTATAGGTAGAGACTTGGCTTAGACTCATTCCATCACTTATTAATAAGATAATATTCTTAGCTTTCTTCTCTACTGGTATTAATTCTTTTTGTATTAAAGATTGACCTTCAGGAAGAGTTTCTAGAAAGGCATCTTTATCTGCGATTGATCCCTTAGGTAAAGAATCTCCTAAACTGCTCATGAAATAAGCTATTCCTAAAGATTCCAATACTTTAAATCCAACAAAACCCCCTAAACCGAAGGAAATCAAAATAACTAATATATTCTTTTTTAAGAAATCAAAAATTTTTCTCATAACTTACTCTCTATTTTCTCCCCACATAATTTTGAAGAGCTTTCCAGGCAATTTCTTGAAGCCTCTTCTGTGTATATTGGCCTAAACCATAATCATATGTATTACCAATAGGTGAAGCATTATATATCGATGAATAGATCACTGCCGCCATTAGGTACGTTCCGGCTTTACTGGGATGTCTTTTATCTGGTGTGTAAAGATCAATATCTGGAATCTCATCTTCAGCAAGCTTGAAAGCTAGACCAGCTGGAAAAACCATGGCTTGATTCCTATTGCCTGCAGACACGTAAGCCGAAAAAAGCCCATCGATCATCTCTGGTACATCTTTATAGGCCCAAGTCATTAGCAAAGAAGGTTCAACTCTATTATCACGTAAGGTCTTACTATGCTTATCCACATAAAAATTGAATAGATCTTTCCTGTCTTCGTGGATTGGACATTGACTGCAGTCCATCATTACCGCAAGTTCATATTTCTCAGGATCATACCTTTTGTATTTATTGCTGGAGGTGATGGAAAAAGAACCTATTCTTTCATTAGTGACATAAGATTCAACATCATGCCACTCTAGAGAAGAACTGTTGATGGTTATATTTCGGAATCGATGCCCTTTTCCAAGAGATTCGTTAGCTTTTACCATTCCTAACACAGGTTTATGAACTCCATTATTGTAATAAAAGAAACTATTACCAATAAAGAGGATTGATTTGGGATTTTCGACTTGAGGGCTTGTTAATAATGGTTTGCTTTGTCCGACTAAAGGCTCAACATAAAGAAAGAATAAAGCGCAAAAAAGTACGCCTAATTGATTAATTTTTACTTGCATGTTGAGCATAGAATAGCAAAGATAGTGATGAGGGAGAAAGACTATGGAAAAAATAGAAACAGGAACAGAACAACTAATTTTTGAAAAAGAAAATGGCGTAGCTGTATTAACAATGAATCGCCCAGAAGCAAGAAATGCTATGTCTGGAGAAATGAATGAAGCAATGAGAAATGTACTCGCTGAAGTAGAACTAGATCCACAGATAAGATGTGTTGTTCTGACTGGAGCCGGAAAAGGTTTCTGTGCAGGAGGGGATGTAAAAGGAATGGCTTCCTCAGGGGACGGGACTGTAGGAGAGAATACTATTGATGCCGCCATTCACAGACAGAGAGTTCATCAAAGGGCTACTGCGGGGAAACTTTTTAAGATGCCAAAACCAACTATTGCTGCCCTTCCAGGAGCCGCTGCTGGAGCAGGTCTTTCTTACGCCTTGGCTTGTGATCTCAGAATTATGTCAAGTAACGCGATCATGACTACTGCTTTTGCAAAGGTTGGATTCTCAGGGGACTACGGAGGATCCTATTTTATGACTCAACTAGTAGGATCAGCTAAAGCTAGAGAACTATATTTCCTATCTGATCGTGTGTCTGCTGAAGAAGCATTGAGTATCGGTTTAACTAATTGGATTTGTGAACCTGAAAACTTGATGGAGAAAACTATGGAAGTGGCAGATAAACTAGCTAATGGTCCTTCTGTCGCTTATCGATATATGAAAGAAAATCTAAATCGAGCTATGAATGGAGAAGTAGACGATTGTTTAGATTTAGAAGCAACTCATCACATACATTGTGGTCAGACTGAAGATCATAGAAATGCTACGAAAGCATTTGTAGAAAAAAAAGAACCAATTTTTAAGGGCAAATAGAGGTTAGATATGAGTAAAATTTCAGACGACAAGAGAATAGATAAAAGACTAAAAGGTATGCTCATGGCAGAAATGGATGCCGTGGATATTATGCAAACTGAGTTAAGTACTCGTGAGCAAATTATGGAAACTCAGCAGGGAGAACAAGGAAAAATAGCTCAATCTTTACTCGAAATGGTAATGGATTCAACCCACTTCAAAGATACGGTTCCTGAAGAAGGATTAATCACTACTACCGAAGAGTTTATTTCTCATCCTGATGATAACACCGTCAAGATTCAATATATTAGGCCAGATAATGATGAGACTGTTCCATGCGTTTATTACATACACGGTGGTGGAATGATGGTCATGTCTTGTTTTAACGAAATGTATGCTTGTTGGGGTAGATGTATTGCAAGACAAGGTGTAGCTGTAGCAATGGTAGATTTTCGCAATGCAATGTGGCCCTCTACTGCTCCTGAAGTCGAACCCTTTCCTGCAGGCTTAAATGATTGTGTGTCAGGCTTAAAATGGGTTAAAGAAAACTCTGAGAAACTTAATATTGATAAAGAAAATGTAATTGTTGCTGGAGAAAGTGGAGGTGGCAATCTAACCTTAGCAACAGGTTTAAAACTCAAACAGGAAGGTAATCTTGACCTAATTAAAGGCCTTTATGCTTTATGCCCATACATTGCGGGATATTGGCCTTTACCTGAAAATCCGTCTTCTGAAGAGAATGAGGGTATTTTACTTTCTTTACATAGTAAATCTGAAGATTCATTTGGAGCCCTTGTTTATGGAATTGATGAGTATAAAAACAAGAATCCTCTCGCGTGGCCCAGTTTTGCTACTGAAGATGATGTCAAAGGATTCCCTAAAACTTATATATTAGTTAATGAGTGTGATCCTCTAAGAGATGAAGGGGTTAACTTTTACAGAATGCTTGTAGAGGCCGACGTAGACGCACAATGCAGGCAGGTAATGGGCACCTTACACGGTAGCGATGTGTTTTGTGGATTAATGTCAGTCAGTGATGAAACGGCCATGAGCATAGCCAATTTCGTAAAGAACTAGTTCAGATATTTAAATAGAGCCCTTTTCTTTGAGATGGGTGATTAATTGCTTGTCGTGGGTTGTAACTGCAGAAAAACCTTCTCTCAAAGCTGGTTTCCATCTTGGGTTAGACGATCCCATGACCTCATCTCCCATAATTGTTACTCTTTGGATAATTCTTTCGCCAACGAAATCATTTACTACATAATGTTGAGTACTTCTATTGTCCCACATTGCTATGGTTCCTTCAGTCCAATGATAGCGAACAGTAAACTGGGGTCTTGTGACCCATTTAGTTAGATAAGAGAGAAGCATATCGCTCTCTTCGACATTCATCTCGACTATTCTTCTAGTGAAATGTTCATTTACGTATAAAATTTTCTTGCCAGAAATAGGATGCAATCTGACAACAGGATGAATTGCTGTTTTTTCTGGCTTTCCATGTGGTCTGGCATCATGGAGTGCAGTTATTCCTTCACACAAATCCTTTATAGGATCAGATAAAGCCTCATAGGCGGCATTTAAATTACTCCACATGGTATCGCCTCCTAATTGAGGACATTTGACCATATGCAGTACAGACATAATTGCAGGAGAGTCTTGAAAGGTTATATCTGTATGCCACTCGTCAGCTATACCACCAGAACTCGCAGCAAGCTCAAAAATTTTAGGGTGTGTAAGTCTTTTATTCTTTAGATTTGGATGGCCCTCTAACTCACCAAATTTTGAACCGTATTCGACATGCTCATCTTGAGTAAGTTTTTGACCAGGAAAAAATATTACCTTATTTTCAGTTAAATGAGATTTAATTTCCTCCACTTGATCATTAGATACTTTTGCAAGATCAATGTTTGTAATCTCCGCTCCCAATGCGGTTGCAATTTTCTTAACTTCCATGCTCATTTATTAAGATTCAACATGGAATAATTTATTGTAAATCTTCCATTCTCCATTTCTTTCAAGAAATGAAAGGGTGTCTAAAAAGACATGGCCTATGTAAGCGTCTCTTACAGTAACAGACGCTGTAGAACCAGCTACATCACAAGAAATAATTTCTAATAACACCTCATCACCCTTATCTTTAGGAGAGGGATTCTGACTTTCTACAAAATCAGCAAATTGATCAACCGTCATTTCAGCAAGACCAGTTTCAAGATAACCAGTTATCATTGCATTAGGATAAAAAGCTTCTCTTACCTTCTCAGGATCAGATTCATACATGGAATCAAAATATAGCTGGACACCTTCTTTTATCTTCTTATTAGCGTCCATAGTAAGCCTCTTTAATATAGGTTACAGGGTTCCATCTTAATTGATCAGGGATGTATTCAGCTCCTGGCATATTTCTTTCTATCATATAGGGCTTTAAAGCCTGTATAGCTTTAGCTTCGTCGTAATGGCAAATTCTGGGGTACATGTGATGCATGGAGTGAATCTGCATAGAATGATTTAAAAACCTCGGGATCTTATTGGTCCAAAATCTAGTGTCTTTATAACGACCCTTTTCAAGACCTGAATGAGGTAGATATGAGAAGACTATACCTAAATATGAAGTAGCTATTCTTTTAGGAATCCACCAAAGAAGTAAAGTTTCAATTGGATACATAACAGCCAGAATGATTTGTGCGAAAAAAAATAACATAACCCATGCTCCGCCCTTTTCAAGAGATGCTCTAAATTTAGGATCTTCTACGGCATGTTTTTCTATTGCCTTCCTAGCTGGACCATCATCATCGTAGGAAGTATTTACATTTTTTGCGGCCTCCAACCAACTACTTGCATTACCATGAAAAAAATCAGGGTCATTCTCCGGATCATTAGTATGTGCGTGATGTTTTAAGTGGGTGGCTTTCAATAATTCATGTGACTGAGCTAAAGGTATAACACTGATCTGTCCAACCCAATAATCAAGCCATTGAAGATTTTTTCTTCCTCCAGACAAATGTCCGTGTTGCCCTGCATGAGAAGGAAGGTAAGCATTGCAGGCAGTAAAGATAGCTATCAGGAAACCAAAAATTAAGGGAATAATTCCTTGGATGACAAGTATCCACGTGGCTATCCATGCAGCAAATTGACCAAGCCCAATTGCAATCATTTCCCACTCAATTCTGCCCATAAAAGTTCTAGCAACTTTTCTTTCAGCTTCGATAGATAAATCCATTGAGTTGTGGCCTAGCTGATCCATGACCATCCTTTATTTTTTGCTAGCAAGCCTAAAAAGAATCCAAGAGCGTAACCGCTAAATGATACAAACAAACTTGCTTCGAATAGATAGAGCAGAACGGCACCAAAAATACTTCCCCAAAATAACAAACAAAACCAGACTAACGCCCAATTATCAAAATGATCACTTATCCATTCTTCCATTTTTTTATTCTATCCTTTTAATTGAGTAGCATCAATTTTCAGAGTTGTATCTTATATCTTGAATGAAAACACTAGCATCAACAATTCCACCAATATTGTATACCTGCTTATAACCCGCCTCTTCAAGAATCTTCTTAGCCTTTTCTGACCGGTTACCGCTTCTACAAAAAACATAAATTTCATCGTCCTGAGAAGCTATCTGCTTAATATCCAGTATGTTTTGCCACTCAATATTGTAAGTATTAAGAATCGATTCTTCTTTAAATTCCTCTTGCGTTCTAACATCCACAAAAATCTCGCTAATAATGAGACCAGGGAAAAAAAGAAGAAAAATAGATAATCTAGGCTTCACTATTCTTCAAAGCCTATAAAAGTTGCCACTTCTGAAACAGGCCTCCTCTTAGAGACTACCTTATTAGCAGGAAAACTCTCATCTGGATAACCCATAGCGACACAGATCATAATCACTTCATTCTCAGGAATCTTTGCATATTCTCTCACTACAGGAGACTGCATAATTCCCTGACTATTTATAACTGAGCCCAAACCCTTGGACCAGCCTGCATTAACTAAACCGTTTACTGCGGCTCCACAATCAAACTTAGAAATATCTTCATCTTTGAGTTCTTTGTCAAAGGTTACGATTACAGCCACAGGTGCATCAAATTGCCTAAATCCTCTTAAAACCCAGTCTTGTCTGGCTTCTTTGTCATCTCTCTCGATACCCATTTCTTTAAAAAGCTGGATAGCGATTTCTATCTGTCTTTCTCTATGGACACCTTCGTATCCTAAAGGAGGTCTAATTTCTCTTGAAGGCGGAACACCTTCAATATTTCTTTTTGTATTCTCTTTTCTTATATTATCTAGAGCAGTTCCAGTAATGACATGAAAATGCCAAGGCTGAGTATTCATGGAAGAAGGAGCTCTTGTAGCAAGCTTAATTACTTCTTCTAATACTTCTTTAGAAACCGGCTTGTCTAAATAACCCCTAGCACTTCTTCTATCGTTTATTACTTCTTCGTATTTCATATGTCATCCTTTTTTATAATTTTATATTAAAAGATCTTGCCTTTATCTTGAAAAAAAAATAAGTGCCCATAAATATATTACTGAGTCGCTTTGCTGATAATCTTGGAAAAATCGGGCACGTATTTCCTTACATATTGTAGACGCTCGACTCGAAATTAACTCATTTAAGGTCTCTTCTTAAGATTCTATTGAGTGCAGGTTAACTTCGAAAACCAATAATGAGTTAGGTGGAATACCTGGCCTACCCGCTTCTCCGTAAGCCAAGTCAGGATGTATATATATTTTCCAACTATCTCCTTCGTCCATTAGTGAAATAGCTTTCTGACATCCTGGAATTAATTGAGAAAGAGAAACAATTAAGGGTTCTCCATTTTCAACTGAACTCCAGAATACAGATCCATCTAATAAAGTCCCATGAAAATCTGCATTGATAACATCGTTTAAAGTTGGCTTTATACCGCTGTCGCTTGACAATATTCTTTTGTATTGAAGGCCTGCCTCTATTTCAACAACATCAGAATTACCCAAATTATCCTTTAGGAAGTTCTCACTTTCTATCAAGTTATTCAAACTATTGTCGTTTTCAGAGCAAGAAATAATCGCCAGCGAACTAATTATTACCAATATAATATTTCTCATAACGTTAGTTTAACATTTATACCAAACTAGAAATGCTGGAAATTAATTGACTGATAACCAAATTGGAGAAGACCAAGCTCTCTCCTGTATTGTGACTGGTATATCTGATCTTGGCTTTTCTCCTGCTCTTAGAGCATCCCAGGTTGACCATCTACAAGTGGGGTTCTCAAGAACCCTTGCATAGTAAAAAGCCTCTTGGCCATCAATTAACTCTGGATCTTGCCAAAAAGTCTTTAATTCTGTATCGCCTGTTTTGCGACTTATTGAGCAGTCGTTTCTGTCAACCTCAGCCCCATTATTGGGACATCTGTATGTTTGAAGATTTACGCTCTGGCCATCGGAACAAGCTACGTCGAATACTTTTTCCATTTGCTCACCCTCTTCAAGCCATCCCTTAATTATCTGAGCTCTTTGTAAGGGAGCTCCAAGTGGGTCTGAAATAGCCCATACAAGAAACTTAGGAATTTTATCCTTTTTTTGAATTATATCTCCACCCATTGGGATGTTTTGTGAATAAGCTGCTTGAATGAGATTAGAGTCATACAAATTAGAATTTTCAAAGTTATAACCTGCGAAAAAGCGAACCTTAATTCTAGGTCCACTGGTACCAAAAGTTTCTTTACGTCGAAAGGCATCATAAATAGACTCTCGAGTATTTTCCTCTGCCCATACTCCTGCAAGTCCTGAAGATCCAAACCGAATTAAGCGCGGACTGAAACTAAGATAATTTTTCTCATCTAATTCAAGTATGCTATCAGGCTGCCATAACCTTGCTATTAAACTGTATATTCCATCAAAGGGAACTGAACCTCTAAGATATGGCTCACCATCTAAAATACCAACCTTAGAGAAGTGAGTTTCTTCGGTATAAGATCCACCGGCTACGTGTGTGTCACTAGAACCTATTACGCCAAAATTAAAAGGATTGGGTTTGCCCTGATCTTGGAGAGTCAATCCTTGCAAATAAGCATCTCTTACATAGCTTCCACTTAAATTCGTTAAAATCTTTTCACCTGGATGATTAGTTATAGCTTCAAAGGCTGCCCATTCATCATTTTTAGATAAAAAAGGATGAGTTTCTGAAGTTCCTTTAGCTTGAGTTATTTCAACTAAGGGTTCGTTACGTAATCTCTTACTTAAATAGGCTTCATCAATTGGACCGCCGTTGTAATCACTCATAGAAAAAGCAGCTCCACCAGAAATATTAGAGTTATGAGGAATTGCCAAGCTTTCCACTCCTTCCTCTCTGCGTATATCCATCCAATTCCATAATTCTTCTGGATCTAGACTGTCATCTCTAGAAAAGATTCTTTCAGGGAGGTTTTTTGTATCTTTAAATATAACGTTTCTGTGAAGGTACTTATTGTATAGATCTATACTTGACGAATATTCGTAGCCTGCGAAAGTAGTAAATATCCCAGGCTGGTATGCATCATCTGCTGCTTTTATAGTTTTTTTCCATACAGATTTGCCAACACTTTCTATAAGCTCTCTATCAACACTTCCATCTTCGAGACCTTCACGAGCCGCCCCTCCAAAACCTCTAAAAAGGCCAGAACGCTTAATGATAGAAAATAAACTATTACTTACTTCCTCATTTAAGTTATGCATCGGCTTAGTGAATTCGTATTTAGAGAACTCAGAGCTTGTATCTGCTGCTTCTTTAATGATTCCTAAAAATACTGCATGATCAGTTACCGCATAAAAATCTAATGGCCTTTTGAGTTGAATGTTATAACCAGTTGGGTGGGGAATAGCTTCTCCCTGGGCAAATTTATAGGCGTCTACAGGATTAGCAATCGTTCCAAAAGTATAAGCATCAAATGAATTTGAAGTATGTACATGTAAATCTCCAAAATAGGCATTTTTATCAGGATTAGGTTCTGGCCTTGGTTGCACATAAATGTCTTTCTCTTCAATTTCAACAAACTTAATATTGTCATTTTTATCAGAACAAGCAGGTACTAATATTAAGAGAGTTATGAGTGCGAAAGTTTGTGTCTTCATTTTTCTAGCCTAAACGTTTATTAATTTCTTCTTTAAGGAGCCACATCCTGTCCTGTCCCCATACGGTAAAGGGATTATTCCCATCTATATCAGTTATTTTAAAGCTTGGAACTCCCCAACAATTTCCTGCATACATATCTTTAAGATTATCATCCAGTACTTTCTTCCATTTCCTAGAATTCAAATCCTTTTTAATTAAAGACCAGTCTAAATCTAGATTGGTTATTAAGGACTGGAGGTAGTCATCTTCTCCAATATTTATTCCTTCATAAAATGAAGCTCTTAATAATTCATCAATATATTCAAATCCCTTCCCCGCCTCATCTACTGCGGGAAATAACGAATAAGCTTTTCTAGCAGGCTTCCCAATAGGAGAGTAAATTGAACCCATTGGATAACCGTACTTCCTCGCTTCTCTAGCTGCATCAGAGATTATGTACTTTCCTTTGTAATCGGGAATAGTCATTTTCCTCATCAACATTGGAAGAACAGGCTTAGTAATTAGATTAACCGGATACTCGTCTTTGATTTCTCTAACTCTTTTCGCACTAGCGTAGGTGTAAGGGCTATTAAGAGATGGGTAATAACTAAGATTTATCTTTTTCTCTGAGTCTAATGTCAAAGGTGCTTTTAAATTGGGAAAGCAAATTGAGTCATTGGTACTATCTGTCTTTACCCCTAAATCAATGAGTCTATCTTCCAAATGATGTAAACGGTCAACACCCCAATACAACTCTTTCTCATAGTAGAAGGCAGAACCAAAATAATAACCTTTTTCGTTTCTGATTTTGTTACCAAATTCTAATTTTTCTATAACCTCACTCTGGGTTGATGGATATTGTGTTTTTAATGCAGCAAGAAATTGTTTGTTTCCGGTCCATAAAGCAGAACTTACTTTTTTGGCTATTTCAGCGAAATCTCCCTCCTCCACAGATGCTAGAATTGAATTAGAATAATCTATCAATTCTTTGTCAGGATAAGATTCTGCGGACAGGTCTACATCATAGAAAGGAGCAATGCGTTTAGCATCCTCTAGACAATAGATACTGTACAAAGAAGGTTCATGAACTGCCTCTGGGTTCTCCTCCCCAACTAAAATAGGCTTAATAATTACATCAAAAGAAGATTTTATCTTGTCGATATAGTGAATTGTTAGATGTGAATAAGGATCATCTACTTTATGAAAATAGAGTATTTCATGAGGTCTATTTTCTTCCTGTCTTTTTGTTTCTGCACTTAAACGGACATTTTTAAAGATTTCATAATTTGAAAAAGTATTCATGCCTCGATTTCTGAGATTGGCACTTATGGTGCGCTTGATCATGAAATTTCTAAAAGCTTTTGCTAACATTTTTTCTCCAAGTACATCTTCAATACTCTATCAAACATCAAAAGAATAATTGAATCTACCAATTTTTTTTCAATAAAGAGTAGAAATCTTCAGGTTTATGCAAAGGCATTTAAGGAGCTAGACTGGATCTGGCTTTAACCCCCCAATGGTCCTTCTCTTTTGTAACTATGTACAAAGATTGATATTTCTCTATAGGTTTATTATTTTTGTCATAACGCTGGAAAACTGTCGAAATATGAACCTTGTTTTTTGAGACTAAAATTGGATCTCTTGATACCCAAGCCGAGTGGTGCCAACCCGTTGCCTCTAATCTATCGAATATGTTCACTGCGGCATAATCCTCTTTTGTATTCCATACAGTAACTTTTCCTGCAGAAAATCTTACGTGAGGATAATTAAGTGTTTCAGACCAAGATTCCATGTCTCTTGAATTAAAACTTTCCATAAAGGTGTCTAGTACATCCATGGCCTTATCCACCGAAACCTTCTCATTCTGAGCACTCAAATGATTAAAAGCAAAAATAAGAAGAAGAAAAGAAATATTTTTTGAAGATCTAAACATAAGTGTTTGTTTCATTCATTTTTTTAGCAATAGGTAAGAGCCAGAAACCCAGCCAAGTATTAATTAAAAGTCTTAAAGTAACCACTATGGCTGCAGGAAGGGCCAACATAAAGTTCAAAAAATCATTCCAAAACCATGAATACATCCAAATTTTAATATGACGAAGAAAAGTTAAATCCATAAAGTCGGAGGTACTAAAGGTTAGGAGACTATACTCAACAGAAAGTAGAAACGAGTAAACCCAAAGACAAAAAATTATTTGAATAGGTGTGGTGAAAACTAAAAAGTAAGCAAACCAGAGTAAAAACTTATTCACTTGAATTTCTTTTGTAAAAAGATTCTTCGTTCTTGAGGATTTCTTTAAGAGCAGACTCACTCAAATCGGATAATCTTGGATTATCATAACCCCTGCTAACTAATTTTTTAAGGTAAGCTTCTTTTGTTTCCATAAGACAAAGCAAGATATCCTATATGCTTTTACCTTCTATTCTCTTGCGGGAGCGCTTCAAGAAGGAGATTGGGCATTCCATTTCTTTTTTCAAGCGTGAACTCGTCATAAAGTTTTCCCGTAGCCTCATAAGCTTTATAAGTTAAGTTCTTATCGTCAATATGAATAATTTGATATAGCTGAGTATTCTCGGCTACTCTCTTAGCATAATTTCCCTTCGTAATACCATACATCTTGGGTCCACTGACAGATACCACGTAAACTGTTCCTATCTTAGGATCATAGGCCTGTTGATAGCCTGTTGGAACATTAACTAGATCTTCAGTATCTACCTGACCAGTTCGTGCATAAGAATGATCATGGCCACTTAGTACCAAATCTACTTTAAATTCATCAATGAGTGGCTTCCAGAGTTCCCGTATATCTTTATTATCTCTATCAGATCCTGGAGAGAAAACGGGATGGTGGAAAGTCATAATTGTCCATCTATTAGGATTATCTTCCAGTACTTTTCTTAACCATGGTATTTGAGCTTCTTTGGATTTATTAGAATCTAAAGAAATAAAACGTACACCCTGATAATCAATATAGTAAACGGTCTCTTTAAGAGTTTCATCAGGAACATCTTGAATTGGGAAGGCAAATTGCGGTCGCCAATGAGTGCTTACAGCAGGTGTGCCACGATCCCTTTGTCGATCATAAAGTGGTTTAGAGTAAAAACTTGAACCAATTAAGTCACTTTTTTTAAACCCCGTTATAGACTCAACCTGATCATCTACAAGAATAATATTACCTCCATCATTAAATTCGAAGTAGGCAGTGTCACCATCGGGTCCAATAAATGACACCTTATAAATGCTACCTTTTTCTGAAGACTCAGTTTCAAAACCAGTCATATTTACTTCGATAGTTTTACCTTCTTTAGTTTGCCAATAACGTTCTGACTCTGGGCCTTGATTAATTCTGTAATATTCATGATTACCTGGAGTGGCTATTACTGGAATAGTTCCATTTACCCAGTCTGGGCCTTGATGCCAATCTCCCCATTCTGCATCCCATGAAGGATTATCGATTAAATCTCCAGCATGCAGTGTAAAGGCTGCTCTTGGAGCATCCCTAAATGCCTCCCTAAATACTCTAGACCAATGAGTTCGGACCTCATTTTGAGCATCACCGAAATAGATGAAACTAAAAGGTCTGGGTCTATCACTGGCAGTTTTAAAATGGTAATACTCTGTCCAATTGACTCCATCACCAACTCTATAGGCGTATAGCGTATCTGGCTGCAGTCCCCTAAAAGTAATACTGTGATAGTTAGCCTCATTTATATCGCTTTTGAAATAAGTGGTTTCAGCCATAAATTCTTCAGTCTCTAATGCTCTGCCATTTGCATTAGCAAGTGCTAAGTGGGCCATTCCTTTCTTAGTTGAAATATCAGTCCGCCAAGTCACAGATTGTGTTGTTGCAGGATCATCTTCCCAAGTTAAAACAACTCTATCTGGAAGAGGCATAGGAGCATGAGCTAACTCAGGTGAATATTTCATACCATCATCATCTTGGTGCCCAATTAGATTAAAACTGAAAATGATCAGGAAGAAGATTACTAATTTTGAAATGTATTGCATGGCCTTATTTGAAAAATTTATTATGAGTTAGTTAATCAAAGAAATATATAGGATCGGTAATACAAACAGCAAGTGATAAATTGCTTTACCTTATAATTTGCACTCTCTCTCCATATTCAGGTTCGTATACGTCTTTGTTCTTAAGATAATTTTCAGCGACATCTACAATTAAGATACCACTATCTTGATATTCTATAGAATTTTGAAATTCCCAGTATCCATCGCCACCTTGTGTAACAAAATTGGGGGCCGCAACCCAATATTCTGAATTATCATCTATTAGCTTACCCTTAATCCAAATATCATTAACTTTCTCTCTTGGGGTAAATGAATATTTAGCATTCTTTGAAACTTGTAAAATCCCATTAGTCATACCGGCAGCATGATTAAAAATCTTCCTAACCTGAGAGCCTTTTAGCTTAGTCATTACAACAGTATTCGGGAATGGAAAAGCAGAAATTAGATCTCCTTTTGTAATCGTCCCTGCTTCAATATCTTGTCGGAGTGCTCCACTGTTCACAACCGCTATATCGATTCTTTCATCAAATGACTCAATGGCATCAGCAAATAGATTTCCCATATTGGATTCTTTTCCATAAGACCTAACAAGTTTCTTTGTTAAGGGTATGACGGGAACTTTTGCTATTTGATCTACCTCCTCTTGCCAAAAAGTGATTTCTTGAAGCATGTCGGGGTCATCTTCTAACTCATCATCAAATATAGTTATGAGTTCATTGGAGTGAGAAACTATTCTCTTTTTTTCAGTGTCATATTTAATTTGCAATTTCCCTAATTCCGTTGCGGTAGCATTAGTTGAAACAATAATCGTCCCATTTGAAACCAGGGCTTTTTCTGTACCTTGATGGGCATGTCCCGTAACAATGATATCCACACCTGGAACATTCTTAGCAAGAAGAATATCTTTATAAAGATTTCTTTCTACATCAGTAAGGCCAACGGTAGACTGCCGTCCGGGCATACCTTGATGAACAGCAAGAATAATAAGATCCGTAATAGGTTTAAGTTCTTCAATATATTTCCTGAGGTACTCTTCCTCATCTCTGGCTTCAATACCTTCTGTCATTTTAAAATTGATAGTGTCATAAAAGGCAAATTTTCCATGAAGACCAATTATTCCTATTTTTAGTCCTAACCTTTCAAGAATTAAGTAGGGGTTATCCCAAACCAATTGATCAGTTCCTTCAAAAAAAAGATTGCCGTTTAATATTGGGAATTCAGCTTTCTGAATTTGCTCCAACATATTGTCCCATCCATGATCAAACTCGTGATTACCTATGCAGGCCGCATCTATACCCAAGAAGTTCATAGACTTAATTACCGCCTCACCTTCAGTTAAGGTACTAATGTAGGGTCCTGAGAAATAGTCACCAGCATCAATTAGGATGTTGTTAGGATTTAATTGCTTCTCTTGTTTTACTAGGGTTGCAAGATTGGCAAAACCTCCAATCTTTCTAGATTCACTGATCCAGGGAGCGATTCTAGGGAAAAGATGTGCATGCAAGTCATTGGTATGCAATATGGTTAATTCTTTAACTTCAGCATAAGTTTCAAAAGCCAGAGAAATAATAAATATACTTTTAATTATCTTTCTCAACATATCATCTACTCTCCAGTAGGCTCAGACTCATAGAGATCGCTAGAGAAAGCATCTGAAATTGTACTTGTAAGGCCGCAGAGGCAGTTGATATAGCATTGAGAGCAGGACTGGAAAAGATATAAGAATCGAGTTCATTCATAATTCAAGTGTACCATCAGAATTCTATGACCATCCTACCTCTAGTGCCACCTGCTTCTAACCTCTCATGAGCTTCGGCGGCATTTTCAATAGACACTGAGTCCGCAACTCTAAGTGTCAGAATACCCTCTTCTGCTTGCCCTTTGAGAGTTTCTAATATGTCTTTCTTACAATCATAAGCGGTAACCCAAGTAGTTGAGAATTCTATATCTCTCTGAGGATCCCCTTTAAATCCTCTAATAGATGTAAAAGAGCCGCCATCTCTCACCGCATCTATAGCTAGTTCATTTAGCAGAGCTCCATCAGCCATTCCATCAACACCTTCGGGAAATTCTTCTCTTATTCTTTCGGCATACCCCTCGCCTCTTGGAATAATAATATCGACACCTAAGGATTTCAGTAGTTTTTCATCTGACTCATTAGAATCAGCAATAACTGTAAGACCACCTGCCTTGGCGAGTTGAACAACATAACCACCATAAGCTCCTGGACTACCTGTGACAGCCAAAACTTGTCCTTCCTTTAGATTTAATAAATCCAAGGATAGTCTTGCAGTTAGTGAATTCATTGGAAGAGTGCAAGCCTCGACATGAGATGTATCTTTTGGAGCTTTAACTACTGCATTCTGGTCTAACACTATCTGTTCTCTATAAGCTCCGTAATTTCCGTTAGGCACCACCATGGCCATAACATTATCTCCTAGTTGGATATCTGTATTGACTCCTTCCCCTATTTGATCGACTACTCCTGCTGCATCCATACCCGGAACATATGGCGGAGGATTTTTTTTCTGTAACTGCGCCATCAAACCACTTCTTGCAGCAACATCTGTTGGATTAACTGCGGAGGCATGATTACGAATCCTAATTTGCCCGGGGCCTGCCTGCACCTCAGGTACTTCAAGAACTTCTAGTACCTCAGGTCCGCCATGTGTCATCAATCCTACTGCTTTCATATTCTATTCCTCGGATTATTATTCATTTTTGAACTGTACACGACATTGTTGTTGATTAGGTTATTTCTTTTTCTGGGGCTCAGTGGCAATTTTTATGACATTGAAAGCCGAGCTTGAAGACATAACAAAGTATATTTAATAACTTTAATAGATCTTATATCGATACAAAAAAATAAACAAAGAATAAAGATTGGTGGGTCTGGGAAGACTTGAACTTCCGACCTCACCCTTATCAGGGGTGCGCTCTAACCAAACTGAGCTACAGACCCACTTGCGTGGAGCGAGCATATTACAACAAAAACTCTAATCTAGTTAACAAAACTAGAACAAAAAAAAGGGCCTGTTGGCCCTTTTTTTTTATAAGTATCTAGAAATCGTATTTCAGTCCCATACTCATGTTTCTTCCAGGTTCCATAAAGATATCTAAATTAGTGTCAGTAGAACTCTTTCCTTGGACGGATGCCCAGTTCCAGTAACTTTCGTCAGTTAGATTCCTTATTGCAAACCTAAGTTTGAGATTTGAAGTTAATTCATAACTTCCATAAACATCTATTGTCGTTGTTCCAGGTAAGGCCAGTAGAGGGTTACAACCACTCCTTCCACAAGATGGAGGTAAATTATCATGACTTCCAGCAGTAATGTTAGCGTAACCACTGAGTTTCAATTTACCGCTATTGGAGTTCCATACTAAACCTAATATCGCTTCTTCCGAATCTATAGATACGAGCTGCTCACCATTTTTATTGCCATCTGGGACGCTAAAGCCTAAAGATGCCTGTAAGTTATCTGAAAGGTCAGCATTCATTTCAAATTCAACACCCTTAATCTCAACCTCATCAAGATTTCCATATTCATATAGGGTGATGCCTTGTGGACTTCTCCCTGTGATATAAGTATCTATGAAGTTTTCATAATCATTATCATAAAATGACAAAGTCCAAGACATGTTATCAGTTGCTCCTTTGAAGCCAAATTCGTAACCTTCACTTTCTTCAGGCTGCAAACCAGTGCTAGTACCAACAGCATAACGGAAAGCTAAATTAGTGAAACTAAGGTTAGCGCTTTGAAAATCTGGTGCTCTGAAACCTTCAGCATACTGCGCATAAAACGAAACTTCTTCAGATAGATTTCTCAAGAAACCTAACTTCATAGAAACCTCACTATCATCTATAAAATAAAGTTCGTTCGTAGATTGGGCATTTGCATAGAATAAATCGTCAGGTGTAGGAGTAAGTTCGTAACCATCATATCGAGCTCCGAAAACAATGGTTGTTTTCTCATTAAGTTCAAGCCTGTCATTGAAAAAGAAGCTCTGTCTCTCTATCTCAGTATCAGGAATAGTTTTATTTGGATAGTACTCTCCACCAAGAAAGGTATTTACGGCTCCAGTCATAAGGTTGGTTTCGTATCTTATCCTTGGACGTTGAATTTCAATATTTTCTATTTCAAATCCATAAACAATATTATGTAGTCTTCCATTATTATTGATTGACTTAAAGAAATCGGCGGAAAACCCGTCTATATCCTGATTAAATTGATAATCTCTATAAGCATTAACCATCGTTGGAGGTCCTGCAGCAAAGTAAGTTTTAGATCTTGTTGTAATTTGCTTTTGATCAGTTTCCTGAACATAAAATCTTATTGAACCATTATCAAACATAGAAGTTTCATTACTGAAATCAAGAGATAATGTTCCTCTATCTCTATTGCCATCATCAACACCTAAGACGTTCGATGCACTAACAACATCTGGAAAATAACTCATACCTGCTTGAGACTTAAAAATATAATCACCCTCAAATTCTTGAGAATCTAAAGTTAAAGTCAGTCCTACCGAATCAGACAGACTTAATTTAAATTTAGCCAATACACTCAATTGCTCTCCATCAAAAGGGTCAAGTTCTTGAGTGGCGTCATCATGCAATTCAACTTGGCTAAGTTCTCTTGTAGTTATCTGGATTAAGCTCTCCACGCTTTCCCCTACTCTAGCTGCTAGAAGGCCTACTTTGGTTTGTTCATTATCTTCGTCATAAGAAGTATTTACTGAAAAATAATTCTGCCCAAATTCGGCTAAATCACTTGGATCTTTTGTAATATAAGAAACGGCTCCAGCAAGTCCATCTGAACCGTATAAAGCTGAACTAGGACCTTTTAGAATTTCGACTCGTTTTAAGAGATCTACATCAACAACATCTCTTCCGTATCCGGTATAAGCTTCTGCTACTCTGATGCCATCAATTAAAATGTTAACCCTTTTACCGCCTAAGCCACGGATAGAGATACCATCGTTGTATGCCCTTCCAGAAACATTTCTCTTTGAAACAGATACGCCTATAGTTTTATCCAGCATATCTCCAAGATCACTAACCATTCTAGTTTCTAGGTCTTCGAGTGATATAGAGTCCACACTACCAACTACTTCTTCCAAGGGAACGGGATATTTCGAAGATATAACAACTACTTCTTGTACGTCATCTTCAGCTAATATCTGGTTTAAAGATATCACTAATCCTAAAACTAAAACTCTGATAAACTTGATTTTATTCATTTTTTGCCTCTTTCTTGATGAGAATGGGAATGATTATCATTTACTTTAAGTTTTTAATCAATACAATCCTTTAGATGCGCTTTTTTTTAATAAGTATTATTTCCATATTCATGAACTTAAGCTGGTCAGATTGCAGCATGGCTAAAGACTCATCGAAGACTGTTATAGCAGGAGGATCTCTAACAGAAGTAGTGTATTTTCTGGAGCAAGAAGAGAAAATTATCGGAGTGGATATTACTTCTAATTTTCCACCCGCAACTTCGGAACTCCCCTCAATAGGTTACGTCAGGGCATTATCCACGGAGGGTATTTTATCGCTAAAACCCTCTCTAATTTTAGGGGAAGATGATATGGGGCCTCCTCTTGTTGTGGAGCAACTATCATTAACGGGCTTGGATGTACGTATTCTAGAAGAGGATCATACGTCTATAGGTATTCTACGAAAAATAGAATGTCTATCAGAAGTTCTCAATACTAAATCAA
Organism: uncultured SAR86 cluster bacterium; assembly: GCA_902517565.1. Lineage (GTDB taxonomy): Bacteria > Pseudomonadota > Gammaproteobacteria > Magnimaribacterales > Magnimaribacteraceae > Magnimaribacter. Next base: position 73,316 of record CABYCU010000003.1, on the reverse strand, counting down.
AAGATACCTTATCAAAAATTGATTTGATTAAAGACGATATCAATTACTTAAATGAACTCGCGCAAGAAAATAAGGAATCAGGAATCAAAGTGATGCTGATTCTGAATATGCAAGGAACTTCACCTATAGTTGCTGGAAATGGAACTTCCGGGGACGGTTTCATCAAAATGACTGGAGCAAGTAATGCTGCAAATAAATTTGAAGGTTGGAAGCCAATAAGCAGCGAATCAATTATTTCATATAATCCTGACTATATAATTATTACCAACAGAGGCATGAATTCTTTTCCTGATATTGAAAGTCTAGCAAGCACTACTTCACTCAAGTTTACGAATGCTGCGCGCGAAGGAAAGATCTTGAACGAAGATGGCATGGCCATGTTGGGTTTTGGTACAAGAACAGTTTCAACGGCGATAAAGTTTGCTAAAATTTTTAGTAAATAATGTCATCAATACTTTCCAAAAAAGTTCATTCTTTGAAATTTATTAATTCTTTTCAAACGGGAATTCTTGCACTCTTTGTAATTTCCACTTTATTAATATTAGTTACGTCAATTACTTTAGGTAGTTTCAATTTTTCTCTTCAGGAGTTACTTAATGACTCTAATTCATTAGATAATATTGTTCTCTTGGAAATCAGAATTCCTAGGGTTTTGTTAGCAGCTTTTGTTGGAGCAAGTCTTGGGCTTTCGGGTGCTTCTCTACAAGGTTTGTTTAGAAATCCTTTGGCAGATCCCGGATTAATTGGTGTTTCGGCTGGTGCAGCATTAGGCGCATCTATAGTGATAGTTCTTGGCTCCGGTATCCTCCCCGACTTTATATTTGGGACATTAATACTCCCAATTTCTGCAATTATTGGTGCTTCACTTGTCATTAGCCTTTTATACCTTTTTACTCAAGGATTTGGTTATCAGGGCATTACCTATATGCTTTTAGTTGGCATTGCAGTAAATGCATTCGCTTCAGTTGGAATCGGCATTCTCACCTATATCAGCACAGACTCGGAATTAAGAGGACTGACTTTCTGGACTATGGGGAGTTTTGGTGGGGCTTCCTGGCAGTTGATAATTCCAGCTTTGATAATAATTTCTTTAACTATGTTCTGGATGATACCGTCTGCAAGGAAATTAGATCTATTGCAGCTGGGAGAACCGGAAGCTTACCGTTTAGGTGTAGATGTAAGAAAACTCAAATTTAAAGTTATTATTGCCTCGGCAATAACAGTTGGTATAAGTGTTTCCTTATCAGGAATGATTGGATTTGTAGGGTTAGTCGTCCCTCATTTAGTTAGACTGATTGGAGGAGTAAATCATAATTATTTACTACCTGGTTCTGCTTTTCTAGGGGCCTCATTAATGATGACAGCTGACTTATTATCGAGAACATTGATACAACCAGCTGAATTACCAGTTGGTTTGATAACGAGCGCTATAGGGGCTCCCTTCTTTTTGTGGTTAATTTTTAGAATAAGAAAGACATGAGCGTTGAAACAATTAATTTAACTTGGGAAATAAAGTCTAAAAGGATCGTTGACGAAGTGTCTCTAAAAATAAACCAAGGAGAGATACTCACTATATTAGGGCCTAATGGTGCTGGGAAATCTTCTTTTTTAAAGCTTATAGCTGGCGACTCAACTGCATCAGATGGAGAAATCAAGTTTGATGACATTCCACTAAGCAATATCTCTATTCAAGATAGATCCTTCATGAGAAGTGTAATGTCCCAATCTCAAGAAATAGCCTATGATTTTACTGTAAAAGAAATCATTGAAATGGGATGGATTGACAGAGGTATATCAGATTATTCAAAAGATTTTGAAGAAGCCGTTAAAAAAATATCTATTGAGTGTTCTGTAGCGGATTTATTAGAACAAAGTTTTAATACTTTATCTGGAGGAGAGAAAAGACGTGTACATTTTGCAAGAACGCTTATCCAACTTTGGAGACCGTCCGGATCGGATGATCCTAGATATATGTTTCTAGATGAGCCTACTGCAAATTTAGATATTCTTCATGAGCAAAAAATGATGAGACTTATACAAAATAAAAGAGATGAGGGTATAGGTATCCTTTTGATACTCCATGATCTCAACTTAGCCGCTAAGTATTCTGATCAAATTGCAATATTCAATGAAGGTAAACTACTGGAGATTGGAGCTCCTAGGACGGTCCTTAATGAGGAAACTTTGAGCAAAGTATATGGTTTAGATATGCAAATAGAAGAAAGTCCTTTCAGAATTAACTATTACTGAGTTATGAATACAAAACAAAAAGAATACGAAAAAGATGCGATTAGCCTTCTTAGAAATGCTAGTGAAGGAGTCTTATCTACCATATCAGTCCGAAATGATGGTTATCCTTTTGGGAGTTTTGTAACCTTTGTAACAGACGTTGACAGAAGTATTTTGATATACGCAAGTAACATAGCGCAACACACCATAAATTTAAAAGAAGACTCTAAATCATGCTTAACCTTATTCAAAATTGATGACGATTTTGATAAGCAAAATTCTTCCAGAATGACACTATTGGGAGACTTAAAAGCTTTACCTAATGAAGAAGTAGAAACCGTGAAAAACAGATTTGAAAATTTCTTACCGGAAAGTAAGAAATATGCTGCCATGCATGATTTCAATTTCTACAGGCTACATATCAATCAAGTTAGGTGGATAGGAGGGTTTGGTAAAATTGCCTGGCTTGATGCAAAGAAATGGGAACAACACAAACCAAAATGGAGTAGCAATGAGTCTTCGATCATTGAACATATGAATGAAGATCACTCGCACAACATATCTTCAGCACTAAATGCCCAACATTCCATAAAAGATAATGAAGCTAAAATGCTTTCTCTATCGATAGATGGTTATTACATAAAATCTAATGAAGAAATTTATTTTATTTCTTTTGAAGAAATTTGCAGTAATGCAAAGGAATATAAAGATATGCTTGTTAAACAAGCTAATGACTACAGAGCTTACGAACTATAAGTTATGTTCGATAAGAATAGTCAAGAAAATATCCAATTAATGATTGACTTACACAATGATGTCAACGAAGACGCCCTCCTTCTTATTGCTCACTATTATCTTAAAGAAGTAAAAGCAAAAAAAACTGAAATTAAACACATCTCGCCAGAATTAATTTCTTTGATTATTGAAACGGATGAAGAAAAAAAGATTCAACAAATAGAATTTCCAGAAAAGGTGAAAGATTCAGTTGAAGTCAGTAATTTCTTCTATTCATGTCTCTCAAAAGCAAGAGCTGATGCTCCTGAAGATTATCCGAAGACACGTCTTGAAAAACTCATTGAAAAAACTCTTAATCTAGATACTTACATAACAAGAGTAAAAAATAAAAGAGAGATATCATCCAATATTATAGAAATTACTTTCAAAGGTGGTCTACAAAATTTACCCAACCTTAAAAATGATGCGTTTATGTATTTCATTGTAAATAGTGATATTGAACATAAATACCCTGAAGGATTTTCAATGAATGATTTCAGAGCAATCAATACAAAAGACGAGAATCCTTACACTGCGGCTTATTACACAATAAGATCAATCAGAGAAAATGAAATAGACGTATGGTTTGTTCTTCATGATCATCCAGGTCCCTTAGCAATCTGGGCTGAAGAGGCAAAAGTAAATTCTGAAGTCGCTATATGGGGGCCAAGGACAACGTTTACTCCACCTTTAGATACAAATAACTACATCTTTATCGCAGATGAAACTGCTCAACCGGCTGCTTTAGCTGCAATTGAAAATTTAAATAAAGATGAAAACTTTATTTGTTTATTTGAAACTCAAAATGAAACAACTAAATTTGAATATGGTGATCCGGAACATCGTATAGAGTGGATTTATAGAAATGATCAACCAGCAGGTGAAGGAACTGAATTACTTAAAAGAATTAAACAGCTCGATGTCAATTCAGAGAAGCTATATGTATTTGGGGCAGGAGAAGCGAGACAGATTTCCACAATTAGAAAAACTCTCAAAAAGAACTTAGACCTCAATGTTGATCAGATGAGTTTTACAGGTTACTGGAGAAAAACCAGCTAACTACTTTTTAATCTTTTCCATGACCATAGTAGAGGTCCGGAAAGTATGTATGCAAAAGCACAACTAGCCAATACAATTGGAGGATCTATCGATATTAAGGCAAAGATGAAGACTACAAAAAGCATAGAAAAGAAAGGTACTCTCTTCTTCAATTCAATTTCTTTAAAGCTATAGTAAGGAACATTTACAACCATCAATAAAGAAACTAATCCTGTTAAGAGGGCTGTAAAAATTGCTAAAAGCCTTCCTACCTCCTCTCCTTGAATGCCAAATGAGCTCATAGCCCAAACAAAATAAACAACCATTGCGCTCGCGACAGGACTAGGAAGACCTTTGAAATATGTATCTTCGGAACCAATATAAGTATTAAACCTTGCAAGCCTCAAAGCTGCTGCAGCAACATAAAAAAATGAAAAAACCCAACCCGTTTGGCCAATTGAATCTAACCCCCAAAGAAATACTATTATAGCGGGCGCCAATCCAAATGAAATAACGTCACAGAGACTGTCATACTGTGCTCCAAATAGGCTTTCAGAATTTGTGAGTCTCGCCACTCTTCCATCTAAACCATCTAACATTTGAGCTGCAAAAAGTGCCATTCCTGAGGCAATGAAATTTCCATTTATTGCAGAAATTATTGAGAAAAATCCAGAAAATAATGAGGCAGTAGTCAGGAGATTCGGAAGTAAATAAATTCCTTTCCTGGTAACTTTCTTGCCGTCCTCTGAAACTACCTCTTCGTGATCATCAAAGAGATCTAGACTGTCTTGAGGATCATTGGACATAAATTTAATTCTTAGCTTTATCTACAATTTTATTTTGTGCGATCCACGGCATCATTGCTCTAAGTTCCCCACCTACCTTTTCAATGGAATGCTCAGAAGTTTGCTGACGGTATTCTTTCATCCTTGGGCCACCCTTGCCATCATTACTTTCTCTGCAATCACTCATAAATTCATTGGCAAACTCGCCTGATTGTATTCTTTTAAGAACTGCTCTCATCTCCTCTTTGGCATCTGAATTTACTACCTTGGGACCACTCACATAATCACCAAATTCAGCAGTGTTTGAGATGCTATACCGCATATTTTCCAGACCACCTTCATAGATAAGATCCACAATTAGCTTAACTTCATGAAGACACTCAAAGTAAGCCATTTCAGGTGGATATCCTTCCTCTACCAGAACTTCATAGCCGTTCTGAATTAACTGAGTCAATCCTCCGCAAAGGACTGCTTGCTCTCCAAATAAATCTGTCTCAGTTTCATCTTTGAAATTAGTTTCTATAATACCTGCTCTACCAGAGCCTATAGCGGAAGCATAAGAAAGACCTATTTCCTTAGCATTTCCTGATACATCTTTGTGTATTGCTAGAAGACAAGGAACCCCAGCACCAATTTCATATTGAGATCTCACTGTATGACCTGGTCCCTTAGGAGCAACCATAATCACATCAAGATCTTCTCTTGGTTCTATCATGTCAAAGTGGATATTAAATCCATGTGCAAAGGCCAAAACTGCACCTTGCTTGATATTACTTTCTATCTCACTTTTATAAGTTGCTGATTGCAATTCATCTGGCATTAGGATCATAACCATATCCGCATCTTTTACAGCATCAGAAACTTCTTGAACATTAAGTCCAGCTGCTTCGGCTTTAGCCCAAGAAGTTGATTCTTTCCTTAAAGCAACTGTAACGTTGCCTCCAGAATCTTTAAGGTTATTAGCATGCGCATGGCCTTGTGAACCATAACCCACTATGACTACCTTATTATTTTTAATAGTTTCCAGATCAGCATCTTTATCATAATAAACTTGCATAACTCTCTCCTTTTAATTTTCAGTACTTAAGCTGGTCTTATCAGAAGAGATTCCTAAAGAACCAGATCTGACGATTTCTACAGGATTATTCCCTTCAATCTCTGTAATTAATTTATCTAATTCTGATGAAGTACCCACAACTTGTACATTAGTAATTTCATCATTTTTAGAAACTATATTAGATTCTTCAAAAGTATTTCGGGGGAAAGAATCTGACTTAAATTTTATTAACATTAATTCCCTTTCAACAAATTCAGAGCCGCTTAAATTTGTAACCATGACAACATCAATTAATTTATCTAATTGTTTAGTTATTTGTTCTACCACGTTTTCATCACCCTCGGTTGACATGGTCAGTCTTGATAGCGTCGGGTCTGTTGTAGGAGCTACCACTAAAGTTTCTATGTTATATCCCCTTTGAGAAAAAAGACCCACAACTCTTGAAAGAGCACCGGGCTGATTCTCCATTAACAAAGCTATGACTCTTTTCATTTCCAGGTCTTTTCTTCTTTACCTAACCACATATGATCCATTGCATTCCCAGCTTCTAGCATAGGATACACATGTTCATTGGGATCAACATCGACGTCTAAAAATACCAATCTATCTTTTAGAGATATACACTCTTTCATTGAAGATTCTAAGTCTTCAAATTGAGTAACTTTAATGCCCACATGACCATAAGATTCTGTTAATGCAACAAAATCCGGAAGTGAATTCTCATATGTACTTGAGGAATGTCTTCCTCCGTATTGCATATCTTGCCATTGTTTAACCATTCCAAGGGCAGCATTATTTAAATTGATAATTTTGATTGGCAGTCCGTATTGAAGACAGGTTGAAAGTTCTTGAATGCACATCTGGATACTTCCTTCACCAGTAACACAAGCAACAGTAGAGTCTGGATACCCCAATTGAACGCCCATAGCAGATGGAAGACCAAAACCCATAGTTCCTAGGCCGCCTGAATTAATCCATTGTCTGGGTTTATCGAAATGATAGTACTGGGCAGCGAACATCTGATGCTGGCCTACATCTGATGTAATGAAAGCTTGTCCGTTAGTTTCTTTGTAAAGAGATTGAACAACTTGTTGAGGCAGTATTTTGCCATTTTGCGGACCAAGCTCTAAGAGTGAGTGATTCAAGCCATGAGCATCACGCCAATCTGATATCTGCTGGTTCCAAGCAGAAATTTCAGATTCATTAAGTTTCAAATCTCTGGAATTGAGTTCTTGCAAAAGTGCGGATAAACATTCTTTAGCAGAACCAACTATTGGTATATCAGCATGTATGATTTTAGAAACCGAAGCAGGATCTACGTCAATATGAATCTTTTTGGCGCCAAGAGAAAATTGTTTGGGGTCATTGGTTATGCGGTCATCAAATCTTGCCCCTACTGCTATTATCAGATCAGCATTGTGCATCGCCATATTAGCTTGATAAGTTCCATGCATGCCTAGCATGCCCATAAATTGAGGATCAGAGCCGGGAAATGCTCCTAATCCCATTAAAGTATTAGTCACGGGAAAGTTGAGTTGTTTTGCGAGAGCTATTAACTCATTTGAAGCGTCATCCTGTATGACTCCTCCTCCTGAATAAATTACAGGCTTTTTAGCTGCTTCGATTAAATCAACGGCTTCTTTTATTCTTGACGTATCGCCCGCCTTAGGTGGCTGATATGAACGCATATTAACCTCAGAAGGGTAGTGAAATTCAAACTTGTATCCTGGATCTGTAAAATCCTTAGGAACATCTATCACAACTGGTCCAGGTCGTCCTGTTGTGGCTATGTGAAAAGCTTTTTTTACAATCTGGGGTATATCTTCGGCTTTTTGCACAAGAAAGCTGTGCTTAACAATTGGGCGAGACACACCTATCATATCTGTTTCTTGGAAAGAATCTGTTCCTATTAAATTAGATTTAACTTGTCCTGATATCACAACAATAGGAGTTGAATCCATATAGGCAGTTGCCAATCCAGTTATAGCATTTGTTGCTCCCGGTCCTGATGTAACTAGAGCCACACCTGGTTTTCCAGTTGCCCTAGCGTAACCATCGGCTGCATGAACTGCTCCTTGCTCATGCCTTACCAATATATGCTCTACTTTATCTTGATTAAATATCGCGTCGTAAATATGCAAGGCAGCACCGCCCGGGTACCCAAACATAAGCTCGACATCTTCAAGATGAAGAGAGTGAATTAATGCCTCAGCACCTGATTTATTACTTTTATCCATTCAATTCTTTTAAAAGGTTACTCCAAACTTTTGGAGGTTGAGCATTGTGACACCTAGGGGGTCTAAGTCAAGAAAACCCTGCAATATAAGCCCCTAAGGGGTTTTAAAAATAGAGAATTTAAAATTACCATCTCTAGATAAAACGATATCAGAAAAACTGGGTATTTCTTCTAAAATATAGTGAGTCAATCGTTCGTAATGCATTACAAATCGGTAGACTTCATCCTTACTCATAATCTTTTTTTTAAGTGCTGGATCAGTTACGGTTTTTGATAAAGTTTGTTCTTGTACCCACCTACTCTCATAAACAAAGTCCATATTTGGTACCTTAATTATCAAGAGTAAATCAAATAAAGAAAACAAATACTGATAGTTTTTAGAAAGCTCTTTATTACTCCATTTTGACCATATTCCTTCTGGATCTTCATCGGCTTCTAATTGATTTAAAGGAGGAAGCCAATCTTCCTCAGGTAATGGCCTAGCTCCCCCACACCATGCGTCAAAAAATATAAAGTCGGGCCTTCCTTTATAAATTGGCCATTTTTCTTCGGGGTAATGCTTATCTTCAGGTTTACAAAAAGCGGGTATCTTAGTTTCTGTATTTGGCTCTGCTTTTGATAACTGATCAATTAAATTCAGACCCATATCAATATCATGCGTGCCCGGTACCCCTCTTACATAACATAGTGGATGAATATTTGTAGCTAACAATTTCCGTTCTTTTTGAGATTTATATATATCATCAATAGAAAAACCCATAGCAGGCCTTTTACAGATTTCGTTGAGTACCTTTTGTACAAAAATAGAAAGAGTAGTCTTTCCAGAACCTTGACCTCCTGTAAAACATATGAAGTAAGGCTTAGCTCTTTTAGGAAACCTATGATGAAAATATAAAGATATTGGTATTACTATCTCTTCAAAGAAGTTTTCATTTAAATCATCGATTTTCATTTGCCTAGCTAGCGCTAGTAAATCTTCTCTAGAATCGTTAAGCAGAAGTTGTATTTTCTTATCTGTTGCTTTGGGAAAATCAGTCATGTCTCTGCAATCTTTTCAATAAGCTAGAAGTATCCCACCGATTTCCACCCAAATCTTGAATATCTTTATAAAAGCCATCTATAAGTTTTGTAATTTCAATATCGGCACCTTTTTTTTCTGCTTCTTCTATAGCTATCTTTAGGTCTTTACGCATATGATCTACGGCAAAACCATGAGCATAGTCACCTAAGGACATCGTCTCCCATCGATTTTCCATTTGCCAGGATTGGGCCGCACCTTTTGAGATGACTTCTATAACATCTTTCGTATCTAGTCCTGCTTTTTCAGAAAAATTTATCCCTTCAGCCAAGCCTTGAACTAGACCAGCTATGCATATTTGATTTACCATTTTCGTTAATTGTCCGGAGCCTGAAGGCCCCATAAGCTTTGAGAATTTTGCATAAAGATTAATTGTTTCAGTTACCTGCTCATAAGCAATTTTATCTCCACCCACCATAACAGTTAGTGCGCCATTATCTGCTCCAGCTTGACCTCCAGAAACAGGTGCATCTAAGTAATGCACACCTTTCTTTAAGCAAAGTTGGTGCATCTCAAAAGAAAGAACAGCAGATGTAGTGGTATGGTCTACAATAATACCTCCTGGCTGCATCGTATTAATAAGGCCTTTATTACCAGCAATAACTTCCCTTACATCGTCATCATCGCCAACACAAATAAATATCTCTTCACAAGAAATACCAAGGTCTTCAGGACTTTCAGCCACATTACCAGTATATGTATCCGTCCAATGGTGAGACTTTGAATGCGAACGATTATAAACGAAGGTGGGATGCACCTTCGAGATATGACCTGCCATAGAAAAACCCATTATACCCAACCCTATAAAACCTTTAGTTTTCATTTATTTCTCCAAATGATGGTGACTAGTCTGTTGTTTGTTCTTTCTTTCCTATAAGAATACAAATATATTGAATCATGAGTACAGACGTCAGAAGTTTGAACTTTTATCTTGTATTTTTTTAAGATTCTCTCAGCTTCTTCTCTAAGATTAAATAGCCATTTATTGGTATCTTTCTTAATGAAATTTATTTCCGAATTTTTATCTTTATGCGTAAAAGTATCATAAATATCTTTATCAACTTCATAATTTTCCTTTGATATTGATGGCCCAATCCAAGCGCTCAAGGTCTCACCTTTGTCGGTGAAAGCTGATACACAAGACTCTATCACACCAGAAACAAGACCTTTCCAGCCGGCATGAATAATAGCGAAATCACTTCCATCGTTTTTACTTAGCGCAATTGGCATACAATCTGCAGAGAGCGCTGCTAGAGCAAGATTACTTTTAGAACAGAATAATGCGTCGCAGTTAAAGCTTGGTATAGTGGAATATGAAGATATGAACTCTACATTCCTTCCATGCACTTGATCCATGTATTGAATAGGCACTCCGTTAAATGAAAGAAAATTACTAATCAGATTATTCTTATCAGCATTTATATAATTCTTATCAAAGAAATTCTTAGTCAGGGTAAAGCAATTTATCTTTTTCCCCAACGGAGTTTCAGGTTGAAAGAAATCAAAATTCATTATTTCTTAATTTGATCTTGTAAATCTTTCATGTCCGATGGCATTTCAGTTTTAAAAGATACGGGTTCGTTGCTAGAAGGATGAATTAATTCTAGTCCTTCAGCATGAAGAGCTTGTCTGTTAAAACTCGAAATAATTGTCTTCAAATCTTCGTTTGTGCCAATAGAAAATTTATTTCTATTACCGTAAACCGGATCTCCGATAATAGGGTAACCAATATGAGAGAGATGGACTCTAATTTGGTGAGTTCGACCTGTCTCTAAATTAACCCTCAGTAAAGAATATCCTTTAAAACTCTCTAACTTACTAAATCGAGTTATAGCCTCCTTACCATTTTTGATAATTGCCTGCTTAGTTCTAATTTTAGGATGACGACCAATTGGCTCATCTATAGTCTTACTTGAAACAGGCTCGCCTACAACCATAGCTAGGTAAGTTCTTTTTACAGATCGATTCTTTAGTTGCTCAATTAGATTCAAGTAAGAGCTTTCAGTTTTAGATATTACCATGAGGCCTGAGGTATCTTTATCTAGTCGGTGAACTATACCCGCTCTTGGTAAGAACCCCAGATTATGATCATGAGATAATAGAGCATTCATGAGAGTGCCTTTCTTATTTCCAGATCCTGGATGGACCACTAGACCAGGTTGTTTATTAATGATTAATATATCATTATCTTCAAAAATTATATCAAGTGGTATATCTTCAGGAAGGTCAGTTAGTTGAGGTTCTTCCCAAAAATTTACAGTTATAACATCGTCGATCTGAAGAGCATTCTTGGGTTTTATTTTTTTTTCATTAACTAGCAAATCACCTTCCTTAATCCATTTCTGGATATGCCCTCTGGAATAATCTAAAAATTGTCTTGCGGCAATCTGGTCAGCTCGATGACCTTGATCTGAATCTATTACAGTATATTTAAGAGATATCTTTTTTTTTGTTGTCATATATTAAATCTGAACCTAGTAAACCTTTTTCTGTCCAAGAACTACTCTGATCTGTAGAATTCGTAGTTTAAATGACAATCGTTCACAATTTTTCCATATCAAGCAAGATAAATCTCACTATATTGGGAATTCTAGCTATTCTAATTCTTCCTGCCTGTTCTTCAAACGAAGAGATGCCAGATGAACGTCTTATAGAAAAAGAATTATACGATCAAGCGCAATCTCGCTTGAAAAATGAAAGCTTCTCCACGGCAATAATGAGTCTAGAAGCATTAGAGTCAAGGTTCCCTTTCGGTAGATATGCCGAGCAAGCTCAAGCAGAGCTAATATATGCTTATTATATGAATTCACAATTTGAAGCTAGCCAATCAGCTGCTGAAAGATTCATCAACTTACATCCTCGACATTCACATACCGGATATGCCTTTTATATGAAAGGACTTGCTGCGTTTACTGACGACTCAGGTTTATTCTCTAGATACTTTCAGTCAGATCTAGAAAAAAGAGAAATTGTTATGGCTCAAACATCTTTTGATGAATTGTCTGATTTTATCTCTAGATATCCACAAAGTAATTATGTATCTCATGCCAAGCAAAGGATGATCTACTTAAAAAATCTTCTAGCAAAGCATGAAATGTATGTTGCTGATTTCTATATGCAAAGGGGTGCTTATTTAGCAGCGATAAGCAGATCAAAATATGTTATTGAGCATCTACCTAATACCCCACAAACTCCCTACGCACTTTCTGTACTTGTAGAGGCCTATGGTTTATTGGATTATAAAGAACTTCAGAATAGAAGCTTAGAGGTTCTTACTTCAAATTATCCTAATTTTAATTATAAAGAAAATGAGTCTATTAAAACTCGCTCATGGACTAATGTTCTTACATTTGGGATGTTAGGCAAAGAAGATATAGCAAAACCGGACTTCTCAACTCAGTAGTCATGTGGCAACTACTAATATTAGTCGTAGTAATTGCGCTTGTTTATTTGATGGCAAGGTCTAAAAGTAAACCTACAAAGAAAATAGATGTCCCTGAAATTGTAATTGTTAAATGCCAATCCTGTGACTTGAACTTACCCATTTCTGAAGCATTCAAAAATGATGATGGATGGTTCTGTTCTGAAAATCGGGAGTGTCAAAATCTATAACGAACCTTGACGGTAAATGTATCCGCCTGTGGATCATTCCAAGGCCTTTTATAAATCTCTTCAAGATCATCTTCTAAGTCTGTTCGAATAATTCTGCCGCCCCTAGAATAAACTACATATAGATAAGCCAAGGGTAGAATTTCATATCTATACCTCACCTGGAAAGCAAGGTCGCTAAGAGTAAAAGGATCTAGGGCCATATCTATTGCATTAAGTTGCCCATAAGAATCTCCTAAATAAGGCAATGGATCTCGTGCTGTGAAGGCAACCATTTGTGCTTTTATTCTTAATTCATGCTTATCGCCACCGAACCAGTTGAGGTCTGCAACTGTTGTTCTTTGTTTTTTAGAATAAATGCCTAATAAATTATCTTGAAGCCAGTTGAGCCATTGTTCCTCTTTTAGGTTTTGATGATAAACAGAGAAATTAAGGTTATCTCTTGGTGCAAAACTTAATTTTGCAGCATATGAAGTAGCAAAACCTGTAGCTGATCTCCATTGAGTCCCCTTCTCTCTTTTTAATTCAACGAAGTAATTAAAAAAGTTTCTGGACGGGCCGCTAAATTGAATATTTGTTCCATAATTCTCAGGTCTTTTGATAAAAGGAGCTGTGGGGTCTCTTCTTGTAACCCAAAAGTCTTTTGCTGGAGTTCTATGAAAATTTGTAAATTCTAAAAATGAAGTATTTCTAAAATAACTCTTGTAGGTTAGGTAAGTGAAATTAGAAGATTTATCTAAATCTCCATTGGCCTGAAGTCCTAAACCCAACTCCACTTGATTTGATTGGAATATTGAAGTGTCATCGTAATCTGTAAATTTCAGTCCATTTTGAGAACCAGCGAAAAGCCAGTCCTTTTCCATTTGATATCCCATGTCTGTTATATCTAAGTTCTCATCAAAGTAAAATATGCCTAAATCATGATATCTTTGTTTTGTAGGAGACGAAGTAAACCTGAATCTAAAAGCATTACCAGAATCTTTATCGACCAGAGGGTCATCAATTTTAGAATTAATAAAAATTGCGTCGAAACGCATTGTATCCTTCGGTCTATAGATTAAATCAATGGTATTTACATTTGCTTCTCGATCAAGAACCGGTCTTTTAGCAAAAGTGCCTAAATATCCAACGGAAAGTTTTTTTTCAGCCTTACGTAATCTCAACGAATAAAAGTCTCTTCCTTGACTAAATTCTTCATCGGCTTCTGAGGCTCCAAGAAATCCAAAGTCTAACAATTCATTCTGTTGGGTGTAACGAATAGCATAGTCTATATCTGAAATTCCAACTTGAGATGACTGGCATAAATCTCTAACAGTTTGGCTGTAGACTGAACAATCATAATCTGGTGCTGCACCAATTCTTCTTGTATTGATTACATAAAAGAACCTAAAACCTTTTACATCAAATAAAGAATGATTCTCAGAAAAAAATGGCCTTTTATCAGAGTAATAAGTTTCACTTGAGTCAAAATTTACCACCAACTCATCACTTTCAACTTGTCCAAAATCAGGATTCAGAGCAATATTTAGTTGTTTTCCAGCATCTATTTTCCAAAATATCTCAGCTCCAACTTTAGTATCATCTTCGTTAAGTACTCTATCTTCTGACAAGTTTATATAAGGAAAATAGTCTATCTTAGAAACACTGTAATTATTGAATTCATAATCATTGAATATAGAAATGAACTTTTCAGTACGGGGATTCCCTTTAATGGTTGTATAAACTTTAAATTCACTCCTCAACCACCTATAAAAAGAAAGTTTTACTTTTCTCTTATCACCACTCTGTGCTTTCATTGGGGCCACGCTCCAGGGTATAAACATTTCTGCATACCAAACATCCCCTTCTACGCTTACCCCATGTCCCCAATCAGAATCCCAGTCATAGTTAACTTCATTTTCATTTCTAACAACATTATCAAGAATTGATCCTCCTGCCGATATAGAAAATCCATAAGAGAGAAGTCCGTCGCCGTCAAAATCTATAGAAACACCTACCATATCGGCATTTGCCATTTCATCATCCCTCTGGTGTTTCTGAGTTCTGATGGAATCACTAGATTGATAGTTTATAAACCCTAAGTAAATACCCTTTTCGTCCTCAAGTACTAAAACTTTCTGAGAACCCGAGGCGTCATTTAGAGTATAAGGGAGACTCTCGTAATACTTAGTTATCTCCACAGCTCCAGCCCATTCATTCTCATCGATCTTTCCATTAATGACTAGATCTAGTGAGTATATTTGTGCTGTAAAGAGTAGTGTTAGTACTGAGTTAAGAAGAAAGAGCTTCCTATGCAATTTTAGTCTCATTAAGACGCGCTATTTTATATTTTTGAAGTATTAAAATCTATATCTTAATTTTACCGTAAAGTTTTCATCAGACGGGTCTTCCCAGGGTCTTTTATAAAGTTCTTGAAGGCTATCTTCTTCGTCATCAGATGAGATTCTTCCTCCTTTTGAATACACAACATACAGATAGGCTAAGGGTAAAATCTCATATCTATATCTGACCTGGAACGCAAGCTCACTAATGGTTATACCTGGGATAAGAATATCTGTCCGCATAAGGTTACCATTAATATCTCCCAGATAAGGAACAGGGTTTCTTCCAGTAAATGCTACTAGTTGACCTTTAATGCGAAGTTCATGCTTAGTTCCTGAGAACCATTCCATGCCCAGCACTGAAGTCCTTTGTTTTTTATCAAAAGTTGCTAGGAGGTTGTCATTCAACCAATTAAGCCAGTTATTTTCCTTTTCATGTTTATGAAAAAAACTAAAAGATAAAGAATCTGTTGGCATATATTTGATCATACCTCTGTATGAATTATTCCATCCTAATTGAGGAGAATGTTCACTTCCTTTTTCTCTTTTAATTTTTACGCTATAGAAATATCGAGGATTTCTTGGTCCATTAAACTCTACATCGCCTCCATATCCTTCAGGCATGTTGATGTAGGGAGCCAATTTTGAATTTCTAGTTATTCTATGATCTCTTCCGCTCGATCTATAAAATATTTCCGAATTTATATCTGATGTATTGGAAAATATACTTTTAATTTTAAAGGCAAAATTAGCAGCTTGTTTCAAAAAATTAGCATTTGCTTTATAGCCATAACCAATCTCATAAGTTCTAGATCTAAAGATAGAAGTTTCATCGAAGTCGGTATTCTTAAATTGTGTTCTGCCCATTACCATTGCCCTGTTATTAAAGGCCAGATAACCTGCATCATTTATGTTTAACTTCTTATCAAGATAATAAAGAGACGCTCCTGTTGAAAAATTTTTATCTGGATCATATCCAAATCCTGTCCTTATTCCATAACCTTGACCAGAATCAAGATCAGAATGGATGAAATTGCCAGTGTAGCGAAGCAAGCTTGATGGTCTGTACTCAAAATCAAAAGAATTGACCAAAGCGTCATCACCGAGAACGGGTTTCTTTACATACGTCCCGAGGTAACCGTAAGATAATCCATTGTTTTTTGTATTTAGTCTTAACGCATAAAAATCTCTGCCCTTACTAAACCTCTCGTCTCTTTCAGAAGCACCTAAAAAACCAAAATCCACTTCGCCTTTTTGAGTGTAGCGCACGGCATAATCGATATCGGTTGCTCCAGTCTTATTCTGATTGCAATAATCTTCTTCCGAATAAGCAGAACAGTTATAGTCAGGTCTACCGCCTATTCTTCTAGTGTTTAAGATTCTAAAAGTCATGCCTTTTACATCGAATAGATTATGATTTTCAGAGAAAAATGGTCTTTTGTCTGAATAAAAGGTTTCTACCGAAGAAAAATTAACAACCACCTCATCACTTTCAATCTGACCAAAGTCAGGATTAAAAGTCATATTTAATTGTTTACTAGAATCTATTTTCCAGAAAATTTCTGCGCCTCCTTTACTTTTCAAGTCAGAGTTTGCAATATCTTCATTTACAGTTAGATAGGGAAAATAATCTATATCAGATGAATCAAAATTATTTACCTTAAATTCGTCAAATACTGATAGAAAAACACTCTGGTTTGGGCTGCCTTTTATAGTAGAGACGCCTCTTCCTAAGCCCATCAACAATCTGTAGAAAGCTAACTTTATAGAGCGTTTCTCACCTGTAACAGTTTTCATCGAGGCAACTGACCAAGGGATAAATAATTCAGAGTACCAAACATCTTCATCAATGCTAGTGGCTGAGCTCCAATCAGCATCCCAATCCCAATTCCTCTCAGTCTCATTTCTGACTGTTGCATCACCTATTGAGCCGCTAGAAGATATAAAGAATTGGTACGCATTTATTCCATCTCCATCAAAATCTATAGCAACACCAGTTTTGTCGGTAATAGACATTTCATCATCTCGCAGATGATTCTTTATACGCATAGTTGATGAAGGTTGAAAATTTTTAAAACCAAAATAAATTCCACGCTCGTCCTCATAAATTAATATTTCGGTTTTTATATCTTCTACAACTTCAAGTGAATAAGGATAGACCTCATAAAACTTAGTTATTTTTTGAGCTAAACCCCACTCTTTTTCATTTAAAACTCCATCAACTACGATCTCAGACGAAACAAAATTTGAAATCAGTGACACTAGGGCTACTAAAATAGCCAAGAAGTACTTTTTCATTTAATCAGTTACTTTTACTGAGATCTTTTTTGAGGATAGAGGCGGATTATGAGGTACGTGATACATATCTCCTAAAACCAATTGTAATGAATATACGCCCGGTAAAAGATCTATCATTGCTTCAGTTTGACCTCCCCCAAAATGAATATGGTTTTTGGAAGAAGGTATTGACGCCTTGAGATCTATTGAGTCTACATTAATTAATAAATGATGATGCCCGGTATCACTTCTATCAACTCCAGCAGGAGCAATTCCTTTTCCAGATAGTCCAAACTGAATTAGAAATGGAGATTTTAAAGTGTCGCCGTCTTCAAGATTTACAAAATAGACTCTCGCTTCACTGGTGAATACAGAAGAAGAGATTAGTATTAAAGTAAGAAAAAGATATTTCATATTATTTTAAATATTTGCCGGACTTATAGACCAAAGGCTCATTAGAAGAATTGTTTAAAGTTCTTTTGACTTCAGCTATGAAGATTGTATGTGAAGAGTGATCTATTGTATCCACACACTTACAAAATATATTTGATAAAGATTCTTCATTAAAAACATAATCTTCATCTTGTTCCCAAGTAGCGTCCTGAAATCTAGATTCCCCTTCTTCACTTACGCTACATACCTGTGAAAGACTTTCCTGCTCACTAGAGAGAATGTTTATACAAAAAAGAGAGTTTTTGGAAAGAATGCTATGTATAGATGCTTTTTTATTGATACAAACTAAAACCGAAGGTGGCTCCATAGACAATGAAACGACAGAGATTGCAGTCATCGCATGCCTTTCATCTCCTGACTTTGCTGAGACAACGTATACAGTTGATGGTATGGCCCTCATTGCTGAGATAAAATTTTCTTTTAAATTAGAGTCTTCCATTAAAAAACCACAAGGCAAATTAGTTGCTAGTAGCTTCTAAGGGCATAATATTGTTGATATGGCTAAAAGACAAGTTGCTACGAGAATTATCGGAGGTAAATTTAAAGGTACAAAACTCGCCTTTAGGCCTTCGAAATCTCTAAGGCCAACTGAAGGTAAAACTAAAGAAACACTTTTCAATTGGTTGCTTAATGACTTAAAGAGTAAAAAATGCCTCGATATGTTCTCCGGCACAGGGGCATTAGGTTTTGAGGCGATTTCAAGAGGTGCAAGTAATATTACTTTTATAGAAAAGAAAAAGGGGTTGTGTGATTCTATCAATTCCTTGGCGACTAAATTAAATATAAAACCACAAGTTAAGATAATTAACGCAAACGCCCTATCTATGAATTACGAACCAATGAATGAAAGTTTCGATCTCATATTTTTAGACCCTCCCTTCCACGAGGGCTTATTGAAAAAATCTATAGAAATAATTACAAAATATAATTTATTAAAGAAAGAGGGTTATCTGTATATAGAATGTGAGAGTGAGCTAGCTATTGAACCCATTGCTGCAGGCTTGCAACAACTAAAAGCCTCAAAAGGCGGTGAAACTAAATTTTATCTTTATGCAAGCTAGACTCTTTTTAGGATTAATATTTTTTGCAATACTCTTAGTATTGTTGACTAACGGAAAATTGAATCTTTTAAATCCTTTTGAAGTTATTTTATTTCAGAAAAGTATTCAAATTAATTCTGAGATGATTGTAGCATTTATAATGCTTTCAACCTTGGTGGGTGTTTTTTTTATAGGGGTATTAAATAGACTATTGTTCTATAAAGGTAATAAGAAGAGTAAAAAAGAAGAACTGTAGTTCTTTATTTTCTTTTCATGGACTCAAAAAACTCTGCGTTAGTTTTGTAGTCTTTCAACTTATCAAGAACCCATTCCATAGCAGCTGTATCATCCATCTCATTTAAGAGTTTCCTTAAAACTGTTATGTTTCTTAGTTCGAGATCAGAAGTTAATAAGTCCTCTCTTCTTGTACCAGTTTTTCTGACATTTATGGCAGGAAAGACCCTTTTTTCTGCTATCTTTCTATCTAAATTAATCTCTGAATTTCCAGTACCTTTAAATTCTTCAAATATAACCTCATCCATTCTAGATCCAGTATCTATTAGTGCTGTTGCAATGATAGAAAGACTCCCTCCGCCTTCTATATTTCTTGCAGCACCAAAAAAACGTTTTGGTTTCTGCAAAGCGTTAGCATCAACTCCTCCTGTTAAGATTTTTCCAGAAGCAGCTTGTGTAGAATTATACGCCCTAGCTAGACGAGTAATAGAATCTAATAAAATCACAACATCGTGTTTGTGTTCAACCAGCCTCCTTGCTTTATTAATGGCCATCTCTGCAACCTGTACGTGTCTAGTTGGCGCCTCATCGAATGTGCTTGCAATAACCTCTCCTTTAACAGATCTTTTCATCTCCGTTACCTCTTCAGGTCTCTCATCGACTAATAAAACCATAATCTTACATTCAGGATTATTCCTTTCTATGGAGTGGGCGATGCTTTGTAATAGAAGCGTCTTTCCTGCTTTAGGAGGAGAAACAATTAAAGACCTCTGACCTTTTCCTGTAGGGGCAGTAAGATCAATCACTCTTGAAGATAAGTCTTCCGTACTTCCAGTGCCAAGCTCAAAGAGCATTCTCTCATCTGGGAATAATGGTGTTAAGTTTTCAAAGGAAGGTTTGTTTTTTGTTTTATCAGGCTCTTCAAAATTAATTTCTTCTATTTTAAGAATAGCAAAGTATCTCTCACCATCTTTTGGGGATCTTATTTTACCTTTGATTGTATCTCCGGTCCTTAGGCCAAATCTTCTAATTTGGCTTGGTGAAACATATATATCATCAGGTCCAGCTAAATATGAAGAATCAGGTGACCTTAAAAAACCAAAACCATCTTGAAGAATCTCTAGTACGCCCTCTCCTTCAATATCCTCTCCATTCTTGGCCTTACTCTTTAAAATTCCGAAAACTATATCTTGTCTTTTGGCGCGTGAAGCATTTTCAATTCCACACTCTTCGCCCAGCTCAATTAGCTGTTCTACTGGCATTGTTTTTAATTCTGTTAATTGCATATGATAAATTTGGTGCTTGAAAGAAGGGGTAACCGAAGATGCTCCGGTCATTTAATAGTAACTCCTATGTAATAAGGAGTCTAGTATTTTCTAAAGGTTAGATTCTATAAATTCAGTTAATTGAGTCTTGCTCAAGGCACCTACTTGTTGAGCTACTAATTCTCCATCTTTAAATATCGCCAAGGTAGGTATGCTCATGACATTTTGTTGGGCTGCAGAAGTTTGGTTGGCATCAACGTCTAGTTTTCCAACTTTAATTTTATCCGAAAACTCTATCGCAATCTCTTCGACTATTGGACCTACCATCTTGCAAGGTCCACACCATGTTGCCCAGTAATCGACCAATACAGGTTTCTCAGATGCTTTAACTTCGCTCTCAAAATTATCATCAGTTAAAGTGACGACGTTCATATACTCTCCTTGGATATTTATAGATCGGAATACAAAAGATTCATTTAATTAATTCCATTATTGAACCAAATATAAAATTTTTCAAGATTCTTAGGTTTTATTTTTTGGTAGTTACTGCCCCTTCTGAAGCTGAAGTAACTAGCGCTCTATATTTATCTAGCACACCGCCCTCTTCATCTTTAACAGAGCAAACCCAAGACTCTTTTCTTTTTTTTATCTCTTCTTCCGTTAAGTCAAGATTTATCTGATTAGATTCAGCGTTAATAGAGATGTGATCACCATTTTTAACAAGTGCTATGGGGCCGCCATCATAAGCTTCTGGAGTTATGTGACCCACCACGAAACCATGAGTACCACCAGAAAATCTTCCATCAGTTAAGAAGGCTACTTTATCTCCTAAGCCTTTTCCCATAATTGCGGAGGTTGGACTTAACATCTCTCTCATGCCTGGCGCTCCTCTTGGTCCTTCATATCGGATAATAAGAACGTCTCCTTCAGTTATCTGATTAGACAAAATACCTTCCATCGCATCTTCTTCTGAATTAAAAACTTTTGCTGTTCCTTCAAATTTTAATCCTTCCTTTCCAGAAATCTTTGCGACTGCTCCTTCTGGAGCAAGATTACCGTAAAGAATTCTTAAATGGCTATCTGCCTTAATAGGTTTATCTACTTCCATTATAATTTCTTGATTCTGGGGATATGAATCAAATTGCGAAAGGTTTTCTTCTAAAGTTTTACCTGTAACTGTTAACTGTTTGCCGTCTAATAATCCTCTTTCGAGCATAATCTTCATGAGCGGAACAATGCCTCCTATTTCAATTAGTTCTGACATAAGATAATTACCACTTGGTCTTAGGTCTGCCAGGACAGGTGTTCTATTCCCAATCCTCTCAAAGTCATCAAGACCAATCTGCACTTTAGCCTCGTGAGCAATTGCTAAAAGATGCAATACAGCATTAGTAGATCCGCCCAATGCTATAACTACTGATATTGCGTTTTCAAAGGCAGCTTTAGTCATAATGTCGCGAGGTTTAATATCTTGTTCAATCAAGTGCATTATGGCTTGCCCAGCACCTTCAGAATCATGCAGTTTGCTTTTAGATACTGCTTCTTGAGCCGAGCTATTAGGTAAACTCATCCCCAGAGCTTCTATAGCAGAAGCCATCGTATTTGCAGTGTACATACCACCACAAGAACCAGGACCTGGTATAGCTGTTGATTCAATATCCAGAAGTTCAATATCGGAGATAGAACCTTCCGAGTGTTTTCCCACAGCTTCAAATACTGAAACTACATCTGTTCTATTCTCTCCAGGTTTTATACTGCCTCCATATACAAAAATAGAAGGTCTATTGAGTCTGGCCATTGCCATAACACAAGCTGGCATGTTTTTATCACACCCACCGATAGTAATAAGGCCATCAAATCCTTGTCCGCCAACCACAGTCTCAATAGAGTCGGCAATTACTTCTCTTGAAATAAGAGAGTATCTCATGCCTTTTGTGCCCATAGATATGCCATCAGAAACAGTGATGGTATTGAATATAACTGCTTTAGAACCTACAGAATCTGCACCTCTTGCAGCAAATTCAGCGAGTTCATTAATGTGCATGTTGCATGGTGTAACCATACTCCACGTAGAGGCAATTCCTACTTGAGGTTTCTTAAAATCTTCAGATTCAAAACCAACGGCCCGCAGCATAGCCCTGGAAGGTGCTTGCTTAACCCCATCTACTATCTCAGAAGAATATTTACGTTTATCTTTTGACATATGTAAATTATAGATTAGAAAGTAACTATCTTATAATTCAGACAATTGAAGCTGCTAACAGCTCTTGTGTGTATTTATGTTGTGGTGACTCAAATAAATTCTCGGAAACACCATTTTCTAGGATTTCTCCATCCTTCATTACATAGACATAATCAGATAAAAACCTTATCACTTTTAAGTCATGACTTATGCAAAGATAAGCAAGTCCTAATCTGGACTGCAAACCTTTCAGTAGATGCAGAATCTGCATTTGAATGGAGACGTCCAAAGCGGATGTTGGTTCATCTAAGAGGATTAGTTTAGGTTCTAATATTATTGCCCTTGCAATAGCAACTCGTTGTCTTTGTCCTCCTGAGAGTTCATGAGGAAATCTTGTATAAGAAGAGGGATCAAGCTCTACATCTTCGAGAGCCTTAATGATTTTTTCTTTTCTTAAAGATTTTTCTAATTCTGGAGTATGGACCCTTAGTCCCTCCCCAACAATATCTCCTATTGTCATCCGTGGCGAAAGAGACCCAAAAGGATCTTGAAAAACAATCTGAAAATCTTTTTTAAATGCCCTCTTCTCACTTTGATTAAGTGTATCAATATTTTTACTGTCAAAAATAATAGTGCCTCCGGCTTTCTCGATTCCCAAGAGAGCTCTAGCGAGTGATGATTTTCCTGATCCAGATTCTCCTACTAAACCTGTTGTTGAGCCAGAGAAAATTTGAATATCTACTTTTTTTACAGCATTCAAGAATTCAATGTTTCGACCAAATAAGTTTTTGGAAATGGGATAATTTATATCAACTTCTTCTGCTTTTAATAAAACTTCCTTTTCAAGATTCATTTCTTCTTTCTTGCCCGGTATCGAATTCAAAAGTTTTATTGTGTAAGGATGTTGTGGGTTATCAAAAAGTCCTTGAACTTCTCCCGACTCGACTATCTTGCCATCTTTCATAACACAAACTTCATCAGAAAATTTCTTAACTATATTGAGGTCATGTGTGATGAAAAGGATAGACATTCCAAATTCTTTCTGAAGATCTGATAATAATTCGAGCAAAGTTTTCTCAACAGTAACATCCAAAGCGGTTGTCGGTTCATCAGCAATTAAAAGGTCTGGTTCATTTGCTAGTGCCATAGCAATCATGACTCTTTGTCTTTGACCCCCTGATAACTGATGAGGATATGCTTCTACTTTTTTTTCAGGATCTGGGATTTTTACCTTTTTAAGTAAATCTATACTTCTACTCCTTGCGTCTTGCTTGCTTAATTTTCTATGAATTATTAGTGTTTCATCAATCTGATAACCAACCTTCTGGTAGGGATTTAAAGAAGTCATAGGTTCTTGAAAAATCATAGAGATCTTATTACCCCGTAGCGAAGTTAAGAAGTCCTTAGATGACCCTATTATCTGGCTATCTTCAAACAAAATAGAAGAATTACTTGAATATCTGGTCGTACCTTTGGGCAAAAGCTGGAGAATAGATAAAGCTGTTACAGATTTTCCAGATCCAGACTCACCAACAAGAGACAAAGTCTTACCTTTCTCTATCTGAAAAGAAACATCATTTACTGCTCTAAAGATTGAGTCTTTAGACTCAAAGTCTATGACCAGATTTTGTATATCGAGTATCTTATCCACGTTCTTCTACTAGGAAGTTAATTTCAATTGGTTGACCTTCAGAGACCAAAAATATACACCTCAGATATTTACTATTGTAATTGTTTAAACCCCAAAACATTACATGTTTACCACCTGGAACAAAAATAGAATTTTCCCCTGGCTCTAGTAAAAAGGAATCTATTTTTTTCATTGACATTCCTTCTTGTGAATTCATCTTAGTTTCATGAATTTCTGCCCTTATAGGGGAACAATCGATTCCCTTAATTTCGATAATATCACTAGATTCATTATAAATACCAAGGTACCCGCTAGTCATCATAGATCCATTAAGAGGTACATATAAATGGGGATCCTTTATAATAACTTTACTATATTGATTTTCAGAACAACTAGCTAATACGGAAATGAGAAAACTTATAACTACAAGTCTTAATACTCTAATCATTCTATTTATTACATTGTTTTCTATCATAGTAATTTCTGCTGATTTTTCTTTCGAAAGTCTATCCCAAGATAAAATCCTTCCTGCAGATGAAGCATTTGTGTTGAGCATACATAAGCATGAAGAGAAGCGCATCATACTTAGATGGGCTGTGAAAGAAAACTGCTTTCTCTATAAAGATAAATTTAAATTTCTATCAGGTTCCAAAATAGTTGAGTCCCAAAAAATAACAGGAGATCCAATAGGAATTAACGATATCTATTTTGGGGAAGTTGATGTTTTCTTTGACTCCGTGAGTAAAGAAATACTTGTAGATGATGATATTAAAATCATGCAAGTATCCTATCAAGGCTGTAATGAGAAAGGGTTTTGTTACCCAGTTATTGAGAAAGTTATTGATATTGATGATTTAAGTATCTTATAAATTTCTGTCCCTCTCGCAGAAATTCATTTAAAATCCTTTAAAATCACGAAATTACACTTAAATGACCAGATATCTTCTCTTAAATGGACCAAATTTAAACCTTCTTGGGACAAGAGAGCCTGAAATCTACGGCTCTGAGACTCTAAAAGATATTGAGAATAATCTCCAAAAGATAGCTGAAGAAAATAATTCAGAAGTTATATGTCACCAAAGTAATGCTGAACATGAATTAGTTGATTTTATTCATGCCGCTAAGAGTGAATCGGTGCAGTGCATTATCATAAATCCTGGTGCCTTAACACACAGCAGCATAGCCTTAAGAGATGCATTATCGGGCATAGGCCTACCATTTATAGAAGTTCATATCTCAAATATATATGCAAGAGAAGATTTTAGACAAAAATCATACTTATCTGATATCGCCGAAGGAGTTATATCGGGGCTAGGTGTGGAAGGTTATGAATTAGCTTTAAGAACAGCTCTTAAAAAATTTAAATAAAGGGGAAAAATGGATATAAGAAAAGTAAAAAAACTCATCGAAATGTTAGAAGACTCAAATCTTGAAGAAATAGAGATTCATGAAGGTGAAGAATCTGTAAGATTGGTTAAGGGTAATAGCCATAATCAAAATCTACACACCCAAACGATATCTATACCTCAAAATAACTCTATACAAGAACCACCCTCAGAAGAGACTGCTGAAGAAGTAAAAGAAGAAACTAATTCAATTGATTCTCCTATGGTTGGGACTTTCTATGCTTCTGCTTCTCCAGGAGCAAAACCATTCATATCTATAGGAGATATTGTCTCAGAAGGCGATGTAGTTTGTATTGTTGAAGCTATGAAGATGATGAATGAAATTAAGTCAGAATTTTCTGGAAGAGTGCTTTCTGTAAATGTAGAAAACTCGGAACCTGTTGAATATGGTCAGTCTCTCTTCGAAATCTCAAAATAATGATCAATAAACTGCTGATCGCAAATAGAGGCGAAATAGCGCTTCGTATATTAAGGGCTGCAAAAGAATTAAAGATACCCACAGTAGCTGCTTATTCAGAAGCTGATAAAGATTTGATGCATGTAAAGATGGCAGATGAATCGATATGCATAGGTCCGGCTGATTCTAGTCAAAGCTACTTGAATATTCCTGCAATAATAAGCGCGATGGAACTTTCAGGTTCTGATGGGGTGCACCCTGGATATGGTTTCTTATCAGAAAATCCTAATTTTGCTGAAAAAGTTGAGAAAAGTGGTTTTGATTTCGTAGGACCACCAGCTTCTGTAATCAAGCTGATGGGTAATAAAGT
Source organism: uncultured SAR86 cluster bacterium (assembly GCA_902517565.1). Taxonomy (GTDB): domain Bacteria; phylum Pseudomonadota; class Gammaproteobacteria; order Magnimaribacterales; family Magnimaribacteraceae; genus Magnimaribacter. The sequence continues at coordinate 46,935 of CABYCU010000003.1, read as the reverse complement.
TTCTGCTAAAGAATTTGCTGAGAAGGTAGGTCTTCCGATTGTACCGGGTTCGTCGGGACCAATTGACCAAGATACCCATAAAAAAGCTGAAGAGATAGGCTATCCAGTAATAATCAAGGCTGCATCAGGCGGTGGTGGAAGAGGTATGAGGATCGTTCATACCCCTGAAGAGCTTGATGATGCAATAGAACTTACGCAGCAAGAATCTGCTATAGCTTTTGGAGATTCAACCGTTTATTTAGAAAAATTTCTAATAAGTCCAAGGCATATAGAAGTTCAAGTTATAGCTGACAGGCATGGCAATGTTTTGCATCTAGGAGACAGAGATTGCTCTCTACAAAGGAGGCATCAAAAAGTCATTGAAGAAGCTCCAGCTATGGGCATCAAGGAAGAGAAAAGACAAGAAATATATGCAAAGTGTATAGAGGCATGTCACCAACTAGATTATGTTAGTGCCGGAACATTTGAGTTTCTCTATGAGAATGATAATTTTTATTTCATTGAAATGAACACAAGAATCCAAGTGGAACATCCTGTTACAGAGAGTGTTACTGGTCTGGATCTAGTAAAATTACAACTAAGAATTGCTAGAGATGAAGAACTAAAAATCAAGCAAGAAGATGTTATCTTAAAGGGACACGCAATTGAGTGCAGGATAAATGCCGAAAACTCTGAAACTTTTCTACCTTCACCAGGAAAAATATTAGAGTACCATGCCCCCGGAGGAATAGGTGTAAGAATGGACTCGCATCTTTATAAAGATTATGTAGTACCTCCATACTATGATTCGTTGATTGCGAAAGTTATTTGCAGAGCAAATGATAGAGAAGATGCAAGGGCAAGATTAGAAAGAGCTCTCGAAGAAATGTACGTACTAGGAATTGATACAAACTTAGACATGCATAGAAAATTAATAAATGATCCTAATTTCATAAACGGAACCTTCAACATAAATTACTTAGAAAATCTAAAAAAGGATAGTTAGAAATGCCCGAAGAAGATTTTCCTTATGAACCAGGGAATATTGAAAAAGAAGTTCAAAACTATTGGTCTGAAAATGAAACATTTTCTGTAACTGAAGATCCTAATAAAGAAAAATACTTCTGTTTGAGCATGTTTCCCTACCCTAGTGGCTCAATACATATGGGACATGTCAGGAACTATAGTATTGGAGATGCAATAAGCAGATTTCAAAGGATGCTGGGAAAAAATGTTTTACAGCCAATGGGCTGGGATGCCTTTGGCCTGCCTGCTGAGAATGCTGCCATAAATAACAAAGTTCAACCTTCTTCTTGGACTCTTGAAAATATAGAAAGTATGAAGACCCAACTTACACAGCTGGGATTTGCTTACGACTGGAAAAGGGAATTTGCTACTTCAGAAGAAGATTACTATAAATGGGAGCAATGGTTTTTCTTGCAAATGCTAGAAAAAGGAATGGCATATCAAGAAGAAGCAGAAGTAAATTGGGATCCTGTTGATCAGACTGTCTTGGCAAATGAGCAAGTTATAGATGGCAAGGGTTGGCGCTCAGGAGCTGAAGTCGAGAAGAAAAGACTTAAGCAATGGTTCTTAAAAATAACTGATTACGCCGAAGAGTTACTAGCAGGCACAGAACTGCTTACAGGATGGCCTGAACAAGTTAAAACTCAGCAGAAAAATTGGATAGGTAAATCGGAAGGGATGAACTTTACTTTTGAAGTAAATAATTACGAGAACAGCATAAATGTCTTTACCACAAGACCTGATACGATAATGGGGGTCTCATTTATTGCGATCTCAGCATCTCATTTCCTAAGCAAAGCAAGATCAAAAGAAGATGATTTGATTAGACAATTTATAGAAGAGCAGAATAAAGTAAAACAGTCAGAAGCAGATTTTGCCAAGCAAGAAAAAGAAGGCATCTATACCGGAATCGATGCAGTTCATCCATTCACTGGGAAAAAAATACCTATCTGGATAGGAAACTTTGTACTTAGTGATTATGGTTCTGGTGCGCTTATGGGAGTTCCAGCTCATGATCAAAGGGATTTTGAATTCGCAACAAAGTATGAATTACCAATCCTTCAAGTTATCGAAGGTCCTGGAGAGACAGAGTCAACAAGTGAAGCTTTTATTGAAAAAAATAAATTAATTAATTCTGGAGAATTTGACGGGTTAAATTTTGAAGAGGCCTTCAAAGCTATTGAAATAAAAGCTAAAAAATTAAAATGCGGAAAAAAAGAAACAAATTTTAGGCTAAGAGACTGGGGTGTCTCCAGGCAACGTTATTGGGGCGCTCCTATCCCCGTGTTAAGTGACGGAATTAATACATTTGGTGCCAAAGACCTTCCAGTAAAACTCCCAACTACAGTTGCATTTCAAGGCGTTAGCTCTCCTCTAAAAGATATGGATGAATTCCTAAATGTCGAACAAGATGGTAAGAAAGTAAAACGTGAGACTGATACCTTTGATACATTTTTTGAGTCATCATGGTATTACGCAAGATTTGCAAGTTTCGATAGCAAGGATTCTATGATAGATGACAGAGCAAAGTATTGGTTACCAGTTGATCAATACGTTGGAGGGATCGAACATGCGGTTTTACATTTGCTCTATTCTAGATTCTTTTATAGGTGTATGAGAGATCTAGGATTGATTGAAGGGGACGAGCCTTTTAAAAATCTGCTGTGTCAAGGAATGGTATTAAAAGACGGCACTAAAATGTCAAAATCTAAAGGAAATACAGTCGATCCCCAGGGGCTTATAGAGAAATATGGTGCAGATACTGTCAGACTTTTTGTTATGTTTGCAGCTCCTCCTGAACAGTCTTTAGAGTGGTCTGATCAAGGTGTTCAAGGCGCTAATAGATTTATAAATAGAATATGGAGATTGGTTAATAAACATATAGATTTGGGTATCCCTGAATCTGGGTCTCTCCAGTCTTCAGAGGAAGCAATCAATAAACTTAGATCTAAAACACATAAAACTCTAGCTAAAGTAAAGGATGACTACTTAAGAAGACATAGTTTCAATACCGCAATTGCAGCAATCATGGAATTATCAAATGAAATTCCTAAAGAGTTTCTTGAAGAAAATTCAAATAAAGAATGTAGAAGAGCTGTTAATGAAGCTATAGAAGCAATTTTAATTATGCTATCTCCAATTACACCTCATCTTAGCCAATTCCTATGGTGGAAGATCTACCCTTCTGAATTAATTTTAGATGTCGGATGGCCCGAAATTGAAGAAGATCTATTAGAAGATAGTAAATTAACAATAGCCATACAAGTCAATGGAAAGTTGCGTTCGCAAATAGAGGTCGCTAGTGATACCCCAGAAGAGGAAATAAAGTCTTTATCCCTAGCCGATGAAAAGATTGCTATACATACTGAAACTAAAAAAGTGAGGAAGGTTATTTATGTTCCTGGCAAGATAATTAATATAGTTGTATGACAGACATCTTTTCCAGAAAGGTATTTTTTATATTATTTGTGTTCATCATTAATGCTTGTGGATATGAATTAAGAACACAATCAGAAGTGCTTTCAAACAAACTGATTGATTTTATTGCAACTGACTCTGAGTTAAATTTAGAATTAGAGCGTCAATTAAATCTCCTTAATAATAACTTAGAGCCAAAAGATTCTAAGTACGATTTAGCCTTACAAATTAGAGAACACAAAATAGAAAAGTTTGTCGGTTCAATCGGATCTGGTGCAAGAACAACTCAAGTCAGATTAGATTACTCTATAGTTTATGAAGTAACAAAAAAGAACTCTAAAAAGTTCATTAACCAATTTAACGATTCAAAATTTATAGATTTTAATCAATCAAATATTCTAGCATTTGAGAAAGAGATTGAGATTACATCAGAAAATTTTATAAGAAGAGCTTTAAAAAATATGGAATTCTTATTGGCAAGCCAGAAATATGAAACTCAATAGAGATACTTTTTTTCGTGAAAGCGAGAATCAGATTCAAGGCATCTATACTTTCTTTGCTGAAGAGTCTATTCAAATAACAGAGCTAAGTGACCAGGTCATAAAATTAGCAAAAAAAAATGGTTTTGAAGAAAAACAGACTTTTATCATTTCTAAGGATACTGATTGGTCTTTCCTTGAAACTACTAATGAAAATCTTGATTTATTTGGGTCAAAAAAAATAATAGAAATCAAGTTAATAGGCATAGGACCAGGTAATAAAGGATCTAAGGCTATCAAGGAGTACTGTGCTAACCCTGATGAAAATAAACTATTAATCTTTTCTGCAGAGAGACTTGAAAAGAAAGCACAGTCGAGTGCTTGGGCTAAATCACTTGAAGAAACAGGAACTACAGTGATTGAATCACCGATCCATATTTCCTCTATGCCAAAATGGATAAGCAAAAGAGCTATAGGGCTTAATATAAAAATAGACCAAAATGCCATAAATTTACTCTCAGAAAAAACTGAAGGTAATTTACTTGCTACGACGCAAGAATTAATCAAACTTTCATTATTATTTCCATCACAAGTTATAGATTTTAAAATGATGGAAAAATCTATATCTAATGCCTCGTCATATGGCATTTTTGATTTATCAAATGCCTTCGTTTCTGGAGACAAAAAAAGAACTGTAAAAATTATCGAATTACTCAAATCTGAAGGCACACAGCCTCCCCTAATTCTATGGGCATTATCAAAAGAAATTTACAATCTCTACAAAGTTATAGAAGAAGGTTCACCAAATAATATCTGGGGGCCCAGACATTATTTAGATTTACTTTCAGAGAAAGCAAAGAAAACTTCAAGATCTAAAATAAAAAAATCACTAAAAGATATAGCTGAGATAGATACAGCTATTAAAGGTCTTTCGAAGAAGAATGCATGGCAGTCAATACGTGAATTAGCTTTGAATTTTTAATAATCAAAATAATTGAGAATTTTAGGCCAGATGTAATTTTGAGACCTTTTTTTAGGAAGCTCAATATTATCAACAAAATGGACTGGTTGTAGTTCTTTGGTCGAACTTGTTAACCATATTTCTTCAGAACGATGAAACATGTCCAAACTGATTGGAACTTCCTTAACCTCCAGATCTGTGTCACGAAGACTTTCTATAATAAAACGCCTTGTAACTCCTGGCAGTATCTTCTGATCTAATGAAGGTGTGAGAATTTTCTGGTCTAAAAGTATAAAAACATTTGATTTTGATCCCTCGTTTATTATTCCATCCTTATAAAAGATAATCTCATCACAAGATTTTTTAGAAGGATCATGAGCAGATAATATATTTCCAGTTAATCCTGTAGTCTTTATATCGCATCTAGCCCAGCGGATATCTTCTTCTAACCGCACTCTTAGACCTATTCTTCCAGGTGAATTTCTATAAGGATTTATTTGCAAACTTTGGGAAGTTATAAAAATAGTAGGAACAATATCTTTTTCTGCATCATGAGAACGAATATCTTGTGTGCCTCGAGTTATTTGAATATAAAAAGATTGATTCTTATGTTTATTTTTCTTATGCAATTCGTAAAGAATTGTATCCAGTTCATCTAAAACACCTGGTAGAGGTATGAATAATTTATTGAGGGAATCTTTAAGTCTTTCCAAATGTTCGTCAAAAAGGAAAGGCTTATTATTATATGAAGGAATCACCTCATAAACGCCATCACCAAATGTAAAACCTCTATCGAGGGGAGAAATCCTGGCCTCTTCTTCTCTTAATATGTTTCCATTTAAGAAAACCCACATTTAATTTTTATTCCTCCATCAAGAACTGATGAGTTAATAATTTAACGTTAGACCAGGCTCGTCCAAAAAATCCTAGGGCTGCTATATTACTCTTAGCCACAACATCGACATTTGCTATTGAATCTCCATCTAACATTAAATCAATAGACCCAACAACTTGACCAACTTCTAGAGGTGCTTGGAGATAGTCATTTAGTCTGATTTTTGATTCTACTCTTGGGAAATCTCTAGGAGAAAGTGTTAGGAATAAATCTGTAGAAGCTGTGAGTTCAACAGTCTCATCTTCTCCGCCCCATACTTGCTCATTTGTTAGGACAGTATTAACTTCTAAGACCTTCTTAGTTCTAAAGTATCTAAATCCGTAATCTAATAACCTTCTATTATCTGTTAATCTAGATTTTTCACTAGAGCTTCTTAATGTGACTGCTATTAGCCTAGTGTCATTTCTTACACCTGATGTTATTAAACAATAGCCTGCATTCTCGGTGTGGCCTGTTTTAACACCATCGATAGATTCATCCTGCCAAAGAAGGCTATTCCTATTTCTTTGTTTAATATCGTTATAAGTGAAATATTTCTCTTTATAGAGAGCATAATGTTCTGGAAACCTAGTTATCATTTGCTGAGTTAAAATAGCCAAATCTCTAGCAGAAGAAAAATGTTCAGGATCTGGCCATCCGCTTACATTCTTAAACTGCGTGTTATTCAGTCCTAATTCTTGAGCATATAATTGCATCAGTTCTACAAAACCTTCTTCAGAGGCTGCGACATGTTCAGCAATTGCACAGCTTGCATCATTTCCGGATTGAATAACCATACCCTTCATGAGATCTGAGAACAGAACATTCGTTCCCTCTCTAATAAACATTTTAGAGCCGCCTTTCTTCCAGCAGTTTTCACTTATATAGACTTCATCATTCAAATTTACATAACCCTTATTCACCTGATCAACGGCAACATAGCCTGTCATGATTTTTGTAATACTCGCTGGTTCGGTTCTCTCGTCAGCTCCACTCTCGGCAATTACTCTTCCTGACATGGCGTCCATTAAAATATAGTTAGATGCATTTAAAGAAGGTGGTTTTGGTATAAAACTTTCTTCTGCAGAAACAGTGTTATTAACTAGTGAAAGAAGAAAAACTAAAGAAAATTTGAGATAAGTTGTAGATATTTTATTCATTACTTTAAATATTCCGATAATAAGTTACTAAATTCAAAAACTGCCATAACATAAAGTTTACTTCGATTGTATCTTGATAAAGAATTATAGTTATCAAAACCTAACCAGTATTCGTAGCCCTCCTCGTAATCTAAAGATATCGGAACAAACTTTAAATTGCCGGGTATCTTCTCAATTGACTCTAAACCAATTTTGGATAACTCAATGTCTGTCATATAGGGTTTAAAGGATGATTCTATAGCTTCATCGCGATCAATAGAAAGAGCCTTCATTGCAATTGGAGTATTGGGTTTCCACTTACCTTTTTTATTAAGGAAATTAGCAACACTGCCTATTGCATCTACGGGATTATTTAAAATATCTCGAATGCCATCTTTATCAAAATCAACTGCATAGTTTCTATAACTATCTGGCATAAATTGTCCATATCCCATTGCTCCTGCTATCGATCCTTTTATTTCTTGAGGGTTAAATTGCTCTTCTTTACTCAGTAGTAAGAATTCTTCAAGTTGGATCTTAAAAAATTTAGACCGCCTCGGATAATCAAAAGCTAAAGTACTAAGAGAGTCTATGACTCTTGTATTGCCAGTAATTCTTCCATATCTCGTTTCTATACCAATTATAGAAGCTATAATCTCTGCAGGAACACCATAAATCTCTTCAGCTTTTTTTAGTTCACTTCTATAAGTTGCAATAAATTCCTTACCTGCAGAGATCCTAGAGTCCGAAATCATCATTTCTTTATATCTACCCCAGGTCATTGTTCCTTCGGGTTGCCTATTCATAATCCTAATAACTTTCTCTTGGTAAAGGGCCTGATCAAATAACTTGGCTAGTTCGGAAGAGTCAAAATTATGCTTTTCTGACATATAGAGAATAAAATCTTTAACCTCTTCTCTAGATGAATAGTCAGCGTATAAAAACTGAAACGAGCCTAGAAAAATTATTTTAAATAATAAAAGTATTCGTAAATTCATAGTTGTGGTTTTTTTGTTGAGAGAATTACTCCAAATGCTACTAAATGCACCACTATAGAAGTTCCTCCTTGACTTACTAAAGGAAGTGGAACCCCTACTACAGGAATTATACCTATAACCATTAAGACATTTATCAAAATAAATAATAAAAAAATAAAACCCAAGGAACAGCTTATCAGTCTCTCAAAATTTGATTGTGCATTTAGTCCTATCTTGAATACACGCCAAAGAATGAATCCGTAAAGAATAAAAAGAAAAAACATTCCGATTAAACCAAATTCTTCTCCAATAACCGAAAAGATGAAGTCAGAATGGCTCTCTGGTATGAAATCAAGTTGGCTCTGAGTCCCTTGAAGATAACCTTTTCCGTAGACTCCACCTGAACCAATGGCAGTTTGAGATTGAGCTATATTCCACCCAGAGCCTAAAGGATCAGCACTTGGATCTAATAAGGTTAAAATTCTTTCTTTCTGATAGTCTAAAAGAACATTAGACCAAATTAAGGGCGTAATAAGACTAAAAATTAGAATATAGACTAAGATTATAAGTAGAGGTAAGCCTGCTAAAAAAATAGGAATAAGCCCAGAAGTAAATACTATGATGGCAGTGCCTAGGTCAGGCTGTTTATAAACTAAATATGAACAAAATAGTGCTGCGAAGGTAGTGATTACCCAATCTTTAGATTGCGGTTCTTTATCTTTCCTAAATAAATAGGCTGTAATGGATAGGGGTAGAATTAATCGCACTATTTCTGAAGGCTGGAAAGAAAAGAATCCTAAATCTATCCATCTGCTGGTCTCATAACCACTAGCAGGGTTTATCAAAACATATATAAGCAAGAATATACCAATCCAATAAGAATTCATGAGTAGATTCTTATAGGAACTTGGCTTCAGATGAGAGACAAATAGTAAAAGAAATAAGCCAAGAATAATGAATACTAACTGCCTTGAAACCATACTTATGGATTGACCACTCGCACTAAAAAGCATAAGCAATCCAAGAGCAAGGAGTGTAATGAGTCCTAAGAAAAGAGGTAAATCTTTAAAAATGTAACTCAGTGGATTAAAGCTTCTAACAAGAGGTTTATTTAGTGAATAGTCTAGAGGGTTCCTATTACTCATAGTTCTTGATTATTCTTTGATAAGCTTCGATAAGTTTTTTAGCAATTGGAGCTGCTACAGCACTGCCGGATTCTCCATTTTCTACGATAACTAATACAGCTAAATTTGGATTTGGTACAGGTCCATAGCTCGCAAATAGTGCGTGATCTCTGTTCTTAATAATATCTCTTATTTCCTCATATTCTTCTCTGACTGTTAAATCTTGATCAGTTAAGCTCTTAATTTGTGCTGTTCCTGTTTTACCTGCTATGACCGCACTGTCCTTCTCATACAAGTTATGAGCAGTCCCATTCCAAGATTGAATTACCTGGATCATGGATTGTTCTATCGTATTCCAATGATCTTCATCAGCAATCTTAATTTCATATAAGATTTCAGGCTCGAATGACCTTGATCCTACGCTGCTGACTATTCTTGGCTTATAGACTCTTCCTTTATTGGCTATTGCTGTAATGGATGATAATAGCTGCATAGGGGTTGAAGAAATATATCCTTGGCCAATTCCTATATTGATGGTGTCCCCGATAAACCAAGGCTCTCCTATATTTCCTAATTTCCAATTTCTTGTTGGTAAAATACTCTGGGTTTCGTTATGTAAATCTATTCCAGTTAATTTTCCAAACCCGAAATCTGATAAAAAGCTAGAAATACGATCTATTGTTAGTTTCGAAGAAAGTTCATAAAAATAAACATCAGATGACTCTACTATGGCTTTATTTAAGTTAACCTGTCCGTGACCATCTTCTTTCCATCCACGATATCTCCTTCCATCTTCTTTTAATTGAAAATAGCCTTTATCTTCAATCTGTGTTTGTTGGGTGATAATGCCCTCTTCCAATCCCAAAAGACCTACAAAGGGTTTGATTGTAGATGCAGGAGGATAAGATCCGGATATTGCTCTATTGAAAAAAGGAGCATCGTCTTGTAGATAACTTTCATAAGAAGTTCCTCTTTCCGAACCATTCAGAATATTGGGATTGTAATCTGGAGAACTTACCATTACTTTTATAAAGCCAGTTAATGGGTCCAGGGCCACGATAGCACCTTTTCTATTTCCTAGCTCTGCTTGAGCAATCTTTTGTAAGTCTAAATCTAGAGTTAGTGTTATATTTTCTGGTTTTGAAGGAAGATCTCTATTGATTTCCCTTACTCTATTTCCATGGACATCAACTTCAATGAAACTCATTCCGGGTAAGCCTTTCAGCTCTTCTTCATAAAATTTCTCAATCCCTACTTTCCCTAAAAAAGAAGACGAGGGATATTCAAATCTAGGTAAAAATTTTTTTTCTTCTACCGTTAATCTTCCTAAATGGCCAATAACATGCGAAAAAAGATTTTTCTGAGGTAAATATCGCTTCAGTGTTGTCTCTAATTTGATATTCGGCATAGAATCTTTATTAAGCTCAAATTTTGCCGTCTCTTGATTATTTAAACTGCTGAGTAATAAGAAATTATCTTCACTTTTATATTCTTCAAGCGCAATTAAGTTTATCTCCCTATTATCTAAAACCACTTTCTCAAGAAAATTTAATTGTTCCATAGAAGACTCTATGAGTTTCTTTTGTATAAATAAATCTTTTGTAACAATGTTTTCTGCAATAATTTTTCCGTTTTGAAGTTTTATTAATCCACGTGCTGGATATATTGGTTTTTCAATAATTCTGTTCTTATCAGCATCGTCAATATACAGATTGGCATCAAGGACAGTAAGCTGTAGTATCTTGAAAATCCCTAAGAAAGATAAAATAAGAAAAAAAATAAAAATTATTTTTGATCTATCTTTTAACGATCTGATGTCTTTTTCATCTTGCTTTAAATTATTTAAGTATTGCATCAAATTACTTATGATAAGGATGATTCTGTGTTATCGACCAAACTCGATACAGCTGTTCAATAATTAGAATGGGAACTAGTGAATGAGGAAATGTCAAACCCGACAGAGACCAACAAAAGTCACTTCTATTCAATAGATTCTTACTGAGCCCATCGGGACCCCCAATTATTAATGAAATATTTCTTGAACCTGACACCCAATTATCAAATTGAATTCTAAGTTTACTTGTATTCAATTCCATACCTTCTCTATCTAATGCAATAACTAAATCTCTTTCTTTTACTTTAGAAAATAATAGTTCGCTTTCCTTTTCGACAATCTTGGAGGGATTATAGTTCCTACCCCTAGATAGCGGCCTTAAACCAACCCAGTTGATATTAATAGATTTATTGAATTTTTTTTCATAGGAAGAAAAAGCTTTTTCAGCCCAATCAGGACGGCTCGATTCAATAGAAATAAAGTTAATCTTCACTAAAGTTCAGGGTCCCATAAACTTTCTAAATCATAAAATTCTCTAGCTTCTGAGGACATGAGATGGATAATCACGTCACCTGCATCAACTAATAGCCAATCATCCCCTGCTTGACCTTCAATCTTAATTCCTGAAATATTATCTTCTCTTAGTCCCTCTACAATATGTTCACTAATTGCTGTTATGTGTCTTTTTGAAGTTCCCGAAGCAATAACCATAAAGTCAGCAAGAGAACTTATTTTACGTACATTGATTGCTACAGGATCTACTGCTTTTATATCTTCTAAAGTATTGATAATTTTATTTTTTAAATTCTTAACCATGTATATTCTTGTATAGCTTATTAAGCTTTATATATTTATAAACCGATGGATGTAACAAGGAAGTAACGTCTTGATCTTTCGAGATCATTGTTCTGATATGCGTTGAAGTAATTTTTATAGGATTAATCTTTAGTAGAAAAATTTTACCCTTATTGTCAGAGAATTCTTTAAAACTACTAATTTTTCTTGATTTGAGCAAGGTTCCAGCAACTGATTCTTGCCGGATTGAATGTCCAGGTCTCTCCAGGACTAGGAAATTGACTGAATTTATGAATTCTTCATAACAATACCAACTCTCAATATTCATGAAAGAGTCTGTACCCATGATCCAAACTAAAGTGTCTGTAGAATTTTCTTTCTGTAGCTCTTGCAATGTTGAATATGCATAAGAGGAAGTATCTTTTTTTATCTCTCTATTATCTATTTTCAAATTCTTGATGTGTTCTAGAGCAAGCTCAGTCATCTCAAGTTTATCTTCTGCATTTGTCCTCTTTTCTTTATGAGGTGGATTACCATTTGGTATTACTATAAGTTCATCAAAGTTAACTATATCTAGAAAATTTTTAATGACCGACGTGTGTCCATTGTGGATTGGGTCAAAGGTTCCTCCAAAGATACCAATCAATTTCTTTTTGGCTATTTTAAACTCCTCTTAAATGTGAATTCCCTTTAACGATAAACTTTTGAGAAGTTAGCCCTTCCAGGCCAACAGGGCCTCTAGCATGAATCTTGTCTGTTGAAATTCCGACTTCTGCACCTAATCCATACTCAAATCCATCTGCCCAACAAGTAGGGAGATTATGCATAACAGAACTTGAATCTACATTTTTAAAAAAGAAGTCAACAGAATCTTGATGTTCCGAAACTATGGAATCAGTATGACTAGAACCATATTGTTGTATGTGATTAACTGCTTCTTCTAACTTATCTACTATTCTGATTGATAGAATAGGTGCAAGATACTCAGTTGACCAATCTTCTTCAGTAGCCTCAGCCACATCAATAAAGGTTTTTGTCTTTCCACATCCACGTATCTCGACACCTTCCGATGAAAATTTTTGATATAAACTAGGCAAAATAGAAGATGCTACATCACTATGAACTAAGAGTGTTTCCATGGCACCACAAATACCATATCTATACGTCTTAGCATTAAAAGCAATATCTTCAGCCTTATTTAGGTCTGCGTTTTTATCTATGTAAACATGACAAATGCCATCTAGATGTTTTATAACAGGAACTCTTGATTCTTCAGAGATTAACTTAACCAGACCTTTACCGCCGCGAGGTATTATTACGTCCAAGTACTCATCCAAATGCAACAGAGCCTTTACGGCTTCCCTATCTATAGTCTCTATAAGCTGAACACACCCTCTGGGTAGTCCAGATTTCTCAAGTCCTCCTTGAAGGCAATTCCATATTATTTTATTTGACAATATAGCTTCCGACCCACCTCGCAACAAACATGCATTACCTGACTTTAAACATAAAGCTGCTGCATCAGCAGTAACATTCGGCCTAGACTCATAGATTATTCCTACAACACCCAGGGGGACCCTCATTTTACTAACTTCTATTCCAGAAGGTGTAGGATCTAAGTCTATTATTTCGCCCACAGGATCAGGTAAATCAGAAACTACCTTGAGACCCGATATCATAGAATTTATCCTATCTTCATTAAGCTCAAGTCGATCAATTAAAGCTGTTCCAATTTGTTTTTCTTTTGCTAAATCTAGATCCCTCTTATTCTCCTTTAAGATCTCAACTCTATTTTGTTCTATTTGATCTGAGATGCATCTTAGAGCCTCATTCTTTTGGTCCAGTGAAGATTGTGAGAGAATCTTAGAAGCCTCTTTAGCTTCTGATCCTAGCTTATCCATATATGTATTTATTTCTTTACTCTTAGACATTGTTGAATATTCTACCTAAGTATCTAAGCTTTCAAAGAACTAAGATGTTTGAATTTAATGAAATAATAGTTTGGTTAGAGAAAAATCCGCAATGGGTAGCATTGGGCATTATCGGTGCTTCATTTATAGAATCATTTGCTTTAATAGGAATTATCATTCCTGGAGTGGTGTTGTTAGCAGTAATATCTGGACTAGCCGCAACCTCTTTAAGCGCGACTGAAGTAGTATTTCTAGCCTATTTTTCTAGTCTTCTTGCAGATGTCATAAGTTTTTTTATAGGCTTTAGTTTTAGAAATTCTCTAAACAAAATGTGGCCTTTTAAAAGGCATCCTGAATTTCTGAAAGAAGGTCAAAACTTCTTCAAAAGCTATGGAATGATTGGACTTTTTACTGGTAAGTTTATTGGCCCAATTAGACCATTACTCCCTATCACAGCAGGGTCATTGAACATGGATAAAAAGAGATTCTTTTTAATAGAGATCTTTTCTTGTTTTTTATGGGCCTTAATTTATACAATTCCTGGTTATTATGCAGGTCAGACTGTCGTTTTAGAAAGTAACAATCCCTTAGAGTCTCTGTGGTTTTGGATAGGAATAATTGTTTTATTACTATTTATAAGATATTTTAGTAAAAAATTTAAAAAATCATGACAGAAATATATCCGAATCATCCGAATCTTAGAGGTAATTATGCCCCTCTAAGAATGGAGTGTGACATACAAGATCTAATCATCGAAGGAGAAGTTCCGAGAGATCTTTTCGGAAGCTACTATAGAAATGGTCCTGATCCTCAATTCCCTCCAATGGGAGGTGATTATCACTGGTTCGCTGGAGATGGAATGATACACGCATTTCACTTTGAAAACGGCAAAGTTTCTTATTTAAATAGATGGGCTCAAACCTCTAAATGGCAGCAAGAAAGAAAAGCTGGAAGATCATTAATTAACGCACTTAATCCTATGGATTCCGATCCTGAGTATGATTTTGAAGGGGAAGATGGAACAGCAAATACAAATATTGTCTTCCATTCTGGAAAGCTTTTGGCACTTGAAGAAGGACACAAACCATTTGAACTTGATCCTTTCACATTAGAATCAAAAGGAGCTTGGAACTATAAGAAAAAATTAGATTCTGCTATGACAGCACATCCTAAAATAGATCCTATTTCAGGTGAAATGATAGGTTTCAGTTACGGTTTTGGAGTTAATAAATTAAGTTACTTTGTAATAAACCGCGATGGCATAATGACTACTTATAGAGAGTTTGAAACTCCCTACTCAAGCATGATGCATGACTTCATAGTTACAACCAAGCATATAATTTTTCCAATATTTCCTCTTATTATAGATTTCAATCTTGTCGCACAAGGAAAGTCACCAATAGCCTGGGACATTAATCGCCCCAGCCAAATAGGTATAATGCCAAGAGATGGTTCCAGCCAGGAGATAAGATGGATAGAAGATGATCCATGTTTTGTTTTTCATCCAATGAACGCTTATGAAAGTGAAGGCAAGATAATTGCTGATATGATGCAATTTGAAGAAGCTCCAATGTTCCCACACCTCGATGGGTCTAGACCTGATCTTAAGAAAGGAGAAGCGAGATTAAATAGATGGGAAATAGATTTGGCTTCAAATAGCGGTTCTATAAGAAAACAATATCTAGACGATAGCATAGCTGAATTTCCAAGGTTAGATGAAAGAAGATCTATGTCTAAACATAGACATGGTTACTATGCTTCGAATAATGGAAAATCACCCAAAGGTGTAAGCTTCAATACTATTTCTAATTATGATTTTGATACAGGTCGGAAAGATAGCTTCACGCTTTCGGAATTTGATGCTGTTGGTGAGCCTATATTTATACCTAAAAGTAATGATTCAGGGGAAGGTGTCGGGTATTTACTGGCTTTGGCTTATCTAGGCAAAGAGAATCGTTCAGACCTCATGATTTTCGATGCAGAAAATGTTTCAAGCGGCCCTCTAGCTAAAGCTATGCTGCCGCATAGAATTCCATATGGTTTTCACGGCAACTGGAGGCAAGGCTAACTAACCTCCTAATCTCTTAATTACTGATTTCAAGTAATCTAACTTATCTTGGTTATTTTCAAGCTCTAATATTGTCTGTTTTTCTTGGGGCCTTAGAGGTAATACGCTAGCTAAAATATAACATACACTCCTAGAGCTCTTTAGATCCAAATCAAGATTAAGTTTCTGTATTTCAGGATGATTAGTTATTTCTTGAACCATGTTCCATAGATCAGAGTATCCTGGGTCTTCAGAAAGATTGTCGTCTTGTTCGCTTATTTTTTGTATGCGACCTAGAAGCAATTCGTCAGTCTGCTTCCAAATGTCTTCAATCTTGATCTTATATTTACCTTGAACGGTTATGCCTAAGAGACCATTGTCAAGTTGGTTAAAATCGACAATCTCTACATATGTTGCAATATCATGATGTGCAGGAAACTCACTATGATCTAAATACTCTCCTTCTTTGGTCAATACAATGCAAAATCCTTCTGAGTTACCTAAGCATTGGGTAACCATATCTATGTACCTTGGTTCAAATATTTGTAAAGGTAACAAAGCGCCAGGTAAAACATTAATAGATAAAGGAAATAAGGGAGATGTCATGTCTTTAGTCATATTGAATTTTCCTTATTAATTTTTTAGACAGGTCATCAAAATTTCCATTTGACATGACAATCAAGATATCCCCTTCAGTTGATATAGAATCAAAATTTTCTACAAAGGCATCAACATCAGAAATGTGACTTGAGCAAGAAGGATTCTTCTCCACCAATCCATTTGCCTGTTCAAAATCTTCACTTTTCCAAAAGATCAGATCTGCTTCTGAACTCGCATCCATAAGTTTTTCGTCGTGAAAACCTGATTTCATTGTGTTGGATCTTAATTCAATCGCGACCATTATACGGCGATCAGGATAATTATTTCGTAAACCTTCTAGAGTGCTTTTTATAGCAGTTGGATGATGTGCAAAATCTTCTATTAAAATTAATCTTTCTGTATTCAAGAGAAAGTCTTGTCTTCTTGCAACTCCTCTAAACTTCTCCAAAGAAGCTAAGGCATCTTTTAAAGGAATACCATATTGATATACAGCTAAGGCTGCTGCCATAGCGTTTCTTGCATTATGCTCACCAAACATTTCCCAATCTATCTGACCTTCTTGCTTATTGATCCTGTATGTAGTTTTTTTAGCATCGTTATTTAATTCAATTGAATTATCGTGTTGTATATTTATTCCATAACTTATTAATTTACTCCAACAACCCATGTTTAAGACTTTTGAGATATTTAAGTCGTCAGTAGGAAAAATAATTTGTGCTTCTTCTTTTAAGCTTCTTACTAAATGATGAAATTCTCTGTGAATATAAGTTATATCAGGAAAAATATCTCCATGATCAAACTCTATATTATTGATTATTAAAGTATCAGGCTTATAGTGAATAAACTTTGACCTTTTATCAAAAAAAGCAGTATCGTATTCATCAGCCTCAATCACAAAAATATCTTCTTCTCCCTTCCTTGCAGATTTTTCGAAATCTTTTGGTTTTCCAGCTATTAAATAACCGACATCTAGACCTTGATCCTCAAAGATCCAAGCTATCATTGCGGTAGTAGTAGTTTTCCCATGGGTTCCAGAAACAGCAATAACATTCTTATTTTTTAAAACAGAGTTATATAACCATTCCGGTCCAGAAATGATATTGGCTTTCTTAGATAGTAAGTATTCTAGAGCAGGATTGCCTCTTGAAATTGAATTTCCTATTACATAATAGTCTGCATCTGGTAGTTTGGAGGCATCATAGCCCTCTATAATTTCAATTCCTAAGTCACGTAAATGATCTGACATCGGGGGATAAATATTCGCGTCGCATCCGGAAATCTCTAGACCCTCTTCTTTACCCAATAAGGCAAGTCCTCCCATAAAAGTTCCGCAAATTCCAAGTATATGTACTCTGTCTTTAGACATAAATTTATTATAACTTTCAAGAATGATTACAAGATAGATTTGTTTTAAAGTATTATTCAATCGATGAAAGCCAAGAATGCTATCTATGCTCAATCAGGAGGTGTTACTTCCGTTATAAATGCCACTGCGTGTGCAGTAATAGAAACTGCCAGAAAGTCTAAAAGTATTAATAAAGTTTATGCAGGTAAAAATGGGATTATAGGAATACTCAACGAAGATCTTATAGATACTAATAATGAGAATCAGAAGGAGATCAAAAAATTAATGCATACTCCTGGAGGAACTTTTGGGTCTTGTCGACATAAACTCAAAGATTCTAAAAAAAATAAAAGAGAGTACGAAAGACTGATAGAAGTCTTTAAAGCCCATGATATAGGGTACTTCTTTTATAATGGTGGTGGCGATTCGCAAGATACTTCCAATAAGATAGCCCAATATACTAGAGAGGCAGGATTCCCTGTTACTTGCATAGGCATTCCTAAAACTATTGATAATGATTTGCCGTTTACTGATAACTGCCCTGGTTTTGGGTCTGTTGCAAAATATATTGCCACTTCAACAAGAGAAGCTGCTTTGGATGTTAAAAGTATGTCTAAAAGCTCTACTAAAGTATTCATACTTGAAGTTATGGGAAGACATGCTGGATGGTTAGCAGCCTCATCAGGTCTTGCTAAATCTAAAGATAATTCAGCTCCACATATTATTTTATTACCTGAAGTGCCTTTTAATGAGAACAAATTCTTAAAGAAAGTGAGAGATGTTGTTAGAAAAGAAGATTATTGCGTGATTGTAGTCTCTGAAGGAACAAAATATAAAAATGGGACTTTTCTAGCTGATGCTGGAACAGTAGATTCTTTTGGACATAGGCAACTAGGAGGCGTTGCTCCTCAAGTTGCTGCAATGGTCAATAAGAAATTAGGATTCAAATATCATTGGGCAGTTTCTGACTACTTACAACGATCAGCAAGACATCTCTCCTCTCAAGTGGACTTGGATCAAGCATATGCTGTAGGGAAAGCTGCGGTAGAATTTGCATCTTCAGGTGAAAACGCAATCATGCCAATTATAGTGAGAGAAAAGTCTAAACCTTACTCATGGAAAATAGGTAAAGTTGAGTTATCAAAAGTGGCTAATGTAGAAAAGAAGATGCCAAAAAACTTTATCTCAGAGGATGGATTTGGCATTACTACTGCATGTAAAAATTATCTAAGTCCTTTAATTCAAGGAGAGGCCTGGGCCCCTTTTAGTGAAGGGGTAATACAAACTGCTTATTTAAAGAATAGGCTTGTAAAGAAAAAACTTAAAACTTTTAAAATTTAACTCAAAACTGTAAATTCAACCTCAGCTTTCTTCAATCTCTCTATCAATACATGGCCTAAACCAACTGCAGATGTTAAGACCCCACCATATTCGTTACCTCCAGGTAAGTCATTTGACCTAGCAAGAGCTAAAGCAGATTCACAAACAAGCTTCGCTGTAGACTTATATCCGGGGTCTCCAGATCCATAAATAGAACATATCTTTCTATCATTATCTTCGGAGTAAGCTACAAAAGTAGCTCTAAACCAACCCTTATCCTGTGTCGCTTGACTGGGCCCTTGACCTGGTTTGAGAAGAAAAGGTCTCACTAAATGCTTTAATGGCGTTCCTATTACTATGAAGGCTAGAATTGATGCGTAAGAGGCTAACCTTGCCTTTCTTTTGGAAGAAAATAAACCGTGTTCACCAAAAGTAAAATTGCTGCCATATGATTTCTGATTCTGTTCCATTAATGCTGCAGATCTTCTTACAACTCTTGTGTTGGCAACTGCCATCATGCCTATTCCTGACCACCCTTCAATTCCATCTACTTCTTCTATAGTGAAACCATCTTTTGATTTCTGCCTTTGCTCTTCAGATACTGTCTCATCAGGATTTAAAACAAAAGGATCTCTCATTTCTTTAGTGAGGCCATCCATAGTAAATATAGTTTCAGTTGTACCACCTGAAGCCCCTCCCTGTGCTTCATGATATACATCCACTCTTGAAACTGGCTTATTGAACTGAGAAATAGTAAAAAGAGCTCCGAGGTCTGAAGGTATAGAGTCGTAACCGCAAGATGGAATAATCCGAATCCCTTTAGATGCAGCTTCAACATGATGCTTATCTATTAAGCCTCTTACCCAATGATTTTCACCCGTTATATCTGTGTAATGAGCATTTTCCTCAACACAAGCTTGGACCAAAAGAGATCCATATCTTGCAAAAGGTCCTGCAGTCGAAAGAACAACTTTAGTCTGTCTAGCTAATGATCTTAAAGCTTCAATATCTTCTCCATCAGCGACAAATACATCACATTTTAAATTTAACTCAGATTTTATCTGTTCCAATTTCTCTTTATTTCTACCAGCCAAAGCCCAATTCAGATCTGTGTAATTATCTCTTAAATATTTACAACATATCTGGCCTGTAAAGCCAGTAGCTCCATAAACAATTATTTCGTAATTTTTATCCATTATGTTTTAAGTATTTTTCCAACTCCTCCAAAGGTTATTATTGTCTCGCCATCCACGGTAATGTCACCTTCTGAAAAACCTAAAGATTTTCCAATCTTAGTTGGTCTACAGCGAATAAGTAACATACTTCCTATGGGTGCAGGTGCTAAAAATTCAGTATGAAAACTAACAGTTGTTACCAAGCTATTTCTGTCTTTCATCATAGAGGAAGTCATACAAAAATCAGCTAAAGCCATTAGTGCTCCACCATGAGCTGATTCATAAAAATTACTGTGCTCTTTCTTGGCGAAAAAGATCATAAAAATTTGATCATCTTCTTTTTTATAAAACCCAGGGCCCATATTTTCAATATGAGCCTGAGGAATTTTAAGCTCTTTAAAGCCTTCAGGTATTTCTTGATCTGTCATACCTTGATTATAATCTTTAAGAACATCAAATGAATTATGAAATTTAAAATTCTTTTTATCCTTTTAATATTACCTCTAGTACTATCGACTCAAGAGGAGCAAAAAAACTACTTTTCTGTCAAGAAAATTTGGGACGGTGTTGAAAGAGAATATTTAGTTTTTTTACCAGGTTCTTATTTAGAATCAGATTATAGAGAATTTCCTGTTTTAATTGGTCTTCATGGCTATTCAGGAACTGCAAGTGGGTTTGAACTAGAAACTACTAAAGGCCTCAACCTTATGGCAGAAGAAAAGGAAGTTATTGTTATATATCCCCAAGGATCGTATTTCACTTCAGATTCTAATGGTCAAGAAAGCTTTGTAAGTTCCTGGAATGATATTGTGAGTAATGCTGATCCTCTAGAAGGCAAGCCTCTTAAATGTTCAAGAGAAAGATTAGACTATCCTAAACCACCAGAATGTAAAAATTTTAATTTTTGCGCATGGACATCATGTAATGATGATTTAGGTTTTTTAAAATCTGTAATAGAGGAAATATCATTAAATTATCGCACTGATGATTCTAGAAGGTATATGATTGGAATGAGTAATGGTGGCGCTATGGTCTATAGATTTGCCTGTAAAAATGCTGATTTATTAACGGCAGCTGCAATAGTCTCTAGCTCTATACCTGTTGGAACTGTTTGTAAGGATAATGTGTCTTTGCCTCTATTAATCGTATATGGAGAGAAGGACAGAACTACTCCTCCAAATGGACAAAAATCCTATGATGGATTTTTTTATGAGTCTGTGGAGAAGACTTTCTCTTCATGGGCTAATGATCAAAATTGTGAAGATAATATTTATAATTTAGAGTCTGAGGACCTAAAAAAGAGAAATGTAAGTTGCTCATTTAGGCAAAACTGTAAGAATGATAGTGAAGTAAGAATATGCGAAGTTAAAGATGGGGGTCATTTTTGGCCTGGACAAAAAGAAAGCGTAGGTTTTTGTAATACTAATGTTCAAAATAAACTGAATAATGATATTTGCGATACTAAGAATGAAAATTCTAATTGGGGTAATGATTTAATTTGGAATTTTTTGGAAAGATATAAGAGGTTTTAATGAAAGGAATTTTAGAAGGAGTTAAGGTCTTAGACTTTGGAAGATACATAGCAGGTCCTTTTTGTGGTGCTTTATTAGCCGACTATGGTGCTGAAGTTATTAGAATCGAAAGAGTGAACGGAAGTGAAGATAGGTATGTAACGCCAGTTAGTCAAGATGGACAGGGAGCAATGTTCCTTCAACTTAATCGAAATAAATTAGGTTTAACCTTAAACCCAACTAAAGAAAAGGGGCAGGAGATCGTAAGGAAACTTATAAAAGATTCAGACATTGTTATCGCTAATCTACCAGAACAAACACTCAAATCCATGGGTTTAGATTATGAAGAATTAAAATTAATAAATCCGGGAATAATACTAACCTCTAATACTGCCTTTGGAACGACGGGACCTTATTCAGAAAGAGTTGGATTTGATGGAGTTGCTCAAGCAATGTCCGGAGCTATGGATATGACTGGAGATCCCGGCCAGCCTACCAAAGCTTATGCTCCTTATGTAGACTTTTGTAGTGCTTCTCTTGCTGCCTTTGGAACTTTATTGGCATATATAGAAAAACAAAAAACAGGCAAAGGTCAAAGAGTACAGACATCTCTATTACAAACTGCACTTACTACGACCAATAGTCTTTTGATAGAGCAAGAAATATTAAATGTTAATAGAGTCGCCTCAATGAACAGAGCACAAACTTCTGGACCTTCAGATACTTTTCAAACTAAGGATGGATGGATACTTGTTCAGACTGTTGGCAGACCATTATTTGAGAGATGGGTCGACTTGATAGGAGAAAAAGAATGGCTCGAAGATGAAAAGTTTAAGGATGATTTAAGTCGAGGTGAAAATGGAAATTTAATTAGCGATAGGATGTCTAAATGGTGCGCTGAAAGAACAACCAAGGAAGCCATAATTGCACTAGAGAAGTCTAGAATACCAGTTGGTGAAGTCCTTAAAGCAAGTGAAACGTTAAATGAAGAACATATCCTAAAAAAAGGTTCTTTTATAAAGATGGATTACCCTAGTATGGATAAGGAATATTCAGTAGTTGGTCCAGCTGTTGAGCTTTCAGATAATCCTGGAAAAATAAGAACTCGATCACCTGAATTAGGTGAACATAATATTGAAATTCTCTCGCGCCTTGGTTATACCCAAAATGAAATAGAACAATTGAAAATAGACCGAATTATCTAGGAGATAAATATGGACTTTAAACTTACTGAACAACAAAGAGAACTTCAAGAAACAGCAAGAAACTTTGCACAAAAAGAGATGGTTGATGTAGCCCTTTCTATTGAGCATACAAGTGAACCTCTTTCTAAAGATTGGTTAAAAAAATATTCTGAGATGGGATTCTTGGGTATTAATGTTTCTGAAGATTACGGAGGATTAGGCTTATCAAACTTAGATGCTCTGCTGGTTATGGAAGAGTTTGCAAAAATTTCCTCTGCAGTAGCCTTTCCTATTTTTGAAAGTTGTGTAGGTCCTGTAAAAGCCATTGAGCATTTTGCTTCAGAAGAATTAAAGCTAAAAGTTATTCCTCAGGTATGTAATGGAGATATAGTGGTTGCAGTTTCTATGTCTGAGCCAAATGCAGGATCTGCTTTAACAGACCTAACCACAAAAGCAGAATTAAAAGATAATAAAATTTTACTGAATGGCACAAAAAGATGGTGTTCTGGAGGAGGCCACTCTGAAGGTTATGTTGTTTATTGCAGAATGTCCGATGAACCGGGTGCAAACGGGATTGGCGCAGTATATGTTGAGAAAAATGCAGAAGGGGTAAGCTTTGGACAACAGGAAAAGTTAATGGGATGGAATGGTATTCCTTCGGCTGATATCTACTTTGATAATGTGGAAGTACCTCTTGAGAATGTAATAGTTGAAGCCAATGGTGGATTTAAAAAACTCATGGAAGCTTTTGATTTGGAAAGATGCGGAAATGCCATTATGTGTTTAGGACAAGCTTCCGGTGCTCTTGAGAGCGTCATTGAGTATGCCCAAGAGAGGGAACAATTTGGTAAACAAATTGTCGAATTCCAGGCGGTTCAACTGAAACTCGCTGAAATGGCAATGAAAGTTGAAGCCTCTAGATTGCTTATACATAGAGCAGCACATAACGCACAGGAAGGATTTCCCAGTATCTTTGAATCTAGTGTAGGCAAATGTTTTTCAAATGAAACAGCTAGAGAAGTCGTTGCATCTGCCATGCAGCTTATGGGGGGTTATGGATTTAATAAGGAATATGGCATGGAAAGAAAATATAGAGATGTTTGGGGATGGGGAATTGCGGGAGGAACGATAGACATCCAAAAAATAAACATAGCTTCTGCAATGGTTGGAAAAAGATTTAATCAAAGAAAGTAATTATTTTAATTCTTGAATTATTCTTTCTAGATTAGAAACCAGCTCTTCTTTTTCATCTTCGTTAAGAAAATCTCCTATTGGTACTCTCTCTCCTTTGGAGGTCACGACTATGTGCGCGGGATACCACGGGTGTTGAGGTCTTTCTACTGATACAAAAGACCACATCCTAAAGTATTCCCATACTTGATCTATTCTTCCTCCTCCCTTTTCAATTTTTAATTTTTCTTGCGTGAGAGTTATAACTTCCTGCTTATAGGTTTCCTTCATTACCAGATAAACACAAATACCCACAAATATAACCTCTAAGCCTGCAAATGGTAGAATCATCATTGCGCCAGCAAAAGCAAACCCTATGCCAATTGTTAGGCATGTAAATGCAATTATCGAAATAAAAATAATGCTGGATTTCCAGTCTGTAGATTGATTAGGTCGAAGTAATATACGATACGTATTATCCTCTGTGTTGTTTTCGATTTTGACCATATAAAAAGGGTATCTATAATACTATTGTCTAGGCTAATAAACTTCAGTGAATGAAAGAAAATACTAAAAATAATAAATTAAGAGGAATTTATGATGATGTCATGTTGCCTAACTATTCTCCTGCGCACTTCATTCCGGAAAAAGCAGAAGGTTCTCGGATTTGGGATAAAGATAATAAAGAATACATTGACTTTGGGGGAGGTATAGCAGTCAATTCTTTGGGGCACGCTCATCCTGCTTTGATCAATGCTCTAACTGAACAGTCAAAAAAGTTTTGGCATGTAAGTAACTATCTAACTAATGAACCTGCGATTAATTTAGCTAAGAAATTAACAGAGCTAACTTTTGCTGAGAATATATTTTTTAGTAATTCTGGAACGGAAGCTAATGAAGCCGCAATAAAAATAGCTCGAAAATTCCATTCTTCAAAAGGTCAAAAAAGAAATGAGATAGTTTCTTTCCAAAATTCATTTCATGGAAGATCATTATTGAATATATCACTTGGTAGTTCAGATATGCATAGAAACGGATTTGAACCGCTAATACCTGGAATAAGACATGGAAATTTTAATGACTTGGCAAGTTTAGAGGATCTAATTACAGATCAGACTGCAGCTGTAATTGTTGAACCTGTTCAAGGTGAGGCAGGTGTCTACGCTGCAAGTAAAGAATTTATAAAAGAACTTAGAAAAGAAAGCTCAAAAAAGGGTGCCATATTAATAATTGATGAGGTGCAAAGTGGAGTTGGAAGAACAGGGAGTCTTTATAGCTATATGGACTATGATATAGAACCTGACATAGTTACTTCGGCTAAAGGATTAGGGGGAGGCATTCCTATTGGTGCCACCCTTACAACAAAGATGGTTGGTGAAAGTATGCAACCCGGAACACATGGTTCTACTTTTGGTGGCAACCCCATGGCTTGTGCTGTTGCTAATGAAGTAATAGACATAGTTAGTGATCAAAAGTTTCTTGATGGAGTAAAGGAGAAAGAATCTGTGTTCTTGAATCTACTTTCAGAATTTGAGGTGAGTAAAGTTTTCTCTGCCATTAGATCGTCAGGATTATGGATTGGCTGTGATCTAATAGACAGAAATGCAAATGATGTAATTAACCTAGCTTACGAGGAAGGTTTAATTATGGTCTCTGCCGGTACAAATTGTTTAAGACTAGCTCCTGCATTGAACATCTCTAATGACGAGATCGAGGAAGGAATTAAGATATTAAAAAGAATATTATTGGGGGAATAATATGAAGTATAGAAATTTAGGTAGATCAGGATTAAAAGTTTCAGAGTTATCGTTTGGGTCTTGGGTAACGTTTAATAAACAAGTGGATACAAATTTAGCTGAAAAGATGTTTGGAACTTGCTTGGATGAAGGTATAAATTTTTTTGATAACGCCGAAGGTTACGAGAGAGGAGAGTCTGAGATAGTTATGGGCAAGGCCCTTAAAGCGCTCAACAAACCAAGAGATTCCTATTGTGTATCTTCCAAAGTATTTTTTGGATCAAAAGAGAACCCTCTGCCTACTCAGATAGGATTGAGCCGGAAACACATAACAGAAGCATGTCATCAAGCCATGGAAAGATTGCAAGTAGACTATTTAGATCTATATTTTTGTCACCGAGCCGATCCGGATACTCCTATCAGTGAAACTGTATGGGCTATGCATAATCTAGTGATGCAGGGGAAAGTTCTTTATTGGGGTACTTCGGAATGGAGTGCAGAAGAAATATCTGAAGCATACGAGTTTGCTCACTCAAATCATCTAACCCCACCTTCCATGGAGCAGCCTCAGTACAATCTTCTTGATAGGAATAGATTTGAGAAAGAATACGGGCCTCTATATGAAAAATATGGATTGGGAACAACAATTTGGTCTCCTTTAGCTTCTGGAGCTTTGACAGGGAAATATCTAAATGGAATTCCTGAAGGCTCTAGGGCATCTTTATCGGGTTATGAATGGCTAAAGAAGAGCATGGTTGAATCTGATCGAGGTCAAGAGAGAATGGAAAGAGTCACTTCTTTGGCTCCTATTGCAGAAAAATTGAATGTCAGCATGTCTACACTAGCTATTGCTTGGTGCTTATTGAATAAAAATGTTTCTACTGTAATTCTAGGTGCTTCGAAATTAGAGCAATTGGAAGAAAATCTTAAAAGTCCTGATGTGTTAGAGCTGCTTGATGAAAATATTCAGAAAGAATTATTAGCAATTTAAATTTTTAATCTAAGCTCAAAATCTATATCACCGGTTGATGCATGATCCTGCAACATTTCATTTAGATGCTTAATAGTCTCGTCATTCATTTCACATGATTTTCTTGTATTCATATCTACATGAATCAAAACATTCTCGGATATTGCACAAGCATCTCCAGCTTCATTGAAGATCACTCCTCCATAGTGTATCAATTTGGGTTTTACGGCAAAATATCTAAAACCAGGTAAAGCTACCTCCCCTTTTCTCATTTCTTTTAAATACCTAATATTCATTTCTAAAGTAAAGAAAGAAAAACCTTGCTCAAAGTAATTGGATGAAAAGCCTAACGAAGAATAAAAAGGAAATTCTTCTTCAAAAATTTGTGCATAATAAAGTACATTCATATGCTCATTTAGATCACACATTTCTTGAGTAATTAATACTTCATTTCCTTGATAAGGGAATTTATCTTTCATTTGTCTCTCCGTTGCATTTTTCTAATGATAAATAAAAATATAAGACTATAAATTTTCTGGCGATACTACTTCCACTTTATCAACCTTTCTGAATCCTTTAGGCAAGAAATTACCTCTCCTTCCTCTATTACCCAAGAAGTTTTCGAGATCCTTAAGCTTGATGGTGAAGTGCCTTTTACCACTAATTAATTTTAACTCTCTTCCTTGACCTATAACTGCAATCTCTTGTAAGAATTCATCGCCAGATTCAAAATTTGCCTTGGGTATTCCAATTATCTTGTTCCCTTTTCCTCGCGCTAACTGAGGTAACTCTGTATGAGGAAAAACAAGCATCCTTCCTTGATTGGTTATTGCTGCCAGTAGATCATTTTCATCTTGAATAACTCTTGGTATGAGGACTTTTGCATTTTCTTGGACTTTGATAGCAGCCTTTCCAGATTTATTTTTGGACTGCAAATTTCCAAGATCGGCTATAAAGCCATAACCGGATGAAGAAGCTAAAATAATCCTCGTTTCAATTACTCCTGAAACTACTCCCATAAATGTTTCACCAGATTCAGCATTTAATCTTCCAGTTAAAGGCTCTCCTTGTCCTCTTGCTGAAGGTAAAGAATGACAGGGTAAGGTATATGCCTTTCCTTTTGAATCAAAGAAGACTGCATTTTGATTATTTCTTGAAGGTGCAGATGAAAAATAACTATCACCTTCTCTATAATTTAGAGATTCAGGATCGATATCATGACCCTTAGCTGCCCTAATCCAGCCTCTCTCAGAAAGAACAACAGTAACAGGATCAGAAGAAATCAATTCAGTTTCATCGAAGGCGGTTGCCTCTTCTCTGGATACAATTGGGCTATTCCTCTTATCACCATATATATCTATATCGGCTTTAAGCTCATTTTTAATGAGTGTCTTAAGGCGTGTTTTTGAGCCTAAAACTTTTTCTAAATCTTTTCTTTCTGAATCGAGACTACCCTGTTCTTCTGTAATTTTAATTTCTTCAAGCTTGGCTAACTGTCTTAGTCGTATTTCTAGAATAGCATCTACTTGAATCACACTTAATTTAAATTTCTTTTGCAGTACCTTCTTTGGATCATCTTCATTTCTAATAATGCTTATCACTTCGTCTATGTTGAGATAAATTACAAGAAGTCCTTCTAAGATATGGAGTCGATCTAATACCCAATCTAATCTATGCTGCAATCTTCTCGTGACGGTCTGGGATCTAAAGGTCAACCACTCCTTTAGAACAAGCTTTATATCACGAGTTTGAGGCTTCCCGTTAAGACCGATTAGATTCATATTAACTCTATAATTTTTCTGAAGATCTGTAGTCGCAAATAAGTGATTCATTACGGCGTCTTTGTCCACTCTGTTAGATTTAGGAACAAGAACTAATCGGGTTGGATTCTCCTCATCACTCTCATCTCTTAAGTCAACTATCATAGGAAGTTTCTTACCATCCATTTGAAGGGCAATTTGTTCTAAAATTTTTGAACTAGAAGTTTGATGTGGTAAGGCAGTAATAACAATCTCGCCTTTTTCTATCTCATAGGTTGATCTCATCCTCACCGAGCCTCTTCCTGAACGATAGATTTCTTTAAGATCTTCTTGAGGGGATATTATTTCTGCTTTGGTAGGAAAATCTGGTCCAGGAATAATTTCATATATTTCATCAACAGTAACTTTGGGTTCATCTAGAATCTTAATACAAGCTGTGACAACTTCATTCAAATTATGAGGGGGTATATCCGTTGCCATCCCTACAGCGATTCCTGTTGCACCGTTTAATAGCAGATTTGGTAATCTAGCAGGTAGTACAGAAGGTTCTAGGAGAGTTCCGTCAAAATTATTAGCCCAGTCAACTGTCCCTTGACCAAGCTCTTCAAGAAGACTCTTTGCATAAGGTGAAAGACGACATTCTGTGTATCTCATTGCGGCAAAAGACTTGGGATCATCTATTGAGCCCCAGTTCCCTTGTCCATCTATAAGCGGATATCTCGTTGAAAAAGCTTGAGACAGCAAGACCATTGCCTCGTAAGCGGCAGTATCACCATGAGGATGGAACTTTCCGATAACATCTCCAACTGTTCTAGCACTTTTTTTATACTTTGCTGCAGAGCTTAAGCCTAGTTCCGACATCGCATAAATTATCCGTCTTTGTACTGGTTTTAAACCATCTCCAATATGAGGCAAGGCACGATCGAGAATAACGTACATAGAATAGTCAAGATAAGCCTTCTCACTAAATTGACTTAGGGACAGTTGTTCAAGTTTTTCAGACATTTGCTAAATTTCCCTTATCTTCTAACCATTCTTTTCTATCTTGAGATCTTTTCTTAGAAAGGAGCATATCAACCATTTGAGAAGATTTATCTCCATTTTTAACTGTAAGCTGGACTAATCTTCTTGCCCCAGGAAGCATAGTTGTTTCTCTGAGTTGTGATGCATTCATTTCTCCGAGGCCTTTAAACCTTTGCACTTCTATTTTTGTTCTCTTATTTTTCTTTTGAAGTTCATTGACTAGCTTATCTTTTTCGTCATCATCTAAAGCATAATGGACGTCCTTACCTTGATCTATTCTATATAGGGGTGGCATTGAAACGTAAACCCTTCCAGCTTCAACAAGAGGCCTGAAATGTTTTAAGAAAAGAGCGCACAACAAAGTAGCAATGTGCAATCCATCTGAATCAGCATCTGCCAATATACAAACTTTTCCATACCGTAATCCATCTAAATCATTACTGCCTGGTTCTACACCTAACGCAATAGCAATATTATTTACTTCTTGAGAAGCCAAAACTTCACTAACATCTACCTCCCAAGTATTCATAATCTTTCCTTTAAGAGGAAGGATTGCTTGGAAAGTCCTGTCTCTAGCTCTCTTTGCTGAACCTCCAGCTGATTCCCCTTCAACCAAAAAAAGTTCCCCTTTTTCTGGATCATCATTGGTGCAGTCTGTTAGCTTGCCTGGCAGTGCCGGTCCAGAAATAATTTTCTTTCTATCAACTTTTTTATTACTCTTTTGCCTTGCCTGAGCATTAGCAATGCAGATTTCTGCAATTGTCTCTCCTTCTTCAGTGTGCTGATTAAGCCAGAGGCTAAAGGAGTCTTTAATGATTTGTGACGATATATTTGTAAATTCTTTTGATGATAATCTTTCTTTCGTCTGACCAGTGAACTGGGGATCTTTCACTTTAGCAGAAATTATTGAACTGCAGTTCAGCCAGATATCATCTGCAGTTAATTTGACGCCTCTGGGGATTAAACTCCTAAAATCACAAAACTCTTTTAAAGCCTCAGTGAGTCCTGACCTTGTTCCATTTACATGTGTACCACCTTGAGATGTTGGTATAAGGTTTACGTAACTCTCAGATATAGGATCAGCAATTCCTTGCACCCATTGCAGGGCCCAGGTCAATCCACCATCTTCAGAAAGATACTCTCCTTCAAAAGGATCTGAAGGAACAACTTCACCTCCAACGTTTGATGCGGCAAGATAAGATGCCAACCCTTCAACAAAACACCAAGTCTCAGAGTTGCCGGTATTTTCGTCAGAGAAAGATATCTTTAAACCTGGGGAGAGTACTGCCTTAGCTTTTAATGCGGCAGTAAGTTGAGATACGGATATTTTCGCGTTATCGAAATACTGTGGATCAGCTAAAAAAGTTACCTTAGTACCCGTATTCTTTTGTCCTACGGTATCAATGGGTTTTAGATCTGTCTTCTTCTCACTTTCTTCAAACCTAATAGCATACTTCTTTCCATCTCTTTTAATCTCAGCTTCCAAATGAAGTGATAATGCATTTACAACCGAGACTCCAACGCCGTGTAAGCCACCGGAGAATTTGTAATCTTCGTTAGAGAATTTTGCTCCGGCGTGCAGTCTAGTAAATATCAATTCAACTGCTGGTACTCCTTCATCAGGGTGTATGTCGACTGGCATACCTCTGCCATCATCCTCAACACTTAAAGAACCATCCTTAAGCAAACACACATCTATCTTGGATGCGAAACCTCCAAGGGCTTCATCAATGCTATTATCAATTACTTCGAGAGCTAAGTGATTTGGCCTTGATGTTTCCGTATACATACCTGGCCTTTTTTTGACCGGATCAAGCCCTGAGAGGACTTCAATTGACTTTGCAGTATATTCTCTAGCCATTTAGTTTTAGCGTATTATAACCCGTGCTATAGGAAGTGCGGGATTTGAAATTAAATAAACTTTTAGTATGAGGAATTATTTCACATCGATAATTTTGGGGTTACTATTAAGTTGCAGTGCAGAAAAGACTGATTTGAAGATAGAAATAAACCGTTTTATTGATGAACCAATAATACCTCCTTTTCTTAAAGAGGAAATTGGATCTAATATCAATGGTCCATCTCTAATTAAAACTCCGGATTGGATTAAAAATCCACTAGGGAAATACTATCTATACTTTGCAGATCACAAGGGAGATAGAATTAAACTCGCTTATTCAGAAGACCTTGACGGTCCCTGGAAAATACACGCTGGTGGCACACTACAACTTAAGAACTCCCATTTTTTAACTAAAAAGCCTGATATCCCTGACGATTTTGACCTAAATAGCCTTGGGGAAAGAGATGCCCACATAGACCATATTGAACACATACCCAAAAAAATTGCCGATCTAACCTATCCTCATATTGCTTCTCCAGATGCTCATGTAGATGAAATTAATCAAAGAATAGTCATGTATTATCATGGGCTAGACGAATTTGGCCTTCAAAAAACAAGGGTAGCTGTATCAAATGATGGCATAAATTTTTTAGCTAGAAAAAAAATTGTTGGATGGCCTTATTTTAGAAAATTTTCATATAAAGGTTATGAGTATGGTATTTCGATGCCTGGTGTTATCTACAAGAATTCTGGAGATCTGGAAGATTTTACGATTGTAAATCAAGTCATGGATGAAGATACTAGGCATAGTGCAGTGATGGTGCATGAAGATGAACTCCTTATTTTTTACACCAAAAAGGGTGATAAACCTGAACGCATATTGCTTACAAC
This sequence comes from uncultured SAR86 cluster bacterium, assembly GCA_902517565.1. Lineage (GTDB taxonomy): Bacteria > Pseudomonadota > Gammaproteobacteria > Magnimaribacterales > Magnimaribacteraceae > Magnimaribacter. The sequence goes on along the minus strand of CABYCU010000003.1, from coordinate 14,847 downwards.
AATTGATCTTACATTACCGTTAACTTCATGGAAGACTTCGAAGCCAATAGAGGTTCTAAGGCCTGAAAAAGAGTGGGAAGGAGCTACACTACCATTATACAAGTCTGTAGAAAGTGCGATTAATATTCCAGCTAATCAATTAAGAGATCCTGCTATCTATTCTGAAAACGGAAGAAACTATTTATTGTATTCAGTTAGGGGAGAAAACGGTATTGGTATAGTTGAATTTACAATTTTCCAAGCTAAGAAATAGCTATTTCTAGGGCTTTTCACATAATATTCATTATATTTATATACATTCATAATTTAAAATGATATCATTATTTGTATAACTAACCTATCACTATAAATAATGAAAAAAATAGAAAAAACTGCCAAGAAAGTAAAAGAGATAATTTTGCCAACGATTTATTTAGCACCCATGTTTTTAGGGGCTTACGGATTTATATCTTTTGTTCAGTGGACTAGCTAACTTTCTGCTTGCTGCAATAGACCTATAAGTTCGCTCACCTTTCTTCTTTGATGCATCGATCTAAACAAAGAAAAAACACTCTTTAATAAAATACCATCACCTTTTTTTTCAAGGTGCTCTACCTCCTTGTTCAAAAGCACTCTCAATGCTTGATTGTCTTGGTCTAACTCTTCTAAACTTTTACAGGTATCCTCTATTGTTCTATACGGATTAACGTCTTTTTCGTCCAATCTAGAGCTAGCCAGAAGCCAATCTATTATTTCTAAATTTTCTTTTTGCAGAGCTGACCCTGCTTCGTTAAATTTCATTGCAGAGATCAATATAAGAGCTCCCCAAGAACCCAAACGAGACCTCTCATACTCATCATCAATAAGCGGGCTAAACCTATTGATAATTTCTTGAGCGGCGTTGAGAAGAGCTATATTTATATCGGGTTTCATATATTACTTTCTAAAATGTCTAAGATAACCTCTAAATGTATGTCTCCAGGTATCCAGGCAGAAAATAAATTTATAGGATCGATATTCTTTCCTGACTTAAATTCATTCCCCGCAGAGATCCATATCGCCATTCCTTTAACTGCAGCAAATAACTCCCACCATTTAAGATCGTTTCTATCAATTTTAATCTCACTAGTTTTTTCCCATAATTTGATAGCCTCTTCTCTCATAAGCAGATATGCAGGACGCTCTTTATCTTGCCAACTCCAGATTGGTGATAAAGCCCAACCTAGATCTTCTAAAGGATCTCCTAAATGTGCCATCTCCCAATCTAAAATTCCTGTTATCTTATTTTTTGAGTATAAAAAGTTACCGCTTCTGTAATCTCCATGCACCATACTCACCCTTTTATTCTCAATAGGTGGATTTCGATATAAATGTCTTATACCCGACTCCAATATGGGCTCCACTCCTATAGAGTCTTCATGTATTACTTTGACCCATTTATCCAATTCACATTCCCAAAATGGTTTCTTTGAACCCTTAGAAAAGTCTTCAAAAATATTAGAATCTATTTCTTTTTTAGCTATCTGTCCTAAAATTGACCAGAACTGATTACCTATGTCTTCTTCATAAGGAGAGTATACATTTGGAGTAAAGGGACTGGCCGCCTCTCCCTCTAGTTCTTCCATCAACATAAAAGGTGCTCCTAGCTGAGAATCATCCTCTGACATATCGATTAAAATTGGTACGGGAACCCTTGATTTTTGAAAAGCTGAATAAGCCAAGTATTCAGTTTTTTGCTCTGTTTCGATTAAAGAACTATCTTGAGAAAGTCTTAGGATTAAGCTCTCTTCGTTATCAGAACTATCCTTAATCTTTACTCGATAAGTTTCTCTGCTTGCGCCTCCAAAAATTCTTTCTAAATTTACTTGTGAAAACTCATTATTTGATAAGTCTGAATAGTAAGAAAGAAACAAAGAGGAAAGTTCTTCAGACATTTAGCTATCCGTCTAACAACCCTTCAAAACCGCTAGTAAGATGCGGGCCTATAAGAAGTTGCTCTAAGGCACCTATTCCTTTTTTACTAAGGCCCTCTTCATTCATTTCAAAATCACAGATAGCCTGTATGTGGAGAAAAGGAGGGTCATGAGGGTCTTCTGCTAAATCGTAATAATCATAAAGAGATTGATTTTCTCCATGAAACTGACCATGGCCCCACTCCGGATGCATATAGCCCAACCCACACATATAAATATGATATTTAGGTGTTAAGGACCAAATTACTTTTGTTCCGTCGTCTTTGGAAGCAGAAAATTTTGCTTTGCTTATTCGTCTTGAGCCCTTTTTATATTCAATTTCTTTTGTTAAATCATATAACTTGAAACTCTGATCATTTGTTTGTTTCACACAATGGCTATGAGTAGCATAGCCAACTTCATCATCTACAAAATAGAGATGAGAAGATTGGTCAATAAAATTAGCCGGAGCCCATAACCAATAGAATTGAGGTAATTTTAATGGGGGGACAATCTGAGTGTCTTGAGCACCCACGGGCCTGACACCCCATGATCTATCTCTAGTACCCATATAACTTCGATCCGAAAGATCTATGGTTAGATCCTTGAATGAAATATTTCCTATCCATGTTCCATGTTGCGTCATACGAGTAGAATCCATGTAGATTCTAGGACCATTTTTTAACACCATCCTTGGTTCTTCCATGGGCTCGAAACGTCCGTTAAAAGAAATATCAACAGAAATATCTTTTTCTTTATCCTCAACTTTTATTCTGATTTTCTTAAGCGGTTGAACTATTTCAATCTTAAAAGAACCTACACCTGTTTCCATTCTCTCGTGATTAAGCACACCAGAATATCTGAAGTTATGTTGGATACCATCTAAAACTAGTATGAAACTTGCATCTTTTACATTCAAATTAGGATAAACACAAAATGCTGCTCCAAAGAATATACTTCCGTCTTCGTTATAACCATTAAAGAAGTAGCGATCGTAAAAGTTTCTCTCAGAGCCAACTTCTGCAACTGGGGATGGTAGTTGATGAATAGGAAAGTCGTCTCCTTTAGAAATCATATCTATAAGCTAACCTTCAACTCCGATATCCCTGCCAAAAAGTTTGAAGGAATTCTTGTCGGCTCAGCAACTGAGTGAATATTGGGATAGCGAGCCAAAAGCTCTTCAAATAATATCCTTATCTGCATATGGCCCAATCTATTTCCTAAGCATAGGTGTTCTCCTGCACCGAAAGCAAGGTGCTTCTTAGCATTGTCTCTATCAACCCTAAACTTATGCCCATCAGTAAATACATCTTCATCTCTATTGGCTGAACCGTACCACATAACAACCTTATCTCCAGCCTTAATATCTTGGCCTCTAATATTTGTATCTTTAGTGGCTGTTCTTCTAAAATATATGACTGATGTTACCCATCTAAGCATTTCATCAGTAGCATTTGAAATCAAAGAAGGATCTTTTAAAAGCTTATCTCTTTCTTCTGGATTTTCAGTTAATGCCATTAGGCCACCAGTGAGAGTGTTCCTAGTAGTCTCATTGCCAGCAATAACCATCAATAAAAAGAAACCATCTAATAACTCTGGTGGAAGTTGTGCACCTTCAACTTTAGTATTTGCCACAATACTCATAAGGTCATCAGAAGGATTTTTCCTTCTTTCTTCAATCATATCCCTTCCCATCTTGAAGAGTTCCATATAGTTGACCCATATTTGAAAAGCGTTATTTGGGTCTTGCTGCGCTGATGCATCAGTAAGTTTATTTACTAAATCTCTTATTTTGGGCCTCTCAGATTCAGGAATTCCCATCATTTCGCAAAGTACCCATAGAGGTAACTGCTCAGAAATTTCTGTAACAAAATTAAATTCGCTTTTGCCCTCAATATTATCAAGAAGCTCTTGGATCTTAGCCCTCATATCAATTTCTAAACTTCTTATAGCTTTCGGTGTGAAGCTGGGAGCTACCATTTTTCTATAAATCTGATGATCAGGAGGATCCATACCGATCATATTGCCGATAATTGCTGCTATTGCCGAAGGATCCACTACAGCAGGATCTCCCATAGTCATTAAATGACCTCCAACAGCAGAAGAGAAAGTCATGGGATCCTTAGAAACTTTTATTATGTCCTCGTGTTTAGTAATGGCCCAGAAACCAGGTTCAAAATCTAAGCTTTCTTCGTGCCAATATATGGGAGCTTCATTTCGAAGTCTTTTAAAAGTATCAAACGGCTGTCCGTCAATAAAAGTTTCCCATTTATCTAGCTCGCAAATTTGGCCTATGTCATAAATGGGCTTTGTCATTTTTTATAATTGTTCTAGTATTGTCTCAGCTGAGCTCACATCAAGACCTGGACCAGTTTCCACATTCAGAGATGAAACTACTCCGTCATCTATGATCATTGAATACCTTAGAGACCTCGTACCCAAACCAAAACCACTGCCATCCATTTCTAAACCTATAGCAGCAGTAAATTCTCCATTTCCATCAGATAGCATCATTACATCTTCACCGACATTTCTATCTTTGCCCCAAGCATTCATCACAAAAGGATCATTGACGGCAATACATGCAATCAAATCGACATCCATATCTCTGATTTCTTTATTCTTTTCCAAGAAGCCGGGAAGGTGTTGAATATGACAAGTGGGAGTAAAGGCTCCGGGAACAGCAAATAGAACAATTTTCTTTCCAGAAGAAAGGTCAGGAATAGAAACCGGTTTTGGTCCTTCAGCAGTCATCGTCATTAAATTGATTGAAGGTAAAGTGTCTCCAACTTGTATTGTCATTTTTTCTCCTTTTGTTTAAGTACCATTATAGGCTAAGAATTAATTTTGTTGCGAATCAAAGAGGTGTTATAGTAGACTAATACACCTTATATCAAATAATATGCGCTTTATAAATAAACCTTCCCTATTTTTGTACTTAATACTCATATCGATCAGTGGATTGATAAAAACAGAAAACCTTTCAGAAGTATATGAACTGGCTCTCAAGAATGATCCTCTGCTAAGAGCAGCTGAAGCTACCTATAGAGCTGGTAAGGAAAATAAGGCTCAAGGGATTGCAGGACTATTGCCAACACTAAGCATTTCAGGCAGCACGAACTGGAATGAATATAGAGTAGAAGAACAACTTATAGATCAATACAACTCGAATGCTTACCTAGCTAACTTGAGTCAGCCTATCTTCAGACTAGACAAATGGTTTCAATTTGAAAGAGGTACAGCTTTATCAGAGTCTGCTGCGGCAGAATTTGCATATCAACAACAAGATACGATGATCAGAGTTGCTTCTGCTTATTTTAATGTACTCAACTCGATAGACAGCTTAAATGCTGCCAGAGCCGAAGAAAAAGCTATTGGTAGACAAAAAGATCTAGCAAGAAAAAGATTTGATGTTGGTCTTGCGGCCATTACTGAAGTACAAGAAACGCAGGCTGCTTTTGATCTAACTGTAGTATCTAGAATTGCTCGCGAATCACAACTTGATTCTGCTCAAGAGACTCTGACTTCTATTGTAGGAAGAGATATAAAACTCCTGTCACCATTAACAGAAGACTTCAAAGTCTCCCTACCCGACCCTCTCGACAGAGAAAGTTGGGTATCTTTAGGGTTAAAAAATAACTATCAACTCAAATCTGCAAAGCTTCAGAGAGATGCAGCTCAAGCTGCTGCCAGAGGATCTGCTTCTAATCATTTGCCACAAGTAGACCTTGTAGGAAGAATTTCACAAAGTACTTCTAAGCAAGGTAAATTTGGTGGTTTCATCCAAAATCCATTGTTTGGAGTGGAACAAGATACCAGACAATATTCTATCCAGTTTAGTCTTCCTTTATTTGCTGGAGGAGCCATAAGCTCAGCAAGAAGGCAAGCTTATGCCAATTACGACAGATCTAAAGAGCAAGCTATCTATACTGAAAGATCTACTGTTAAAGATGTAAGATCGAGTCACTTTGGTGTTCAAACACAAGTAGCAAACGTAACTGCCAGAAAACAAGCTCTTGCTTCTGCAGAATCAGCTTTAGAAGCTACTCAAGTAGGTTATGAAGTTGGAACAAGAAATACTGTGGATTTACTAGACGCACAAAAGAGACTTTTTCAAGCTCAGAGAGACTATGCTAGTTCGAGGTATGAATATATTATTTCTATGTTGAGACTTAAAGCATCGGTAGGCTCTTTAAACCCAGATGACTTGATTAATATCAGTAATCAGATGGATTAATAAAACGAAAACTTTTTCAATTTATTCCCTATAAAATCTTCGCTTCTTTAAAGTCTTTTTAACTTGTTTTTCCGCTCAATCCTCTTTTTAGCGAGATAGTAAAATCTTCTCTATAGCGTTTTGCCAACTCAGATGACTCTACTCTTTGGAATGCATGACATGCACCTGGATAAACAATTAAGTCGCACGGCACTCCTGCGCTCATTAGCTTCTTAGCATAATAAATATTTTCATCTCTGAAGAGGTCTAGAGAAGCAGTAAACATCCAAGTGGGAGGTAAATCTTCAAATACCTCTAATCTACCAGGCACTTGAGGAGCTACTTTTTCTGCATTAGCAAGATAACAATTCCATGCGTATTGATTGAATTCTCTAGTCCATACAAATTCACCGACCAAAGGATCACCAGGATTCTCAGTGGTGCCTGTTCTGTCATCCAACATAGGATAAGTGAGAGATTGCCAGCAAATTCCATATTTTCCTGCATCCCTTGCTTTGATTGCTAAAGCGGCAGCAAGACCTCCTCCGGCACTCTCTCCTCCAATACCAATACGAGATCTGTCTACACCTAATTCTTCTGAGTTTTCATGAAACCATGCTAGCGCAGCATAACAATCATCTAAAGGAGCTGGAATTGGAAACTCAGGAGCAAGCCGATAATCAACGGAAATTATTACTATGCCTAATTTAGAGGCCAAGAAAACATTTTGTTGGTCCGAACCTTCAGGTGACCCTAAGATATACCCACCCCCATGTATATGAAGGTATCCAGAACCAGAAATATCTTGTTTCTTCTCAGGAGTATAAACAAGACAACGAACTTCTGGACCATTTTCTTGTGAAGCAAAAATCTCTTTTCTTGTAACATTAAATGATTTGGTGTCAGTCAATGGCGGCCTCAAATCATCTAAAGTTTTTCTTATTATTGAGAGTTGCTCATCGTTAATTTCCGAAATTATTCTGTCTTCTGCCATGACTTGCAGATCTGGATGTAATAAGTGTTTGGTTGATTGCATATTGTTTTCTTATAAAAAAATTTAGCCTCTTGTGTTTCAGTAATCATACTTTATATATATTATTTATGGACTTAAAATAGATATATGAGATTTCCCACAACAGTATTCACAATTTAAGATCACTAAATTGAAGTGCCAGAATTACCTGAAGTAGAGACCACCTTAAGAGGGATAGAGTCTTATATTCTAAATAAAAAGATCACTTCATTCATTGTTAGAGAAGCATCATTAAGGTGGGCTGTTCCAACAAAACTTATCAAAAGTAAATTACTAAATAATAGCTTCTCTAATATCACCAGAAGAGGTAAATATTTACTATTAGAAAGTCGTAACGAAAATTTAATTATTCATCTTGGGATGTCAGGAAGTTTAAGGATTGCGGAAAATAGAGATCTAAAAAAACATGATCACATAGACATTTGCTTTGAGGATGACACTACTCTGAGATACTGCGACCCAAGAAGGTTTGGATGTTTTTTATGGACTGATAATCCCGAGTTTCACTTTTTACTAAAAGACTTAGGTCCAGAGCCTCTTGGTAATAGTTTTAGCGGCGAACACTTATTTAAACAATCTAGAAAAAGAAAAATGCCCATTAAAAACTTTATAATGAATTCTAAAATCGTAGTGGGTGTAGGTAATATTTATGCAAGCGAAGCTTTATTTGCAGCCGGGATTAGGCCATCTTACAAAGCAGGCAGAGTAACAAGAAAAAAATATGACTTACTAGCGCAAGAAATAGTTAGATTACTTAGAAAGTCTATAGAGCAAGGAGGAACTACTTTACGTGATTTTGTTAGCGGGAATAATCAGCCAGGTTATTTCAAACAAAGTCTCATGGTTTATGGAAGAGAAGGAGAGGAGTGCTATATCTGCGATTCTACTATTAAGGGTTTAAGAATAGGGCAAAGAGCAAGTGCTTATTGTCCAACATGCCAAGTTAGTCTTTAAATCTTTTTCTTAAAGCCTCTTTAACTATAGGATCAACGAAAGAATCTATCTTTCCTCCCATAGAAGCTATCTCTCTAACTAAAGTAGATGATAGGAAGGAGAACTTTGCTTTGGGTGTAAGGAATATACTTTCTAAATCCGGTGACATAGCCCTATTCATATTAGCCAGCTGGAATTCATATTCAAAATCTGAAACTGCCCTTAAACCTCTAATCAAGATATTAGATTCTTGTTCTTTAGCTAGGTCTACTACAAGGCCAGTAAAGCCTATAGCCTTTACATTTGTATTGCCTGCAAATATTTTTTCTACATGTTCAATTCTTTCTTCAAGAGTAAAGATTGGTTTTTTTGAAGCGCTTGTTGCAATCGCTATGGTGACCTCATCAAAAAGGTGCAGTGCTCTTTCTATTATGTCTATGTGACCCAAAGTTATTGGATCAAATGTGCCTGGGTATAATGCTTTTGCCATAATTTACTCCGTTAAGAGGTTATTCTCTCATATTAATTCGCAATTCTCATTCAACCTATAAAAAAAATCATTTTGTTATACATTGAAAATTCTTAAGCCACTTTATATACTAACGTAAGTAAATAAACGATTAATTTACAACTGCGCGCTTCCGAAAAATATTAATTAATAAGGGCAAATTAATGAGCAATATAGATGACAATCAATGTCCCGTTATTCATGGTTCTCTTGCGAGCAACAATGATGCCGGTACATCAAACAAAGACTGGTGGCCGAATCAGCTAAACTTAAGTTTATTACATCAGCATGATAAGAAATCTGATCCTATGGATGAAGATTTTGATTACGCTGACGCATTTAAGAAATTAGATTATGAAGCTCTCAAGAAAGATCTTACTGATCTAATGACTGATTCTCAAGAGTGGTGGCCAGCAGATTATGGACATTATGGTGGTTTCTTTGTTCGCATGACTTGGCACGCTGCTGGCACATATAGAATTGGTGATGGGCGCGGAGGCGGCGGTACAGGTGCTCAACGTTTTGCTCCGTTAAATAGTTGGCCTGATAATGGAAATTTAGACAAAGCAAGAAGGCTTTTATGGCCAGTAAAACAAAAGTATGGAAAAAATATTAGCTGGGCAGACTTATTAATCCTAGCAGGTAATGTTGCGATAGAATCTATGGGTGGTCGAACATTTGGTTTCGGTGGCGGAAGGCCAGACATATGGGCTCCTGAAGAAGATATTAACTGGGGCTTAGAGACAGAATGGCTTACTAATGAACGTTACACCGGTGAAAGAGATCTGGCTAATCCTCTGGGTGCTGTTCAAATGGGTTTAATCTATGTTAACCCTCAAGGTCCGGATGGAGATCCTGATCCTATTGCGAGTGGAAGAGATATAAGAGAGACTTTTGGTCGAATGGCAATGAATGATGAGGAAACTGTTGCGCTTGTTGCTGGCGGACATACATTTGGAAAAGGACATGGGGCAGGTCCTGATGATAATGTTGGGATAGAACCTGAAGGTGCATCTGTAGAAGAAATGGGATTTGGTTGGACAAGTTCTTATGGCTCCGGGAAAGGAAGCGATACCATAACTAGTGGTTTTGAAGGTGCTTGGACGTCTAATCCTACTCAATGGGATAACGGCTATTTTGATTTACTCTTTGGATACGAATGGGAACAAGTAACAACTCCAGCTGGAGCTATTGTTTGGCATGCGATCGATCAAAAGGAGGAAGACATGGCGCCTGATGCAGAAGATTCATCAAAAAAAGTTCCGACTATGATGACAACTGCGGATATAGCACTTCGTGAAGATCCTATCTATAAAGATATTTCAAAACGTTTTCATGAAAATCCTGAAGAATTTGCCGATGCATTTGCTAGAGCATGGTTCAAATTACTTCATAGAGACATGGGGCCAAAAGCAAGATACTTGGGACCTGAAGTTCCTGAAGAGGAACTAATCTGGCAAGATCCTGTACCCGAAGGAAATTCAGATTATGATGTAGATTCTGTAAAAGCTAAAATATCTGAGAGTGGGCTAACTATACAAGAAATGGTTGAAACGGCTTGGGCTAGTGCTTCTACGTACAGAGGCTCGGATATGAGAGGAGGCGCTAATGGATCAAGAATTAGACTTTCTCCTCAAAAAGACTGGGAGGCTAATAAACCAGAACAACTTGCAAAAGTCCTGGGTATTCTTGAAGGTATTTCCAATGATAGTGGAGCTTCTCTTGCAGATGTAATAATTCTTGCCGGTAATGTAGGTATTGAAAAAGCATGTGGATCAAATGTCCCTTTCATACCCGGTAGAGGTGATGCTTCAGAGGATCAAACAGATGCGGAATCTTTTGCAGTTCTTGAACCAATATCCGATGCCTTTAGAAATTATCACAAGTCTGGGACGAATATACCCTCAGAAGAAATGCTTTTAGATAAGGCTCAACTTTTAGGTCTAACTGCTCCTGAAATGACTGTTCTGCTTGGTGGAATGAGATCATTAGGTATTAGCAATGATGGGTTAGGAGTCTTTACTGAAAATCCTAATGAGCTTTCTAATGATTTCTTTGAAACCCTATTAGATATGTCTGTCCAATGGAAACCAAATGGCACTGGAAATTCCTATGAGGCTACAGATAGGGTATCTGGAGAAAAAGTCAGAACTGCCTCAAGGTCAGATTTAGTCCTAGGCTCAAATTCTCAATTAAGAGCCATAGCGGAAGTTTATGCCAGCTCAGATGCTAAAGAGAAGTTTACTTCTGACTTTATATCGGCCTGGAATAAAGTTATGACAGCTGATTTAGTTATTTAAAATAGGTTATGTAAAAAGAGACTACTGTTTTAAGCAGTAGTCTCTTTTTTTTGTTCCACTAGTATCTCTTTCCAAGATTTATATCCAAAATAAATAATCACCAAATAACCCAGAAATAATACGGCAGTAAAAAATAGATCTCTAGATAGAAATAAAAATATTGAAATGGAGTCTATTAAAAACCAGTAAATCCAGTTTTCTATCAATTTTTTTGCGACCATGTATGTTGCAACAATAGCGCCCCAAGTTGTAAATGCATCTATGAAAGGAAGTGCAGCGTCTGAATAAGTCTGTAAGGTGTATCCGGAAACTAAAGTCAGTATAATAATAAACAAGAAGGCAAATAAGTGATTTCTCTTAGTCCAAGTTCGAACAATTAAACTAGCCTCGTTTGACTTCCATTGCGACCATCCATAAAAGCCCATTAGTACATAAAATATTTGCAGGTATGCTTCCATATATAAACCTGCAGAATACATTATAAAAAAATAAATGGATGAGCTCATAATAGCCGCAGGCCAGCAAAGAATATTTTGCTTAACGGCCAATAATAAATAGATAATTGCCAGAGAAACTGCAACTAATTCCATCTTTTCTTATTAGAAATCATATGAAATAGAGAATCCAGAATGTCTGGGATCTCCATGTCTTTCGTATAAAGTATCTTCAAAATTAGGAGGTTCATTACCAAAATAGAACCCCCTTAAAGAGTAATACTCGTCAAATACATTCCTTAACCAAAGATTAAAATTAAGATTATCTTTTTTATAGATTAAATTAAGATTAGTTAGTACATAGTCATCGGATTGATTATCGTGAGAATCTGAATAATAAAAATCACTTTTACCTGTTATATCAACAAGTAATTCTATATTTTTATTTAATTCCCAACTGACGCCAGCAGAAAAACTATTACTTGGGGCATGGGCTTGCTCTCTACCCTCCAAGTCCGGTCTAGAAGCATAATTTTGGATTTCTGTTTCTAAGAAGCCAATATTCAAGAATAAACCTAACGAGTCAGATAATTGTGAATTCAAACTAAATTCGGCTCCATAGTTAACTCCTTCTGCAGCATTTTGCGTAAGATACAGAAAAGTATTTGGATCTTGAGGGTCTACTTGAGTGGAAGAAAAAACTTGTTGGTCTTGCCTATCGGAGTAAAAGAAAACAAAGTCAATATAGGTATTTGATGAAGCGAAATATCTATTAAGACCTAATTCATAATTTGTTAAATACTCAGGTGCATAGATAATAGAACTAGAAAAGTTAGAATTATTGAGTCCAGTTCCCAAATTAAAGCCGCCTTGCTTATAACCTCTTGCGGCACTGAAATAGACGGTCAGATCATCACTCATTTTATTAGTTAAAGAGATCTTACCTCCATTCATGTCATCGGAAGGATTAAAGTCTTCTTGCTTTGAGTCGAGGTAATCAGCCTTCCAATCTTCCCATCTCACACCTATCGAAAATTTAATATTTTCAGTAAATAAATAATCTAAATTGCCGAATAAAGATTTACTCTCAGAAGAGTAATCGCTCATAAAAATAGACTCACTTCTAAAAATACCAAAGCCATCTGAAGGATCACCATAAGCTCCATCATCATTCTTTGTATTAGATTCATCGATTTCAAAAAGTGAATAACCAAAAACCCAATCTACATTACCAGGTTTAGTTTTTTGGGGTTTGGAAAGAAATCTAAACTCTAAGCTAGAAGTCTCCCGATTCCTTATAGTTTCAGAAAAATAATCATAAACAATAGGATAGTGGGATTGAGGATTACCCCAATCTGCATCGTAGCTAAAGATTACATCAGTATCGGTTTCCGAAAATAATATTTGAAATTGAGTTAAAGAGTTTTCGAGTCGAAACTTGAACCCTAAAGCATCTGAGTCTTGAGAGTCCATACCCGGTCTGTCAGATAGAGTATTCAAAGACCCATCTATAGTCCAAATGTCAGATGGATCATCAAAATCATTGCTGAAGTAAACTAAATTTAGAAATGAATTCTGAGAAACTTGCCATTTAGTTTTAAATCTCAAAGATCTTTCATCTTTCCTAGAGGTGTCTTTGCTATTAAAGAAAAGGTTTTTCCTAAAACCATCGAAATCTTCTTTATTGATTATCAATCTAGACTGAATACTTTGGCTAAAAGGGATGTTGATTAAGGCTTTGATATCTTTTCTTCCAAAGTCGCCATATGTTAGTCCGCCTTTAAGTTGAAATAAATCTTCAGGATCCTTAGTCTGTATATAAACCATACCGGCCAAGGCATTGGCACCCATTCTTGAACCTTGTGGGCCCCTATATATTTCAATTTGTTCAATATCGTATGTAGACGCAATTCCACCTTGCCCAGAGAAATCAATATCATCTATAAGAAAACCAACTGAAGAGTTAGGTGTGCCCTCATATCCTGAACGTTCACCTATACCTCTAATCTGAAAGTACCTTGGCCTAGAATCGCTTGCAGCAAAATTAAGATTTGGAACTAAATAAGTAACATCCTCAAAATGTTTAAGTTGCTTCCTCTCAATCTGTTCATCTGTAATTAAAGCAAGACTTGCTCCTGCATCACTTAACTTTGATTCTCTCCAATCTCCTGTCACAACTATTTCATTAATCATTTCAGATTGAATAATTAAAGTCGTGAAAGATAAACTAAAGATTAAAAAATTCTTTTTTAGCATGTAATTCCTCCGCCATTATTGTATGGATCAGGTTCAAAGGGTTTTAAATCTCAGGCAAAAAGCCACCCCTTTACAAGGTCAGATTATAACAAAGAAAAATTCTAAAACTGTATTTCATTAACACATAGTTTTCTTTCAAAAAAAATTATAAAATCTTTTCATCCATTTCTTCAATTCACTAATTAGTATTTTATAAAATGACATTTTCTAATGACAATGACGCGAGCAGATCGATACATATAGGCAATAAAGTTTCTTTAACTTTTATGGATCCTCCTAGTTCAAATAAACGAAAAGAACTCATAGGAATGTTAGATATTCTTAAAGATAAGAAAGTAGATTTAAATCATAAACACTTAGAAATCAAAGATTTATTAGATAGGGTTTGGATACAAATTGGTGAGAACCCAAGAGTATATGCCAATCAAGAAAATGGTGATTTGGTTAATGAAAAGTTGGAATTTAGTTTAGACAAACAAATGATAGAGGATTTTAAGGATATCAAGATGATGTATGCAGGAGTTGACCATCCAGAATACAATATAAAGACTAGAGAAATACCTTTAGTAACAGTAAAAAGCCTTGCATCTGACTTCTAAGTCTAGATGAACTCTATTTTCTTTTTAAGAATATTTTTTAAGCTCTTCTTTAGCGATCGTTCTAAGGTGAACTTCATCAGGTCCATCGCCTATTCTTAGATAGCGTATCGAGCTATATAAACTGGCAAGGGGCGTATCTTGAGAGACTCCTGCTCCTCCATGGATCTGTATTGCCCTTTCTATAACTCGAACAGCCATACTAGGTACCTCAACTTTAGGTTGAGCAATCTCACTTTTAGCCTCTTTATTTCCTAAAGTGTCCATCATAAAAGCAGCTTTAAGAGTTAATAATCTGCACATCTCAATCTCATTACGACATTTAGCAATCACATCATAGTTCCCTCCTAATTCTGCAATTGCTTTACCAAATGCTTTACGAGTGGACGCTCTCTTACATAAAAGCTCTAGTGCAACTTCTGCAGCCCCAATGATCTTCATACAATGATGAATTCTACCTGGGCCCAATCTACCTTGTGCAATTTCAAACCCTCTTCCCTCTCCAAGAATCATATTCTCCTTTGGAACCCTCACGTCTTCAAATATCAAATGTGCATGACCACTCGGAGCATGATCAGATCCGTAGACCGTCAACATTCTTTTAAGAGAAATACCAGGCGTATCCTTGGGAACAATAATT
>CABYCU010000002.1 GCA_902517565.1 uncultured SAR86 cluster bacterium | reverse complement strand
AAAAGAATTTTTTTTTCTATCTTTTACTAACGATACTTTTTTTTCAAGGATATCTTCAAGCAAGAACACAGACAACACTAGATTATCAAAGCAGAATTCATCCTGAAATTTCTTCCGATTTTATGGTTGTCTCCCAGAATAAACATGCAACAGAAGTAGGCTACGAAGTTTTAAAAAATGGTGGAAATGCAGTTGACGCTGCAGTGGCTGTAGGGTTTGCTTTAGCAGTGACCTTGCCAAGGGCAGGAAATCTAGGAGGAGGTGGATTCATTTTAATTTATAACAAAAGTAAAGATGAAGTTTCTTCTATAGACTATCGTTCTGCAGCACCTAAATCCTCTACTAGTGATTTATTTCTTGAAGGAGAAAATGTAGTAAGGTTTGGGCATCTCGTAAATGCAGTACCAGGATCTGTTGCTGGACTTCTGAAAGCTCATGAAGATTTTGGAAGCCTTCCTCTATCTGATCTTTTAAAGCCAGCTATTAGACTAGCCAGAGATGGTTTCGAAGTAACTTATGATCTAAATTTTGTTTTGGATTGGGGAAAAGAATCCATGCTAGCTAACCGATCTTCTAGAAATAAGTTTTATGATTCTAATGAAGATCCTGTACAAGTAAAAAGTAAGTTTAAACAACCTAAGTTAGCCAAAACATTATTCATGATTAGCAAAAAAGGAAGCGAAATATTTTATGAGGGCGAGATAGCCAGATGGATTTCTGAAGAATCTCTGTCTAATGGTGGTCTCATAACTCTAGAGGATATGGCCTCTTATGAAGCTAAATATAGGATACCCATAGAAACCGATTATAGAGGATATAGAATAGTTTCTATGCCGCCAGCGGCTAGTGGCGGTCTGGTCCTACTGCAAACTTTAAATATAATAGAAAATTTTGATCTCAAGAGGTCAGGACATAATTCAGCTGAAACAATTCATATACTCTCAGAAGCCATGCAAAGAGCCTATGCTGACAGAGCTGAATATCACGGTGACCCTGACTATTTTGATGTACCAGTTAAAACATTATTAAATAAACAGTATTCTTCAGACCTATCTACAACTATTTTTGACACGCGCACACCAGATGGTCAAATATTTGAAGGAAATTTAACAAAATATGATGAGAGTCCAGATACAACACATTTCTCCATAATTGATTCTAAAGGAAATGCAGTATCAAATACTTATACCTTAGGTTCTTCGTTTGGATCAGGAGTGACGATAGAAAAGGGCGGTTTTCTTATGAATAATCAAATGAGGAACTTTTCTCACTTTTATGGCCAAGAAAACGCTGAATATGGAACCAGTGAAGCAAATAAATTAGAACCCGGAAAAAGAATGATAAGCACTCAAACACCTACTCTGGTTTTTAAACCAACAGGTGAATTGATGATGATTTTAGGCTCACCTGGCGGTGGAAGAATTCCAAATATTATTACTCAAGTAATTAGTAATGTGATTGATCATGAAATGAGCTTCACAGAGGCAGTAATAGCTCCAAGAATCAATCAAAGATTGGAAAGTAAGCTTCAATTAGAAACAGGTTTTAGTCCTGATACGATTGAACTCCTTAAGCAGAAAGGTCATGAACCTGAGACTTCAACAACCATGGGTAGTGTTCAGGCAATATTTCTTGAACAAGAAAATATGTTTGGAGTAGCAGATACAAGAAGACCTGGAGCGCTCGCTAAAGGCAATTAGAGTAAAAAGTAGGGCACTGATACGACGGCCACAAAAGATACGACGATAATTCCTAATACATTCACTAAAAATCCTGCCCTAGCCATTTGAGGAACTCTTATTAAACCCGATCCAAATACGATTGCATTTGGTGGCGTAGCTACAGGTAGCATAAAAGCACAACTTGCAGCTAAAGCAACTGCAGCTGTAACGAGTATAGGATCAAAATTTGATTGAATTGCTAAGGCAGCAACAACCGGTAAGAAAGTGGCAGTCGTAGCCATATTCGAAGTTAATTCCGTTAAAAATATTATTAGAGCCACAACTAATATAACAATTAAAGCTAGACTAATTCCTTGAGGGATTAGATTGCCTATCCAAACAGCAAGACCAGTAGATTGAACGGCATTTGCTAGACTTAATCCGCCGCCAAACAAAACAAGAAGACCCCAGGGTACGTTCTCTTGAGCGTCTTTCCATTCTAAAAGAGCGCTTTTCTTTTCCTTATTTCCACTTGGTAAGAGAAAAAGAACTAGTGAAGAAATCATTGCTATCCCGGCATCAGACAATCCACTAAGAAAAGAAAAGTTATCTAAAACAGTTCTAAACATCCAAGCTAAAGCCGTTAGCACAAAAACTATTAAAACCTTTAATTCTGGCCCTTTTAGTTCTCCTAGCTCACTTTTCATTGAGGAGAGTAACTCTTTTGTTTCACTAGAAGTTTCAAAATTAACTTTGAAGATAATTTTTGTAAGAATCAACCAACAACAAGGAAGCATCACAGCACTTAAAGGCACTCCCACTTTCATCCAATCGACGAAACTAATATCCAAATCATAATTATCTGCCATAAATGCTGCCAACATTCCGTTTGGTCCAGTGCCTATAAGAGTAGACATGCCTCCGATAGTGGCTCCATAAGCTATGCCCAAAAGTAATGCTAATTGGAATGACTCTACTTCAGTTTCGGAGAGGCTATTTACTGTAGTTTTTACGACCGTTACAACCGCTAGACCAATAGGTAACAACATAATGGTAGTCGCAGTATTCATCACCCACATGCTTATCAATGCCGCTGTAAGCATGAATCCCAATATTAGTGAAGCTCCATTGGAGCCTGCATTTTCAAGAACAAATAAGGCTATCCTTTTGTGTAAGTCCCATTTTTGTATTGCAGTTGCAATTAGAAAACCACCAAAAAAAAGATATATAGTTTTGTTAGCATATGGGTCAGCAGCATTTTGTATATCTGTAATTCCAAGGATAGGAAATAGAGCGAGAGGAACAAGTGCTGTAACTGCAACTGGCACTGCCTCGGTTGCCCACCAAGTCCCCATAAGCAAGAAAAGTGCCGCTGTAGCTTGTGCTTGGGCAGAGAGTTCACCAGGACTAGGTAAAGCTATAGTTACTATTGCGAGGAATACACCAAGAAAAAAGCCAAAGTTATCTTTAATATAATTCAATTTGTCTATCTAAAAAACGACTGAACTAATCGATTAAAAGCTCACTCTAAGATCTACATAATAGTTTCTTCCATAATCTCTATGAGCATCAGAATAGTAACCATAAGTTTTGTCAGCAAGTGGAGCTCTTTCATCTTCAAGGTTTTTAATTCCTAACCTTACTCTTGATTTAAGTCCGTTTAATTTGAAATTATAGCCTGCTGTAATATTAACGGTTTTCATAGAAGGTATTTTCCAGTATTCCCCTCCCTTTAAACCAGGTCTTGTATCAAAGAATTCTCCTATTCTTAATTGAGATAAACTTAAGTAATAATCTTCATATGTCCAAATAACACTCATATTAGATTTACGATCATAGTTACCATTCAACCCAAGTTGACTTGAGAAGCCAGTGATCGCACCCGCAGGTATTCCTGAAAGCTCACCCGCTGCCTGTGCGGCTATAATTTCAGCTGCAGACCCGCCAGCAGTTTGTTCAAGTTTTTTTAGTTTTGATTGGTTATATCTGAAACTGATATCTCCGTACTCTGTCTCAGTCACATAATATAAACCAATATCTTTGCCTTCAATTTTCCTTGTGTCTAGATTGACATATACATCTTCAATCCTTTGAATTTGTCCTACATTACATAAACCTTTTGCTTCAAAATAAGAAGCTGTAGTGGGATCAGGATCAAATCTTACAACATTAGGATTACCTGAGTTGCAACCTGAGGTTCCGGCCCTTAATCTCAATAATAAATCTAGAATAGTATGATTCTCCTCTCCGAACAGGCCAATCGTATTTTCTTTTTCAATCGACCATTCGTCATAAGTTACAATCAAGTTCTCTATAGGTTCTATCACAATACCTAGATTCCAGTTATCACCCTCTTCAGCAATTAGTTTGTCACTACCTGAAGCTATTCTTTGGGTTGATTTGTAGACATCAAATAAAATATTTTCGTCATCACCAGTTCCTTCAGTAATATCTGTATCTCCGTCACCACTTACATATGCACCAACCCAATCCGTTCTTCCATTATTTCTTGCGACTTGGGATTCATTCACTGTTATTAAGTTAGGTCCTCTAAAAGTTTGAGAAAAGGAGCCTCTAATTAAAGCATAGTTTGTTATCTGCCAACCAGCTGCAAATTTACTTACTGTTGTTGTACCAACATCTGAAAAGTCTTCATGTCGTACAGCTAATTGAGCATTGATTTTTGAGGTTAGAGGTAATTGAAATTCTGCAAAAAGAGATGTTACGTCTCTTTCACCATAAGAATCTGGAGTCGGGCTAGAATTAACAACATCAGATACATATGGGAAGGTGACATCTAAATTACTGTTCCTTAAACCACTTGATGTGTGGCCATTGGTTGTATACTTGATAGTTCCATCGAGTCTGTCATCACGGTCGTCTGTAAAACTCTCTTCTCTGTATTCGAATCCTATAACCATACCAACTGGACCGGCTGGTAGATCAAAAATATCTGGATTAGATATTTTGAAATCCAACATATCTAAAGTTGTTTCATTCTTTCTATGAACTCCTTCTGTAATTAATGCTCTCTCATGATTAGAATTTATTCCACCTGAAAAAGGATTCATTGCTGCTGAAGTTGTATCAGCTAATGCTTGATCTAATAATGTCATGGAATGTCTTCCGTAAGTAATATCATGAGCATTAGCTTCTGATATTGTTATAGCACCCTCCCAATCCCAATTATTTAAATTACCTCGCATACCTGCAAGTAATCTATAAGTATCTCTTTGATTGATATTTTGTCGAGTATTTGGAAATCTATGATATCTTTTGGCAAAAGGAGTGCCTATTGCTTCTAAAGAATCAGGTACATAATAATTTGTTACAGGAATAATCATTGGTTGAGTCGCACTGTATCCTGCAGATCCTCCCAAAGTAGCTTCCGGATATAAAGTTCTATTTGTTTCTGAATCATAATAGCCCAACTCAAAGAAGGCCTCATTTCCATTATTCAATTCGTGGTTTAGGAAAACAAACATATTAACTCTATCTAATTCGGCTCGAACATCTCGATATTCATTTAAATTCGTCCTGACTCCAGAAGAACCGCTTCTATCGACTAAACAGCCATTGGTTGTATCGATTATGTCGATAGCTGAACTTGCTTCACACCTTGAATTACTAATAGGATAATTTATAAATTGATTACTTCCTTGAAACCATGTGCCGTATACAGAATACACGCTAGAGTTTCTAAATTTACTATACCAGGGGTTGTCGCTTGGAAGTCTATGCCTTAGGTCTGAATTAGCCCATCGAGGATCCTCTGAAGCTTTGATATTATCCCTGTCAGTTAAATCGACAAATACTCCTATATTTGATCTACCTTCATTGAAATTAGTGCCAAACTTAATGTTTACTTGATTATCTTGTGCATCAAATGTTTCATAACCTGAACTTTTCAGTCTAACGGTTAAACCTTCAAAATCGTTTTGTAATACCGTATTTACAACTCCCGCTACTGCATCGGCACCGTATATTGCAGATGCTCCATCCTTGAGAACTTCAGTTCTCTCTACTCCATACACAGGTATTGTATTTGAATTAACTGTAGAAACAGGGACAAAACTACCACCAACAGCCTCTGTCTGATAACCGGGAGACATAATAACTCTTCTACCATTTAACAAAACAAGAGTATCACCAACTCCAACTGATCTTAAATTAAATGCTCCTACATCTCCTCTGGATGCATTAACTCCACCATTCCATTCTTGTTCATTAAATTGATTCATTCCATTTTCTGCAATTGTGTCTAATAGCTCATCTCCTGAATCAATTCCAAAAGCTTCTAGTTGCTCATTAGAAAGTATTGAAACCGGTAGGGCGCCGGTAATTTTTGCACCCTTTATTTGGGAGCCTGTTACAACAACTTCTTCAATTTCCTCTGCAGCAAGTATGTATAGTGAATTAAAGAGACTAAGTAACACCATTAAAGTTATTTTTTTCATAAATTTTCCCAAAATTAGACTGAAAGGAGACTCAATTTTAATTAACTTCAGTCAAAAGTCACTAAAAGTTGTATAGAATAATTAAATAAAATTATGAAAAAAAAATACATATTATCCATGGATGGAGGAGGTGTAAGAACACTTGCATCGATAACTTTTTTAAAGCTATTGGAGAAGGAGACTGATATAAAAGTTCATGAAAAATTTGATTTCTTTGTAGGTACCTCTGCAGGGGCAATTTCTTGTTTGGCCTTAGCAGTCAAGAAATCCTCTTCGAGAGAGTTAGAGGGTATGTGGGGAACTCCAAATCTTCGAAGAATAATGCGAACTTCATCTTGGGACAGAAGACTCGGTTTATTGCAGTCAAAACCTAAGTACTCAAGCCATGGAAAAAGGAGAGTTCTTAAAAATTATTTTGGTAGCTCTACCTTAGGTGACGCAGTTAAACCAGTAGCAGTTTTGAGTTATGACATTCAATCAAGATCTCCAGTTTTATTTAAGTCTTATGTTGAACAAGATAAAAGCTTTTCTTTAATTGATGTAGGGGATGCGACTAGTGCAGCACCTATCTATTATCCTACAGCTAAAGTTGGAGATCGATATTTGATAGATGGAGCTATAGTTGCTAATCATCCTGTTTTGCATGGCTATGCAGAAGCAAAGAAATTATTTCCTAAATCAGAACTAAGAGTATTAAGCATCGGAACAGGTCTCAGTAAAAGACCTTTAAAAGGAGAAGCTTCTCAGAATTGGGGCATTATAGGTTGGATGATGCATGATCTGTTTGGTTTGATGGTCGAGAGCAGTCTAGATCATGAGCTAGCCGGTGATCTAATTGGTAAAAACTATCTAAGAGTTAACTCCTCTTTGAATGGTGTAAATAGAAGACTAGATGATAGGAGCGAATTCAACCTAAATAAAATAATTAAAATGGGTGAAAATTGGTGGGATCAATTTGGAAAAGAAACTGTCCAACTTCTTCAAGAATGAGAACTTATCTACTTATCCTAATATTGCTTATCTTATCGGCCTGTTCAGTAAATCCTGTTACAGGTAAGCAAGATTTCGTAATGATTAGTGAGAGTCAAGAAGTCCAAATGGGTCGAGAGTATAATGCTCAGATACTAAAACAGTACCCAATTTATAGTGATGAAGAACTTCAAGAGTATGTTCAATCTATAGGGGAGTCCCTCGCTTTAAAAAGTCATAGACCTAATTTACTTTACAGATTTACAGTCCTTGATAGCCCAGATATAAACGCCTTTGCTCTTCCGGGAGGTTACATATATATCAATAGAGGTCTTATGAGTTACCTCTCTTCTGAAGAAGAGCTTGCTGCTGTTTTGGGTCATGAGATAGGACATGTAACTGCAAGACATAGCGTAAGACAATATTCTCAATCTCAACTGTTAGGACTTTTATCAGCTGCAGTCGAAATTAATTCAGGCAGGACAGCTGGCAATATAGCTAATTTAGCTTCTGGAGCTTTATTATCAGGCTATGGACGAGATATGGAACTTGAAGCAGATGATTTAGGAGCACAATATATTTTTCAAGATGGTTATTCCCCACAAGGCATGTACGAAGTGTTGTCTGTTCTAAAGGATCAAGAGATGTACGCAAAAAAAATAGCAGAACAAAGAGGTCAGGAGTCAAGAAGCTATCACGGAGTGTTTGCAAGCCATCCCTCAAACGATAAAAGACTTCAAGAGGTGATAAATAATGTAAGTAGTTCCTATCCTCAAGGATCAAAAAAAAGAAAAGACAATTATCTTAGTAAGATTGACGGTATGGTCTTTGGAGACTCTGAAGAATCCGGGATAAGAAGAGGTAATAAGTTCTATCACGGCCCTTTAGACTTATTCATGTCATCTTCAAATTCTTGGGAAATCATAAATACCCCAAATACTTTGATCTTTAGCTCTCCTTTAGGAGAGGCAATTTTGCAAATGACATTAGAAGATTTAAATTTCAGGGAAACACCAGAAGAATACTTAAAACGTTTTGCTCAAAACGTCATAGAAGAAGATGACCTAAACATCAATGGTTTCAAAGGCTATTCTGTAAAGGCATTTCAATCGGGAAAGACTACAAGGATGGCTGTAATTTTTAAACAAAATCAGGTTTACCAATTTATCGGTTATTTAAAAGACGAAAGATCAGATTTCACAATATTTGATATGGAATTTAAAAAAATTATAAATTCTTTTAGAAAATTAAATGAAAATGAGATTGCCTATTCTAAACCTCTAAGAATTAGTTCCTATAAGGTCAGGAAAGGGGATACCTATAGCTCTCTAGCTTTGAAAAGCAGTATAAATATGAATGCTGAAGATCAATTGCGTCTTATTAACGGAGACTATCCAAACAAACCTTTATCTGTAGGAAGGATTATCAAAATTATTAAATAAATTAGAGAGGATTTATTAAATGGCCGCCATCCACTGGAATTATGGAGCCGGTCATGAAAGAAGAAGCATCACTAGACAGAAGCAGCAATATACCATCAAGATCTGATTCAAGACCCAGTCTATTCATGGGTATGTTTTTTATATAACTTTGGCCTTCTTCAGTTGCAAAGAAGTCATCGTTGATTTCGGTCAAGATATATCCAGGTGCAATAGCATTTACTCTAATATTTGATCTTGCCAATTCTAGTGCCATACTTTTAGTAAGTTGAATTAAGCCAGCTTTGGCAGTTGCATAACTAGTAAGATTAAGTCCTACTCTCAATCCAAGGATCGAAGCGATGTTCACAATGCTTCCAGATTTTTTATCTTCTAATAACGCGTCCGTGAAATTCTTTGCTACCCTATAAGCACCATTTAAATTAGTCTCTAAAACGTAATTCCAACTCTCTTCGTCTAGGTCCTTAAATTTCTTTGGATCAGAAGTTCCGGCATTATTTATTAATATGTCGGGTGACCCAATTGAATTTTTTACTTCCGAGAAGAAATTCAGAACACTTTCTTCTGAAGTAACATCCAAAGGCAGAACAAGCACATCACCCTTTATTTCTTTTTTTAATTTTTCTAAATTTTGAACTCTCCTAGCGCAAATCACTAAATTTGCTCCTGCAGAGGCGAGTGTTTTAGCGAAATGTTTACCTAGTCCGGATGAAGCTCCGGTTATAATTGCTGTTTTTCCACTTAGATCAAAGATATCTTTCATAGTTATTTAATATTCTTTAATAAATTCTCCACCTCTGAAATGAGTTTATCTTGGTGGGGTTGTAGTTCTTGCTGCCCTAGATTGCCAATAATATTCTGGAAAGGATCTTTTATACCCATATCTTCTTGAGCTAGTGTTTCAATAACTGCGTGCGCCAAGAAAGGAACTGTAGCTGCGCTATATCCACCTTCGTGAGTCATTAAAATTTTGCCATTACAAATTTCTTCGGCTGATAGCATTAATTTTTTAGTTAAAGATCTAAATCCTTCACTAGTCATCATCTGCCTACCTATAGGATCTCCTGCACCTCCGTCAAAACCTGATGGAACAATAATTAAATCTGGCTTATAAGCTTCCAGAGCAGGTATAACGACTCTATCGAACGCAGCCTCATATGCTCCAACTCCAGAGCCGGGCGGCAGTGGTATGTTGATGTTGTAACCAGAACCATTTCCTTCACCATTCTCTGAAATGAAACCCGAATTCGTTGGAAAATTTCTATCTTGGTGAATTGAAATAGTTAATGCATTTGAATCTTTATAGAAAGCTGTTTGAGTGCCATTTCCATGGTGCACATCCCAGTCAACAAAAGCTATCTTATTGAGACCTTTTTTTTGTAAAGCATATTTACCAGCTATAGCTGCATTTCCAAATAGACAAAATCCCATTGCTTTATTTGGCATTGCATGATGTCCAGGTGGCCTAACAAGTGCATAGGCATTATCAACTTCTCCATCAATTACTCGATCGATGGCTTCTATAACACCTCCAGTAGAAAGAAGGGCAATATCAAAACTACCTATACCTGTCGGAGCACTGATACCTGCATTTACACTTATCGAATCGTTTAATGATCGAATATGTTCGTAATGATTTTCTGTATGAAAGAATAGTATTTCTTCTTTGGTGGCCTTTCTAGGAACTATAGGCAATAGTCTGTCATAAAGCCCAGAAACCTCCATTAGGTTTTTAATTCTTCTTTTCGTATCAGGACTTTCTGAATGATGAAAGGGTTCAACCGGAAAGCCATAAGGTACATAATCAGCATGATTGCCTGTGTGATGCCACAAATAAAGTTCGTGAAATACTATCCCTGTTTTCATAGTTAAATTATTTCAAAGTATCTTTCTAGCTCCCATAGAGAAATGGAAGAAGATTCAATTAAGCTCTTACTTTTCTGATATTCTTCAAATTCCCAAATTCTAGAATTGGCAAAATGGTTTACAAATTTTTCTCCAAAAAGGTCTTTAGCTGGATCAGAGTTTTTAAAAAGCTTTGCAGCTTCTCCTAAGTCGGAGGGTACTTGATACTTTCTTTCTAATTTCAATTCGTATGCGCCTCCTACAGTCTCGGCCGAAGGCTCAATCTCCTCTTTAATTCCTAAAAGCCCTGCACCCAGAGTAGCAGCCAATGCAAGATAGGGGTTTGAATCTGCACCTGGTAGTCTATTTTCTACTCTTTGACTCGCAGAATCCCCTTGGATTACTCTAAAAGCTGTTGTTCTATTTTCAATTCCCCAAGTCATATTTATTGGAGCCCATGCTCCAGGACAGAGTCGTTTATAGGAGTTAACAGTTGGAGCAATCATAACTGCAAATTCCCTCATATATTTCTGTAAGCCACCTACAAAATAAAGAAGAGTTTTTGGCAATGCTTCTTCTTTGGTGCTAAATAAAGATTGCCCGTCTAGATCTTGAAGCGAAGCATGGATATGACCTGATTGTCCCGGATATTTATCAGACCACTTGGCCATAAAATTTGCCATCTGATCGTTTTTTTGGAATAGAACTTTTGAGAAAGTTTTGAACAACACAGCTTTATCTGCAGCATTGATTGAATGATCAACCATTATGGCCGCTTCTATAACACCGGGCCCGGTTTCTGTGTGTAAACCTTCTAAAGGTAAATCCATTTCAGCGCAAAGGTTAAGGAGTTTATTGTACAGATCAGAATGTACGGAATTTCTCAAAATTGAATACCCGTACATACCGGGGGTAAAATTTTTGAGATTAGAAAATTTCTTTTCTCTCACCGAGTGAGGTGTTTCGTCAAAAAGAAAGAATTCATATTCAAATGCAGATTTAGATTTTATGCCTTCATTTTCCATTAAACCCAAAATCTTATTTAATATCCCACGAGGACAAACTTCCTCATCAGATAATTCAGCTAAGAAAAATGGGATATTTTCCTCAAATGGATTAAGCCTTCCAGATTCAACGACAATGCTGGTTTTTACATCTGGAAATCCTGTATGCCATCCAGTAAATAACTCATCTTCGGATACATTCCTTAATTCATACAATTCATCATTACTATCCCATCCAAAAATAACGTCACAAAACCCAAAACCTTTTTCTGAAGATTTAATAAACTTATCAACATGCATGTATTTTCCGCGCAGAACACCATCTATATCAGTGATAGCTACTTTTACGTATTCTGTCTTACGGGAATCTAAGAATTTTTTTATATCTTTCGCTGACTTTAATTTTCTAATTTCCATGTCTACTACATAACGGTTTTAGCATAAAACAAATACAAACTGTTAGAATTCTTTTTGAATTGTAACTTCTTACCTTTAATTGTTAAAAATTAATGAATAAAAAAAAGATATCAGTCCTTGGCGGAGGCAGCTGGGGGACTGTATTAGCTTATTTAGCTTCACTAAATGGAAATCTGGTTTATTTATGGATGCGCGATAAAAAAGTTGCTGAAGAAATAAATCAAAAGAATATTAACAAGAAATATTTACCTTATTTAAATCTTGGCTCTAATGTTACCGCTACTTCTTCTATGGAGGACATATCTGAATCTGATATTATCATTTTTTGTGTACCAAGTGACGCTTTTAGAGAGGTATCACAGCTTTCTACAAAATTTATAAGAGAAAGCTCTTATTTAATAACTGCAACCAAAGGAGTAGAGAAAGAGGGGTTCAAATTAATGAGTAAAATATTAGAAGAACATTATCCTGGTAATCCTATCGGAGTTTTAAGTGGACCCAATTTAGCAGAAGAAATAGCTTCTCATCATTTATCAGGAACCGTTATCGCTAGCAAAGATAAATCATTGAGAGACTGTGTCATAGCAGATTTTTCTACTGATTTTTTTAAAGTTTATGAGAACGAAGATCCATATGGAGTTGAAATGGGTGGAGCATTAAAGAATATTTATGCCATTGCTTGCGGTATTGCCGATGGATTAGACTCCGGAGAAAATACTATTGGTATGATTATGACAAGAGGTTTGGGAGAGATGGGTCGTTTAGCAACTGACTTAGGAGCAAACCCCCAAACTTTCTTAGGACTTTCAGGAGTTGGTGACCTAATAACTACTTGTGCTTCTCCTTTGAGCAGAAATCATCAGTTTGGTAAATTCATTGGCATGGGGTTATCTGTTGATGAAGCTAAAGAGAAGATTGGACAAACAATTGAAGGCTTAAAAACTTTGAAAGTAGTCAAAAATATTTCAGATGAACATAAAGTAGAGATGCCTATAGTGGATTCTCTTTACAAAATCATCTATAAAGGTAGTAATCTGGATGGGTCAATTCAGAATGTCTTGGGTAAAGACATACTAAAAGATGTTGAATTTATAAATTAAGAAAATGGCAGATACAGAAGAAGAAAAGATAATTGATGTAGGAAACGAAGAATTCATAGATAGCGAAGAGTGGAAAGATAATTTTCTCAAGCAAGGAAAATGGTTAAGGCTCTTATTCATGGTTGCATTCTCGTTTGTCTATTATGTTGCTATGACTGTTCTTTGGATTATTGTATTTCTTCAGTTTTTATTCGTCTTATTTACCGATAAACGAAGTGAAAATGTATCTAAGATATCAATTGGTTTTAGAAATTATATGGTTCAGATTCTAGACTATTTAAACTATCAAACAGGAGATAAACCTTTCCCTTTTAGCGATTTTCCGAAATCTACGGAGGAAGAAAAGTAATAAAATCATGGAAGATTTTAAAAATAAAATTGCTGTCGTAACAGGAGGCGGAACCGGCATGGGTCGAGAGCTAGTTTTACAGCTAGCAAATGATGGTTGCCACGTATCTATGTGCGATATTATTGAGGAAAATATGCAAGAGACTTTCGACATGGTCACTAAGCAATTTCCAGATGTAAAAATTACTAAACATGTTTGTGATGTCTCAAATGAAGAAGATGTGATTAGATTTAGAGACGAAGTTCTGACTCAACAACAAACTGATCACGTAAATTTACTTTTTAACAATGCTGGCATTGGCGGTGGTGGGAGTTTTATTCATAGCTCACGTGAAGAATGGGAAAGATGCTTCGCTGTATGCTGGTATGGTGTTTATTATTGTTCGAGAGCATTTATGCCTTACATCATTGCAAGTGACGAGGCTCATATAATTAATACCAGCAGTATTAATGGATTTTGGGCCAGTTTAGGTGGTACTCCACATACTTCATATTCGGCAGCCAAGTTTGCAGTTAAGGGTTTTAGTGAGGCCTTAATAGACGATTTTAGAGTAAACGCTCCTCATGTTGGCGTTTCAGTTGTTATGCCGGGGCATATTGGAACTTCCATTGCTATCAATACTGGAAAAATACTAGAAATCGAAAGATCAGATGAAGAAATTGAAACTTCAAAGCAAAATATGATCAAAATGGGTCTTCCAGTTCATAACTTTTCTCTTGACCAAATAAGAGAGGCAATGAAAGAAAATGCGGAAGCTTTTGCGAAGAATGCACCTACATCTTCTGCTGAGGCATCCAAAATAATACTCGACGCTGTAAAACAAAAGAAATGGAGAATTCTTGTTGGCGATGACGCAAAAGCTCTAGATCAATACGTAAGGAATGATCCTGAAGAAGCCTATAATATAAGCTTCCATGGTGAAAGAAGGGGAGAAAACATATTATGAAAACATTTAGAGATAAAGTTGCAGTTATCACTGGGGCTGGGTCAGGCATGGGAAGGTACTTGGCAATACTGCTAGCAAAGGATGGCGCAGATGTTTGTGTTTGCGACGTTAACGAAGAGACCTTGAATGAAACAGTTGAGATGTTACGAAAATATAATGTATCTGTCTCTTCACAAATCCTCGATGTTTCAGATAAAGAGTCAGTAGAGGCCTTGCCTAAAAAGGTTATAGATCAACATGGAAAAGTAGACTTAGTATTTAACAACGCCGGTGTTACAACAGGCTCCCATTTTAAAGATATGGATGAAGATAATTGGGATTGGGTTATGGGTATTAATTTTAATGGAGTGGTAAATAGTACAAGAGCCTTCATACCTCATATGATCAATAATACTGAAGCCGCAATTGTGAATACATCTTCGATATTTGGTATGGTGGCCGTTCCTGGCCAAACGGTTTATCACGCAACTAAATTTGCAGTGAGAGGTTTTACAGAAAGCCTTGCTCTTGAAATGAGAGAAACAAATCCTAATCTACAGATACACTGCGTTCACCCGGGTCACATTGGTACAAATATTGCTGCTACAGCCAGAATGAATGAAGAAGATTTTAATCGTGATGAGGGTTCAAGAGATTCTATATTCACAAGGAATGCTCCCAAAACTCAAAAGGAAATGGGTGATCTTTTTAGAGAAGGAGGAATGCATCCCAGTAAAGCTGCTGAAATAATATTGAATGGAGTAAAGAAAAATAAAAGCAGAATTTTTATTGGTTTGGATGCAAAACTTCTCGATATGTCACAAAGATGGTTTCCAAGAAAATATCATAGTACTTGGAGATACTTCATGGTTCCATTAATGATTTTTAGAGATAAAAAACCTCTCAAATCACTCGACTAATTTCTTGAAAGTAGAATATTTTGGGTTATCTACCGCTATTTTATTTTTAGATAGTTTTACCAGAAGGTTCTTAAGACTTTCGTCTTCAATATTTATTTTTTCTTCTTTTATTAAAGAAGCAAGGTCATCTATATTGGCCGTATCAAGCTCAATCAATTCTTTTAGATCTTTTATCACATCTTCAGATAATTCTTGTCCAAGTTCTATTTCTCGAATGACAATATTTAAAACATTTTCGACAATCCTCAATTTGAAAGCTAAATGGGCCGGTACTTCACTTTTAATCTTGTTATCTAGGAAGTGATTAACTGCCTTCAGTAACTCTATACTCGAGGGTCTATCAAAAATCATTACTTTCCTCCCAAAAATAGCAAATCAACTATATCAATTTCAGTTTCAGATACTCTTCTACCTATAGCTGCTTTTTCTACTGAGTTTACAGAGCCCGTTAAATGCGCAGATGCTTGTATGAGGCATATTACCCCCCACCTAAAAGTTCCAAATACTTGCCAAGCTTTGACCATGTTTTCGTCCACTTGACTATTACTGACAGAATTATAGCCCTTTAAGAGGTCGGCTAAATCACCAAACCCACCAACTACTTTATCCGTATTTCCGAATCTCCAAGAGTTCCCACAAATCCACCCTAGGTCCTGAAGAGGGTTACCTATATGTGCTAATTCCCAGTCAATGACTGATTTCAATCCATCTTTATCTACAATGATATTGCCTAGCCTAAAGTCTCCATGAACAAGAGCATCATTTATTTCACCAAAATTCTGTTTTTTTAACCATAAATGTGTGTACTCAAATACAGGAGATGGCTGATTAAATGAAACATAGGTTTGGTATAAATCATTTATCTGTTCGAATACAGTCTTAGATGGAAGGAAAGGGAACTCATTTATATCTGCTTGATGAATTTTTGCTATGGATTGCCCACATTCAAAAGCTAACTTGGGCAATGTGTTTTTATATTCTTCATCTCTTAGAATTTTTCTTGCGATTGATTCACCGTCCACAAACTTCATGATGTAAGCATCTCCTAGTTCTTCATCTAAGGAAGAAACGGCAATTATTTCTGGAACTTGTGCCCCAAGTTTCCTTACCGTTTTTTGGATTTTAGCTTCGTCGGAAGTCTTAATTGCTAAAGGTCCTTCAACTCCTGAACCTCGCCTCAGAATATATCTATCAGATTTACCATTTGCATTAACTTCAAACTTCCAAATTTCCTTTGAGGCTCCCCCGGTTAGAGGTTCAAGATTCACTATCTCTCCCTCTATAGATGTATTTGCAAGTTTTTCTTTTAGAATATTTCCTAGATCTTCTGTCATTTAGTCTATTAAGCTTGCATCTCTTTCACCGAAATCCCAACCGGCACCATTATTCTGATAATTCTTAAGTATTCTTCTAGCAACAGATTGAACATGAACTTCATCGGGACCATCGTATATTCTTGCTTCTCTGGCATGTCTATACATCAAACTCAGAGGTGTGTCGTCAGTAAGGCCTTTTGCGCCATGTACCTGTATAGCTCTATCAATTACATTGTGGACCATTTCAGCCCCGACAACTTTTATCATTCCTATTTCAATTCTGGCATCATCTCCTTGATCAATTCTCTTAGCAGCATCTAATGTAAGATGCCTACTCGCTTGTATTTCACACGCACTATCAAAAACAAATTTTTGAAGCAGCTGCTTGTCAGCCAATGGTGTTCCAAAAGTTTCTCTTGAATGCAATCTTTCGCACATTAAATCAAATGCTCTTTGTGCCTGGCCAAGCCATCTCATGCAATGAAAGATTCTTCCAGGTCCCAGTCTTCTCTGTGCAATTAAAAAACCTTGTCCCCTAGGCCCTAAAAGATTTTCTTTTGGCACACGGACATTGTCATAATTAACTTCATAATGACCTCCGTTGATTCCAAGAACTGGAGTTTCTCTTACTATCTTATAACCAGGATTATCAGTTGGAACAATAATCATACTAAAGGCTCCGTGACTAGGTACGTCTAACTCAGTTCGACACATCACTGTTGTATAAGCTGCTCTTGCTGCTCCAGTAGTAAACCACTTTGTTCCATTAATAACCCATTCATCTCCGTCAAGGGTTGCTGTAGTCTGGAGCTGGGTAGGGTCTGAACTAGATATATCTGGTTCTGTCATTGCGAAACTTGGAAATATTTCTCCTTGCACTAAGGGTTCTAGATATTCATCTCTCCATTTTTTTGGGGCAAACTCTCTCAACATAATAGAGTCTTGAAGTGAGTGAGTTCCTAATGCAACCATAGCACTAGAAGATCTTCCAACTACTTCATTGATGTAAACATATTCCATAAAAGGCATACCTTCACCTCCTATATCTTTAGGATGGCCTAAAGCCCATAGAGAATTATCTTTTGCCTTTTGCATAAGTTCTGAAAGTTTAGACTTAGAATCATCATCCCCTTTGTGAAGTATTGACTCAGCCGGATAGACTTCTTCTTCTACAAATCTTTTTACTTCTGATCTAACTTCTTTCCAGTTTCTTTCCATTTTTTCACCACTTTATTTTTTTAAATTTATTGATTGCTTAAACCCTTTGAGTGTCAGTTTATTCTTTTCTAGTTTTACATCCTCTTCACCCTGCAGAACATTTTCGTTGAATTTATAAATGATATTATATTTTCCTTTTAAACATTGCTTGTTATGTTGAGAGCTATTAGCTTTAACGTCCTCATTAGCAGATTGGTATTTTTTTAATTTTGCAGTTGAGTGTTTTTTTAACACGAGTGCCATCGATTCTTCTGGAGAGAGAATTAATGCCGAAGCATTATTACCCCCGAACCCTTTTGCATTTAGAAATGCCGCGCTAAAAAATCCTTTTTCTTCGTGTTTATTCTCCAAAAGGATATTTAAATTTTCATGATGCACATCACCTGCTACTAAATCTGTTGAGTGTATTCCCGGAACTATTCCTTTGTTCCAAGTCCCCAATGTGGCTGTTAGCTGATCACCTGAAGCAGGAGCCATACTGTGCCCTAAATAAGATTTAATACCAGTTACAGGGAGAGATTTGATTCCATAGGTTTTGGCAACCTCATTTAAAATATGGGATTCAGTTGTTCTATTAGCAGGGGTTCCAGTTCCATGAGCATGAACGAAGGTTCGACTTCTTAATTTTCCTAAGCCAATTATTTTTTCTGCCTGCGCCACACATTTAGCCATGGTTATATAATTACCAACTCCCGGACCACTGATTGAACTTTTAAATCCATCTGAATGAGAAGAAACAGCCGAAACACAACCATATATTTCAGCACCTAATTCAATTGCTAACGCATCATCCATGAGAATGATGAATTGCGCTGACTCCCCTAATACCATCCCAACATTTTGTCCAAAAGGTCTACAAGCCTTTTCTTGATTTGGTCCTTCATTTAAGTTTTCATTATGATGAGCTTGCATTTCCATCATCCTTTTGTCATCCGATAAGGCACTCATTGCATAAAAGCCATCAACTATTTCTGGAGTTATCGGAGCTTCAGCACCACCCACAACTACAAATCTTGCTGATCCAGACTCAATAGCTTCTTTCCCCATTTGTAAGTTATATAAAAAAGTTGCACAAGCTCCAACTACATGTCCGGTTCTTCCAACGCTACCTAAAATATAGGCATTTATAAAATCTGCCGACATCTCCACTAAACCCAATGCAAGATTTTTGGAGCTAGATCTAGATCCCTTCAATCTTGATTGCATCAAGCCACCAAAACCAAAATTATCAAGTTGACCAATTGCGGCCCCACTAAAAACGGCCATTTCATCAGGAGCAATTTTTTCTTGAATATTTTTCCAATCAATCCCAAGCTGACCCAGCGCATCTCCCATTCCAAATACAGTCATTTGTAGAGCTTTAGGATGTTGTCTTGCAGGATATAAACTTGCTGGATCAAAACCTTTAGGTAGTTGTCCTGCGGCACTAGCACCAATTTTGTCAAGAATAATGCCATCTTTATCATATAAATCTCTGTCTAATTCTCTTACCATTGAATCAGATCTTATATTTGAGGCGTTATCAGTTAAATATTTTTTAAGATCAATAGAATCACCAGAATTAGTTTCCCAAGATCTACCTATAGGTTCAATTCTTCCTTGAAGAACAGCTAAATCTTGCAGTACTTCAAGCTGCTCTTTGCTTGATAGTGAATTGAATACCATATTTTTATAAGACAGGTAAGAAGAACTTCTTCCTGCTGAATTTATTCCACCAAAACCAGTTATTAATGCTAGAGATTGTGTACTCATATTAATTAATTATTTTACGCTTACAGATTCTTATATTGTATGGCAATATTCACAAAGTTTTTAAGTATATAACAAGGGAGAAGCAATGCATCCAGGAGTCAACGGAAAAAAATTTCCTGAAAAACCAGCCATAATTATGGCAGGAAGCGAAAAAATAGTAACTCATGGAGAGTTAAATGAGCTATCAAATCAAGGGGCACAACTATTTCGATCTTTAGGCCTTAAACCTGGAGACTCAATAGCAATCATGCTGGAAAACCATTTTTTGTTTTTCCCGATCGTCTTTGCTGCCTGGAGAAGTGGCTTGAGATACACAACTATAAGTTGGAGGTTGCAACCTTCAGAAGTTGAATACATAGTCAAAGACTGTGATGCAAAAATTCTAATTACTTCTAAATTTCTAGAAGAGACAGCTAATGATCTAAACCCAGTCTTAGATGGTGTACATAAGTTTATGCTTGAAGGTACAACAGATGGATATGAATCTTATGAGAGTGCAATCGCAGAAATGCCTAAAGAATCAATTGAAGACGAATGCCAAGGCGGTTCAATGCTATATTCTTCAGGGACTACTGGTAAGCCAAAAGGGGTCAAACGCGAATTACCCTTAACACCTTTGCCTTACGAAGTTGAAGACGAGGATCCTGGCTTGGCAAGAGTTCTTTTACTTTACGGTGCCGGAGAAGAGAGTATATATTTATCGCCAGCTCCTCTTTATCACGCTGCACCTTTAAATTTTAATACCGGCTTTTTAGCTGCTGGCGGCACTTCAATAATTCTAGAAAAATTTGATGAAGAGACAGCACTTGAGTCAATTGAAAAATATCAAGTAACACACTCTCAATGGGTACCAACTATGTTTGTTAGATTCTTGAAAGTCGATCCTTCGATCAGAACTCAATATGATTTATCTAGTCATCAAGTAGCAATTCATGCAGCTGCACCATGTCCAGTTGCGGTAAAAGAACAAATGATTGATTGGTGGGGACCAATACTACATGAGTATTATGCCGGTACAGAATACAACGGCATTACTATGATTAACTCTCAAGAATGGCTTGATCATAAGGGTAGTGTAGGAAGACCCTTATTTGGCTCTTTACATATTTTGGATGATGATGGAATAGAGTTACCAATCGGTGAAGTTGGAGGTGTTTATTTTGGTGGCGAGACTGCTACGACCTTCGAATACCATAATGATGAAGAAAAAACTAAAAGTGCTATGACGGACCAAGGTTATAGTTCTTTAGGGGATGTAGGATACCTAGATGATGATGGTTTTCTTTATCTAACAGACAGGAAGTCTTTTATGATCATTTCTGGAGGCGTAAATATTTATCCGAAAGAGACTGAAGATTTGCTTGTAATGCATCCAAAAGTTGCAGATGTTGCAGTTTTTGGTGTGCCAAATGAAGAGATGGGAGAGGAGGTTAAAGCTGTTGTTCAACCTGCGGATTTAAATGAAGCAGGTCCAGCTTTGGAAGCTGAGCTGATTGCCTATTGTAAAGAGAACATGTCTTCCATAAAAAGTCCAAGAAGCATTGATTTTGAAGAGGAATTACCAAGGCACCCAACGGGTAAATTATACAAGCGTCTCTTGAAGGATAAATATTGGAAGTGAATACTTCACCAAGAAATTGCTTGGTTGCCGGATCAACAGGATTAATTGGAAATCTTTTAACTAAAGAGTTAGTCAACTCAAATGATCAAGTAACTGCTCTGAGCAGATATGAGTTATCTTCTACAGATGAACTTTTAACTTTTAGGAAGATAGATTTTGAAAATGAGGAGAGTTTTAAAGATTTATTCTTAGATATAAGTGACGCTTTTATTTGCCTTGGAACTACAATTAAGAAAGCAGGATCTCAAGATGATTTCCGTAAAGTTGATGTGGATTATTGTTTTTCTTTAGCTAAAGCTGCATCGCAGGCTGGAGTACCTAATATCTCTATAGTTACATCTATAGGGGCAGATTCTAGTTCCAATAATTTCTATCTGAAATGCAAAGGTGAAATTGAAGATAAGGTTTCAGCACTTGATTTTAAGTCTTTATCTATCTTCAGACCTGGCCTTCTTATTGGAGCTAGAGAAGAAAGACGAGTGGGAGAATCGATAGCACAATTTCTACAACCTTGGCTTATTGATCCATTTCTACAAGGCGCTGCAAAAAAATACAAGAGCGTAAAAGCTATAGATCTAGCTGTTTCTCTAAAAGATTATTCTGGAAAACAGCAAGGTAAAAAGGTCTATTACTTCGAAGACTTAATTAGTACCTAACTCTAGCTTGCTTTTTTAAATTTTAGATCAGAATCTTCTATACTTTTAAATCTTACTTGGAATAAGTCCTTAAGATAATTTTGAGTATTGATCCAGGGATCTCTTGAACCTTGCTTTGGGAGTTTATCTGCTACTCTTTGAATGTAGCCAGAGTTTAGATCCATAAAGTCTCCATCACCTTTTACATCAGGCCCAGCTTCAGGATAAAAATAATCCATACCCTTAGCATCCATTAAATTGATCAGCTTACAGGCATATTCGCTAGTTAGATCAGCGCCTAATGTCCAAGAGGCTGTTGTGTACCCAAAAGTTGCTATTAAATTTGGTACATCACTAAACATCATAGTTTTGTATTGAATCCGTTCCGCAATATCTAGTTTTTGATTATCGATAGTTATATCTATGCCATTCAAAAGCTGCATATTAAGTCCGGTAGCAGTAACAATAATATCCGCTTCTATTTTATTTCCCGAATCTAAAAGAATCCCGTCCTTCGTAAATTTATCAATCGTATCTGTTACAACTTCAGCTTTCCCCTTTCTTATGGCTTGAAACATATCGCCATTTGGAACAAAGCATAACCGCTGATCCCAAGGTTTGTATTTAGGTGTGAAATGTTTATCAATGTCATAACCTTCGCCTAGTTGACTCCTGACTCCTTGGATAAGCATATCTCTGTATTTTTCTGGCTTCTTTTTTATCTGAGAAACAAAAAATCTTCCTAACAGGATATTTTTCCATCTGATCAGAAAGTAACCAATTCTATCAGAAGTATATTTCTTTATGGTGCCATCAAACGGCCTTTGGTCTGGTGCAGACATGTAATAAGTAGGGGATCTCTGCAGCATAGTTATTTTTGATACCTTTTCGGCCATAGCAGGCACTATTGTTACAGCAGTTGCTCCACTTCCTATGACAACAACCTTTTTATCCTCATAATTAAGGTCTTCAGGCCATTTTTGAGGGTGTATTAATTGACCTTCAAATTCATCATAACCTTTAAATTCTGGAAGATAGCCTTCATCGTAATTATAGTAACCGCCACATAAATAAAGAATTTTACATGTGACATCTACTAATCGTTCTTCATTCCCTTTTTCTACCCCGAGCTTCCAAGTGGCTGATGAACTGTCCCATTGAGCCGTTTTTACTTTGGTTTTAAATTGTATTTTTTCTCTGAGATTATTTTCATCCGCAGCTTCATTTAAATACTTAAGAATAGAAGGGCCATCAGCAATAGTTTTAGGATCAGTCCAGGGCTTGAATCTGAAACCCATAGTGTGCATATCAGAATCTGATCTTATACCTGGATATTTAAAAAGGTCCCAAGTCCCTCCGATATTCTCTCTTCCCTCGAATACAGCAAAAGATTTTTTTGGGCAAGATTTTTGGAGATTAAAAGCGGCCCCAATTCCAGAGATTCCAGCTCCTACAATTACAACGTCATAATTCATCATTAAAATTTCCTTAAAACAGTTATCTCATATTAAACCAGAGATACAATAATTCAGAAAATTAAATTTATGAAAATTGTAATAACTCTTCCTGAGTTCCGCCTTCTTCTCCTAATAAGAATTTAAGATAGGACTCATGAGAATCCATCCACATCACTTTAGATTTTTCTCTTCCCGCATTCACATCATCTTTGGTGCCTTTCATGTACCAATTATTACATTGAAGCCAAATCTTTCCACTTGAAGATGCATTGCATCTGTCTGTCCAGTCATTGACTGCTTCTAGAGAGGGCTGAACCTCTTCCTTTTTATTTTTATGCATTGATGAAATCAGCTGTGCAATGTATTTTCCCTGTTCTTCACATATCAAGGTTACATTCGTAACAGGATTGAGACTCTGGGGTCCAATCATCATATAAAAATTAGGCATATCATTAACATGAAGTCCCCATAATGTTTTCGGTTCGACCATCTGATAGTTGTTCTCCGAAGTGGCTCCAAATTTTTCTGATAAAGTAATACCGTCTTTTCCTGTAACGGAAAAAGGAATAAGGCCTGCATCGAAGCCCGTAGCATAAATGATGACATCCAGATCATGTAAATCTCCTGATGACATCTCAAGTCCAGTTTCATTAACAGCAACTACTCCTCCAGGATCATTTACCAAATGAACATTTTCTTTATTAAAAGTAGTGAAGTAGTCATCAATTATAAGGACTCTCTTACAGAAGAAAGGATAATCAGGCGTCAGCAATTTTGCTAATTCAGGATCATTAACATCATTCTTTATTCTCTCGCTTAAAAGGTCACAAACTGCAGAATTCCATTGTTTGTCGTGTAATTGCTCGAAAGTAAATGGCAAGTTTGGATCAGGCGGAAATTCACCTTTCCAATCAACATATCGAAGTTTGGAACTGTATCCACCTGCCTTGAAAGCATTGATTATATCTGGTGGAGTGGGCTGGTCTTCTCTTTCTATAGCCCAAGTTGCGGTTCTTTGAAATACTGTCAAGGATTCTACTTGGTCAGCAATTGATGTAATTACTTGTGCGGCAGATGCACCAGTTCCGATTATGCCTACTTTTTTACCTTTTAGATCAGCATTCTTATCCCATTCTGCTGTATGAAAACTTTCACCTTTGAATTTTTCCATTCCACCAAATTCAGGCATCCTTGGACTTGATAATGGACCGTTTGCGCAAACCACATGTTTAGCAAAAACTTCAGTTGTCTTATCATCACCTAGATTTATGATTTCAACTCTCCAGTTTCCAAAATCAACATACTCTAAAGCTGTTACCTTTTGCTGAAATTCTATGTGTTTTCTTATATCAAAGTGCTCTGCCAATAGCTCTGCATAATCTGCTATTTCCGTTTGGCTTACATATCTTTTTGAAGGAATGAACCCTGTTTCGTCCAAAAAAGGTAGGTAAGTATAAGATTGAACATCACAAGCGGCTCCAGGATAAGAGCCAACACCTCCATGACTCCATACACCACCTAAAGATTTATTCTTTTCTACAATGCAAAAGTTTTCAATACCTTCTTCTTTTAAGAAATGGCCACAAGTCAAACCAGAAAAACCACTTCCTATTATGACAACATCAAATTTTTTCATATTAAATATCCTTATTTAGATTTTTCAGAAGCCTCAACGGTTTGAAGTATCAAAGTATTAATAGTCATTGGCCCCACACCACCCGGTACTGGTGTATAAGCATGGCATCTGTCAATTACTCCTTCCAAATCTATATCGCCGCATTTTTCAGGATGATACCCTGCATCAATAACAATAGCGTCATTCTTAATCCAATCAGATTTTATAAACTTTGGAATTCCAACCGCACCTACGACTATGTCTGCTCTTAAAACATGATCTTTTAAATCTATTGTTCTCGAATGACAAATAGTAACTGTGGCATTTTTATTAAGTAACATCATAGCCATAGGCTTTCCTAAAATTGGACTTCTTCCGATGACTACCGCATGTTTTCCCTCTAAGTTTATTTCATAGTAGTCCAATAGACGAATAATCCCTTGGGGAGTGCACGATCCAAAGGCTTCTTCACCCATTGCCATATTTCCAAATCCAAGACAGGTGACACCGTCTACATCTTTACTAACATCAATAGCGTCAAAACAAGCCCTTTCATTGATTTGAGGAGGAACAGGATGCTGCAGCAGAATACCACTTATTTCAGGATTGTTGTTTAATTCAAAAATTTTATTTAAAAGTTCTTTGGTTGTGGTTGATTCAGATAATTCTACTTTTAGAGAGTTCATGCCAACTCTTTCACAGGCATTCCCTTTCATTTTGACATACGTAGCTGATGCAGGATCATTCCCTACTAAAATAGTCGCTAACGTTGGAGTATATCCTTTAGTGGACTTTAGAGAATCTACTCTATTTTTTAGTAAATCTTCAGTTTCGGCTGCTACTTTCTTCCCATCTAGAATTTTTCCCATTTGGAGATTTTCTCATGCCATAAAACTAATTGAAATATATATATTTACTGATTTTTTCAAGAATAAAAAACAATTAAAAATTAGTGCTATATAGTGAAATATGGTTTAGAGTGTTGAGTTAGAGGTTTTTAAAGTTATTAAAACTTTGAAATAAATTTAATTTAATGGGGAAATAAATGAATAAAAAAATTCTCGCTTTTCTTGCGTTATTACCTTTAGTTACTTTCAACTCTTTTCTGTATTCTGATGATGAAGATGTAGAGGCTGTTGTCGTAACTGGTAGTTACATAAAAACTGACCGTGAAGAAATAGATATTCCTGTAGACGTCTTTGATAGAGGCGAATATGGAGCAGCAGGTGCTCCAAATATGAGGGAAGTTCTTAGGAACATGCCTGCAATCTCAGGAACAATAAACCAATCAGAACAATTTAGTGATGGTGGTGGAACTATTGTTGGTCTGAAAAATGTCAATATAAGAAGTTTAGGTATACCTAGAACTCTTGTTCTCTTTAATGGTAAGCGTATCGTTAACAGTGCGGGTACTACTAAAGAAGGTAATGCGTTTGTAGACGTTGGTAACTTTCCAATGATCGCCATGGAACGAATCGAAGTTCTAAAAAATGGTGGAGCGGTATCTCACGGAACGGATGCTATGGGTGGAGTTTTTAACTTCATAACACGATCAAAATTTGAAGGATTTGAAGCTACTGCGAGTCATCAAGAAATTGATGGATCTGACGGTGTTCAAGAAGCTGCATTTATTGCCGGCTTTAACAACGGCGGAGCACACTTAGTAGTTGCTGCTGAGTGGCAAAACCATAATCCTTTATCAGTACCAGAGAAACCGTTTGTAGATATGGCTGGTGGATGGCCTTTAGGACCATCTAGCTTTGGTAATCCTGGTACTTTTCAAACAACACCTGCTGCTAATGTTTTAGCTGATCCCGCATGTGGAACAGTGCTTCCAGCACAGGGTGTAGCTGGCGGAGCAGCTTCTATACCGTTTGCTTTTAATGGCTACAGTAAATGTGGATATAACTACGTTCCTTTTGGAAACTATATAGATCCTCAGGAAAGACATAAGTTTTTTGCTTCTATGACAATGGAAATCAATGACGATGTTGAGCTTTACGCAGAAGCGTTGCATACACAATTAAGAGCAGATTACATGGGATCTCCGTCTTATCCTCCAACGAACGCTGGCTATTTCACAGTAGTTCCTACGGCTTCTCCTGGATACCAAGACTTTAAGGCTAATACATTGCCAACTCTATCTGCTGATATGCAAGCTGCATACAATGCAAGAGAAGCAGGTGCTGGTTCAGTTTATTGGTGGGGAAGAGCAAAGGCTATTGAAGGACCTTCTGCTGTATTCCAAAACCAAAATGACACATCTCGTTGGGCTGTTGGAGCCAGGGGAACACTTCCTGGAACAGATACTGGATTTGATGCATCAGTAACTTATTCAACTATGAATAACAAATACAGTTACTACGACATTATGTCTTCAAGATGGGTTAATGCCGTTAATGGTTTAGGTGGAACTCAGTGTACAAGAGATGCAGCTGATGCAGGAGATGCTTCTAAAGGATGTTATTACTACAACGTATTCGGAAGTCATTTAACTGCTGCCCCAGGATCAGCTCTACATAATAGCGCTGATGAAATTGATTATATTACTGGTGATATGGGAGCTAATACTTCAAGATCATTACTAGTATTCGATTTCATTGTTAATGGTGACTTAGATTATGAAATCGATGGTAATGCCGTCGCATTTGCTGCGGGTATGCAATACCGTCAAGATGACGTGAGTAACAAAAACTATGGTGATGCAAGATGTGCTGATAATAAGCCTTGCGAGCCAGAGTTACACTTCTTACCTATGACATATGATTCAGAAAATGAAGGTAAAAACTTCGCTTTCTTTGGTGAGGTCTCATTACCTATTTCTGAAAATCTAGACATTGATTTTGGTGTTAGATACGAAGACTATGAGGCGGATGATATTGTAGTGCCTAAAGCATCTGCATTCTATAAAGCTTCAGAAACTTTAGCTTTCAGAGCTTCTTATGAAGAGGTGTTTAGATCTCCTGTATTGCCAAGCTCTATCGATACGTCTTTAGAAAGAGTTTATGGTGAGTACTACGAAGTTCAAACTCCAATTCCTACTAATTTAGAGCCTGAGAGTTCAGACAATATTAATATTGGTTTAATATGGACTCCTGTTGAAGGAATGAGAGTGAATCTTGATTACTACTCTTTAGACATGGTTGATCCAATTGGTAAGGTTTCTACAACAAGTCCTTTAGCTATATATAATTGCGCGGATGGAACGTCTTATAATCCACCTGCGGCCAAACCTGATAGCTGTAACTTGATTAATATCACCACTAATTCAATTAACGGTGAAGGTATTGAGACTGATGGAATAGATTTCCAGGCCTTATATGACTTCGATACTTCTATGGGTCAAGCTCAAGTTGGAGTTAATGGTGTATATCTAATGACTTATGATGTAGGTGGTTGTTTATCTGCTGGTTGTGATAAATATGATGCAGCTGGTAAATACAACACAAGAGCTTCTGGAAGTCCTATAAGACTAAGATCTATGCCAGAACTTAAGATGAATTTTATGGCTAGTCTCTTAAATGGACCTCATTTCATGAGAGCTTTTGTAAGGTATGTGAGTGACTATGATGTCGCTGAAAGTTTTGCTAATGCAGGACTATGGGCTGCATCACCACAAGGTTATGATGCTTCATCAGTTGATGACATGGTAACGGTGGATTTACACTATTCTTACGCATTTAATGATGAGTTGGATTTATCTCTATCTATAGTCAATGTGGCTGATGAAGATCCTCCAATGGCTCCTCATGAGCAAGGATATGATGCTTTTGCGCATTCTCCACTTGGAAGAGTGACAACAATGGCAATCAAATATTCTTTCTAAAGAGTAATAAAGAAAAAGGCTCCTTTTAAGGGGCCTTTTTTTTATTTAAATTTCTTCAACACCTTTTTTTACCTGTATAATTCAAGTTTTTTCGGGGCATAGCGCAGCCTGGTAGCGCACCTGCTTTGGGAGCAGGTGGTCGCAGGTTCAAATCCTGCTGCCCCGACCACTTAAAGTGAAAAAAGATCAAATTGTCATAATAGGCGGGGGACTTCAAGGGTTAGCGACTGCTTACACTTTAATGTCTAGAGGAGAAGATGTACTCATTCTTGAAAGAGATTCAGATGTAGCCTCTTCTGCTAGTTTTGCTAATGCTGGCATGCTCACTCCTTCACAATCGATGCCTTGGAATTCTTCTTCTGA
This sequence comes from uncultured SAR86 cluster bacterium, assembly GCA_902517565.1. Lineage (GTDB taxonomy): Bacteria > Pseudomonadota > Gammaproteobacteria > Magnimaribacterales > Magnimaribacteraceae > Magnimaribacter. The sequence goes on along the minus strand of CABYCU010000002.1, from coordinate 150,538 downwards.
TATCTTTCAAATCTTATCTGGTTTTGGAAGAAAAGATTCGCCTATGTCGTTAAGTGCAAAAGCATTACCGTCTCTGTTTTTTTGGAGTTTTAAATTTATATGGAATTCAACTCCTAAAAAATTTGATTCTATAACAAAAAATTTATATGAATTAGGGTCATATAGTAAAGATATAACCAAGGATTTTAGAGACAACCTTAATCTTACGTATGATGAATCAACAACAGGAACGATAAAGTTTTATAGAAGTCAAAAAAATCTAGATAAAGCTGTTTCTCTGCAAGAAAGAATCTTTAAGGATTCAAAAAATGCAAAGCTGTTGAATAGAAAACAACTAGTTAAAATGGAACCTCAACTCAAGGATATTGAAGACCAATTGGTTGGAGGTATGCATTTCCCAGATGATGAGATAGGAGATGCTTATAAGTTTTGTAAAAATCTGGAAGATTTAATTCGTAATAACGGCGGTAGAATATTAACCAATACAAAGATAAATAAAATTTTAGTTAATAAAGGAAAGGTTAACTGCATAGTTACTGATAGGGCAATATTACAAACAAACAGAGTTGTGGTTTGTGCTGGCAGCTGGTCAAGAGATTTATTGAAGAATATCAGTCTCAACCTCCCTGTAAGACCTGTGAAAGGCTATTCGTTAACCTATGAGACTGCGGGTTTAAATAACAAGCCTAATTACGCAATTGTCGATGAAAGTATTCATACTGCGATAACTCCTTTTGCCAATAGAATAAGGGTCGCAGGTAGCGCTGAGTTTGTTGGATTTGATGATCAGATCCATCCAAAAAGAATAACCTACTTAAATAATATGTTAGAAAATGTTTATCCTAATCTTTTTTCTCAAATCGATGTAAATGAAGGAAGGATTTGGCATGGTTTCCGACCTATGAGCGCTGATGGATTGCCTTTTATAGGTAAAACCAAGATAGATGGTTTATTTGTAAATTGTGGACAGGGACACTTGGGATGGACCCTAGCTATGGGTTCGGCAAATTTACTGGCTGATGAATTACAGGGTATAAAATCTGAAATTAATATAGAGCCTTATCTTGCCAAAAGGTCCTTATAAAAAAATAGATTTTAATTCTTCTTGTTACTATATAATTCGCCCGTCTCCTCGTAGCTCAGTTGGATTAGAGCAACTGCCTTCTAAGCAGTGGGTCGCAGGTTCGAGTCCTGCCGAGGAGGCCATGATCAAAAAATGAATAAAACGGTTCTTTGGTTTAAGATAGCCAGAACTAATAAAGGATTAACCTATGAAAAAAATCTATCAAATCTTATTTTGTTTTCTACTCATCGGATCACTTTTATCATGCTCCTCTGGGACGGATTCTGATTCTGTTCAAGCGCAAGACCAAGGACCTTTTTACGTAGAATTTGTCTCTTGCACTAAAGGAAATGAATTCAGTAAATCAAATCTTTCTAATATGATAAGTGAATGGAGAAGTCTCCCTAAATCTTCAGATCTAAGAGGATCTTATCTCTACGATCCTATAGAAGAGCAGAATGCTTTTGGTCCAAGTATGTGGTGGGAGCTTGAATGGTCTTCAAAAGATTCGGCCGATAAGGAATGGCAAGATTCTAGTCAAGATGAAGCTTTTGCGAAATGGTCTGAAAAATATCAAGACGTAATGTCTTGTAATGGAGAAGGTCGCAACGCTTGGGACATTGTAGTGCCTATTTCTTCAACTTTCTTTGGTGAGGCTAATGAGTCTGGCTATTTTTATAGCCAATATTGGACGTGTTCTTATAAAAATGACGCCGGTAGAAAAGAGCTTGAAGACTTTCTTCCTCTTCATACTGCCAAGGTTGAATCTTCAGAACTTCAGGGCACCGGTTACCACTATGGAGTTTATTTTGATAGAAGATCACTAGATGCTTCACATGCAGATGTTCAGGCTAATCTTGTATGGGGAGAGTGGGCTACTTCACAAGAGACTATGGAAGTCCAGAATCAAAATTTTAATGATAACTTTCAAGATGTATTTGAAGAATTTGATAAAATAGGATCTTGTTTAGAAGAGCCAGATACTTTTAACTCTTGGGTTTTGTATTCAAGTAGTGATCCAGATACAGGCCCTCAGTTCTAGTTACCTAAAACTGTTGAAGCCTTAAAGTTAGGGAGATAAAATAATTTAAGTTTTTATATTATTTCTAGATGGTCGGTTCACACATTTCAATTTACGGTGAAGTTCAGGGTTCAGGGTTTAGGTCTTGGGCAAAAGAACGAAGCTTGAAGCTCAATTTAGTCGGTTGGGGCCGTAAAGCTTCAGATGGATCTATTGAAATTTTTGTACAAGGAGACGAAGACGCTCTCACAGCATTTATATCTTTATGTTGGGATGGTCCATCTTACTCTCATGTAGAAGATGTTTTGGTACAAGATGCTGCTGTAGATGAATCACTAACTGGATTTCGAATTTATTAAAATAATCATCTCCTATTTTTATAAGATGCTAAAATATTAATTTTTTGGTGGGCGTAGCTCAGTTGGTAGAGCCCTGGATTGTGATTCCAGTGGTCGTGGGTTCGAGCCCCATCGTCCACCCCAAACTGGATAAGATATGAAATTTTCCTTTAAATCAAAAACTGAAATTAACCAAAGTTTAGATATAGTTGTTCCTAAAGCAGAAATAGAATCTCAAGTATTAAGTAAACTTAAAGTCGTACAAAAAGATGCCAAGCTGAAAGGTTTTAGAAAAGGTAAGGCCCCCATGGACGTTGTGACTAGTGTTTATGGTCCTGAAATAAGGCAGGATGTAATTTGGGACTTAGCCACAAAATCTTTTTCAAAGTTAGCGGAGGAAAAGAAGTTAAAGATTGTCAGCAGACCCAACTTGCTGCCGGAAGCCATAGACGAGGGTAAAGATGCAAAATTTAAAGCAACTTTTGAAATCTATCCTGAAGTTTCGGTAGCAAAACTTAGCAAACTATCTTTTACAAATTTTCTTTGCAATATCTCTGATGAAGACTTAGATAAGACAATAAATAATCTACAAAAGAGGATGAGCAAATGGGAACCGATTGATCAAATATCTAAAGATGGTGACCAAATCAAAATAAATTTTGTAGGTACAATTGATGGTGAAGAATTTGAAGGTGGATCTGCTAATGATTTCTTAGTGGAACTAGGTTCTAAATCAATGATAGAAGGTTTTGAGTCTGGCCTTATTGGATTAAAGAAAGGGGACAAGAAAATACTCGATCTTACTTTTCCAGAAGATTATGGAAAAAAAGAGCTTGCTTCTAAACCAGTTCAATTTGATACAGAAGTTACAGAAGTCCTTTCTCCTCAATTACCTGAACTGACTGAAGATTTTTTTATGAGTACAGGAATAGAGGCTAAAGATATTGATTCTTTCAAGACAGAGGTTAGAACTAAACTCGAAGAGGATTTAGTGAATATATTAAACGGTAAGATTAAGCAGAGCCTATTCGATTCTTTGTTAGAAATTAATGAATTTGAAGTTCCTTCTTCTATGGTTAATTCAGAAATTTCAAACATGAAACAGGATACTGCAAGAAGAATGGGCATGGATCCAAAAGATATGGATGAGGGACTATTTCCAGATGAAACATTTAAAGAAGAGGCAATGAAGAGAGTTAAAATTGGGATCTTGTTGAACAAGATTATCGAAGACAATGAACTTAAACCCGATGGCGATAAGGTAAAAGAGATTATCGAAGATAGAGCTAAGAATTATAAAGATCCTCAACAGGTGATTAACTATTTTTATTCTGATGATGAGCAGCTAAAAAACATAGAATCTATTTCATTAGAAGAGCAGGTTGTAGATACTTTAAGAGCCGAAGCTAAATCATCTGATGAGTTGATATCATATGAAGATTGCGTTTCAGGAACATATGGTTGAAAATCAAGTTAACGTCCCCACATAGATATTAGGAAAATATAATGACAAAAGAAGTATCCCAAACATTCAATCAGTTAGTGCCAATGGTAGTTGAGCAAACTCCCAGAGGAGAAAGAGCTTATGATATTTACTCTAGGCTTTTAAAAGAGCGAGTGATCTTTCTAACTGGACCAGTTGAGGATTATGGGGCTAACTTAATTGTTGCACAGTTGCTTTACCTTGAAGCAGAAAACCCAGATAAAGATATTCATTTATATATAAATTCTCCAGGTGGTTCAGTAACCGCCGGCCTGTCTATCTACGATACTATGCAGTTTATTAAACCTGATGTTTCTACCCTATGCATAGGACAAGCCGCCAGCATGGGAGCAGTATTGCTTTCAGGAGGTGCGTCAGGAAAAAGACAAGCTCTTCCAAACTCAAGGGTTATGATTCATCAAGTATTAGGTGGTTTCCAAGGTCAAGCAAGTGATATAGAGATTCACACCAAAGAAATCCTTTCTATTAAGAAAAGACTAAACGAAATCTTAGCTCACCATACTGGTCAAAAAGTTGACAAAGTAGCGAAAGATAGTGATAGAGATAATTTTATGTCTCCTACCGATGCACAAAAGTATGGTTTAATTGATGAAGTTGTAGATAGTCGCTCAACTAAAAAATAAACAGGAGTTTAAATGTCAGACAAAGACAATACAGGTAACGAAGATGATAAGCTTTTATATTGCTCTTTCTGTGGAAAAAATCAGAACGAAGTTAGAAAGTTAATAGCAGGACCTTCTGTCTATATTTGTAATGAGTGCATAGATCTTTGTAATGACATAATCAAAGAAGAAATTTCTGAAACTACAGAGGTTGATGAAGAACACTTCCCTGTACCTAAAGAAATAAAAGAAACTCTTGACGAATATGTAATAGGACAAGAAGAGGCTAAAAAGAACCTTTCTGTAGCCGTATATAATCACTATAAAAGGTTAAAGGGTAGCAAAAAGCTCGAATCTGAGGACGGCGTTGAATTAACTAAGAGTAATATATTACTTCTAGGCCCTACCGGTTCCGGAAAAACTTTATTAGCTCAAACCTTAGCTCGACTATTAGATGTGCCTTTCACAATAGCCGATGCCACTACTCTTACTGAAGCTGGATATGTAGGAGAGGATGTAGAAAATATAATACAAAAACTTTTACAGAAATGTGACTACGACATTGAAAAAGCACAACTCGGTATAGTTTATATCGATGAAATAGATAAGATTGCTCGTAAGTCTGATAATCCTTCTATCACTAGAGATGTTTCAGGAGAGGGCGTTCAACAGGCTTTATTGAAGCTTATTGAAGGAACTATCGCTTCAGTTCCTCCACAGGGTGGTAGAAAACATCCACAACAAGAATTTTTACAGGTAGATACTTCAAATATACTTTTTATCTGCGGCGGCGCATTTTCTGGGCTTGAATCGGTTATTCAACAAAGATGCGAAGAAACCGGCATAGGCTTTGGTGCAAATGTAACGTCAATTAAATCTGAGAATGAGACGGACAAATTAATAAGTCAAGTCAGACCAGAAGATCTAATAAAGTTTGGTTTGATCCCAGAATTCATTGGTAGATTACCTGTCATTACAACTTTAGAGCAGTTGGACGAAGAAGCTCTTATTAAGATCTTAACTGAACCTAAAAATTCATTGACCAAACAATTTTCTAAGCTATTTGAAATGGAAGAGGTGGAACTAGATATTAGAAAAGATGCGCTTTCTGAAATAGCCAAAAAAGCAGTTGAAAGAAAGACAGGTGCGAGAGGTCTTAGGTCAATCTTGGAAAGCATTTTGATGGAAACAATGTACAAAGTGCCCTCCGAAGAATCTTTACAGAAGGTTGTTTTAGATGGCTCAGTTGTTAAAGGTGAGTCCGAACCATTGATGGTTTACGAGAAATCATCCAAAACTAAAACAGGTTAATACTTGAATTTTTAGAATAAAACCCCAATATTAGATATAGAGGTAACTATATGTCTGATACAAAAAATTTGAATATCCCACTATTGCCACTTAGAGACGTCGTGATCTTCCCTTCAGTCGTCACACCACTTTTTGTAGGAAGAGAAAAATCCATAACTGCCCTTCAAGCAGCAATGGCTGGTGACAAACAAATTATGCTTGTAGCTCAAAAGACAGCGCAACAAGATGATCCAAAGTTAGGTGACTTATACTCCATAGGAACTCTTTCAACTATTTTACAGCTTATTAAGTTACCAGATGGAACACTCAAGGTATTGGTGGAAGGCAACAAAAGAGCTTCTATAGAATCGATCGAGGATTCTGAAGATTTTCTATCAGTTAAAGTTAACACACTAGAAGAAGAGACAGAGTCTGACAATTTGAAGCATTTTTTACCTTCATTGAAAAAGCAATTTCAGGAATATGTAAAGTTAACTAGAAAAGCAACTCCGGAAGTTTTAAATACTGTTAATGCTATTGATTCGCTATCTAGACTCACCGATACACTTGTAGGCCATCTCTCTATAGACATCAGCCAAAAACAAGAAATCTTAGAGATGGTTAATCTCTCAGATAGAGCCAATAGAATACTTGAACATCTTGACTCACAACTAGATCTTTCCAAAGTTGAAAAGAAGATTCGAGGAAGAGTAAAAAGTCAGATGGAAAAAAGCCAGAAAGAGTATTACTTAAACGAACAAATGAAAGCCTTAAAGAAGGAATTAGGTGAGATAGATGATGCCGAAGAGGCAGAGCAACTAGAGGCAAAAATTAATGAAGCAGGCATGACCAAAGAAGCTCAAGAAAAAGCTATGGGAGAGCTTCAGAAATATAAAATGATGTCACCCATGTCCGCTGAAGCTTCTGTCGTAAGAAGTTACATCGACTGGATGCTCAATATTCCTTGGAAGAAAAAGAGCAAAATACAATCTAATCTAAATAAAGCCAGTGACGTTTTAAATGAGGATCATTTTGGTCTCGAAGAAGTGAAAGAGAGGATTTTAGAGTACTTAGCAGTACAAAAAAGAGTTAAGAAATTAAAAGGACCTGTTCTTTGTTTAGTTGGACCTCCTGGTGTTGGAAAGACTTCTTTAGGAGAATCTATTGCGAGAGCAACAAACAGAAAGTTTGTAAGAATGTCTTTAGGAGGAGTTAGAGATGAGGCTGAAATAAGAGGTCATAGAAGAACATATATTGGATCAATGCCAGGCCGTATTCTTCAAAAACTTTCTAAAACTGGAGTTAAGAACCCTCTTTTCTTATTGGATGAAATAGACAAAATGGGAATGGATTTCAGAGGAGATCCTGCTTCTGCTCTCTTAGAGGTTCTGGACCCAGAGCAAAACCATACATTTAATGACCATTATTTGGAGGTTGACTATGACCTCTCAGACATTATGTTCGTATGCACTGCTAATAGCTTAAATATCCCTTCAGCCTTAATGGACCGTATGGAAATTATTACACTTCCAGGCTATACAGAAGATGAAAAGGTAAACATCGCAGAAAAATATCTTGTAGAGAAACAAAAGAAGAATAATGGATTAAAAGAAAAAGAGCTTTCTATATCTAAATCCACTATCAAAGACTTAATTAGATATTTTACAAGAGAAGCTGGTGTGAGGTCTTTAGAAAGAGAAATAGCAAAAATATGCAGAAAAGTAGTAAAACAAAATGCAGACAATACCAAGAGTAAAAACACAACAATAAAGCCTGCTCTTTTGGAGGATTATTGTGGGGTAAGAAAATTTGAATTCGGGGAAGCTGAAGAGGAAGACAGAATTGGACAAGTTACCGGTCTTGCTTGGACCCAAGTAGGAGGAGAGCTTCTAACAATAGAAGCATCAAGCTTTATAGGTAAGGGCAAGATAATTAAGACTGGTTCCCTAGGTGATGTGATGCAAGAGTCCATTCAGGCTGCTTTGTCTGTAGTTAGATCAAGATCAGAATCTTTAGGAATAGATCCTAAGTTCTATGAAGAGCAAGATATCCACATTCATGTTCCAGAAGGCGCTACGCCAAAAGATGGCCCAAGTGCAGGAGCAGCTATGGCTACGGCTATGACATCTGTGTTATCGAAGATACCTGTTAGATCAGATGTGGCCATGACAGGTGAAATTACTCTGAGAGGAGAAGTCCTTAAAATTGGTGGATTAAAAGAAAAACTTTTGGCTGCTAGAAGGGGTGGAATAAAGACTGTAATAATACCTGAAGGTAATGTTAGAGATCTAAAAGAAATACCCGATAACATCAAAGCAGAACTAGAAATTAAACCCGTCAGATGGATAGATGAAGTCTTAGATATAGTTTTAACTAGGCAACCCATACCATGGGAAAAAGATGAAGAAAATGACAAAGTACCTAGCAAAAAATCTAGACAGAAAAAAAGCTCTGTAGAAGCGCACTAAGAAAAGCAAATTCTCCCTTGACAAGGCTCTAACGTAGGGTTTTAATCGTTATGACTGACTTTGCAAAGAACAAGTCGGCATAACAAGACTCTAGGAGATTAATGTGAATAAAGCCCAATTAACAGACGCAGTAGCAGCAGCAACTGACAGTTCAAAAGCTGAAGCCGGAAGAGCGGTCGAAGCAACTTTAAATGCAATAGCTGGAAGCTTAGCTGGTGGAGATAGTGTTTCTCTAGTAGGTTTCGGTACTTTCAATGTAAGACATAGAGCAGCAAGACAAGGAAGAAATCCTCAAACGGGAGCAACTATCCAAATCGCTGCATCTAAATCTGTTGGATTTAAAGCAGGGAAGGCACTTAAAGAAAGCTTATAACCCAAAAAAGTTTATAAAGAGCGCGCCTAAAGGCGCGCTTTTTTTAGTTATAGATTGATAATATGTCAGGTATACAGAGTATAAGAAATAGCCTTACAGGCAATGTTACAAAAGTAATTGTAATTGCAATTATTATCACATTCATCGGCTCAGTCGGTTGGGCTGGATTCTTTTCTGAATCCAATTCTAATGTTGTGGTTAAAGTAGGCTCCAAGAACATAAGCACTTCTGATCTTAGTTTTGAATTTAGTACCCAACAATCTCTAATAGCCGAAAGGTTCCCAGATGAAGTCATAGATGAAGAGTTGCTAGTTGAAATTTCCACTAATTCACTCATTAGTAAATTCTCCGTACTCAATTATCTAGATCAAAGAGGTATGGATTTACCAGACCAATATATTTTTCAACAATTATCTGATACAGAACAATTCTTAGAAAATGGAAATTTTAGTAGAGCAAACTTTGACGCTTTTGCTAGAAGTAATGGTTTTATACCGAGCGATTATCTTGAGAGAATTAGAGAAGATCTCAAAAGCAATATTTGGAGATTGTCTTTATTAAACTCATCTTTCATTACTGACCTAGAGATAAAGAATTCAATAAACTTAGCGGAACAGGAGAGGGATATATCCTTCATTAAATTTCCTATGAGTGATTTCAGAAATTCTCTTGAATATAGAGAAGAGGACTTAAGTGATTATTACAATTCAAATTCAAATTCTTATATTGATCCTCAGCAAGTTAAAGTCACTTATATTCAAATTGATAGAGATAGTTTGATTGATGAAGGTAATGTTTCTGAAGAAGCAATAAGAACAAGTTACGAAGATTACCTCTCTGACTTTGATGACACTATTAGAAAATCTGTATCCCATATCATGATAAATATTGATCAAGATAAAACTCTTGAAGAAGCTACTGTTGCTTTAATTAATGCAAAAAAGAAAATTGATTCTGGAACAGACTTTGAAGACCTGGTTATAGAAATTTCAGAAGATGAAGGAACAAAAGAAATCGGTGGTAGTCTAGGTATTACTGACGGTACCTTATTACCACCCGAGTTTGAATCGGCATTGGAAAAAATGTCTATAGGAGAGGTTAGCGAACCTATTAGCCTACTAAATAGTGTGCATTTAATTAAACTGGACGACCAGGATAAACCTTCTCCATCCTCTATTGAAGAAAGATCTGAACTAATTATTGAAAAACTGGCATCTGAATATGCTGAAGAAGAATATTTCTCACTCCTTGATCAAGTTTCTGAATTGAGTTTTTCAGCAACTGATTTACAAGAAATATCAGAACTTATTCCTTTTTCTGAAATTGAATCTAACTTCTTTTCAGAAAACAACGTTCCCGAAGCTCTCAATAAAGCTAATATAAAAGACTTTCTGTTTAATATAAGCGAAGAGGGCGATTACCCTGAATTATTTGAATTTGAAGGTCTGAATGCAATACTTGTGCAGGTAAAGGAAAGTAAACCGCAAACTCAATTAAGTTTCGAAGTATCTCTAGCAGATGTAACTAATGATTACATTAATGAAACTGTCTCGAATATATCCTCTGCATTTATTTCAGATCAGATCAGAGGCTTAGATGATGGTAAATCACTAGAGTCTTTGGCAATAGAAAACACTCAGATTATAGAAAGTTATAAACGATTAAAGAGAGATAGCTCTCTTTTACCTGCTAGTGCTATCGATGACATATTCTCTTTGCCCAGATCTGAGGCAGGCGTGGCATTTAGTAATGCAAGGCTATCTAATGGAGATTTTATAATCTATAGATTAGATTCAGTACAGTCCGGTCAAAGTGACCTTAATTCAGAACAAATGAAGAGCTTAACAGGGTTTCTTACCCAACAAAAATCAGTTTCTGAAACAGCTGAAATACAGCTTTCTTTGCAGAACGATTTGAATATAGAAAGATATAACTAACTCTCTGCTTCCTCAATGGAACCCATTGCAGTGATGTTGAAACCTCCATCAACATAAAGAATTTCTCCATTAATTCCACTAGCCATATCAGAACTTAAAAATGTTGCAGCGTCTCCTACTTCTTTGGTTGTGACATTGCGACCTGAAGGAGATCTTTCTGCATTGTAAGACAGCATCTTTCTAAAATTCTTTACTCCTGATGCGGCCAATGTCTTTATGGGACCTGCTGATATTGCATTAACTCTATGTCCGTCTTTTCCAGCAGAAACAGCCAAATAACGAACACTTGCTTCAAGACTTGCTTTCGCTAAACCCATAACATTATAGTTAGGTAAGGTTTTTGTTGAACCCAGGTAAGATAGAGTCAGAAGAGAGCCTTGTCGGCCTTTCATCATATCTTTTGCCGCTTTTGCTAGTGCAATAAAGCTATAGCTACTAACATCATGCGCTATTGCGAAGCCTTCTCTAGTGGTTGCTTCTAAAAAGTCTCCATCAAGTTCCTCTCTTGGAGCAAAACCGACAGCATGAACAACACAGTCTAGACCATCCCATTTACGACCTAACTGATTAAAAGTGCTTTCTATTTCTTCGTCACTGGAAACATCGCAAGGGATGAATGTTTCTACTCCTATTTCATTGCCTATTTTCTCGACATTACTTTTTAATCTATCATTTTGGTAAGTTAAAACTATATTTGCACCATTTTTAGACATAGATTCTGCTATTCCTGAAGCTATAGAATGCTTATTTGCAACTCCTACAATTAAAATGTTCTTATTTTCTAATAAATTCATACTTATATTTTAATGTTTTTTACAATTAAACCTATCTTATTTAGCTTTTTTTAGACTTTTTATTGTTAACCAAACTACACTAAAATGTTGCAAATTCAGGTGAATTTGACTAATGTAGCGTCACAAAGGTCCATTTTGGACTTAACAATTATATATTTGGGGGATAAACATGAAAAATTTGTTCAAATCTACTACCGCATTTGCAGTGGTTGCTCTCCTTTCATTTGGCTTCAACACTGTTGTGGCTGATGAAGAGGAAGATTCAGCTAATACTGTAGAAGAGGTTGTTGTAACAGGTTCGAGGATTAAAAGAACATCGAATTATGACTCGACTGGTCCTGTGGAAGTGTTCACTGCACAACAAGTACTAGATGCTGGTAAAACAAGTATTGGTGACTTTCTAATAGAGTTACCTTCTGCTAACCTTGCATCAAACCAACGTTCAGTCAACAACGGTAACAGTGGTACTACAGAGCTTAACCTTCGTGGTGCTGGTTCTGGAAGACTTCTAACACTAATTAATGGCAGAAGGGTTGCTCCTTCTGGAACCGGTACTGGCGGAGCTGTGGATTTACAGATCTTCCCACTATCACTCATTGATTCAGTTGAGGTTTTAAAAGATGGAGCTTCTGCAGTATATGGCTCAGATGCTATTTCAGGTGTACTGAATATAAAACTTAGACAATTTGAAGGATTCGAAGCTTATATAAGTGAAGGATCCTCTAATAAAGGAGATGCCAAACAAGACCTAATTTCACTATCTTTCGGTACTGCCGGTGAAAGATCGAGCATGGTAGCTACTTTAGCGCAACAGACGCAAGACAGTTTAGATATGTGGGATAGAGATTTTTCTTTCTGTCCAAGAGTTGAGCCAGATTACATGCTCTACTTCCAAGCTTATGGCGTTCCTGGACATGGAGACACAGGCGATAAAATGCAACATCAAGCATCTTGTGGAGCTTCAACTTTCATCCCTACCGGAAGATTTTATACTAATGCTGGTTCAAAAACGTTATTCGACGGTGTAGGACCAACAGGTGATGTATCATCTTTCTCATTTGCTACTTATTCTGGAAACAGAATGGGAGATCCTGAGAATAATCAAGGTATGTACAACTACAGTGAGTGGATGCAATTACTCGGTGAAAGAGAAAACAGGCAAGCATGGGCTGCTGGTACCTTTGAAACTGACAGCGGTGTTGTTCTTGATTATCAGATTGGTGTCTCTAAAAGAGAATCTGATTTAGTTATGGCCCCAGTTCCTATGGGACGTGGAGCTCAAGTTACTTATGGAACTTTGATCCCTAAAAACAATCCTTTTATGCCAGAAAGCATAAGAGCTGAGACTCCTGATGCCGGTCTATCTTACAGAAAAAGAATGTTAGATGTAGGACCTAGACTCTTTAATCAAGAAGCAAATACCTACAGAATGGAATTCGGTGCTACGGGTACTTTGGATTTGCTTGGAGCAGACTGGGAAGCTTACTACACATATCAAAATTTCCATCAAGCACAAGTTACAAGAAATTACATCAATATGCTTGCTGTTGAAAATGCCTTTGATGTTGAAGCCGGAGCAGGAATTGATGTAAATGGAACACAATATAGATGTAAAGACGAAATAGCTCGCCAATTGGGTTGTGTGCCTTTGAATATGTTTGGACCTAACAGTATCACTGAAGGTGCAGCTGATTACATCAGACAAAATGAAAAGAATACCTATGGAACTACTTATCATGGTTACGCTTTTAACCTAACAAACATACCTCTATATGAATTGCCAGCAGGCGAAATATTAATGGCCGGTGGTATCGAAATTGTTGATCTTGCGGGTTATGAAACGGTTGACGGACTAACTGAAGCTGGCGGATCGTCTGGTAATCCCAGACTTTCTACAAAAGGTTCCTATGACAGTAGGGATATCTACGCAGAGATATCTATTCCTTTGTTAGTTGATATACCTGGCTTCCAAGAACTAAACGTTGATTACGCATACAGAGCAACTTCCTACAGTCAGTTTGATTCTGAGAGTGTAGATAGATTAGCCATTAAATGGAAACCAATTAATGACTTAACGATTAGAGCTACGGATTCAACTTCCTACAAAGCTCCTACTATTTCTGATCTTTATTTCGGTGGTGGCGGCAATTTCCCTACTTATGTTGATCCTTGTGAGCAAAATCAATTCGGTACTTACACAGGTGTTCAAAGACAGACTGCGTTTGCACAATGTGCTGCAGAAGGTATTGATGCTAACACTTACTCAACTGAAAATAATCAGATTCTTGAGCTAGAAGTTGGTAATCCTAACCTTACCCCTGAAGCTGGTAAAAACCAAACATATGGAATCGTTTGGGAGCCTACAAGTATTTCTTTCTTAGAAGCTGTTGATTTCAGAATGGCTGTTGATAAATTTGAAATGGAAATTGCTAATGCAGTAGTTGGTTCTGGTGTTGCAGCAACACTTAATGGATGTTACCTAGATGGTAATCAGGGATCTTGCGCATTAATTGAACGTTCTTATGGTGGTGATATTACTTCTGTCAGAACAGCTAACTTAAACAGTGCAGCAATCGACCTATTCAAAGGAACTGACTTCTCATTCAACCTGACTTTTGAAGATGTTGCTATGATCGGTGGAAGCATTGAAGTTGATCTTATTGGAACTCACTTCGAAGAAAACGTTACTGTAACCGCGACGGGTATAAGTGAAGATGTTGTTGGAGATTGTTACAACTTCGGTGAATCTTGTTTCAACAGAGATAGAGTAAATCTTGCTGTAAGATGGAGAAATGAAGATTGGAATGTCGGAATTTCAACAAGATACTTAAGCGAAATACCTGTCCAAGATGGAGTAGTTGACTACTTCAGTGGAGAAGGTGGCGCTTACGGAGAGGGAACATACACTCAAGCTCAGCTTGATGATATTTATGATGCCTATTCAATACCTGATATAACTTATACATATTTGAATGTTGGTTACAGGTATTCTGATAGTGTTCAATTAACTCTCGCAGTGAGTAACTTATTCGATAAGGAACCTCCTTATTATAAAGACTTCTTTGGTTTTGTTGATCCTCAGATCCAAACACCACAGAATACTTACGATATAATCGGAAGGTACTTCCAGGTCGGATTTAAGCTCACTCTGTAGTTATAAATCTAAAAGAAAAAAGGGTTGCTTAGGCAACCCTTTTTATTTCTAATTATAAAAATGAAGTATTCTTTAATTACCACACTGATTTTTACTTGCACATACTCATTTGCAGAAATGGAAAAATGTATTCAGATAGAAGAAGACAATAAGAGATTGGAATGTTACGACAGTTTCTTTTTAAATAAAGACAATGTGCTAGTTATCAATAACGATATAATAGCCGAAGAGAAAAAATCAGAAGAGATTACAGTACAAGAATACGAAGAAAAGAACTTCGGTTTATCTACAAAGCTTAGACAAAAAGAGCAAGTCGAGGAACTTAAGATAGTATCTAAAATAGAAAGTGTATCTCAAAGATTAAATTTACAATTAATAATAATCTTAGAAAATGGCCAAATATGGCAGTCCGTTGAAAAAATTAGAGATATTAGATTGAGGGACGGATATGAAGTTGAGATTAAAGAAGGCTTCATGAGCGGTTACACATTGCGGGTTTCAGGAAAGAAAATAAAATTAAGAGTTAGGAGACAAAAATGAACATATCTAAAATAGGAAGAATACTTGTAGCTATTCTATTCTTAAATATTTCCTTTTTATTCGGTAATGAAAATATTCAAAACTTTTCTAAATTACCGGATATATACGATATACAAATATCACCAAATGGCGAGATGATTGGTGTTCATAGAAAGGTGGATGATGAACTTGTACTCTCAATTATAAACTTAGATACAAAAGAACTAATCTATAACCATAGATTTATTAAGAAGGGAGAAATCGGAGGCTTTTGGTGGCTTTCTGACGAACGAATACTTCTTTCCAAAGTTACGAAATTTTCAACTCGTAATAGTCGTTTTCCTACTGGGGAGCTTTATGCTGTCAATATAGACGGTAAGAAATCAATAATGCTGACTGGCAGGCAAGCAAAGCGATCAAGCGACACTGTAAAAGATGATCCAAAGCAACCCGCTTTTGTTATGGATATGCTAGAAGATGATGATGAGCATATAATCGTTCAATTCTTTTCCTCTGACGGATTTTATAAGTTATACAAGCTAAATGTCTACGATGGAAAAATGGAGAGATTTGTAAGCCCTCCAGTAAAACAACCATTTTATCTTTTTGACGACAGTGGAAATCTAGTGGCTGTGCAAGGAGTTGATCCTGACACATTTAATTTTGAAATATACATATACAAAAAGAATAATCTTGCTGATTATCTAGTTGGTTCAGCTTGCTCCGGTCAAACAACTGATTGTTTAGAGGTAACAGGAACAAAATTAGGTATGTCTAAGAAATCTACTAACTCCGACTGGAGTTTTTGGAAATCTACTTCTTGGGATGATCGACTAGAATTAGTTGCTTACAATGCAGAAGCAAAAAGTTTAGTGACTATTGAAAATGACGGAAATGATTTATCAGGTATCTTCAAAACAGATTTACTAAGTGGAAAAAGAAAATTGATTTATCGTCATGACACCGTAGATGTTGGATCTGCCTTAGTTGATGAAGAAAGCGGAGTTTATGGAGCTACTTTTATGGATGGTTTTCCATCTCTAGTCTTCTTTAAAGGTGAGAGCAAACAAAAGGAAAGACTGAAGTATTTAAAAAATCTTTTCTCTGGAAGTATGATCACACCTACCAGCACTAGCGATGATGAAAAGAAATCCATTTTTATGGTTTCATCCGACACCAACCCAGGAATTTATTATCTTTTGGATGAAGAAACAGACCAAGTTACACCCCTTGGTAAGTATTGGGGAAGCATTGATTATCAAAATTTAGCCACTATGGATCCAATAGAATTTACTACTAGAGATGGCGCTACTGTTTATGGATACATAACAAGGAGTAGAATAGGAGAATCATCTGATTCACCAACAATAGTTCATCCACATGGTGGGCCTGAGGGTATTAGAGATTCATGGGGATTCGATCACAGGAGTCAAATGCTGGCATCTGAAGGTTTCAATGTTTTACAAATAAATTTCAGAGGTTCCGGCGGATACGGACTTGCATATGAGAGGTTTATTAGAGCAAATTGGGATGGCGTCTTAAATGATCTTTTTGATGGAATGGATTATCTCCATTCTGAAGGCATAATTGATAAATATAATTCCTGTGTGTACGGAGGTAGTTATGGCGGCTATGCCGCAACCCAAAGCGCAATAATGAGACCAGACCTTTTTAAATGTTCAGTAAGTGATGTTGGGGTATATGACTTGGTCAATCTATTTAATGTTGGTGATATACAAGACTCAAGAGGGGGGATGGCTCAGCTTGCAATCCGTCTCGGTGATGATGAAGATCGTCATAAAGAGATGTCACCTCAGTACAATGCAGAGAAACTAAAAGTTCCTTTTTTTATGATCCATGGCGAAAAAGATATAAGAGCGCCTTACGAAGATGCTGTTAAATTTTCAAAAAAGCTTAATAGTTTAGGTTTTGATCATAAAACTTTATTCATTGCTAAAGAGGGCCATGGCTATTCTGATGAAACAGTTAGGTACGAGAGTAATATGGAATTGATCAATTTTTTTAAAGAACATCTTAATTAATCATGAAATTAAAAATCTTTGGGATATTAGTATTATTATCGCTAATAAGTTCGTGTGGAGATAACACTCCACCTGTAGATCTTTCTCCTCAAACAAAGATTCTTTATTTGGGTAATGGTACTGAACCGAAGGATTTAGATCCTCATACCGTTACAGGAGTACCAGAAAGTAAAATTTTGATGGCTTTAATTGAAGGTCTGGTCATTAGACACCCTGAAGGCTTAGATCCGCTTCCTGGTATGGCTCAGAGTTGGGATATATCTTATGATGGAAAAGAGTATATTTTTAATTTAAGAGAAGCTTCTTGGTCCAATGGAGATCCAGTCACTGCAGATGACTTCGTTTATGCTTGGAATCGAATGTTAATGCCTTCTTTAGGTTCTCAATACCCTGATATGCTCTACGATGTTCTAAACGCTGAAGATTTTAATAAAGGGAAAATAACTGATTTTAGTCTGGTTGGCGTCAAGGCATTAGATGCAAAAACTTTACAAGTTAAGCTAAAGAATCCAGCTCCTTATTTTGTAGAACTTTTGGCACATTACACCACTAGACCCGTTCATCGACCTACCATTGAAAAGTTTGGAGAGATTGATACATTGGGTAATCAGTGGACAAGGCCAGGTAATTTTATTGGGAATGGTCCATTTACTCTTGAAGAATGGAAATTAAACCAAGTTATAATAGTTAAGAAGAATCCTAATTATTGGGATGCAGAAAGAGTACAACTCAATGAGATACACTTTTTGCCAATTGATAATGTATCTAGAGAAGATTTTATGTTTAGAGCAGGGCAGATACACATTACTAGTTCAATCCCCACAGAAAAAATAGAAGTATATAAAGAGCAATATCCTGACAATATAAGCATAAGTCCGTATTACGGTACCTATTACTATAGAATTAATCTAAACAAGGAGCCTCTAAATAATAAATTAATACGCAAGGCACTATCTTTATCTATAGACCGTGAATTGATTACAGAAAAAGTAGCTAAAGGAGGTCAGATTCCAGCTTTTTCTTTTACTCCCCCTGACCCCGATGGATATTTCCCCCCTACAAGACTTGAATATAATCCATCAAAAGCCAAGGAACTTTTAAAACAGGCTGGTTATTCAGAAAGTGATTCTCTCACCTTTGAACTGCTCTATAACACAAGCGAAGGGCACCAAAAAATTGCAGAGGCAATGCAACAAATGTGGAAAGAAGCACTAGGGGTTAATATAGTTTTGACTAATACTGATTGGAAAGTTTATTTATCAAGAGAGAATACTGGAGACTTCGAAATTTCAAGAGCCGGTTGGATTGGAGATTATCAAGATCCTAAAACATTTTTAGACATGATGGTTTCCGATAGAGGAAATAACAAGACTGGCTGGTCTAATAAAACTTATGATGGATTACTAGAAAAGGCAGCACAGTCTACAACTCAGAAGGAAAGATATCAGCACCTATATGAAGCCGAAAAGATCCTCATCGATGAGTTGCCTATAATACCGATATATACTTATACAAGAATTTATATGAAGCACGAATCTGTAAAAGGTTGGGAGCCTAATTTACTTGATTCACACGCCTACCAATACATAACAATAGAATAGATAATTTCAATATGTTTAGTCTTATCTTGAGACGAATTGGAATAGCTATTCCAGTTCTTTTAACAGTAATAACCCTCACTTTTTTAATGGTCCACTCAGCTCCTGGAGGGCCCTTCGATGAGGAGAGGGCAGTATCTCCTGAAGTTTTAATAAAGCTTAATGAGAAATATAACTTAGACCAGCCTTTATCAGTTCAATACTTCGACTATCTTTCAGGAATTTTAGTTGGTGATTTTGGCCCTTCTTTTAGATATCCCGGAAGGTCAGTTACTGAATTAATTTCTATAGGTTTGCCTGTTACTTTTGAACTGGCTTTATATTCAATATTATTTGCTCTTGCAGTAGGCTTATTAGCAGGAATCTTGGGGGCTTTGAAGCCTAATACACCTTTAGACTATATCCCCATGTCTACAGCGATGATCGGTATATGTATTCCATCCATCATACTAGGGCCTTCTTTAATTCTTATTTTTGGAATCTGGCTTGAATGGGTTCCAGTTTCAGGATGGGGTTACATGCCTGGTGACAAGCTTTTGCCAACTTTAACATTAGGAACCGCATACGCTGCCTACTGCGCTAGGTTAACAAGGGGTGGGATGTTGGAAATTCTAAATCAAGATTTCATTAGAACAGCTCGAGCAAAAGGCCTTTCTGAAACAAGAGTAGTTATAGTCCACGCATTAAGAGGAGGCCTCACACCCGTTATTGCTTTTTTAGGCCCAGCTATGGCAGGTTTATTAGCAGGATCATTTGTTGTTGAAACTATTTTCGGAATTCCTGGATTAGGTAGATTTTATGTAGAAGCTGCCTTTAACCGTGATTACACAATGATACTTGGCTCTTCCATCTTTTTCTCATTTTTAATTATTTTCTTTAATTTAATTTCTGATTTAGTTGCTGCGGCATTAAATCCTAGATTGAGAGATTAATATGAATAATAATTCCTGGAAGGATGCACTTGATAGACTCGTATCAAATAAACTTTCCTTTGTTGGCTCTTTATATATTCTTTTCATTATCTTCCTAGCCTTAATTACTCCTTTAATAGCCCCTTATGATTACGCCTATCAAAACCTAGAATTAGGACCTTCTCCACCTTCTTTCGATCACTGGCTAGGGACAGACACACTAGGAAGAGATCTTCTTACCCGAATGATGTACGGAAGTAGGGTGTCTCTTATGGTAGGTTTCCTTGCAACTATAGTTGCTCTTACCATTGGGGTAACTTGGGGAACAGTTGCTGGCTTTTCCGGAGGAAAAACAGATACAATAATGATGAGAATCGTAGATATTCTTTACGGAATCCCTTTCATTATATTTGTCATACTCTTGATGGTGATATTTGGTAGAAATTTAATTCTATTATTCATGGCTATAGGAGCGGTTGAATGGCTCACGATGGCAAGGATCGTCAGGAGCCAGGTTATGTCATTAAGCAAACAGGAATTCATTCTTGCTGCTGAGGCTATGGGTGTCAGTAAACTAGGTATTATTTATAAACATCTTATTCCTAATACAATAGGACCAGTCATTGTTTACGCTACTTTGACAGTTCCGCAGATCATGTTGCTTGAAGCGTTTTTAAGTTTCTTAGGTTTGGGCGTCCAAGCTCCCCTAAGTTCTTGGGGACTGTTGATAAGAGATGGTGCTGTTTCTATGGAAGAGTACTGGTGGCTATTAATTTTCCCTTCTTTAGCGTTTTCTCTAACACTCTTTTCTCTTAATTTTATAGGGGACGGCTTAAGAGATGCGTTAGATCCTAGAACTTCTGACTCTTAAAGAAATAGTTTAAGGACTTGTCCGGGGAAGATTTTAGAAACATCTTCTATTTCATTCCACTCTTGAATTTGAGCTGAACTTATATCAAATTTAGAGGCTATCCTGCTTATTGTGTCGCCTGATTTAACTGGATAGAGCATAGTTCGTAATTCTCTTGAAGGAACATCTTGTCGTATCCTTTCATATCGGGAAAAAATCTTAACTTCTTGATCAATTTGTAGAGGTGTTGCTATATTCAGTTCATTCCAGAGTACTACGTCTTCAATTGATACTTTGAATTTTTTAGATATATTCCACAAAGTGTCTCCTTTAAGAACTTTGTAGACCCTTTCTCTAGGTTCTTGATTATTTGCCCAGGCCGCACCTCTTGGCACCATAATCTCTTTACCTGCAATAATGAGGTCGGAATCCATACCATTAATTTCTTTGAGAACAGCTACTTCAATTTTATATCTCGAAGCGATTCTATATAGATTGTCTCCACGTCTTATTTTATATCTATCCCATCTAACCAAGTCCTTTTGGTCAAGTGATTCTAATTGAGTTATAAATCGATCAGATACTCCTATAGGTAGTAGAAGATAATGAGGACCGCTTGGGTCAGTTGCCCATTGATTAAAACCTGGATTGAGTTCATATATTGTTTCAGGTTTTAATCCTGCAAGATCTGCAGCTTGCATTAGATCTAATTGTCCGGGTATTTTAACTCTTTGGAAATATGGTCTATTAGCTATTGAAGGTAAATTAACACCAAAAGAATTTGGATCTTTTATTAATTCGCACAAAACCAATAATTTAGGTACATAAGCTGTTGTTTCTTTTGGTAAATCAAGATCCCAGAATCTAGTAGGTTTATCTTGTCTTTTATTTTTCCTAATAGCTCGATTAACTCTTGTAGGACCTGTGTTATAAGCTGCCATGGCTAAAAGCCAATCTCCATCAAATTTTTTATTCAAATAAGTTAAAAATTGTAGTGCTGCTTCTGTCGATGCTAAAACATCTTTTTTTCCGTCATACCACCAGTTAGTTTTTAGTCCCCATTCTTTTCCAGTAGCTGGCATAAACTGCCATATACCAGTTGCCCCATCTACTGATTTTGCATAAGGATCGAACTCACTTTCCACAAAAGGTAATAGTGCTAGTTCTACTGGTAACCCCAAAGCCTCAGCCCTTGAGAGTGTATGGTGAAGATATCTTTGTCCTGATTTACTAATCCTATTAACAGCTGATTGATTTTTATATAACCTCTCCCTGTATAAGGAAGTTGCTGCTATTTGATCTTCAGGGATAGTTAATGTTAATTCCACTCTAATTCTTTCCCATATATCGAAAGGAACCTCTACAAAGTTAGATTCAATTTCTTCAGGTTCTTCTGCGGTTATGGACTGAGAATCAATACTCAGAATCTCTTTGCTGGTTATTGCCGAACAGCCATTGAAGAGGAATAAGAATATAAAGATATATATTTTATACATTTTAAAAGTTGTCTTTCCAGTTACGAATCACTTCTAAAACTTCATCAGGTTGGCTAACTTCTCTTTTAGAATATTCTTGTGCCGCCATGATTACATCATTTTCTTCACACCTCATAAATGGATTGACGCTAAGCTCCATTGCTATAGATGAAGGTAGGGTAATTTGATCTTCTTTCCTTAAATTTCTTACTTCATTCAATTGGTTGTTAAGTTCTTGATTTAGAGGCTCTACTTCGGCTGCAAAATTTAAATTAGATTCAGTATATTCATGACCGCAAAATACCTGTGTTTCTTTTGAAAGCATAGAAAGTTTTGATAAAGATTGAAACATCTGTTCTGGTGTCCCTTCAAACAATCTTCCGCATCCACCAAAAAAAAGTGTATCTCCTGAAAAAAGTAGAGGTTGACTATTATTAGTAAAAAAAGATAAATGATCCAAAGTATGACCAGGAGTAGCAAGAACATTGAAAGTAACATTTGAGATTTCAAACCGGTCACCTTCAACTAAAGTCTTATCAATTCCATTTATGTGATCACCTTTAGGGCCATAAACAGTGCAGTTAAAATTTCTAGAAAGATCTTCTATACCACCCGTATGATCAAAGTGATGGTGTGTAATAAGAATATTTTTTAAGTTTAATGCTTTATCCTTCAAAAATTCTTTTACAGGTCCAGAATCACCTGGATCTACTACAGTCACTTCGTCATCTTTTATTAGAGTCCAGATGTAATTATCTGAGAAAGCACGCACCGGAATAATTTCAAACATAGGTGAATTTTACACTTAGAAAGTGAGAATAGTTAGTCCAAGTGTAATACAATTTCTGTATGACCGAATCCATTATAATTTTTACCGATGGAGCTTGTAGAGGCAATCCAGGACCGGGTGGTTGGGGTGCTTTAATTATTGATAAAGAACAAGAATTCTCTCTTTGGGGAGGAGAAAGAGATACGACAAATAATAAGATGGAAATGACAGCTGCAATTAAAGCTTTAGAATACTTTAAGGAAAGTACTGATATTCATTTAACTACCGATTCTAATTACGTAAAGGATGGAATAGAAAACTGGATTGATGGATGGAAGAAGAATGGCTGGAAAACAGCCTCCAAAAAACCTGTAAAAAACAAAGATCTTTGGGTAAGACTTGATGAGCTTAATAATTTTCATAATGTTGCGTGGAATTGGGTAAAAGGTCACAGCGGACATAGAGAAAATGAGATGGCTGACATGCTTGCTAATAAAGGAATTGACGAACTTTAATGATTAGACAGATTATCCTTGATACTGAAACAACAGGACTTGATCGTAAGTCTGGACACAGAATTATAGAAATAGGATGTGTTGAAATTATAAATAGAAAATATACCGGGAACGAATTTCATGTCTATGTAAACCCTGAAAGAGATAGCGATCCTGGAGCATTAGAAGTGCATGGTCTAACTACTGAATTTCTATCGGATAAACCAAAATTTGCAGAAATTTATAATGACTTTATCGAATTCGTAAAAGACGCAGAGTTACTTATCCATAATGCTGAATTTGATATAGGGTTTTTAAATCATGAGATTAAGTTGCTTTCAAAAAAATTTGATCCTGTTGATAAACACGTTTCTGTCATAATAGATACTTTACAAATAGCCCGTGAGAAGCATCCTGGTCAAAGAAATAGTCTTGATGCTCTTGTAAATAGATACGAAGTAGGTGGTTATGATAGAGAACTCCATGGCGCTTTATTGGATTCAAAAATTCTAGGGGATGTTTATCTAGCCATGACTGGGGGGCAAAGTAACTTAGACTTTACAAATAGCAAAGACAATGGAGATCAAATTACTCAAAGCACTTCTTCCGAAAATATAAATTTAAATCTCACTATTGCAAGTGTTTCTGAAGAAGAGGATCAATCTCATTTGGAATACCTTCAACGAATGGAAGACGAGACTGGTGTTACACCAGTTTGGCTTTTGAAAGAATCTTAACTAGATGAAAACAAGATTTGCACCAAGTCCTACCGGCTATCTACACATTGGTGGAGCAAGGACAGCTCTGTTTGCTTGGTTATTTGCTAAATCTTTAAAAGGGGACTGTTTGCTGCGAATTGAAGATACCGATAAAGAGAGGTCCAAGGCAGAATATACACAAGAGATCATTAATAGCTTTAAATGGCTTGGCGTTGAATTTGATGCCGAAATCGTTTATCAATCTAATAATGCCACGAGATATAGAGAGGTAGTAGAGTCTCTTCTTGCCAATAATACAGCCTACGTGTGTAAGGGAGAAGATCCTGAAAAGGATAAAGAGTATAGAGACCTAAAACTCTCAAAAGATGAAGATACAGTTATTCGCTTCAAAATGCCCGAAACTGGCTCGACAGCTTTCGAAGATTTAGTGAAGGGTAAAATTGAAGTTTCCAATGATCAACTTGATGATTTTATAATCGAAAGAAGTGATGGTTCAGCTACATATAATTTTTGTGTGGTTGTTGATGATATTGATTCTGAGATTTCTCACGTTATACGAGGGGATGATCATATTAATAATACGTTCAAACAGATCAATGTATTTAAAGCTCTTAATCAAATAATCCCTCAATATGGTCATGTCCCGATGATTTTAGGAGAAGACGGAAAAAGATTATCCAAAAGGCATGGTGCTCTGGGGGTGCAAGAGTATGAAGCGTTAGGCATTTTACCGGAAGCATTGAAAAATTATTTATTGAGACTCGGGTGGGCTAAAGGCGATACGGAAATATTTTCTGACAAAGAAATGACTGCAAGCTTTCAAGATGGAGTAATGAATAAGTCTCCAGCCACTTTCTCTATGGATAAATTACTTTGGTTTAACAAGCACTATTTAGATCAA
The DNA here is from genome assembly GCA_902517565.1 of uncultured SAR86 cluster bacterium. Lineage (GTDB taxonomy): Bacteria > Pseudomonadota > Gammaproteobacteria > Magnimaribacterales > Magnimaribacteraceae > Magnimaribacter. The sequence continues at coordinate 125,716 of CABYCU010000002.1, read as the reverse complement.
ATGAATACTGAAGAGTTGATCCAAAAGATTAATCTTAACCATATTGATAAAAGTGAATACTCAAAGATGGTCATTAATGCCGTAAGGGATAGATGTGAAACTTTGAATGATTTTTCTACTCAAACAGATTATTTTTTTAATGAACCTGAAATTTATGATCAGAAGTTAATAAAAAAACATTGCTCAGACGCAACTAGCGGTTATTTGAATAAACTAAAAAGCTCTTTAGTAGATAAGGATAGTTGGAATCAATCTGCAATAAAAGAAGTGATCGATAGGATTGCTTCGGATCTTGAAGTGGGTTTCGGAAAAATCGGTCTTCCTCTGAGGCTGGCCTTAACAGCTTCTACAAATTCACCTTCAATAGATTTAGTTTGTGAGATACTTGGAAGAGAGGAGACAATTAAAAGATTAGATAGTTTTTTACTGTTTCTTAACGATCAAGAAAAAGATCTATAGCCTCCCAGGCTTGACTGCGTATCTCATTATTTTCCATCATTATTTCATGTTCAGCATCGAACGAGGCAATTGTGACCATTTCAGATTGACCTAAAAGATCTACATTAGATTTACTGTTTACTAATTTATCATTCGTTGCATCCAGTAATAGTAGAGGTTTTTTTATTGCAACACCCCAATCTAAGCTTTTAAATTCATCAGTTCTCTTAAGTGCATGTTTTAACCAACCAACTGTCATACCTCTAATGCCTAATTCGGGAAAATTTGAAAGTAATTCATAGGTTCTGTTGAATCTATTTACATCAGTAGTTAGCGCATTCTCTTCAAAAGGTTCTTCAAACCAAACATCATTTATATGATCCCAAGTCGGCTTTCTCATTGAAAAGGTACCTAAGCCAAAAATTTCTAGCAAACCTAAGGTTCTTACAATCCTTCTCGAAAGGGCATTGGCTCTTATGGAAAGCATAGGAGCACAAAGAATACATTTATCCAGCAAATTATTAGATGAAATGAAATATGATGTTAGAAGACATCCCCCCATTGAATGCCCAAATCCTATGTAGGGCTTGGGACATTTTAAAATGAAATACTCATTCATGACTTTGACTAAATCATTATCATAAGTACCAAATTTATCTATGTGACCGATTCTTTTATTAGCTGAAATTCTAGAAGAAAGACCTTGGCCTCTCCAGTCCATCATAGCAACTGCATAACCTCTCTGAATAAATTCAGAAACCACTTCATAGTATTTTTCTATAAATTCTGTTCTACCGGATTGCAGGATGATGGTTCCTTTAGTGCTTTCCAAATTCCAGAAAGCTACTCTTACATAATCTTTCTCATTGATTGGAAAAAAATAAGCCTCTCCTCCAGAACAAGAAAGTTTATCTGTTTCACATAGTGGTGCTTTTATCAATTGAGTATTCAACTTGAATTTTTATATGCTTTTGTTGTTTTTTAAACCTTTCTGATTAAGTATTGGTAAGTATAATAGTTCAATCATCGATACGGGGCTATAGCTCAGCTGGGAGAGCGCAACACTGGCAGTGTTGAGGTCGGCGGTTCGATCCCGCCTAGCTCCACCATTAATTCTAGATCTTTATAGCCTTGACTAGGATTGCCTGATCTCCTCTGTGTACAGGAGAAAATATTCCAGAGCGTGCTTTATATAATTCATTTAGATGTCCAGGCAATTTTGTGCTGATATCCAAAAGGTAACCTTCAATCTCGTTTGTATAATCTTCAAAATTTAGTATCAAATCTACTTTCTTATCATACATTCCATTAAGATAAATTAAGTAGTAACCTTTGTAAGCACCCCTAGTTGAAGGTGATACGCTTATAGTTTGAGATCCAATATTAAAAGACTTTAATTTTGATGCTTCAGGAAGTAAAAGTGCGATCCTGCTTGCATTTCTATTGCTTTTTAACCGCACTGCAATTGAGTGAGAGTCTTTAATTTTTTCTTTAACTACAATCGAAGGCTCTATCCATTCACTAGAAATACTATCTGCCCAATATCTAAATTGATAATCAGAAGCATAAGAAGCAATGGCCTTACTATTTGTCATTTCGACGTAAGAAGTCAAAGGTTCAATAAGAGGTTCGGGATCAGAGGCTGCCATATTTTTATAATTTCCTGATAAGTGGATAAAAGAGTCTTTGTCATCCAAATTCTCATAAAAATGAATATTTACGTGTTGTGGCCTCATTTCTGTATAAAGATTTAGTGTACTTCCAGAAGTAAGAGAGAATAAAGTTATCAAGCCAACAATTGAAAGGGTAGGTTTTATATTTATTGAAAACAAGAATGGTGAAATCAATATTGCATACAGTCCCGCAAAGGGTAAAACTGCCAAGACAAGCTTATAACCCTGACTTTGTTCCAAAGAAAATATTAGACCTAATGTGCTTGGTAAAGCTACAACTAAAGTTAAAAGTAAGAAAGTTAATTTGTATTGCTCTTTTACATAATTGGAAATTAGTAAAATTAAACTTCCGAAAACTAAAGGCAATATAAATAAGTTGGCAGCATCGGGTAAAAATAGAGTCATAACTAAAGTTAGTAATATCCAAAAAAACCAGGCTCCATAAATCATCTCTAATTCTTGTAGAAATTTTCTACTAAGAGCACAGCCTACTAATAGTCCTAGAGATGTTGATCCAATAAGAAGCAGTCGATAGGGCCAATCTATACCGGGCCAGCTTATTACATTTCCTGAAAAGATAGATAAAAGGTAGAAGCTTAAGAGACCAGAAAAAATAGTTGTAAATAATGTAATAGGTGAAAGAACAAATCCCAGAGTTAGTCTACTTAATTTTATTTTGGAGCGAATAAATGCTGCAATAAAAACTAAAGTTGAGAGTATTAAGGCAATTAAACTATTACTTGATTTCCATTGAGACCAAAGTCCATACGTCCCGCCTAAATAAACATATTTGTCACCCATGCTATTCCAGTCCTTTGAAAGAAGATCTCGAGAAGCACTTAATATATTTTCTCCATGGTGCTGAATAGTTCTTATATCTAAATTCTCTAAACTATCATTTGGAGTATGGTAATGATTTCTTTCACCGACAAAAGCAAAGTCCATCCCTGGAATATTAGCTCTCATGGCCACACTAAAATCTGTATCATTAGGCATTCTTTTGAAGATTTCATTTGCTAAAGAAAAGCCATATGCATGATCATGTTCATGCGATAAGCTTTTTATAAGAAGTTCGTTATTTTCAGAAGTCCGAAATACCATGCTTCCTCCCGCAGTTCCACTTCCTTCTATATTTAGCACCACACCCACTTCTTTAGCTAACGGATGCTGACCGAAGAAAGCTTCTGCACCTATTAAGCCATTCTCCTCAGCATCTGTTAAAAGTAGCATTATTGGATAATCATAAGGTGCTTCAAGCTTTAAAACTCTTGCTGCTTCAAGAATTGCAACCACACCGGCTCCATCATCACCCGCTCCGGGTGCCATTGGCACTGAGTCATAGTGAGCCATTAGAGCGAGATAAGGAGCATTAGTTTTACCAGGAATGATGCCTATTAAGTTTTCAACTTCAGCGCATGCAGCGTATCTGGAAGCGCATGCCCATGTTTTTTGAACTTTATGCTTTATTTCTAGCTTATCTAACTCTTCGATAAGTCTCTCTTTAACTAATTTATTTAAATCAGAGCCCACAGGATGAGGCTTATTTTCTTTTAAAAGATATCTTAAAGTCTCATAGGCACGTTCTGCAGAAAATACTTCTGGAGGTGATTCGAGCCCTTTTGCTTCTGGAGGTAGCTGACTCAAGTGTTGTAAAAAAAATAGGAATACACTGAAAATAATTGCGTAAATAGGTAAGGTATTATTTTTTTCCATAGGATAACTATACCCTATGATTTTGACCTTAGCCGAGAAGGTGGGAATAATTTATCTAAAGAAGTTCTATGAACTTCATAGGTTTATGCTGCGGTGCCGAGTGCTTTCTTTGCTTTAAATTTATTTACAATCTCAAATAGCAGAAAAAACCAGAAACCATTAATTATTGGCTCAACGAAAGCGTCTATAGCTGCAAGATTCAGAGGTGCACCTGTAAGTAATCTATTACATGTCATAGCAATTAGAATATGACCAACTGTATAGATAAAAGCTAACAAAAAACCTATTTGATTCGGATTTACGAATGTTAGGTCATTTGACTCAATTTTCTTGACGAATATCTTTTTCAAGTAAACCAGAAGAAAATAAAACCAGAAGCCATTGATTATCGGTTCGACAAAAGCATCTGCAGCTGCCATATCTAGGGAGGCACCAGTAATTATCCTATTGCAAGTCATTGCAATTAGAATATGACCAATCGTGTAAATAATCGCTAGATAAAGATTCTCGTACTTAAAAACCTTTATATCATCGTATTTTAGGTAATCTTTCACGGGACAAATGTAGCAATGGCTACGGATGATGTCAAGAGTATAATTTAAATTTGTTATGAAAAAGAAAAAGGCAAAAGAGAAGATCAAGGCGCGTTCAGTCCCTTTTTCCCAAACCCGAACTCGTCATGCTAGTGAGACTGCAGAAGATTATGTCGAAGCTGTCATGGACCTAATTGATGAAACAGGAGAGTGCAGAGTACTAGATTTGGCGCGCTTCTTTAATGTTAGCCATGTAACCGTCTCGCGCACTGTTAAAAGATTGAACGATCAAGATCTTTTGCTCACACAATCCTACAAACCTATCGAGCTCACTGAGAAAGGATATAAACTCGCAAAAAAAAGTAAAAAGCGACATGAAATTGTCTTAGATTTCTTGATCAAGTTAGGCGTTGATAAGGCTAATGCTGAGATAGATAGTGAAGGTATAGAGCATCATGTAAGTTCAAAGACATTAGATGCGATGAAAAGGTTCCTTAAATAGTCAATTACTGTGGAGTTAAAGGAAGAGCATAAAAGAATAAATCAAATTACTGGTCAGCCTTTCGAACAAGGTTTTGTTGATCAAACTGGCCGCATTTTTTATTCATATCTAAATAAAATTGGTAATGACGGATGGTATCTTGAGGAATGGAAAAGGGACCAGGCGGCTTTTGATGCAAAAAAAGCAAGAGAGGAAACCGAAAGCTAAGAAATTAACTCTCTTATGCCACCGTTAATATTCTAGAACCTGACCCTCAACACCTACCGAACAGTGAAATTGGACTATTTTCCAGTTTTCAGCAATTTTTTCCATTACACCTGTGTATCTAATACCTTCAATAATATCATTTCCATCTTCCCCGGCCATTTCCCAGTCAACAATCTCAGAAAACCAAGCTGTTCTATTGGTATTACTTATTTTAAGTGTTTTATCTTTTCTCTTAACACTAACCACTTTAAACGACTCAAATTGTAAACGCACAGACTCTTCTAAATTCTTCCAACCATCCCATCTCTCAGATGCATCAGTACCAAACGAAACCATATCATTTTCTTGAGACATTGTTTGAGAGAACTGATCAAGATCTCCTTTTTCAAATGATTCCCACATTTTCGCTATTAATGATTCTGCTTCCTTGTAGTTTAAATCCATATTATTTGTCATTTTTTTATTCCTTGATTAATAATTCTAAAAAAAGAGCAGGGTGATCACTAAGAGGGCCTTCTGCAGTGACAAATGATTCGTCTTCCCCAGCAGTTACTATCGAAAGGTTAATTTCTTTACCTTGCCTGAAGAGAATATAGTCCAAGATAGACCATTTTTCATCTATTTCGTATCCTTTAAAGGCGTCGTTAAGACCAAGATCATTTTTAAACTTTTCTAAAAGCTTCATATCCTCAGGATCCTTAGAGTTAAGATTTAGATCTCCTGCAACGATCAAAGCACCGTTTATCCTTTTTTTATTAATCATTGAAACTATATGCTCTAATTGTATCTTTCTAGATGCTCTATCAGAATCTCTCCTGCCTGCATCCATGTGTGTATTAACTATAAAAAAACTTTTGTTTTTTGAAGTTGTAATTTTTATTATTTGGAAGCCTTTATATGCAAAACAATCATTGGCTCCTCTGAGCCAACCAGAGCAAGTCTGATAGGCCTCATTAACTACTTCTATCTTCCATTCCTGAGGCAGATTAAAAATAGATGTTAATCCAGAGCCTGTGCAGAAGGGGCATAGCAATGTCCCCCCCATTGGCCCTCGAAAGAACTTACTTTCTTTTACGAAACTAGATGAAAACTCTTCATGATGTGCATAGTCTTCTTGAATAAGTGAAATATCATATTGGCCTGTTTTACGACCAATTATTGGAAAACGCATCTTGGGATCATCATCGATAAATATCTCAGGCAGTCCATGAGTGTTATAAACCAATATTTTTAAGATATCTTCTTTTACATGCTCATTAGAAAATAGGTTTATAGATATAAACAATGTGCAAATTAGAAGTTTCTTTAAATCCATAGATTAATTATACCTTTAAATAATTTCGTATATATTTATATGGGTGATATAAATACAACGGGGTTTTAGATAAAAGAATTTAATGAAAAGAGTTAACGCAATCTTTCTTATAACAGCTATTGGCATAGGCATATTTATCTATAGTGGTATATTTTTTGATATTTCAAGAACTGAGCTAGAGCAGAAGTATGCATCAGAACCCTCACGTTTTTTGAAAATGTCTGATGGAAAAATAATACATTACAGAGATGAAGGTAATTTAGACCTACCTGTCATTGTTTTCTTACATGGTTTTAATGGATCCTTATTCAATTTTGAGAGATTAACGCCTTTATTAAGTGGTGAATTCAGAATTGTAAGTTTAGATCTTCCGGGTTTTGGCTTAACAGGCGCCATTCCTTCAAAAAATTATTCTAATGAAAGCTTTATGGATACCGTAAATGAAGTGGTTGACCATTTAAATATTACTAATTTCTCAATAGCAGGAAATTCTATGGGCGGCGGCGTAGCTTGGCGGTATACATTGTCATACCCAGAAAAAATTAATTCTCTGATACTTCTTGCCTCAAGTAGCATCTTAAGAAAAGAAGAAAGAAAAAACATAGAAGCTCAAAGTAGACAAACCCCTTGGGTATGGAAATTAATGCGTTCTGACTTAACAAATTTTGTACTTTCTTATTACACTCCTAAATTTTTTGCTACTCAAGGACTCAGAAGTTCCGTATTTGACGAAAGTCTTGCTACAACTGAATTAGCTATGCATTTTCATGATTTGGTTTTGCTTTCAGGTTCTAGGAAAGCAATCCTTTCCATGTTTAAGAATAGACGCAGTTACTTTAATGACCCTGAGATTTTAAAGTCCATCCAGGTACCTACTCTCGTGATACACGGAAGAGAGGACAATATAATACCCTTTCAGTCTTCATTTATTTTTCAAGAAAATATTAAGGATGTTGACATGAAGATTTATCCAGACATTGGTCACTTGCCCATGTATGAAGCTCCATTGAATTTGGCAAGCGATATCAAAGATTTTTTAAGATCAAAACTTTAAGTTCTTCTTCTAGTTATCCTATTCCACAGACTATTTGCCAACGCCATCTGTAAGAAAGGTCGCACAAGCTTGTAGACTAATCCAGGAATAATATTTGATTTACCCTTTAAAGAGGCTTTTTCGGTTTCTTTTACTACTTGATCAGCTTCAATCCACATCCAGCTAGGAACTTTCTTAATAAGATGATCCAATCCTGCTCTTTTATGAGCTTTAGTTCTTACGTAACCGGGAAGACTGACTGTGACCGAAATATTTCTATCTTTCAGTTCCTTTGATAGGGACTCACCATAAGAGTGGACAGCAGATTTTGCAGCTGCATAGATAGAGGATTTAGGCATAGGTGTAATTGCCCCGATACTGGAAATTATGACAATTCTGGCGCTATTTTGTTTTTTCATTTCTGGCAAATAAGATTCAATGAGATCTATTACGCCGTTACACAAAAGATAAAAAAGGTCTAATTTCTCATTTGAAGATAAAGTACCAGCTTCTCCGTATTTTGTAATTCCGGCATTAGCGACAATTAAATTAGGTGTAGGGATACTTTTACTTAATTCTTTTATGGACTCAGGTTTTGATAAATCATAGAGATACACATTTGTATTTGAGTAATTGAGTGCTTTAAGCCCTATTTCTGCTCTAGATTCATCATGCGATACTAAATGCAGATCCCAATCTTTTGACGCTAAGTATTTAGCATAAGCCAAACCTATCCCTGAAGAAAATCCAGTTATCAGGGCGGTTGGTTTTGGTTTAATGATGGTCAATTTGTTATTTAATTTAGAAGATAGATTAAATTAGTTTATAGTTTAATCAAATAAACAAATTATTTAAGACTATGGTTACAAAAAAATTATTAAGAGAAGGACCGTATGCAGACTTTTTTTCTCAAGGTGTCTTGGCGGGCAATGTCTTAACACTTGCCGGACAAATAGCAACCGATGAAAATGGTAATGTTCCAGACGGTATAAAAGACCAAATGATAAGTTGTTATAAGAATATCCAACGCATACTGGATCATTTTGATGCAAATATGGAGAACATAATTGACGAAACTTGGTTTGTAACAGACGTTGACGACGTTATGGATAATGTTGCTGAGCTTTTTTCTGAAAGGGAATCAATTTACGGTTGCAAGCCAGAAGTCAGTCAAACCTTAGTTGGAACAACTGCACTAGTTTCACCAGATCTAAAAATTGAAATAAAATGCATAGCTTACCTTGATACCAAATAACCTCTAATACTTCGTTTCATATTACCTATCTCTTAAAAATTTAAATTAATAATTTTTTAAATGAGTGAAAAAAATGAGACAAGATATTTCAGTGGATGGTGGGCCTTATTATTCATTTTATTATCACTCAATCTTTTCCCATTACCTTTTGCTTTATTAATTGATTCTTTAGGAGATTGGGTTTACCTAAACCCAGTCACTGTAGATATGTCATACCTTGGGTCGGTAAGCATGCATCCTATAGCCGATAATTTAATTTCCATTCTCTCCATGACAACTTTGGTATTTTTTATTTTATGGAGAATGAAAATAAGGAACATACCTTACTCCGATATTGGTGCATTAGATTTTAATCCTAGAGATTTGTATTTAAGTATATTTATCTTAGCTATTTTTATAGCCTTTGAAGAAATATACATGCTTCTTTTAGATATTGAGATTCCTCAAGGCTTTATAGAATTTATGTTATCTGATCCTATTTTACTAAGCCTTATATCCGTAATAATCATCGCACCTATTGCTGAAGAATTCATTTTTAGAGGTTTTTTATATTCTCAATTGAGTCGAACTAAATTAGGTCCATGGGGATCGGTAGGCTTAACCAGTTTTTTTTGGACGATCATTCACTTCCAATATGAAATTAAGATTTTGGTTGTGTTATTCTTTTTCGGTCTTTTCTTGGGATACCTCAGGATAGCTTATAAATCCTTAGGACTCCCCATTATTATTCATGCTATTAATAATCTATTTGCTTTTAGCATAGCTTTTTATTTCTCCTAGATATATCTTGATACATTCAAAGAATATAGGTACTTTATTACCTATATATCTTCACAAAGGACTGTTTAGGGATAAAAAATACAATCTAAACTAATCAGGGAAGCAAAGTTTAGACGAAACTTTTGGGGAGGTTTCATGAAAAAATTAATTTTTCTTATTTCTTTTGCCTTATCACCACTTCTTGTTTTTTCAGCTGATGAAGATACAGGGGGGATTGAAGAGGTAATAGTTACTGCTGAAAGGCAAGCATCTTCTATTCAAGATACAGCGATATCAATAACGGCTTTTGATTCCACATTAATTGAATCTCTTAATTTAAGAAATCAGGAAGACTTGCAAAATTATATACCTGCAACAACTATTCAACCATACGATATTTCTATTAGAGGTATTGGACGTATGTTTAGAGCATTAGGTGGAGATCCGGGTGTAGGTACTTATGTTGATGGTGCTTATTCCGTGGATTTTGGAATCGCTTCTACAGATAACGGACTGTACGATGTTGAAAGGATAGAAATCCTTAGAGGACCTCAAGGAACTCTATATGGAAGAAATAGTATCGGTGGAGCTGTTAACTTTATTACCACAAAACCTTCACAAGATTTTTCAGCTGAGGTAAGGACTCTGGTTGGTAGCTATGGTATGGCAGAGGGATATGGATATATTAATGGCGGTCTAACTGACAATCTCAGTGCAAGACTTATTGTTGTTAACAGAAGCAGAGATGGTGTAATTAAAGATCTGGGAGCTGGCGAGGACCTTGATAGTTACGAAGATGAAAACTATACCCTAGCTTTAAGATGGGAAAATGACAATCATACTTTTGATATTAGAGGTAACGAAAGAAGTTACGGAAGAATCATAAGTTCTGCTCAAGGTGCTGGTTTAATAACAACCAGTGAATACGGCGGAAAGCTGAGAAGAAATGATTTAATGGTTCACGGTTATAGACCTGTAGATCCTAATGTTCAGTGTTCAAGTTTGACTGATAGAACCGTTGCAAATTGTGTCACTCCTGGTTTAGAAACTTTTGAGTTTAATCATAGAGGACTTCAGAGATTTGGACAGTTCTTAGTCCCTGGCGTAGACCCAGCTATATTTGCTTCTACTGGTGTCAGTCCTAACTTTGCTTTTGGATATGATTCGAATATCTTGGCTGCAACCATGAAAGGAGATGGAAAAAGTATTCCTGATTTAAATGGAGACGACTTAGTAACCTCTACTAATGGTTTTAATGATGAGTATTTTGATCATCAGGCTGGGACTATAAATTATACTTGGGATGTACAAGATAATCTTACGCTTAAGTACATTGGGTCCTATACAGATTATCTTTATACAAGGATAACTGATGATGATAGAACGGGTAATCCTCTATATGACGAACAGTTCCATGCCATGCAAGAAAATGAGAATTGGCAAAATGAAATACAAGTTTTCTGGGATATTTCAGATGATTGGAGTTTTGTAGGTGGTTTGTTCGAGTATCATGAAGAAATCGATCAAGATTTAGATTTCTTTAACCCAAATGGAGATGCTCGTTATTCCCAACCGGCTAATTACGGTAGCACAGCTGTAGAAGCTGCAGGGGCTGATGCTTCGAGATTGGCACAAATGCTGGCAGCAGTTGCAGCTTACGGAGGAGCTGATCCAACTTTAGCTGTTTTTCCTACAACTACTGGACCTTATAGTGCTAGAGATACAGGATGTGGAATATTTAGTTTCTTAAATTTAGCCCCTGTTCCTAATTTTGCAGATCCTTCTTTAAATGAAGTTTGTATCATATCTGGACCATGGGATGGCGAAAATGCTGTTTTAACTAATGGACCAAACCCATCTCCAGGAACTACTTTTGTTTGGCAAACAGAAAATAAGACTGACGCTTATGCGGTCTATTTTCAAACTGAATATCAGATAAATGAAACTTGGGCTATAACCTTAGGAGGGTCATATAGTGAAGATGAGAAGGATGCTGAAGAAAATTTAGTTCAATATAATGAAGTTGATTTAACTTCAGCTAATTTATATGCATATAACGTCTCAACTGGTGCGCTGAATGCTGATGGAACGGCTACTGGTAATGAGATTATCAGATTTAAAGGTATTCCTTACTCACGTTCGTTTTACAGACAAATGAATAGGGAATTTGAAGAGTCTAACTATAGAGTGAATATTGATTATTCTCCTACGGACAATGCTCTTTGGTACTTATCAGCAACAACAGGTCATAGAGCTGGTGGATTTAATTTAGGTTATTTCTCTGCTTTCCCTAGTTACGATTCAGAGACGGTAACTTCTTATGAGTTAGGTCATAAAGGCTCTTATTTAGATAATACCCTTCAAATAAATGCTTCTACCTATATGTACGAATATGAAAATATTCATGGACAGTTTGATTCTCAGAGCTTCTTAGGTGGTACCAGCACTTCTGTTATCGCTTATCCCGAAGCTGAAACTAAAGGCTTTGAAATGGAAGTAATCTATATGCCAGAACCTAATTGGATAATCGGTGGTAATTACAGTTACACAGATGCTAGATACTCTGAAGAATTATTCGATGCATTTGGTAATAGAGGTAATATTGATGAGAATAATCCAGATGCTCCGGGTTCTCTATATTCTATAGCAGAAAGAGAGTCTCCAATTGATGGGAGAAGGATGGAAAGGATTCCCCAAAATAAAATGTCAATTTATTCAAACTATACTCAAGAAGTTAATGGGGGATCTGTTGATTATCTTGTTGGATGGTCTTGGACAGACAGCATTATTTGGAACGACAGTGCTTTGCCGTATCACGTATCTCCGTCCTGGAGTAGGCTCGATATGAAAGCAACCTGGACAAACGATGAAGGCGATTTAGAGATCATGTTCTTTGTTAACAACGTTCTAGATGAGATCGGTATAAGGAATATTAATGCTGAGGACGAAACTCAAGGCTTCTTAGTCTCAGTGGTTCCAACTTTACCTAGGATGGGAGGTATTTCATTCACCAAAAAATTTGGTGCTTATTAAATACTTAACCAATAAAAAAACCTGCCTAGCGCAGGTTTTTTTATGTCTGAAGATTTAATAGATCTTTTGGTGATTGCTTCATTAATCCATTAACTAAATACAAGCATAGTCCCGATACAATAAACATACCTAAGATTGGTCCCATTATCCATATCTCAGGATAAAAACCCGGTACTGTCTCAAATACTTGGGTTTCTAGAAAATAGACTGCTGTATGCGCTGTTACTGAACCAAGTATTCCTGAAAGGAATCCAAGTATAGAAAATTCTATTAGTGAAGAGGTCTTCACAAATTTACTTGTTGCACCTAAAGTCCTAAGTATCGCTGCTTGATGTCTTCTTTGATCAAATCCATCTTGTAACGCTGCAAATGCTAAAAATAGAGCACTAAGGCAAGTTAATAATAAAATTGAGTTGAGGGCTTTTGTAACCTGATCAACAATATCTCTAACTTGTTTAATTAATTCTTCAACAGAAAAGACTGAAACAGTTCTAAATTCGCGCATTAGTTCAGCTGCTATTTTCTGTTTAGCTTTAGGAATATAAAAAGATGTTATGTGGGTTGATGACTTGTCTTCAAATAATGAAGGATGTCCTATTATGAAAAAATTGGGTGAAAAACTTTCCCAGTTTACTGCTCGGATACTTTGGATATATGTTTCTATTGAACCGTCTTCCATTTGAACTATCACCTCATCATTCAATTGAAGATTGTATCTTTCAGAGATTTCATCAGATATTGATAAGCCATTCTGTATGTCATTTAGAAACCATTCTCCTTCGATTATCTCATTTTGTTCAGGGAGTCTTGAGATCCAAGTTATATTGAAATTTCTATCTATTATATTTTCTCTGTCATACTTTCTAATAATCTGGCCATTCGCTACAGGATAGAAAATATTTGTATCTATATTTTCTTTAGACAAAAACACCTTCATTGCTTCTTTATCTTCCTTTGTAATATTTATAGCGAAATTATTTGGAGAGTCTTCTGGGATAGAATTTTGCCAACTTCCAAGTAGGTTTTGACTTGCTGAGAAGGTTATGAGACTTAAGCCAATAGCTACGGTAAATGCAAAAATTTGGAAAGAATTGCTTAGTTTTCTTCTTCTCAGTTCCGATATAGCAAGATTGAGGGAATCCTTAGCTCCAAGACCTAATTTACTATTTCCGAGTAAGAGATAAATGAGACCTATGCCTATTACAGAAAATAGCACAACTCCACTAAAAATGATTAAAGATAAGTTGATAAGACCGGTATAGAGATAAAGGAGTAATAAAAAGGCCAATAAACCCATTAAAAAAACAGGCAAGATATTCTGATTAAAACCAATATCATTTTTTAAAACCCGCATGGGTGAAATAGCTAGTAGTTTAGATATGTGCGGATAGATAAACCCGAACTGACAAATTAGCACTGTTAAACAAGTAATATATAAGGGGTAGGGACTGGGTGGAGGAAGCTCACTAGGAAAATAGGAATCCATTAAGTTGATGAAATTAGATTGCAAAATCCAACCTAGGCTTAAACCTAAAACTAGTGTTAGTAAAGTAGTGTAGAAAAAAAGAAGTAAGTAAAGACCTCTGATTTGTAAGATATTCATCCCCAGTGTTTTTAGGATAGCAACATAGCTTATATGCCTCCTAGCAAATCTCTGTGATGAGATTCCAATCGTACAAGCTGAAAGCAAGACAGCTATTAGACCTCCTAATAGAAAAAAGTTTTCTGAACGTTCTATAGTTTTTCCTAATGAACTGGAATCTTCATCCAAAGACTCTATGTCATCGCCTTGATTTTTATTTTTTTCTAAAGTGTCCCTTATGAGATTGATTTCTTCATCAGACCCAGTGAATAGATAATTGTATTCAACTCTGCTACCAGGTTGGATGATATTGGTTTTATCTAAATCCTTTAAGTTCATAATTGTCTTGGGAGCAAATGCAAAATTCGAAGACCCTCTATCTGGTTCATAAACTATGGTTGCTGCAAATATAAAGGTCGCATCACCTAAATAAATCTTATCTCCATAATCTAGAGATAAAAGATTCTTCAGTCTCTCATCCATCCATAGAGTTCCAGGCGAAGGATTATTCCTAGTTTTGTAAGTTCCTGAACTGTCTTGAAGTTCTAGCTCTCCAATAAGAGGATAAGAATTATCCACTGCTTTGATTGAACTAAGTTGCATTTCTTGATCGGAGAAAATAACTGAAGCAAATATAGCCATTTCAGAAGTTTGAGAATTTTTTAAGATCAATTCCTCCAAAGACTCTTTGATATTTTGTTCGTTAGATTCAAATTTTAGATCACCACCTAAAAATTCTTTTGTTTCTGAGCTGAGAACTTTTTCTAATCTATCAGTAAAAAGAGATATTCCTGAAACTATAGTTACTGCCAGCACTAAGGAAAGGAGCATAGAGGTTAAATAACCTGAACGCATCTCCCTGATGAAGAGTTTTAGAGAAAGACTAAGAAGCATTAATCTACAATTTTACCTAGTTTAAGCTCAATTTTTTTATCGCATAGCTCCGCTAGTTCTTGATCATGGGTGACTATCACTAGTGCATTATCAGATTCAGAATTAACTTCAAACAATAGATCGGAAATTAACTTACCATTTTTCGGATCTAAATTACCTGTTGGTTCGTCTGCAAATAATATTTTAGCTGAACAGGCAAAGGCTCTTGCGATTGCTACTCTTTGCTGTTCTCCTCCCGATAGTTGATTAGGGTAGTGATTCTTCCGGTCTATAAGGCCAACTCTTTCAAGAAAATATTCTCCAAGTTGCTTTGGATCATCCTCAGATTTTAATTCCGAGGGCAACATCACATTCTCTAGAGCAGTTAGGCTAGGCAACAACTCAAAAGATTGAAAAACAAAGCCTACTTTGTCTTTCCTTAAAATAGCCCGCTCTTCTTCGTTTAAATTATTTAAGTTAACGCCATCTAGATATACATCTCCACTTGTGGAGGTGTCTAAGCCGGCAAGAAGACCTAGAAGAGTCGACTTCCCGGAACCTGATGGCCCTGTAATTGCCAACGATTTGCCTTCTTCAAGGCTAAAATTAATATCGTCTAATATGACTAAGTTTATCTCACCTGAAGAAACTTCTTTTCTTAAACTTTGCGTAGTTAGAATCATGTCGATAATAAGAATGTTTAAATTAACAAATGAGGAGATTATATGAACTGTTTACCTATCAGGTGTATTACCTTACTATAACACCTGTTTATCTTTATACAAAATTTATTCTTTATTTATAATGTTTTTAATAACTCCATCAAGTCTAGATGCTTTTTAAAATATTTAACCTATTTTTACTGTTAATACTCGGCAATATTATCTTTGCTGAGAAAGATTACCCTAATTTACTTATATATGGAGATAGTATTAGTGCTGGATACGGGATGCATTCTGATAAGCAGTGGTCAGTCAATCTCCAACAAATTTTTAATGAAAATGGAATTAATTTTAAAATTATTAATAAAAGTCTGTCCGGAGAGACAACCGGAGGTGGACTGAGCAGGCTAGAGAGATTACTAGAGGAATTTAAACCTAGTTACATGCTCCTAGAATTAGGAGGAAATGATGCATTACGTGGATACCCACCTTCAATGATTAAGCAAAACCTAATAGAAATGATTTCCATAGCTAGAGATAGAAATATAAAGGTCCTTCTCATGCAGATTAAAATTCCTCCCAACTATGGAAAAAGATATCAACAGAGTTTCGAGTCGATTTATTCTGATATTGCTATAGATAATCAGGTAGAATTAATGCCTTTCATGCTCGAAGAAATAGCTCTAAAATCTGAATTAATGTTTAGAGATGGAATACATCCCAATGAAAGAGCTCAACCTTTAATCGCTGAGTATGTTTATAAGAGTTTAATGCCTCTTTTGAATTGAAGACTATGATTTTAAAGAAAGTAAGCAAGTTGCTAAATAACCCAATAACTATGTTAGCTCTTATACTGCCAGTCTATTTATTCACTAAGAGTTTTATCTATCTATCTTATATGCTGATTGGTTACGTAACGGCTCAAGTGCTATTAGAAAAAATTACAATTGGTAAAGTCTCTCAATTTCTTTTTGTTTCATGGCTGCTAATCATTCCATTCGGAATAGCAACAATCTTGCTTAGAGATCCTCTTTTTCTGCAATGGAAATTTTCAATTGTTTATTGGCTTTTCAGTTTAATACTAATTATTTCTTACATTATTAAAGGTCCTATAGTCTTAAAAACACTCTTTTCCCTCGGGGGAGGTAAGGTCAACGATATACCGCTTGAGTTACTTAAAAAACTAACCTTTGTTTTTGCCTTCGGTTTTATTTCTATCGGCTTTATAAATACTTATTTTATCTACTTCACTTCCTTTGATACTTGGGTCACCTTTAAGTTTATAGGAGCCCCTATCTTGTTGGTTTTAATTACCGCACTTCCCACATTTTATTTTTTTTCGAAAGCTGAAATAACTGAAAAACAATAGATACTTCACCTATTTTTTTTAGAAAAAACATCAAACAATTAAAAATTTGCTTAAATATCTAAATTTGGGCATTATGGGCTTTCAGAAAAGGATTTCAGAGAAATTATTATTCTTTTTTCGTTTTTGGAGAAACGAAAAAGAATTGGGAGAAAATAATGAAATTGAAATCAATCATTGGCTTAATACTAGCCGCTTTCTTATTCGTTCCTATGTCTGTCTTCTCCGATGAAGAAGAAGAAAGGCAAAGGGGTGGAATCGAAGAAATAACTGTAACGGCAGAAAAAAGAACTTCTACTGTTTCCGATACTTCTATGTCCATAACTGCTTTTGATTCTTCTTTATTGGAAGACTTAGGCATGCAAAATGCTGATGATCTAATGGATCAAATACCAGCTACTACTAGAGATGCTTACGATGTAAGAATCAGAGGTGTAGGTCGAAACTTTAGAGCACTTGGAGGAGATCCAGGTGTAGCGACGTATTACAATGGAATTTATTCACCTGACTTTGGTATTGCCGCTTCAGAGAATAATTATTATGACGTAGAACGTATTGAGGTACTGCGTGGACCTCAAGGAACACTTTACGGACGTAACTCAATCGGTGGAGCTATTAACTACATTACTAAAAAACCTACTTTTGAACCAGAGGGCGAGGTCAGAATGGTTCTTGGAGATTATGGTACAGAACAATATTTCCTTATGAGTTCATCTCCAGTTACTGACAGTCTTGCTTATAGATTCACTGCAGCAACAGAAACACGGGATGGCACTCAGAAAAGCATTGGTGATGGACCTGATACTAATTCGACTAATGATCAGAACTTTACTATGACTCTTTTGTGGAACATTAACGATGAAATGAGCTTTCAAATTAGAGCAAATGACAGAATGTCAGACAGAATTATAGGATCAGGAGTTCTTTTAGATGAGGGTTATGCAAACAATAGAGGAACTAGAAATACTACCGATGCTGTTTATGGATTAAGAAAAGCAACAGCAACAACTCCTGGGGCTGTTAGATTTGTAAATCCTGTCAATGGATTGGTAGGCTATGGGGCACCAAGAAGAGCGGGTGTGGACAATACAGGATTCCCTTGGCGATTCAATCCAGCTTATGGTCATACAGGACCTGATGTACTGGGAACTTTTAACGTAAATAACAATAGTGAGAGTTGTGGAGACTGGCCTTACGGACCTCCAGGTTGTTCGCGTAATCACGAGTTATTTGAGCACGAAGGCATACAGAGTAAATTTACTTGGGACGTAAATGATCAAGTTCAAGTTACTTACCTATATGGTTATGTGGACTATAACTACACATTTAATTATGACCTAGATAATATCGATAGTGACTTCTCTCAATACAGAACTACTGTTCTAGAAGACGTACACATGAGCACTCATGAAATCAACGTAAACTGGATGATTGGTGAAGATATTGAAGTAACTTCAGGCGTTTTCTTTATGGATGAAAATAGACAACAGGACTACTCGTTGTCTAATAATGTTCCAAATATTTTGCAAGCCGCAAATTATGGCTTCTTAGATACACCTTTAAGCACTGTTACTGCTTTGACTGGAATTCCTCTGGGATTTGATCCCAGTGTTATGACTTTATTGGGTTGGCCTTCAGATGCGCTTACTCCTCATGTTAAGTTGGGTGATGCACCTGCAGGATCTACTGTAAGTGGCAGATGGTCGGGTGATTTAAGAGGAGACGTTTATAGACATACAAATGAAATCCAAAATGATGCCTTTGCTGTCTTTACTCAAGGAACATGGACCATTAATGATGAGTTTGCTCTAACTTTAGGAGCTAGATACGCTGAAGATGAAAAAGAAGCGATCGAAATTAGAGGCGGATATGCTGAACTTTATGCAAATACTCTAGCTGGCTTTTTACCTGTCATTAACTTATTGACTGGTGCTCCATATATTCCTGTAGGGGCAGATGCATCGGTTATGGCTCACACTAACGTAGCTATGGGCAATGCTTCATTTGCATTCGATCCAGCATTAGTTGCTCAATATACAGCTGCCGCAGAAGCTGGTTTAGTTCCAGCTGCCGCAGTTTATCCTTTGTCATTAGATACTACTAATGTCATCACACCAAATTGTGCAGTCACAGCAACTTCTTGTGATACTCCTCTAAGAACTGGTCAGGGTATTCCATACAGTTATACAAGTACTATTCCTGGAGAAGATAAGTGGAGTGATACTAATGTTAGGGTAAATCTTGATTACAGTCCTAATGACTATCAGCTTTGGTATCTCTCATATACAACAGGTTATAGATCTGGTGGATATGGTCTTGGTATTTCAGGCGCTAGAGATGATTCAAGAGACGTAAACGGCATACCTGATGGAACAGGAAGTATCCTGACTTCTTATGATCAAGAAGAAGTAGCTGCTGTAGAGTTGGGGTATAAAGGACTTCATTTAGACGATACTCTTCAAATTTTTGCTTCTATCTACAAATATACTTACGATGGTTATCAAGACCAAGTTGAAGTATTCGATCCTATTAGAGGAGCTGGAGCTGAATTCGTTGACAATGCTGATGGCATTACGAACAAAGGTTTTGAAATGGAACTTTACTATGCTGCAACAGATCAATTAACTTTGGCTGGAAACTTTAGTTATACGGAAACAGAATATGGTGAGGATTATGTTGTTCTTACAGTTGACGATCCAATGAACCCTGTACCTGTTTTTGGACTTTGTACCCAAGGCTTTGTTGGATGTTCAACCGATGATCCATCTTTTGTAGATGATTACACTGTTAATTTAAAAGGTGGACCTTTGAAAGGAATTCCTGAAATTAAACATACAGTCAGAATGACCTATGAAGGGGATAGCATGTTTGGACCAATTTGGTATGTGTTAAGTCACTCCTATACCGGTGAGTTTTCTGCATCTGGTGTTCAGAGAGCTCTAGATGAAGTCTCTTCTAGGGAAGTTACTAATTTGAGTGCTTCTTGGTGGAGTGAAGATGGTAATTTTTCTGTAAGAGCTTATGTGAATAACTTATTTGATGAAGAAAGTTATTACGCACTTTCAACATCAAGTGATGAGCAGAATTTTAGAAGAACAGTTTCACCATTGTCACCTAGAATTTATGGAGTAGACCTTAGATATAAATTCTAAAATCTTCATATAGACAAAACAGGCTCTTCGGAGCCTGTTTTTTTTCTTGCATGGTGTCTTTAAAACATGCTAAATTCACTTTAGGGATGGTGAAATATAGAGATTTTGCCATAAAAAGGAATTTAAAAAGTGCAGTAAAGTCTGCAATTTGGGGAGGATACCATGTCAAAACTTATCAAATTCATTTGTTTAATTTTCTCTTTTTCTTTATCAGTTAATACATTGTATGCTGAGGAAGAAGAGGAAAGAGAAAGAGGTGGTATAGAAGAAATCACAGTAACGGCAGAAAAAAGAACTTCTACTGTTTCCGATACTTCTATGTCTATAACGGCTTTTGATGCTTCTTTGATAGAAGATCTAGGTATGCAAGGTGCAAATGATCTTATGGATCAATTACCAGCTACTACTAGAGACGCTTACGACGTAAGAATCAGAGGTGTAGGAAGAAACTTTAGAGCTCTAGGTGGTGACCCGGGTGTTGCTACTTATTATAACGGTATCTATTCACCTGATTTTGGTATCGCAGCCGGTGAAAGTTATCTTTATGACGTAGAACG
The DNA here is from genome assembly GCA_902517565.1 of uncultured SAR86 cluster bacterium. Classification (GTDB taxonomy): domain Bacteria; phylum Pseudomonadota; class Gammaproteobacteria; order Magnimaribacterales; family Magnimaribacteraceae; genus Magnimaribacter. The sequence goes on along the minus strand of CABYCU010000002.1, from coordinate 105,063 downwards.
TATTGAGGTATTGCGTGGACCTCAAGGAACACTTTACGGACGTAACTCAATCGGTGGAGCTATTAACTACATTACTAAAAAACCTACTTTTGAAGCAGAAGGTGAAGTAAGAACTATTCTCGGCGATTATGGTACAGAACAATATTACCTTATGAGTTCGGCTCCAGTGTCAGATAGCATTGCTTACAGATTTACTGGAATGACTTCCGATAGAGATGGTGTGCAGAAAAATCTTGGAACCGGTCCAGATACAGATTCTCTAGATGATCAAAACTTCAGTATGACACTTCTATGGAATATTAACGATGATATGAGTCTTCAAGTAAGAGCTAATGACAGATTGTCAGATAGAATCATTGGAAACAGAATCTTACTAACTGAAGGTTATGGAGCAAATAGAGGTACTAGAAATACTACTGATCCTGTTTACGGTTTAAGGGCAGTAACTGCAGACACTCCTGGAGCAATGAAATTTACTAATACCATTACAGGTGTAGTGGCGTACGGAGCTCCAAGAAGGCCCGGAGTAGATATTGTTGGTTTCCCTCAAAGAATGAACCCCATGTATGGGAGATCAGGTGCTCCTTCTGTCATCGGCACATATGACGTTGATGTAAATCATGACGCAACCTGCAATGATTATCCCTACGGGCCTCCAGCTTGTACTTCGAATAGAGAAAAATTTGAGCATGAAGGTCAACAACTTAAATACACTTGGGATATTAATGAAGACACAACTTTGACATACCTATATGGAAATGTTGATTACAATTATGACTTCAACATTGATCAAGACGAGACAAATAATACAACTTTTTCTCAATACAGAACTACTGTTCGTGAAGACGTCCATATGACAACTCACGAGCTTAACTTAAACTGGATGCTTGCAGATAATATAGAAATGACTTCAGGTGTTTTCTTTATGGATGAAAATAGACAACAAACCTACTCTTTGTCCAATAATACTCCTGCTATTCTTAACCCTGCTAACTACGGAGTGCTCGATACGCCTTGGGGTACCTTAGCTGCAGCTACAGGTATTGAATTAGCTCTTCCTGGACTACCACACATACCATCTATGACTATGATGAGTCTATTTGGAGCAACCAATCCTTATGGAACGTGGGCTACCGCGCCACATGTTGATGAAACAAGTGGTATCCTTGGAAGAACAGTGTCAGGTCGTTGGGGCGGAGATCCTTTAGGTAGAGTCTATAGGCATAAAAATGAAGTGCAAAACGATGCTTATGCAGTATTTACTCAAGGTACATGGCAAATAAATGATGAATTTGCATTAACTCTGGGTGTCAGGTATGCAGAGGATGACAAGTCAGCTTTAGAAAATGCTGGTGGTTATACTGAATTATTTGCGAGTGCATTAGCGCCTTATTTACCAGCTTTAAACCTTCTTACTGGAGCTCCTTTTGCAGCTTTAGGAAGTCAAGGCGTTACAGCTCTAGCCGCTACTAACGTCGCAATGGGCTCAGCTTCATATAATTATGATCCAGCATTAGTTGCTCAATATACTGCTGCTGCAGGCGCTGGTTTAGTTCCAGCTGCCGCAGTTTATGCGTTGTCTATTGATCCTAACAATCCAATCACCCCTACTTGTGATATAACAGCTACGGCATGTGCAACTCCACTTAGATTAGGTCAAGGTATTCCTTACAGTTATTCAAGATTGGTTGGTGCTGAGGACACTTGGAGTGATACAAACTATAGAATTAATTTAGATTATGAACCTAATGATTATCAGCTCTGGTACTTCTCAGTTACTACTGGTTTTAGATCTGGTGGTTATGCCTTAGGTACTTCAGGTCAATACGATTCTCAAAGAGATGAATTCGGAACTCCAATTGGAGATAATCAGGTACTTGTATCCTACGATCAAGAAGAAGTGCAAGCTGTTGAGATAGGATATAAAGGACTTCACCTAGATGATACCTTACAGATATTCGCTTCAATCTATCAGTATAAATACGACGGTTATCAAGATCAGCTAGATCAGTTCGATCCTATTAGAGGAGCAGGAGCTAATTTTGTTTCAAATGCTGATGGAATAACTAACAAGGGTTTTGAAATTGAAATGCAATATCAAGCTAGTGATAGACTAAATATAGCGGGTAATTTTAGTTACACAGAAACAGAATACGGAGAAGATTATCTAGTCTTCACCGTTGATGATCCTGTTAATCCTGTACCTGTCTTTGGTCTTTGTACTCAGGGATATGTCGGTTGTACGGTAGACGATCCTAGTTTTGCTGAAGACTATACTGTTAATTTGAAAGGAGGACCTTTAAAAGGTATTCCTGAAATCAAGCACACTGTGAGGGTAACTTATGAGATGGATTCTCCTTTTGGGCCTTTATGGTGGTTACTGAGTCATTCTTATACAGGTGAATTCTCAGCTTCGGGTGTTCAAAGACCTTTAGATGAGATTTCTTCAAGAGAAACTACAAGTTTAAATATCTCTTGGTACAGTAATGATGGTGCAACTTCAGTTAGAGCTTACGTTAGTAACCTATTTGATAATGATAATTACTATGCTTTAGGTACTGGAGATCATGAAACAAATTATAGAAAGTCTGTCACAGCTCTTCCTCCAAGAGTTATGGGAGTTGATCTAAGATATCGTTTCTAATAAGTTCCAAAAAAGAACAGGCCCTTTTGGGCCTGTTTTTTTATGTAGCATTTAAAATTAACTTGAGTAGAATCCGCTCCCTTAATGAATTTAAAGAGAACAAAAATAATCTGCACTATTGGACCGGCTACTGAAACTTACTCAAGTCTCAAGAAGCTTTACAAAGCAGGAATGAATGTGGCTCGTTTAAATATGTCTCATTCAGACCATAAGAATGCAAAGAAAGTAATCGATCGAATAAAGAAATTAAACAAAGAAGTAAAAAATCCTATAGGCATATTATTAGATACTCAAGGTCCAGAAATAAGAACTGGGGATACTTCATCAGTTGTAAACTTAGAGCCGGGCCAGCTTGTATCTTTTACTATTAGAGATGATGTAGACGTTGAGACTACTTCAATTAGGGTTCATTACGATGAATTAATCCAAAGTGTCAAAGTTGGGACTTTAATAAGTTTAGATAATGGCTTACTGAACTTTAAAGTTCTAAAAAAGACAAAAAATGAACTGGAATGCAAAGTACTTGATGGAGGAAAGCTGGGTAGTAAAAGACATGTAAATCTCCCAGGCATAAGAATTAACTTACCTTCGGTTACAGAAAAGGACAAGAGAGATATCTTGTTTGGCTTAAAAGAAAACGTAGATTTTATTGCTCTGTCATTTGTGAGAGATGCATCTGATATAGATGACTTAAAGACTGTGATGAAAAGGCAAGGTAAAAAGGTAAAAATTGTCTCAAAAATAGAAGATAGGGAAGGGCTCTCTAACATTGAAGATATTTGTAAAGTCTCAGATGCCGTAATGGTTGCACGAGGGGATCTTGGAATTGAAACTGATCTATCAAATTTACCTAATATTCAAAGAAAGATTATGTCTAGCTGTGCTAAACACGGAGTAAGATCGATTGTAGCTACTCACCTTTTAGAATCAATGATTGAAAACCCAACTCCAACGCGAGCTGAGGTTACTGATGTAGCTAACGCAATATATGAAGGAGCAGATGCCGTGATGCTTTCAGGAGAAACAACAGTTGGAAAATACCCAGTAGAGTGCGTTAATTTCATATCTAGAATTGCAAGTCAGACCGAGAGATATAAAACCCTTGGCTATGAATCTAAGCTTATTTCAGAAACTGATTGGCAGTATCTTGGTATCGCTGCAAAAAATATAGCGGAATCAATAGAGGCAGATGGAATTATTGCTATTACCCGATCTGGACAAACAGCAGAAATTGTTTCAAATGCTAAACCTTTCATGATTCCTATTTTTGCTTTTAGTAATAATAAAAAAACTCTCAATCAACTTTCTCTGGCTGGTTCAGTAAATGGCTTTTATTCCCCTATGTATGTTGACCATGAAACAAATATCGATTCAGTAATGAAGATAATTAAAAAAGAACTTCAACCTAAGAAAGATCTTAAGTTCATTGTTATATCAGGAATCCTGTCAGAAAAATCAGCTGATGCTATTGAGATAAGGTATTTAAAACTTTAATAAAAAAGACGCCTGACATAGTATTATCTGTATGATTTCTTTTTTTCAAGACTGCATTAAAAGTTTTATTACCTTTTTGACATTAATTTTTTTCTCGATATCTGTGTTTGCATTCAGTCCTTTAGACCCTTTCTTGTGGCCCGACCCTGATTTTCAACCAAAACTTGACCTAATTAAGTACAAGCACTTCAAAAAACCTAGAGGGGCTTATTCTGTAGAAGGCGAGCTGTCTAAAAGAATTACATTTAAAGGCACTCCATCACAAAGAAAATTTAAAATCTCTGAAGATTCACTTGAGATGAATAAAAACTTTAAAGTTCTGGATGTATTTCCAAACTTTGTCCTAGACTTACTCATTAAAGATTCAAAAGCCATACCAGTAAATCAATCTGTCCGTTCAACTTTAAATCTTAACTGGGATATTCAATTTGGAATGGGACAAAGCTGGTTAGATGATTATGGCAATACAAGATCTTCCATTCCTTTTGCTCTGGTTCAGAAAAATCAGAATTGTGTACACAATGGTGTGATGGTATTTGATTTTGATTTCGAAGGTCAAATTTCAAATATTCTCTATCAAATAGCAGCTGAAACATGTTCTTATTTTAAATTTGATCTTATAGGTATAATTCAAGCTGAGAATGTCATCGATGTAGAGTTTTCTAAAAAGGATTTCTTATTCTATGTAGAATCTCAAAATTCAATTACCTCTATTTCAAATATCAATAATCTTGAAGAAAAAAAGAACTTCGGATCGCCTAAAGAGGTTTCACCTGAACACTTAACAGTTTATGGTTTCCATGATGGCTCTTTGCATCACCGCTCCTTGTGCAAGACACGTTCTGGTAATTATCCTTATTGCAATGCGATGTTGCTACCTTCATTTTCTCTTGCAAAATCTTTAGTTGCTACTATGTCTCTAGCTTTGCTGGAAAAAGATTATCCAAATATTATGAATGAAAATATTCAGGATCATGTTCCCGCATGTAAACAAAAGAAATGGAAAGATGTTAGGTTTAAGCACTTACTTAATATGGCAACAGGTCATTATTTTGATAAAAAATGGTACAGCGAAGATTGGTATCTAAATAATAAAGGGTTTTCATTAAATTATACCCATAAGGATAGAATTAAATTTTCCTGTTCTGTATTCTCAAAAAAATCTCCTCCAGGAATAAAGCTCTCTTATCATTCTTCCGATACATATATTTTGGGCGTAGGGCTAAATAATTTCTATAAATCAAAAAATGGCGATAATGCTGATATTTATAAAGACTTAATTCTGCCTCTATGGAAGAAATTGAATTTAACTCAAGCTACATACGAAATTAGAAGGTCCATAGACGCTATTAAACAGCCATATATGGAATATGGAATGTTTATGACAACAGACGATGTTCTCAAAATAGGAGCATTCTTTATGGAGCAAAATGAATTAACAGAAAAGGGTGTTTTAGCTGATGCTCTTCAGTCTAATACTAATCAACGAGGACTTGCCGCTATCGAAAATATTCTTTATTACAATAATGGGTTTTGGGCTAAAAAGTTTAAAGGTAGTGGCTTGAATTGTGCCGAAGATGTATGGATCCCATTCATGTCAGGATTTGGAGGCATTACAGTTGCCTTTATGCCGAATCAAACTTTGTATTATTATTTTAGTGATAATCAAGAGTATTCTTGGGATAGAGCTGTAAATGCTTCGAACAGAATGTCTCCTTTTTGTAAATCTAATTAGTTATGAGAAATTTTTCTATAGCAGGATTGCAACTAGACCTAAACTATTCGGATAATTTAGCAGTCATAACTAATGCAATAATTCAAACTTCAAAAAGATACCCTTGGGTTGAAATGATAGTTGTCAGTGAGCTTGCTGTGGGGGGCTCTAATAGGTCAGATAAGTATTCATTAGATAATCATTTAGAGATTTTCAAGGAATTAGCAAAGGAACTTAATATGTGGCTAATACCAGGTTCCTTCTATCATCATCAAAAAGCAAAGATAACCAATGTGGCGCCTGTGATCTCCAATAAAGGAGAATTAATTACTTTGTGCACAAAAACTTACCCATTTTTGCCATATGAGGAGGGCATTACTGGAGGAGATGAGCCATGTGTCTTTGAGGTTCCTAGTGTGGGAATATTTGGCTTACATATTTGTTATGATCTATGGTTTCCTGAAAGCAGCAGAGCATTGGCCATGAAGGGTGCAGAGATAATACTTCATCCCAGTTTGACAGATACTTGTGATCGTAAGGAAGAAAAAATAATGGCCAGAGCTACTGCAGTTCAACAGCAATGCTTTTACGTTGATGTAAATGCTGGAGGAAAACAGGGATGCGGCCAGTCCATCATAATAGGACCTGAAGGTGAGATCTTAACGGAAGCAGAATCAATTGAAGAAACTCTTTTAATCGAAATAGATTTGGAGAGAGTGAAGAGAGTAAGGGCTCGAGGTATCAAAGGTTTAGGCCAGCCTTTAAAAAGCTTTAGAGATAATCCAAATCCCTTTAAAAAGAATAAAGTTAATGAAGAATATCTGAATACTTTAGGGAAGTTAGAAATTCCCCAAAAATAAAAATTTGCCCATAAAGCGACCATCAAATGACTGAAGCTGTTATTGAAAAACTCAACCTTAAAACTCGTTTAGGCTACGGAATAGGGGATATAGCAATCTGCCTCTATTGGAGCGGTGTTGGTTTATACCTTTTATACTTTTATACAGATGTTGTTGGTATCTCTCCTACTCTTGCAGGCTTAATATATGGTATCGGAATGTTTTGGGATGCGATAACTGATCCTTTTATGGGTTATATGGCAGAACGAACCAGAACTAAGTGGGGTGTTTACAGACCTTACCTACTCTTTGGAAATATACCATTAGCTTTATCTTTTATACTTTTGTTTTGGGTTCCTCCGTTAGAAGGCCAAGCTCTTTTCTTTTTTCTGTTATTTGCCAATCTTTTGCATAGAACTTGTTTCACTCTTGTTAGTGTTCCTTTCTCTTCTCTTACCCCCAGGATAACTTCAGATAGTCAGGAAAGGACAAATTTGACAGGTTTTAGGATGCTCGGAGCGCAAACTGGTACAAACCTCATGGCGTTGCTCGCGTTTCCAATCATTTTTTGGGTTGGAGGTGAAGATGAAAGTTTGGGATTTATTGTTTTGGCAACTATTGCAGGTTTAACAGCTTTAGGAATTCATGCCATAACCTTTCTAACTGTAAAAGAACCTGCCAATGATCAAGGCATAGAGCGGGTGGGCGGGAGCTTATCTGAAGCAGCTAAAGCCATTGGAAAAAATGGACCTTTCTGGCTAGTTTTCTCAGCTACGTTAATAGTGGGGATTACTACTATCTTCTTTGGAAACAACCTTATTTATTTCACTAAATATGCGTTGAACCTTCACGAACATCAAGGAACTATATTATTTACTAGCGGTATAGTTGCTTTCTTGAGTATTCCTATCTGGTGGATAATATCTAACAATGTAGGAAAAAAATTAACTTGGCTTATATCAAGTTCCATAACACTTGCTGCTTTATTGGTTTTTTATCTTTACGAAATCAATACATTAACGGAATTATTATTCTTGGTTGCATTCATAGGTTTCGGTTCTGGTGCAGGAGGGATTTTATTCTGGTCTATGCTACCTGATACTATTGAATACGGAGAAGTGCATACTGGAGTGCGAAGCGAATCTTCCTTATATGGATTTATGACTTTTGCCCAAAAAGGCTCTATCGCCTTTGCCATAATAATACTTGGACTTGTACTAGACTTTATTGGCTTTCAAGCAAATGAAGTTCAGTCAGCCACTACAATATCAAAAATGAAAGCAATAATGACTTTAATTCCTTCAATAGGTATAGCGTTAAGTTTAGTGATTATTTATTTCTATCCAATTGATGCAAAGATGCATAAGGATCTATTGAGACAACTTCAACAAGGACAATCATGACAACAATTAAATGGGGAATATTAGGCACTGGATCAATTGCAAAGGCATTTGCTGAGGCCCTGCAAGAGACAGAAGGTAAGTTAGTTGCAGTGGCAAGTAATACAGCTTCTAGAGCTGAAGAATTTTCTAATCCATATAATTGCAGACCAATAGAAGGTTATGAGAATCTAATTTCTCTTCCTGAAGTCAATGCAATATATGTTGCAACACCTCACACAAGTCATTTTGAACTTACTGCAGAATGTCTCAGACAAAGAAAAGCAGTTCTTTGTGAAAAGCCTATGACGATAAATGCTACCGAAACAATGGCTTTAATTGATCTTTCAAGAAAGAACAACACTCTTTTGATGGAAGCCTTTATGTACAAAATTCATCCTCAAACACAAAAGATAATGGAGATAATTCAAGCAAAATTAAGAAGTCCTCTAACAATCAGATCCGAGTTCTGTTTTTCTGTAGACGTACCCGAAACTCATAGGTTGGTTAATAAGGAATTAGGTGGAGGCTCTATTTTAGATATTGGCTGTTATCCACTTTCAATAGCCAGACACGCAGTTGGAGCAGTGAATGGAAAGAATTTTATGAATCCAATTTTAGAAGAATGTTCTGGTGAGCTAAATTCTCAAAATATTGATTTAAATGCTTATGCAAAATTACAGTTTGAAGATGGTTCTAGTGCAGAAGTGAAGTCGGCAACCAACATCAGTTCAGATAGTGATGTTGAGATAACTGATGGGACTACAACAATTTCAGTAAATCAACCTTGGCACTGTGGAGAATTTACTGACAGGCAATCCCAAATTAAAATTAAATATTCTAATAATGATGAGGAGATAATAGACATATCAACTGATAAAGGCATCTATGCTCTTGAGATTGAACATTTTTCAGAATATTTAAAAAAACAGGTCATTGAGTCTTCCTTAATTCCTCATAATGACTCTCACGGTAATATGATTGCCTTAGATGCCTGGCGAAGAGAATTAAAAGTTGTTTATGATGAAGATAGAGGAGAAAGAAGAAAAATTTCTATTGTCCCTGAAAACACTGAAAGAGAAGATCTTCCTTTTCTAGGTATCCCGGGTATTAATAAGACATTGTCGAGAGTCGTCTTTGGCTGTGACAACCAATCTGATACAAATCATGCTTTTGCTATGTTTGATCATTTCTATAAGAAGGGTGGTAATGTATTTGATACTGCATATATTTATAATAATGGTAAAAGTGATTATTATTTAGGAAGCTGGATTGAATCTAGAGGATTAAGAGAAGAAGTGGTAGTTCTTGGAAAGGGTGCTCATACTCCAGACTGTTTACCAAAAAAAATTAGGCCACAATTAGAAGAAACTTTATCTCGAATGTCCTCTTCTTATTTGGATATATATTGTTTGCATAGAGACAATGAATCGATACCCGTTGAAGACTTTATAGATACTTTAAATGCACTAAAAGACGAAGGACTCATAAAGGTATTTGGTGCTTCTAATTGGACTCTAGAAAGATTCAAACAAGCAAATGACTATGCAAAATCATCAGGAAAGGACCCTTTTACAGTATTAAGTAACAACTTTAGCTTAGCGTATATGAATAATCCTGTTTGGCCTGGTTGCTTCAGTTGTTCAGAAGATGACTATGTGAAATATTTAAAAGAAAACCAAGTTGCAATTTTTCCTTGGTCGAGCCAAGCAAGAGGTTTTTTTCTTGATTCACAGGAATTTACTGGATTGGCGCACGTTGCTGATCCAAATCTAGAAGAGCAGAAAAGAGTCTGGGGAAGTGAGGATAATCTAGAAAGACGAAAAAGATGCTTTGAGTTAGCTTCAAAAAAATCAGTAGATCCAATTCAAATGGCTCTAGCATTTGTACTTAATCAAGAATTTCCATCCTTTCCGTTAATTGGACCAAGAAATTTTTTTGAGACAGAAAGCTCATTACAGGCAACGAAGATACATTTAACAGAAGAAGAAACTGCTTGGCTGAATTTAAAGTCTTAAAGAAACAAAATAATTCTTTTCTCAAAATAACTTTATTGATATTCTCTCATTAGGCGTCCCACATTCAATTTAACACGAGGGGAATTGAACTTGTGGATCTTTATTACCCTCTACAGGAGGTGATCACTATTAGTATTAATTTTAGAAAAGGAACAACAGGAGTATCCTTCTGACACGGGTTACCCCGGGTTCCGGCTAACAGTTTTAACGGTTAGTTGAAAAGTAGTTGAGATACGCTTTTCGGATCCCCACTTTCGAGTGGGGATTTTTTTATGTGCGAGCGCCTTCGCTATCGAATATTCTTAAGTAAACGAGTTGCTCTTGATCAGAAGTGTTATTAACTTTTATATAGTCCCCTTCTTCAGCTAAAACAATATCACCTGAGACAATTGATAATTCAGCCTTGTGCTCTATCCCAAAACTTGGATTCGTTCCGTGTCCAGCTTCGTGATTTGAGTATTCGATTACCTCCATCTGACCTATGCCTGATAGAAAAACATAAACTACTTCGGATTCAATTAGTCTGTGCCCACCGGTAGATTCTTTCGGTTGAATTATAGTTTTACCAGCAACTAATTTTCTTAAGAGGTCATTTGTCCATGCTGAATAAGCATTACTTGTTTTGGAGAGATTGTCTCCAACAGAAAAGTTTTCGTATTTTTTTGCCATATCTATTAAATTTAAAGAGACATTCTACCATCACTTGATCTTTGCTGTTTAGCTAGTTGCATTATAAGATCAATCATAGGAGAAATTAAATGAGAATAAGAAAGTTTTGGGGATGGGGTTTTGAAGATGAGTTATTGAGTGAAGATGAAGAAAAAAATATAGATAAACGCATTGCTAGTACTTTTAATCTGGATTCTATTGAAAGATTGCCAATACCAAAAGTAAACGACATAGATCTGCATACGCCTAAAATAAAAAAGCCGAAAAGCCTAGAAGCTATTTTTTCAGGTGATAAATTAGAGAGATTAAATCATGCCTATGGGAAATCTTTTCCCGATTCAGCACGATCTATCCTTGGTCTGTTTCCAAATCCTCCTGATTTAGTGGCTTTTCCTACCTCTGAGGGCGACATATACAACATACTTGATTGGGCATCATCAAACGATATAGCAGTTATACCTTATGGAGGAGGCTCGAGTGTATGTGGTGGAGTGGAGACTTACGTTGGTGGAGGTTATAAAGGTGTAATTTCTCTAGATATGAAGAATCTAGATTCTATCATTGATATCGATAAAGACAGCAGAACGGCTTTAATCCAAGGAGGAATTTTGGGACCTGATTTGGAGTCAAAACTTAAAGAGCATGATTTAACTATGCGACATTATCCTCAGAGTTTTGAGTTTTCTACCCTCGGAGGATGGATAGCCACTAGATCTGGTGGTCATTATGCAACTCTTTATACTCATATTGATGATTTTGTAGAGTCTCTGAAGATGATTACTCCTTCAGGGCTATACGAGACAAGAAGATTGCCGGGTTCGGGTGCCGGCCCTAGTCCGGATAGGTTTGCTATTGGCTCTGAAGGGATCATGGGAATAATCACAGAAGCTTCAATGCGTTTGCAAGACCGACCAACATTTAGATCTTCATGTACTGTTGAGTTTGATGATTATAAAAATGGACTATCTGCTTTAAGGCATATTAGCCAAGCAGGCCTATTTCCTGCTAATTGTAGATTATTAGATTCTAATGAAGCTTTATTCAACGGAGCTGGAGATGGATCCAAACATTTATTAATACTTGCATTTGAATCATCAGATCATGATAAAACCTTTGCTCTTGATAGAGCTCTAGAAATTTCAAAAGACTTCCAAGGAAACTTTGAAAAGCCGAAGCAGTCTTCCGATGCCCATAGATCAGGCTCCTCAGGTAATTGGCGTAATAGTTTCATTAAGGCTCCTTATTTAAGAGAAAGCTTCACCAGAAGAGGTATTATTCAAGATACTTTTGAAACAGCAATCACCTGGGAGAAAAGTTTTGACTTCATAGAAGAAATTAAAGACCGAACAGGTAAAGCTATCCTAGAGATTACTGGAAAACCGTCTTTAGTAACTTGTCGAATTACCCACAGTTATCCAGATGGACTTGCTCCTTACTTTACTTTTGGAGCTTATGCTAATCCTGAAACAATGATAGATATTTGGAAGGAGATAAAATTAGCAACAAATGAGATATGTGTATCTAAAGGCGGCACTGTTACTCATCATCATGCTGTTGGAAGAGATCACAGGCCACATGGTTATGACAATCAAATACCTGAGCTTTTTAACAAGGTCTTGGTATCGGCAAAATCTTCCTTAGATCCTAAGGGAATTATGAACCCAGGAGTTCTGATTGATCCAGCAGACAAAACTATAAAAAACTGGATGAGTTGAGTATAGGCAAAATATTCATATTACGGCATAATTAACAAGAAAAAGGGAGGGTATATGCCAAAACAAGCTAGTTTTACAGAAATGTTGAATGGTACAGCGGAAGATTACGCTATTATCGGTAGAGAGACATCTGAATATGCAACTCAACTACCTGATAGAATTTTAGAGCATCTTGCAATTTTGAAAGGCGATACAGGAGGTTTTGCTGTTGATCGTTTTACTCATTGTCTTCAAACGGCTACCAGAGCTTATAAAGATGGTAGAGACGAAGAATATGTCGTTTGTGCTTTACTTCATGATATTGGAGATACGATAGCGTCTGCAAATCATGCTGACTTGGCAGCAACCATGCTTCAACCTTTTGTATCTGAACAAAATTATTGGATTGTTAAACATCATGGAATCTTTCAAGGATATTATTTCTTTGATTACCTTGGATTAGATAAAAACATGAGAGATGAATATAGAGATAGTCCTCATTGGCATGCATGTGCAGAGTTTTGTGCGAAATACGATCAAAATTCCTTTGATCCTGAATATGAAAATATGACAATTGAAGAATTTGAACCAATGGTTAGAAATGTATTTGCTAAACCAAAGAATTCGATCTACAAAAAACGAGACTACGCTTAAATCTTCCTCATTCTATGGATAGAATAGAGTCTTTAATTAGTGAACTAACACTAGAAGAAAAAGTTTCAATTCTTTCAGGCTCTTCCGCTTGGCATACTACTGCAGTACCTAGATTAAATATACCAAGGGTTAAGATGACCGATGGGCCTATTGGTGCTAGGGGAGATTCAATCTCGGGTGCAACTTCTGCATGCTTTCCTAGTGCTTCTTGTTTATCTTCTTCATGGGATAAAGAAAATGTGGAAGACATAGCGAGAGCAATCGGAGTTGAAGCGAAAAGTAAAGATGCAGATGTCCTATTAGGGCCTACTATTAATCTTCATAGACACCCGTTAGGTGGAAGGCATTTTGAATGCTATTCAGAAGATCCAGTACTTACAGGTGAATTAGCAAGTAGTTATGTAAAGGGCGTTCAATCAGTTGGAGTCTCAGCTTGTTTAAAACATTTCATTGGTAATGATACGGAATTTCAGAGACATTTCGTTAGCTCAAATATTGATGAAAGAACTTTAAGAGAACTTTACCTTTTGCCATTTGAAATGGGAGTAAAAGCTGGTTCTTTATCGGTAATGTCAGCTTATAACCAACTCAACAATGTTTTTTGTTCTTCCAATGACGAAATACTTAATAAAATTTTAAAAGATGAATGGAATTTCCCAGGATATGTAGTCAGTGACTGGGGGGCAGCACAAGATACCATCGGAAATGCCAATGGAGGGTTGGACTGTGAAATGCCAGGCCCTGCAAGAAGCTGGGGAAAAAATCTAGTTAAAGCAGTAAATGAAGGAAAGGTAAAGGAAGAGACAGTTGACGATAAAGTAAGGCGAATATTAAGAGTAGCTGATTTTACTGGGAGATTAGACCATCCAGAAGAGAGACCTGAACAAAGTAATGATTTAGAAGAAGATAGAGCTCTCATAAGAAAAGCAGGATCAGAAGGAATGGTCTTATTGAAGAACGAAGAAGTCTTGCCTCTACAAAAAGAAAATTTAAAGAAACTTGCAGTCATTGGACCTAACGCAGAAAAGGGTCAGTATTTAGGAGGAGGAAGTGCTTCGCTAAATCCTCATTATGTAATTCATCCGCTTGCTGGAATTAAATCAGCCTTAGATGGTCAAATAGAAATCAGTTATGCAAAAGGTTGCCATACTCATAAGTTTTTACCTGCCATACCGCAAGAACTTTTCAAGGAAAATGACGGTTTTGAAGTGGACTTTTACGACGGTCAAGAATTTGAGGGGTCACCGATCGAAAGTAAAATTTTGAAAGGTAATAAGTTTTGGGCAATGGGAGGTTTTGGTTTAGATATTGTTGCTCAGTCCAAGAGACCTTCTCTAAGTGTAAGATTCAAAGGTGATTTACAACCAGATTTTTCAGGTGAATATGAGTTTGAAATATTTAGTATAGGACCTTCAAGACTTTTAATTAATGGTGAATTACAGATAGATAACTGGTCTTCACAAGAACCCGGTGATGCCTTTTTTGGCATGGGATCAGCTCCAAAAAGAAAGATAATCAATTTTGATAAAGGTCAGACATATTCTTTAGAAGTTGAATATAAATGGGAAGGAAGATTTCCAGCTGTTCAAATAGGAATGATGGCACCAGATCAGCATGATCTTATGGAAGAAGCTATTGCTTTGGCTAAAGATGCTGATGCTGTTATTTTAATTGCTGGAACTAATGCAGATTGGGAGACTGAAGGAAATGATAGGTCATCTCTGAATTTGCCTTCAAATCAGAATGAGCTGATAGAAAATGTATGTAAGATAAATAAAAATACTGTCGTTGTATTGAACACAGGGTCACCTTGCGAAATGCCTTGGGTTGATAATGCTAATGCAATTTTACAATGCTGGTTTCCTGGTCAAGAATTTGGTAATTCCTTAACCGATATAATATTTGGTATGCAAAATCCTTCAGGAAAGTTGCCTACAACCTTTCCTAAAGCTTTATCCGATACACCTGCTTATTCTACTTATCCTGGTCAAGATCTTCAGATGGATTATGAGGAAGGTTTATATATTGGTTACAGATGGTATGACAGAGAGCAGGTCGAGCCTCTTTTTCCTTTTGGTCATGGGCTTTCCTATACAACTTTTAAATACTCTAACCTCAGAGCCATACCTCCAAAAGGTATGTCTTCAGTAGCTGCTTTTGAAATAGAGATAGAAAATACTGGGGATGTCTCAGGAAAAGAGATTGTACAGGGTTATATAAGAGTTTCAGATTCTCAAATAGATCGACCTCAAAAAGAACTCAAAAAATTTGAAAAAATATATTTGGAATCTGGAAAATCTAAAAAAATTCAGTTCGAATTATCTGAAAGAGAATTATCTTTTTGGAGTCCAGAGAAACAATCTTGGCAGATAGAACCCGCAGAGTATATTTTTGAAGTAGGTTCCTCGGCAGTCGATATAAAAGAGTCAGTATCTGTTTGGTTGGGTTAATTAAACTTTTTTAGGCGCACCTTTTTCCGCAACTTCCTGATCATGGAATTTTCTTGTTTCTACTAATTCAGGCATGAGCTGATCTAGTTGATCTAAAGTCCAAAGATCGTCGGTAGTAAATGACTGGATAATTGCTGGCTGTTGCATAATCCCTAGAATACCTCCTTGAGAGTGAATAATTTGTGAAGTAACCTCACTTGCTTCTTCAGTACAGAGCCATGCAACCACTGGTGCTATTTGACCTGGACCTTGTGTCCAGTCGTTTTCATCATACTTTCTACCAGCAGCTTCCATAAGGTCTATTGTTAATCTTGTAGCAGCTCCAGGAGAAATAGTATTAACAGTACATTTATATTTAGCGACTTCAAGTGCCAGGGATCTAGTGAAGCCTGCAATGCCTTCTTTAGCAGCGCCATAATTTACCTGACCGAAATTACCAAATAATCCGGATACAGATGACATATTAATTATCCTACACCCTGATACATTATTATCTCTTATATATCTTACAAGGGGTCTAGTGCAGTTATAGTGGCCCTTTAAGTGAACTTCCATGATAACATCCCAATCGGACTCCTCCATGTTGTATAAAGTCCTATCTCTCAGTACACCGGCATTATTAACAAGAAAATCAGCACGCCCAAATGCATCTATTGCTGTATTAAATATATTTTGTCCACCTTCGACTGTTCCAACTGAATCATAATTAGCTGCGGCATCCCCGCCCAAAGCTTTTATCTCGTCCACAACCTGATCAGCAACTTTTCCTTCACCGCTTCCGTCTCTATCTCCACCTAAATCGTTAACAACTATTCTTGCTCCTTCAGAAGCTAAATATAAACATATTTCTCGTCCTATTCCCCTTCCTGCACCTGTAATGATTGCTACCTTATCTTTTAATCTATTCATATTATTTTTATTTATTATCTGTCTATTAAGAATAAGCGCTTTTAAGTAAAAATTCAGCTATTTATTTAGCCTGAATTGATATATAAATAACTCTTTAATATTGGACAAAATGTAAAACGTGACAGACAACCCACTTCAAGCTCACTTAGCTACTAGATCAACTCAGTTTTTTTATGGCTTTGGTTCGCTTGCTGTAGGAATAAAGAATAACCTACTTGGGACTTTCTTATTGATTTATTACAACCAAGTCCTGGGTCTAGATGCAATTACAGTTTCCTTTGCATTTTTTTTAGCTTTAGTCATAGATGCTGTATCCGACCCTATAATCGGTATATGGTCAGATAGAACAAAAAGTAAATATGGACGAAGGCATCCTTTTCTTTATTTTTCTATAATTCCTTTTTCATTAGCCTATTACTTCATTATTGCCGGCCCAGAACCAGGAGACCCTAATTTATTTTGGAGATTAGTCGGACTTTTATTCGTGTTGAGAATCTCCATGACGCTCTTTGAAGTCCCCAGAGGCGCCCTAGCTCCAGAATTATCTAAAGACTATGATCAAAGAAATACACTAGCTGCATTGTCTATGATGTTTGGTTGGGTAGGAGGTGCTGGGATTGACTTCATTGCTAGATATTATTGGCTTGATTCTTTTGTAGATTTCAACGGATATCAAATTTTAGCCTTTTGGGGCGGCGTCGGAATATTTATAGGTACAGCTGTAACGACCATAGGTACTCATAAAAATATTCAAGACTTGCACACACCACCATCCAGGTCTTTTGCGATATCAGACTTTATAAAAGAAACTAAGGAGACCCTCTGGAATAGATCATGGTTGGTTTTATTCACTTCTGGAGTATTTTACGCTTTGCTAGTTGGACTAGAATCGGGAGTCGGTACTTATTACAACGAATATCTCTGGCAATGGGAGCCTAAAACTATTGCAGCTTGGTCTTTAATAACCCCAATCTGTGTGATAATTTTTGTTTCTTTGGCTCCTAGAATAGCTCTTGGAAGGAATAAGAAACAAATAACTGTCGGAATTTTTCTTACCACAATAATTATAGGTCCTTTTCCTATTGCCTTTAGATTAATAGATATTTATTACGGAACTAATATTATCCCTCTAAATGGTTCTGATGGTCTTTGGTACCTACTGGCAATCCATGGTGCAGCAATGGCCTCTTTGGGAGCTTTAGGTTTCGTTTTCATTGGTTCTATGGTTATGGATATTACAGAACAAGTTGAACAAACTACTGGAAGACGGGAAGAAGGCTTATTGGGAACTGTCAGTTCATTTATTCATAAACTAGTAGGCGGCGGGGGAGTCTTATTATCAGGATTAATTTTATCCTTTTCAGGATTTGATAATCCTGAACTTGCAGGAGAACTTTATGGTGGAGAAGTGATAAATAAATTTGCTCTTATTCATCTTATTATTGCGATGACGCTTCCCTTTGTGTCTACTTTATTGGTTCTAATGTATGACATCGACAGAGGTAAACATAACGATCATATTTCAGATTTAGGCTATGTTGAGAAGGACTGATGTTCTTCTTCCCTATTTCAGATGATAATGACAGCACCACAAAACCTTACGTTTGCTATTGCCTGATTGCTTTATGCTGTTTTATCTTTTTATGGCAAAGTACATTGCCCACCGATCTCTATAGAGAGGCTATAAATAGCTTCGGTGTAATTCCTGCAGCAATTCTAGGAAATAAAGAAAGCTATATTAATCCATACTTAACAATCTTCAGTTCGATGTTTATGCATGGTAGTTGGATGCATTTAATAGGCAATATGGTGTTCTTGTGGATATTTGGAGATAACATTGAAGATAGCATGGGTCACAAGAAATTTCTGTTATTTTATTTAATAAGTGGGATTTTTGCTGCACTTCTCCAA
Source organism: uncultured SAR86 cluster bacterium (assembly GCA_902517565.1). Taxonomy (GTDB): domain Bacteria; phylum Pseudomonadota; class Gammaproteobacteria; order Magnimaribacterales; family Magnimaribacteraceae; genus Magnimaribacter. Next base: position 86,688 of record CABYCU010000002.1, on the reverse strand, counting down.
GCCTTGATAAATCCAAGTTCTACTATACCAATGATAGGCGCTAGTGGTGCTATTGCCGGAATACTAGGCGCCTATTTAGTTCTTCACCCAAAAGCTAATGTAAATGTTTTATTCTGGCTGTTTATTTTTATAACTGTCATTAAAGTCCCAGCATTTATTGTTCTGAGTGTTTGGATAATAAGTCAATTCTTTAGTGCTTCTTTTGGATCTGAAGGAGGTGTTGCATATTTTGCTCATATAGGAGGTTTTATAGCGGGAGGGTTATTAATAAGTTTCTTTAAAGATTCTCATATAAGATTATTTCAGGAAGGAAATTCTAAATCTTTTGAATCAAGCAACTTCTCTATTAATGGAATATTTGGTCAAGTAAAAGAAAGAGACTTTATGCAAGAATTTATCGACACAGCAGATAAAAAAGATAAAAATTAACCTATGCGCTATATCTATATCCTCTTTGGAACGGTATTTATTATTTTTAGTATTTATACTGCGGGTATCTATCTTGATCTATATGGAGAACTAGAAAGCCCCGGACTTTCTGTAAACTCTGAACTCCCAAGATCTCTGGTAGATGAAAAACTCATATCTCAAAAACCCTTTGGAAGAGAAAAGCAAATCTTATTTGGTGACACACATGTTCATACAACCTACTCCACCGACGCTTTTTTATGGAGTTTGCCTATATTGAATGGCGAAGGCCCTCATCCAATTGCAGACGCCTGTGATTTCGCTAGATTTTGTGCGAATTTAGATTTTTGGGTTTCAACAGATCATGCTGAAGCTTTAACCCCTAGAAAGTGGAAGTCAATTAAAGAGGCAGTAAGGAATTGTAATAATCCTACAGATGCAACTGAACCTGACTTAGTAACTTTTCTAGGTTACGAATGGACACAGGTAGGAAATTCTGCTGAAGATCATTACGGACATAAAAATGTAATGTTTCGTGATACTGAAGAAGGCAAGGTTCCAAAACGAGCAATTGGAGCGGGGGGCATAGCTACAACTGGTATGAGAGCAGGAATACCCAGTCAATCCAGACAACTTAGACCTGCGGCCCTCCTAGATTTTGAAAATAGGCATAGATATTTTAATTTCATTGCTTTTGCAGACGAACTTGCTGACTCAGAGGTCTGTCCCGCAGACATTCCGTCGAGTCAATTGGGAGATAATTGTTATGAATATGCAGATACTCCAAAAGACTTATTTAAAAAACTTAGAGATTTAAACTTTCCTACAATTGTAATACCTCATGGAAATACGTGGGGTTTTTATACTCCACCAAATTCTTCTTTAGATAAACAGTTAGAAAAAGGTTTCAATGATGACAATCTGCAAATTTTATTTGAAGTTATGTCAGGACATGGCAATTCAGAAGAATATAGATCATGGAGATCATTAGCTGAAGATCTGGATGGCAATCTAATTTGTCCTGTGCCTACTGATAACTACTTGCCTAGTTGCTGGAGGGCGGGACAGATTATTGAAGACAGATGTCTTAACAATGGTCTTTCTGAAACAGAATGTAATAGAAGAGCAGAGGAAGCAAGAGAAAACTATGCAGTAATGGGGGTGGCAGGACATTTAACAATCCCCGGAGTGAAGATAGAGGATTGGTTGGATTCAGGTCAATGCAGAGATTGCTTTCTTCCCTCTTTTAACTATAGGCCTGCAGGATCGGCTCAATACGGTCTAGCTATATCGAACTTTGATCAAGAAAATCCCATTAGATTTAACTTTGGTTTTATAGCATCGAGTGATAATCATAGAGCTAGGCCGGGAACAGGGTATAAGGAAATCGATAGATTCGTTACCACAGAAGCAAACGGACCTAGTAATGAATATGTTGGAGAGGTGCTTTATCCCGTTGAAGAAATAAAAGATAGCTCAAATGACTTAAGAGATCAGCAATTGCTTGGTTTGAGAGCTGGATTTGGAGCGTTTGAAGCTGAAAGAGAAGCCTCATTTTTCACTACAGGTGGTTTAGCCGCTGTTCATTCTAGAGGACGAGACAGGAATGCTATATGGGATGGCCTAACTAATAAGGAAACATATGGTACGAGCGGAGATCGAATCTTGTTATGGTTTGATTTAATCGATGAGCTAGAGATTTCTCCAATGGGTAGTAGTGTAAGCCTTAGCACCAACCCCAAGTTTAGGGTTAAAGCCGTAGGAGCCTTTGAACAGAAACAAGGCTGTCCTGACTATTCGTCGACAAATATCACCCAGGAAGAGATAGAAAGAATTTGTAAAAATGAATGTTATAACCCCTCCGATATTAGAAAAAATATTTCCAGGATAGAAATTATTAAAATTACCCCTCAAATTTCTGAAACAGAATTAATTGACGAACTAATTACCGATACTTGGAAAGTATATAACTGCATCCCAAGTCAACAAGGTTGTGAAATTGAATTTTCAGATGAAGACTTTTCAAAAAACTCCAGAGATTCCATATACTATGTTAGAGCAATTCAGGAACCATCACCGGTTGTAAATAGTGGGAATCTGAGGTGCACTTATAATGACAAAGGGGAATGTATTAAAGTGAATATCTGTTATGGTGATTCTAGAACAGATAAAGATGATGATTGTTTAGCTCTATCAGAAGAAAGAGCATGGTCATCACCTATATATGTTAATTTTATAGAAACCTAACTAAGAAGATCATGGAAGAAGCCAATCAAAGCAGTAAATTAGATTTTAGAACTAAGTTTTTCTACGGGTTTGGTTCTATTTCCTTCGGAATCAAGAACAATGGTTTTAGTTTTTTTGTTCTTTTTGTTTATAACACCGTATTTGGATTGCCTGGATGGATGACTGGGCTTGCTTTAAACATAATTTTAATTATGGATGCTATAACAGATCCCTTAGTGGGTTATTATTCTGACCGAACCAGATCAAAGTGGGGCAGGAGACATCCTTATATGTACGCTGCAGCCTTGCCTGTGGCACTAACCTATTATTTTCTCTGGACGCCACCTGAATACTATTCAGATTGGCAGTTATTTTTTTATTTCTTATTCTGTGCAATCATCATCAGAGTTTTTATTACTTTTTATGAGGTTCCTTCAATATCACTTGGTCCGGAACTAACAAGTAATTATGTTGAAAGAACATCCTTAATGTCTTTTCGGTATTTCTTTGGTTGGTTTGGCGGTCTCACAACTTATAATTTAGTTTGGTTTTGGTTTGGACCTAATAACGTTAACGAAACTTACTCTGATGGTAGATTTAATCCTGATGCCTGGGCCGAATATGGGTTGGTTGCTGCAATACTCATTTTCATTGGCATACTCGTTACTAGCCTTGGGACCCATAAACATATACCTAGATTATTAGCTCCTCCTGAAACCAAAGCTGCTCCTATAGGAGTGGTATTTCGACAACTTAAAGAGACCTTACTTGCTAATAGATCTTATATGTTTCTATTTTTCTCTGGTCTTCTTGCAGCTATGGCAGGTGGAATGGAGGCGGCATTTGCCATATATTTTGATTCTTTCTTTTGGGGCCTAGATACTAATGAAATGCTCACAAGGGGTCTATGTCTTTATCTCGCTCCTGTAATAGCAATCTTTCTTGCTCCTGTATTTACAGATAGATTTGGTAAGAAAAACACTGTGATGTCCATATGGGCATTTCAAATAATATTTGCAGCACTGCCTTTTGCCCTGAGGTACATAGATCTAGTTTATGGTACTTCTTTATTCCCAGAAAATGGAAGTCCTTATCTTCTCCCAGTCTTATGCGTCCATGTGGTTATAAACGTTGCTTCAGGAATTATAGTATTCGCAACTCTTGCCTCAATGCTTATGGATTTAGTTGAAGATATTCAACTCAAAACAGGAAGACGAGAAGAAGGGATACTCTTTTCAGCAAGAAGTTTTGCAGACAAAGCGGTCAGTGGAATAGGAATATTGTTCGCCGGTATAATCTTATCTCTAATCTCTTTTCCAGATCCTGAGGCGCGCAAGCTTCTCGATAATGTTGTACCTGATGAAATACTGGCTAATTTAGCTTTGTGGTATATCCCAATTTGTATTATTGCCTTTGGAAGTGCTTTATCTCTAGTTTCAGGCTACACACTTACTCGAGATGATCATGAAGAAAATGCAGCCAACCCTGATACTAAAGTCTGGAAAGATAGTTAATGCTATTTTCACATCTATATAACTCACCAGTTGGGAATATAGGTTTATTAAAAAAAGATGAGAAATTGATTTGTTTATCTTTTACTAATCATAATTTCACAAAGCTTAAACCAAGAATTGATATACAGTCATTTAAAGAGATAATTAAGCAATTGAATGAATACTTCTTTGAGGGAAGAAAAACTTTTGATATTCAATCTGAGCTTTCAACAACTAATTTCAGATCTAATATTTATGAAGAAATAAAAAAAATTTCTTATGGAAATACTATTACTTACACTGATTTAGCAATTAAAGCTGGAAGTCCAAAAGCTTTTAGGGCTGCAGGCACTGCATGCGGTAAAAATCCTTTACCTTTGATAATTCCCTGTCACAGAGTCCAAGCCAAGTCTGGTATAGGGGGCTTTACTGGTGGATTAGGTATTAAAAAGTTTCTCTTAGAGCTTGAAACCAATTAAAATTGATTTATGAGTGCAATTGCATCAATTGAAACAAAGCTAAAAAAAGTCATAGAACCAATCCATTTAGAAGTGATTGATGAGAGTTATCTGCATAATGTAGAGCCTGGAAGAGAGTCTCACGTAAGGATAGTAGCAATTTCTAATTTATTTATAGGTCTCAACTTAGTTAAAAGGCATCAACTTATTTATGCTGAGATACAAGAGGAGATATCTGGCCCTATACATGCTATTTCATTGCATACTTTTACGGAAAATGAATGGATAGAGAGAAATAAAGAGGCTGATCCTTCTCCAAATTGTCTAGGTGGAAGTAAACAAGATCAGTAGAGCTTTAAAATGACACACAACCATGTTGTTACCTTTTACTCCATCGAGAATCTAGGTGACTATAAAAAAGTTGGAAGAACCGTTGAACGTTTCTGTTTAAAAAAAAATATAGTCGGTACATTTTTTTCAACTAAGCAAGGCATCAATACAACTTTATCGGGTAATAAAGAAAATTTGCTCAGTCTAATTTCTATGCTCGAAAATAAATATAAATTAGATATAAAAGATCAGACTTGGTCTTTATCTAAGTCATTACCTTTTAAGAGACTAAAAATAAAATGCAGAGATAGGTTGTTACCACTTAATGGGAATTTTGATCCCGTAGAATCCAGAGGTAAACATTTGAATTATCTACAATGGAATAAGTTAATTTCTGATCCTGAGACTATTGTATTAGACGTAAGAAATAAATATGAAACTGAAATAGGCTCTTTTAGAAACTCTTTAATACCCAATATGGGAAACTTGACTGAATTTCCAGACTTTATAGAAAATAATTTATTAGAAAATCAGGATAAGAAGATAGCTATGTTTTGTACTGGAGGAATAAGGTGTGAGATAGCTTCATCTTTTATGATGGATAAAGGATTTGATGATGTATATCAGCTAGAGGGTGGTATTTTACGCTATCTAAAAGAAGCAGATAAAGAAAATCTATGGGAAGGGGAATGTTTCGTTTTTGATGAAAGAGTGACAGTAAACAAAGATTTGCAGCCCGGTAACTATCTTCAATGTTTTGGCTGCAGAAGACCTCTTTCGAACAAAGATCTAGAATCTGAATATTATGAGAAGGGAGTATCCTGTCATAATTGTTTTAACTCCTCCTCACTGAAAGATAAAGAAAGGTTTGCACAAAGACAACTTCAGATAGATCTTGCTGAGGAAAGAGGCCATTTACACATGGGCGCTAATGCTAAACAAACTAATAGTTAAGCATGTCAAAAGTTCTATCTAAATTTATAACTTCCTCTCCTAAGCTATTACTGGCTCTTTTTTCTTTTGCTCTAATTTTCTCATTTTTAAACCTAAATAACTTCAAATTAGATGCCTCTTCAGACTCTTTAGTTTTAGAGAGCGATGATGATTTAAAATATTATAGAGAAGTAAATTCCGACTACTCTTCATCCGATTTCCTAATAGTTATATTAGATCCAAAAGAGGATTTGTTTTCAAAAATAACTATTTCTAATGTTAGAGAAATGGTGACCCTTTTTGAAAGAATAGACGGAGTAGATTCCGTTTTAAGCTATTTGGATGCACCTTTGCTCTTTAGTCCAAAGATGAGTATGAGCGAATTAGCAAATAATTTAAGAACAATTGAAGATGAGGAAACTGATAAAGACTTAGCCAGATTAGAATTTAAGAATAGCCCTCTATATACAGAATTATTAACAGATAAAGATGCTAATTTTACTGCGATGCAGTTAATACTTGAAAACGATACTGAATATGACCTTGCAATTAATAAACGCTACCAAATCCTAGAAATTATAGATTCAGAAGAATATTTACCTTCAGTACATGATCCTAAATTAGCAGAAATTAATGAAGAAATAAAAAATCTTAATATTAAGTTATCTATCAAGAGAGATAACTTAATTAAATCGACAAGAAAGACTATGAGTGCCTTTAAAGATAACGGATCTATTTATCTTGGCGGAACTGCGATGATAGCTTCAGATATGATAAGTTTTATTGAGAGTGATCTAAAGTATTTTGCTCTAGGCGTTTTGATTGTTTTTGTCGTTACACTGGGAATTATTTTTAAGAAAATTCGCTGGGTTGTTCTTCCCTTGGCGTCTAGTGCTCTAATCGCATTATTTATTATAGGTTTCTTAGGCTGGATGGACTGGAGGGTTACTGTAGTCTCATCTAATTTTATATCTCTCTTATTAATAATATCTATTTCTTTAACTATACATTTAATTATTCGATATCAAGAGTTATGTGAATCAAATCCTTCTTTGGACAAGAACGAATTGGTATCTCTAACAATAGAGCAAATGTTAAAACCTTGTTTCTATACTGCGCTTACAACAATTATTGCTTTTGCGTCTTTAAGCGTAAGCGAAATTAAACCTGTAGTTGATTTTGGCAAGATGATGGTCGCAGGCATATTCTTTGCCTTTTTATTTTCATTTATCCTTTTTCCTATATCTATGTTGCTATTTACATCTCATAAGGGACATGAAACAAGGGATTTTAGTAAAGGTGTAACCGTTATGTTTTCCTCTGTAACTGAAAAATTTGGAAATTTAATAATTTTTATTTCACTAATACTTTTTGGCATTTCTTTATATGGAATGAATCAACTAACTGTAGAAAATAGGTTTATCGATTATTTCAAGCCTTCAACAGAGATCTATAAAGGGATGGATCTCCTAGATAATAAGTTAGGTGGAACCGCACCTTTAGATATCGTGATTAATGCACCGGTAAAGTGGAAAAACCAAGTTGACGAAGATAGTTTCGATGACGATTTCGGTTTCGATGACGAAGATACATCAACTGGATATTGGTGGAATACTATTGCCCTAGACCAATTAGAAGGGATTCATGATTATATAGAATCTTTGCCAGAGATAGGGAAAGTGCTATCAGTTGCCAGCGGCATTAAAGTTGCCAGGGAGTTAAAAGATGGTGAGCCACTATCTGAATTAGATTTGGCCTTAGTAAAGAATATGTTACCTGAAGATATCAAAGATAATTTACTGAGTTCATACATAAGTGAAGATGAGAACCAAGTTAGGATCTCAGCAAGAGTTATAGAATCGGCAAAAGGATTGAATAGAAATGATTTGCTAAGTGGAATTTCCTCTACTTTACAAAAAGATTATGACCTAGAGCCAAACCAATTCAGGCTAACAGGCTTGGCAGTTTTATATAATAATATGCTGCAAAGCTTATTTGATTCTCAAATAAGAACTATAGTTATAGTATTCAGCATCATCTTCTTAATGTTTTTAGTTTTATTTCGTTCACTTTCTTTATCCATAATAGGGATAATTCCAAATTTATTAGCTGCTAGTGTTGTTCTTGGCACCATGGGATTATTCTCCATTCCGTTAGATATCATGACTATTACAGTGGCTGCTATTAGTGTAGGAATGGCAGTAGATAATACTATCCACTATATTCATAGATTTAAAAAAGAGTTCAATTACTCCAAGAGTTATAGAATATCGATGCATAATAGCCATCGCACTATTGGAAGGGCCATGTTTTATACATCATTAACGATTATCTTAGGCTTTCTTGTTTTTGCCACTTCTAATTTTAATCCTAGCGTATATTTTGGGTTTTTTGTATCTCTTGCTATGGTTATGGCATTATTAGGGGCATTAACTTTATTACCACAACTTATTCTTTATTTTAAGCCATTAGGAAAAGAGAATTTATAGGAGATTACTATGGGACCATTAAAAGGGTATAAGATCATTGAAATGGCTGGTATTGGACCAGGTCCTTTCTGTGGAATGATTCTGGCTGATTTAGGAGCCGAAGTTATTAGAGTTGATAGAGCATCTGCTGCAGGATCTGGGTCTAGAGAAGAGCCTGCCAATAGAGGCAAGAAGTCCATAGCTGTAGATTTAAAGTCTGAAGATGGCGTAGAAGTAGTTTTAAAACTGGTAGAAAGTTCAGATGCTATTTTTGAAGGCTTTAGACCAGGTGTGATGGAAAGATTGAGTCTCGGGCCTGATGTGTGTCAAACTAGAAATGAAAAGATAGTTTATGGAAGAATGACAGGATGGGGCCAAACAGGTCCATTGGCTAATGCCGCTGGTCATGACATTAACTATATAGCCTTATCTGGAGCTTTAGCTGCAATTGGAAGAGATGACTCTCCACCTATCCCACCATTGAATCTTATTGGAGACTTTGGAGGAGGAGGTATGCTACTGGCTTTAGGTATAGTTTCTGCATTATTAGAATCCCAGAATTCAGGAAAGGGTCAAGTTATAGATGCTGCCATGACAGACGGTTCGTCTCTACTAATGACTATGATGTATTCAATGCACCAATCCGGTTTTTGGAACCTAGAGAGACAAACTAATCTATTAGACGGCGCTGCTCATTTTTATGATACCTACGAATGCAAAGATGGTAAGTACGTATCTCTCGGATCTATTGAACCACAATTTTACGCTTTACTTTGTGAGAAGGCTGAATTATCTGAAGAAGATTTCGGAGACCAAATGAAAAGAGATACTTGGAAACATAAGAAAGAATTAATTAAGAATATTTTTCTTAACAAGACAAGAGATGAATGGTGCGATCTGATGGAAGGCACTGATGTTTGTTTTGCTCCAGTTCTAGATATGAGTGAGGCACCTCAACATCCACATAATATCGCTAGGCAAACATTTATTGAATTAGAGGGGGTTATGCAGCCTGCTCCAGCACCAAGGTTTAATAGAACTGAAAATGAAATAACATTACCACCCGCACTTGCTGGCGAGCATTCAAAAGAAATATTACAGTCACTTGGTTTGGGAGATGATGAATTAGATAGACTAATGGCAAACGGTTCAGTGGTTTGAAACAAATAATTCTTCTGACCGGACAAGATTGTCACTTATGCTCAGAAGCGCGTCAGATGTTTACTCAACTAAATTTAAAAGATTTAGATTATAAAGAAGTAGATATTTACTCGAAGAGAGTTTATATAGATAAATATTGGGATAAAATACCAGTAGTATTGAATGGCAATTTAGAGCTACTCTGGCCTTTTAAGGTTGATGAAATCATTAAATTTTTAGATTAAAGAAATCTAATGAATTCATATACATAGAAGAGAATAATAACTCTCTACTTTCCGTACGCAATGTCGATATTTTATTGGCAATATGCCCTAAGTATTTAGGTTCGTTTCTTGAGGAAAGGTCTATCCCCATGTCTCTTGGAAGAAGATAAGGTGAATCAGTTTCTATCATCAATTTTTCTAGTGGAATAAGGGCAATTAAATCTTCCAAATGCTTACCTCTTCTCTCATCACACAACCAGCCTGTTATTCCTATATAAAATCCCATATCTATGTATTTCAATAGAGCACCTCTATTCCCGGTAAAGCAATGCACTACCGCTTTAGGCATATGACTAATATACGCAGAAGTTATTTCAACAAATTTTTCATGAGCATCTCTTTCATGCAAAAATAGGGGTACATTCATATCAATAGATAATTCAAGGTGAGCTTCGAAGCTAAGCTGTTGATCTTCAGGTGAAGAAAAGTTTCTATTAAAATCTAAGCCAGTTTCCCCTATACATTTAACTTCTTCTTTTCTAATGAGTGATTTAATTTCTGTAAAAAGCTCTGGAGAATACTCTTTAGCATTATGTGGATGAATACCAGCAGTTGAGACACAGTTTGATGAATATTTCTCAGCAATTTCAGAAGCAATAATACTATCTTCTAAGCAACTACCAGTAATAGAAAGCCTCTTTACACCAACATCATTTGCTTTTTTCAAGACCTCATTTATATCTTGATCAAAAGATTTATGTGTTAGATTAGCTCCGATATCAAAAAATTGTTCTTGTATATATGACATGATGGTATTTATTATAAAACAGTAATTTTTTTAGGGGGAGATATGAGTGGGCCGTATAGCGGAATAAGAGTTTTAGAACTTACTTCAACAGTGTCAGGACCATTTGCTGGGATGATGTTGGCTGATCAAGGCGCAGAAGTAATTAAAATTGAACCACCCGGAATAGGAGATCTAGCCAGATTCATGGGAACCATTAAAGATGGTATGGGAGCCATGTTTTCTACTCTTAACAGAAATAAGAAATGTATATGTTTAGATTTTAAAAACGAAGAAGATTTAAATGTCCTAAAAGAATTGGTATCGACCAGCGATGTACTTATAGAAAATTATCGACCTGGAATTGTTCATAAGCTAGGCATAGACTATGAATCTTTATGTAAGATCAAACCTGATCTCATTTACTGTTCTATATCTGGTTATGGTCAATCAGGTCCATATAAAGAAAAAAAGGTTTATGATCCTTTAATTCAAGGAACAGTTGGAATTCCAAACGCACAAAATAGTAAATTTCCTGAACTTTTAAGAACAATTATTTACGATAAAGTTACAGGCTTGACGAGTGCTCAGGCAATATCTGCTGCACTTTATCAAAAGGAAAGAGGTGAGGGGGGTCAGTATCTTCCAATATCGATGATGGAATCTGCGTTGTACTACAATTGGCCAGATCTGATGATGAATCATACCTTTTTAGAAGGTGGAATAAATATTGGTGAATTAGCAGATTTATTTGAAGTTTATGAAACTTCCGATGGAGGAGTCATTATAATCATAATAGCCGCTGATGAAGTGTTTAGTAAATTTTGTTCTCATTTTGATTTAGATCTCTACTCAAATGATAAATACAACAGCCTTGAATCAAGAATAATTAACAAAGAGCAATTAACTGAAGAAATAAATAAAGTAACAAGAAATTTTTCTAGCAGAGAACTTGTAGAAAGAATGGACCATGAAGGAATTTCTGCTTCGGTATGCAATCAACTAGATGAAGTTCATCAAGATCCTCAAGTTCTAGATCAAGGATCAATTGTAGAAATTAACCATCCTGAATTAGGTAAAATGAGAATGCCCAAGCCTCCAGCAAATTTAAAAGGGCAGAAAGAATTCCCTAGATCTCTTGCTCCCATACTAGGGTTTGACAATAGAGAAGTCTTAGAAAACATTAAAATTGATAATGATATAATTCAAAGAATGGAAGAAAGAGAGGAACAAAATAGACTTTTGATAAAAGCTATGATGGATGCTGAAAACTAATCTTACTAAATGGTAAAAACCTTAACAGACCTTATCCTCAGTTCTATATTATTAACTTCGTTAGTCGTTTTGGTCTCTACTTCTAGCAATCTTATCTGGCTCAGTTCAATGAATTTGCCTATGGACTTTAATTTGGTAACTTCGACATTCTTAAGCGATATAATTGGAATTTACTTTAATTCTGAGATACCTCTATATTTGTTAATCTCCTTGCCTTTCGTTTTATTTCTTTCGATTACAAAAGCACTTTTAAAAAAAACGCTATCCAGCCCTATTTTTCTTTACTCCTTAGCAGGAGCCATTTCGATGTTATGCTTGATGATATTAACGCCTATGGCCTTAGATAATTTGGAACCTATATCTGGATCTAGAACATATATTGGAAAATTATGTATTACCGCATGTGGAATTTTTAGCGGTTACTTTTTTGCCGTTAGACAATTAAAGATAAATTTAAATGAAAATTCTTAAATCTTTATTAATTTCAATATTCTTTTTACTTTCACCAGTTAGCAGCGCTGGTAATGAAGTTAATTATGAATATAGCATTATAGCTGAAGGACTTGATAGACCGTGGAGTATAGCCGTTGTAGACGATAGTAATATTATTTTTACAGAGCTATCAGGCAATTTGAGACAAATTAAAAATGGAAAGCTTTTAGATCCTGTAATTGGAGTTCCAGAAGTCCTATTTAAGGGTCAGGGTGGGATGTCCGGGGTCGTGTTAGACCCTGATTTTAAAAAGAATAAGAAACTTTATTTGGCATTCTCTGCTCGTGATGAAGGAAAAAGAACAAATACCTTGAAAGTTATCAGTGCTATTTTATCAAATAATCAATTAATAAATATTAAAGATATATTTAAAGCCTATCCTTCGCGAGATACAGCTCTTCATTACGGTGCTAAAATGACTTTTCTCGAAGACGGTACACTTTTAATTACCTGCGGCGATGGTTTTAATTATCGTGAAGAAGCTCAATCATTAGATAATCATTTCGGAAAAATTCTTAGAATAAATACTGATGGCTCGATTCCTGAAGACAATCCATATGTAAATAATCCTAATGCTTTATCTGAAATTTGGTCTTACGGTCATAGAAATCCACAAGGCATATTACGATATAATGGCAACATATTGGGTCTAGAGCATGGACCAATGGGTGGCGATGAAGTTAATGTGATTGAGCCAGGTAATAATTATGGTTGGCCAGCTATAACATATGGAAGAGACTATAACGGATCTACTATATCTCCTTTTACTGAAATGGAAGGTATGGAGCAACCGATAAAATATTGGGTTCCGTCTATCGCACCTTCGGGGATTATGTTGTATGACAAAAACTTATTTCCAGACTGGAAGGGTAATGTATTTATCTCATCAATGAAGCCAGGTAATGTGAGGAGGCTTGAAATGAATGGAACTGAAATAATTAATGAATATATATTATTTAATGATTTAAGCAGAATTAGGGATATAGCCGTTCTTCCAAATGGATCAATTTTACTGGCTACTGATGGCAGTGGTGGAGAGCTTATTAATGTGCAGCCAAAATAAGATAAATTTATGTGGGCAAGAATAGTTTCAGGAATAATTGGTGTTTTTTTGCTTTCGATTGCTTTCAATTGGATATTAGATCCGAGTTCAGCTGCCGAAGGTTTATCTATGTCATTATTAGATGGTCAAGGCAGGAATACTCAAATCGGTGATTTTACTTCCTTCTTCTTTACTGCTGGCGTTATGGCAATTATCGGTTCTTTTAGAAATGAACATGTTTGGTTATATGCAACTATATGTCTATTAGGCTCCGCTGCAATTTTTAGAATTTTTGCAGGGTTTTTCCATGGAGCAGACCTTCTTACATCCGCAATCATATTTGAAATTATGTGTTCAATAATATTACTTATAAGCGCAAATAAGATTAAATCTGTAAGATAGTCATTCTTAATATCAAATGAAAGTATGCTGTTTGAGTATCTTGCCATAAGAACTTCAGCTACTTAACTTTTAACGATAGTGATTTTTTTAGCGTGTGTGATAAAGTCACGCTACATTTAAAAAGGAAATAATATGAAATTTAAAGGGACTGATTCTTACATCTCAACGGAAGACCTTAGTATGGCAGTAAATGCAGCCATAGAACTTGAGAAGCCACTATTAATTAAAGGTGAACCAGGCACAGGAAAAACAATGTTAGCTGAGCAAGTTGCTGAATCCCTTAACATGCCCTTAATTGAATGGCATATCAAATCTACAACTAAAGCAAGACAAGGTCTATATGAGTATGACGCTGTAACTAGATTACGCGACTCTCAGCTGGGTGATGAAAGAGTAAAAGATATATCCAATTACATCCAAAAAGGAAAAATGTGGGAGGCCTTCACCTCGGAAGAAAGATCAGTTCTACTTGTAGATGAAATAGATAAAGCAGATATTGAATTTCCAAATGACTTATTGCAAGAAATTGATCGTATGGAATTCTATGTCTATGAAACTAAAGAAACAATCAAGGCAGTACAAAGACCTTTAGTGATCATTACAAGTAACAATGAAAAAGAACTTCCTGATGCCTTTCTAAGAAGATGCTTTTTCCATTATATAAACTTTCCGGATCGAGAGACTATGGAAAAAATCGTTAAAGTTCACCATCCAAAAGTTAAAAAAGCTTTAGTTAAAGATGCCTTGGAAATATTTTTTGATATAAGGAAAGTACCTGGAATGAAGAAAAAACCTTCAACCTCCGAACTAATTGACTGGCTGAAACTTTTAATGGCGGATGATATCCCAGATGAAATATTCAAGAATAGAGATCCTTCAAAAGCTATACCACCTTTATACGGTGCTTTAGTAAAAAATGAACAAGATGTCCAGCTTTTAGAAAGGTTGGCTTTCATGGCAAGAAGAGAAGGGAATACTAATCAGTAAATGTTTATATCTCTTTTTAATACATTAAGAGCAACAGGAGTGCCTTGCTCTTTAAGGGAACTACTTGATTTAATAGCAGCTGTAGACAAGAGACTTGCATTTGCAGATATGGAGCAGTTTTATTTTTTAAGTAGAGCGATCCTAGTGAAAGATGAAAAACATTATGATAAGTTTGACAGAGCATTCGATATTTATTTCAAAGGAATAGAGAGCATTGATGACATCCTAGAAATGCTTATACCGGATGAGTGGCTAAAAGCAGAATTTGAGAAACATCTCACTGAAGAAGAACTTAAAGAGATCCAGTCCTTAGGCGGACTAGAGAAATTACTTGATGCCTTCAAAAAGAAACTAGAAGAACAAGAAGAAAGGCACGAAGGTGGCAGCAAGCAAATAGGAACAGGAGGAACTTCACCATTTGGAAACTCAGGCGAAAATCCAGAAGGAATAAGAGTTGGAGGTGAAGGTGGAAAAGGTAAGGCGGTTAAAGTTTGGGAGGCAAGGGACTTTAAAAATCTAGATGACGATGTTGAGCTAGGAACTAGAAACATGAAAGTGGCTCTCAGGAGGTTGAGGAAACTAATTAGAGACAGCGCCAATGAGGAATTTGATTTAGATAATACTATAAGTTCAACAGCAAAAAAGGCCGGTCTTTTAGACGTAAAGTTCAGGCCGGAAAAGCGAAATGCCGTAAAAGTTTTAGTATTATTTGATGTCGGTGGTTCAATGGACCCGCATATCAAAGTATGTGAAGAATTGTTTTCAGCTGCTAAAACTGAATTTAAGAATCTTGAGTATTTTTATTTCCATAACTTTATTTATGAAACAGTCTGGAAAGATAATCGGAGAAGGCAGAACGAGAGAATGTATACAGATGATATCATTCACAAATATTCTGCTGATTACAAAATAATTTTTGTTGGCGACGCTACTATGGCGCCTTATGAGATCACGAATCCTGGAGGAAGCATTGAACACTGGAATGAAGAAGCAGGAGCTCTTTGGATGAAAAGAATGGTAGGAATCTACGACAAACTAGTTTGGTTGAATCCAGTGCCTGAAGAACATTGGGAATACAGTGCATCAGTTGAACTTACAAGGAGTCTTGTAGAAGACAATATGTTTCCTTTGACCATAAGAGGTCTCGAAGAGAGCATGACTTATTTAAGTAAGTAAGGCCATGAAGGCTCTTTCTATTTCTAATCTCAAAAAAGAATATGCTGGAGGCTTACAAGCCTTAAAAGGCATAGATCTAGATGTTGAGGAAGGAGATTTCTTCGCTTTACTTGGACCTAATGGAGCAGGTAAATCAACAACTATCGGGATAATCAGCTCGCTTGTTACAAAAACTTCAGGTCAGGTAAAAATCCTGGATATAGATATCGACGAAAATCATTCACTGGCCAAAAAGAAACTTGGAGTTGTAGGCCAGGAAGTTAATTTTAATCAGTTTGAAAAGGTTGGCGATATCATTAAAAATCAAGCTGGTTACTACGGCCTTAGCTTTAAGCAGGCTCGTGAGAATGCAAAACACTATATGCGTAAACTTGATATTTGGGATAAAAGAGACGAACAGGCTAGGAAACTTTCAGGAGGGATGAAACGGAGAGTTATGGTTGCCAAGGCTTTAGTCAACAATCCTGAATTATTGATATTGGATGAGCCAACTGCTGGTGTAGATATTGAACTTCGAAGATCTCTGTGGGATTTCTTAACTGAAATAAATAAAGCCGGTACTACAATAATCCTTACAACCCATTATCTCGAAGAGGCTGAGAGACTCTGTAGGAATATAGCAATTATTGATTCTGGAGAAATAGTTGAAAATACAAGTATGCAGGAGCTGCTTACTCGACTGGAAGTTGAAACTTTTGTATTCGATCTCTCCAAACCACTTTTAAAATTACCAGAATCTTCAGATTTTGATATGTTTTTAGAGAATCCTCAGAAATTGAAAGTAACGGTAGGAAAAGGTCAGGGGTTAAACTCAATATTCGAAATTCTTTCCGGGCTAGGAATAGAGATTTCTAGTATGAGAAACGAAACAGGAAGATTAGAAGAATTATTTTTAGGTCTTGTTGACGCAACTTTAACAGAAAAGAAGAATGACTAGCCTAGAACAGTATCGAGCTTTAATGACTATTCTTTATAAAGAGATTCATAGATTTATGAGGATATGGACACAAACTCTTATACCTCCTGCAATAATGATTATGCTCTATTTTGTTATTTTTGGGACACTAATAGGTAAAAGAATTGGTCAGATGGGCGGATTTGATTACATGCAATTCATGATCCCTGGATTAATTATGATGTCCGTGATTAGTAATTCCTATTCTAATGTCGTGTCTTCATTCTTTGGCCAGAAATTTGCTAGAAGCATTGAAGAGTTATTAATTACACCTTTACCACATTATTTGATTTTACTAGGTTGGGTTTTAGGAGGAGTAGCTAGAGGATTGTTAGTGGGAGCTATAGTGACTATTGTTTCTTTGTGGTTCTATGATCTTACGGTTGTTAACTGGACATTAAGCATTTTTGTTTTAATTTCTACTTCTATATTGTTTTCATTGGGTGGCTTTTTAAATGCTTTATTTGCAGAATCTTTTGATGATATCTCGATAGTCCCTACATTTATCATGCAACCTTTGATATATCTTGGAGGAGTGTTTTATTCTATTCAGCTACTTCCTACTTTTTGGCAGACTGTGTCTTTAGCAAACCCTATTCTCTATATGATTAATGCTTTTAGGTACTCCATACTGGGATCTTCTGATCTTGAATCTTTAGGATTTTCTATAAATTCAGCTTTGTTTATGATTGTTGGATTCATTATTCTTCTTACTTCAATATGTTTGTGGTCTTTAAATAAAGGTAGAGGCATTAGATCGTAAATGAAAGATACCCTCCTAGGTAAAAAAAACAGCATTCCTTTAGATTATGACCCAAATATTTTGAGGCCATTAAGCCGAATAGAGTCAAGAATTAAATCTGGATTAGATGAGTATTCTAACTTTCTTCACGGTGAGGATTATTGGACATCTTATGAAACATCTTGGCTTGACATAAAAGGCATTCCTAAGAACAGTATTCTTAATCTTGCCTACAGCAGCGACTCCAAGTTTTTTGTGGAATCAAAATCTTTAAAACTATACTTATACTCACTAAATAATAAAAGATTCAATTCGACTAATGATGTAAAAGATATAATTCGCAATGATCTGGAAAAGATCCTCAAAACTAACGTAGACATAGATTTAGCAGATTCTCCTCGACCTATTGAAGATAATTACTTTTCACTAGACAACTTAGATATAGACAAGATTGATAGTTATCCTAATTCTTTAGCTATTGAACCAGGAGAAAGGAATATTACTGAAGATTTATCTTGTAGTTTATTCAGAAGCCTTTGCCCTGAAACTTCACAACCGGACTGGGCCACGATATATATTTCTTACTCGGGATTAGAAATAAAACATAACGGCTTGCTTCAATATCTTTTGTCCTACAGAAATCATCAAGGTTTTCACGAAGAGTGCGTTGAGAAAATATTTTTAGATATCAACAAAAGATGCAGATTAAATGAATTGTCGGTTAGAGCAAACTTTCTCAGACGAGGGGGAATTGAAATCAATCCTGTCAGGACAACCCCTAATTTCAAAATCAAAATGTCCAGAGAGAAAAGACAGTAGCCTTTAATATTTATTACGTAATAAAATTTTAACTAGGCTAATTTATATAAATATTAATATGGAAAATAATTACGAGAAAAGGATAAATGAACTAGAGGCTAAAAATACTTTTCAAGAGGATGCGATTGAAAGACTTAGTGCAGAAGTTAGAAAACAACAAGAAGAAATCATTTCACTTAAAGATAAATTATTAGCAGTTATAAACTCACTTGATAAAAACACCCTTTCCGAAAATAATGAAGAAAAACCACCTCATTATTAAGTAAGTTTTTGATAACTACCCTTTAATTTTCAATCGTGTAATATGCTCCAAATATATAACTCATTTTACGACCAAGGAGGTTTAGATGAAAAAGTTATTCAACTTGCTTTTAGTTCCTTTAATTTCGTTACCTATCTTTGCAGATGAATCTAATGAATCTGGTGATTCAGTATTTGATGAAGTAGTTGTCACTGCACAAAGACAAGAACAAAGTTTACAAGACGTTCCTATAGCAGTTTCTGCATTTGATTCAGATGATCTAGCAAAACAACAAATAGAAACTGGTAGTGACCTTCAATTGGTTGTTCCTGGACTTCAGTTCAGTCCAACTGACGCTGGAGGATCATTCTCGATAAGAGGTTTAAGAAATTTTGCCGTAGGAGCAACTGCAGATAGTGGTGTTGAGATTCATATGAATGACTTACCAATGGGCAGGACTACGATGCAAGATGGAAACTTTTTTGATATGGAACGTATTGAAGTGCTTAGAGGTCCTCAAGGTACTCTTTTTGGTAAAAACTCGATAGGTGGAGTTATAAACCTCATTACTGCAAAACCTGACACAAATGTTTGGAGTTCTAGTATAGATATAGATGCTTATGAATATGACGGTCTAAATATTAAAGCACATGCTAATCTTCCAATAATAGAGGATTCTCTTGCTTTAAGACTGGCTTTCTCTAGTACTAAAAGAGATGGTTATGTAAAAAATATTTATTCTAAAAGATTAAATGATGATATAGATGGAAGAGACTCTGAATCTAAAAGAGCCTCGCTAAGGTATGAAAATGATAGATTCACGGCTACCTTGGTGCATGAAAGTTATGATGAAGATTCGTCTAGAAATCTCTTCAATAATACTCAATGTAAAAGAGACACATCATTAGTAGTAGGTTGTACGATTGGTGTAAAAGACGTTTATGAACTTACTCACCCAATGGGAACTTATGTTGAAAATATCATGGTTGCTTACGGACTGATCGATTTTACTCCTACGACTGATATGTCTGGTGCTCCTCAAGGATATTGGGAAGTTAGTCTAGGTGCAGAGCCATTTTACAAAGTTGATCAGCACACAAATCAACTTCTTCTTGATGGCGACATCACTGATAACTTAGCGTTTAATATCTCAGCCTCTGAAAAGGAAAGAATTTTTCATAGGCAAAGTGCATTTGTTTCTGAAGAGATGCAAACTTTAAGATTCAATGACACTCCTTTTTTTCCTGGAGGCATTGTTCCAATGTCTGGATATGGTCCTAATTGCAATTTAGAAGACTTTACAGCAGGCATCTATGGGGGATGCGTTCAAGCTAATTTAACTTATCCAACTGGATACGATAATATTTTATTCACAACAGAAATGGAAAATATCGAAGTAAGAGTAACCTCTTCTTTTGATGGTATGTATAACTTTATGCTTGGAGCGATTGATACTAAATCCAGTGGCATAAGAACATATGATGTACCTGCTACGGGGCTGGATGCTCTAGCATTGGTAGGGTCCAGTGGATTACAACTCTACCCTCCATTTTATAGAACTGATGAAAAGATGATCACTGACTCTGAATCTTTTTTCGGTGAACTTTATATACAAGCCTCTGAAGATCTTAGGCTAACTCTTGGATTTAGAACATCTGATGACTATAAAGAATCTTACTCAAGACAGCCATTTATAAACATTGTTGGTTTAGGAGGTCTTGGAACTGGCTTTACACCAGTTGCAGGAGCTTTTCCTGGCTATGGAGAAGCTTATATAGCTGCAACAGGTAAACTTCCTGAGATGGATGTTTCAAATACAACAGGTAGGCTTGTTGTTGATTATTTTGTTAATGAAGACACTTTAGTCTACGGAAGCGTTTCGACAGGAGTGAAGGTAGGAGGATTTAATGGTGCAATTGATCCTATTTTGTTTCCAGATACACCAACTTCTTATCCTGAAACAGAAATCACCGCTTTTGAAACTGGTATAAAAACTGATTTTCCAGATCAAAATTTACGTTTAAATGCCTCTCTTTATTATTATGACATTGAAGGTTTCCATACAGCAAGAGTAGTGAATAAGGTATCGCTTACGGAAGGAATTGACGTTGAAACCTTTGGTATAGAAGCTGATTTATTATGGGCACCTGAAGCACTACCTGGTTTGTCTATAAATGCAGCATTAAGCTATCAGGATTCTGAAATTCAGGATAGTTCACAAATTGATATTTATAATGCTGATCTTCAAATGACTACAGCTAACAGTAACTGGCATATGATGAAAGATACAGAATCTGAAATCATGGTAGTAAGAAAAGATGTAGCTGCGGCTGTTTATTCTGCATGGTTAAATGGAGCCTTTGCTGGTACGCCTCTTCAGGCAGCGCTAATACCTGCTGAGTTTCATGGAGACAGAACTTATGGGGAGTCAACTCCCGTTAGTTATTTACTTCCATCCTTAGGTATTTTCCCTGCCGAAGGACATCTACCTTCTCTAGCAAATAGAGCAGGCTATGCAGCCATGATCCAAACTTTGGGATATGATCTAAATAGTGTGTGGGGCGAAGGTCAAGAATCAGATCTTTCGGGTAACTCATTAACACATCCTGAATACAGCCTTAGTTTAGGTGCACAATATCAACATACTTATAATGAATTAAACATTACTTACAGGGCAGATGTTTATCATCAAGCATCAAGGTATGTAAGAATATTTAATCTCGAATATGATGAAATACCATCATGGACAGAACTTAATTTGCAATTAACAATAGCCCCTCAAGATAATAGTTGGTACGTTCAGATTTATGGACAAAATGTTGGAGATGAACAAAACTTACTATCCGTTGGCCAAAACTCATCTGCCGTTGGTTTAACAAGACCATTAGCAGCTAGAGAGCCTGAAAGATACGGCATGCGTTTTGGAATTAACTTCTAAGACATTAAAACCTCGCTTAGGCGAGGTTTTTTTTCATAAAATATTCTTTAAACCTTCTTTGTTTAAGTATTTATAGTAGACTGCGCTCCGAAAGGAGAGATGGCAGAGTGGTCGAATGCGCACGCTTGGAAAGCGTGTAAGGTGTTAAAGCCTTCGAGGGTTCGAATCCCTCTCTCTCCGCCAAATTATGACGATGAATGCAAATATAGACTTAGGATGGGAAGAATGGGTAAGTTTACCTGCGATAAACCTTCCTTACATAAAAGCCAAGGTAGATACCGGAGCCCAATCCTCTGTGCTGCATGCAAAACATATTGAAGTATTTAAAGTCAAAAAGAAAAAATTTGTAAGATTTGAGATATCCCCATTACCAGAAAAACCAAATTTCACCGTTTCATGCTCTGCACCTTTAACCGGAAGAAGAAATGTTACTAGTTCGAATGGAGAATCAGAAAAAAGATATTTTATTAAAACTGATATTGAAATTTCAGGAAATACTTGGCAAATAGAGACCTCATTAACAGATAGACACACTATGCAATACAGAATGTTATTGGGTAGAAGTGCTATCGGTCCTGAAATGACAGTTTATCCAAATGAAAGCTTTTTAAATGGACAGCCCCAATCAAAGAATCCATATTCAACAAGAAAGAAGAGAGTCTTGAAATCTAGGCGAGCATTAAGAATCGCTCTACTGACTAGAGAACCTAATAACTATACTTCAAAAAGAATTGTTATAGCTGGGCAACAAAGAGGACATCAAGTTGAACCAATCAATTCAACTCGTTGTTATCTAGACGTAGACACAGGCAATCCCGAAATTTATTATGATTCGAGCCCTTTACCCAAATATGACATAGTTATTCCCAGAATTGGAGCTTCAATAACTTCTTACGGATTAGCCGTTACAAGACAGTTTCAATTGACTGGTGCAATTCCTTTAAATGATCCTCAAGCTATTGCCAACTCAAGAGATAAACTTTTAGCACATCAATTACTTGCTTCAGCAAATATTAATATGCCAGTTACTGGCTTTGCCTCATCACCCAAAGATACTACAGGTGTAATAAACACCGTTGGTACCGTTCCCTTAGTTATTAAATTATTGGAGTCTTCCCAAGGTAAAGGAGTAATTCTTGCTGAAACCAAGAAGGCTGCTGAAACTGTGATTAATGCTTTTAGAGGATTAAAAGCTAACTTTCTGGTTCAGGAATATATAGAAGAATCTAAAGGAGAAGACCTTAGATGTTTAGTTATTGACGGAAAAGTAGTGGGTTATATATTGAGATCAAATAAAGAAAATGATTTTAGATCAAATCTACATCAAGGAGGAGTTGCGCAAAGCACTACCATAACTGCCAAGGAAAGGGGTATTGCTATAAGGGCTGCAAAAGCAATCGGACTATCAGTAGCAGGTGTTGATATACTTAGAAGTAAGAGGGGGCCATTAGTGCTCGAAGTGAATAGTTCACCTGGCATACAGGGTATAGAGAAAACATTAGAAATGGATATCGCTGGGCAGATAATTTCATTTTGTGAGAAGAAATTAGGAATATTACAAAACTAAAGGAGAAAGAATATGAATAACCTTAACAATAAAACTTTATTTGTTTCCGGCGCCAGTCGTGGGATTGGTCTAGCCATAGCAAAAAGAGCAGCACAAGATGGTGCTAATATAATTTTGGCAGCAAAAACTGCTGAGCCTCATCCAAAACTTCCTGGAACGATTTATACAGCTGCTGATGAAATAATTGAAGCTGGAGGAAAAGCTTTACCGGTTGTATGCGATATACGAGATGAAGAAAATGTTCGAAATGCCGTCAACAAAGGCGCTGAAGAATTTGGAGGTATAGATATTTGTATTAATAATGCTTCCGCTATTCAGCTAACAGGAACTCTTCAGACGGATATGAAGAGATATGACCTCATGAATCAAATTAATGCCAGAGGTACATTTCTTGTAAGTAAAGTATGCTTGCCTCATTTAATTAAATCGGACAATCCTCATATTCTTAACTTATCCCCACCCTTAGATATGGATCCTAAATGGTTTGGCCCTCATGTGGCTTACACAATAGCTAAATTTGGAATGAGCCTTTGTGTTTTAGGAATGGCAGAAGAATTCAAAGAAGAAGGAGTTGCTGTTAATGCCCTATGGCCAAGAACTGCAATTGCAACAGCTGCTATAAGGAATGCATTAGGGGGAGATGAGGTAATGAATATTTCAAGGACTCCCGAGATTATGGGAGATGCTGCTTATGTAATCTTAACTAAGAATTCTAAGGAATTTACGGGCAACTTCTGCATAGATGATAATTTATTAGCGGAAAATGGCGTAACTGATTTTTCTCAATATGCAGAAGTTCCTTTTGATCAGTTAGCACCAGACTTTTTTGTACCAAGTTATGTAGAAGCACCTGAGGCAGCGAAAAAAAGCTAATGAATGGTTAATCAAAATGAAAAAGATAGAAGAAACAAGAATTTATAGCGTAGAGCCAAAAATAATATGGGAGATAATTGGTGATATCTCCAGGTGCGATTGGGTTCCAGGTGTAGAAAGTATAGAAGTTAATGGAAATGAACGTACCTTCAAAATGTCTGGCATGGGTAAATTAGTTGAGAGAATAATTGATTCTAATGATAATGAAATGGAACTTACTTATTCAGCTATCGAAACTATGGCCCCTATAAAACATCATCTAGCAAAAATTAAACTTTCTAGTCAAGGGAAAGAAACAGTATTTAAGTGGTCTACTGAGATTGACCCTCCAGAATTTGCTGATGCAATAAGGGATGGAATGATAGCTTCTTTAGATCAACTTCAAAAACTTATTTAAGACAACTTATCTTCTTTATTTTCTTCCCAAGGTTAATTTTAATTGATAAGGTGTAATAGATTCACATAAATTACTGGGGAGGGTTTATGTTAGTACTAAGCAGGAAAGCTGAAGAGTCGATGTTTATAGGCGATGATATAAAGATTACTGTACTTGATATTAGAGGAGGGCAGGTAAGAATTGGGATAACTGCCCCTCAAGAGGTAAAAATTCACCGAGAAGAAGTCTACCAACGGCTTATAAAAGAAGATTAAAACGATCTAACGTTCTTATATTATATAGAGTTATAATCTATTCATGGGGCTGTAGCTCATTTGGATAGAGTGTCTGGCTACGAACTAGAAGGTAGCAGGTTCGAATCCTGCCAGCCCCGCCAAAAAAGATTAATCTAAAGAGGTAATAATATGACTGCATTAGAAAAATGGCATGAAATCATGAAAGGTGGAGGCTCTGATGCTATTGAAAAGTTAGACGATCTTCTAGATGACAATGTAATATTTTATTCGCCGGTTGTATTTACACCGCAAAAAGGTAAAGAAATAACAAAATTATATTTAAGTGCGGCCTCTGGTGTTTTTAGTACTAAACAACCAGAAGAAAAATCTTCTCAAGAAACTAAGAAATTTAAGTACATAAAAGAAATTGTAAATGGAAATCAAGCTTGCTTAGAATTTGAAACTGAAATGAATGGAATCTACGTTAATGGCATAGATCTTATTTCATGGAATGAAGAAGATAAGATAACAGAATTTAAAGTCTTAGTAAGACCTTTACAAGCCGTGAATACCCTTCATCAAATGATGGGAGAGATGTTAGATAAATTAAAATAAAAAAACTTTGTCTAAAACTTTACTATCCTATTTTGTCCATATTTTTACAGTTACGGGAGTTGTGTTTGGTTTCCTGGCATTAATTAATGCTATAGAACAAAATATCCCTGCAGTATTCTTTTTTCTCGCTATCGCCCTGTTTGTTGATGGGATTGATGGTTCTCTTGCTAGGATTGTTGATGTTAAAAAGAATACACCTAATATTAATGGTGAAATCCTTGATAACATAATTGATTATCTAAATTATGTCTTTGTTCCAGCTTTTGTTATTTATTGGTGCAACATGGTTCCGGAGGGATTGGAGCTTATCTCCATTTCTATCATCTTGATTGTTTCTTGTTATACATTTGCTAACAATAATATCAAAACCACCGATTTTTATTTTTCTGGTTTTCCTGCTTTATGGAATGTCGTAATTCTATATTTCTATATTCTAGACTCATCTTCAGAGACAAACTTTTATATAATTATAGCTTTTGCTTTTCTTACATTTATACCTTTTAAGTATGTGCATCCCTTTCGTGTTATTGAATTTAGAAAAACATCTTTATCATTATTGATATTATGGATGTTATCAACAGTGGTTTTGTTATATTTTCCTGAATCTAATCAAGTGATAATCAATATTTCTTTTATTTTGTGGTGCCTTTCAAACCTTTACTTTCTTTCCTTAACAGTTATCAGGTCCATAAGAAAAGAAGTAATTTAGGATATTAATATAAAATCAGTAATTATTTGATGTTCAAACTTGCCTGTCTAAACCATTTAGTTATTACTGTCTTTTCTCCTTGTAGAACTGGGTGAGCTTGATGAATTGTATTAGAGTTCAAGCTTCCATCATCATTAAGGTTGTTCCAAATTAGAGCGTACCCTTTATTTGGATTGAAGGATTTATTTAATCTAGGGAATTCTGTCTGGCCACCATCGGTTACATTATTTAGATAGACCATAAAAGTGTAGGTTCTTTGGCCTCTCCCTCCGTCATGTTCTAGTAGCTGATTACCTTCAAAATAATCTGTGTGAGCCTTGAATTCTTGACTCTCTTTGTAATGCTGTCCTTGCAACACCTCTCCAAAAGACAAATCAATTCCAACAAAATTACATATCTTTACGTCTATCTCTTTCATGAAAGCATCATTTAAGTTACCAAGATCACATGTACTGCTTGTTCTGAAAGAATCATCATAGACTCCTGACGTGGCGATAGTCGAAGGTCTAAGCTTACTTTTTATCTTGTCTACAATAGCGTCACATTCTTTATGGTTTAGAAAGTTTTCTACTTCATAAATTTCCGCATTTACATCATTTATCTTCTTAGTAGTGATTAAAGGATTCTGAGAGTAATTGTATTTTTGATTGAGATCTTTTTGACCCCCCTGTAGATCCGTACTTTTTAACTCATATCCTAAGGCAATTCTACATTGTGTATGGTCGAAACCTTCTTTAACAAGAATATCTAATAGTTCCTTACGATCGCATCCTCTTTGAATATTTTCAAAAATCCAATCAAGCCAATCTTGAGTTAAGTCTGAGGGCATAAATTAAGCATCTGGTTTTATAAGATACTTTTCTCCTGTTGCTTGTTTAGTATAAGAAAGAATATTTTTCTCATCTAATGCCTCTTCTAATGAAATAATATTTGAATATCCACTCTTAAAAGTTGTGTCTATCTCGTCAGCTACTTTTTTTCTTAATTCAGCAAATTTTTCTTGGCCAATTTTTCCTATAAAAGGAGTTAATAGCCAACCCCCAAGCCCCCAAGAGAATCCAAATGACCTTGTCAGAGTGGTAGGGCTTCTGTCTAATCCACCATAAATATATACCTGTTTGAATTTATCTGATCCATATCTGCTATATTCAGTGGCTGTTTTATTAGCTGCTATTTCCATAGCAGTTAGAATTTGACTAGCAAGTTTTCCTCCACCTGTGGCATCAAATCCAAGCGTAGAACCTGTTTCTACTAATGCATTTACCAAGTCATCTACAAAGCTGTCTTCGCTTGAATTGCAAACATTTTCAGCACCTAAAGACTTTAGCAAATCTACATGCTCATTTTTTCTAACAATATTTACTAAGGGAACATTTTCTGCAGAACATATCTTTATTAACATTTGTCCCAAGTTTGATGCAGCAGCTGTATGAACTAAACCGGTATGACCTTCCATTCTCATAGTTTCTACCATTCCCAAAGCTGTTAGAGGATTTACAAAACAAGATGCAGCTTGTTCTGGAGTAGTTCCTTCATTCATTTCTAGACAACTCATAGCTGGTAGGCATCTGTATTCTGAATACATTGCTCCTCCAGCAACACCAACAGTTTTCCCGATTAAATGTTCAGCACCTTTACCTGCTAACTCAACAATACCAGAACCTTCGTTTCCCACTGGTAGATTCTCATCAAATCTTGCAGTAACAGATCGCACTAATGCTTCAGGAACTTGCATTTCAACTTTTTTCCCTTTCTCTATTACTCTCATAGAAGAGACATCGGCAGGTCCAACTAGCAGACCCAGATCAGAAGGATTGATAGGAGTAGCTTGAACCTTAATTAAGACTTCTCCGTCCTTTGGATCAGGTACTTCTACCTCATCTATTGATATTGTTAATAAGCCTTCCTTAGAAATTTTTGATTTTATTTGTTTGGACATATTCATTTTTTTCCTTATTTCATCACAAGATAACAGAGTTTTTATCCTGTTTGTTAGTTTTAAAGTAAATTTATGTATAATGCAAAGCCATTTCGCGGGTATCGTATAATGGCTTATTACCTCAGCCTTCCAAGCTGATGATGTCGGTTCGATTCCGACTACCCGCTCCACTCTTTTGAGGTAATACTATGTTTGAACTTAACTTATTCAACTTTGCTCAATTTACTGATCAGGGACTTTCACTCCTTGGCACGTTATTCTTAACAAGCTTAAGTGCGAAAACAAGAATGTATGGATTCCTAATTTTTATTTTGGTTAATATCCCGGGTATTTACTTACTTGTGGTGACTGAACTTTGGTGGATATTAGCTGTGACACCTTTATGGTTGTTTCTTAATTTCAAGGGACTTTGGAATAACTTTCAGGAAACTAGAAGAGCAAATTAGCTACATGATTTGTTTCCATAGCTCTAATTCTTCTATCCTTAGGTAGCTATTTATTTCTTTTACCTTTTCTAAGCTTTCTGATTCTTTTGGACCATAGTTATGTCCAGGATAAATAATAGTTTCATCAGGAAGTTTTGATAACTTTCTTAGACTATGGAACATGTCTTCTGAATTAGAACCCGGTAAATCTACTCTTCCACAACCCTGTATAAAAAGTGTATCACCTGAAATAAGACTATTATTTACTTTAAAGCATTGGGAACCTGGAGTATGGCCTGGTGTGTGAAGAAATTCTATATCATTATCACCTATCTTGAGATGATCTCCAGAATCAACTTCATTCATATCAATATCTGAGAGACCAGTAACTTTCTTCAAGCCTTCAGCCTCTATTTTATTTACATAAGTTTTAACAGGTTCTTTCTCTAATAATTCCGCCAGTCCTTCTATGGAATGACCTCCCATGCCTCCACCTACATGATCAGGATGATAATGTGTTACTAGTACTGAGCAAAGCTTCAAATCCCTCTCCTGTATATGATTGAGCAAACCATCGATATTCCATGCTGGGTCAATCAAAGCGACTTCTCTTGTTCTCTTAGAGCCTATTAAGTAAACAAAGTTATCCATCGGACCAACTAATATTTGCTCTAAATATAAATCATCATTTTTCATAATTTTTTCTAAAAGTTTCCTCTAAAATTAATTTATCTTGTTTATATTGCCTTCCAGCTAAATAATAACAAGGTATCGAAGCAATGCTAATTATTGAGAATATAACCAACATTATTGTGTAAGGTTCAGCATAGCCATAAGATCTAAGTAAATCTGCACAGATACCACCACCTAATGATCCAAGTGTAAGGCCTATCAGATTGAGAGCTAATATATAAAATGATACAACAGTAGCTTTAATATTCTCTGGTACTAATTCTTGCACAGTGGAAAATGTAGGACCGAAAAAAC
The DNA here is from genome assembly GCA_902517565.1 of uncultured SAR86 cluster bacterium. Lineage (GTDB taxonomy): Bacteria > Pseudomonadota > Gammaproteobacteria > Magnimaribacterales > Magnimaribacteraceae > Magnimaribacter. Next base: position 57,428 of record CABYCU010000002.1, on the reverse strand, counting down.
ATCCCAGTTGAAAATAGCCGATAATTATTCCTATCCAAAAAACTAAAGATCCAGGCTCAACAAAACGATAATAAATTCCAATCGGAAGAGTTAATAATGCCAGCCAAAAAAGAAACATCGGACGTCCTTGATCAGTGTTCTCTTGCCACCAGTCACTTAAAATGCCGCCTATTAAGTTACCTGCAAGACCAGCAAAAACACCTATCCATCCTACTAGCTGCGCTATTTCAGATCTCTCAAAACCTCTTTCTTGTACTAACCAGAGTTGCTCAAATCCTGATGCTCCTAGAACAATATGATAAAAAACACCTGCAAAAATAGTAAACCTTAATGCTGAAGAGGTCTTTAAGGCCATGACAAGCGTTTTAACAATATCAATGGTTGAATCTTTTGAAAGGGTAGGTGCAGCTTTATCCTTAAGACCCTTTCTATCTCTATCTTTAAATAAAAGAGCGCATAAACCAAGTATTAAACCGATAGCACCCAATAAATAAAAACAATTTCTCCATCCAAGAGATTCTCCGAGGTATCCAGCAATTAGAAGACTAACTCCAACACCTATAGGCACTCCCATATAGTAAAAACCCGCTGCAAAACCCATTCTCTTTGAAGGAAAAGAATCTGACAGAAGAGACATTGAAGTTGGAGTCAATATAGACTCACCGACTCCAATGAACATCCTTGGAAGAGCCATTGAGATAAACCCTTTGGCAGCTCCTGTCATTGCAGTAAATATACTCCAAAGAACAACACCAAAAGCAATAAGTTTAGGTCTATTAATCATATCGGCAAGAACGCCCATGAATAGGCCTGCTATAGAGTAAAACACGATGAAAGGAACAGTGGTTAAAAATCCGTATTGAGTATCGGTCAAGCCAAGATCAGGGACTATAAAATTTGCAAAACTAGCTATTAGCTGTCTATCAACAAAATTAAGTAGATTTAAAAGCGTCAGGAAAAATAATAATCTATAAGCGTTCAAAAGTTATCCTTTTTCCAGATCATATCATATGGAAAGAATTATATATTTATTTGAATGGTTATTATTTTTGGTGTTATAGTTAACTAACACACTGGGAATAAAAGAATGAAAAATAAAAGAAACTGGTCTAACTCTGAGATGAGATCTTTAACAAGAGGCGAGGCAATGCACAACTTCTCGAGAGGGCAGCATTATTTCATAAAAGAAGACTGGTATATTTGGTTTCATGGTAATGCTAGCAGATACGCAATATTCCAAACCTTTTTATGGCAATATGGAAATGGGGAGATGGTCAGCTATACAGATTTAACCAGAACAGAAAAAATTGGTTCACAAAGACTAAAAATTGACTCTATTAAAGCAACCATCAGAGAAGGACTTAATTTAGGTTTTATAGAGGCTTTTAAATCAGAAAAAGATAAAAGGGTGACCATGTATACTTTTGATCAATCTATTTTGCAAGAAGTAACAGATTATTGTTTCATGATGAGACGAAATCGAATGTGGGAATCAGCTTCTTTTATCAGTAATCATTCTACAGAAACTATAAATAAAGAACTTGCAAAAGCAGGTATGAAAAAAGATTGGCTGCATTCTATAAATGCCTTCATTTCTAAATTTGCTGGAACTGCTCGAGCACAATTTGGTGACGAACAACTTCCAAATGTGGTCCCTATAAAGAATAAAAAAAATAACTAATAAATTAAGCGTATCTTTTAGCTTCTATTTTTATTGTACTGAAGAAAAATAAAGCTATTATCTTTGCGTCCCATGGATGGGACTAGAGAGTGAGCCTTATTCAGATTTCACCCATCCCTTCCCAGGATATTAATCTAAGAGTCTAGGTTCACTTCTCTTCTCTAAATCAAGAAGAGTATTCATTAAACATAGCAGTTCTTCCACCATCTACAACTATATCTTGGCATGTAACAAAACTACCTGCCTGACTTGAAAGATATAACGCCGCTTCAGCAATGTCAGTCGCTAATCCAGATCTTTTCAAAGGTACCGCATTAGCTAGATTGCCTTCAAGCTTTTGTAATTTTCTTTCATTTTCTTCTTTGCTTAGAGAATTAGAAACCGCAGATCCTCCCCAAAAAATTGGGGTAGCAATCGCTCCTGGAGAAATTGCATTTACTCTTATATTATCCTTTCCTAATTCAACGCCTGACATTTTTGTAAAGTGAGTAACAGCTGCTTTTAAAGCAGAGTAGAGGGGATCTCCTTGCCTATATCTAATACCAGCAATACTTGAATTATTTATTATGCATCCTCCTCCATTTTTTCTCATAGGCTCAATGGCATATTTAGTTCCTAAGATGACACTAGCCAATAAGAGATGCACACCGTAATCTATATCTTTCTGAGTAACATCCTCTAAGCCGGCACCTACCGGTCCCCCAGCATTATTAAAAAGAATATCTAACTTGCCGAATGAATTGGTAGTATGTTTTATAGCATTTTCAATCTCATCTTCTTTAGTTACATCTGACAGACAATAACTTGCGTTATTACCAAGATCATCAGCTAGCTGGGACCCTTTCTCTTCGGATCTTCCTGATATAACAACCTTTGCACCTTCGGCTATAAATAGTCTAGCTGTTTCAGCTCCAATACCACTTGTTCCTCCTGTTATTAATGCAACTTTTCCTTCCAATCTATTCATATTAGTTTTCTCCTTTCAGACATTCATAAGTTTTGTTTATGAGTTCTATAGATCTGCCATCCGCGGCCAAATTATTTGCCATTTTATTCATAACATAAGAGATGCCTAAATTATTTACTGGATCACCAAATCCGCATGAACCGCCCCAACCAGAATGACCAAAAGACATTTCCTCTGGTCCATAGATAATTTTATGCATATTCATTACAAACCCTGCACCCCATCTAGTTACAACACCAAGTACCAAATCTCTTCCCGCTATTCTTTCTGCACTCATTGTCTTGATTGTAGAATCTTTTAATATCTTGAGAGAAGTTTCTTCAGTTACAACTAGACTATAAAGTTTAGCAATACCAGACGCACAGCCTTGGCCGTTTGCAGAAGCTATTTCCGCCTGTCTCCACTCTCTGGTATTTTGATGTTTCAGAAGATTTGGACCTCTATCAGAAAATTTTTTAGCTTCGTTTGAGTCTTGTTTTTTATCTTGATTATCCTGTTTAGGGAAAGGTATCATTTCTGCAACTCTATGTTCTTCTGAGTCTGGGAGACCAATATAAAAATCTATTTCATTAGGAATTGCTATTTCGTCCCTAAAATAACTTCCAAGCGTTTTACCGGTTATTCTAATGATTAATTCAGATGCTAACCAACCGTAGGTAATTGAATGATACCCAGAAGCTGTTCCAGGATCCCAAAGAGGCGACATCTCGGAAAGTTCTTTAGCCATAATAGACTGGTTATAATAGTCATTAACATTATCTGTATAAGATCCACAGATGCCTGCTTGATGAGAAAGAAGCATTCCAACAGTTATATTTTCTTTTCCATTATTTCCAAATTCTGGCCAGTAAGTTGAAACTTTTTCTTCATAATCCAACAGACCTTGTTCATGTAGATGCGCCAGTGTTAAAGCTGTTATCCCCTTAGTTGTAGACCAGACATTAGCCAAAGTCTCTCTTTTCCAATCTATATTTTTTTCTTTGTTAGCATATCCAGACCAAATATCTATCAAAGGTATTCCATCTTTAAAAACACTAAATGAAGATCCCACTTCTCTTCCAGATTCATGCAAGTGCTGAAAAAGTTCTTTGACTGGAGTAAATTTCTCTTCACAAGTTCCATGTATGACCATATGCATTCTCCTATTCTTTATTTACTGAAAATATCATAAATCCATATCCATTTAATTCAATCTGATTTTCGTTGTAATTCGCATTAGAAGAGATAAGTAGTTTTTCAAGATGAATTGAAAAACCTTCAACCAATGAGATTCTTTTACTTAAGTTGAACATACATATAGTTTTAGAGTTTTCATACTCTCGAGAAAAAATAAGAATATCATCTTTATTCTCAAGAAAATGGATCTCTCCTTTGCTAAGCTCTTTTGTATTCTTTCTAATTTGTATGAACTCTTTATAAAAGTTTAATACAGATTTATCGTCTAGCTGTTGCATATCTACAGAGTTATTTTTTTGCTTATCCTTGATTGGTAACCAAGGTTCATTGATTGTAAAACCTGCATTCGGATATGTACGATTCCAAGTCATAGGAGTTCTACAGCCATCACGGCCTTTATTTTCAGGCCAATACCTTATACCAGGTGGATCTGTTAACTCTTCAAATTTTAAAACACTTTCTGTTTGTCCTAATTCTTCACCTTGATATAAACAAGGAGTTCCTTTTAATGAAAGTAAAAGTGCAGAAGTTAATTTTGCAAATTCTTTTGATTCCTGATCATCCCATCTAGATAAATGCCTCTTAACATCATGATTTGAGAAACTCCAGCATGGCCAACTTTCATCTTCATCTTTGTAGAAATTTTCTAATGTATTTTTAATAAAAGTTGGTGAAAATTGGTTACCTAGAAGTTCAAAGCTATAGGCCATGTGAAGTTTAGAATCTTTTGTATATTCTTTCATAATATCAATTGCTCTATGAGAGTCTCCCACTTCTCCCACTGATGTCTTATTCGGATAATCATCAAGCAGTTTTCTGAATTTTTTTAAAAAGCCTAAATTCTCATTCTGATTAATGGCATATATTTGATTCTGAAGATAATAAGGATTTACAGGAGGTTTCTTGAAGTTTTTAGGACTTTTGGGATTATTTCTAAGCTTTTCATCATGGTAGTAGTAATTAACTGTATCTAATCTAAATCCATCAACTCCTTTTTCTAACCAAAATTTAACCGTATCCAGCAAGAATTCTTGCACTTCATTATTGTGAAAATTAAAGTCAGGTTGGCTTGGTAAGAAATTATGAAAATAATATTGACCTCTTAGCGGTTCCCATTCCCATGCAGATCCTCCAAATACTGATAACCAATTATTTGGAGGAGAACCATCTTCTTCTGCATCTGCCCATACATACCAATCAGATTTTTCTGATTCTTTACTTTTCTTACTGTTCAAGAAAGCTTCATGTTGATCTGAGCTATGAGATAAAACCTGATCTATTATTAATTTAAGATTATTTTCATGAACTAAAGATACAAGTTCTTCAAAATCATCCATTGTTCCGAAAAGAGGATCTATAGAAGTATAGTTACTTACATCATATCCCATATCTTTCATCGGTGAGACGAAGAAGGGCGATAACCAGATTGCGTCTACTCCTAATTCTTTGATATAACTGATCTTATTAATTATGCCTCTAAGATCACCAATACCATTACCGGTAGTATCAAAGTATGATCTTGGATAAATTTGATATATGACGGCTGTTTTCCACCAATTATTCATTTATTACTTTAGATTTTAACCACTCAATTAGTTTGTCCTCAAAAGGTTTGATGACTTTATATTCCTTCATGTCTTCTTCGAGGTTCTGTATAGCTTTTATCAGATCAATCATTATATGTTTATCGGATAATATTGCTGTCATGGGATCTACATGAACTCTTACAGTGAATAAAATGGAACGTGAATCTTTTAATCTTCGTAAGGTTTGTCTTTCAACTCTTAAAAATAGACCTTCTGGTTCTATGTTTTCAATTTCTACCAAGGACTTACTGCCAATTGGCTGAAATAATTCTGGACTATCAAAAATAGACCAATTATATCTTTCAAAAATTTTTTCATCAGGCAGATTTCTAAAAATATTATTAACCCTAAAATCTATTTTCTCTTTATAACCAGGAACTTCTTTATGGATTTCTGATAAAGATTGATTGAACTTTTCTTTAAGAGACCATCTTGTAGGGGCACATAACGAAGCAGATCTAAGATAAAAGATATCACTTTGAGGTTGCATAATTACAAGATCTTCTTGAACAAGGAGAGATGCCAGCTCTAAAGGATTCTCAAAATCTTTGTAGGAATAGATTGTTTTACTCTTTATGAATTCAACAGATTCATGATTTATTTTATACAAATCATTATGAAAATGATCGAGATGCTTTAATACTATCTCTAATACTTCTCTTTGAATATCTATAGAATCTGGAGGAGTGATTAAGACCTGATCCTTTCTCTCTTTATATAATCTTTTCTTTATAGAAATTTCTTTATCAAAGAGACTGTCTATTTCTAACCACGAAGAATTTTCAATAGGTTTCAGCCCAATATCTATTCCACCTTTTCCGTTCTTATAGGGCTGGTGGCTAGGAAAATTCAATTAATTTAAGCCTCTCTTTTTAAGCAATGGTTCAATCTCAGGTTCTTTACCTCTGAATCTTATATATTGAGTCATAAGGTCGTCAGTATTTCCCGCGGCATAGACATACTTTTTAAGTTTATTGGCTGTCTCTTTATCAAAGAGACCTTTATCTTTGAATGCTTCAAAGGCATCGGCTTCGAGTACTTCAGTCCAAAGATAGCTATAGTATCCAGAAGAATAACCGCCAGCGAATATATGTCCAAAGTAGGTGCTTCTATACCTGCTTTCAATCTCAGAGATAAGTCCCAACTCTTTTAAAGTATCATCTTCAAATTTATCTATGTCTTGTATTGCAGGTACGTCGCCATGGTATGCCATATCTAAATGAGCAGCCGCAACATATTCAGTTGTAGCAAAGCCCTCATTAAAAGTGCCAGCTGCAGAAATTTTAGTTAATAATTCATCTGGTATGGTTTCTCCAGTTTCAAAGTGTTTGGCAAATGTTTTGAGAACTTCCGGCTCTCTTGCCCAGTTTTCCATCATCTGCGAAGGAAATTCTACATAGTCCCTTGTTACTGATGTGCCTGAAAGACTTGGGTACTGAGCATCAGAGAGAAGACCATGCAAGCCATGTCCAAATTCATGGAATAAAGTTTCTACCTGCTCAAATGAAAGAAGAGAAACTCCATCTGTATTTTCAGGTGGAAAGTTGCATACATTAATTACAATTGGTATTACATCACCATCGAATTTGCTCTGACTTCTAAAAGTGCTCATCCATGCACCACCACCTTTATTCGGCCTTAAAGTGAAGTCCGTATAAAATATACCTATAACTTTTTTATTAGCATCTTCTACAATAAAAGATCGTATATTTTCTCTATATTTCGGTAAATCTTTACTTTCAGTAAAGGTAATATCAAATAACTTCTCGGCAACATTAAATGCCCCTGCTAAAACCTTTTCTTCGCTGAAAAAGGGTTTGACTTCCTCTTCTTTAAAGTCAAATAGTTCTTGTCTTAACTTTTCCGAGTAATGCCACCAATCCCATGCAGCTAATTTAAAATTCGCACCTTCATCTGAAATAATTTTTTGCATAGATTCAACTTCACCTTTAGCTTTTTCTACTCCAGGGTTCCATATTGTTTGAAGGAGCTTATTAACATTTTCTGGTGTTTTAGCCATCGTATTATCTAAGACATAATCAGAGTGGCTATCAAATCCCATCATTTCCGCTTTTTCTTTTCTTAATGACACCATTTCGGCAATTATTTTCTTATTGTCAAACTCATTATCGTTGTCTCCTCTTTGAATATAAGAATTATAGAGCTCTTCTCTAAGATCTCTTTTCGTCGAATATGTTAGGAAAGGATACATGCTCACGCGTGTAGGCTTAAAAACCCATTTTCCATTTTCACCTTCTGAATCCGCCAATAGAGCAGCTTGTCTTATCTCTTCTTTAGGGAGGCCATCCAGATCCTCTTCATTTTCAATTATCATGCTATAGGAATTAGTTTCTTTAAGTACATTCTGATCAAATTGAACGGACAGTGAAGAAAGGGAACTATTAATCTGCGTCAGCCTTTTCATTGATCCGTCATCCAGATTAACACCAGATCTTACAAATCTTTTGTAAGTTTCATTCAATAATCTGTCTTGTTCTACTGTTAAATTAAATGACTTCCTATTGTTGTATAGGATTTCAATTCTTTTGAATAACTTTTTATTCAATAAAATTGCATCATTGTGTGCAGATAATTTAGGACTAATCGTCATAGCTAGTGAGTCCATATCATCATTGGTGTTTGAACCAAGTAGATTAAAGAAAACATTTGATACTTTATCTAACGTTTTGCCAGATCTTTCCATGGCTTCAATTGTATTTTCAAAAGTAGGCTGAGATTGATTGTTGGCAATTACATCTATCTCATTTTGATGCTCTTCCATTCCTTTATCAAACGCGGGTTCATAGTGATCAAATTTTATTTTCTCAAAAGGCGGAATTTTAAAAGGGGTCTCATATTCATTTAGAAATGGGTTCATGGAATTATCCTTATTTGTACAACTTAAAATAAAAAGTATAAGAAAGATGTAAAACTTTTTAAACACTATGCAATATTACTTAATTATCCTCTCATGTGAATAAATATTTTAGAATGACGAGGTAATGAAAAACTCAGTTTTAATTTTCTCTCTTTTTAAGCGCTTTATTGGCATTACCTTCTTAGTGCTAAACTACTTGTGCTATGGATTAATGGTTAAGTTAGCAGCAGACTCTAGCCTAACCGCCAATGAAAGAGTTATATATCCTGCTTTAGTGTATGCGGTAAGTTGGGTATTTGTGATTGTTGGTATTTATTTAGCCGGACCGGAGTTAATAGCTAAGATAAAAGACTACTTCACACGAATTAAACAAAGATATTATAAAAAACCATGATAAATAAATTAGATCACTTAATTGTTTCTGTAAAAGATATTTTTGAAGCAGAAAAGAACTTCGCTAGCTTATTTGGTATGGAGCCAGTTTGGAGGGGTGAGCATTCTGACTTAGGCACTGTAAATTGTATTTTTAACTTCAATAATACGTATTTCGAACTTTTAGCAGCAAAAGGTAAGGGTCTAGGTGCAAGCCTTGTTAAGAAGACAATAGAAGAAAAAGGTGAGGGTTTGACTGGAATAGTTCTTGGAACAGAGAATATAGAAAACAGTAAAGATTATTTGATAACTAAAGGATTTGAGTTTGGAAATATCTTAACTGGTGAGGGAATGGATTATGATCATGAAAAAGTTAGAAAGTGGAAGAATTTGTTCCTCCCCCATGAGCTTACAAGAGGTTTATTCTCTTTTGTAATTCAACACACGCATGGAGAGTTGCCAATACCAGAAATTTTTCCTGATTCTTCGGTACATAAATTAGATCATATTGTCATTAATACAAATGATCCTGATGGCTTTATAGAGGTATATCAGAATAAATTTGGAATTAGACTCGCTTTAGACCAAACTGTCGAAAAGTGGGGGGGCAGGATGCTCTTTTTTAGATTAAATAAGACAACTATTGAAGTTATAGCAAAGGAGGATGAAAAAGAAACTGAAGATAAGCTCTGGGGCATGGCTTGGGATGTTGAGAATTTAGAAAAAGCTCACAAAAGACTTTCTGATGAGGGTTTCGAAATTACGACAATAAAAGAAGGAAGGAAACCAAATACTTTAGTGGCCACAGTAAAATCTAATACTTATAACATTCCTACTTTATTGATTCAGCATCTTGTTTCTTAAATTTATCGTAAAACCAGTAAGGTGAATAAATAAGATAAAAAAGTATTACTCCTAAAACAATTAGTACTGGTATGTGAAGAGGGGGTTCAGGAAATAAGTTGAATAGGCTTTCAGTCGCCGGTTTAGTAGCTAGATACCAATAATTAGCAGGTGTGCCAAGTATTATATTTACTAGATAAATAATTGGTAAAGTAGCCAAAGAAAAATAAATACCATTTTTTACAGAGCCTAATGTAGGTCTATTTTTAAGACCCACACAGGCGTAGGCGATTGCCACCAGCAAAAGTCCATGTCCAAAAAAGAATAGTATGTATTGTGGATCAGGAAAATCCTTAGGTATATCTGGAGTTAAAAGTGCATTTATTCCACCTCCGATACCCCAAAAAAATGATACTTCAAAGAATAATCTTTTATTAGTTAATAAAAATATTCCTATGAATAGAGTCGATAAATTACACATGTGAATAGGAATTAAAGTCGACCATGGAAAGTTCATAGAATAATGCCATATAAAAGGTTTTATTAATTCTAGTGCAATGGTAGAAATTCCCATTATTTTAGCTACTAAGAATTTCTTATCATTACTACTATTTTTAATTAATGCCGGTAAAAGAAAGGCTATTGATATAATGACGAGAAGAGTAAGCAGGTGAGAGCTACTAAATATAACAAAAGGTTGAGCGACCATAGTTAAAGTATAGAATTAATCTCGCCATATGGTACTAGATAATTACAACAAAACAGTGACTTTATGAATAATACTCCGGTTAGTTTTTTTCCAAAAATAGCTAAACATGAAGCTTTTATACTCTTTAAAGCATTTCTTTTCTTTTTCTTTGTACTGGCTTCTTGGTATGCATTAAGACCTGTAAGGAATGAGCTGGCTGTTCAAGGGGGTATTTATAATCTTCCTTGGCTTCTAATGGGTGTAATGGTTGCTATGTTGATTATAAATCCCATCTATTCCTGGTTAGTGTCAAGAGTTAACCAAAATAAAATAATTCTTTATATATATTCATTTTTTATACTAAACCTAATAATTTTTTTGACTGCATGGTCATTTGCAGGAGATGAAGGAAGGATTTGGACTGGAAGAGCCTTTTATATATGGGCAAATGTATATTCTTTTTTTGTAGTTTCCATCTTTTGGGTAACTATGATCAATTTCTTCGATCATACAGACTCTAAGAGATTTTTTGGGATAATTAGTGCAGGTGGATCTCTTGGTGCTTTTTTTGGATCTTCAGTGGCGAGATATTTTTCAACTGAGATATGTGGTAATACTTCGATTTCTGATTTAGGACCAATGAGTCTTATCATCTTTTCTATTTTTTCTCTCCTCTTTGCTATTTACTTCTCTAGATCCTTTAAACCAAATATTACCCAACTAGATTCTTCTGACGAAATTGGAGGTTCTAGCGTTGAGGCAGTTAAAAATGTTATTAAGGATCCTGCTATAAGGAATCTAGGTATTTACGTGATCCTTTTTACTATGCTTATGACAATTTCATGGATGATTTCATTGGGTATTGTCCAGGATTGGTCTCAAGACCCTTGCGAAAGAACTGGTTTCTTCGCACGTATAGAACAGATTGTCACTCCATTAACTTTATTGATGCAGCTTTTCCTTGCTTCTTATGTTCTAAGAAGAGTAGGTAGTTTAACCATCCTTACGATGTATGGCTTTTTATTTGCTATAGCTTTTATGGCGTACGCTTTTTACCCAACAATAACTACAGTGATGATGGTCGTAATAAGTTTAAGGATATTTGAGTATGGCTTGAACAAACCTACTAGAGAGTCAATATACACAAAACTAAAACAACAGGATCGATATAAATCTACCGTCTTTATTGACACCTTTCTTGCAAGATCTGGAGATGTCATAGGTGGTTGGTTTGTTAGAGGGTTGGTTGGAGCAGGCGTAGCTGTTTTATCTGTAAGCTGGGCTGCCTTACCTTTTGCAATGTTAATTTCTTTTATGGGTCTGAAGGTTAGCAAAGCAGTTGACAATGAGTGAAGAGTTCATACGAGTAGCAGATATTACTGATATAGAGCTAAACCAGTCTCAGTCAGTTGAATTAAGCGGTTTAGATATATTAATTTGTCATACAAATAATGGAATCTTCGCTGTTGAGGATAAATGCAGTCATGCGGATATACCTTTGTGTGGAGGTCAAATTATAGATAATTTTATTTCTTGCCCTGTTCATGGTGCAGTCTTTGACCTTACAGACGGATCTGTTCAATCACCACCTGCATTTGAAGATCTAAAAACTTATGAGGTAAAAATTGAAGGCACATCTATTAGTGTCAAAAAACCAGTTTCGGAGTAACATTTGATATATGAATTATCAGTTTCTAGAATGTAGTGAACCCGATCAGCAAGTAAGACGTATTCTTTTAAATAGACCAGAAAAAAGAAATGCGCTATGTAATCCTCTTAGAAAAGAATTGTTTGATTGTTTAGAAGCTTATGATTCAGATCCGGAGGTAAAAGTAATAATAATTGCAGGAAAAGGCCCTTCCTTTTGTGCAGGCTATGATCTCTCTTACGATAATACTCAAGATTTGCCATATCATTCCAGTAAAACCGATGGTTTTTGGCCTCGTCATGTAGTCGAAGGAGCTTTCAAGATATGGGATCTTTCAACTCCAGTAATCGCAGAGGTGCATGGTTATTGTTTAGCAGGTGGAACTGAACTTGCTGCTTCTTGTGATCTAGTTTACGTGACGAATGACGCAGAAATAGGATATCCAGTTGTTAGGTCGATGAGCCCTCCCGATAATCAATTCTTTCCTTGGTTAATAGGGATGCGAAATGCAATGGAGATGATGTTAACTGGAGAAACTATCTCAGGAAAAGAGGCTGCTCAAAATGGCTTTGCTAACAGATCTTTTTCTGCAGAAATCATAACGGTAGAGGTGGAAAAGATTGCAAATAAGATTGCAAAGGTCCCATCAGATATTCAGGCTATCAATAAAAGATCTATTCATAGGCAAATGGAAATTATGGGAATGAGAGATGGAATCAGAGCTGGTACAGAACTGCAAGCTCTAGCTATGCATAGTCGCTCTACTAGAGATCATTTAAAAGAACTTTCATCTGGACTAAAAGAAGCCTTAACGAAGCGAGACAAAGATTTTGGTGATTACAGAACTAAAGATAAAGATTAGTCTAGTTCTTCTAGTAATAAATTTTTTTCTGAGTTCCTGCTCTGACACCTCAAATATCACAGGAGCTAAATGGACAGGTCAATTAAATTTTATGCATGTTTCTCAAGAGAAAATGGAGATGATTTATTCTGTCGACGTAACTGGCCAAAAAGTTTTTTTAGACGGATATTACGAAATCACCCGAAAGAATACTGATGCAGTCATATTTCAAATCGTAGTTGATGAGATAGAATTTGGATTCAGAGAAGACGGGATTAAATTTTGTAGAGTTTGGGGTCATGTTGATGAATCAAAAATACAAAGCTATCTTTTTGCTCTGGATTGTTTACCCATTTCATAAATATATTGTTTCTGTGCTCTCAGAGTATCTTAGTACAAAAATTTAAAGATTCATTCTTAATCTCAATTCCTCCACCAAATGCTGAATAGATACTTCTGAATTTGTGGCACCGAAGACATAACGGTCTGGTCTAACCAGATAAATGACTCCCGTTTGTAAAAAAGAACGTAACCAGGAATTATCATTAATATAATCTTCACTAAGAACTATAGATTTGCAATCTATTTGCTCTAGAAAATTAAGAGTTTCTTTATCAACTGTAAATGTTGAATCTGATATAAGAGAGAAGCTTTTACCAAAAATTTTATCCATTCGTTTATCGATTTTATTATTCTTGAATAGAAGAGGTTGTGGAAAGATTTCTCCTGCATGCATCGAAGCATCAGCTGTCCCTCCAAAAAAAAGCCCTTTAGTAAGATTAGGCAATATAAATGAACCATAACCTTTTTGTACTAAATCCTTTGAAACTTCTTTTGGGTCTTTAGCTTCAGCATAAGCTTCCATTAGCTCTCCTATGCCAGCAGAATTCTCAACTACAAATTTTGAGTGAGGTATTCTTTCTACCTCGAAACTATCAAGCAATTTAGTGTCTAGTTTATTTTTTATGGATAAAGCAATTTTCCAACATAAATTAACAGCATCTCTATAGCCTGACATCATGCCTTCCCCCATGAAAGGAGGTGCTTGATGAGCTGCATCACCAATAATGAAAGCATTCCCTTTTCTAAAATTTTTGGCTACAACGGAATGAAATTGGTAGACGGCTTTCCTTATTATTTTGTACTCATCGGGTTTAAGCCATTTGCTTATCAATTCTTGTATCTTTTCGTCCTTTAAAAAAGTATGTTTATCTTCATTTTCATGAATTAAGAATTCCCACCTTCTAAAGGGTAGATGTGAAGGTATGAAAGTTGCCAATCTTCCCTTATCACAAACCTGTAAAGCTTTATCTCCCAGTCTATTTTCGCCATTTAGTTCAACGTCTATTACTATCCAATCACGGTTATATTCTAAATCTAATTGAGAAATTTCTAATTGCTTTCTCACATTGCTCGATCCACCATCAGCACCTATTAAATACTTACAACTAAACTCAATCTCGATATTATCTTTTGAGTTTAGAAATTTACCGCGAATATTCTCATCCTCATCGGATAAGCAAACGAATTCATGTTCTAAAAGGATTTTTACATTTGAGGTATGTAATTTTTGCCTAATGGCTATATCTGTGTATGGTTGATGGAACAAACTAACAGGTGGCCAGCCATTTGCAGAAATGAGTCCTTTTAGATCAATACTGCCTCCTATGACCTCCAAATCTTTATTCACGAATGCTGCACCACCTAACTCTGTACTATTTTGCAGATAAATATCTTCAATACCAACTAATTGAGACATTCTAAATCCTTGGTCAGATATAGTAACTGCTCTCGGTAAGGGATAAATATCTTTTTCCTTATCAACAGCCAATACCTTGATTCCATATGAGTCTAAGAGAAGTGCCGCCATACTTCCAGATGGTCCCAAGCCAACTATTACTACATCGAAGTCATTCATTGAGATCTTTATATAGAGATTTAAGAGATAAATCTTCCTTTACAGCTTCTTTGAGATCTCTTATTCCTTTTAGAAGGTTTGGATTATGCTGTTCCGTTATACCTTTTCTAAAACTTGGTCTTTGCTTTATTTTTTCGTAGTAACTTTTAATGAAAGGTTTATTTTTTGTTAATAGACCATACCATCCACATTCTTCTAGACGATGAAATATCACAGACCAGCTTATATCGGCAAGGGTAAAATCTTCTCCTATTAACCAATCTGCTTCATCCGTCGATAATTTTGTTTCTAATTCTTGAAGATGATTATTAAGGTCATAAAAAGCAGATTTAATAAGTCTTTTAATTATGGGTATATTGAACAATTTAAAACCAAATATTTTTAGCATAAGGAACATTAAAACTCTTTCCTTAATAGGATGAAGTATTAAGCCTTTTAAAATTTCTAAGAATGGAACATAAACTAACATTGAAGCAAAAAGAGGAAACGTTAGTGGCCCTATAGTATTTCCTGCGTAGATTTTGTGATCTTTAACTGGATTACCAACCATTGACGATTTCTCAACCCAGAAATCTATTAACTTTTGATCTTCTTCACTGATTACATTTTGATCTGGATTTCTGGAATGTATAAATTTTATTTGTTCATGAGATTCATAAACTGGTTTACCTTCAAAAAGTAAGACTGGTACTGTTGCCTGAGGGTTTATTTTTAAGAAGTCTTTTGAGGCAACCTCATATTTTCCTGTCTCAATAAGGTCTACATGCTTGGATCGAAACTCAAGGCCATATTCATAAAGGCATATTCTTACTTTTCTTGAACATAAAGAGAAATCATTTGAATAGAGTGTGTATTCATCTGAGGTTTCTTCGACTATATAATCTTGAAGACCTATTTGCATTGCATAGAATATGTCTAGGATTCAAAGAATTAAACAATAAGGTGATGCCCACCATCCATGAGCAAAGTCTCCCCTGTAACTACTGTTGATATTTCAATAAAGTTATATATGCCTTCTGCGACCTGTTCAGGTGTCACAGTTAATTTTAAAGGAGTACTTGAAGTTAGATTATCTTTCGCTGCATTATAAAGTGTATCTCCCATACCTTTCTTCAGCCAGTCCCCTTGAATGAAGCCCGGGCAAATGGCATTTACTCTTATTGGTCCGAGATTTCTGGCCATTGATTTAGTCATTGTATTCAACGCACCTTTTGAAGAGGCATAAGCCAATGAACTACCAATACCTTTAATTCCTGCAATCGAAGAGATGTTAACAACACTTGGATTATTACTTTCTAAAAGCATTTCTCTACAGGCTCTAACCATCTGAAATGGCCCAACAACATTAACTTTGTATATGTGTAAGAAGTCTTCCGCATCTAATCCATCCAAATCTGAATGATTAAAGACGAATTTAGTCGTTCCAGCATTATTCACGAGTGCATCTATTCGACCCCATTTTTTTATAGTTTCTTGCGCAGTGAATCTGCAAGATTCGTCTTCAGCAACATTTGCAGTTAAGGCCAATGCTTCCACTCCCAGATCTTCACATTCCGAAACAATTTTATTGGCCTCATCAATTGAACTTGTACAGGTGATAGTTACATTCCACCCCCTAGAGGCTAGTAATTTTGCTGTTGCAGCACCTACACCTCGACTTCCGCCGGTGACTATGGCAACCTTATTTGAGGAAATATCAGTCATTTCTTTATCCTTTTTTATCTGTTTACAAACTCTTTAGTACTTTCTTCTCTTAAGACAAATCCTGGCTTATCTTTAAAAGTTGTCTCTACCCACTCTAAAGCTTCTTTTTCGTTGAGTTCCGGATTCCAAGCTTCTCCTTGAGGTTGCTCTACATCCCAAGGAGTATCTAAGAAGATTTCCATTCCATTGTTTTCTGGATCATTAAAGTAAAAAGATAAAGCATTACCATGGCATAGGGGCATGTATTGATGATTAATTAAATCAAACTTTTCCTTCACTTGTTTTAATTCATCATAAGTATCCACTCTAAAAGAGATATGATTTAAAGCACTTTGAGTCCCAATTTCCTCTCTTCCTAAAACAAAAGCTAATTGATGATGTTCATTAGGATCATAGCTAATAAAAATTATTTCAGGTCCATTTTCAAAAATAGGGCCACTATCAGTAACCTGAAAACCTAAAGTATGGACATAAAAATCTAATATTTTTTGTTTATCTTGTATATTTAGTACTGTGTGTGACCATCCTAGTTTCATATCTCTCCTTTCAATAAGTTATAACCCTTAATGTATGTAAAATTTACTTACTTAACACCTGAATGGCTTGCAATCCTTTTACAGGTATTCTCTAAAGACCCCAGTCCTTCTATACTTGTTGTTAGAACATCACCTTCTTTAAGGAATTTACCTTCCATAACCCCAACCCCACCTGGAGTTCCAGTGAAGATAACATCTCCTACATTTAAAGTAACTATCTCCGACAAATAGCTAATGATCGAAGGAACATCGAATATAAGATCATTTGTATTGTCATTTTGTCTTATTTCACCATTTACTTTGCATTCTATTTGTAAACTTTCTTTATCATCTAGAGAATCCAAAGATACAAGAAATGGACCCATTGGACCAAAAGTATCGAATGACTTACCTAAATTAAATTGAGGAGGCTTAGCGGCAAATTGGACTACACGATCTGATATATCTTGACCGATGCATAATCCTGCAACATGGCTCCAGGCATCTTTTTTATTTATATTCTTTCCTGACTTGCCTATTACAGCAACTAACTCCGCTTCATAATCAACATGATCGCTTCTCATTTCAATTTCTGAGTGAGGACCCACTAAACAAGTTGTATGTTTAGTGAATATCATAGGAACATCTGGTATCTCCATTTCTGCTTCTTCTGCATGATTTCTGTAATTCAATCCTACGGCGTAACAATTCATAGGCGAAGATATTGGTGAGTTTATCAATGCTCCTTTTATTAAACCTGTTGGCTCAAGACTATCTAATGTAGAATTTAGGGTGTTGAGTTCATCTAAATTATTTAAAGCATTTAGGCTGTCTTCATCAAAAACATTATTTGATATCGTTTTTAAGTCATAATAGTGCTCGCCTTTAACAAGCGCGGCTTTGCCAGAAATTCTAGCGAGTTTGAATGGCATAAAATCTCCTATAGATTAACGTCAGAGAGTCGTCATTATAGGTAATTTTAAATATTTTATAAGCTATATAATCAATAAATTTATGCAAAGAAATACTTTTATAAACAAATTAGGTGAAGAGTTCTCGTACTTAGTTCATGAAGAAGAAAACAGTAAGATAAATTTTGTGTTTTTCCACGCTACTGGATTTAATTCTGAAACATATAAGATTTTGTTTGATGGTTTAAAAATTTTTTATGGTAATAAAATTAATATTTATGCTTTAGATCAAAGAGGGCACGGTCTATCAAAAGCCCAATCTGACCATCGGACATTAAAAAACTGGGATGTTTTTGTAGATGATGGAATGGAGTTTATAGATTCTATTGACGGCAGGGTAATTTGTTCAGGGCACTCAATGGGTTCTATCATAGCTGCTAAAATCACCTCTCTTTGCCCTAAAAAGGTCTCTCATTTGTTTATGATAGAACCAGTTCTTTATGGACCTTTTGAATCTTTAAAATTTAGGTTTATGACCTTTATAAAATATAACAGGGGGTTGTCTATCGCTGATGGCGCTGCTAAAAGAAGAAGAGAATTTCCTTCTATTGAAGATGCCGTTTCTTCGTATACGGGAAGGGGGGCGTTTACAACCTGGTCTTCTGATTGGATAACGAATTATCTTAAAGGCGGAACTATTACCTCATCATCTGGAGTTGAACTATCTTGCGCTCCTGAATGGGAAGCAGCTACTTTCAGGTCATCATCTATGGATACTTGGCGTTTTTTAAAAAATATTAAAATGAATGTTAAGGTAGTCTATGGAAGTATAGGATCGACTTTTTCTACTCAAGCAAGAAAAAGTCTCTTCAATTTAGGAAATAACTGGGGTTCAAATTATTATAATGAGGCATCTCATTTCTTACCTATGGAATATCCTGACTCCTTGATAAAAGATTTCGATGATTATTTGAAGAGTTAGAGATTTTTTGCAAAGTCTCTAAGAGCAGATCCTATTTCCTCAGATGAATCTTCTTGTATGAAGTGATTTCCATTTACAGTAATTTCAGTTTGGTTTTTCCATGACCTTGCAAATTCTCTCTGATCTCCTATCAGGATAGAGCCAGGATCAGCATTTATGAAAAGTTTTGGAATTTCAGAATCTTTATGAAACTCCGCATTTTTCTTAACTTCCTCTACCACTTCAGTTGGCTCACCATCTAGAGGTATTTGTCTTGGCCAAGTAAGGGTAGGTCTTCTGTCTTCACCTTCATTTAAAAAAGGCCTTATGTATTCTGCTTTTTCTTGATCTGTATATCCTGTTGATGAATCTGCTAATAAGATCCTCTCTACAAAAAAGTTTTTTTCTAATACTAATTCTTCTCCAGCTTCAGATCTAAATAGTCCAAAAATCTTTGTTGCTGCATCAGGCCATTGTTCCCAGGTTAAAGGCATTACAATAGCTTCCATATAAGTAATAGATTTAATTCTTTCAGGATGTTCTCTAGCGAACTGGAAACCCATTGCAGAACCCCAATCGTGAATTATTAGGTGAATATTATTCCCTAATTCTAATTCCTCAATTAATTCAGTGAGATAATTATATTGCCCATGATACTTATAACCTTCATTATCTATGCCTTCTAATTTATCAGAATCACCCATACCAATTAAATCTGGTATCACTATCCTGCCTAAATCTTCTACATGAGGAGCTATATTCCTCCAAAGGAAGGAAGAGGTTGGGTTGCCATGTAAGAACAAGAAAGTATCTCCATTGCCCTCGTCAACATAAGCCATTTTCTTATTATTAATCTCTTTATATTTTTTTGTATATTTCATGTCTCTAGTCCAAATTGGGCACCACGAAAGCTTTAAATTCTTGTTCGTAGAGCTCAGCAAATTTTATTGTTGTTTTATCTTCGTATGCACCTCCAACGGCCTGTAAACCAATTGGCATACCGCTTTTTGAAAGTCCTGTTGGAAAAACAGTGCTTGGAAGATGGGCATTCACGGCAAGGCCAGGCCAAAATATTTGTTGGAAATATCTTTGTTCTTCATTATCAACCATTATTGTTCTTTCAGATATTTTTCTATGGTCATGCTCAATTGCAGTTGTTGCCAATTGAGGGCAGATCAAAATATCCCATTCCTTAAAGAAATTTTCCCAAGATATCTTAGTTTGTTCTCTCGCGTAGTTTTGTCTAATCCAGTTTCTGTGGGAAAGAACTGTTCCCTTTGCTAAAAGGGCATCTACAGATAAATCATTTGGTTCTAAATTATTTGCAATTGTTTCTATCTTCTTGAATTCGTCCTCAGACATTCCAGATTGCATCACAGACTGTAAAAGTAATTGATAGTTTATTTCTGATTTTAAAAAGTCATGACCAGGTTTTGCTGTATAAGAGACACTTACACCAGCAGACTCCAGATTCTTACCTACTTCTTCACATCTTTCCGCTATTTCCTTAGATACAGGTGCTATTTCATCATTACACCAGACTGCTACCTTAAAATCTTTTAAAGTTGATCTTCGTGATTGAGGGAGATTAAGTTGCCATCCTCTCGATTCTCTCTCTATGGGACCAGCCATAATATCTAATGCTATTTCTAAATCCCTTGCACTTCTTGCCAATGGTCCACATACAGAAAGATCTGGCTCAGGCACATTAGGTATTAATTCGTGTCCAGAAGAAGGAATAATTCCATGACTAGGTTTATGTCCAAAGACACCACAATAATGTGCAGGATTTCGTATAGATCCCCCAATATCCGAGCCCGCTTCTAACGAAGTAAAACCTGCTGCTAACGCTGCTGCACTTCCTCCTGATGACCCTCCAGGAGTCGTATTAATGTCCCAAGGATTACCGGTAGTACCGTATATCTCATTATAGCTTTGAAAATCTGCTAGATTTATAGGAACATTAGTTTTTCCTAAAAAATGCGCTCCAGCAGTCTTAAATCTTTCAACAGCTAAACCATCATTTTTTGCTACATTAGCTTTAAAATCAGGTATTCCCCAACTAGTACTTTGACCCTTAATGTTATAGGACTCTTTTATAGTCATGGGCACACCATGAAGAACATTTAAGTCTTGGTTTTTAGAAACTGCTTCATCTGCATGTTTGGCAGATTCAATAGCTTCTTCGAATATTTTGACAACCACAGAATTAATATCCCCATCGTATTTCTCTATTCTGCTTATGTAATGCTGTGTAAGTTCTAAGGAACTTATCTCTTTATCTTTGATTTTATCTGCCAAGACATGGGCAGGTAGGTAATGAATATCCAAAACTAATTATCTCCTGGTTTCCAGTCCTCATACCTTGCTTGCAATCTTTGCATTCCAGATATCCATCTATCTCTGTCATTACCTTTTCTTGAGACATATTCAAGCACCTCTGTGTGAGGTGTGACTAGAAATCTTTCTTTTTCAATAGCATCTAATACATCAGCGGCAGCTTCATCGGCCTCTATCATTCCGTCAACACCAGCTACTCCTGCTCCTTGAGCTGTCATTGCTGTTCTCACAGCCTGAGGACATAAACAAGAAACACCAATACCTTTATTGCCATAGGTAATTTTTATCCATTCAGCAAAGCTAACAGCAGCTGCTTTTGTAACAGAATAACCAGCAGAACCAATTTGGGTTAGAAGACCTGCTGCTGAAGAGGTATTCATGAGATAACCTTCACCTCTTTCTAACATCTGTGGAAGAACATGCTTGGCTGCAAAAATATGAGATTGAACATTCACTTCCCATATATTTTGCCAATCTGAAGTTTCAACTTCAAAAAAGCCATGTACTCCTCCTATCCCAGCATTAGAACAAAAAATATCTATACCACCTGAATATTCGTTGGCCTTTTCGATAACATTGATAATATCAGCTTCATTGCCTACATTCGCTTGAATAGCCAATCCTCCTATATCATTAGCAGTATCTTCAGCTCCATCTTTATTCATATCCACACACACCACTGATTTTGCACCCGCTTTATTAAATGCCTCACATAAAGCTTTACCAATGCCACTGGCAGCTCCGGTTACTACGACTCTTTTGTCTTGAATTTGCATCAGTCTAATCCTAATTCTTTAATAGCATCTTCTCTCATTTGTTTTTTTGCTATTTTTCCAGCCGCAACCTTTGGCAACTCATCACCTTGAAACCACATATATTCAGGAACCTTAAATTTAGCTATTTTTGCAGCTAAAAAGGATGATAAGTCTTCTTGAGACAGTTCAGAACCAGGATTAAGAGATACTCTTGTAGCCAGTTTTTCTCCGAGCCTTTCATCTGGTATTCCAAAGACAGAAGCTTCTCTTACAGAAGGGTGTTCGTATATAGCAGCCTCTATCTCTAAACAAGCGATATTTTCACCACCTCTAATTACGATATCTTTAATTCTATCCTTGATATAAAGAAATCCATCCTCATCTATAATTCCGACGTCACCACTTCTAAACCAACCCTCATCATCTAGTACCTCATTGGTTGCTTCTTCATTTTTTAAGTAGCATCTAAAATTACAAGTAGATTTGATAGCAACTTCACCAAGTTCATTATGTCCAAGTTCTTTTCCATCTTCATCCATAATTTTAATTAAGTTTAAGAATGGAGTGGGGTACCCAGCTGTACTTGGGCGTTCATATAATGTCATGCCGCTTGCATTTGTAGCGTGTGCATTAGTTTCAGTAAGTCCATAGCCCACCGTAGCTACTTTATCAGGATGATCCTTTTCTTGAGCTTTTATTTGTTCAGGAGGTCTTGCAGCTCCGCCAGAACCTAGTCCTTTCAAGCTAGATATATCTATTTCTGGATTGTCTTTATGTGCTTGCAGTACTTCAGCTGACATGGTGGGGACTCCCGTCATATCTGTTACCTTATGTCTTTCAATAAGTCGTAAAGCTTCGACAGGGTCCCATTTATACATAAATACAATTTTTCTGGCAGTTACCAATGATAGTAAAAATACAGCATGAGATCCGGTGACATGAAACAGAGGAACAGCAGCAATTGTGCAAGGATTTTCTCCTGCAATAGGAGAAGCTAAAGGCTCTCCGTCAACTTCTATTTGAGTTGCTAATTGGCCCATCAATGCCCAGGTAATTGGTGCTGAGACAACAGCCCTATGAGTTGATACAACTCCTTTAGGATAACCAGTACTACCTGATGTATACATAATACTTGCGTCATCTTCGGGATCTACTTCGACATCAGGAAAAGCTGCCATAGGAGTTATCAAATCATCAAAAGCAATCGTATTTGTGAATTTACTTGCATCACAACGAACTGCAATTCTAGGCATATCTTCTACAAAACCTTCAAGTCGCTGTAATCTTTCTTCGTCAGCAATAAAAATAGAAGATTCACTATGTGTCAGACCATAGTCAAGCTCTTCTCCTTGCCACCAAGAATTAAGCGGTACAGCAACTGCTCCAATGGAAGTTACAGCCATATAACAATATATCCATTCGGGATAATTTCGCATCGAAAAGGCAATTTTATCGCCTTTCTTTATGCCATATTTATCAATTAGTGTGTGTGCCAATCCAGCAGATGTATTTAAAACTTCTTGATAAGAATAAGTTTCTTCTTCATAGGCTAGAAAATTCCATTCTCCATGTATAAGAGGGAATTGGAAATAATCTCTAAGAGTTTGTGGTAGATTGGCAAAAACATGATACTTATTACCTCTTATTTCTTCTTCTTTTAGTTCAAACAAACCTTCTTTAGTGAATTCTCTGGCTAAAGTTTCGCGCGCCTCTTTTTTAACAAATTCTTTTATGTCCATAATTTTATTTTCCTGTAAATTTTGCGTCTCTTTTTTCAACGAAATGAGAGACTCCTTCTTTGAAGTCTTCCGACTTAAAACTTTCTAACATTGCTTGCATAGAACTATCTAGATTCTCTTTGATAGTCTCTCCCTGAGCGTTATATATTTGTTGTTTCATGATTCTAAGAGATCTGGGAGATACATTTTTTGCAAGGTCTGCAGCATAGTCAAAAACTGCATTATCAAAGTCCTCTTCTGAAAAAGTTTTATTAACAATTCCCATATGCTCTGCTTCTTCTGCTGTAAATTTTCTTGAAGAAAATAGAATATCATTTGCTCTTGCGATTCCTACTAACCTTGGGAGAATCCATCCTACTCCCCACTCAGCAATTAGGCCTCTTTTAGAAAACGCACTTGAAAAAACAGCACTTTCTTTCGCAAATCTTATATCGGCAAATAGCGCCATGATAAATCCTACACCAGCAGCGGGCCCATTGATCGCGGCTATAATAGGTTTAGGAATAGTTGGAAAATAACTAAATCCGCCTTCAAATCCTTTCACCTCATTTGCGGCATATTCTCTCTCTTCAGCCTCAACTTGCGAACTTTGAGACTCACCCTGACTAGTAGCGGCAAGACCATCCATATCTGCTCCCGCACAAAAACCTCTTCCAGCTCCAGTAACTATAATTACTTTAACCTCGTCATCTTTAGCCGCATCGTCTAATTTCTCTCTTAATCCTGCTCTTATTTCATCATTAACTGCATTAAGTCTTTCAGGTCTATTCATCGTAACAATGGCCACACCTTCTTTTTTTTCATATAAAACTGCATTATTCATATTGCTCTCCTGTTAGGCTGTTGAACCGCCATCTATTACTAGTGTGTGACCGTTAACAAATGTACCTGCATCTGAGGCTAAAAAAACAGCCGCTCCACCTATCTCATCTGGCTCACCTATCCTTCTGAGAGGGCATGTTGCTGTAGATTGTTTAAGAATTTCTGGATTTTCCCAAAGTGCTCTAGCAAAATCTGTTTTAAACAATCCAGGAGCTATAGCATTCGTTCTTACATTTTTTGGTCCAAATTCAGCAGCAAGATTTTTTACTAGCATTATGTCTGCAGCTTTTGAAATATTATAAGTTCCTATCACTGTACTGGATTTCAGTCCCCCTATAGAAGATACAATTATTATGCTTCCATCTTTCCTTTCGGTCATTTCAGGTATAACCATCTGGCATAACAAGTGATTACTTTTAATATTGTTATTCATTACTTTATCAAAAGCATCTTCTGGAATGTCCATCATAGAACCAAAGAAAGGATTTGAAGCTGCGTTACAAACTAAGATATCAATTTTTCCCAATTGCAATCTCGTTTCATCTACAAGCATCTGTAAAGCAGCTTTGTCAGATATGTTGCAAGGTATCACTATTGCTCCACCTTCTGAATCTGAACAAGCTTCATTAATTTCATCAGCAACAACCTGACAAGCATCTGCTTTTCTACTTGATACTACGACCTTGGCACCATGGAGTGCCATCTGCATTGCAATTGATTTACCTATTCCTTTTGACGAACCAGTAATAATTGCAGTTTTTCCTGTTAAATCAAACATAACTCTCCCTATTTAAGAAGGGAATACTTTAGAATTAATTAGTAAAAATTACTATAGATAAATTAATCATTTCGTTTGTTAGAATACATGCATGATAAGAAAAGCTATTTACTCTATTTTATTTTTCTTTCTGGCTTTTGTATTTTTTGTCTATCTTATTTCAGAAGGTCTTTTGGGCACTTATGAAACAAACAGACCTATAAACACAACACCATACCCTCTAGATGTTCTTATAGAAAAGAAACAAACTCAAAATTCGGCTAAAAATATACTTAATGTAGTTAATGAAAAGGTTATATTGTTCGGTGACTTGCATGTTCACACAACTTTTTCTTCCGATGCTTTTCTTTTAAGCTTGCCTATGTTGTCAGGTGAAGGTTCTATGCCTCCATCAGATGCATGTGATTTCGCAAGGTTTTGTTCTGCCTTAGATTTTTATGCAAATACAGATCATGCAGAAGATTTAACTCATATTGACTGGCAAGAAACTAAAGACGCAGTTCGACAATGCAATTTAGTTTCTGGTAATAATGAATCTCCAGACACAATAGCTTTTCTAGGCTGGGAGTGGTCTCAGAACGAAGGTTTTGGTATACCTCATTATGGACATAGAAACATAATTCTAAAGAGCCTTTCTGATGATGAGATACCTTCTAGACCAATAGCATCTACTTCGGGAGGCTTTATGGATATGCCTCAACCAGTTAAATTAGGGTTATCAGCAATGAGGTCATTGGATACGAGGATTCATGACCTAATGAGATTTATAAAAGATGGTCAAACGGAACCTTGCCTGAATAATATTCCAGTTAGAGATTTGCCTTTAAATTGCAAGGAGTATGCTGAAGATCCAGGCGTATTGTTAGATAAACTTAATGACTGGGGTCATGATGTAATTGTTATACCTCACGGCACTACATGGGGAACATACACACCAGATGAATCAGATTGGAAAGACCAACTAAATGATGAGTTTCATGATCCGAATATGCAGAGTCTAGTTGAAATTTATTCTGGGCATGGAAATACAGAAGAATACAGGTCATGGAGAAGTGTGATTTTTGATAGCGATGGCAATGTTTCGTGCCCAGATCCTACAAAGGGTTTTACGCCAGGTTGTTGGCAAGCTGGTCAAATAATAAAAGAGAGATGTGAGAAAGAAGGAGAATCTCCACGAATTTGTAAAAAGCGCTCTGAAGAAGCTAAGTTAAACTATGCCCTAGAAAGTTTTGCTGGTCAGTCGGTCATAGTGGGCGAAGATCCTTCTGAATGGTTAGATTCAAATCAATGCCAAGATTGTTTTCTTCCAACATTTAATCATAAACCTAAAGGCTCAATTCAATATTTATTAGCATTGCAAAATTTTAATAAAAACGACCGATTGAGTAAGTTTAGATTTGGCTTAGTCGCCTCGGGAGACAACCACAACGCAAGACCTGGGACCGGTTATAAAGAAATCAATAGACGAGAAATGACCGAGGCTGCAGGTCCTGCTGATCCAACTGGATATCTTTTAGGTTTTAGAGAAGGAGACGGTCCCTATGGAGAATCAATAAGAAGGAACTGGACTAGAGAGACTCTACCACCGGGACCAATAGAAATGGAGAGAACCTCATCCTTTTTCTATACGGGTGGTTTAGTTGCCACTCATTCTCAAGATAAATCTAGAGAATCGATATGGAATTCTCTAAAAACAAAAGAGGTTTATGCCACGAGCGGAACTCGAATCTTGTTATGGTTTAATTTACTAAATTCTAATGAAGGAATTATTCCTATGGGATCTGAAACAGATATGAAGTCAAATCCAAGGTTTATAGTTAAAGCAGCAGGATCATTTAAGCAAAAACCAGGTTGCCCAGAATATGCCATTAGTTCGCTTGGTAGAGAAAGGATTACTGATCTATGTAGAAATGAATGTTACAACCCCTCAGATCAAAGAAAGAGGATAGACAAGATCGAAGTTGTGAGGATTCTATCGCAATTGAATGAGAATGAAGAAATATCCGATCTTATCCAAGATCCTTGGAAGGTTCATAAATGTAATAATGTCGAATCATGCGAATTTACCTTTGTTGATAATGAGTTCGATCAATCAAAAAGAGATGTTGTTTATTATGTAAAGGCTATTGAAGAAACTTCTAAAATTATCAATGCGGCTAATCTTAGGTGTGAATACGACGAGTTTGGTAACTGTACATCTGTAAATATGTGTAGCGGTAGTTCAATGCTAACGCCATATGAAGATGATTGTCTTTCGGAAGACCAAGAGAGAGCCTGGTCCTCACCCATATTTGTTGATTACAAAAAATATTAATGAGGATAGGTTTACTTTCCTTTCCAGTTAGGTGCTCTTTTTTCTGAGAAAGCCACTGGACCTTCTATAAAGTCTTCACTCGTAAAGAGATCGTGTACAGCTGTATATTGTCCGCCCATAGAAGCTTCAAGACTTGCCTCGTTAAGGCTTTCATAGGCTACTTGTTTTGTAGCTCTAATAGACATCGGTGAACAAGCTTCTATTTGTTTTGCCCAGTCCCTTGCTCTATCCATCAAATCTGCCTGAGACTCAACAACTTCATTTACGATACCAAGCTCTTTAGCTTCAGCTGCCTCAACATGTCTTCCAGTTAACATCATACCCATGGCATTCTTCATGCCTATTTGTCTGGGTAACCTTTGCATACCACCAGCAAGAGCAGCTAATCCAACTTTTGGTTCCGGTAAAGCAAACCTTGCATTAGAAGAAGCGATGATAAGATCACATGCAAGGGCAATTTCCATTCCTCCACCCATAGCAACACCGTTGACAGCAGCAATGATTGGCTTATTCAAATTAAAACGACTAGTAAGCCCGGCAAAACCAGTTTCTGGCATTCCAGACCTGTCTCCACCTGAGGCTTGATATTTTAAGTCATTACCAGCTGAAAATGCTCTATCGCCAGCACCTGTGATAATACCTACCCATAGATCTTCGTTATTAGTAAATTCACTCCATACTTCATCAAATTCTCTGTGCGAAGGTGGGTGCAATGAATTCATTACATCTGGTCTATTAATAGTAACTTCCAAGATGTGTCCATTTACTTCCGTAGTTAGAAATTCATAATCAGTTTTCATAAAATCTCCCTTTTTTTGATAAAGAATATCAGGCATTGAATGATCAGTCATGTTTTATAAGTTAAGATTCACAGCAATGAGTGAATTGACTATAGGAATACTTCTGACGGATCATGTTCTAGAAGATCTTCAGGTTAAGCATGGAGACCAAAATGACTTTTATAACAAAATCTTCACTGAAGCAGACCCAAATATAAAACTTAAGATTTATGACGTAACTCTAGACGAATATCCATTGGAAATAGATGAATGTGATGGATACTTGATAACGGGCTCTAAATTAAGTGTATATGATGATGTCAAATGGATTAGAGATTTAGAAAGTTTTATCCGCCTACTTAATGACAAGAAAAGATCTTTACTGGGCGTTTGCTTTGGACATCAGCTCATAGCCAAAGCCCTTGGTGGAGAGGTTAAGAAGGCTAAAGTAGGGTGGGTATTAGGACTTCAAGAATATACATTCCATAATCATTTTCCTTGGCTTGAAAATCCAAATAAAGATATAAAACTGATCCACTCACATCAAGATCAAGTTATTAATCTTCCTGAGGGAACGACTTTAGTAGCCTCTAACCACTCAGTTCCCAATGCGATGTATTTTATAGGCAACCACATAATGTCTATACAAGGACATCCTGAATTTACAAATGAGTACGCTTATGACGTCGTTTGTAAGAGAAGGGATCTTCTAGGAGAAGAAAGCTTTCAATCCGCAGAACAGAGTTTATTGAATGAACAATCTAATTATCTTGAAGTGACTAATTGGTGGATAGATTTCTTCAGATATCAGTTCAAGACTCAATAGTAATTCTCTCCATTCTTCTAAGTTGAGGCCAATAGTCGTTAACAGGCTTATGAAGAACAGATCTATTATCCCAAAAAGCTATAGAGTTATTTTCCCATGAAAACCTATATTGATATTTCTCTTGATGAATGTGATCAAACAAGAAATTTAAAATTGAACTTTCAGCATCATCTCCTTCAATATGTGAAGTGAAGAGTCTATTAGCGTAAATTACCTTTCGTCCAGTAACAGGATGTTGTTTGATTACAGGATGTGATACAGGAGGATTTTCTTTAAGAGCATCAGCTAATCTTTCACGACCACCTTCTTCTTCTAGACTTTCTTTAAAACCAAATTCAAAACTATGAATGGCATTCATCTCTTCAAGTTCTTCTTTCCATTCTTGTGAAAGATCATCATAGGCTTTTGATAAGCTTGAGAACATAGTATCACCACCAGTCTCAGGAATAATTTTTCCAATTAATATACTTCCTAAAGGAGGATTTTTTTTAAAGGTCATATCTGTATGCCACTCCTCAATTTTAGATGGGTTTTTTTCATCGTTTTCAAGGATAGTAATCTCAGGAAAGCCATCAATAGTTGGATATGCAGGATGGGTTTGCAGTAAACCAAATGAGGAAGCTAATCTTTTGTGATCCTCATGAGTTATATTTTGATTCCTGAAAAACAGAACTTCATTATCAGACAAAGCATTTTTAAGTCCTCCTAACGTCCTCTCTGAAAAAGATTTGGACAGGTCTAGGCCTTTAACGTATGCCCCCAAGCAAGATTGTGTTTTTTCAATTTCAAACATTAAGACTCCTATACGCATTAAATAAACATTCAAATATACAGTCAATGCAATTATGATATTGATGTTAAATTACTTCGTTTAATTATGATAAAAGGTATAACTTTCGGTGCATTTGACCTCTTTCATGCAGGTCATGTACTAATGTTTGAAGAAGCAAAAACTGTTTGTGAACATCTAATCGTATGTATTCAAACAGATCCAAGCATAGATAGAAAAAATAAAAATTCCCCGGTGCAATCTATCGTAGAAAGACAAATCCAAGTATCAGGTTGTCGTTATGTTGATGAAGTCTTGATATATGATTCAGAGCAAGATGTATTAGATATTTTGAGCAAAAAGGAATGGGATATTAGGATTATTGGAGATGAATACAAAGATAAAGATTTCACTGGCAAAGAGATATCAGATGGTAAATGTTATTTTAATAAACGCGAACATAATTTTTCTAGCTCTGAATTAAGACAAAGAGTGGCAGATAACCACAAAAACAAAATATCTTAACTAAATAGATATGTACAATTTACAATTTTGTCACAAAGTGACAATATACTTTCCAGATGTCAAAAAGAATACTCATTGTTGAAGATGAGCTAGATCTAAGATCTACATTAGAGTTCAAATTCAAATCGGAAGGTTACACAGTCAATGCTGTTTCTAAAGGTAAGGAAGCTATAGACTCAGTAGCTAGGAAAAAACCCGATCTTATTCTTTTAGATCTAATGCTTCCAGATATGTCAGGTTTAGATATATGCAAGAAGATAAGGAATAATTCAGATTCCTTTGATATAGCTATCATTATGCTTACAGCTAAAGGAGAAGAGGTCGACAGAGTGTTAGGTTTTGAACTGGGCGCTGATGATTATGTTGTAAAACCTTTTAGCGTTCGGGAGCTAGCCCTTAGAGTTTCAACGGTACTTAAAAGAAGAGAAAAACAGGAAGAGACTACTAAAATCACTTTAGGCGATATTGAAATAAATCTTTCCTCTTATCGAGTTTTTATAAGCGATACTGAAATAAAATTAACCGCTAAGGAGTTTCTTTTATTTAAGCACTTGGTTCAAAAAAATGGCCGAATACAGCCTAGAGAAGTTTTACTTGAAGAAGTGTGGGGCTACAATTCCTCAGTGACCACAAGGACAGTAGATACACATGTTAAAAGACTGCGCAGTAAAATAGGTGATATAGGTTCAAAAATAGAAACTGTCCGTGGGATCGGTTATAGATTTAATTATGTTGTCTAAAATCTTACGTCTCTTTGTAAAAGAAAAAAAAATAGAATCTAGTACCATTGTTCAAAATGGTACTTTAACCACAAAAGAGTTACCGCAAATATTAGATAAGACGGGTATCGGCCTTATTGTCTTAGATGCAAATGACTGTATCGCTCAAATTAATTCAGTATCTTCCCTGGATTTAAATATCCCTAAAGACTATGTAGGTAGTAAATTAGTTGAGGTTTTTAATAACGGCGAGATCATTAATTTAATAAAAAGCGCGAAACTTGATTCATCAGCAGAAGAAGAAATTTTTGGTGTTGAACCAGGCTATAAAAGTTTTTTAGTAAATGCGACCTTCGACAATGAATCACTTGAAACAACACTTGTTTTTATTGATATCACCCGAATAAAGAAATTAGAGAATATTAGAAAAGATTTTATTGCTAATTTATCTCATGAATTAAGAACTCCCGTTGCTGTTATAAGAGCTAATTCAGAATCCCTAGTTGATGGCGCTTTAGATGATAAAGAGATTGCACAAAAGTTCTCTAAGGCAATCTTAAAAAACTCAGAAAAGCTCTCATATCTTCTGGAAGATATTTTGAATTTATCAACTATAGAATCGGGTGAATACAATCTTGAGCTTGCAGAAAATGGTATTTCAGAGATTTTTAAAAATTCAATTAACTCTGTCTTATCAAATAATCCTGATGTAAAGATTATTAATAATATCCCTTCAGATATAAAGGTAATTTGTGACATTAAGGCATTAACACAAATTATTGATAATCTTATAGAAAATTCAGTTAAATATGGGATTACTGATGAATGTAATGAGATAATTATTAACATGAAAGACCAAGGCTCTAAAGTGAGATTTGAAATTGAAGATCATGGACAGGGCATATCCGCAGATCAAAGAGAAAGAGTATTTGAGAGATTCTTCAGAATTCAAAATAACAATACTTCTTTAAAAGAGGGCACAGGATTAGGTTTATCTATAGTCAAGAATTTAGTAAATCTTATGGGCGGTTCTGTGGGTAACGAAAAAGCCTATCCTGAGGGTACAATTTTCTGGTTCACACTGAACAAAAAAAGCTAATCTTTTTCCAAACCTGTTCCTGTTACGAAACAAAAACGTAACATTTCTTATTTAAAATTAACTGTATCAATGTTGGAGAAAAAATATGAAACTTAAAGTCTTTTCTATGCTCTTACTTGTTCCTGTGTTTTATTTACAATCTGAGGAACCAACTGTGTACGGAAAACTTTGGATATCAGTTGAATCTCAAGATACAGCTTCTGGCACCGAAGTGGATATGGTGAGTAACGCCTCTAGATTAGGTATAAAAGGAAGTATGGATTTCGGAAAAGGAATAGAAGCTATCTATCAGGCTGAATACGAAGTTGATCCGGTAGATGGAACTGCAGACGAATCAAAAGATAGAACTTTTAAACAAAGAAATAGTTTTGTGGGTTTAAAAGGATCGATGGGAACTATTTTCCTTGGTAAGCACGACACAGCAACAAAAAAATCACAAAAGAAAATAGATCTTTTTAATGACCTTGCGGGAGATATTAAGAATATATTGCAAGGGGAGAACAGGATGGGCGACCTGGTAGGATATACAACTCCAAAGATTAATGGCTTTTCTGCAAATTTTAATGCAATAAAAGGCACAGAAGGACTAGGTGATGACAGCATAGGTGACTCAACTTCAACTTCTTTTAGTTACGACTCAGAAAATTTTTATATTGCCTTGGCCTTTGATTCGGAACTTAAGGGCTATGACTCAACAAGATTAACACTTCAAATTCCATTCAACCGCAGTCAGTTAGGAATTATGTTTCAAGATAGTGAAAAATTATCTACAGGAGAAGAAGAAGACGGGTATGTTGTTAGTTTTTCCCAGAAGGTCGGTGATAAGGGAACACTTAAATTTCAACAGGCAGAGTCCGATATGAAATTAGATTCAGGGAAGCAATTTTCTTTTGGTTATGACTATAAGTTAAGCAGTAAAGCTAAAGCTTTCTTCTTCTTTACGGATCTAAGTGGAGACAATATGTCTAAAGAAAAAGAAATAATAGGAATAGGATTTGAATATAAGTTTTAAATCTCCTGAACCCTTTTTACAAACCTTTCTTACATTTGTAACAAATTTGACACAATAAGAATTCAAAATAAACAACAATGAATATGTTTACAAAATTTAAATCAATAATCTCTGGAGACAATTTATGAAATCTACTGGTTACAATGACATTATTAGAAAGTCTCCCTTCGGCCCAATAAAAGCACATATGAAAGTCTCTACAAATTCTGTTGAAGAATTGGTTAGATTTATTGAATGCGTAGTAGTCACAGATTGGAGTGGGGCAACACAATCTAGAAAATTAATTTCTGATCTTGAGAATCAAGCTGATGAATTAAAGGCTGAAACTAGAAGCTTATTGCCAAAAAGTATCTTTTTTGCTGTTCCGAGAGAAGACATATTGGATCTAATAAAATTGGCTGATGATATTCCAAATACTGTGAAAGATATTTCTGGGTTGATGATAGGTAGAAATATGGAAGTTCCATCACCCATACATAAAGCTTTTCAAAATTTTATAGAGGAGGCTAGGGAAATTACCTATGCAGCTGCCGATGCAGTCGATCATATAGATGAATTATTTCAATTTTCTTTTGGTGGAAGGGCTGCTGAAAAAATGGAGACTTTGATAGAGAAATTGAATTCACTAGAAAATAGCAATGATCAAACTGAGGTTACTTTAAGAGGCGAACTTTTTAAAATAGAAAAAGATCTACCGCCCATTGATGTAATTTTTTTATACGACGTTATTAACAAAATTGGAGAATTATCTGATAGGGCTGAACAAGTTGGCCACAGAATCTCTTTAATCGCATCTAGATAGGAAACTCATATGGAAACTATTATTTTATACGGACCCTACTTACTTATTTCAGGCTGTGTTTTTGGATTCTTTATGGCCTGGGGTATTGGAGCAAATGATGTAGCTAATGCAATGGGAACTTCTGTCGGTGCTAGGGCTCTTACTTTGGCCCAAGCTATTCTGGTTGCTTGTATTTTTGAATTTGCCGGAGCGTACCTTGCAGGAGGTGAAGTTACTTCTACTATACGAAAGGGAATTATAGATCCTAATTTACTTCAAGATTCACCAGATTTATTAGTATTTGGAATGATGGCAGCTCTTCTAGCTGCAGGAACATGGTTGCTAATAGCCTCATCAAGAGGTTGGCCCGTTTCTACAACTCACTCAATTGTTGGTGCTATTGTTGGATTTGCTGCTGTAGGAATAAGTGTTGATGCTGTTAGTTGGTCAAAAGTAGGATCTATTGTATCTAGTTGGGTAGTTTCTCCATTAATGTCAGGAACTATAGCCTTCATAATCTTCCTCTCAGTACAAAAATTAATTCTGAACACAAATAAGCCATTTGAAAATGCTAAGAAATATGTCCCTGGATATATGTTCCTAGTGGGTTTTGTTATAGCAATGGTGACATTACTAAAAGGCTTGAAACATATAGGTCTATCTTTATCATTTGGTGAAAGTTTAACTTACTCAATCGCCATTGGTTTTGTAATTGCTTTGATTGGAACTTTCTTTCTCAGAAAAATAGAAAACACAACTCAACAAAGAGGAGATGTAACATTTGATGGGGTAGAAAAAGTTTTTGCGGTTCTTATGGTTTTCACAGCTTGCGCTATGGCCTTTGCACATGGCTCAAATGATGTTGCAAATGCAGTAGGTCCACTGGCCGCTATAGCGAGTGTTGTTCAATCAGGTGGTGAAATTGCAGCCAAGTCTTCCATGCCATGGTGGATTCTCTTGCTTGGAGCAACGGGTATTGTTGCTGGACTAGCAACTTTAGGTTACAAGGTTATTGAAACAGTAGGTAGAAACATCACTGAATTAACACCAAGTAGAGGATTTGCTGCCGAATTAGCTGCTGCAACAACGGTAGTATTAGCTTCTGGAACGGGCTTACCTATTTCGACAACTCATACACTCGTTGGAGCTGTATTAGGTGTTGGCTTAGCAAGAGGGTTATCAGCAGTCGATTTCTCAGTGGTAGGAAGAATAATAGTCTCTTGGGTGGTCACGCTGCCAGTCGGAGCAGGTTTATCCATACTATTTTTCTTTACCCTTAAAGGAATATTTCTATAGAAATTATATAAACGCTTCTTCGTTCTTGAGGTAGTATACAAAGTCATAATGTGTGGACGGTTTACACTCAGAAATCTAGATAATTTAGAAACTAAATATGGTTCTACTGACTTTGAATCAAGTTATAACATTGGACCAGGACAAAAACTTTTAGCCTTAACCGATAAATTACAATCTATTGAATGGGGCTTCACTCCCTACTGGGCTGATAAACCTTTTAATTTAGTAAATGCAAGAATTGAAACATTAACTGAAAAGCCTTCTTTCTCTAATTCTAATCGTTGCCTTATACCAACAGATGGTTGGTATGAGTGGAAAAAATCTGGAGAGAAAAAAACTCCTTATTTTCATCATCTTAATGGAGATATTTTCTTTTTCGGTGGAATCTTTGGTGGATACAGGGGTAAGGTTGGTTGTGCAATAGTCACTACAGAAGCCATAGAGTCGCTTAAACCTATTCATGAGCGTATGCCTTTAATTATTTCTAAACAACATTTTCAGAATTGGTTAAATGGTGATGATATAAACTGCGAAGATACTTTTTCAGCAAAATCGATTGTTCACCATACCGTTTCAAAGCATGTAAACAATCCACAGCATAATGATCCTAAATGTGTATTTCCAACCAAAGAAATAGAAGAGCCAGATGAAAGCATATTTGAGTGAATATTTAGGAACAACTTTTCTATTAATGATTGTTGTTGGTTCTGGAATTATGGGTCAGTCACTTTCAGATAATGACTCGATTACACTATTAGCAAACACAATCGCAACCGGTGCCGGTTTAATAGTGCTTATATGGATGTTCGGCAAAATTTCAGGAGCTCATTTTAATCCAGCTGTTTCTGTTGTCATGTTTGCAAATGGTGAACTTTCATCTAGAAATTTTATTCTTTACGGTTTATTACAAGTGTCTGGTGCAATTTCTGGAACCTTATTGGCAAATTATATGTTTGGTTTAGATGCCTTTCAGGTTTCAGTAAATTCTAGAAGTGGATTAAATTTATATATCTCGGAAGTTGTAGCCACTTTCGGATTGTTATTAGTTATCCTTAGAGTAAGAACAGTTAGATCAGAGTTCGTAGCACCCGCAGTAGGTTTGTACATTACCTCAGCTTATTGGTTTACTTCCTCAACCTCTTTTGCCAATCCTGCGGTTACAATCGGAAGAATGTTCACGGATACGTTTACAGGTATTGATCCTGGTAATGTTCTCTTTTTTATAACTGCACAATTTATAGGTGCGTTTTTAGCTTTCGGAATCAATAAGATTTTGGATCAACCTAGTTAGCAAGATAAAGAAGACAGGCCTTTTTAGTTTCAGCAACACAACTCGGTGAAATTACTTTTTCCTGACTGAGAGAATCTCCTAAACACGCCATTAAAATACTGAGAGAAAATTTTATTTTTTTAGTTTCTCCAGTACTTTTTGCTTGTATGAGTTTGAGAATCTCTTCAATAAGAAATTTTTTAGAAAAAACATTAAAGACTAGTTCAGAAATACAATAATTGTTATTGACATATATTGCGTAGATATCCACCACAGCCTTGATGAGTTCTTTTTCATCAGAATAATTTAGGTTTTCTAGATTTTGCTTTACTAGACCAAATAGGGATGAAGAATATTTATATGATAGAGCTTCGAGAATAGATTCATTACTTGGAAAAAATTTATAAATAGAGGGTCTTTTCATGCCAGATAGCTTGGCTACATCTTGTACAGTTAAATCATAATCATCTTGGTTTTTATAAATAAATTCAGCAGTTTTTAATACTGCTTCAAACCTTTTCCTGCTTCTTTCTTGTTGGGGTTCTATAAAGCTATGATTTTTACTATTTGGCACAATAAGTTTTCTTTATGTATACACTATATCTATATATTAAGGTTTCCAACTAAAAGATAAATGCAATACAAGACTTATTTTCATCTATTGGCTGGCATGGCTATGTTGGAACTCGGAAATCTAGCTTCCTCGTTAGCACCCTTTAATGTAAGCGCGGTATCAGTTGGGCTGAATGCTAATTCACAAGAAGCTGGATTGGTGGTTACGCTTGAACTTTTCTTTGCTGCGATTAGCTCCTTATATTTCGGTAACGCAGCTTATAAGGGAAGGGCACTTGGCTTGACTGGCAGTATCATCGTTATGATTTGTTATTACTTATGCTCTTTATCCAGTGACGTTAATCAAATTACTTTTATAAAAGCTTTTTCAGGAATAGGTTGCGGCATGCTTATTGCCTCAGGTCATTCAATATTAGCCTCATCACAAGATCCCAATAGATCCTATGCACTCTTTACTCTTTTCGCATCACTAACTGCTGCGTTTCTTATATATGTTTCTAGCACCTGGATAGAAGACGGTGGACATAGTTATTATTTCTTTAATTTTATTTATGTCTACATAGCATTAACCTTACTCTTTTTCTTTGCCAAAACATCCAATGAAAATGACGATAATATAGTCAAAGAACCCATTGCCAAGAAGTGGCTTTATTTCTTACTTATTACGGCGGTTCTTTTTTATGAAATCCCTTCCAGTGGTATGTGGGCATTTATGGAAAGATTTGGAGTGGAATATATAGATTTGGGAGTGGCTGAAGTTGGGAGTGTTATATCTCTAGCCATTATTTTGAGTCTTCTTGGACCAGTCTTTATAGGTATATTTGGAAATAAAATAAAAAGAAAGGAAACAATTTTATTATGTCTTTTAGTTTCCTCAGTTTGTGTTTATGCAATCTTTGGAATACCTGCTTTTGATACTTTCTATTACGGCAATATTATTTGGAATATTGTTTTTGTTATTATGGTTATTCTAATCCTTGCTGCTGCGGCTGATATAGATCCTTCTGGAAGACTAGGAGCTTGGTTGAATGCTTGTATATTACTGAGCGCATCGTTAGCCCCTGCTGTTTTTGGTTGGATCATGCTTGAGAATGAAATGACCATTATCTACCCTTATTTAATCGTATTCCTAATTGTTGCAATGATCTGTATAGTCTGCACAAAGAAAGAACTTGAACCTATCGATAAAGTATAATTTGAGCTATGAAATCACAAGAAAATCTAAATTTAGATAATTATTGGTTACCTTTTACACCTAATAAGAAATTTAAAGCTAACCCCAGACTTTTAACCTCTGCAAAAGGAATGTATTACCAGACTGACGATGGTAGAGAGGTTTTAGATGGGATAGCAGGACTTTGGTGCACGAATGCAGGACATTGCCACCCCAAAATTGTTGAAGCAGTTCAACACCAAGTAGCAGAACTTGATTACGCTACGGCTTTTAATATGTCTCACCCTAAGGCATTCGAGCTAGCAGAAAAGGTAGCTTCTCTTACTCCCGAAGGTTTGGATAGAATTTTTTATGGTAATTCTGGGTCGGAAGCTGTGGAAACAGCCATGAAAGTTGCTCTTGCTTATCATACGTCCAAAGGGGAGGGCCAAAGAACAAAGTTCGTAGGCAGAGAGAAAGGGTATCACGGAGTTAATTTTGGTGGAGTTTCTGTTGGAGGCTTAACTCCTAATAGAAAGTCTTTTGGACCGTTATTACCTGGAATAGATCATATGCCTCATACATGGGATACCGAACATATGGCATTTTCTAAGGGTCAACCTGATTGGGGACTTCATTTAGCCGATGAACTTGAAAAGATCCTTATGCTTCAAGACCCTACAACAATAGCAGCTGTTATCATCGAGCCAGTTACAGGATCTGGTGGTGTAATAGTTCCTCCAAAAGGATATCTAGAAAGAATAAGGGAAATATGTACAAAACATAATGTACTTTTAATATTTGACGAAGTCATAACGGGTTTTGGTAGATTAGGAGATTCTTTCGCTGCAAATCGTTTTGATGTTAGGCCTGATATGATAACAATGGCTAAAGGCCTTACTAGTGCAATGATACCCATGAGCGCAGTGGCTTTTGATACTTCAATTTACGATCAATTAATGGAAGGACCGGAAGCCATGATAGAACTATTTCATGGTTATACTTATTCAGGCCACCCGGTAGCTTGCGCAGCAGGAATAGCCACTTTAGATGTTTATGAGGAAGAAGGTTTATTTGATAAAGCTAAGGAAATGGAACCTCATTTTGAAGATGCAATTCATTCATTGAAAGGTTTAAATCAAGTTATAGATATTAGAAATATAGGCTTGATGGGTGCTATACATTTTGGATCAGAAGGAATGCCAGCTACCGAATTTGCAGCTAAAGTTTTTCAACATTGCTACGATAATGATGTTCTTGTGAGATATTCTGGTGAATTCTTAGTTTTATCTCCATCCCTTATAGTAGAACCTAGTCATTTAGAGAAAATTGCAGACGCACTCAAGACCGCTATAAGCTCTGTAAGTTAAAACTATGTCAAACCTCGATTGGTTCAATGAATCATTGTTGATAGAACCCGTTTCAAAGCAGATCGAGGTCCATGAAAAAACGATTAATTACCTAGTTTGGGGAGAGGAGAGCAAACCTGGATTATTTTTTATACATGGATACAGTGCCCATGCTCACTGGTGGGACTTTGTTGCCCCCGCATTTATAGAAAAATTTTGTGTGGTTGCAATAGATCTTTCAGGTTCTGGAGACAGCGACCATCGTGAAGTTTATTCGCAGGAAATATTTGCTGATGAGATAAAAGCTGTCTGTGAGGATATGAACTGGAAACAGGCAGACTTTGTGGCCCATAGTATGGGCGGTTCAATATCTTTAAATGCAACTTCTATCTATCCTGAATTATTCAGAACGCTAACGTTATTAGACTCAATAGTTGTGCTGCCACCAGACAAAGTAAAAGCATTCTCTTCAAACAAATCAATGATAAGAGCAGATTTTATTTATGATGATAAAGATGCCGCAATAGACAGTTTCAGATTAATTCCACCTCAGCCATGCAGGAATGATTATTTATTAGAACATATAGCCTCTAATTCATTCAAGCAACGAGATGATGGGTGGGTTTTGAAATCTGATGGAAAGATAATGAAGAGTTATAAGTCAAAAGATTTAACCGATATTCTTATGGCCATTAAATGCCCAATTAATATTGTTTATGGTTTAATGAGCCAAATTTTTACACAAGAGATTTTGGATTACACCCTCTATGTTGGGAATATTCCAGAACAAAGAGTAATAGGGGTTCCAGGGACTATGCACCACCTATTTGTCGATGACCCATTAAGCGTCATTGGAGCTCTAAAAAAATTGATAGGAGAAGATTGATGACAGATGGACCTAAGAAAATCATAAAAGATATTACTAAAGGATTTGCAAAGCACGGTTATATTTGCAGTGAACAAATAGCTACGGCAGTATTCCTAGCTTCACAACTAGAAAAACCTATTCTAATTGAAGGACCTCCTGGAGTAGGAAAGACAGAATTAGCAAATACAGCAGCTCTATATTTCAAAAAGGAAATGATTAGATTGCAATGTTACGAAGGACTGGATGAATCAAAAGCACTTTATGAGTGGCGATATGGAAAACAACTCTTATATACCCAAATTTTAAAAGAACAAATGCAAGAAGTTCTGGAGGGTGCTAAGGGTCTTAAGGAATCTCTCGATAGATTGATGAAGTTTGAAGACATCTTCTTCTCAGAAGATTTTTTAGAAACCAGACCTTTATTAGAGGCATTAACTTCAAAAAAAGGTTCCGTTTTATTAATCGACGAGGTTGATAAATCTGACGAGGAATTTGAAGCCTTATTGTTAGAGATTCTATCTGAATTTCAAATATCTATCCCTGAATTAGGCGTCAGGAAAGCTGACGTAAAACCATTGGTGGTTCTTACCAGTAATAATAGCCGAGAAATAGGAGACGCATTAAAGAGAAGGTGCCTGCATCTTTATATACCTTTTCCGGATGCAAAACTAGAAAGACAAATAGTCCAGGCCAGGGTACCCGAGATCTCCAAGTCAATGCAGATTCAATTAGTTAATTTTGTTCAAGGTATAAGAGAATTAGACCTAAAAAAACTTCCAGCTATTAGTGAAACAATCGATTGGGCAAAGACAGTAATACTTCTTAATTCAGATGAACTTGATGCTAAATTAGCAGAAGACACATTAAATGTTCTTCTAAAACATCAACAAGATATTGAGGTAGTTAAAAAAGAGATTCCGGCCTTAGTTTCACAAGCTACAGAAACATCGGATGGAAAAAGTATTAACTGATTTCGTAAAAGCTCTAAGAAACTCTAATGTAAGAGTTTCTCCAGCTGAGACTATAGATGCTGTGTCTGTAGTTGACTCGGTAGGTTACGATGACAAAGTATTACTTAAAAGAACCTTATCTATTGTTCTTTCTAAAACACCTGAAGAAAAAGATAAATTTAATGCTTGTTTTGATGACTTCTTTTCAGATGAAATAAAACAACAAATTTCAGTTGATACAAACCAACTTTCTGACATTAAGGATGTCGATTCAGATTTAGCAAAAAAACTCTTAGAAGGATCGCAAGGAGAAATAATGCTCTCAATAGCCGATGCAGCAGAAGAAGCTGAAATAAGAGAGATAAGGTACTTCACACAAAGATCTGTTTTTACAAGGCGTATTCTTGAAAAGATGGGTGTTGGAAAATTAGAGGATGAACTAATGCAATTAGGCTCTTCAAGAGAAGGTGAACTTCCTTCGGACTTAGAGCAAGAGCTCAGAAATCAACTGACTAATTTAAGAGAGAGAGTCTCTGATTATGTACAACAGCAATTTCTGTTACACGGTGATGTATCAGGCGAGCAACTTAGAGAACAAATCTTTAAATCAATGAATATGGCTCAAATAGATAGATCCTATTTAAATGAAGTTCATTCGTTGGTAAGAAAGATGGCCAAAAAGTTAGCCAATCTCCACTCCCGAAGAAAGAAAAACTTCAAAAAAGGTAAACTGGATATACGAAAAACAATTAGAGATAACTGGGTAAATCAGGGCATTTTATTCAACCTCAGTTGGGCCTATAAAAAAATAGATAGACCAAAAATATATGTAATTTGTGATGTCAGTGGATCAGTAGGGGCGTATGCGAGGTTCATGTTGATGTTCTTATTTAGCTTAAGTGAAGTCGTATCAAAATTGAGGGCTTTTGTTTTTTCCTCTAATTTAGGTGAAGTTACTAATGATTTTAAGGATGCAAAGTTA
This sequence comes from uncultured SAR86 cluster bacterium, assembly GCA_902517565.1. Classification (GTDB taxonomy): domain Bacteria; phylum Pseudomonadota; class Gammaproteobacteria; order Magnimaribacterales; family Magnimaribacteraceae; genus Magnimaribacter. The sequence goes on along the minus strand of CABYCU010000002.1, from coordinate 15,040 downwards.
GACGAGGCTATTGAGAAAGCATTACAGAAACATGGAGGCGGATCAACAGATTATGGGCAGGCCCTAACTGATTTTGTAAGTCTTTGTTTAGATGAAATAGATAACAAAACAACTGTAGTAATACTTGGAGATGCTAGAAATAATTTTGGTCCTGAAAAAGCACATCTAATGAAATCCATTAAAGAAAGATCGAAACAAGTATTTTGGTTAAATCCTGAAGGAAAATATAGATGGGATACAGGTGACTCTGTAATGACAAAATATTCTGCATATTGCACAAAAGTATTTCAATGTGGGAATATAGATCAACTAGAGAGAGTTATATCAACTCTTCTCAAAACAGCCATTTAGATATATTATTTTTTTATGAAATCTACAATTAAAAATTTACTCTTAATACTTCTGACTTTAACCATTACACCCATAATTGCTCATGATCTAAAGGGGGCCGTTGCAAGTGAAGATAGAACTCCAAAAAATACTCTCAGAGATTCTTCAAGAAACCCTATAGAAACTTTATCTTTCTTTGGTATTGAATCAGACATGGTAGTTATAGAGCTATCGCCTGGAGGAGGTTGGTACACTGAAATTTTAGCTAACTACATACATTATCCCGGCACATTGATTGCGGCTCACTGGAGCAAGGATTCAGAAATATCATATTACAGAAGAGGTAGAGCTAATTTTGATAAAAAAATGTCCAATAACCCTATGTATGGAAGAGTAGAGATAGTCGATCTGTATTCTGAGCTAGCGGCAGAGAATTCTGTTGATGCAGTCTTAACATTCAGAAATCTTCATAACTGGCTTGGGCCTAACTTAGATAATATTTTTTCAAATACTTTCAAGTCACTCAAACCTGGTGGAGTTTTTGGAATCGTAGAACACAGAGCTAAGCCGGGAACTTCAATGGAGACGATGAAAAAGAGTGGTTACGTGACTGAAGCTTATGCCATTGAAATTGCCAGAAAACATGGATTCGAACTTGCTGCAAAATCCGAAATAAACGCTAACCCTAAAGACACTGCTGACCATCCTAAAGGAGTTTGGACTCTTCCACCTAATTACAGGTTAAAAGATAAGGATCGTAAAAAATATTCTGAGATGGGTGAAAGCGATCGAATGACGCTTTTGTTCAAGAAGCCTACTCAATCCTAAATAGACTAATAATATTCTTACTAAGCTCTAAATCATCAATTAAATTAAACTGATGCTCTAAGCCAGACAAAGGCACTTCTTCAAAAGTTTTTTGATCTGCATAAGTAATTTCAGGAACTGTTAATAGAATAACAATATCATTTTTTAAGATTGGGCCTTCATCAATGATTGAGATATTTGATTCCTCCAATTCATGGCAGAAATTAGATGCTTCCTCATTCAGCTTATATCTTTCTATACTATAACCATTGAGGCTCTGAATAATAAAATGGACCCTTTCATCAAGAGTCCATTTTTCTAATTTCTTTAACACTTCAGTTGTACCCATTACCGTTTAGTATAGTAAGTCGTAAAAGATGAAAGCAATATAAATTAGGGTCAAATTCCTCCCTTTATTAATCGAGTAATTTGCTTTTAGAAGTGAAATCTATTTTTCGTGGTTTTTTGTTTTCAGGTATTACTCTTTCTAGACCTATGTATAACATGCCGTTACTCAGAGCCGCACCTTTTATAATCATATCGTCAGAGAGAACAAATGTTTTAGCAAAGTCTCTAGCAGCCAATCCTTGATGAACAAGGCCTTCTGAAGCATCTTTATCTCTAGAACCTTTTATGGTTAAGTTTTCTCCAGCAGTTTCAATATCAATTTCACTTTCTTCAAAACCTGCAACAGCAAGCTCAATAGTGTATTTATCTTCACTAACCTTTCTAATGTTATAAGGGGGATAGTTAGAAGCCTGTTGTTTGGAATTGGCTAATAAAGATAGCGTATCAAAGGTTCTATCAAAACCAATAGTGAATGGAGAGATATCCCTCCACAACAAGTCAAAAGTATTATTTATCATTTTTTTCTCCTTCTTTTAAGCAAGTAATTAAATAATTTACGTAAGCCCCGTAGGCACTTACACTACTTATATGGGGAATATTTAAAAATTATCAAGGAGAGTCATGAAAGATTTATTTTCAATAGAAGGGAAAGTTGCCTTAGTAACTGGTGGATCAAGAGGCATAGGAGAAATGATTGCGGCAGGTTTTCTTGCTAACGGAGCAAAAGTTTATATAAGCTCAAGAAAGGCCGAAGTTTGTGATGCTACAGCACAAAGACTGCAAGATGAATATGGAAGTACTTGTATTTCTGTCCCTGCCGATTTATCTAATTTAGACGGAATCAATGAGCTATCTAATACAATATCTCAAGAAGATAGTTTAGATATTTTAGTAAACAATGCAGGAGCTTCATGGGGCGAGCCTATTGATGAGTATTCTGAAAAGGGTTGGGATAAAGTTATGGATACAAATGTAAAAGGGGTATTTTTTCTCACGCAAAAATTATTACCCTTATTAAGAGATTCAGGCACTTCTGAAGATCCGTCTAGAGTTATTAATATTGGCAGCATTGACGGGATAAAAACAGGATTATTTGATGCTTTTTCGTACGGACCTTCAAAAGCTGCTTTACATCACCTTACTCGAGTACTAGCTGCTTCGCTCGTCAGAGAAAATATCATTGTAAATGCAATAGCTCCTGGTCCATTTCCAACTTGGATGTTAAGTACTGGAGTCGGAGGAGGAGGCGATATTGATATTGATTGGTCTGAACTTGGGAATAGTAATCCAAGAGGGAGAGTAGGAACACCAGAAGACATTGCAGGATTAGCTATCTTTTTAAGTTCCAGAGCAGGGGCCTATACAGTTGGACAAACTATAACTTGTGATGGAGGGGTTGTTGCTAGTTCTTAATTTTAATGTCTCGTAGCTACACTGTAACCTGTATTACTTACTTGGCTGCCTTTGTGGCAGCTATAGTTGTATGTAATCTTCTAACTAATAGCAATCAATGGATCATGCTTCTTTTTGGTCATTTAACTGCAACTTTAGTTGTCTTCATTTCAAGTCAAATATTTCGTAATTCTAGTTTATATGATCCTTTTTGGTCGGTTGCTCCAATACCTATCGTAGTCTACTTAGCTATTTATCCAGAATCAGAGCAGATAAATTTAGAGAAAACTTTTCTTATAGTTTTGCCAGTACTATTTTGGGCTTTCAGATTGACTCTAAATTGGTCAAGAGACTGGAAAGGTTTAGGTGATGAAGACTTTAGATATGTAAATCTTAAGCAAAAACCCTTCGCAATCATGATTGATTTATTCGGGATACATATCTATCCGACTTTACAGGTAAATTTATCTCTATTACCTGTCTACTATGGGTTATCTATTTCAACCAACTCGGCTAATTTTTATCTATATCTTGCAAGTATATTCACAATAAGTGCCGTGATATTTGAAACTGTTGCAGATGAACAAATGAGAACTTTCAGGAACAGTGGTACAAATATGGGCAAAACCATGAAAGAAGGTCTCTGGGCTCGTTCTCGACATCCAAATTATTTAGGTGAGATTCTTTTCTGGTGGGGACTATTCTTTATGACAGTCTCCATTGATACTGGCTTTTGGTATTTATTTATATGTCCTTTGATTATGAATCTTATGTTTAGTTTGATAACTTGCAGGATGATGGACAACAGAAGTCTAGAAAGAAGAGATGATTATGCAGAGTATTTGGACACCACACGACAACTAATACCATGGAAGAAATAATAGAGGTGCTAAATGATTGAAGGGTATTGTGATGATAGATTTTTGGAAGCAAAAACACTATTTGAAAAAAATATAAAAAATGGATTTGAATTAGGTGGCGCTGTATCAGTAGAGTTAAGAGGAAAAAAAATTATAGACCTTTGGGGCGGATACACTGATCAAGCTAAGACTACTCTCTGGGAAGAAAATACAATAATCAATGTTTTTTCTACAACCAAAGGTATAGCAGCTATATGTTTGTTGCAGTTAGTAGAAAAAGGACTTCTAGACTTAGATGAACCAGTTGCAACTTATTGGCCGGAATTTAGTGAGAATGCAAAAGAAAATATACCAGTTAGATATCTTTTCTGTCATAAATCAGGTTTGTGCGGTATTAAGACACCTCTCAAGACAGGTGCTTTTACTGATTGGAATTTAATCTGCTCAGAATTAGCAAAACAAACAACATTTTGGGAACCAGGTACTGCACATGGATATCATGGCCTAACTTATGGTTATTTAATTGGGGAGCTTTTAAGAAGAATAGATGGGAGATCGATAGGAACTTATTTTAGAGAAGAAATTGCAGACCCCTTAGAGCTTGATTTTTGGATTGGATTACCTACTTCAGAGTTTCATCGCGTTTCAGACATATATCCGGCAAAACCAGGTTTTGTAGAAAAATTATTACCAATCCTAGCAAAATTACCAAAATCTTTTTTTCCGAATCGATTACAAATACTTTTTGATTTTAATGACACATCAACACCTATAGGAGCTGCATTTAATAATCCTAGAATATCAAATGATGAAATATTTGAAGCAAATACTACTGCATGGAGAGAAGCTGAAATACCAGCAGCAAATGGACATGGCAGTGCAAGATCTATTGCTAAGCTCTATGGAATATTGGCTAACGGAGGTACTAGAAATGAAGTACATGTCCTTAATCCTGAAACAATAGAGATGGGTCGAACTACACAATCTGAAGGTAAAGATCTTGTATTAGGCAATATGCATACCAGATTTGGTTTAGGTTTTATGCTAGGAACTAAAGATGTCAGTATGGGCCCTAATATTAATTCATTTGGCCATGGTGGAGCGGGTGGCTCTCTGGGTTTTGCAGATCCAGATAATCACATCTCATTAGGATTTGTCATGAACCAAATGCATCGAGGCATCACAGCATGGAATACAGCTACCGAAGTGGCTGATTCTGTTTATAAAACTTTAGATATCACGAAATGAAAGCAGTTTCTTATGCTGATGGAAAAGTAAAAACTTCAGAAATACCCGACCCTAAAGGCGAAGGAGTAATGGTTCAGATAGCTTCTGCAGGTATCTGTGGAAGTGACTTGCATCTTTTGAAAGCGGGCTCTCATTCACCTCATATAGCAGGTCATGAAATTTCAGGTATCACCGAGAATGGCAAAAATGTGGCTATTGAACCAATAATCCCTTGTGGAGACTGCACCAATTGCTTTCACGAAAATTATCATCTTTGTAAAAATGAGAGTAAAGCTTTGGGTATGACCATTAATGGAGGAATGACTGAAAAGATCATTGTTCCAGAAAATTGTTTAATTGAATTAGATCCTAAAGTACCTATAAAAGATGCTTGTTTAGTAGAGCCCCTAGCAGTTGCCTTGCATGGTTTGATAAAAACTCAAACAAATGAAAACCATCGTATAGCCGTTATAGGAGGTGGAACTATCGGTTTGTGCGCTGTTGTAGCAGCAAATTTTCTGGGTTGTGAAGTAGATTTATACGCTAAATACGACCATCAAATTGAAGCTGGATTTAAATTAGGTGCGGGTAAATTATCTGACCAATATGACAGAGTACTTGATTGTGTGGGTAATGATGATACTTTAGATCTATCGGCCAAAAGTGCAAAACCAGGATCATGGATTGTATTATTGGGAATACCATTTGAAGGTATAAATCTTCCGGGTCTGAGAATTATAATGAATGAGATTAAAATATTTCCTTCTATAATGTATAGCGCTACAGAAGGTGTAAGAGACTTTACCGTCGCAGCAAGAGTCATAGCCGAATACCCAACAATTGGAAAAACTATAATTACACATAGATACCATTTAGAAGATTCTGAAGAAGCCTTTAAGGTAGCAGATGATAAAAGTTCAAAATCTATAAAAGTTATTTTTGATCCTCTAACTAACTAGTGCTAATTTATGATCCACTTTTTTATTTGGTATCGATACCGGCTGTCTTATTATACGGTATAGCAAAAGGTGGATTTGCTGGTCCTCTCGCCATAATGGGAGTTCCTTTAATGTCTTTAGTTATATCACCCTTGCAAGCTGCGGCCATCCTTTTGCCTATACTCTGCATTCAAGATTTAATAAGCATATATAGTTATAGAAATAACTTTCACTTAAGGAATCTGCTAATTCTGCTGCCTGCTGCATTTATAGGAATATTATTGGGTTTCTTTTGGTTTAGCTATCTTTCTGAAGATAACATAAGAATATTTCTTGGATCTCTGGCAATCCTGTTTGCTTTAAATTATTTTTTGTTTTCAAGTGAATCAAAAGAAAAATCTGTCTCTTTTTATAGAGGCTCATTTTGGGGAACTATTTCAGGTTTTACAAGTTTTGGGATACACGCAGGTGGTTTACCATTTAATATTTATATGTTGCCTCAAAAGTTAGACCATAGAGTCTATGTAGGTACTGCGGCAATATTTTTTGGCTTAGTTAATATGTTAAAATTATATCCTTATTTTTTACTTGATCAATTACGACTAGATAACCTAATTACAGCTCTATTTTTAATGCCATTCGCACCAATAGGTTTTTATATCGGATATAAATTAACTCAAAAAATAGATGGTGAAAGCTTTTATGCCTTAACTTATGCATGTTTATTGATAATTGGAACTAAGTTACTCATGGATGGTATTTAAAATGTATGCAATAACAATAAGTCAATACGGTGATGAATCTAACCTAATTAGGGAAGATGGTATTCCTATTCCAGAACCTAAATCTAATCAGGTTCTAATTAAAGTTAAAGCCTCTTCTGTTAATCCAATTGATCTAATGAAACGAAAAGGATACGGAAAGGTAATCTTCGAAAAACAAAGAAAAAAAACTTTTCCATGGATACTGGGGTCAGACTTTTCCGGAAGTATAGAAAAGGTTGGATCTAAGGTCAGTAACTTCAATATAGGAGATCAAGTATGGGGATGCACTTCAAATGCTAACTCAGGAACACATTCAGAATATGTTTGTATAGATATTGATGAAGTTACAATTAAACCAAATAATATATCTCACTTAGAGGCAGCTTCGTTACCCTATGTTGCGCTGACAACATGGTCAGCTTTAGTGAGATGGTCTGGCTTGAGACCTCAGGATTTAAATAAAAAAAAGGTATTTATACAAGGAGGAGCGGGGGGTGTGGGATGTTTCTCTATCCAATTATTTAAGAGTATGGATTGCGAGGTTGCAGTAACCTGTAGTAAAAAAAATTATGATTTAGTTACATCCTTGGGTGCAGATCAAGTAATTGACTATAACGAAGACAATTTTTATGAAGTCTTAAAAGATTTTGATATTGCTTATGATCTACTTGGAGATAATGTTTTAGAAAATTCAGTAGATAAGTGCTGCAGTATTTTAAAACCTAACTCAAAGTCACATTACATTACATTAACTCATCCGTTAGTGAATACGTTAGATTCCAAAGGACTTTTACTAGGAGCTCCTCATGCCTATTTTTTAAGACAGAAACAAAGAAAAAAATATCAACCTATTAATATTAATTGGTCTATCTATCGACCAAGTCTTTCTGGGTTAGAGCAGTTATCCTATTTGGTTCAAGAAGGATCTATCAAACCTGTAATAGATTCTGTTTATTCTCTCAATGACTTAGCCGCAGCTCATCAAAAAGTCTCTACCGGCCATATAAGCGGAAAAGTAGTTTTAGATCACCCAGAAAAATGACTAATTTAAGTGTTAATGTAAATAAAATTGCTTGGTTAAGGAATGCCAGAGGAGAAGATCGGCCAAATTTAATTGAAATTTCTAAGATTCTGATAGATGCAGGTATTCAAGGTTTAACAGTTCATCCCAGACCAGATCTAAGGCATATAACCCCTGATGATGTTTACGATCTTTCATTGCTCTGTAAGGATCATGATATTGAGTTTAACATTGAAGGAAACCCTTTTTCGAAAGAGACGAAACTCTATCCTGGGTTTGTGCAGTTAGTAAAAGCAATTGAGCCAGATCAGTGCACGTTAGTTCCTGACACAATTGATCAACTCACTTCAGATCATGGCTGGGATTTACATTTAAAAGATCATAATCCAATTAAAAATATAATTGCGAAAATACGTACAAGCAAAACTCGTGTAAGTTTTTTTGTAGATCCTGTTAAGGAGCATATAGAAGCAATCAAAACTGTAGGTGGAGACAGAGTAGAACTCTACACGGGACCATACGCAGCTAATCCATCAAAATTAATTTTAGACTCTTATCAAGAGGCCTATCAATTTGCAAAAAGCCTTGGTCTTGATGTGAATGCTGGACATGATCTTGACTTAAATAATCTTAAACAATTCTTATCTGTAGTGCCCGCTGACGAAGTCAGCATAGGTCATGCCCTCGTATCAGATTCTTTAATATATGGCATAAAAAGTATCACTACAAAATATCTAGAACTCTGTAAATAGGTTAATATATGAAAATGACAATAATCGAAGAATTAGAAAAACAAGTAAAAGAGAATCCTGTTCTCTTATACATGAAGGGCTCACCAGAAGCTCCTCAGTGTGGATTCTCATCAAAGGCATCACAGATACTTATCTCATGTGGCAAGCCTTTTTCATTTGTTGATATTCTCTCAAATCCAGAGATTAGAGCCAATTTACCTCAATTCTCTAACTGGCCTACTTTTCCACAACTCTTTGTTAATGGAGAATTAGTAGGGGGCTGCGACATCATCTCTGAAATGCATGAATCTGGTGAACTTCAAACACTAGTTGAGTCTGCGGACATAAGTTAATAAATAGTTTTATTTTCTCTCCCGTTTGTTAGAATTAAATTATTCTTGGGGGAGAATTATGCGTAAATATATTCCAGCTTTTGAACTAAAAGATTCAATACTAAAAAGAACTTTATCTTTCGGTAGTGTTGCAAGTTTAGGTCTTATTCAATCAGGAGAATTGCCTGCAGATGAACCTTCGACGATATCCAATGATGTAGAAGAAATAATAGTCACCGCTTCTAAAAGAGAGTCTAGAATAGAAGATCTTCCCATGAGTGTTCAGGCTATAGCCGGCTCAAGACTTGAAAGCGCCAATGTTAATGATTTCATGGATTACGCTGAACTTATTCCATCTCTTTCTTATATTCAATACGGACCTGGAAGATCGGCTTTCTATATCCGTGGTACTTCAGATGGAAACTTTGGAAATTTAGCAGGACCTAATACCACCGTAGCTATGTATATAGATGAGTCACCAATTAATACAGTTGGACTGAATCCAGATTTACATATCTATGATATGGAAAGGATTGAGGTACTTAATGGACCCCAAGGTACCCTGTATGGTTCTAGTGCTCAAGGTGGAACGGTTAGATTAATAACAAATAAACCACAAAGGGATGAATTTGAAATGGGAGCTGAATTAGATTTATCACAGGGTTCAGATGTCGATAATTCTGAAAGTATTGAAGCTTTTGTAAATATGCCTCTCTCCGAGAATATGGCGGCTAGAGTTTCCGCCTATAGCGTTACAGAAGGTGGTTTTATTGATTTAGTTGGGGGAACTAGAACCTTTAGTGGTAGCGGTTACTCGGTACCGCTTATAGATGAAGAAAACCATAATGAGAGTGAAGTCAAAGGTTTCAGGGCATCACTAAGAGCTTGGATAAATGAAAGTCTAACAGCAACGCTTACGCATATTGATCAAGAAACCAATACTTCAGGAAGTTGGGATCATCAACCAAATACTCTAGGGGATTTAAAAAATAGTAGAGTCAAAGCGGAGTTTACAGATGACGAATGGAGCCAGACTAACTTAACATTAGAAGGAGAGTTTAGAGATACTTCGTTTACTTATGCCGGTACCTTCTTTGATCGAGATGTCAGGTATCTATGGGATTACAACGATTATGTTGAATATTACAACCTTGATAGTACTGGTGTAAGTGGCTTCGGCTATGCAAGTTATTACACTTGTGATTACTACTCTTATTACTATTATGGTACTTTTGAAGGGGCTTGTAATGATCCAACAATGTGGGCCGATTACTCTTTAAGCATGGAAAGAGATACTCATGAATTACGTTTTACTGGAGGAGAAGAGGGAGATAAAATTCAATGGCTGATAGGTGTATTTTACGACAAGTTAGAGAATCCTTATAAATATACTTACAAATGGCCCGGTCTGCAGAGTTATCATTCAGATGGAAGTTGGGCAGGATTAAGTCCTACCGGAAGAACTGGTATATGGTGGGAAGCTGATAACCTTAGAGAAGATGAAACAAAGGCAGTTTATGGTGAAGCCATAATTGCTTTGAATGAAAGAACAGATCTTACTCTCGGCTTGAGAGCTTTTGATTCGGAACTTTTATTTGATGCCAAGGACGGATACTTTGGTGGATTTGGTATTGACTACTATGGGCATGATGCCAATAGAACAGAAAAGGATAGCGGTATATCTCCTAAACTAGCTATAGCTCGCACTCTAGATAATGATGCTTTACTTTATTTTAACTATTCACAAGGTTATAGACCTGCAGGAACAAATAGAACTAATAGGAATAGTGATGCCGCTCCTCTTTATTATGATTCTGATGAATTAAATAACTATGAAGTTGGTTATAAATTTTCAAGTCAAGATGGCACTTACAGATTCAATGCTGCTTATTACCTGATGAACTGGCAAGATATGCAAACAGCTGTTTATGATAGAGATCTAGCAACGATTCAATTCAATACCAATATTGGCGATGCCAAAATAACAGGAATTGAGCTAGATTGGACAATAATCACAGAAAATGGATTAACAGCAGCTATTGCCGCCGCATTTACTGATCCTAAGTTAGAAGAAAACTTTATATTAGATGGAGAGATATTAGCCACACCAGGAACACAATTGGCAAACGTCGCCAAAGCCAAGTACTCTTTATCATTAAATAAAGATTTTAGTCTTCTAGGGAGAGATGGTTTATGGGATTTAAATATATCAAGAACTGGCTCCAGACAGTCTTCTGTTACCAATCCGATAAGTCAATCTGGCTATACTACTACTAGTTTTTCAACGACTTTATTAGGCGAAAACTGGGATGGAGTGCTTTATGTAGATAATATCTTAGATAAAAGAGCTGTTATATGGGAGTATCAAGGATTCAGGCCAGAAACTAAATTTACTAATAGACCAAGAGAGATAGGTATAAGAATAAAATATAAACTTTAAGTATTTAGAGTTTTTATAATTTCTTCTATGTGAGAGGGTCTGGTTCTACAGCATCCAGCCACAATGGTAGCTCCTTCCTCAACCCATATTTGAACCTCTCTAGCATATTCCTTTTCATCAATTGCTGAAGCTGCAGCCCAATGATCTTCTTCAGGTTTGTTTGTTCTATCCTTTCTACTTATTTCTATCTTTTCAGAATTACCATAACCACCAATTCTTGCATTAGTTAAAGTTTTGAGTTCTTTTATACCCTCAGTTATAAGATTAGCGCCACCACAGTTAATAAGGTATGCATCACAGTTTAGATCAGAAATAGCATTAAATGCTTCTGTGATGGTTTCTCCGCTTGGTAAAGTATTTTGATGACCGTAGACAGTCCAGCCAAGCCATTTTTCAGATTTAGAATTCTGTATAGAAGATAGAGCGCTCATTGCCTCTTTACTGTGTGACATGGTTTCACAAATAATAATGTCTACATTGCCCTCTAATATTTCAGCTAGTTCTGAATACATAGTATCCATTGAAGTTCTGTCTAATATCATATCTGGTCTATAGCTAGTCTCTAAAGGTGGTAAGGAGGCAGCTAACATGACTTCTTTTTTTGACTCTCGAATCGCTTCAGTTGCTATTTCAATTGATTTCAAGGTTAATTCCTCTAATCGATTTGAGAGATTGGCTCTTTTTAAGATAGGCTGAGTTACAGCATAGTTATTGGCAATTATAAATTCTGCACCCGCATCAATAAAATCAAGATGAATTTGTTTAATAACAGAAGCATTTTCTATTAATGAAAGCGCTGACCAAATATTATCTTCATGAGACGGTACTTTTACACCTCGTAATGCAAGTTCTGTTCCCATGCCACCATCTCCTATAATTATTTGATTCATAGGATCATTTATTTTTTGATAGTTCCATCAATATAGAAATAGCCATTAAAGGATATATAAATAGTAAAGGCAGAGAAGTTATTAAGATCAAATCAAGAGCGACACTATGATCTGAATATAAGACTAACACAGCCGGCAAGATACCTAAGATGATTGCCCAAGATAATCTTAAATTTTTATGAGGCTCTTTATGATTACCTTTGGTTTTCAAAACATGAGAGGAAATTACATAAGACATTGAATCATAAGATGTTGTTATAAAGACAATTGTAATCACACAAAATATCAGCAACATAAAGGTATTGATAGGGAGTGACCTAATTACAGAAATAGCTGTTTCAGCATGCCCCAATTCTTTCATGCTTTGGATTACATTTAGTTCATTATTTATTTCTCCATTCATAGAGTAGCCTCCAAGAACTAAGTAAAATAGCCAAGTACCTAGAGTACCAAAAAATAACATCCCAAATATAACTTGTCTTATGGATCTCCCTTTAGAAATTCTTGCAATAAAAAGACCTACCAAAGGCCCAAAAGCGACCCACCATGCCCAATAAAAAATAGTCCACTCTTTGGCAAAATCAGAGGGTTGAGATATACCTAAAGTGCTCATATCCCAAAAATAGATAACAGAAAATTTTATACCTAAAAACGAGGACTTTAATAGCTCAATAAAGTCAGTTGATAAAATAATTAGAAATATGAAACTTAGAGCTAGAATTAAATTAAAGTTACTTAGATTTTTTATACCTTTATCTAATCCTTTATATACACTAAAACCAAACAGGCCAACACAAAGAATGATTACTCCAATGTCTACATGTAAACCATTGTTTATATTAAACAAGCTAGTAAAGCCACTAGACAACATGGGTATATAAGATCCTATTGTCCCACCTGCCGCACCGACAGTCGCTAATATAAAAATAAGGTCAATAAATCTTCCAAAGATAGATGATTCAATATTCTTAAGGCCTAGTCCTTTTAAGCTTGAACTAAGTCTTAAAGAAGTAAGATCATACTTGTAGAAAGCTATTGATAAAGCTATTGCAGGAATACCGTAAATAGACCATGCACTTATTCCCCAATGGAATAAACCATATGCTGTAGCTAGGGAATACGACTCATCTGAGTAAGGTTCAATATTGAATTGAGGTATCTCTACATAATACGCCCATTCAACCCCTGACCAATAGATAATTCCACCTCCTATTCCGGAACAAAATAGCATTCCTATCCAGCTAAAATATGAAAATTCAGGATAAGTATTTTTACCACCAAGAATATAGTCTCCGTAATTAGATATGGATATGAGTATTAAAAAAATAAAACTAAAGATTGTTAGAACTAAATAACTGGATCCAAAAACATCAACTATTAATGTATAAGTATGGTCTATTAGATATTTAGCTAAATTTGAATCCCATAAAATAAAAGCAGCTGTAAGAAGGACAGATAAAACACTAATAAATAATGTAATAGAATCTATACCATAAGATTTTATTGTGTTCTGTATGTTATTCATAGATGAAGCTAAATCCTCTCTAAGTTAGAATAAAACTATGACTAAAGGGAATAATAATGAAGTTAGTATAAAACAAGCATATGAAAATGCTGCTAATTTATTAGAATCCGGTGATATAGCACTTGCAGAGCAACAGTTATCTGAAATACTAAAAAAATTTCCCAATGATCCCAATGCCTTACGATTAAGTGGACTATCAAGTCTGAAACAAGGAAAAGCAAATATAGCTATTATCCCTCTTAAAAAGGCAATTGAAGTTGCACCTGATTTTTATGAAGTTTATGAAAATCTCTCTCAAGCCTGGGCTCTACTAGGTAATTTAAATGAAGCTGAAATTTGCCTAAAGAAATATCTTGAGCATAACCAAACTAGCTTCTCAGCCTGGAAAGCTTTAGGAGATATTCTTTCTGATCAGGGCAAGATTGAAGAATCAGATAAGGCTTATAAAAATGCAATTACAACCGATAAGAAATATATTCAATTACAAGAAGCTATGCAATCTGTCCAAAAAGGGAACTTAGGCGAAGCTGAATCTATATATAGAGAGATTCTTTCTAAAGACCCTAACAATGTAGATGCGTTAAGGCTCTTAGCTTTATTGGCCTCTAGAACTGGCGCAGTAGATCAGGCAATAAAAATGTTAGAAAATTGTGTAAATATTGCACCTGACTACGCGTTGGCTTGGGAAAACTTAGCAAAGCTTTATAGGCAGAAAGATGATCAGGAAAGTCTATTAAAAGCTTCAAACTGTTTTACTAAGGCAACAGAATTAAGACCTGATTGGGCAGAAGGCTGGGCCGGTTTGGGTACAATGCAAACTAGAAGTTCGTTACATGAAGAAGGTATAGCTTCTTATAAAAAATCTTTATCTCTAAAAATAAATCAACCTAGAGTTCATTTAAGTTTAGGACATGTTTATAAGACAACAGGTTTTCAAGATAAGTCTATTAATTCTTATAAAGATGCAATTCACTATGATGATAATTTCGGTGAGGCCTATTGGAGCCTCGCCAATTTAAAAACATATAAATTTAGTAAAGCTGAATTAAACGAAATGGAGCTTCGAGTGGCCAATCATGACTTACCTGAAAGAGAGAAAGTCCATTTTTTATTTTCTTTAGGAAAAGGTTATGAAGATATTAAAGAGTATTCTCAATCCTTTAAGTTTTATAAAGAAGGAAATATTTTGAATAGAGGACGAACTTCTTATGATCCTAAGGCTATTGAGGCAGTTTCTGATAGGTTGATCAAATACTTTAAGCCAGAAATATATAAGAAGAGAGAAAAAAGCGGTCATCCATCAACAGAGCCAATTTTTATAGTTGGACTGCCAAGATCAGGCTCTACACTAGTAGAACAAATACTTGCTACTCATAGTGCTGTTGAAGGGACTATGGAGCTTCCAAATATTATGAATATAGCAAGAAAATTAGGT
>CABYCU010000001.1 GCA_902517565.1 uncultured SAR86 cluster bacterium | reverse complement strand
TTTCCTTTTTAATTTGAGAGCCTCAACTCTTTCTTCTTCACCTTCAGTATAAGTTACCCACTTTCTAGCCTGATCTTGTACTCTTTTCTTTTTATCTTTTTGCTTTTCTTTCTTATCATCAAATTGATCTTCAGCAACATCTATGCATTTCCTAAACGCTTCTATTGCAGGTTCCCATCTCTGATTTTCAAAATTTATCTGCCCAAGAAGCATGTAAGCAGCAGACTCATCCTTAAGCTTGCCTTTTTTTATACCTTCTCTGATAGCTGCTTCGGCTTCACTAAATTCATCTAAGCTGAAGTGCACTTGTCCAAGAAATATATACAGCTCACCTTCTTTAGACTTGGCTGCAGCCTTTTTGTAATAAGGTTTAGCCCTCTCTAATTCTCTCGCTGCATGCCAATATTGAGCTGCGGCCTTTAAAGTCTTTTCTTCTTGCTTAACTATTCCTTGATTAAGACCATTTTCAATCACTTTTGCTGCCTTTCTAGGATTTTCAAACATAAAAAGAAGTTGGGAAAGTGCTGTAAATTCTCTTTGCTTATCAAGTAAACGATCATCATATGCCGCCTCGAGGGCACCCATTTGGTCCATCTGCCTGTCCTTCTGGCCGTATAAACCAGAAAGATTAGTCCAATATCTTTTCTTAGGATAATGTTGTACTAATATTTCGTATATAGGCAAGACTTCTAGATCTTTCTTTAATTCAGAATATAGGGCCATCTTTAAAAGGTAATGATTTTCTTTTGCTACACCTTTTACAGTTTCTCCAGTTTCTATCATCTCGCCTGTTTCATTGCCTTCCTCATCTAAAACAGGTTCCTTTATAGCGATATCTCTAGATTCCTGAATTTGTATTGCCGTATCAATAGCCTCAACAGACTTCGGATAATTTTCTATTTGGTAATAAGCTTGAGCTATAAGTCCATAGGCATCAGAACTTGGTTCTTCTTCACCTGCTAGCCACTCTAGAAGATAATTTATTGCTCTCTGATACTCCTCTGCAATATATGAGAGTTGCGAGAGAGAGAAAAGAGCACCCTGTCTTTCTTGATCATTAGAGTCTGGCTCAGCTATTAAGTCTTTGTAGGCCTTTTCAGCCAAATCATATTTTTCTTGTGAAAAATAAATGTAACCTCGATAGTAGTACATCTTAGCTCTATCGGTACTGGTAAATTTAGAATCAATTACTGCAACTGGCTCTAAAGCCAATAACGCTTCGTCCCATTGCTCCACTTCAATTAATGGAACCATGGCTTGCAAAATTCTTTGCATTTTTTTACTGGGCAACTTCGTGCGTCTTCTTTTCTTTTTCTTTTTATTATCTTCATCTGCCGCTTCTAGTGAACTGCCTTTATAGTCTAATGGAGAAACTCCAACAGCTACTGGAAGTAAACTAAAAACGGAAGTAAGAAGAAGTAATTTAATTGGGTAACTTAATTTTTTCATAACTCTTTATGCACATCCTTCAGGAGTATAATCTGCAGGTTTATTTGGATCCTCTATTTTAAATACAATTATTGTTCTTACATTCGGAACTTCAATTGCCTCCCCATCTCTTATTTGAGGCTTATATTTATATTTTAAAGCAGATCTCATAGCGGCTCTATCGAATATACCTGGCGGAATAGACCATTCAACTTCAGGTTCTTTTGTAGATCCAACTTTAGTGACGGTGAACTTGAGCATTACACATCCCTCTATGCCTCGTTCTAGAGCCCTTCTAGGATATACTGGAGGAACTTGGAAAATTGGTACGTAAGAACCATCAGCAAAAACACCTGCTTTCTTGCCTTTGAAGCTCAGATTCGGCCTAGCTGCTGAAGTGTCTAAATCAGCTGGTGGTGTCATATCAAATTCTGGTGGCGTAGTTTCAGGAGGAGGCTCTTCTTCTTGTGGTCTCTCCATGTCCATCATTAATTCAAGCTCCCTCTCGGGCATTATTACATCAGCTATCTTTATGGACTTATCGTTAAGCTCGACATCTCCAACATCAATCAACCACTGCATTGCATAGAAAATTGCAACTGTAAGGAATAATGAAGAGGTCAGGGTTGCCCCTAACATCTTGAGATTTTGTTCAGCAAAAAATCCCATAGAAATTAAAACTTAGGTTCGGATGCTAAAGAAATTGCATATACTCCAGCTTCTCTAGATTGATCCATAACTTGTATTATAGCGTCGGCTTGAGCTTTCTCATCAGCCTGTATAACAACAGATCCTTGAGGGTTGTCAGCTAGAAGCTTAGTTATATTAGCCTTTACTTGTCTGACATCAACTCGCCTTCCGTCTATCCAAATATCGTTAGTTGCACCAATTGCAATTAATATAGCTGCATTTTCTTGAATATTTGAGGTTTCAGCATCAGGTCTATTAACTTCAAGACCTGGTTCTTTTATAAAATTTGCAGTTACTATAAAGAAGATTAAGAGAATAAATACTACATCCAACATAGGAGTTAGATTTATATCCTCTTCTTCTGCTACAGCGCTGCTTATGGGTGATCTTCTCATAATAAATTTCCTATTCTGCAACTAGCCTATCGACCAGTAAATCTTTCTCTTTTTGAGCTCTGTTAACTAAAAATTGATTTGCGAGTGTTCCGGTCAATGCTACAGCTAGACCCGCCATGGCAGGAATTGTTGATCTAGAAACTCCACCAGCCATAGCCTTAGCATCTCCTCCTCCTGTTACAGCCAAAAGGTGAAATACTTCTATCATGCCAGTTATTGTTCCAAATAATCCAAATAATGGAGCAATGCCCACACACATCTTGATTAAGCCAAGATTCTGATCAATCCTTATTTCATTTTCAGATATAAGCATGTCTCTAATGGCTTTAGAGTTCCAGGTACTTTTGTCTTGTCTGGTATCCCACTCAGTTACTGAATTCTGTAAGTAATTGTGATGCGTAATGAAGTAAAACCACATTCTCTCAAAAATTAAGAACCACATAACAAAAGCAAGTAGTCCTATTAAATAAAGAACATCTCCTCCTCTTTGCATGAAAGCAAATAGTGCGTCTGAGAAGTTGTAAAAAAATTGCATATTTGTTTTTAGCTAATTAATTAGATCCTTCAGAGCGTTTTGCTGCCATACCGGTACTAGATTCCTCAATGGTTCCTAATATTCCTCTGGATATGTTATTGACAGTTGCGTACATAAATGTGGTTGGAATTGCCACCATCAAGCCTAACCAGGTTGTCACTAGGGCTGTAGATATACCACTTGCCATTGTTTTAGGATCACCTGTACCAAATAGAGTTATCATTGTGAAAGTTTCGATCATTCCAATGATAGTTCCGAATAGACCCATTAGGGGTGCGACTACTGAGACAATCTTAAGAACCCAGTTTAAGCCTTCAACAGTTGGTCTTTCTTTCAAGATTTGCTCAGCCATCTTAAGTTCTAGTGTCTCTGTGTCTGCTTCTTTGTCATCTTCAGCAATTTTTAGGATTCTTCCCAAAGCATTGTTATTACTAAGTGAAGATGATCCTGCTTGGGCTATTACACCGCCTCGTATTCCCCAAAGTTCGTAGAATCTCCATATAAATAAGAGAGTTGCAAGTAGTCCAATTGCCATAAGCATATAACCGACTGGCCCACCTTCTTGCATCTTTCCCCATGTACTTGGCATAGATATTAAACTTGCCAGTAGAGATCCACCTTGAGGGCCGGTTGGATCTACAGCGAACTGAACTGGGAAAGTATCTCCATCCAAGATATCTGAAGTCTGAGAAGTGTATCTTCCTGCTGGTTGTGATGGTAATTCAGAATATGTTCCTCGTGAAGGTGAGTAAGTTAGATACTGCCCATCAGATACGACATTAAAGTTACCAACTCTAACTACATCCCTATTCTCTACATTTCCATCTGTTGTTATAACTTCAGTATTGAATCTTACAACTTCTCCTGATGCATTGATTTCTCTTTGCAGCTCATACCAGAGAGTCTCTAGCTCGCCTATTGAGGCAAGTTTTATTCCTTCATTCATTTTAGAACCTAAAGCCGTCATGAAATCTTCTCTGTCCTTACCAAATTGAGCGGCAGTGATTGACTGCTCCATAATATTACGGGCTTCAGTAGTGTTTCCTGCTAAATGTCCAAATATCTCATTTAAGGATCCTAGTCTTTCTCTAAGTTGCTCCTCAGCAACAACAAGAAGAGCCTCATTGGCTTCGAATTTTTGTTCTAGTCTTGCTGCTTCTTTTTCAAGTCTAGCTCTTTCAGCTTTAGCATCAGATAAAAGCTTCGCTTGTTTATTTTTTTCATTCCTAAATTGCGTTTCTCGTGCTCTCTGTTGCCTAGTGTCAGCAAATTGACCTTGTTTAACAATTTCTAGGAGCTCTTGCGGATTAGAAGGCTGCACTGCCTCCTCTTCTGCCTCGTCTTCAGCAAACGCAATAGAAGAAATCAATCCAAAGGATAGAATAAATATAAAAAGTTTAAATTTTTTCATTTTAGTTTGCCTCCGTAGCTGCAGGTAAAGGTAGTTCCATAAGATCAACTGTGGCCAGTTTATTAGCTATTCTTAATCCTCTTCTGGTTGGGTTACGATAACTATTATCTAACTCTTCCCAAGCCCGAGCTACATTATTCCAGGCATGTGTTTGAGCTTCGTCTGCTGTTTGGAAAACCATAGCCAATCTTCCTACACGAAGAATATTACCTTCTCTTAGTTCTCCGTCTATCACAATACTGTCTTTGTAAGCATCTATCTTCCTACCGTATTCCGCTTCGACATTAAAAGTTTCGAGTACTTGCCTTAAACCTTCAGCAGGAGAAACCGTTGGGTTATCTAGAGCAGCCTTAGCAAAGGCTATACGTTCCCTTCTTTCTGATTGATTAAACGGCAAATCAAGCTCGATGGAGGTTTCTATTCCGGCAAGCATTCTTCTTGTGAATGGCGGAATCTGCCTCTGCATAATCTGTGCCTCTTTAAGCGTTTTATCAATTTCCTTTAAACGTTCCTCTTGGCGCTGTATTTGTTGACGCATTTGAGCGTTATAAACTCTTAAACCTTCAATCTGTTTACTTACAGTTTTAAATTCGCTGACAATTACGGAAGTTTGTTCTTCCATTTCATCGATCTTGGATTGAGATGTTTTTTCTGCAGCCTGTCTAGCCTGTCCAACATCTAACAAGGGTTGGATTTGATCACTAAACATAAGACTGGATATAGATAGTCCAGCAAGCATGAAAACAAATTTAAAAAGATGCGTCATAGCTATCTCCTAGTTTCTAAAATTCTTAATTAATACCTTCGCAAAGTAGATGAAACTTATGTAGTTTGCAACCATATTATTTCAACTTCCCCATCACGAACCGTTAAACTATAGAGACAAATAAGTCTCAATGCAACGCTAAAAAAACTAAGAAGTGTAAAATAAATTGATATGTCAAATTTTGAATTCTTAATAATTATATACGGATTTAATTCTTCCTTACTTTTTACAATAATTCTAAGGAGTATTAAGAAAAAAAGTCCTAGGATCTTGTTAGTATATTTATTTCTTCCAATTTTATTATCAATACCATTAAGTCTTTTATTGCAGGATGTACTAGAAATTGCAGACATATCTTACAGACAGTTAATCGCCAATATTCTAGTCAGTGCATGGTGCTTAAAATCATTTGTGTCATATAAATCTTTAAAAGTTACGCTAATGGCTAACTTTTTAGACGATATAAGAGAATCTATCTCTGATAAAAACTACTCAAAGATTATTTATTCTGTTTTTAAATTATCGCTTTTTCAATCATTATGTTTTAGCGCTCTCTTTTCTCTCAATTATCTATCAGGATATTCATCTTTAAACTTACTGGATCTTCTAGGACTAACAATATGCATAATTGGGAGTTGCTTTGAACTTATCAGTGAAAGAGAGATTAAATTATTTTCCAATAATAAATCAAAAATAATTAAGACAGGGTTATGGTCCTATACTAGACATCCCAATCTAGTTGGTATTTATTTATTCTTTCTAGGTATTCAAATCCTAGCATTAAGTGCAGTAGGCTCTCATTGGTCCCTTATTGGTCTTTTCCTAGTTACTTATTTGATATTTAAAACATTAATACCTTCAACAGAAAAGAAACTGATACTAAAATACCAAGATTATGCAGATTATAAGGAAACAGTCCCAAGGCTCTTTAACTTAAAGTTCAAATAGAAAGTGCAGAGAATCATTCCACATATGTTGCTGACATTCCTATTGGGCTTATTAGCCAATAGCAGGGTATATTTTATCAAAAATCTTCTGATAAAGAGTTTCCTAGGATTTTATAAGCCGAATCTTGAAGAAGCTATTTCTGAGGATATAAATCACTATAATTCTTACAATGATTTTTTTACCAGGAAACTAAAAGAAGGATCTAGAGTAATTGACCATGCTGATAATGTTGTTATTTCACCAGTAGACGGAGAAATTGTAGATTACGGGCCCCTTGAAGGTGCTCAACTAATACAAGCTAAGAAATATAAATATCCCCTCATAGATCTAGTCGGTGAGGAGAACGAAGAAATTTTTAATAGGGGTTTTTTCGTGACCATTTATCTTGCCCCCACTGATTACCACAGAATTCACTGTCCTTTTGGCGGTGAAATAGTAAATTCTAAGCATTTAGGTACTTCACTATTTAGCGTCAACAAAACAGCTCAAAAATCTATACCAGATCTCTATATAAAAAATGAAAGGTCAGTTCTTAGCATAAAATCAGAAAATTTTAGATATGCTCTAGTTTCTGTTGGGGCTAGTGTTGTAGGAAGCATAGTTCCCTTTTGGACCAATGAAAGCGCACAAAATAGAAAGTCATTAATAGATGAATGGAACGCCGGTCCAGATAAAAACTGCAAAATTAAAAAAGGAGATGAAATTGCATATTTTAGGATGGGATCAACCGTAATTCTGATCTTAGAAAATTACAGCAATATAGATTTAGATTCCTTGAAAGAAAATAAGCTAGTAAAATTTGGTGATAAATTAGTTTCATTCAAAAATTAAATAGGAAAAAACTTGGTAAATTATTCAACTAGTGACTTTAAGGTCGGCTTAAAAATTATTATAGATAATGATCCATGCGTAATTATTGAAGAAGAATTTAACAAACCTGGTAAGGGTCAGGCATTTAGTAAGATTAAGTTCAGAAACTATCTTACAGGTAGAGTTGGGGAGAAAACCTGCAAGGTAGGAGAGTCTTTGCAAGCCGCAGATGTTGAAGAACTTGATATGCAGTTTCTATACAGCGATGGTAATGCTTGGTTCTTTATGCATCCAGACACCTATGAACAAGTTTCGGTAAATATGGGCATGTTAGGCGAACTAGAAAAATGGGTTACCGAGGAAGACGTTTGTAAAGTGCTCCTGTGGGATGAAAAACCAATTTCTGTCTTTGCTCCCACTTTTGTTGATCTTGAGGTTACTCAAACCGATCCAGGCGTTAAGGGAGATACCGCAACGGGTGGATCAAAGCCAGCCACCTTATCTACCGGGACTGTAATAAAGGTGCCACTTTTTATTTCCGAGGGAGAAGTCGTGACAATAGATACTAGAAATGGCGAATACCAGGGTCGGAAATAATCTATCCAATGAAAGAAGAAATTCAGAAAAGCCTTCAAGATATTATAAGTGGTCTGTATGACAATCCTGAGCTAAATACTGATCTATATGTCGTTCACATTCAAGATAATAAAGACAAAGAGCATGGTGATCTGGCTTCAAATATAGCTCTTGTATTAAGCAAACCGCTTAAAAAGAATCCTAAAGAGATAGCCAATGAAATTATTGAACAATTTAGTCTAGATGCAAATATTATAAAAGTAGAAGTTGCCGGACCTGGATTCATCAATTTTTTCCTATCGAAAAGCTCCCATGGAGAAGTACTTAAGAAGATTTCCTCTGAAAAAAAGAATTACGGAAAAGTTCAACCAATAAACAAAAAGGTACTGATTGAATATGTGTCAAGCAATCCAACCGGGCCCTTGCATATTGGTCATGGTAGAGGTGCGGTCTTTGGCTCTGTTTTATCTAAATTATTAAAAGAAGCTGGTTTCGAAGTTGATGAGGAATACTATGTTAATGACTTTGGGAGACAAATGAATATTTTGTCAGTCAGCCTATGGATAAGATATGCACAGCTCTTTGATAGTCAGGTGAAAATGTTAAAAAATGGCTATCAAGGAGAGTATCTAATTGATATAGCTAAAAAATTAAAAAAAATTAAATCAGATGAGTTTTATATTGCTAATAAAAATATTTCTAAACTTATAAATTCAGATCAAGAAGAAGATGAAGTATTTACTGATCATGTGATTGAAATCTTTAAATCTCAACTTTCTAAAGACTTTAATTTTTTAAGAGATTTTGCCCTTGAAGAAATTATAGATTTAATCAAAAGAGACTTATTAGACTTTGGAGTTAATCATAATAAATGGTTCTCTGAGTCATCTCTATACCAAAATGATAAGGAGACTGAGAGTAGAGTTGAAAAAGCCATACAAGGCCTAAAATCTAATGGTTTTGTGTATGAGAAAGATAATGCTATATGGTTCAAATCATCAGACTTTGGAGATGATAAAGACAGAGTTTTAAAAAGAGGGAATGGTGATTACACTTACTTCGCATCAGACGTAGCTTATCATTTAGATAAATATGATAGAGGCTATGATAGGGTCATAAATATATGGGGATCAGATCATCATGGATACATACCGAGAGTAAAAGCTGCTATGGAGGCCAACAACCGAGACAAAGATAAACTTGAAGTTGTATTTATCCAGTTTGCAAACCTGATAAGAGAAGGGAAAAAAATAACCATGTCCACAAGAAGTGGAGAATTTATAACCTTAAAAGAATTAATAGAAGAGGTATCAACAGAAGCCGCTAGATTTTTTTACATAAACAGAAAAGCTGACCAACATCTTGATTTTGATTTGGATCTTGCTAAAGAGCAATCTAAAGATAATCCGCTCTACTACATACAATACGCGCACGCACGAATTTGCAGCGTCTTACGTAAATCAAAAGCAAAAGATAGTGAACTTGATAATTCTGATCTAGCCTTACTAGATTCTGATAGAGAAGTAGAAATACAAAAAATGTTGCAGCAGTACCCTACTCTAATAGAAAAAGCAGCGCTTTCAAGCGAACCTCATTTGATATGCTATTACCTTAAAGATTTAGCTAGTAGTTTTCATAGTTATTACAACAGTGAGAAATTTCTTGTTGAAGATGAGATGCTAATGAACTCAAGACTTTTTTTATTAAGCGGTGTTAAGCAAGTTATTCATAATGGTCTATCAATATTAGGAATTAATGCTCCTCAAGAGATGTAAGGTAGTGATTTCACAAAATATTGATCAAATAAATTTAGACATAGTAAAAAATTGTGAGCTTTCGGGTATAGATCCGAAAAATGTTACCTTAATTGGTGCAAGCAAATCTCAATCTGTTGAGAAAATTCAAGAAGCACATCTAGCGGGACTAAATCATTTTGGAGAAAATTATCTTCAAGAAGCGGAAGAAAAAATACAAATTTTAGACGAAAGAATCACTTGGCATTTCATAGGCTCCTTACAGTCCAGAAAAGCCAAAAGAATCTCTGAGATTTTTGATTGGGTTCATACAGTAGATAATATAAAAGTAGCTAGAAAACTTAATGATTGTAGGCCAGAGTTAAAGGGGCCGCTCAATGTTTGTATTCAACTAAATATTGACTCCGAAAAAACTAAATCAGGCTTATATGAAGAGAGTCTTGAAAACCTTATTGAACAAACTCTCGAGTTAAAAAAAATTAAAATCAGGGGTTTAATGGTCATCCCTAAGCCAAGAGAAACAGAAGAGGAACAGATAAAAGTTTTCAGAAAAGTAAGCCTTATAAATGCGACCTTGATAGAAAAAGGATTTGAATTTGATACGTTATCCATGGGAATGACCACAGATTATGCTGCAGCCATTCAAGAAGGCGCTACAATGATCAGAGTTGGGACGGGCATATTTGGCAAAAGAAAATGAGAGAAATTAAAGAAGTTATAGGTTTTATAGGTGCTGGGAATATGGCCACAGCTCTTATATCTGGTTTAATAAATGGGAATCATAGTCCTTCACAAATTATTGCCTCTTCACCAGAAGAGAAACATCTGGAAAGATTGTTCAACGAATACAAAGTAAAGACTACAAATAATAATCTCGAAGTAGCTGAGCTAGCTGATATTATCGTTTTAGCTGTTAAACCAAATGTAATAACTTCTGTTCTAAAAGAATTAAGTGAAACAATTCTTAAAAATAACCCTCTGGTTATCTCCATTGCAGCAGGAGTAAAGATAGAAAAGATAGAATCTCTTCTGAATCCTAATGCAAAAGTAATCAGAGCCATGCCAAACACTCCAGCAAGCATCATGGAAGGAGTAACTGCTATTGTGCCTAATGAAAAAGTAAATGAATTAGACATAATAAATGCAAAGCAAGTTTTTGAGTATGTTGGAATAGTCACTGAAATTAAAGAAAAGGATATAGACATATTCACGGCGCTCATTGGGTCTGGTCCAGCTTATATTTTTTACATAATAGAGTCCTTATTAGAGTCTTCAGATGACCTCGATCTATCGAAAGAAGATAAAATTAACTTATTAGCATCCATGATTTCTGGCTCAGCTAACTTAGCCAGGACATCCAGAGACTCTCCTGAAGTGCTAAGGGAAAAAGTAACCTCTCCAGGAGGAGTTACACAAAGGGCGATAGAAGAATTTGAAATAAATAACTTCAAAGAGCTCATAAAGAAGACGATGAGAGAGGCTGAAAGAAAATCAATTGAGTTAGGAGAAAACTAGTGTCTGAAGCAACCTTTTTCCTTTTTAAAGCTCTAATGGACGTTTTTACTATTGGGGTTGTTTTCAATTTTTTATTTCGACTGCTTAAAGTTGATTACTACAATCCGTTTGTACAAGGAATAATTAGAGCCGTTGATTTACCAAGTCAATTCCTAAGACCAATTGTAAAACCCATTAAAAATATTGATCTTTCATCCTTTCTAATTGCTGTGTTTATACAGGCCGGAGCCTTTTATTTGGCTGCCATAGCAGGGTCAATTGAATATGACCCTATAAAAATATCAATTTGGTCAGCTTATTCAGTAATTCTTTTAATGCTCAAGATGATATGGTGGATTTTGCTTGGAGGCATCATTTTAAGTTTTATTGCAGGCAATAATTATCATCCTGCCATCATATTAATTAGGCAAATGTCAGATAAATTTTTCAATCCTTTCAGAGTCTTCTTACCGCCAATGGGCGGTTTAGACTTTTCTCCAATATTTGCTTTTATTGCTTTAAATTTCTTACAAGCAGTTTTTGTCCAATTTGCAATCGAATCAGGGTTACCTGTGTGGCTGTCTGTTGGTTTCTAGTGTTTTATTCAATATAATATTATTTTCGCCGATTTGACATAGCTTGCGGGCGTTTAATTGAAATACAGCTAATGCATTAAATTAAACCTGTTTAGCGAAGGCGAACAGGTTTTTTTATGAATGACTCGTTAGGTATAGTAGAAGCTATTAAGGTGACTTTAGAAGGTAGCCTCGAACTTGAATGCGGAAAAACACTAAAAAATTTAGATGTTGTATATGAAACATATGGAGATCTAAACTCTGATGCATCTAACGCAATTCTTGTTTGTCATGCCCTGAGTGGAAATCATCATGCAGCAGGAAGGTATGAGGGAGAGAAAAAGTTCGGCTGGTGGGATTCTCTGATAGGTCCTGGCAAGGCTATTGATACCAATAGATTTTTTGTTGTTTGTCCAAATAATATTGGAGGTTGTCATGGTTCTATCGGGCCTTCATCTAGAAATATTGAAACCGGAGAGTTTTTTGGTCCTGACTTTCCAATAATTACAGTTAAAGATTGGGTAAAATCACAAGCAATGCTTTCAGATTATCTGGGAATAAACCAATGGCATGCAGTAGTAGGAGGAAGTCTAGGTGGAATGCAAGCCCTTGAATGGTCTCGCCTCTTTCCAAAAAGAATAAAGAAAGCTGGAGTCATTGCTGCTGCTCCTAAATTAAGTGCCCAAAATATTGCCTTCAATGAAGTGGCCAGGCAAGCCATTATAAAAGATCCTGATTTTCAAGGAGGTAGATATTTAGATAAAGAAACATATCCAAAGCAAGGCTTGAGACTGGCTAGAATGATAGGACACATAACCTATCTCTCTGAAGAGGCAATGAGAAGTAAATTTGGGAGAGAATTAAAAGAGGAAAAACTAAACTTTGGTTTTGATGCCGAATTTGAAATAGAAAGTTATTTAAGATACCAAGGCGATATTTTTTCAGAAAGTTTTGATGCTAACACATACCTATTAATGACTAAGATTTTGGATTACTTCGATCCAGCTAACGAATTTAATGGCAATCTTTCTGATGCCTTTAGAGAGATAGAAGCTCAACTGTTAATTGTTTCCTTTTCAACTGATTGGCGTTTTGCACCTGAAAGATCAAGAGAAATTGTTAATGCTCTTATAGAGGCAAAAAAGAATGTTAGCTACCTTGAAATTAATAGCCCTCATGGTCATGATTCGTTCTTATTTGCTAATTCAGATTATGTAAAAGGCCTAACCTCATTCTTAGAAAATTAAATGGAAAG
The DNA here is from genome assembly GCA_902517565.1 of uncultured SAR86 cluster bacterium. Taxonomy (GTDB): domain Bacteria; phylum Pseudomonadota; class Gammaproteobacteria; order Magnimaribacterales; family Magnimaribacteraceae; genus Magnimaribacter. The sequence goes on along the minus strand of CABYCU010000001.1, from coordinate 317,295 downwards.
CATTGAAGTTATAAAAAATTGGGTTGTTGAGGGTTCAGAAATTCTTGATCTTGGTTGCGGTAATGGCGAGATATTAAATATCCTCTCCAAAGAATTAGATGCTACTACTCTTGGAGTAGAGATAAACCAAGATAATATAAATGAATGTATTAAATCTGGACTCAATGTAATTCAACAAAACATTGATGAAGGACTAAACAACTTCGCCGATAAAAGTTTTGATATAGTTATTATGAGTCAGACTATTCAAGTACTTAAGGAGCCTAAGAAAGCCTTATTAGAAGTTACTCGAATAGGGAAAGAATGCATTGTTACTATTCCAAATTTTGGTCAGCTAACTACTCGTCTTAAATTACTGTTTGGAGGAAAAATGCCAATTACTGGTTCACTACCTAATCAGTGGTATGACACGGAAAATATTCATCTATGTACTATCAAAGATTTTGAAGTCCTTTGCAGGGACTGTGAAATAAATATCCTCAACAAGCGTTTTTTTAATACTTCAGGCCAAGAAAGTGCCTTAGCAAAAACTTCGCCAAATCTTTTTGCTTCAACTGCAATCTATAAAATTTCTAAATGAAAATAGCTGTTGCAACAAAGAATGTTGGTAAGCTTGATGAGTTTAAAGAATTAGCGAAAGATACTTCTTATGAATTCATAAACATTCCAGAATCTATAGAGGAACTTCCTCCTGAGACCGGTACAAGCTTCTTTGAGAATGCTTTAATTAAAGCAAAGTTTATCTCTGATTATCTTGGTATTCCTGCAATTGGTGACGACTCCGGCCTAGAGGTTGATGCCCTGGATGGAGCTCCTGGAATATACTCTGCTCGATATTCTGAATCTGGCCTCGATAAGGATAATTGTATAAAACTGTTAGAAAAATTAGATGGAGTCAAGGAAGGATTAAGATCAGCAAGATTTCAGTGCTGTTTAGTAGGTTATTTTAAAGGCAACATCATAAAGAGCTATGGTTCATTAGAAGGCAAAATTTCTTATGAGTTTAAGGGTAAATATGGATTTGGGTATGACCCTGTTTTCATAACCAAGAATGGTCTTCATCTTGCGGAAATGGACAAGGATAAAAAAAATAAGATATCCCATAGGTCTGAGGCTTTTAAATATATTCTAAAGGATTTATCTAAATTACTTAATTAACCTTTCTTAAGGCTAATTCATTCAACTCTTCGCCAGAGTTTAAAGCTTTCTGTTCAAAAGACGTCTTAGGTAAATCTATCAAATAATCATCTAATTCTTGTTTTTCTATAATTTTCCAATCTTTGTTATCCTCAAAAAGCCTTCTAACTTCCTGAAAATAATGAGTCCAATCAGTCTTGAAATAAAAGATACTGTCCCTCTTTAGTTTCTTATTAAGCAAGCTAATAAAATCTTTTTGCAATAATCTTCTTTTGTGATGCTTTCGCTTTGGCCATGGGTCTGGATAAAACATCAGGATTAAGTCAAAACAATCATCAGGAACCTTATCTTCTAGAAAAGGAACGATATCCCCGTGCAGAATCCTTATATTATCTAAGTCCTCTTCTTCGGCCTGACTAAGAACTGACCCGACACCAGACAAATAAACTTCTGCACCCAGAACAGACATTTGTGGATTACTTTTAGCTAAATGGATTGTTGTCTCTCCTGCACCAAACCCTATATCTAAAGCTGAAGGAAATATAGACCAGGACATTTCCAGGTCTATATTTTTGTTTAAGATAAATTTATCTTTGAGTTCTACTAATGCTCTTTTTTGATTTGAGGTAACTCTACCTTTTCTTAAAACAAAACTTCTTAATCTGCCATCTGTTGGCATGCTAATCTTCCGATATGAAAGATTGCTTTACTTTTTTCATAGCATTTTTTTCAATCTGTCGAATTCGCTCTGCAGATATACCATATTTCTCGGCAAGCTCATGAAGTGTTAACTTCTCATCGGCTAACCACCTATCTTGGAGAATGTCTCTACTTCTATCATCTAGTTGATTTATAGCTTCATATAATTGAGCGGAGTTTGATTGATCTAGGCTGTCTCTCTCAAATATTTCTGCAGGGTTAGCGTCTGTATCTTCTAAAAATTGAGAAGGAGCAAAAGATGCCTCATCATCATCTGCCTCTGAAAGAGGATCGAAAGACATATCTATACCACTAAGTCTTTTTTCCATTTCCCTTACTTCAGAGGGTTTTACTCCTAAATCTTTGGCCATTAGCTCTACTTCTTCTTCCGTAAGCCAGCCTAGTCCCTTCTTTTTACTTCTTAAGTTAAAAAATAATTTTCTTTGAGCTTTTGTAGTGGCAATTTTTACAATCTTCCAGTTTTTTAATACGTATTCATGTATTTCAGCCTTTACCCAATGAACTGCAAAAGAAACCAGCCTTACACCCATTTCTGGATTAAACTTCCTGATCGCCTTCATTAACCCCACATTACCTTCTTGAATTAAATCTGCCTCTGAAAGACCATAACCCGAATAAGTCTTAGCTATGTATATTACGAATCTTAGATGGGCTAAAACAAGCTTTCTAGCTGCATCGAGATCATTTCTATAATATAAATCTTCGGCGAGTTTCTTCTCCTCTTCAGAACTTAATATTCCTATACTATGAACAGAGTTTATATAGGCCTGAAGGTCTCCACCAGGAGAGAGGGCCTCCATTTCTTGTAGGGCTGTCCCCACAGAATTTTCACTTTTGAGCTCTTTTTTAGGCATAATCAATGCGAATTTTACATTTTTAGTGAATAAAGGTGCAAATTTAAGAAATCTACGAAGACAAATTTTAATTATTAAAAAAAAATATGAAAATAATAGCCATTGATAATAAGAAATTAGGATTAAAAGAAGCTGCAATACCTATACCAAAAGATGATGAAGTATTAATTAGAATTAAAGCAGCAGGTGTGAATCGTGCAGACATCGCACAAAAAAACGGCCTTTACCCTCCTCCTCCTGGAGCAAGTGATATTTTAGGTCTTGAATGCAGTGGAATAATTGAAAGTGTTGGAAAGGAGGTTACTTCGAAGAACCCTGGAGATGAAGTAATGGCACTTCTTTCAGGTGGAGGCTATGCTGAATATGTAACTTGCCCTGAACATCATGCTATCCATAAACCTGCGAGTCTGGATTGGATTGAAGCAGCTTCAATCCCAGAGGTGTACGCAACATGTTGGCTAAATCTCTTTGTAGAAGGGAGCATGAAAGAAGGTGATAAAGTTGTATTTCACGCTGGGGCAAGCGGCATAGGTACTGCAGGTATACAACTAGCAAGGGCTTTTGGATGCTCGAGCTTTGTATCGGCGAGTTCTAAAAAGAAAATAGATTTTTGTATAGATCTTGGCGCTTCTGCTGGTGCAATAAGAGCAGAAGACATATTTGCACAGATAAAGAATTGGGCACCCGAGGGTGTAGATATCATTCTTGATCCAGTTGGTGCTGCATACCTCGAAAATAATTTAACCGTACTTGGACTGGAAGGAAGACTTATTATTATCGGGTTAATGGGCGGAGTTCAATCAAATATAAATCTAGGGCATTTAATGATGAAAAGACAGAAAATTATTGGCTCAACGATAAGAGCGCGTAGTCAAGAAACGAAAAATGTAATAATCAAGGAACTATCGGATAAAGTCTTACCACTATTTAGTTCAGGTACATTAAAACCTATCGTGCATGAAGCCTTGCCCTTTTCAGAGTGTGAAAGTGCTCATTCAATTATGGAGGCAAATGAAAATATAGGAAAAATTATTCTTCACTTAAGTTAATTGATCAAATATTTCTTTCCAATTATAACTTGGATCTCCTGAACAATAGAATAGAGGATTCTTTTTCTCTGATGTAAATTCATAACGTAAAGGGTTTCCTTCTAAACTAGAAACACATCCTCCAGAAGCTTCTACTATTGCTTGCCCAGCCGCTATATCCCATTGATAAGTTGGACCTAGTCTACTATAAATATTTGCATTGCCCTCAGCCACACGACATAACTTCAATGAACTTCCAGTTGGTAATTCATTAACTTCTTTGAATTCTTTTCTGCACAGATCCACAAATAAGTTATCCTTTTCACTTTTGTGACTTTTGCTTACAGTGACTAAACAAAGTTCTTTCTTCTGTTGTATTGAGTTAATTTCAATTTTCTTTCCGTTAATAATCTTAAAGGCGTTACCTGCAAAGCCAAAAAAGGTTTCATTAATAGCTGGTGCTGAAACGACACCTAAAATTGGAATGCCTTTCTCAATAAGTGCAACATTCACGGTGAATTCGCCGTTTTTATTTATAAACTCTTTAGTGCCATCTAAAGGATCAATTAGCCAGAATAGATCTATATCATCATTTTTAGCATCTCCTTCTTCGGATAAAATGGGAATACTTTTATCAATAGATTCCAGAACAGAAGAAAGAGTTTCATGTGATTTCTTATCTGCGAGGGTAACAGGTGATCCATCTTTCTTGTCTTTAACCTTGAAATCATCTGTCAGATAGATTTCCATAACTTCATCTGAAGCTGATTTTACTGCTGTAAGAACTATATCTATAATTTTTGCGATTTTTAAAACTTCCATTTCTTGAATCTATATTTTCTTCTACAATATATCATCGCAAGATCATATAAAAAATTAATATGGAAAATAAACATAAATTAATAGAAAGTGCTCAAGAACTCAGACAAGGTTTAGAGCTCCTCAGCAGGGAGAGGAAAGTTGTGATGCCTCACAATAAAGCCTTTGATCATGTAGATAAGCTAAAGGCAAAAGTTGATGAAATAATAAATTTGGCTGAAACTGTCTAAAATTTAAGGAGATAAAAATGGAATACACATGTTTTGATGTTGAAATAGAAAACAAGATAGCGCACATAAAGATGTCTAGGCCTGATGAATATAACACAATGAATAAGGCATTTTGGTCAGAGCTGCCTCATCTTGTAGAAAGCATCTCAGATGATGCGTCCGCTAGAGTTATTGTTCTCTCTGGAGAAGGAAAGCATTTCTGTGCCGGTATGGATTTATCAAACTTTTCACCTTCAGATAAACAACCCAATGCTCATATGGGCATGAGAAAGGAATCTGGCTATAGAGTTACACTGGATCTCCAGCATACAATCACTTGCTTAGAAAAAGCCAGAATACCTGTTATATCTGCAGTCCAAGGTGCATGTGTAGGTGGAGGCGTTGACCTGGCAACTGCAACTGACATGCGTTATTGCACTCAAGATGCTTTCTTTTGTATACAAGAAATAAATATTGGAATGGCGGCTGACGTAGGTACATTACAAAGAATACCAAGACTAATACCTGAAGGTGTTGTCAGAGAGCTTGCCTATACCGGAAGAAGATTTCTACCTGAAGAAGCAATGAAACATGGCCTAGTAAATGAAGTATTTGAGACTAAAGAAGCAATGATGGAAAGAGTTATGGAAGTGGCTTCAGATATAGCATCTAAAGGACCTCTTGCCATAGCTGGAACGAAAGAATCTTTAAATTATGGAAGAGATCATACTGTTGAAGAATCTCTCAATCATATTGCTTTATGGAATACCGCTGTTGGTATTAGTGATGAGATGTCAGTAGCATTTAAAGCTAAGGCCGAAAATACTGAGCCCGAATTTGAAGATATGCTTCCAAGAAGAAAATATTTAGATGGAGAGGTAGGAGTTTAGCTCTTCCTTAGAAAGACTGGCGCATTCTCTTTTGAGTCTTTCTTACTATAACGATAGCCATCTAGATTAAAACCAAGAAGATCTTCAGCTTTCTTTATCTTGTTTTGGATAATAAATCTAGCCATCATTCCGCGTGCTTTTTTGGCATAGAAGCTTATAACCTTGTAGGTTCCGTTTTTATAATCTTTAAAAACTGGGTTTATTACAGGTAAATTAATGTGGTCTTTCTTAAGCACTGAGAAGTATTCTACAGATGCTAAATTAACTATTGCCTTGGACTTATTTTCTCTGGAGAGATCATTTATTGTTTTATTTATTTTTGATCCCCAAAATTCATAAAGGTTAGCACCATGCTTATTTTTCATTTTTGTACCCATCTCAAGTCTGTAGGGATACATTAAATCAAGTGGTTTCAGCAAACCATATAACCCAGACAAGATACAGAGGTTCTTTTGTGCATAATTTATTTCAGTCTTAGAAAGGGAATTAACATCCAGACCTTGATACACATCTCCCTTAAAAGCAAAGATGGCCTGTCTTGTATTATCGGAAGGCTTAGTAGGCTTCTTCCAGTTCATATACCTTTCAAAGTTAAGAATTGATAGTTTCTCGCTTAACCCCATCAAAGATGATAGGTCTTCTGGATTTTTTTTCTGTAGTTCTTTGATCAGTATTTCGCTGTCTGAAAGATGTGATGCAATGGAAAAATTATCAATTCGTATATCAGACTCATAATCCAGGGTTTTAGCAGGTGAAACTAGAATGAGCATAATTTATAAGCCTAAAACTAACTTAGCCATGATATTCCTTTGAACTTCATTTGATCCTGCATAGATACTTGCTTTTCGATAATTAAAATACCTAGGAGCTGCAGTATTAGCAAACCTGCTACCAATTGCAGGCTCATTATTTCCTATTTCAGGCCCTGGATTATTAAAAGGGATTCCGTAGTAACCGACTAACTCAACAGCTAATTCTGTTATCGCCTGTCCAATCTCAGTACCTCTTGTTTTGAGCAAAGAGGATTCCGGTCCAACATTTTGGCCTGCGGTTAAACTGCCCAATATTCTTAGTTCTGTAGCTTCCATTGCGTTAATTTGAATTTCAATCTCAGCAACAGATTCCCTAAAATTTTGATCTTCGGATAGCTTGGAACCACTAACATCCTCTGTCTCTGCCTTCTTCTTAATTTGTTGCAGTTGTTGGTGAAGCTCAGAAGAGTATCCATTCCCTCTTTCAAACTCAAGTAAGTACTTTGCATAAGTCCAGCCTTTACCCTCTTCTCCAATAAGATTCTCTTTAGGTACTTTGACGTCTTCAAAAAAGACAGTGTTTACTTCGTGATGTCCTATGGGAGTGTTATCTAAAGTATTTATAGGTTGAACCTCTATACCATCTGAATGCATATCCATTAATAAGAAAGAAATACCTTTTTGCCTTATATCTTCTTGGCTTGTTCTAACAAGACAAAAAATCATATCCGCATGTTGTGCCATGGTTGTCCATGTCTTTGCACCATTCACTAAATAGTGATCTCCTTTATCTTCAGCTTTAGTTTTAAGAGAAGCTAAATCAGAACCTGAGCCCGGCTCAGAATATCCCTGACACCACCATACCTTTGAAGAGAGTATATCTGGAAGATATTTAGCTTTTTGTTCATCAGACCCGAATGCCATAATTACAGGGGCAACCATAGAGATACCAAAAGCAGTGAATCCAGGGGCTCGAGCAGCTGCCATTTCTTTACTAAATAAATATTTTTGTGAGGCCGAAAAAGAGGCACCGCCATATTCTTTAGGCCAATTTATACCCGCCCAACCTTTGGCGAAAAGTGCTTGCTGCCATTGCACATGCTCTTCTTTAGTAACATGTCCATTAGGAGAGTTCATCAGCCTCTCTTTCATGTCCTCAGGATAATTATCTTTGATCCAATCTTTAACTTCTTTTTGAAAATTTAATTCTTCTTCTGTAAATTGTAAGTTCATATATACCTCTCCTCAATTATAATTCAAATTCACACTAACAAAAAATAGATTTACCTTGGAAAGCATTAGTAATTATTTAGATAACTTCTCTGAAGTAACAGGAAAAATTTGTTCTTGGTTTGTCGCAGTAATGGTTTTAGTGACATGTGTTGTTGTTGTGATGAGATACGGCCTAGATATGGGTTCAGTATTATTACAAGATGTAGTGCTATATCTTCATGGAGCTTTATTTTTATTGGGTTCGGCATTTGCTCTAAAGCGAGGTGCACATGTCCGTGTTGATATTTTTTATAGAAATTTTTCTGATTCAAAAAAGGCTATCGTAGACTTATTAGGCAATCTCATTTTCTTACAGCCTGTATGCTGGACAATACTCTTTTACTCTTGGGGTTATGTTGAATTCTCATGGAGGATAATGGAGGTCTCTCCCGAACCTGACGGACTGCCGTTCGTATTTCTGCAAAAGTCCTTACTGATTGCCGTTGCATTATTGTTAGCACTGCAAAGCCTTTCTGAAATATTCAAATCTTACATCACACTTAAGAATGGTTGAGTTTATACCTTTATTGATGTTTGGCGTAATATGCCTAATTCTTCTTGCAGGATTTCCAGTTGCATTCTCACTTGCCGGTACTGCACTTATCTTTGCCGGAATAGGAGTCTTAACTGGAACATTTGAAAGTGCTTTCCTGGGTGCTATACCAAACAGACTATATGGAGATATGACCAATATGACATTGGTTGCAATACCTCTCTTTGTTTTTATGGGCGTTCTTCTTGAAAAATCTAACTTAGCTCAAGACCTGTTGAGCAATATGGCAGAAGTAATAGGAGGGTTTAAAGGTAGTTTGGCTATATCAGTAATATTCGTAGGTGCACTTATAGCAGCAAGTACCGGGATAGTAGGAGCAACCGTAATTGCAATGGGATTAATTTCATTACCTATAATGTTATCTAGACAATACGATCCAAGTCTTGCCGCAGGTACGATATGTGCTACCGGAACATTAGGTCAAATTATTCCTCCTTCAATAGCTCTTGTCATTTTAGGAGATGTTCTCTCATCTGCTTATCAACAATCTCAATTAAGTATTGGAAATTTTTCTGCTAGAACAGTTTCTGTTGGTGATCTATTTATGGGAGCAATTGTTCCGGGAATAATATTAGTATTTTGTTACGCGCTATACGTAATAGTCAGGGCACATTTTTCTCCAAAAATGGCTCCGGCTCATGAAACGACTATAGCTTCAGGCAGATGGAAGATAATGTTATTTTCACTTCTTCCACCTTTTATTCTTATTTCATCGGTCTTAGGTTCCATTCTTCTGGGGATTGCGACACCAACTGAAGCTGCCGGTGTTGGAGCTCTTGGAGCTATTCTGCTTGCAGTTAGTAAAACCAGCTTAACAAGAAAAAATCTAACTGAGGCCGTTGAGACGACCACCGAAATTACCGCCATGGTCTTCATGATTTTACTTGGTTCATCCATATTTTCGTTAGTCTTTAGAGGGTTTGGAGGTGATGACCTTATAACTAGCATATTTACAGAATTACCTGGCGGAGCTTTTGGTGCTGTGTTTGTTGTAATGATAATAATATTTCTGCTGGGATTTATTTTAGATTTTATTCAAATAACTTTAGTGGTCGTCCCAATAGTTGGCCCTGCATTATTAATGCTAGGCGTTGACCCCATATGGTTAGGAATAATGATTGCCATAAATCTTCAAACTTCATTCCTAACTCCACCATTTGGCTTTGCTCTCTTCTATTTGAGAGGAGTAGCACCCGATAGTCTTGCAACTAAAGATATCTATAGAGGAGTAATTCCTTTTATCGTAATACAATTAGCTGTCTTAATTGGCCTAGCTATATTCCCGGAACTGGTTACTGCTCTCCCGCGAGCCGTTTATGGAAGCTAGCCTGAGACAAGGTGGGCAATTCTATCTGCCCTATAAGAAGATCTGACCATAGGTCCAGAAGCTACTTCTAAAAAACCAAAATCTAATGCCAAATCTTTATAGTATTTGAATTCTTGAGGTGAGTACCACTTCACGACAGGTAAATGATTTATGGTAGGTCTCATATATTGACCCAATGTTAATACATCGACCCCCGAGTCTTTAATATCAAAAAATGATTCTCTTATCTCTTTCTCGGTCTCACCCAAACCTAGCATTAAGCTTGTTTTAGTTATAACTAAAGGGTTGTATTCTTTTGCATAAGACAAAACATTTAGTGTTTGTTCATATCCTGCCCTCGGATCTCTCACTTCCTTTGTTAACCTTTTGACCGTCTCAAGGTTCTGTGCAAAAACCTCTAAATTTGAATCCATAAGTGTTTCGATTGATTCTGTCTTTCCCAGGAAATCTGGAACCAATGCCTCAATAATAACTTTTGGTGCTTTTTCTTTAATTGACTTTATGGTTTCAGAAAAGTGTTCTGCACCTCCATCATGCAAATCATCTCTATTTACTGAGGTTAGTACCGCGTACTTTAGATTCATATGAGCTATTGAATTAGCAACTTTTTGAGGTTCTTCTCTATCTAACTTGCCCTTAGGGTTGCCTGTATCTACTGCACAGAATTTACATGCTCTGGTGCAAACAGATCCAAGCAACATAAAAGTAGCCGTTCCGTGACTCCAGCATTCTTGAATATTTGGACACATTGCTTCTTCACATACTGTATGTAATTTCTTATAGCTAACAATATTCTTTAACTCTCTATATTTAGCTGAGTTTTGAGATTTAACCCTTAGCCAGGTAGGCTTTCTTTCAATAGGTACTAGTTTATTAGGATTAGGTTTTATTCCATTTTTGATAGCGATTACTCCATTATCCTTAATGGTCTTAGTAGGGATCAAATTATTCATTAGGCTGCTTCGGAGTTACGCAATTTGAGTATCTTGATTAGATCAACTTTTATCTGGTTCATCGAGATGTCTGCAATATCACTTACCTGAGTCACTTCAAGTGACTCGATGCCACAAGTTATAATATTTTCAAAAGGTTTAGTATCCATATCAACATTTAGACTTATTCCGTGATAACAATGGCCTTTCGTAATTTTAAGCCCTACTGAAGCGATCTTTTTGTTTTCAACGTAAATTCCTGGAGCTCCAGATATTCTTTTTGATGAAATTCCATAATGCGAAAGGAGATCTATTATTAGCTGCTCAAGTTCACAAATTAGTTTTTTTGGTCCCCATCTGAGCCTTCTTAGATTTAACAAGAAGTAGATCATTAACTGTCCATGGCTATGATAGGTCACTTGGCCTCCTCGATCTGATCTTATGATGGGGATATCATTTTTTAAGAAGATATTCTCTTCTTTTGCAGCGTGCCCCAGCGTATAAACAGGATTATGCTCAGCTAACCAAACCTCATCAATTTCATCACCCTTTTTTTGTTGTGTTGTAGCGGTCATGAGCCGTAAGGCTTCATGATATTCAATAAGACCTAAATCTTTTACTTCCAGATTCCTCAATCTAACTCTCTTGTGTCTATATACGCCTTCTCAGAGATTCTATGATAGTTAATGACTTGTTCTTTAAACTCTGTATATGATTTATAAACTTTTTGAGCCATAGGATCGTCTTGAATAAAATCTTGCATTACATCATCGGTGATTCTTTTTAGTTCTATTAAGACACTATCAGGAAGCTTTCTCAGATCTACATTATGCTTCTCGATTAATTCAGTGAGCGCTTTATTATTTCTTGCGGTATATTCATCAAGCATCTCTTGATTGGCTGACTTAGCTGCATATTTGATTACGGCTTTAAGATCATCCGGTAAAGCTTCATAAGCCTCTTTATTGATTATAATTTCTAGGGTTGATCCTGGTTCGTGCCATCCAGGGTAGTAGTAATAATCAGCAACTTGATGGAATCCAAAAGTAAGGTCATTGTATGGCCCCACCCATTCTGCAGCATCAACAACTCCCTGTTGTAAGGATAAAAAAATCTCATTACCTGGAAGAGTAACTGTTTCTGCACCTGCTCTTGTGAAGACCTCACCAGCTAATCCAGGTATTCTCATCTTTAAGCCTTTTAGATCATCTAGAGAGTTAATTTGCTTTTTAAACCATCCAGCCATTTGAACTCCTGAGTTCCCTCCTGCAAGTGGTATAAGATTAAAAGGCGCATAGGCCTCCTCCCATAGCTCCATTCCACCTCCATAGTTTAGCCATCCGTTCATCTCCTGAGCAGTTAAGCCAAATGGAACGGCCGTAAAAAATTGGGAAGATTTTACTTTTCCGGTCCAATAATAAGATGCTCCATGCCCAAGCTGCACATTACCTTGTGAAACTGCATCAAAGACACCCAGTGCTGGAACAAATTCTCCCGCACCATAAACTTTTATTTTCATTCTTCCACAAGTCATTTCATCAACATACTTAGAAAAATTTTCTGGACCCATGCCCAATCCTGGAAAGTTCTTGGGCCATGTTGTTACCATGGTCCACTTATAACTTGCACTGCCATTTGAAAAACAACTCTGAGCTTCCCGCTCCAACTCCTCAACTTCTGTGCAAGAAATAAATAATAAAGTTAAAGCGATAATTAATAATTGTTTCATTCTTTTTACCTTTCTCATATTTGTTGCAGTTTAGCGTAAGTAACCATTAACCACTTAGTTTGACTGGAATCAAAATTTACTTCCACCCTTGCGTTTGACCCCTGCCCTTCGTAATTCAGAATAACCCCCTCTCCGAAGGCTTCATGCAGAACTCTTTGACCTAATTTAAACTCGGTGTTCGGGACTTCTGCAGACATTTTTTTTGAAGGAAATTTAGATGATCTTGAAACATTCCCTCCAGTCCTTACTTCTAATGTTAGTTCATCCGGTATCTCCCTTAAAAACCTTGAGACAGGGTTAAAGTTTTCCGAGCCATATAAGTTCCTCATTTCAGCATGAGTTATATAGAGCTTTTCCATAGATCTAGTCATGCCGACGTAGCATAGTCGTCTTTCTTCTTGAAGCTGATTTGGATCTTCAATAGATAGTTTGTGAGGAAATAACCCTTCTTCAAATCCAGTAACGAACACTAAAGGAAACTCTAAACCTTTTGCTGAATGCAATGTCATGAGCTGTATAGCTGATTCATGATCAGATGCTTGGGTTTCTCCTGCATCAAGAGCAGCATGATCAATAAACTTCTTTAAAGCACTCTCTTCTATTTCTTCAAAAGAATCGGGCTCAAAATCTCTTGCTGCCCCAACTAATTCCGATAGATTCTCAACTCGGGTTCTTCCTTTTTCTCCTGCCTCTTTCTTGTGATATTGAATCAGTCCACTTCTTTCTATTGCCATATCAACAATATCTCTCAGTTGTAAGTCTTTCGTGTCTTCTTCAAGTAAATTAAAACTAGACATAAAACCTTGAATGGCTTGGGAGGCCCTTGGAGTGAAACCCTCAATATCTATTAATTCTTCACACGCCTTCCATAATGAAATACTTTTCTCAGCTGCCTTTGCCCTAATAATATCAATCGTTTTAGCACCGATTCCTCGAGGGGGAATGTTTATCACTCTCTCGAATGCAGCATCATCCTCTCTTCCATAAATAAGTCTTAAATAACTCATGGCATTTTTTATCTCTGCCCTTTCGTAAAACCTTAACCCCCCGTATATCTTATAAGGCAGAGCTTCTCTTAGAATTGCTTCTTCCAATACTCTGGATTGAGCATTAGATCTATAAAGAATAGCCACCTCGTCAAGGTTTCTACCTTGATTAACCCAGTTCTGAATACTCCCGACAACATATCTTGCTTCATCATCTTCGTTGTAGGCTGAGTAAACGGAAATAGGCTCTCCTTCTTTTTGATCAGTCCAGAGCTCCTTGCCCATTCGCCCTTGATTGTTCTTAATAACAGCATTTGCGGCGTTTAAAATTACTGATGTGGATCTATAATTCTGTTCAAGTCTTATTACCTCGGTCTTCTCATAATCCTTTGTGAATCTATTGATGTTTTCACTCTTGGCACCTCTCCAGCCATAAATTGATTGATCATCATCTCCAACAGACATGAAGTTAGCACCCCCATTCGCCAACAATCCTAAAAATTGATATTGAACCTCATTCGTATCTTGAAACTCATCTACCAAAATATGACTGAATCTTCTTTGATAATGAGTTAGTACCTCGTCGTTAGTCTTGAGTAAAATGTAAACCCTCAATAAAAGCTCTCCGAAATCTACTAAACTTTCACGTTCACATAAATCTTCATAAACTTTATAAATTTCAGCCATTTTCTCTGCAAAATAATCATCTGCAACTTCCACATCTTTTGATCGCCTGCATTCATCTTTTTGTTTATTTATAAACCACTGAACTTGACGGGGTGGCCATTTAGTATCATCTAAACCCATGGATTTAATGACCCTTTTAATCACTCTGTACTGATCTTCAGAATCTAGGATTGCAAATTCCTTCCTAAGACCTGCCTCTTCCCAATGAGTTCTTAATAATCTATGAGATATGCCATGAAAGGTTCCGCACCAGAAATTTCCCATCTCTTCTTGAACAATATCTTCAATCCTACCTCGCATTTCTCTAGAGGCTTTGTTTGTAAAAGTTACCGTCAAAATAGAATGTGGATTAATGTTCTCAGCCTTAATGAGCCAAGCTACTCTATGAGCAATAACTCTGGTTTTTCCAGAACCTGCTCCAGCAAGAACCAATAAATTCTTTGAGTCTGAAGTTACGGCATTCCTTTGAGGTTCATTTAGACTTTCAAAAATTTCAGATACATCCACTGTTATATTTTAACTAAGAATTAAGATTCAATCTTGAGTAATTGAGTTTAAATTAAAAATTTTTTACCCGTACGCAAAATTATTTAAAGTCTCTATTAATATCCTATTCTTTAGGTATCATTAAAGGATGAATAATGCAGATAAATTCTTTGAAACTTATTGTGATTTTGTAACAAAGGTTACTAGCGATCCTAGTTTAAAAATAGAGGATCTAAAAAAATCTCTTGAAGAAATACAAGATAATTCACCTATTGATGTACCTCGTTTACTGACTGCTGCACTTGGCTTAGGGAGCGAAACAGGAGAATTTGTTGAGATAGTTAAGAAAATGATTCTTCAGGGTAAGCCTGCTGATGCAGACAATATTTTTCATATGAAAAGAGAACTCGGAGACGTTATGTGGTATTGGGTAACTGCATGTATGGCTTTAGATTTAGACCCCGTAGAAGTTATTTCTGAAAATCAGAAAAAGCTTGAGGCTAGATATGGCGAACAGTTTAGTATCAACCAGAGCGAAGTAAGAGTAGATGGAGATCTCTAACTAATAAATTCTAGCTACAATTGGCTTTTCTGCTTCTGCAGAATTATCTCTCTTAAGATCCATAATTGTCCATACATCATCAAGAGCGTCTAAAAAGTGTTGAATGTCGCTAGCATCATGACGAGGTGTTATTGTGACTCTAAATCTTTCATCTCCTTTAGGTACAGTAGGATAGAAGATAGGCTGAATATAAATACCATGCTTCTCTAAGAGAAGATTAGCAGCCTCTTTACATAACCTAGGATCGTATAGGTGTATTGGAATTATGTGACTATCGTTTTCTAGAAAAGGAATTTGGAGGTCTCTCAAACCAAGTCTAATACGATCGGAATTGATCCTAATATTATCTCTGAGATCTTCAGAGGCCATGGCTATTTTGATACTTGTAATCGACGCAGCTGCTATAGAAGGATTCATTGAAGAAGTGAAAATAAAACCAGGAGCAAAACTCCTAATATAATCAATAATATCCGAATTAGCAGCTACATACCCTCCCATCTGTCCAAATGCCTTTGAAAGAGTTCCGTTGATGATGTCGATACCATCTTCTAGACCCTTTTCAGCCGTTATACCCCTCCCCTCAGGTCCATATAGACCTACTGAGTGTACTTCGTCTAAATATGTCAAAGCATTGTACTTTTTTGCTATCTCTATGATCTTTTGAAGTGGTGACCTGAGACCTTCCATAGAATAAAGAGATTCGAAAACTATAATTTTTGGTGAGTCAGCATTTGCGTTGTTTATGAGTTCTTCTAAATGTTCTGTATCGTTATGTCTGAAGACATGACATTCTACATTTGCATTTTTAATACCTTGAATGAGCGAAGCATGATTAAGTTCATCAGAAAAAATTTCTACTCCCTCCAAATTTTTACACAGAGTCCACAAAGTAGATTGATTCGCGGTATAAGCAGAAGGGAAAAGCAAGGCAGCTTCTTTGCTATGAAGATCGGCTAATAAAGCTTCGAGGTCAACATGATATGTGGAAGTTCCAGATATATTTCTTGTTCCACCGGAACCTGTTCCGAGTTCACTGATAACTTCAACAGAAGTCTTGGTTACTTCAGGATGTTGACTTAGATTTAAGTAGTCATTGCTGCACCATACTTCCACTTCTCTTTGTTTTCCTTCGAACCGTTCTGTGGCTTTAGGGAAACTAGACTTATTGCGGTTGATAGCTCTAAATTTTCTGTAGAGACCTTGTGATTTGAGTGATATTAGTTCGTCAGAAAAGAATTTTTTATAGTTCATGAATTAATTATTAATAAAAGTTAATATAATTAAGGTTGACGCGGAAAGCATTGTAAAACAATAAATCTGTGCGTCGTTTATTAAGAACAATTCTCATTTAAGTTTAAATTGAAAACCTTAAAAATAGTTTCAAGGAAAAGTCCTCTCGCAAGAATTCAAGCTTTTCTTGTAGCAAAAAAAATATCAGAATCTTTTCCTGATATTGAGATAGAACATATCTTTAAAAGTACATTAGGCGACGAGGATTTAAATACGCCACTGAATAAAATGCCAGATATTGGTGTTTTTACAAACGACATAAGAAATGACCTGCTTTCTAAATATGCAGACATTGCCGTTCACTCCTGGAAAGATCTTCCTGTAGAACTTGAGGAAGGTACTGAGATAGTTGGGACTATAGAAAGAGCTGATATGCGAGATATGATCTTTTTAAAAAAAGATAGCATGTTAAAGAAAGACCTTGTTGTACTTAGTTCTTCTCCAAGAAGAGAAAAAAACCTTTCCAGTTTTTTGCCTTTTGCTCTTCCTTTTGAGGCAAACATTTCCTTCAAAGATGTGAGGGGAAATATTCATACTAGATTAAAAAAACTTCTTGCCGGTAAAGAAGATGCACTTGTTATAGCGAAAGCAGCAATAGACAGATTTATTGAAAATAAAGGAGATGAATTTAAAGAAGAAAAAGAAGAATTATTTGAAATAGTTGAATCTCTAAACTGGATGATACTGCCTATTTCTCAAAACCCTTGTGCAGCTGCCCAAGGAGCATTGGCCATAGAAGGCAGACAAAATGATGAGATCATAAAAAAGATTATTGCCACTATCTCCAATGAAAATGACTTCAGCGCAGTAGAGTCAGAGAGAAGGATATTGAAATCTTACGGAGGTGGCTGCCATCAAAAAATTGGGGTCAGTAATGAATTAATTAAAGGTGGAAATATACTCACAGTTAAAGGAGAAACCGAAGAAGGCAAGGAGATTTCAGTAAGATCTTTCACTACAAATACTAATAAGGACTATTTTTCTTCCGTGAATGAAGAGAACTTTTTTCCAAAAAATATAGAGGAACAAAAATTTTTTAGTAGAGAACCCATCTCTGAAGCTAGTGCATATATTAGAACCATTGAAAATAAAGGGATTTATGTCAGCCGTTCAAATGCTTTAAGCGAAGGGAATTTAATAGATGAATCTAATATTATTTGGACAAGCGGTATAGATACTTGGAAGTCTTTAGCAAAAAAAGGTTATTGGGTTAATGGTTCTTCAGACAGCCTTGGGGAAAATAACTCGCCTGAAGAAAGTCCTTTTAGGGAAGTTGATTGGCTTAAAATTTCACATGCAGATAATCTTGAAGATTCTAAAGAACTTCTTGTAACATACAAATTAAGACCTCTTGAGATTTCAAGTAGACTAAAGGATTGTGAATATTTTTACTGGATGAGTGCTAGTTCTTTCAAATTAGTAACGAGGCAATTTCCAGAAATTTTAAATAGGAATCATGCATGTGGCCTTGGAAAGACTCTAGATATCATTCAAGCAGAAGTGCCTGATACATATGCATTTCTAAGTTATGAGAGCTGGAAAGAAGAAATAAGTAAGAAGATAAAATAAGACACACCTTTAGCGTGAGGTATAATTACCTTTTTTTTCAATTAGTATGAACGTATCGAGAAAATTCCCTCATTCAAGATTAAGGCGAAATAGATTTACCTCTTCTATTAGAAGCCTAGTTGCTGAAAATAACCTTACGGTTAACGACTTAATTCAACCAATATTCGTAAAAGAAGGACTTGATGGCTCTGAAGCTATAAATTCTTTGCCCGATATAAAGAGATATGGCCTTAATGCACTAGATTCTGAATTAGAGAGAATTCAAAATAATAAAATTAATGCTGTCGCTGTCTTTCCTGTAATTGATCCTAAGAAAAAGGACGACAATGGGACTGAATCCTTAAATGAAGATAACTTAGTTTGCGAAGCTATAAAGCAAATTAAAAATAGCACCGATCTAACCGTTATTGCAGATGTTGCACTTGATCCATACACATCTCATGGACATGATGGTTTGCTAAATGAATCAGGCTATGTGGATAATGATAAAAGTCTTGCCTCACTTACCGCTCAAGCAATGACCCTAGCTAAAGCTGGAGCAGATATGGTTGCTCCGTCGGACATGATGGATGGAAGAATAGCAAGCATTAGAAGTTCTCTCGAAGAGAATGGGTTTGTTAACACCATTATTCTTTCTTATGCTGCGAAATATAGCTCTAAGTTCTACGGCCCCTTTAGAGATGCCGTTGGTTCTTCTTCAAATTTAGGTGTGGGAAGTAAAGATACTTATCAAATGTCTCCTGCCAATATTGATGAGGCTCTCCATGAGGTAAGAATGGATCTCGAAGAAGGTGCAGATATAGTTATGGTTAAACCTGGAATGCCCTATTTAGATGTAATAAAAGCTGTAAAAGAAACTTTTAGGGTTCCTACATTTGCTTACCAAGTAAGCGGTGAGTATGCGATGCTCAAAGCGGCAATTCAAAATGAATGGCTAGTTGAAGATGTGTTGATGGAATCGTTACTTAGCTTTAAACGCGCAGGTGCTGATTGCGTTTTGACCTATGCAGCCAATGAAATAGCAAATAAGTTAAATCGATAAACTGTCTTGTCAAATACCAAATTTATAAATGCCATAGAAAGAAAGCCTCAAGCTTGTCCTCCTATATGGCTAATGCGACAAGCCGGAAGATATCACGATCATTATCAGAATTTAAAAAAAGACTACACTTTTGAAGAACTCTGCAAAAAACCAAGTCTTGCAGCAGAAACAGCAATGGGTCCAATAAATGAATTCGATTTTGATGTCGCAATTCTTTTTAGCGATATTTTATTTCCTCTTGAAGCTCTTGGCATGGATCTGTCATATAGCCCAGGACCTCAGTTTGGACTTCATCTCAATGAAGAAAATGCCGCTAGTCTGCTCACAAACTCCGACCCAATAAATTTTATGGATTTCCAAGGAGAAGCTATAGAAAGAACATTAGAAAGACTGCCTAGTGACAAGTCTCTTATTGGCTTTGTAGGTGGTCCTTGGACCTTAATTGCCTATGCTTGCCATGTGGATAAAGATTTAAGAAATATTTCTCTAAATAATTTTCAGTTGGGTTTACTAGACAATGTCATTCTTCCTCTTTTGAAAGAGAACGTTAAATTACAACTTGATGCTGGTGCCGAAATAGTAATGATTTTTGACTCTGCAGCTCACCAATTAGCCAAAGAAGATTTAAATTTTTACTTAGATAAAACGTTCAATTCTTTGGCTAAAGATTTCCCTAATAAGGTAGGTTACTACGCAAAAGATGGTGTGAATTATGAAACTGTTATTGCAAATAAAAATAATCAAGGCATAAAACTTGCAGGGATGGGGTTAGATTCTAATATTGATCTGAGAGATTTTTTTAATAAAACAGGTGATGGCTTTATACAAGGAAATTTTAGCGAGCATTTACTTACGCTGCCTAGTAAAGAATTCTTGCCAAAATTAGAAGACTATATTCTTCAACTGTCAGATTTAAGTCCAGAAGATAGACTCGGATGGGTATGTGGCCTAGGGCATGGTGTTCTGAAAACTACCCCGCAAAATAATGTTAAGGAATTTGTGACAAGGATCAGGGAAGCTTTTTAAGATCTAAATGGATATTGAAGAAAAAAAATCACTCACCTCCTCTTGGTTCAAAGAGCTAAGAGATAAATTCTGTAAGGAATTTGAAATTATAGATGGTACCAGTTTTGAGAGAACAAAATGGGATCATAAATATGAAGGCGGTGGTGAAATAAGCCTCATGAAGGGTGACATATTTGAAAAGGTAGGAGTAAACATATCTACGGTATCAGGGGAGTTTGATAATGACTTCAAATCAGAAGTTAAAGGTACCGAAGAGACGCCTAACTATTGGGCAAGTGGTATTAGTCTTGTTGCACATATGCATTCTCCTAAAATCCCAGCTTTCCATTTCAATACAAGATTTATAGTGACAGGTGACTCCTGGTTTGGTGGCGGGGGAGATCTAACTCCAACAATCAAACCACATAAAGAAATAGAATTCTTCCATAATTGCATGAAAGAAGCCTGTGACTCAGCGCATCCTGAATATTATGAGAGGTATAAAAAAGCTTGCGATGAATATTTTTATCTACCCCACCGATCGGAAGCTAGAGGTGAAGGAGGTATTTTTATAGATCATCTGAAAACAGATGACTGGAAAAAAGATTTTGATTTCATAAAAGAAGTCGGTTTATCAACATTCCAAGCCATCACTACTATCGTAAGAAACCTAAAGAATGAAAGCTGGAGCAATCAAGAGAAAGAGCTGCAGCTTGTCAAAAGAGGTCGTTATGTTGAGTTTAATCTACTCTGGGATAGGGGTACTGCCTTTGGTATAAAAACAGGTGGCAATACAGATGCAATTCTCATGTCTATGCCTCCATCTGCAAAATGGAGCTGAATTAATAAAGTGTAATGCTGAAAGTTCTTATTCTTTATAGTTCGACTGATGGACATACTTACAAGATCTGCAAGAGGATATCAGAAAGGATAGAAAAATCAGGCGAAGCAGACATAGCTACGATTGCTGATGCTAATATTTATAATCTAGATTCATTTGACAGGATAATAATTGGGGCAAGCATAAGATACGGCAAGCATAATCCTAAAGTTTATGAATTTATAAATCAGAACCTCCAGCTTCTAGAATCAAAAGATAGCTCTTTCTTTAGTGTGAATGTGGTTGCCAGGAAGCAAGATAAGAATACTCCTGATACTAATCCTTATATTCAAAAGTTTCTCTCTAAATCCGAGTGGAAGCCAAAAAGGATTGGCGTTTTTGCAGGAAAAATTAACTATAGTAAATATGGCTTTATAGACAAACATATGATTCGTCTAATTATGTGGATTGGAAATGGTCCAACTGATTTATCTGGTGAATATGAATTTACTGACTGGGCAGCAGTCGATGAATTTTCTGACAAGTTAGTAGGTTCTATTTGAAAGAATAGCTTAAAACATTCTTTAACCAGTTAAAACTTCATCTATTTTGTCAATTTGATCATCTTCCAACTTTCCGATTTCTTCGGCCTCAAGACATTCTAATAGTTCAGACCTGTTTTTTACTCCCAGTATCACAGAAGAAACTTTCTGGGCAGTTAAGGCGTATCTATGTGCGAGAAGCGAAGGAGTGGTATCCCACTCTTTTGCCAAAATTCTAAAGGGCCCGGCTCTATCATAGTCTTCAAAATCTTTGATATCTCTTCCAGATTCATGTGGCATTCTGTCCATCTCAGAAGTTAAAGCGCCTGCCTGAACCGCCCTGATGCCTAGAATGGGTATGTCTGCATTTTGACATTCTTGAAGTATTTGGCTTGGATTATAGTCATTATCTACGTAGGCGATAGCGCCAGCAGAATTCAATGGATTAACAACACATTGGATAGCTTCGGGAGGTATTTCATAATTTATTGCTTCAATTATGGCTTTATTTTGACCTAGTCCGCCGATACCCCAACTGCCTATTTTGCCTTCTGACTTTAATTTCTCAAAAGCAGGGATTACAGCATTAAAATAACAAGATAACGAAGTGGTAACTTTTTCTCTATATTCATTTAAGGTGAGTAACTGAAAATTATCTTGTCTTAATTGAGTATGTAAAAGAAAAAGATCAACTCTTTCCATATTTAGACGATCTAGGCTTTTCGTAAGAGATGAGTTTAAGTGGTCATAAACCTCCTCATCCAGCAATGTCCCCAATCTGCATTTAGTAGTTATTTTGACGCCATCAAATTCTTTACCTTGAAAAACCTCTCCAATAACACTTTCTGCCTCGCCATTGCCATACATAGGAGCAACATCGATGTGATTTATTCCTCTTTCTAAAGCTAGATTAACAGTTGCTATAGCTTCTTCTCTAGTTGTTTGTCCCCAAACCTGACCTAATCCCCCGCCTCCCAGTGTCAAAGCGCTAATAGATCCAAAAGGTTTAAAAGCTCTTTGTTGCATAGTTATTTTGTTAACCCCATATCTTGTAACTGTTGAGCTGTCTCAGTCACCGACTGCTCAGTTGAAATATAATTCCAATCAAAAAAGCTTTTAGCCTTTGATTTATCAATATCCCCTTTTCTACTAAGTGCAGGTAAAAGGCCTTTAAGTTCACCAACAAATAAAGACATTATTTTTACAAGGAAGTTTGGCATTTCTTTAGTAGGTGATTTCTTAAAACCAGCTTCGTTCAGAGTTCGTCCGACTTCAGCAAAAAACATTTCTTTTTCACTAACTATAATTCTCTCCCCATCAGTCCTCTCTTCAGTCATAGAATATATATGAGCCTTGGCAACATCTCTAACATCGATATAACCCATATGTATCTTTGGGCATGCTGGCATTGAACCAGAAATAAGTTTAAGTAAAAAATCATTAGAGCTACCAATATCATCTGTAAGCATTGGGCCAGTAACAGCGACTGGATTAATAACCGTTAGACTAAATTTCTTAGAATCTTCAAGATTATTAACAAAGTCCCATGCAGCCTTTTCTGCTAGCGTTTTGCTTTTAGCATAAGGGCTTATTACGCCATCCACGCTTGACCAGTCTTCCTCATCATAATTTTCTTTATTTCTAGGATGGCCGTAACCAACTGCTGCGAAAGATGATGTTAAAACAACCTTTTTGACTTCTGCTTCTGCACATGCACTCAAAACTCTGAGGGTCCCTTCAACTGCAGGTTTTATGAAAACATCTTCATTCTCTGGTTCACCAAGAAAGAAAGGTGAAGCAACATGCAAAACAAAATCCGATCCTTCAACAGCTTCTTTCCAGCCTTCATCATTCAATAAGTCAGCCATAAAGAACTCTAAATTTTCGACATTTGATGAATGCTTATTCATTGCATCCAAAACTTCTTGTTTTCTTGATTCAGACCTTATAGTTGTTCTCACCTTATAGCCCTTATCTAATAGCTGTTGAAGGCAATGCAAGCCGATAAACCCTGTTCCTCCAGTAACTAAAACTGTTTCCATATTTCTTCCCTTTTATTTCTTTAAATTATAAAAGTTAGAGCAAACTCTAACCACTGTCATAGGTTTTTTATTATATTTGAATGATCTGTCTTTTTAACCAAAACATTTGGACAATAATACCGACAACATAAACAATCAAAAATGCGAAATGAAAATTTAGTAGGAGCGGATCTTCAAAGGAGTCTATGAATGGATCTCCAACAGGAAGCCTTCTTAAAAAATCTGTTATTGCAGGTATCATATGGAAAAGTAATGTTGAGGTGTAGCCTAAGGCTTGGAAGTATTTCGAGAAAGAACCAAACCACTTATATTTCTCCATAATGTATCCCCCAGAAAGAGCAATTAGAGTTAGGACGGCTAATACATGCGCAACTCCAAAACCCCCCTGGTTATAAATACCTAGAGCAGACCCTGCAACAAGGAGAGTCACTAGAACATATAATCTTCCTGAACTCTCTTTAGTAGATATGATGCGATACTTATATAAAGTATAAAATCCAGTTGAAACAGCCAAGATCCCCAAGATAGTATGGAACCAACCTAATAATGTCATTTCTGGCATGCTTTATTCTCCCCTTTGATAGTTAAATGCTTATCCAGTCCCCATGAAATCCAAAAGGAACTCTCTGTGGTAGGTGCACCGTAGCCATAGGCCCTGAACTAGGTTCCTGTGCATTTAAGATTATAAGATCACTTTTATCTGTTTCATGATTATAGACAAGTGAAAGAAGATAGCCCTCATCTTCGCCAGTCCCTCCATCCGCAGCAACGAATACTGGTTCAGCTCCAAAATTTCCAGGGCCATACTGATAAACTTCAGAAGAATCATTAACAAAATCATACTTAATTATCTCCTTAAAATCCGGTTGTTGAGTATTTGAAGAAGCTAATGCGTAACCAAATTGATTTGATCTAGTTATAAAATTTGGATGAATTCTGGGAAACTCTACGGATCGTTCGTCAAGTTTTGAGGATTGAGCATTGCCTGATTTTAGATCTAGGACCCATCTAGTAAGATTAGGAGGAGATTCCGTAAAAGGACCATTCCAATCTTTGTCAAATAATCTGTCGTAAGCTGTTGCTGAGACTACAACATTTCCATTATGGTCTTCATAAGCATTAAAAGTATGAAAAAAATATGTCCTGTCTATCTCAAACCATTTGACGTCTTTTGATTCATCATTTCTATCTAGCAAACCTATCCTGGATTGATGCTCATCATTCCATGAAAAAGGAAAATAACCACTTCCAAGCTTTTCTAGGCTAAAGGTAACGGATAGATCTAATACTAATACATAATTTTCTGTAATTGCGCACTCATGAAGCATTGATCTTGATTCAAATGGAATAGTTTGAGTCTTTTTATGTGATCCGTTTTTATCAATTACAACATAATCGATTGTGTCAAACTTATTGGCGTAGTCATAGCACATTGCATGAAGTTCACCTGTTCTGGGATCAAGTTTTGGATGTGCTGTAAAACCTTCATTCTTATTACCATAAAAAGGTTTTGTCTCTAGAGAGTTTAGCTCTTCATCAATCTCAACTGGATAGGATCCTGCCTCTACGATTGCATAAATTTTTCCTGCGTGAGATATGACACTTGTATTTGCTACGGATTGATTGCCGTCTACTGATTTATTTTTATACCAGAGGGCATTGCCAGAATCTAATCTAATACCATGGAGCATTCCCTGCCCCATAAACCAATGATGGGTCTCTTCATTTAAGACCGACAGAGGATTAGGCCCATTTCTGAGGAAAAGACCCGAAAGATCTTTTGGGATATTTCCTGTGACCTTCAATCTCTGTTCACTAATCTCATTTCTTACGGGTGCGTAATTTCCTTGTAGGTATATATTATTGTTCATCGCGCAGTTTAAACTCAGAAAATTAATTATAACTGAATCCTACTTTTTTATATTTAAGACTTTTCCAGTTTTGACTGCTTTAGAAATTACAGTAGTCAATTCTTTCGTGCTAATATTTGATGAATGGAACTAGAAACTTTGGACTATCCGCCCTTAACAGAGGACACTGAGGAAGCAAAAAATCATCTGGATAAATACGGAATGGCCTTAATTGCAAATGTCTTAAATGAAGACGAAGTTGAGGAAATGGATAGAAGGTTAAATGAACAATTCTTAGGTGAAGAGAAATATAAAGTTGGCTCGAAAGTTCGAGGAGATGAGGGTTTTGGTGTTCAATCTTCTGAAGAAGAGAAGGTCAGCAGACTTGTTTGGAACTTGATCAATAAAGGAGACTGCTTTTTAAAATTAATAGATCATCCAAAAATATTACCTCTAATACAACATATCATTGGGGAAAGAGTTTGTCTGTGCTCAATGGGAGCCCATATGAACGGTAGCGGTAATGAAAGAATGGCTTTACATCAAGATCAATGGCCCTTGGTACCACACCCAATGGATTTCCCTTTTATGGCAAATGTTATGTATCTAATTTCAGATAATTCTCCTGAAAATGGAGGTACAAGGCTTATACCGGGATCACATAAATGGCCTACTGTTGATTACAGAACAGCAAATGCTGAGGAAATCCAGAAAAAAGCCGTTTCTTTAAATGCCCCCAAAGGAACTGCTATTGTTTGGGAAGGCAGACTCTGGCATGGCAATGGTCTTAATAGATCTGGTTCAATTAGAAGTAATATCTCAACAGCTTTCTTACAGCCTTGGGTTAGATCACAAGAAAATCATCCTTATAGTATTAGAGATGAAGTATTAGATAAAATAACCGACAAACAAAAAAATATCCTGGGGTTTAGCCCCTTTGGAAGTCTCGGAGGGCATGATGGTTCTAGCGTATCCCCAGCAGAATTCGATCCAAAAAAAGAGTCTATAGGTATCTTAAAACCTTAAAAGCTGATGACTTTCAGTTCCTTATTATTAGTAATTTTTCTAATATTAATTTTCTTTATAGTATTTTTTTATTTTTATCCTTATAACGCTATAAAGGTCTTAGGATTTATTCCCTATCTTTTCTATAAATGTTTTACCTTAATTAAATTAAGGCGGGGGGCCAGACAAATCATTACTTATCTAGGCTGGGTTCAATATGTAGGAAAAGGTGATACTGGGCCTGTGCTTTTGTATATCCATGGCTCTCCTGGAGGTTATGATCAAAGTATTGAAGCAGGTAAAAACTACAGTATATTAGCGCCATCAAGACCAGGTTATCTTGGTACTGACATTACCTCTGGAAGAAGTCCAGCTGAGCAAGCTGAATGTTTCAAAGCCTTAATTGATTCAATGGAAATAGAGAAGGTATTTATTATGGGTGTATCAGGCGGAGGTCCCTCTGCAATGCACTTTGCAGCCAAGTATCCAGAAAGCACTTTAGGGTTAATATTATTTGAAGCAGTTACTCACTCTCGAGACTTTCATAAAGAAGATGAAGCATTAATTAATTCCTGGGATATAAACCTTTTTATCCAACTTTCTTTTGTCACTTTCTTTGGTAATGATAGATTGGCTTCGTCCATGCTTCCTAATAAAAATAATAGGTCTAGACTATTATCAAAAGAAGAAAATATTAAAAAGCTCAAAAGTACCATTTGGTCTATATGGCCTATAAGCAGAAGAAGGCAGGGAATCAAAAATGACTATAAGGAGTTTACTAGTCTGAAAATTCCTTACGAAAATATTTCTGTTCCTACCTTAATTATTCATGGAGATGAAGATAGGAATGTTGATATAGAGCATGCAGAATTTGTAAAGAATAAGATTCAAGGGTCCTCCTTATATATTGTGAAGGAAGGGGACCATATGATGCACGCGACACATGCCGATGAAATCGAAAATCAAATTGAGTGTTTTATAGCTGAAAACTCTTGACCTTGGAGCTTACCTAAATTCTTCCTTGAATCTGTTCTTTTATAGCAGCATGTTCTTCTTCTCCAAACGTAAACTTCTTATACAAGAGGTATGCACCCAGACTGTAAAAGACTAAAGGAACTAAACCATACAAACTGATTAGGGCTACTTTTACTTCCATAGTTTGAGGTTGATTTGGTATGAAACCCGAAAACTGGAGAACAAATCCTGTTACAAGAAGCATTATTCCAGTTGCTGTTTTAAAAACGAAATTAAGTGCTGCAAAATAAGAGCCCTCTTTTCTTTCCCCGGTTAAATATTCATCATAGTCTATAACATCGCCTTTCACAGAGGGGCCAATTGCACCCCCGCAACCGGCAGCCATACCACCCAAGAATGCTCCTGCGAACATAATAATGAGTCTATCGTTAATAGAGTCTAAAAAAGGAATAATAAATATTCCTCCAAAAGATATGCCAGTAAAGGCAAGGCTGAATACCCATAAATTGATTTTTCCAAATCTCCGAGATAGTGGTATCCAAAGAGGAACTGACAAAGCAGATGGGAGCATATAGGCAAAAATTATCAAAGGAGCCCAAGCAGGAGCTTCTACGACATATTGAGTTACATAAAGTGTGAGTACGCCAATCACTGCTCCGCCAATATTTTCAATAAATAGAACTGCAATTAGTATTCTCGCATGCGGATTAACCCACACATCCCTGAAAGCCTTAAATGGATTTTTGTTTACTCTATTCTGAAATTCTGGATTTTCTTTAAGCCTTGAAACTGCATAAAATATCATTAAAGACATTGCCGCTATAGCAAAGAAAGCCAGGTTACTTGCCAGTTCTCTAACATTACCTTCTGGTTTGTTTTCTTCGCTAATTAATAGGCTCATAGAAACCAAGGCAAGAATAGAACCTAAGGTAAACCCTATATGCCTTACTCCAAAAAGTCTGGTTCTTTCGTGATAGTCCTCAGATAGCTCTGCTCCTAGGGCCATATGAGGAACATTAAGGAGGGTTATAGCAGAGTAAAAACTTAAGATTGCAATCATCATCCACAGATCAAGGGATTGGCCTTGTATTGATTCAGGAGGGGAAAAGACTGCCAAGAAACCTAGAGATATTGGAATAAAGCTAATTAGCATCCAGGTCCTTCGTCTACCAAATTTAAATGTAGTTCTGTCGCTTAAATAGCCTGCAATGGGATCTGAGACAGCATCCCAGATTCTTGAAATACTAAAGATTACACCCATCACAGCAGGAGCAATGAGCAATACATCTGTAGAGAATTTCATAACGTATAAGCTCATCAATAGATACATGTATCCTGCACCGATTGCAGGGAATCCATAAGCTATTGTTGTTCCGAAAGGTGTCTTTTTCATTTAAGTGTTATTAACTCTAGAAAGCTCATATATAAGATTATATGAATGAATCTTATTAACACTCCTTTTCATCATTAACTTTGTAATGGAATTTCTAAGAGCCACCATAAACGGATTGGATATATGATTAAATCTGCCTTGGATTTTTGATCTTTTCTGTATCCAATTAGCCCTGCTATTTCTAATGCTGTTATATGTCTCCAGAGATGCTAAGAGATCTTCACTATCTTTTAGTAGAGACATCAGGCAGTAAGCATCTTCAATAGCAAGACATCCACCCTGCCCCAAGAAAGGCACCATTGGATGAGCGGCGTCACCTAATAGAACACACTTTCCCTTATATAAAGTTTTGGGCATAGGCCTATCAAATATCCCCCATTTATATAATTCTTTAGAAGACATTAGCATAGAAAGGAGCTTTGGATTCCAGCCTTTGAAAGATTTCTTCAATTCTTCTCTTTCTCCTTCTATTCTCCAAGACTCTTCGAGCCATTTGTCGTTATATTCAATAGCAACAAAATTTATAAGGTTCTTATGGCCTGTAGGATAGTGAACACAATGAGATCCTGGCCCGTAGTATACATTTACTTTTTCGTTGCCATTATGTGCAGGAAGATTTTTTGTTTCTACCATTCCTCTCCAAGCTACATAGTTAGTAAAAACGGGCTCACTAGTGTCAAAGTACTTTTTCCTAAAAGATGATTTGATCCCATCACATACTAATATTAGGTCATAGGTTTTATAACTGTGGTCAGAAATTTTAACTTGTCCCGTAGATGAATTTAATGACTGAATGTCTCTACCAAAATAAATATTACCCTCCATCTCAAGGAATTTATTTGATAATTGTTCTACTAGAACTCTGCGATCTATAGTTATGAAATTTTCATCAAATTCCATGCTGCTGACAATTTTGGCATTTTTAAAGTCTCGAATATAAGAGCCCATTGGTCGATAACCCTTCTCTGCAATTACATTCATCAATCCGAGTTCTTCTAGCAAAGATGTTGCATTCTTGGAGAGTGTAATACCGGCACCAAATTCAATCACAGATTTAGACTTTTCATACAAATCAACTTTTATGCCAATCTTTCTTAGGGCATACCCGGCCGTCAAGCCAGATACTCCAGCACCTATTATTGCAACGTGA
This sequence comes from uncultured SAR86 cluster bacterium, assembly GCA_902517565.1. Taxonomy (GTDB): domain Bacteria; phylum Pseudomonadota; class Gammaproteobacteria; order Magnimaribacterales; family Magnimaribacteraceae; genus Magnimaribacter. The sequence goes on along the minus strand of CABYCU010000001.1, from coordinate 287,669 downwards.
CTGACCACTATATTGCCTTGATCTGTATTTTGTTTTTTTGTGCCCTTTCCTTTCTTCGGGTCTTATCATTTACTTGACCTACTAACTGACCGCAGGCAGCCATGATATCGTCCCCTCTTGTTGAACGGATTGTAGTTACGTAGCCTTTATTTTTGAGATATTCTTGAAATCTCTTTACTCTATTCCCAGAGGGTTTCAGGTAGTTTGAACCTTCAAATGCATTAAAGGGAATTAAGTTTATTTTGCTGGGTAATTGTTCTAGTAGCACACTAAGTTCCTCGGCATGGCTTAAATCATCATTAATGCCATCAATGAGAATATATTCAATTGTAGTGACTCTTTTATCATCACAAGAAGCTACATATCGTTTTACAGAGTCCAAAAGTTCTTGAATGGGGTACTTTTTATTGATGGGAACGAGTTCATTTCTTAGTTGATCATTTGGTGCATGAAGGGATATTGTTAAAGCGACATCACTAACTTTACTTAACTCATCTATTTTTGGGACTATTCCCGAAGTACTAAGAGTCACTTTCCTTTTAGAAAGGCCATATGCATTGTCATCCATCATCAATTTCATAGCCTCTACTACAGGTATAAAATTTAGAAGTGGCTCTCCCATGCCCATCATTACAACATTAGTGATATTTCTAGAAGCTGATTCTCTTGGAAGACCAAAAGAATTAGCTGCGATCCAGACCTGACCTATTATTTCATCAAGGCCAAGATTCCTTGAAAAACCTTGTTTTCCTGTCGCACAAAAGCTGCAGTCAACTGCACATCCAGCCTGAGAAGACACACATAGAGTAGATCTATCGTTCTCAGGTATCAAAACCATCTCAATTAAATCTTTTTCGCCAACCTTAATGATCCATTTCTTTGTCCCATCCTCTGAATATTCCTCTCGCTCAATTTCAGGAGCTCTGATTTCACATTCCTTTAATAGCTTTTCTCTAAGGTCTTTAGATAAATCCGTCATTAGCGAGATATCTGAAACTCCTCTTTGATGGATCCATTTAATTATCTGTGTAGCCCTGAAAGGTTTTTCACCGATAGAGACAAAAAAGTCTGCCAGCTCTTGCTTGCTGAGGCTTAAAAGATTTATTTTTGTTTTGGCTGGTTTAGTATTCATCTTGCCATTTAAAATTCATAATACATTAGGAGTTTAAGTAAAAAAATAAACTTAGGATGAATGTCTATTTTTTGCAGTATTACTTTTATTTCTTTTTTTTCTCCATGAAGGTCTGGCTTTTGATGTGTTAGATTGCTCTGAACTCTTGGAACTTCTAGATTTTTGTGCTTTTCTAGAGCTTCTGGGTGGTCTTTTTCTTCTGTTGGGTCTTGATTTAGGTGCCTCTGTCTTGAGATTCTGTTCTGGCTCAAATCCATCTATGATTTCTCTAGGTATGGCAGACTTCAAAAGTTTCTCAATATCAAACAACAACTTGTGTTCATCGGCGCTGACCAAAGAAATTGCCTTACCTTCCTGTCCGGCTCTAGCGGTTCTTCCAATTCTATGAATATAATCTTCAGGTACATAAGGAAGATCAAAGTTAACTACCTGAGGTAGTAAATTTATATCTATCCCTCTGGCTGCTATGTCAGTGGCAACTAAAACTTGCGTCTTTGCATCCTTAAAATCCTGTAATGCTCTTGTCCTTTGAGACTGAGATTTATTTCCGTGAAGAGCATCTGCATTTATTCCCTCTTTTTTTAATTGTTGAGCTAGCTTATTAGCTCCATGCTTTGTTCTTGAAAAAACTAGCACCTGAAACCACCGCTCTTCTTTAATGCAATGAGCTAATAATTCTCTCTTTCTGGATTTATCAACAGGATAAACAGCTTGTATAACTTTATCAGCAGTAGAGTTATTAGAGCGTACTTGTATTCTCTTTGGAGAATTCAACAAACTGTCTGCCAATGATAATATTTCTTTAGGAAAGGTTGCTGAAAACAGAAGGTTCTGTTTCTCTTCAGGTAAATATTTTAATATCTTCTTTATATCCCTTATAAATCCCATATCCAGCATTCTGTCTGCTTCATCCAGAACAAATGTTTCCAACTCAGAAAGGTTAACTGTCTTTTGATTAAGATGATCAAGGAGTCTTCCGGGTGTAGCGACGACTATATCTATTCCTTTTCTTAATTTATCTATCTGAGTATTAATGCTGACACCTCCATATAAAATAGAAGTTTTAAATCTTAGATTGCTACCATATTCCCTGAAGCTTTCTCCAACCTGCGAAGCAAGCTCTCTAGTGGGGACAAGCACGAGAACTCGGATTCTTCTCCTTTTAGAGCTAGCATTTTGGAGTATATTAAGAAGAGGCAGTGCAAAAGCAGCTGTTTTCCCAGTTCCTGTTTGGGCTCCAGCAAGAATATCTTTGCCTTTTAAAATTTCAGGGATAGCTTCTTTTTGTATATCGGAAGGTTTGGTATAACCCTTTTCCCGAACAGATTTAAGAAGTGCTTCAGAAAGACCAAGATTATTAAATGACATGTGTTATTTTGGTAAGCCTCTATAATAAAAATTACCAAAAAAATCTGGCTTTGCGCAAAAGGCGCACGCAGTATACTCTTTTACGAAAAATAAGCGCGTTTATATTGAAACTATAGATTTCTTAACATTTCTAATGCGTAACCAAAATTGAGAAAGCACGATCAGATTAATTAATCCCATTAAGCCTGCAAAAGTGAATGCCCAATTATAGTTTCCATACATATCAAAGAAATAACCCCCAAGGAAACCCCCTAATCCCATTCCTATCCACCCAAAAAAAGATGTTAAGCTCATAGCTCTTGCCCCAAATTTTGCAGAAACCATAACCCTTGTACAAACTAAAATACTCGACATAACTCCTGAATAAGTAAATCCAAACAAGGCTGCCATAATGAAGATACTAGTAGGTGAAATAAGATGAGGAAACCAAACTACAAAAATTGTCTGACCTAGAGACATTAAAGCATAGCCAGGTAAGGCTCCAATGCGATCCCCCAACATTCCTCCCAGTATTCTTCCAAAGGCACCGCAAAACATCAGTACCATTAAAACTGAGGTAGCAAACTCAAGAGAAAATTCTTTATCAGTAAGTAAGGGCACTAAATGCATTATTGGTATTGACATGCACACGCAACAAAAAATAACAGCACAGCTTATCCAGGCAACTACTTCTTTCTCAGAAAGAGGGAAATCAGTATCTTCTGATGCATCATCTGATCTTGCGCTTATTCTCCACGGAGATTCTTTTATCAAAAAAGAAATGGGGATGGCTATTAAGATATAAATAGCAGCCAAATTGATATAAGCAGCTTTCCAGCCTGAGCTCTCAATTAATATTCCACTTAAATGAGGGATGAATGCTTGACCAATAGCCCCTCCAGAGGCAGCTAAGCCAAGAGCAAGTCCAGGGTTCTCTCTAAACCAAAAACCAACATTGGCATATAAAGGTGAAAACAATAGTGCACTTCCCATGGCCCCAAACAGAAAATAAAAAAGATAAAATTGAAATATCGAGTCTAAGCTACTTAAACTAAATAATGTTAAGCTCATACAAATTGCACCGATAAATCCGAACCATTTAGTTCCATATTTATCTGCAACTTGTCCCCAGATTACTCCAAATACCGCTGAAGCAAACGAAGCGACAGTATACGCAAAGGACGTTTCGCCTCTAGACCATCCAAATTCCAATGAAACTGGTTTCATAAATACAGAAATTGAGGCCAAGGAACCAAAAGCAAGACCACTTAAAACAAAGACCACTAGAACCATGACCCAGCCATAATTGATATCATGTTTCTGTAAAAGATTTTCTAAATTAAGCATATTAGTATCTAGAAATACCTCTATCTAGTCTTATTAATCTCATCTGCCACCCAGCTAATAGACCAATTGTGTCCTAATTTATTTCCTTTGTATGTCTCAGGTAATCGGGTAACTAAACTATCTCTGATTTCTACTACCTGCGGGTCATAATCTAAGTTATTAAAAGCGCCATCAAGTTCCTGAACTGTTCTCCATTGATGAAGACTTGTACCCTCTTCTACGCTGGCAGGAGGTTGATAGTTACATAATGAGGAGGATGCCCCCAAACCCTTCAAGGGTGCAGCAACAGAGTGAATCTGTAAGGGCACTTCTATGTCCCAAAATTTTAAAAAATCAGTTACCAAAACACCTCCGTAGCTGTGTCCGATCAATTCAACCCGATTTAAGTAGGGATTCTGATTAAGTTTGTCTTTTATAAGTTCAAGTAAAGAAATTATTGATGGACCCGGACATGCGTTATCATTCCATCGAAAAAAAGAAACTAAGTTTTTTTCATTATTTAAAGCCTGAAGTGGGTAGATCCACTCATAACCTCTACTGGCACTGCCATGAACACTTACTAACAGAGTACTTTGATCAAGATTATCCTCTTCAAGTAAATGTAACCCAAACGATAAGCTCATTAAGGATTTACCTGACTCAAAGACATCATTTTCTTCGTTAAAATGCTCTAGAGTTACAACTTTAGTTTCGCTGCAACCAATAATAAATATAAAAAATAAAAAAACTAAAAATCTTTTTTGAATCACTGTATTAACAGACCCTCTTTGTCAGTGGTCCTCTCCTTACTTGTCAGTTTAAACAATTTCCTTGAGCTTAAGGACAAAAAAACCCTCCAAAAAGGAGGGTCTTTTTAATGATAAAATTTAAAAAGGATAAAAGGTCATTTCGACGCTTTCAGTCTCCAAATTCATTACGGTTTCACAATAGTTCATATTGCCATCTGTTACGTCATCTAATGACCAAAATTTCATAATAGCGCCTTCTCGTCTAAAAACACCTTGTCTAGAACCAGCTTGTCGTGCTCCGTCATTGAAGCCAACACCCCTGCCTGAAAAGTATCCTTGATCTGGAAGAGCGGGATTAAGGGTTACGTTGTAAGTCAAAAAAACTTTTCCGTACCTACCGGCCTCAGAAGAAACCGTAATAGTTCCTCCGCCATCAGTTAGCTCTACGGAAGTTATTTTTCCTGACAATGTGAAAGATTCACCTTTTGGATCATGGGCAAAAATTGATAAAGAAAATAACACTGCTAGCAGAGTAGTAATTAAAATCTTGAAAAAATTCATAATGTTCTCCTTTGTTATATGAAAAGATATACTAAACCTTATCAAAATAATCATTGGAGTAAAAATGTTTAAAAAAATCCTAACTACAATAGCTCTGAGTGCCATAGTTTGTTCAGGGTTGTTCTCAAAAGAACCTGCAGTAGCGCATACCTCAGCAGAATGGCAAATATGGGCATATTCAACAGCAGCGCCTGACTTTATCGGAGATTTTGCTACCGTAAGAGGAGCGGATGGAGAAATCCTAAAAGAAGGGTCAAATGGCTGGGTCTGTGTTGCTTTTAATCCTATGCCAGAAGGAGGTTTTGATACCCCTCATGATGCTAATCCAGCTTGTGGAGATGCAGCTTCTCTAGCTTGGGTGGATGCATATATGAACAACACAATTCCTGATATGGAAAGTGACGGATGGCTATGGATGCTTCATGGAGATACTGGTGTAGACAACTTTAGAGCTTATTCAGAGGGCGATAGAGAAGGTTCAAATCCTATACATTTTATTGAGTCTGGTCCTCATTTGATGCTTCTACCTAGAGATCCTAAAAGTTTAGATACTCAAACTACTGAATTTAATACGGGAGCTCCTTACGTCATGTTTAAAGACTCTCCTTATGTTCACCTCATGATACCAACAGAAGGGTATTATGATTATCAACCTAGCGCAGAACCTAAATAAAAACGTAGATCAATAAAAAATAGGCCTTCGGGCCTATTTTTTTGTTGTGTATAAAAAATAGACTTATTAAAGTAGGTCTTAGTTAGATTGAACTAACTTAAATAATAAAAGAGAAAAAACATGCAAATAAAAAAATTAAGCTTAATTACTTTGTGTTCATTATTGCTATCAAGCGCTGGGAGTATATTTGCTCTGGAAGTTGTTGGAGATTCATTTGATGCAGAATTTAAAATAACTTCGTGGCATGCAACGAATGATGACAGCACCATTACATCAGAAGGGATTGTTGGAGAGGGATTTGGAAAAGTATACTTAACACATAATTTCAGATCTAGATCAGGAGATAATAATCAAGGTGACTTTGATGGTCAGGTTAGATCAATAAACAATGATGGTGTTATGGTATCCGCTACTCTTCAGGGAATTTGGAAGAGAGAAGGCAAGATAGTAAATATGTACACACTAGATACATTTTCAGATGGTGGGATGATCTATGCTGAAGGAAAAGTAGACCTAGTTGAAGGAACTTTGAAATTTAAAGCCCATCAATTTTAATTTTTAAGTAAGCCGGTAAAAAAATAGGTCTTAGGGCCTATTTTTTTTTCTAGTCGCTCGATCCTTTTTTAATATTTCGTTATCTGAGTTGAACATCGAGTATTCTGTCTCATCCCAATAAACTTTTGCTGTCGGACCGCCCTTTCCTAAAGAGGCTAACAATTTAGCGGTAGGAAAAGTTTCTTCGGGTTTTTGTAAATGAGGCATATCCTTGCCCCAGATACTTGTATTTGTTGGACCAGGGATGATCATGTTAATGAGGATGTCATAATCGCTGTTTTCTTTGGCTGCTACTCTTGTCGCTGACCATATACCTGACTTTGCAGCTGCGTATGCGGACGTAGTTTCTGCATCGGTTTCAGCGTTCCTGGAAATTGTATTAATTATCCTTCCATATCCTTGTTTTTGCATAATAGGTAATGCGTATCTCATGCCGTATACAGAGCCAAAAAGATGCACTGCTACGTGATGTTCGAATGATCCATCGGGAAAACTATCCATCTTATGACCAAAACCCATGCCCGCGTTGTTAAATAAAACATCGACCCTGCCAGAAGTTTGAATAGCATAATCAATAAATGAACTTACCTCTTGAGCAACTGACACGTCTGTAACTCTAGTATTTACACCTATATTATCTAAATCTCTTAAGCCCTCTTCATTTACGTCACAAGCAAATACAACCGCTCCTTCTTTATGAAAATTTTCTGCCCAGGCCTTGCCCAAACCGCTTGCGGCACCGGTTATAAGAATTATTTTATCTTTTAGCATCTCTTGATTTAATTAGTTTATGCCATTCTAAGAAAGATTCTAATGTTAAGTCTGGTCTTTGAAGTACCGAGCCATGACCAACACATTCTAATATTTTAAGCTCTCCAGATATTGAGTTTTTAACAATGTCTTTGCTAGAGGGTAAATTAGGATCATGGTCACCTGTCATAACCAAATAAGGAAAACTTATTTTTTTTATTGCCTTAGTCAGGTCAAACTTGCCAGCTGCCTGAAGGGACAATGAAGCGCTTTCTTGGTTTAAATGAATATTCCATGCTTCTGGCATTTTAAATTTTTCTATTCCTGCCTTTTCTTGTTTTTTTAGAGCATCTTTTAAACCAAATTTTTGAGCATCTATGTCTGCAATGCCTATGCTGGCATCACTAAAAACTGCAGAAATAACTTTATTAGGAAACATAGAAGAATAAGCAATCGCAGCTCTTGTCCCCCATGCCATGCTCCATACATGAACCTTTTCAACAGATAAGAAGTCCAGGATATCATTCAAGTCTTGAGAATATTGCTCAAAGGAATAATATTCTTGGTCTGTCTCTAAATTTATGCTTTTTCCTGCTCCCCTAACATCAAAGGCAATAGTATAAAATTCTTTTTTTAACTCTTTGACAACGAAATCCCACATTCGTAAGGTGCAACCCGCTCCATGCCAAAGCACTAAGGGCGGGTTATTTTTATTACCTTGAGTCTCGAAATTTAGCTTGGCCGTTTCAAGATCTAACTCCATGACAATTATGAAAGATTAAGAATACCGCAAAGTTTGTTTCCTGAAGGATCTCTTAGGTAAGCAAGATAAAGCTTCATCCCCATGCCTTCCCTCATGCCAGGAGGGTCTTCACATGTAGTACCCCCACTATTTAAGCCAGCCTCATGCCATTCATCGCCCTGTTCTGAACTTTTAACAGCAAAACCTATAGTGCTGCCATTACCTATTGTAGCTTCTTGATCATCTATAGGTTCAGATATAAGAAATACATTTCCGTCTAAAAAATACATATACCTTTTATGTCCCGTAGGATTAACAGAAAGCACCCCCGGCTCCGCACCCAATACACCTAAAGTGCTGTCGTAGAATTTTTTAGACTCCTCAATATCATTTGCCCCTACCATTATATGACTGAACATTTTTATCCCCTTTGTTGTTTATGCAACTAGATTCAAACACAATTATTTTTTAAATAAAACAATATTATTAGCGGGTATTTCTATACTCCAGGTCATCATTAAAGCAATAGCCTCCAAGGTTTGTTCTGTATAAAAAACTACATGGGTCGGGTCTTTTCTATAATACCAATCTTCAAAGTCTATAGAATCGTTATAGAAATTTGTCATTACCCCTAGCCACCCTCCCTTCTCTAAGAGCGAATCAAGCCTCATGAATTCTTTATTAGGTTCATAGAAGTGCTCTGCCGTCTCAGTACACACAATGAAGTCATACTTTTTATTTAGAAGAGATTTATCTGGAAAGAAATAAGGATCGTATATATCTATAGTGTAGTTATCCTCTCTAAACATTTCAGCAAGTGCAGGACCAGGACCACATCCATAATCCAATCCCTTCATGTCAGGCTTTAGCTTCTGGGTTAGTGGGCGATATAAAGCTGATAGAAATTTTCTATATTGAGGATCATAGATATCATTCTTGTGCTGAGAATATCTATCTTTCTCTTCATAGGGGTCTAAGTGGTCTTTAGGGCTTAAAAATAATACATCACAGAAGTTACATTTAAAATATTCTTTTCCTTCTATTAAATGAGAAAGTTCAGTGTCGGAACCCAAGCAAACCGGACAAATCACTTTAATCGTTCTGATCCTTAAGGCTCATTTTATTGAACCAAAAAATCTTGCATTGGAGTGCACATAAGCTTCTGGATTGGGATGCTTAGCCCAGACTTTTTCCCACTCAGGATCAACATCGAGGTTAGCAAAAAATGCATCTCTATCCTCTCGGCTCTTGTACCTTGCTACCCAAGTCACATTAGGCTGGCCATTAGGTGATACGATAGGATTTGTGCCCTCGACTATTGCCTCTTCTCCAGTGCTGACCCAAAAGTCAATTATGTCTATTCGCTCATTGCCATAAGGCATAAAATGATTTTCTGCCCAGTAAACATATGCATCGAACCATTCCTCTGCAATTGTATAGTCTCTTATTTCATAGATATCTGCTTTTAAAGACATTGAAAAAGAAAAAATCAAAATTGCTAAATACTTCATACAACACCTCCGTGCTAAGATTTTTTTAAGAAAATGAATAATTTATTATAGTCCCAAGTAGGCGAATAATGCCGTAAAGCCCATTAGATAAGCACCGGGCATGCTTAATAATTGTTTGTGCCCGATAAGCCCAAGCAATAAAAATAGGATAGAGCCTAGGACATTAATACCAATTATGGGGTACACGGCAATGTATATTGCCGGATTAAATGCAACATAAAATAAAGTCACTGAACTCACAAAAAGAAATATAGTAAAAACATGCCAACTAACTAGGCTGAGCGATTTAGTCAGAGACTGTAATTCGCTATTATTAATATTCCCCATATATTTTTGTTGGCCCAATATTCCATGGAACAACATGCCAACAAAAGATAAGGCCGAACTAACTATTAAAAACCAAAATTCCATAATTCAAATATATTATCGGGTTAATCTTTTCATTCTATAATAAATCTAATAATTAGCTTAACTCGCTCAAATAATTTTGAGCAGCAAATAGAGGGAGCGCTCAAATATAGAAAACTTTCTATATAAAGGAGATACAAATGAAAATAACACTCAAATATCTTGGATTCTTTGTCTTGATCTTGCTGATTGTTGCTTCACTTTATCTGATGAATCTATTCTCTAAGAAACCTTATTCAATAGACCACTATCTAGCCAAAGAATTAGTTATGAGCGTAATTGATTCCCCGGAATATATGACGTACCTGGGTATATTTGATGGATTTAATTTCATATCAAAACATAATCAGAAACTATCTATTTCTTCACTTGAGGATGGGGGGAAAACTTACTTAGAAAATTTAGAAAGATTAAAAATTCTTAAAAATTACGATGTTGATAGTTTAACTAAAAATCAAAAAATTACTCATGAGATAGCGGTATTCGATACTGAAATAGATATTGAAAGGTTTGAAAGGTTTAGATATCACTCCTATCCGTTTAATCAAATAAGTGGCAATCACTTAAACCTTGTAGAGTTTATGACGGACACCCATCCCATTAGAAATGAAAGAGAGGCTGCTGATTACATTGAAAGGGTGAAAATGTTTGACGATGCTCTTCGCGCAAACCTTTTATGGTTGGAAGAGCAAAAAAAATCAGGAATATTTGCTCCTGTATATGTTTTTGATCATGTAATTCGACAACTCAAAGAACAGCTAGCCTATCAAGATTCTGAAAATCCCTTGATGCAGGTATATATAAAGAAATTAAAAGAAATAGATCTTGAGTCTGAGAAAATAAATAAACTCACTGAGGACTTAAGTAGAACTATTGAGTTAAATGTTAAACCGGGGTTCAGTTTAATCTTAGACTACATGCTAGAAAATTATGAAAACGCTAATCAACACCATGGCGTTTGGTCTCTTCCTGATGGAGACGCTTTCTATGCCTTGAGGCTTAAATCTTATACCACTACAGACTATTCGGCGGAAGAGATACATCAAATTGGACTAAAAGAGGTCGCCAGGATTGAAAATAGAATGAAAGATATTTTTCTGGAGCTGGGTTACACGGTAGATAAGCCAATTGGCGAGATGATGAATGATTTAAATGAAGATCCTCAGTTTTTATATGCCGATACTCCAGACAGAAAAGAAATTGTCATTAAAGACTACAACCAGATGGTAAAAGAGGCAGAAGAAGATGTAAGGCCTTATTTTGAAAAATTTCCTGTAAGTCTTGTTGAGGTGAGGGCTGTTCCAGAGTATTCGGAAAAAACTGCTGCTGGGGGCTACTATCAAGCCCCAAGCCTTGATGGATCTCGACCCGGTGTCTTTTATGCAAACCTATATGACATTAAACAGACGCCAAAATTTGGCATGAGGACATTAACATTTCACGAAGCCGTCCCCGGGCATCATTTCCAAATTGCGCTGAATCAAGAGAATGAAGATTTAACTCTGTATAGAAAATTAGGCTACAGGACATCAGCCTATACTGAAGGGTGGGCCCTATATTCCGAACAATTAGCTGTTGAAGTAGGTATGACAAAAAATCTTTTCGATGAGTTAGGAGTTCTTCAAAGTGAGATGTTCAGAGCAAATAGGTTGGTGGTCGATACTGGGATGCACTATAAAAAATGGACTAGAGAAGAAGCCATGGACTATATGAAAAAAACTACCGGTATGTCTGATACAGAAGTAAGGGTTGAAATAGAAAGGTATATAGTTTGGCCTGCTCAAGCCACTAGCTACAAGATGGGTATGATAAAAATCTTAGAGCTTAGAGAAAGAGCCAAAAATAAAATGGGTGATAAATTCAATCTCAAGCAATTTCATTCCATAGTACTGGACCAGGGAATAGTGCCTTTGTTTGTTTTAGAAAATTTGATAGATGATTGGATAGAGGCCGAAAACAATGCACAGTAATCTTTTTATTTATTTTCGAGTTTTAAAAACTACAGTTATTTCAATTCATTAGAAAGGGAGAATTTCTTTTTCTTAAATAAAACAAAAATAACTGTACCCTGTAAAAGAAACATAGAACCAAAAAAGAATACGTTGAAAGGGACCATCAAAATCTCAGGCTCTGGTATACCTTCGCCTACAGGCTCTCCCCCATATAAAGGCATCAGGGTCACGGCTATTATAAAACCCAAGTGAATGCAGAGACTCAAGAGGCCCGCAAGGATCTCTTTATTCTTAGACCACAATAAAAAGATTCCCAAAGAGAAAACTAAAAAATTAGTTGAGAGGCGCCAGGCTTCATGGACTCTAGCATGAGAGTCCCAGTCGGGATTTAATAAATGCGAAGTATTAACATCAACCAAGATAGGAAGAATGCCTCCGCCAATCAGACACAAGGTTGTTAAATACTTAGTCACTATTGTTTCAGTCGATTAAATTCTCTATTTAGAAAGAAATTATTATAAAGTACTTGTTATGGAAAAAGTTGACGTTGCAATTATTGGAGGCGGTCCCGGAGGTGCTACTTTGGCAAATATACTAGCCTCTAGAGGGGTGTCCACTGCACTAATTGAAAGGCAAAAGGACTTTTCAAAAGAATTTAGGGGCGAAGGGTTAATGCCAAGTGGAAAAGCAGTCTTAGAACAAATTGGTTTTGATTTAGATGATGTAGATTACAGAAAGGTTGAAGAGATGAATCTTTTTTATAAAGGTCAATTAGCGGCCAATCCAGAAATTGAATTTCTAAAAGAAGGAGAATTTCGATGGGTCTCTCAACCGCAGCTACTAGAGAAATTGATAGAAAAGGCTTCTGGTTTTGATAACTTTATCTTCTATAGAGGATACAAAGCGCAAGATTTAATTTATAACAAAGATCGGGTTGATGGGGTTGTGATAACCGATGGTAACAAAGAAGCATCCATCAAAGCAAAAGTGGTAATAGGCTTTGACGGTAGAAATTCCATGGTGCGCAGAAAACTAAACTTTGAGGTAAAAGAGTACAAACTTCAGCCGGATGTTTTATGGTTTAAAATTCCATATCCAGAAAAATTCTTGCCTGGATCGCAGGCTTTTTTTAGCTTATTTCCTAAATCTTTTTTGGTTGCTGTGCCTGTTTATGACCAAAAATTACAAGTTGGATGGATAATTCCTGCCGGAAGCTATGGAGAGTTAAAAAAGAAAGGTAAGGAGCAATGGATACAATACATTAAAGAGAAATCCCCTAGTGGCTTTGCAGATCATCTCCAAAAGTGTCTAGATGAAAATTCAATTTCTGATCCATTTATTTTAAAAATGACTCTAGATAGAGTAAAAAAATGGTCCAAGAAGGGTGCCCTTCTTCTAGGAGATGCGGCTCACACAATGAATGCCGTTGGAGGGCAAGGATTAAATATTGCCTTACGAGATGCAGTGGTTTGCGCTAACCATCTTGTTCCTTTGATGGATAGTAACCCTTCTAATTCATCTCTAGATAAAGCCTTTGAAGCAATTGAAAAAGAAAGAATAGAAGAAGTCACGAAAGTTCAAGAAATACAATCTAGACCACCTAAATTTATCGCGCAAAATGTATTAATGGTTGAAATAATAGTTCCAGTTTTAAAGCTTCTTTTTAAGTTCAATTTTACAGATAACTTAAGAAAAGAATTAATTGAGAGAATGTCTCGAGGTTTTACCGAAGTAAAATTAAAGGTCTAATTAAGGCCTCATAGTTAACTAAACCAAACTACTATCAATTAAAACAGCTATTAATAAAGCAGGCTCAGTTCCATTATTGACCCAAGCATGATTAGTTCCTCTTTGAACCACAATATCGTGAGGATTAACCTTTATTTCCTCTTCATCAAGGATCAGCTTCACATCTCCCTTTAATAGAATTATATAATCAATAGTATCAGTCTCATGCATTGCCGCATTTCTTGATGTGTCCACGCGATGATGAGCGGCGCCCATTTTCTCAAATGCAGCTGCAGTTGAGGCCTCTATTACTTCTTGTGGCACACCTTCTGGAATAGGATTTATTTGAAAGTATCTAATTTTAGTCCCGCCTTTAGATGGAGATAAAACAACATCTATATCTGCCCTATCTTCTGTGGACTTAGTATCAAAGCCCTCTCCATCAGTATTCCATATTTCATACAATCCACCCGCATCCTCGCCCAATGATCGAGAAGGCGGACCTTCAATTGAAACCACTGATTTTCCTGACTCATTATGTCCGGTTATTATTCTTCTCATTTTTCTCCCTTAAAGTTATTTCCCTTTATAGGCAGAGGATAACAAATTAATTGTTTTGGGTAATTAAGAATAATCTGGTCTTTAGTCTTTAGTGACAGTCATCACACTCTATTTCCCTACAAAGTCTGTAGTTTTTAAAGTGTGAAAAAGCAACCAACAATGCACCTATAGTGGTGAGGATCTTTTCACCTGCTTCTCCCCAGATTTGAGCTCCAAGAGTGACGGCTAAAAGAAGGGCCAAAATGCCAGACAAACCAACATACAAATAAATGAAGGATTTATGGTTTTTTACGCCAGTGAATAGAGCATAAAAACTGACGGGAATTGCTATAAACAAAATTGCATAATGTATAAGTTCATTATTATAGGAAAGTGATATATAGCCTGACAGAAAAACTAAAAAAGAGGGTACCAATAGACAGTGCACTAAACATAGTGCTGATAAGCTAATGGCAGTTTTGTCTGAATATTCTTGCGTTAATCTCATGATTTTGAACAGGGCGAGGAACTTTAAGTTATTAAGTTAAAAAATACAAATAAAATTATAGTTTTAGATTCTTTCATACGGGTCTATATAAAACAGTAATGCTCCCAATCTGGCTAATTACCTCAGCACCAAGAATATTTTCAATATTCTTTCCTTGTTTGATACGTTCATCTTTGTTGGCACTCCTAATACTTACCTTTATCAGCTTATGAGCATTAAGGGCTATATCTATTTCACTAAGCACTGACTCTGTAAGGCCTAGCTGGCCAATCATGACTACTGGCTTTAATGGATGGGCCTGAGTTCTCAAATTTTTTCTTTCCGAATTAGAAAAGTTGCTCATATTTACCCCGTTGCCCCTATACAGATGGTGTATTTGATAAAAGAAACTCAATTGAATCTTTCATTGAAGCCTCTCTGGCTTTCCAGTTTCTTCCCAGGTGAGCGCCTATCTTAGCCCTATCTTTAAAAATCTTAGTTCTTTCATGCGGCTCATCCATTGGTGTTCTCTTTCCTTCTTTATCTTCATGGTAGTGATGTCCATCTTTTCCCACAAAAGTATGTCTGCCCCCAACAGCTATGGCATTAGGAACATAAACAACCGGATCTATTGAATCAAAGGAATGATGACCGCCTTCATAAACAATTAAGTTACTGTTACCTCCATTTTGGTTGATTGCTGGTGAAAGTTTCTCAATGAGAACAGCGGGTGTGTAATCGTCATCGGCACCTATGAGAGTTAAGATTGGTGATTTACTCCATCGCATCTCTTCTGGCCACATAAATGCACCCGGATAAAAGGCTAAGTGGCCAGCAAACCTCTCACCATCTGGTGCTAATTTCTCTGCAAGCGGTTCCCAAGCAGAATATATAGCCGTGCTGCCTCCGAGGCTCCAGCCAGCAATAAAAATTTTCGAGCTATCTATATCTGGATGCTTCGATAGAATTTTTAAGGCATTAAAACAATCGGTCATAACTGTTGCTAATGTCACTTGTATTTGATCCTCAACAATAGAAACGACTTGTCTAGCGTCAAAACTGTTTACTCTAAAAATGGCAAAACCATTATTCAGAAAATTTACTGAGTGCTCGTGGTGATGGCCTCTCCAGCCCATGCTTCCATGCATACAAATAACCAAAGGATATTTTTCTTTCTTTTCATCAGGAAAAATTAGAGACCCAAACATATGTTGTTCTTCACATTCCTGAGATGCCAAAATATGAAAAAATTCAAAGGGGTTAGAAGACTTATAAGTTATTACGCCATCTTCACCTGATTTAAATTTATGCTCAGACATAGAGATTAAGCTTAATCTGATTGCTGTTTAAAACGTTCGCCCCGCTCTTTGGCCAATTTGAAAGCGGCCTGCGTCTCAGCCTCTACCTCGGCACTCTGTTTTTGACGAAGCTCTTCGTATTCTTCAGTCCACCATCGCCTTGTAACTTGGGGAAAGGTGCCCATCCGATTAACGCTAGCATTAGCACCTCGGTCGCGTCCAGATTCATAACCCGCTGCTCCAACTAAACTAGCTTCAGGTTTGCCAAAAGGTATCAGGTCTCCTTCCATTTTAGGTAATAAAAAGTAAGGCATTGAAACTCGCGTTTCTCCATCAGGTATCAAAGTTGTATTCACTCGGTGAAGAGTAGCAGAATATCTTCCTTCGCTTAAGTGCATTAAAGTTCCACCAGTATTGACTATGACTGATCCTGGAATAACAGGTACATGATAGTCTCCAGGTGCTGTCTGACATGTTACAGGGGCATCGATCCACTGACCTTCTCCAGCTACTACTTGTAATCCAGGACGGTCGTTGATCAACAACGCTATGAATGGAGGTCCATCGATATGAGCACCCACTCTACGACTAGAGAATTTCTTATATTCTTCCTTAACATTTGCACGATCTTCTTCTGCAAAAGCTTGAAGGCTGTAATTATGATTCAAGCTGGCGGCCAAGTCCGGATTTTCAAAATCAAAATACTCCCGAAATGACGCAACATCCTCCTCCAAAGACTCTACAATGGCCTCGCCCAATTCATGCGTCAATTTGTGATAACGACCATTCAAATCATCAATCAAAGGTCGAAAGCCCGGTAGTGAACTATCATCTGGCCAAGTGTTGGGGCCTCGAAAGAGTCGATGATGAATTGGTTTAGTTTTATCATCGAAGTCGCACAAGGGTTCTTGCTCAAATCCATACTGAAAAGCTTCTATGACTTGACCGTGCCCACGATCAGCTGGTGTGGGCAAGCTGTACCCTCGAAAATAAGGAGTATTAGATATATGAGCCGTTTTTTTTAAGTCCATAGGAGAATCAAAAAAGCCACGAACTTCCTTGAAAGCTCGTTGCTGAAATTCATCAGAAAGCCCAGGTGCATTAGTTAGCACCATAAATCCATATTCTGACAATGCGTAAGAAAGATCTTTAAAAAATTGTTCTGGGTTTGACTCTCTGTCCAGCCAATCCACTTTGGGTAGCTCTAAACTCTCTGAAGTCTTATCTGTTGTTGTTTGCACGCTCTTTTTTCTCCCTCAAATAATTCTACATCAAAGCAGTGTTATTGGCGCAAACTATATATTTGATTTAAATATACCGGTTATTATCCAGTCTTTATTTATTTTTTGATTCTTCTATGAGCTTAACAAGATTTTCATGAATTATAGGTCCGGTATTTGGACCCAAAGATACCACCTCGCCATAAGTTTCTTCATCCTCTCCGTAGATCCAGGGAGCGTCTTCATCCCATTCACTTTTTGGAATGATGTAACCAATAGAATCATTTGCTAAATTCACCATTAAATTTAGTTTGTCTGGAAATTGACTTCGCAAATGTGGAACTTCTTGTGGAACTATGACGTAATCAGCGCCTACAGGATTTTCTATGCCTCCAACAGCAATTTCTGGATAGAGTTCCCCAGGAACGCCGGTAATAGATGCATCTCCTAATTGTATGAATGCCACTTCACTGAGATAACGTATAAATGGTGGCATCACGCTAAATTTAGGATCGGTATCAATCACGCCAAGCAAAGTGCCTAATGAGAGCATGAAATTTTCTATACCTAATTCTATTTCTGCAGAGTAGACAGCTATGGATGGCTTTGGAGACTGCTTAAAATTACCTGCATGAAAAGCCTCTATGACACTGCTTGCTAAGCTATATCCATATGCACGTGCTTTAGCATGACTTGGTTTAGTGAGCATTTTTTTTAAAACGGGATCATAAATTGAATCGGTTGGTCCTGATGTCATCAAACCTCCAATGTTTCCTGTAAGCCATAAAGTGGTTCCACCAAGGCCAGCTTTAATAAGCTGATCATTATAATTAATGCCTTCACTGATACCTCTTCTTAAGTAGCCTGCAACATCAGCAGTTAATTCTAGATTTTTATCCCATGCAAGTTCGACATGAATTCCAAAGTTAATTAATGAGCCTATAATTGAGCCATCAGGGCGATTAAACAAAATTGCTCTTATGTCGTCGTCTATAACGATGGGTTTACGTTTATCTTTGATAGGCGTGAGGGGATTAGTCGGAATTAAAGCCAAACTCATTTCTGCAGGCTCCAAATTATCTATAGCCATTTTTAATGTGCTTATGAAATCTCTTTTAAGCTGCTCCATATAAACTTCATCAACACCACTTTTAAAAAAACTTGGGCCCCAAAGACCTTGAGTATCTGGACCCTCATGATTATGTGTTGCATGCACCATGATGTAATCTAGACCCCACTCTGCAGGAACATCCTCACGGACACTAAGTACAAATTTTCGCATTAGCCCAATAGTGTCAGCGCTTATAATTCCTATCCGAGTCTGGCCGTCGTCAATCACCGCAGTTACCACCATGAGGTCATCTTTAACTCTTTGGGCAGCTCGTTTATTTTGAAAACCAGCCATCCACACAGCATCGAATTGGTTGTTGCCGTTTACATCAGTCCACTTGTCGATATCTGGATCAAATTGAGCATCGTTGTTTATATCTTCCCATGCATCAATTAGATTGGGAGTAATTGGAAGCTCAGCAAAACCAACTTTAAATTCGTCTGCATAGATCTGAGAAGTAAAAACAATGCTAAACATCATAAAAGACGTAATGTAATTTTTGATATATTTAATTAAACAGCTCATCTATTTTGAAGGGTAAAGCTTAATCGCATAGTTCCAACCTTACCTCTTTGTCTTTAAGAAAGCATCTTCTAGAGTGCTCTGTTCCATCCTGTCTATAACTGATGTTCAAACCGTTTGCCTTGCCTTTCTTGTAAACTGCAGTTGTGTATGCATATTCCAATTTTTTATCCTCAGAAAATATAGTAACCTCACCTTCATAAGCATCATCTTTGATATTTCCAGAAGATTCTATTTTCCCATTTTCATAAAAAGTCTCAATTTTCCCATTCATCTTGTTGTCTATCATGGTGGTTTTTGTTCTTAGCTTACCGTTTTCATGATAATCCAAATAATCACCATTCATTTGATTGTCTTTCCAATCTGCGACTGCCTTTAAGTTGCCATTTTTTGAAAAAGTCTCAACCTTAAATTTTTTATAACCATCAATATAAGTAGTTTTCATTTCTAGTTGTCCACTGTCATAAAAACTTTCTACCACTCCTTCTGGAGCAGAACAAGATAACAAGGGAAGCAGTGAAAGAAGAGCAATTATTTTTTTCATATCTCTCCAGGTCTTTGTAAAAACCCTATGTGGAAACTATTCCACCGTTACCGAATGATTTTGGGTAGTGAGGTTTTTTCATGAAAATAAAATCCAATTTACTAACTTAAGTACCCCAAAAATAAGTAATGAAAAACCAATGATATACTTCAAAAATCCCCAAAAATCTGATCTAACTTGGTAGTCTTTTTTTGTGAGATCTTCAATCTGTAAACCTATAAAAACCAAGGTAACCAGAATACAAGTTAACAAAAACTCAATCATAAAACTCCATTATCCAAAATTACTCTACCGTAACGGAGTGTTCTTACCCCACCCAATATTCATTTCTTATATTCTTTAAGACTAAAATTCACTTCATAAAGAAGAACTTCTACATCTCCCATTCTTTTTCTTGCATAGTCTAGTTTTTCGTCCCATTTGCCACAAACAATAACTCCTTTAACTCCCTTATTGAGATTTTCCTCCACCCATTGCATGTACCGTGCAATTTGTCCTATTGTCTGGTCACTCGTTTGGTTTCTTTTGAGTTCAATAACAACATACTCACCTGTATTTTTATCAGTTGCTAGAATATCAATTGGACCAATATCGGTTCTGTATTGCTGACTTTCCAATTCACCGTCTTTAATTATTAAATCGTACTTCTTTCCAAATTCGCTCTCATTCCAGTTTTGAATAATGAAATCTTCTAGTTGACTTTCCATATAGAACAAACCTTTGCTTAGGTCTGAACCTTCATCTTTAACCTCAATATCTAAACACTCTTTGTATTTGTCAGTGATATCTTTTAGATCTTTTGCGATATCTTCTTTTGAGATCTCTCTTTCGTTTCTGAAATATTTGACCTCGGTTTCTGTTATTTCTGGAACGTATGTTTGGAACACATAAGATTCACCATACCTGAATGGTTTATCCAAAAAATCTTTTATTTTTTGATTAGAGTCTACAATCTCTCTTGTCCAAGGTTCTTCATAATCTACTGTTTCACTAATTCCGTATGCAAGAATTAAGATATTTTCTTTTTTATAGTAAAGATAAACTGGGTAATAACCGTTGCTGGTAGACATTCCCGGTCCAAGAGTAGATATCCAAGGAACATGTGTAGGTGTTCCCATGCCAAAAGACACTTTGACATCTAGGTCATTTATTAAATCCGGATAAAGATCTTTTGTTTTTAAGTTTGTGGTTTTTGTTTGCTGAAGGAATTTATCTAAAAAACTAATATCCATTTTTATTCAACGGTGACGGACTTGGCCAAGTTTCTTGGCTGGTCAATATCAGTGCCCTTTAGAATAGCGACATGATATGCAAGTAACTGCAACGGTATAGAATAAATCAGAGGTGCAATAAGTTCAGGAATCTCAGGCAGCTCTATAAACTTAGTTATTGACTCATCGTTATGATGAGCTTCGGAATGTCCAAAGACATACAGCTTACCGCCTCTCGCTCGCACTTCCTCCAAGTTAGATTGAAGTTTTTCTAATAAATCATCGTTTGGTGCAACAGCTACAACAGGCATCTCCGAGTCAACAAGAGCGAGTGGGCCATGTTTCAGCTCCCCTGCTGGATAAGCTTCTGCATGAATGTAAGAAATTTCTTTAAGCTTTAAGGCCCCTTCCATCGCAACAGGGTAATGAATTCCTCTTCCTAGAAACAAAGCATGTTCTTTAGAATCAAAGTCCTCAGCCATCTCTATAATCTGATCTTCTAGCGACATAACGGCATCTAAGGATTCAGGCAAAGCCCTTAGCGAATTGTTAATAGTATTCTCAGCCGCAGATGAAAGGCCATGGTATCTTCCCAGAATAAGAGTCAACATCAACAAGCCTACCAGTTGAGTTGTAAAGGCTTTTGTGGACGCTACACCTATCTCTGGTCCGGCTTTAGTCAAGAAAACTAAATCAGATTCACGCGCCAAAGAGCTAGAAGGCACATTGCAAATACCTAAGCGTGATAGATAGCCTGCATCTTTTGCAGCACTCAAACAGGCCAGAGTGTCAGCCGTTTCTCCAGACTGAGATATAGTTATAAATAAAGTATTCGGTGCCACAACCTTATTTCTATACCTAAACTCACTTGCAACCTCAACACTACAAGGCAAACCAGCAAGGCCTTCAAGCCAATACTTAGCCACGGTGCCTGCGTGGAAACTGGTTCCACATGCAACAATTTGAACTGCCTGAACATTTTTAAAGATTTCAGGTGCATTAGGTCCGAAAATTTCTTCTTGAACACCTGATTCTGTTAATTGGCCATCTAAAAGCCCTTTTATTTTAGCTGGTTGCTCATTTATTTCTTTGAGCATGAAATGTCTATATTCACCCTTGTCTACTGTTTCGCCTAAAGACTTTGCCACAACGACCGGTCTTTCTACTTCGTCATCATTTAGGTTCCAGTATTTTATGTAAGTTGATGTAATTTCAGCAAGATCGCCCTCCTCTAGAAATACAAAGTTTTCTGCAAAATCAGCCAGGGCCAGTTGATCAGAGGCAATAAAATTTTCTCCGTGTCCGATACCGACCACTAATGGACTTCCTTTTCTTGCAGCGGCCAACATACCAGGCTCTGCTTCACAAACAGCGCCTATTGCGTAAGCGCCTCTTAGGTCCTTAACCGCCATCTTTAGTGCCTCCATCAAAGATAAATCATTCTCTGACATTTTTGCATGTATCAAATGAGCTATAACCTCAGTATCGGTTTCAGACTCGAATGTATATCCAAGAGCTTTAAGGGTGGTTCTTATTTCTTGATGGTTCTCTATTATGCCGTTATGTATGACAAAGACTTCATTATTTGAGTGATGGGGGTGAGCATTGGCTTCTGTTGGTAAGCCGTGAGTTGCCCATCTGGTATGAGCTATGCCGGTATTTCCATTGACAGGGTTGTTATCAATCGAGTTTTGGAGCTCGGCGACCTTACCCGTGCTCTTAAAAACCTGAATTTGTTCAGCCTCGTCGAAAATAGCTAGTCCAGCTGAATCGTAACCTCTATATTCTTGGCGTAATAGCCCTATCAGCAATTTGTCTACCGAAGGTTTACTAGACGCAACACCAATAATTCCACACATAATTATTTCTTTCTATCCAAGTTTACCTGCTTTCCCCTGCCAACAGCTAATTTACCTTTGGGTACATCTTTTGTAATTACTGAACCAGCGCCCGTATAGGATCCCTCCCCCAAAGTTAAAGGGGCGACTAAAGAGCTATTGGAGCCTATAAAAGATCCATCTTTGATAGTAGTTTTATGTTTATTCTTGCCATCGTAATTACAGGTTATAGTGCCAGCACCTACGTTAACTTTAGATCCCAACTGAGCATCTCCTAGGTATGTTAAATGTTTTGCCTTAGAGCTCTTTCCTACATTGCTCCTGTTGGCTTCTACAAAATTGCCAAGCTCGGCACCCTCGTTTAACTCAGTGCCTCCCCTGATTCTTGCAAAAGGTCCGAGCTTACAGTTTTTTCCAACCACGCAGTCTTCTATGACTGTGTTGGCATAGATGATGGTATTGTCTTTGATCGTTGAATTGGCAATGTAACAATTAGGACCTACTTGAACATTTTTTCCTAAAACATTACTGCCTTCAAAAACATTATTAATATCAATGAATGAATTTTCACCTATCTTGGTTTCTCCTCTGATATCAATTCTTGATGTATCCGCAACAGATATACCTTTACGTAGCAAGTCTTCTCCCAGTCTTCTTTGACACTGCCTTTCCAGGTCATGCAACTCCTTCTTATTATTGGCGCCGCCAACTTCATGGGAATCACAAACGGTTGCCACCACACCTACCGAGTTCTTATTTGCTATCTCAACTAAATCAGTCAGGTAATATTCTTTAGCTGCGTTATTATTCTTGATGCTAGGAATAAACTTTTGTAAAAGGTCAGTCTTAATAGCCAGTATTCCGGAATTGACTTCGCTTATTTCTTTTTCCGAGCTTGAAGCATCTTTGTGTTCTACGATTTTTTGAACGCTGTTCCTTGGGCCTCGTATAATTCTTCCATATCCCATTGGATCTTCTTTTATGAAAGTTAATAATGATAATTTTCCTTTAGCGGCGGAATTAATAAGTTTATTTAAAGTATTCTTTTTTACGAGGGGCGCATCTCCATAGAGAACGACACTAATGGAGTTCTTTTTTAGAGAAGGTAGAGTCTGCTTTACAGCGTGTGCGGTCCCAAGTTGGTTCTTCTGACTTATAAAGCTTATTTTTTTTGTAGAAATAATACTTTGTTCAACCTCTTTAGATTTGTAGCCGACAATTACAGAGGTTTTTGATCTTGGAAAGGAATCAACTGTTTGAATAAGATGCTGGATCATTGGCCTGCCAGCGAGACTGGCCAGAACCTTAGGAGAATTTCCTCCCATTCTTGTACCTTTTCCGGCAGCTAAAATTATAAAATCTATATTCATTGGAACAATGGCGCATTCGCCCCAAGTGGTTTTCCTTATTTAACTACTTCTTGCGCAGTTTCTGCAAGGCTTTTAGTCTTGCGGCGGCTTCAGCTAGTTGTGCTGTTGCCAAGGAATAATCCATTTCTGATTTTTGATCTTCTAGTTCTCTCTCTGCTAATTCTTTTGCTCTTTCGGCTGCAGCAGAGTCAATATCATCTGCTCTTTCGGCCACATCCGTTAAAAGTGTTACCTCTCCTGGCTGAACTTCAAGAAAGCCGCCTGAAGCAAAAAATATTTCTTCTTCGCCGCCCTCTAAAACAAGCTTAACCGGCCCGGGCTTTAAATTTGTAAGAAGAGGAGCGTGCCTCGGAGTAATGGCAATTTCACCTGCACCACCTTCAGCACTCAATAGCTCTACAGGTCCAGAAAAAAGTTCTCCTTCTGGACTAACTATATTGCACTGGATAGTAGACATAGGTTAAGCGGCCTCAGTTTTAGCTTTTTCGACAACCTCGTCTATATTTCCAGCCATATAAAAAGCCTGTTCAGGTATGTCGTCATAGTCTCCGTTAACGATACCTTTAAATCCTCTAATTGTTTCGCTAAGCGGAACATATTTTCCGGGAGCATTTGTAAATACTTCTGCTACAAAGAAAGGTTGAGATAGGAATCTTTCAATTTTTCTTGCTCTAGCTACTACCAACTTATCATCTTCTGACAGCTCATCCATTCCAAGTATGGCGATTATATCCTTAAGCTCTTTATATCTATTGAGTTGTTGTTTAACGGCATTAGCAACATCGTAATGCTCTTGTCCAACAATAGCCGGTTCTAGTTGCCTGCTGTTTGAATCAAGAGGATCAACTGCGGGATAAATACCCAGAGAAGCTATTTGCCTTGATAAAACTACGTTTGCGTCTAAATGAGCAAAGGTTGTAGCCGGCGAAGGGTCAGTTAAATCATCGGCCGGAACGTATACTGCTTGAACAGATGTTATAGAGCCTGTTTTTGTTGAAGCAATTCGTTCCTGCAAAACACCCATTTCTTCGGCCAGTGTAGGCTGATATCCAACAGCAGATGGCATTCTCCCTAGCAAAGCAGAACACTCTGTGCCAGCCAATGTGTATCGATAAATATTATCTACAAATAGCAGTACATCCCTACCTTCGTCTCTAAAATTCTCAGCCATGGTTAAACCAGACAAAGCTACTCTCAATCTGTTTCCAGGAGGCTCATTCATTTGCCCATAAACCAATGCGACCTTGTCCAATACGCCTCCCTCTATCATCTCGTGATACATATCGTTACCTTCACGTGTTCTTTCTCCAACTCCCGCAAAGACTGAGTAACCACTGTGCTCATAAGCAATGTTTCTGATAAGTTCTTGGATGTTAACTGTCTTACCGACACCTGCTCCGCCGAATAAGCCAACTTTTCCACCTTTCGCAAAAGGGCATATCAAATCAATTACTTTAATGCCTGTTTCTAATAATTCGGCAGTTTCCGCTTGATCTTCATAAGAAGGTGGATTTCTATGAATTGGCATGGTGGTTTTAGCCTCCACTGCACCTTTTTCATCGATAGGCTCCCCTAATACATTCATGATCCTTCCAAGAGTAGCCTCTCCAACAGGAACTGATATCGGATTCTCAGTGTTAGTTACCGAAACTCCTCTTTTTAAACCTTCTGAAGCTCCCATGGCGATAGTCCTTACGACTCCATCACCTAGCTGCTGCTGAACCTCTAAAACAAGTCCATTTTCGTCTACTGTCAAAGCATCATAAATCTTAGGCAAGCTTTCTTTTGGAAACTCGACATCGATTACAGCTCCAATTATTTGTATTATCGTTCCATTACTCATATTTATTTCCAGTATTAAATTGCTTCAGCTCCAGCAACAATCTCAGATATTTCCTGAGTGATTGCTGCCTGCCTGGCATTGTTATAAACAAGTTGCAGTTCTTCAATGAGTGATCCTGCATTATCAGTAGCGCTTTTCATAGCAACCATCTTAGCTGCCTGCTCACACGCAATATTTTCTATCACGGACTGATAGAGAAGAGACTCTATATATCTTTCCATCAAACCATCCAATAAAACTCTTGAGTCATCGGGTTCATAAATGTAATCCCATCTTGGGGCATCTTTGCTTGAACTCTCCTCGGTAACATCGTCCATTTTTTTAAGCGGGAGAAGTTGATTGATTTCAGGCTGTTGGGTCATGGTATTAACAAAGCTATTACTGGCAAGATAAACTTTATCGATCTCCCCTTCTCCAAAGGCATCTAGTAAAATTTTCATTGAGCCTACAAGCTGCTCAATGGAGGGGTCATCGCCAAGCTTTTCTGTAGCGGAAATCACATTGCCACCAAATGACCTGAAAAAAGATTGGGCTTTAGTTCCAATTAAAGAATAACTGATTTCTTTTCCAGATGAAGCCTGCTCAGAAGCAAAGCGGGTCACGTCCCTTAATAAATTTGCATTGAGTCCGCCGCACAAGCCTTTGTCTGAGCTGATAACTATTATGGCAATTTTTTTAGCTTCTCTTTCTTCCATATACTTGGGTTTATACTCCGGCTGCCCTTTGGCCAAGTGACTTATAACGCTTAACATACGATCTCTGTATGGCCTGCCCTTAAGCATCTTTTCCTGAGTTTTTTTCATTTTACTAACAGCTACTTTTTCCATAGCACTGGTAATCTTTTGAGTATTACCTATGCTTGCAATTTGGACTTTTATTTCTTTGCTATTAGCCATGTGGTCCTACCAAGTTTGGGTTTCCATGAACTTATCTAAGGCTTCCTTAAATGCGGTTTGTATATCATCGCCATACTCACCAGTTGCAGATACTTTATCCATCAAGTCTTTGTATTCTGAATTCATATAAGCGATAAGACTTTTTTCAAAGTCTCTTATCTTGTCTACTTCAACTTTCATGAGGTAGCCTTCATTGGCCGTGAATAACATTAAGCCCATCTCAGCGACCGACATTGGAGAAAACTGATCTTGTTTGGTAAGTTCGGTCACTCTAACGCCGTGTTCAAGTTGCTCCTTGGATGCCTCATCAAGGTCTGATGCAAACTGAGCAAATGCTTCTAACTCTCTGTATTGAGCTAGTGCAGTCTTAATACCGCCACCAAGTTTTTTGATTATTGGTACCTGAGCGGCACCACCAACCCTAGAAACTGAGATTCCTGGGTCCATTGCAGGTTTCAATCCAGAGCTAAATAAAGATGACTCAAGGAAAATCTGACCATCTGTTATGGAGATAACGTTTGTAGGTACAAAAGCAGATACGTCGCCTGCCTGAGTTTCGATAATTGGCAATGCAGTTAGTGATCCTGTCTTTCCTTTAACTTCACCATTAGTTTGCTTTTCTACATATTCTTCATTAACCCGTGCTGCTCTCTCAAGAAGTCTTGAGTGAAGATAAAAAACGTCACCTGGATAGGCTTCTCTTCCTGGAGGCCTTCTAAGAAGTAAGGACATTTGCCTGTAAGCTACTGCCTGTTTTGAAAGGTCATCATAAATAATTAACGCGTCCTCGCCCTTGTCTCTAAAATATTCTCCCATTGAACAAGCCGCAAAAGGTGCAATATACTGCATCGGTGCTGGATCGGCCGCACCTGCAGCGACAACAATGGTGTTTTCCATTGCACCATATTGCTCAAGTGTTCTAACAACTTGGGCTATTGAAGATTGTTTCTGTCCAATTGCCACATAAATACACTTAACACCCGTATCTTTTTGATTAATAATCGCGTCAATAGCGATCGCAGTCTTGCCTGTTTGCCTGTCTCCGATGATCAACTCGCGCTGACCTCTACCGATGGGAACCATACTATCTACAGCCTTTATCCCCAACTGAACTGGTTGGTCTACCGACTTTCTAGAGATAACTCCAGGGGCAACTTTCTCAACCGGTGCCGTTAAGTCTGTCTGAACTTCGCCCTTTCCATCGATTGGTGTACCAAGAGCATCAACAACTCTGCCCATGAGTGCTTCGCCAACTGGGACTTCAAGAATTCTGCCGGTACATTTCGCCGAGCCGCCTTCTGCTAATAGCTTGTAATCTCCTAAGATAACGGCTCCTACAGAATCTACTTCAAGGTTAAGGGCCATACCCATAACGCCGTGTGAAAATTCTATAAGCTCACCATTCATGACTTCACCAAGACCATGAATTCTTGCGATACCGTCTGCCAAGAAAACTATTGTTCCTTCGTTGCTGGGGGTGGAGGCTGTATCAAGAGCATCAATCTTTTGTTTGATAACTTGACTTATTTCGGATGGGTTTAATTCTTCCATTTTTTTATTTAATTTGATTTCTTAATTTCTCAAGCTTTCCTTTGATGCTGTAGTCTGTAACTTCGTCACCGCATCTGATAGAAAAACCACCTATTAAACTCTTATCGATTACCTGCTCAACTGTAAGCAAGTCTCCGTATCTTTCTTTGAGAGAGTCTGTAACTTTGTCGAGTTGTTCATCTGACAAAAGAAATGCCGAGGTAATAATTACTTCACTGGACCCTGTAGTGCCGGCTAATAGCTTTCTGTATTCTTTGGATATTTGAGGGATCAAGGATATTCTTTTTGACTCTCCCAAAACCTTAACAAAGTTTGCTGTCTTACTTTCTATTTCGCCCTCAAATAATGATAGAAAGACTTCTGTTTTTTCTTTGTAGGCAAGTTTAGGGGAATCTATCAACAACTGGACTTCAGTTGTTTCTAGAGCCAGCTCGAGCTGACTAAGGTCAGCTTCCCACCCTTCCGAATGATCGTAGATCGCTTGTGCGTAGGGTCTTGCAACTGTTTCAAGATTCAAAGCTATAACTCCTGTGCGATTTGATCAATAAGTTGAGAGTTTTTTTCTTGGTCAATCTCTGAACCAAGGATTTTTTCTGCTCCAGACACAGCCAGTGCCGCAACTTCCGATCTAAGCTCTTCTTTTGTTCTTTTAGCAGCCTGCTCTAAATCACTTTGTGCAGAAACTTTGATTCTCTCAGCTTCCTCGTTAGCGCTCGACTTAGCATCCTCAACCAACTGATTAGCTCTAGCATTGGCTTGATTTACAAGGTCTGCAGCTTCTTTCTTGGCCTCTTCGAGAATCTCAGCTTTCTTCTGATGAGCCTCGTCTAACTCTCTTTTACCTCTGCTGGCCGCTTCAAGTCCATCCGAGATTTCTTTTTCTCTCTCTTCAAGGGCTTCTAATATATATGGCCATACGTATTGCATGGTGAACCATACAAAAAACATAAAGGCCAGGAGCTGGCCGAATAATGTAGCGTTAAAATTCATTCAAAGACTCCGTTCTTATTTTATGTGAATAAGAATAATAAACCGATAGCCAAAGAAACGATGGGTATCGCATCAACTAAGCCCATACCGATAAGTAATTGTGTAAACAAGTAGGGCTGAAGTTCAGGCTGTCTCGCAATCCCTTCTAGATATTTTGCAGTAATTAAACCAACACCGATGCCAACGCCAATAGCGCCTCCTCCTGTCAGTAGGGCTCCTGCGACCCTTCTTATAGCTTCTGCTTCTTCCATTTTATTCTCCTTAGATAAAAATTAATGATGCTCGTGAGCCTGTTGAAGGTATACGAGCGTTAAAACCATAAACAAAAATGCTTGTAATATAACTACCAAAATATGAAAAACGGCCCAGATAAAGTTCAATGCTAGACCGGCAATACCAGAAAGAACTCCCGTGAAAGAGCTAAAGAAACCACCAAAAAATAATGCTATTAATATGAATATCATTTCTCCGGCGAAAAGGTTTCCGTAAAGCCTAAGACCAAGAGCGAGTTGTTTTGCATAAAAGCCCGGGATTTCGAAGATGACATTTATAGGTGCCATCCATTTCCCGTAAGGTTGGAATGTAAGTTCTGCTAAGAATCCTCCAAGTCCTTTATTTTTAATACTGTAGTAGTGTATGAGTATCAAAACACCAAGTGCCATTCCCATGGGTGCATTAATGTCTGCAACCGGCAATACTTTAAAATAATGAATTGCTCCGCCCTCTGCGTTAGGAGCGGCAAAGCCATTTAACATCCAGGGCACTAGATCAATTGGTATTAGGTCCATTAAGTTCATCAAAAATACCCAAACAAATATAGTAAGTGCCAGCGGCCCCATTAAGGGGTTTTTATCTGCAGTAAAGTTGTCTTGTACCTGATCTCTCACTAGGGTAACAAGGTACTCTACGGCGTTCTGGACTCTGCTTGGTTTAGAGGAACTGGCATTTTTAGCCACTCTTCTCATAAAAAATATCATGCCTAGTCCTAAAAGCACAGACATGAATAGTGTGTCTACTTGAAAGGCCCAGAAGCCCATTTCGCTGATGTTGCAGCTAGCTTCTGTTCCAGCCACCTGACTCTTGCCATGGACTTCTGCAAAACTCCACGTTCCATCAGGACATTTACCATACGTTAAGTTGGTAAGATGGTGTTCTATATAATCAGTTGAGTTAAGTTCTTTGCTTGCCATTTATTTTCGGGCGTGATTATAAAGACCCTGCTCTGAGTCTCCAAGCACTAATCTATTTTTTTAATAAAATTTTTTAAAAAGTTGAGATCCACTCATCAATCATTTCGTTCAATTCTTGTGGTTTTTCTTGCGACATCCAGTGGCCTGAATCAATTGTTTTTTCTGTAAGGTTTGTACAGTTTTCTCTCATGAAATTTGGCCAGTCAGTTGTGAGGGTGTCGCAAACGTAATCATAGGTTGCGTGCACAAACAGAGAGGGCATCACAAGCTTTTTATCGGATTTGGTTTGATCGAATGCTTCGTTTAAGTCTCCATTAACATACCAGGCATTGGGACCGAAAAAAGTATTCTCTTTAAGATACTTGGCGTAAATGGATGCCTCTTCAGAAGAAATCAAATCAGTATCAAGGGGTATCACAGAGACATCTGGTATTCCGCCCATCAACTCAAACCAGCCGTTGTTTTTTCTTATTGAGGCATTAAAAGAAGGGAGCCCTGCTCCGGCAGGATCTCCTTTACGAAAGCATAACCTTACAAAGCTATCGGGGTTTTCGTCCATTTCTTCTTGAGCCTTCTCAAAATTTTCGTAATAAAAAAACATATAGTCCCATTGAGCAGCGGGATATTCTGATTCGGGATAAATTTCTCTATTGACCGTGTCTAGCATGGTCTTGGGATGAGCTCCAAAGCCATAAGGAACGCACAGGCTTGCAACGGCCGTAGTGAGCTCGGGATGATGCAGCGCCATGTTCCATGCAACAGGAGAACCCCAATCATGACCTATCCATATGGCCTTTTCTTTTTTGGTAGATTCCAGAAGTTCAACCATATCCTTAACAATCTCTTGCTGACAATATGCGCTCTTCTCTTTATAAACCGCTGAACGCCCATATCCTCTCATGTCCGGTGCTATTGCTCTGAAGCCTTTATTTCCCAAGAACTCTAATTGGTGTCGCCAACTCATGGAAAGCTCTGGCCAACCGTGGGTCATTATTATTAAGTCCCCGTCTTCTGGTCCACAGGCAAGATAAAATGTTTTATGCCTTGAGGTCTCTAAGTAATGTTCTTCAATATCCATATTAGTCCACGAATTGTTTTTATTTCATTTTTTCAATAATGCCCTGGAGCACTTCTAGATTCTTAAAACTGATAACCAGCTTTCCCTTGCCTCGTTTATTGTGTTTTATTTCAACTGCTGACCCTAGAATTTCTGATAGTTCCCTTTCCAACAAGGAGGTGTTGGGGTCTTTGGTTGTTTTTGGGCTGCTTTGACTTTTTTTACCACCAAGAATGCCTCCTACCATTGCCTCACACTGCCTTACTGATAGTGATTCAGATATAACTCTTTTAGCGCATTCAAGTTGGTCATGTTCGTTTAAAGTTAAAAGTGATCGTGCATGCCCCATCTCAATCTTGCCTTCCTGTAAAAGCTCCTGAACCTCTGCAGATAGTGTTAAAAGCCTCATTAGATTTGTTACTGTGGATCTAGACTTTCCAACTGCTTTGCCTAGCTCTTCTTGTGATAGATTAAATTCTTTTTGAAGCCTCAAAAGGCCTCTCGCCTGATCAAGGGAGTTAAGATCTTCTCGTTGAAGGTTTTCTATTAACGCTATTTTCGCTGTTTCGTCATTGTTAAGGTCTCTGATGATTGCAGGTACAGTGTCGATGCCTGCGAGTTGCGCCGCCCTCCATCTTCTCTCTCCTACAACTATCTCAAACCTTCCTGAAGCCAGTCTTCGAACCACTAAGGGCTGAAGCACGCCTTGTTCTTTTATGCTTTGAGAAAGCTCGTCCAGTGTTGACTTGTGCATCTTAGTTCTGGGTTGATATTGACCCGGAGTAAGTTGGTCTGTTGATATCTGAGTTACAGCCAGCCCGTCGGGCTTAGGCCTGTTTCCTAACAAAGAATCTAATCCAGTACCCAGGCTAGATTTGTCTTTGTTCATGACTTTTCTCTGTGTATTGATCTTCCATTTTGCCAATTAGTTCACCGGCGAGGGCCAAATAAGCCAAGGAACCTTTAGCATTGGGTTCGTATGACAAAGCTGATTGTCCAAAGCTGGGTGCCTCGGCCAATTTTATATTTCTTGGTATAACTGTGGAGTATAGCTCTGATGAAAAATGTTTCTGCAGTTCGACTGTGACCTGTTGGCCAAGTTTGTTTCTAGGGTCAAACATGGTCCTTACGACCGCCTTCAGTTGAAGGTTGTGTCCGGTGCTGTTGTTGAGCTGACTGACCGTCTCTAAAAGACCTGCGAGGCCCTCTAAAGCAAAATATTCACACTGCATTGGAACTAGCAAGTCTTGTGCTGCCCTGAGCCCATTGAGCGTTAGTAGATTAAGCGAAGGTGGACAATCTGTAATTATGTAGTCGTAATTTTCCTTTATTTCGGATAAATAATTTAGCAGCGCTTTTTCTTGGTCACCGCCTCCCCTCAAGAAAGATTCGGCCGCTATAAGCTGAGGTCCGGACGGCATTAAGTCATACCCAAGTTCAGTTCCAAAGATCACCTTGCCTCCAGTGGCCATAAGTGCAGCGGCAGAGCCCTCTGTCTGATCACACTTATTTAAACCCGAACCGGTTGTTGCGTTTGCTTGTGGGTCTAAGTCAACCAGAAGAACCGACCTCTTCATCGCACACAAAGATGCGGCCAAGTTAACTGCGGTGGTGGTCTTTCCCACACCCCCTTTTTGGTTTGCTATAACTAAAGTGTTAACCATTTTCTATTCAGCTTCTATTGTAACCAAGATACGCGTCTTGTCTTTCGCTTTTGGGGCAAATTTATCAATTTTTTTTAAAGTAAATCCGTCTGGCACAGACTCTTTCTCAAATTGTTCAAGTGTCTTCATTAGTTTTAGGCTGGTGTCATGGGCTTGTAGTAACCGGGCTGTCAGATTAACAATAACTTCCGTGCTGCCCACCGCCCTACAGACTATGTCAAAAGGCATTGAGAAAAGGTTTACATCTATATCTTCTAGCCTTTGGTTTATTACGGTGGTGTTGTTTAGACCTAGTTTTGAGGTGGTGTTTAACAAAAAAGCGGATTTTTTGGTGTTGCTTTCTACAAGATAGAATTTTTTATTTGGATTGGTTAGCGCTAACGGAATTCCTGGCAAGCCTCCTCCACTCCCCAGGTCTATTATGTTGTTTTTGAGCAAAGGGGATATCAACAAAGAATCTTCTATGTGTTCTGCAATGTTTTTTTCTTGTTTTTTTGAAATGAGGTTATGAGTTTTATTCCACGCTATAAGATGAGATTGATATTCTAAAAGTTGGTTTTTTTGTTTTTTATCCAACTGCCCGCCTTTCTTTTTTGAGGTGTACCATCAATAGTGAGATTGCTGCGGGTGTGACACCCGGTAACCTTGATGCTCTAGCCAGACTTTCCGGCCTCGCCTCTGAGAGCTTCTGCTTAACCTCGTTTGAAAGGCCAACAACGCTCTCGAAGTCTATGTGGTTAGGTATCGGTGTGTTTTCGTTTCTTTGTAATCTTTCTATGTCAGTTTTTTGTCTTTTTATATAGCCCTCATATTTTACAGAAGCCTCTATTTCGTCTACCACGTTTCTTTCCAGAACATCACTTCCTTGGGGTAGGTGAGAGTGGAGCACCCTTGGTCTTTTTAACATTTCATAAAGGCTGGTGTTGTTGGTTATTCGTTCGCCTGAAAGTTTTTGTATTTTGGCAGCCGCGGATGAGTTTGGTTTCAGTTTTTCTTTTTGCAGGCGAAGGGTTTCTTGTTTTGCTGCTTCAGTTTTTTGCTGAAAGTTTTTCCAAAGAACATCGGAAACAATTCCTAGGGACTTTCCCTTTTCTGTAAGCCGGCTATCGGCATTGTCTTCTCGTAAAATAAGCCTGTACTCTGCTCTGCTGGTAAACATCCTATAGGGCTCTTTTGTTCCCAAGCTAACCAGGTCGTCTATTAAAACGCCTATATAGGCTTCATCTCTTTTAAGCTCGAAAGCATTCTCATTTTTTATTCTTAGTGACGCATTTATACCTGCCATTATTCCCTGTGCTGCGGCTTCTTCGTACCCTGTGGTGCCATTAATTTGACCTGCAAAGTAGAGGCCTTTTATGGCCTTTGTCTCAAGGGAGTGTTTTAGGCCTGTTGGGTCAAAAAAATCATATTCTATTGCGTAACCTGGTCTAACTATTTCTGCTTTCTCGAATCCTTTTATTGATTTTATGAGTTCTCGTTGTGCCGATAGTGGCAAGCTTGTTGATATTCCGTTTGGATAAATAAGGTCTGAATTAAGCCCTTCCGGTTCTGCAAATATTTGATGTGAGTCTCGTTCGGAGAATCTCATTATTTTGTCTTCAATAGAGGGGCAGTATCTTGGCCCGATACCTTCTATGACTCCAGAATACATTGGTGATTGATCTAAGTGGTTAAGTATAATTTGGTGTGTTTTTTTGTTTGTTCTGGTCATGAAACAGTTCAGTTGTTGAGGTCTGTCTTCTGTTTTTGATGTGTATGAAAGTAGAGGAGTGGGAACATCGCCTGGTTGGGATATAAGTGCCGACCAATCTATAGAGTGTTTGTTGAGCCTTGGGGGTGTACCGGTCTTAAGTCTCCCAACTTTAAGGTCTAGACCTCTTAACTTTTTTGCTAATTTGTCGCTAGAGGGGTCACCTACGCGACCCCCAGGAGATTGCTCTAGACCTGTATGCATAACACCACCTAGGAACGTCCCTGTGGTCAAGATTACGGCTTCGGCTTTAATCTCTTCTCCTGTTTCTGTAATAACTGATTTTATTGTTGATTCTTCTATTTTGAAGTCTATTACAGAACCTTCTTTTATGATTAGATTTTCTGAGGATTGAAGAAATTCTTGTATGGCTGCCTTGTAAAGATCTCTGTCGGTCTGAACTCGTGTTGCCCTGACCGCTTGACCTTTAGTGGAATTAAGAACCCGGTAATGTATACCCGCCCTGTCCGCCGCTCTGGCCATCAAACCGCCCAGCGCGTCTACTTCTTTAGCTAGGTGACTCTTGCCGATTCCGCCTATTGCTGGATTGCATGACATCTCCCCTATCTTGCTTTCATCGTGTGTAATCAATAATACTCTCACACCTGATCTTGAGGCGGCTGAAGCTGCCTCCACCCCCGCGTGTCCACCACCTATTACAATTATGTCGAACTTATTCACAGCCTATAAAAAAAGATATAGATTTATTAGATAAATGTATTTTATATTAATTTATTATTATTAGGCTTTAGTTTTCTGTGGACAGTTAAACCAAAACCTTTGTTTTCTTATCGTGTTTGGGTATAGAAAGTTGTTGAAGTTGGGCTGAAGTAACCGGAGTATGTTTGTATGGATTGTTAACTAAAAAAATAATTCACAAAATGAAAAAATTTTTGAACAACTTTTACACATTTACTTACCAATACAAAATTCAGAAAAGATTTCTCCCAACAAATCATCTGCACTCATTGGTCTCAAAATATCACCAAGCATATGGTGGGCTGATCTCAAATTTTCAGCCACAAGCTCAAGAGCCTGACCTTCGTTCAAAGAAACGACAGTCTCTTCAATTAACAACTTAGCTCCCTGCAAAGAAACCACGTGCCTTTTTCTAGAAAGGTAAGCCGTTTCGACACCCTCATCCACACCCAACTTCGACAGTATGACTTTTAAGAGATCTTCAACCCCTTCACCGCTTGTACACGATAAATAAAGACGACCTTTTTCCAAACTATCACCTTGCAATAAATCAGACTTATTGAGTACTGTTATATGATCAGTTAACTCAAAATCAAAATCCCTCTGATCTGTTACATCTTGAACTAAGATACTTAAATTGGACTTCCTTATAACCTCCTTTGACCTTGATATACCTTCAGCCTCAATCAAATCTGCAGGATTCTCCCTTACACCCGCAGTATCTATAAACTCAACCACAACCCCTCCGAGATTCACAGATGTTCTCACCAAGTCTCTTGTTGTACCGGGTGTTTCTGATGTTATAGCGACATCCTCTCGAGCTAAGAGGTTCAACAAAGAAGATTTACCAGCATTAGGCGGACCTATTATGGCAACTGAGTACCCCTCTCTGAGCCTTACACCCCCTTTAACCACAGAAAGTAGGTCATTAATTTCGTCCCGGTATTTACAAAGGTCTGAATTGATAACACTGAAAGATTTCTCATCTATTTCTTCTTCAGGAAAATCTATATTGGCTTCTATAAAAACTCTCGCATTTATAACACCATCAATAAGTAAGTTTATTTTTTTTGAGAAATCTCCAGAAAGAGACGAGTTTGCAGCTACTACAGCACTTTTGCTTTGAGCGTGTATAAGATCTGCAACTGACTCTGCTTGAGCCAAATCAATCTTATCATTTAAAAAGGCTGTTTTAGTAAATTCTCCGGGTTCAGCAACAACCGCACCCAACCTCAAAGCCTCCTCCACAACCAAATCAACAATGGTTGGATTGCCATGGCAATGAAACTCAACAACATCATCGCCAGTATAAGAATTAGGGGACTCAAAGAAAACCACCATACCACTGTCTAAAGTTAATCCATCTGAAGACTTAATATTACATTTCTTTAAACGAGACACCTCAACCCTTTGACCGCACATTTCCTCTGATATTTTTCTTGCGTCTGTTCCAGACATTCTTATAACAGAAATACCGCCCCTACCAGGGGCTGTTGCAGGAGCTATTATTGTCCTTTTGTTCAAACTAAGAGGCCTTAGCCTTTCTTGAATACCACCACTGCTGAAAAATTTGTATCAACATATTAACCAACCAGTACAGAACCAGCCCAGAGGGAAACCAGGCAAAAATAACAGCAAAGATAAGCGGAAAGAACTTCATCATCTGTGCCTGCATTGGATCTGCATTTGGTGGAGTAGGAGTGAGTTTTTGGGAAAGATACATTCCTGCTCCGTTAAGTATAGGGAGAACAAAATAAGGGTCCATTGCCGAAAGATCATCTATCCACAAAAAGAAAGGTGAGTGTCTTAATTCAACCGTTTCGAGCAGAACCCAATAAAAAGCAAGAAAGAAAGGCATTTGGGCAAGCATAGGCAAACAACCTCCAAGAGGGTTTACACCTTCTTTTTTATACATTTCCATTAGTTCTTGGCTCATAGCCTGCTTATTTTCACCGTGTTTTTCTTGAAGAAGCTGCATTTTTGGAGCCAACTCCCTCATTTTGCCCATCGAAACATAGGCTTTTGCCGAAAGAGGCCAAGTGGCCAACTTCAAAACAACCGTCAGGAATATTATGGCAAGACCCCAGTTCTTAAAAATATCGTGTCCGAGGTCTAGAAGCCAATACATCGGCTTGCCAAGCCACCAGAGAAAGCCGTAATCTACAGTTAAATCAAGGTTTTCTTCTATTTCAGCAAGTTGTTTTGGCAGCTTAGGCCCAACATACAATGTATTTTTTGCGGAAATTGAGCCACCGTAGGACACAATAAGGTCCTTCGAGGTGTACCCAAGAGAGTATCGACCAGAGTTTTCACCATACCTACCCTGATATAGATACTCATTTGCCTGATCAGGTACCCAAGCAGACAAGAAGTAGTGCTGTATCAGCGCCACCCAACCACCAGATGATTTGTTTTGATAAGAGGCTTCTTTAATGTCATCAAAATCGTATTTTTCATAAGTGTCCTTTGAAGAAGAAAACACCGGCCCCAAGTATGTATACATTAGCCCACTCTCTTCAACGGTAGATGCATCTCTTTCAATTACGACATAAGGAGTGATCACAATGTCTTCATCAAGAGAAGAACTAACCTTATCTTCAACATCTATCGCATAACCACTTTTCTGAACTTCAATTCTTCTAGAAAAAGTCATACCATTCCCAGAACCTTCCAACAGATAAGTCATCGTTCCTTCGCTGCTATTTAGTTCCGAAATTTTTGAGAAGTCAGGG
This sequence comes from uncultured SAR86 cluster bacterium, assembly GCA_902517565.1. GTDB lineage: Bacteria > Pseudomonadota > Gammaproteobacteria > Magnimaribacterales > Magnimaribacteraceae > Magnimaribacter. The sequence continues at coordinate 249,722 of CABYCU010000001.1, read as the reverse complement.
TCCAAGTAGCCTTGAGTTCTGGTGTAAAAACCACTGTTGGCAAAGTAAATATTTTCCCCTCCGGAATCTGCATTATAGGTCCTACCCAGGACCATAAAGCCTTCCTCAGAACCTTTTGTTTCAGAAATATTTTTGAGCTGTGAAGCAAAAAATCTTCCAGTTCGAGAATCTATCAAAAGCGACAAATCATCGTTTTGTATTTCAAAGTAACTTGACTCATCTATCTTTGCCACGGGCTCGATTTTCGATGATGAAGACAAGGGTGCAAGTGTTTCTGATAGTAACTGCTCACTATCATTTAAATCCATTGATTGATTGGCTATTTCTTCTATATAAGGTTCCTCAATAGTATTGACGGGCCATTGAAGAAGAAGGTAATAAAGAGTAATTGCGATAGCAAAAATAAGTGAGGTTTTAATCACATCCATGCTTATTTCCTCCAGGTACATAGTCTACACCGCTGGCACCCCAGGGGTTGCATTTCAAGATACGTTTAACAGATAAATAAGTTCCTTTCACCACCCCATGAACAGTATATGCCTCTATTGCATATTGAGAACACGTTGGGTGGAATCTGCAGTTTTGACCTAATAAAGGGCTAATAAATTTTTGATAAATTCTTATGATTTTAATTATTGTTTTATTGATCATTTTTTTGATTAAATTTACCCCAAATTTTTTCTAAATCTTTCTTGAGCTCAACTTCTTTCCCTACAAGATCTCTTTTTACATAAACCACAAAATCTCTAAGAGGTAATTCTAGAACCTTTGAAAGAAAACTTCCTTTAATTTTTCTCTTAATGTTATTTCTATTAACTGCAAGTTTGACGTCCTTTTTTCTAATAGCAACACCAATCCTTGCAAAGCCCAAGTTATTTGTCTTTGATAGTACGAGTATGTTCTTAGTAGAGAATTTTTGTTTTGGCGAAGAAAAGATATCTTCGAAACCTTCTTTAGATGATATAGAGCGTTTTGGGGTCATTTCAGACCGTCAAAGAGAGCCTCCCTTTTTTCCTTCTATTGCTCAGAACCTTTTTACCTCCTAGAGTTGAATTTCTTGAACGAAAACCGTGTGTTCTGGCTCTTTTGATTCTACTTGGTTGATAAGTTCTTTTCATGATGCTTAAAGGTTTAAAGGGATGCGCATAATAGAGTTTTTGTAAGTTTAAAACAAGTAAAATAATTCATACAATATATTAACATGTTATCCACAATAAAAATCTGTGTTTATACTGTGGATAACTATGTTAATTTATATATAATCCTAATTCATGACTGATTTGCACTTTTGGGGAGAATGTAAAAAAACACTGGAGAGAGACTTGCCAGTTGAAGAGTATTCTACATGGATTGCCCCCTTGACACTAGAACAAAATAATGGCTCAAACCCTTTGTCTTACAGTGTTTTAGCTCCTAATAAATTTATATCAGATTGGGTTCAAGACAACTATGGCACCACAATTAAAGAAAGATTGTCTGCCATTACTAGTAACAGAGACCTAAACCTAAACTTCGAAATATTTGTGGATTATCATGACAAGGTGCCGTCAAGTAAAGCCAATGAACCAGAAGAAAGCGAACCGTTTTTTTTGGAGACACCATCTATTCAGCCCCCCAAGAAAAGCAATCTTATCGAAAACTTTACTTTTGAAACTTTTGTAGAAGGAAAATCTAATCACATCGCTCTCGCAGCATCCAGGCAAATCGGAGATGGTTTAAAGAATTCCTACAACCCTTTATTTATTTATGGTGGCGTTGGCCTGGGAAAAACGCATCTTATGCATGCCGTGGGAAATGAAATATTGAGAAAGGATCCAGCCAAGAAAATTGCATATGTCCATTCAGAGAAGTTCGTGAGTGATATGGTAAAATCACTACAATTAGGCGCAATTAATGAATTTAAACAATATTATAGGTCGTTAGATGCACTCTTGATTGACGACATACAGTTTTTTGCGAAAAAAGAACAATCCCAAGAAGAATTGTTTCATACATTTAACTCTTTACTGGAAAAAGGTAGCCAGATGATACTTACATGTGATAGATATCCTAAGGAGATTGACGGTCTAGAGGATAGACTAAAATCAAGGCTGGGGTGGGGATTACCGGTTGTTATAGAGCCACCTGAACTTGAAACCAGAGTAGCGATACTCCTCAAAAAAGCAGAATCTATGAACAATGATTTAAACGAAGAATCAGCTTTTTTCATTGCTCAAAAAGTAAGGTCTAACGTAAGAGAGCTTGAAGGCGCATTAAAAAGAGTAATTGCAAACTCTAATTTTACGGCTAGGCCCATATCTGTGGATTTAATTAAAGATTCCCTCAAAGACCTACTGGCTATTCAGGCCAGGCAGGTGAGTGTCGAAAACATACAAAAAACAACTGCTGAATATTACAACATTAAACTAAGCGATATATTGTCTAAAAGAAGAAGTAGGTCTGTAGCAAGGCCAAGGCAAATGGCTATGTTTTTGGCAAAGGAGCTTACAAATTATAGCCTGCCGGAAATAGGTGAGTCTTTTGGAGGCAGAGATCACACAACAGTTATTCATGCTTGTAAAAAAATAAAAGAACTTAGAGCTTTCAATTTAGACATAGAAGAGGATTATAGGAAACTTTTAAGGGTTTTAACTATATAATAAAAGGATGAAATTTACAGCGGAAAAATCTCAAATTGTCGATTCTTTACAAAATGCAGCAGCAGTCGCGGAAAGGAGGCAAACAATACCTATTTTAGCTAATTTACGCCTCAAAACACTTAACGGTAAGCTAGAAGTTACAGCCACAGACTTAGAAATACAAATCAAGACATATTCAGATCTAATCAATATTGAAGAAGAGGGTGAAACTACGGTCTCAGCAAGGAAAATGTCAGAATTGTGCAGATCATTACCCGAGGGAGAGAATGTAAACTTTTCTCTTGGAAATGGCAAACTAAGCGTAAGTTCAAATAATTTCCACGCTGATTTTGCTACAATTTCTCCAGATGACTTCCCAGAAATTGAAATTCACGAAGAACAAACACCAGTTAAAATAGATTCGTCAATCTTGAAGAGGATATTGGCTAAAACGTCGTTTTCCATGGCCTCTCAAGACGTAAGGTACTATCTCAATGGAATGCTTCTTGAGATGGATGGAAGCAGAATAAATGGTGTTGCAACAGACGGACATAGACTTGCATTCTCATCTTCAAAGACAAGTACCGCCACTCAAGAAACAAGGAATATATTGCCAAGAAAGGCCGTTCTTGAACTGTCAAAATTACTTTCTCCAGAGCATGAAGAAATAGAACTTCTTATTGGACCTTCTTACGTAGATGTAAGGTCAACAAATTTAAGTTTTTCTAGTAAACTCATAGATGGTAAATATCCGGATTATGATAAAGTTTTTCCTACTGGAGAGCCTCTTCCTTTAGAAATAAGCAAGGAGATTTTGCAGTCAGCCCTATCTAGAGCTTCGGTGTTATCTAATGAGAAATATAGAGGTGTGAGGTTCCAATTAAGCCCAAACAAGTTAAAACTTACAGCTAACAACCCCGAACAAGAATCTGCTGAAGAGGAATTAGAGGTTGTTTATAGTGGTCCCGAGCTAGAAGTGGGCTTTAATATAGGTTATTTACTAGATGTTTTAAACTCAATTGATGGAGATTCTGTAAATTTTGAGTTTTATGGTGAAGATTCTAGCTGTATTATCAAAGAAAAAGGTTCGGAAGATGACGTTTATGTCATTATGCCTATGAGGCTCTAATGCCTCTAGAGAGGCTCCAGCTAATAAATTTTAGGTCATTCCAGGATAAATCTTTTAAATTTTCTTCAGGTACTAATTTAATACTCGGAGAAAATGGCTCTGGTAAAACTTCAGTATTAGAGGCTTTAAATATACTCCTTACGGGTAATTCTTTTAGAGCAAAGGAAACGAAAGAATGTATTAATAGCCATAAAGATTTCTACAATATTTCTTTAATAGGTAAATTAAGAGATAAAAACCTCAAACTAAAAGTACAAAATAGTCTCATCTCGAGACCATCATCAAAACGAACACTCGATGATTTATCAGTTAAAAAGGAAGAGCTTTATTTCTTTCAATTAGTATTAGCTAAGAATCTAAAAATGATTGAAGGCGAACCTGACCTCAGGCGAGAATTCTTTAATGAATTAATGTTTCACGTGAAACCTCAAACAAAGAAAATACACAATCAATACCAAAGAGCGCTCAAACAAAGAAATAAGTGTCTAAAAAATAAACTTTCAAATTCTGAAATATCTTTGTGGAGTAAAGAAGTTTCATCTCTAGGGCTTGAGCTAAGTTTAGAGCAATACGACTTTTTTAAGGTATTCAAAAAGGAAGTTATAAAACACATAGAAGAGGTAGTGTCTTCAGGTGTATTTGCTTTTCTAGATGAAGTAGATGTTGCTTTTACTAAAGGTTGGGAAAGAACAAAGAAACTTGATGATTCTTTAACAGAGTGCCTGGAACGAGATCGTGCTGTTGGTTACACTTCAAAAGGACCACACAGAATGGACTTTACATTTAAAGTAAAAAAGAAACACGCCTCTTCAAATCTTTCTAGGGGTCAACTTAAGATATTGATTTTATTAATATTTTTATCAAGTTCCATGATGATTAAGAGTTTAACCAACAGGGAAATCATTTTGTTAATGGATGATCTGGGTGCGGAACTTGATTATCGAAACTTATCTTCAATTCTTCAGCAGATCTTAAAGACAGATAGCCAAATAATATTTACAGGTATAGAGGGAGAAGAGATGCACAAATCAGTTGCAAAATTGACAAACTTTACGAAGATAAATCTCTAAATTTATATTAAAATAGATTGATGCCAACCAAAAAAAAATCTGCCGCATCCAAACCCATCAAAGAAAAATCAAAGGCCCCTAAAAAGACTGCCAAAAAATCAGAGTCTGAATCCTATGATTCCTCAAGCATAACTGTTTTAAAAGGCCTTGAGGCCGTTAAAAAGAGACCAGGAATGTACATCGGAGATACAGACGATGGGACTGGGTTGCATCATATGGTTTACGAGATTGTAGATAATTCTATAGATGAAGCACTAGCAGGTCATTGCGATGAAATCACTGTGAAGATAGTATCAGACGATTGCGTCTCCGTTGCAGACAATGGAAGAGGCATACCAACAGATATGCATGATGAGGGCATGTCTGCCGCAGAAGTAATTATGACCAAGCTGCACGCAGGGGGTAAGTTTGATGATAATTCTTATAAAGTTTCAGGAGGGCTTCATGGCGTAGGCATATCTGTTGTTAATGCTTTGTCTGAAGACTTAAAGCTTGTTATCTATAGAGGTGGGAAAGTTCATGAGCAAGATTATGCTGACGGCGCCCCTAAGGGAAAACTTAAAGTTACGGGTAAAACAGAAAAGACAGGCACCGAAGTCACCTTTGTTCCTTCACCAACAACTTTCTCAGATATCGTTTTTCAATACGATGTTTTAGAAACGAAACTCCGAGAGCTTTCTTATTTAAATGCTGGACTGAAAATAATCCTCATTGATGAGAGAACCTCGAAAAAACAAGAATTTTTGCATAAAGGCGGGCTTGCCGAATTTGTGACCTATTTGAATACCAAACGCACCACGGTGAACTCAGTTTTTCATTTTGTTAAAGAGGCGGCTGATGGCATCACTATTGAAGTCTCTCTGCAATGGAATGATGGTTACCAAGAAAACATTCAATGCTACACCAATAATATAAAGCAAAGGGATGGAGGTACCCACCTAGTCGGATTTAGAACAGCCCTTACTAGAACTCTCAATAACTATATGGAAAAAGAGGGAATGAATAGGGAGAAAGTGTCTACATCTGGAGACGACGCCAGAGAGGGTTTAGTAGCAATAGTATCTGTGAAAGTACCTGATCCAAAATTCTCTTCTCAAACAAAAGATAAATTAGTTTCATCAGAAGTAAGGCCGGTAGTTGAGCAAGAAACTTACAAAGCCTTAACAGAATATTTATTAGAGAATCCTTCTGAAGCTAAATTAATTGCAACAAAGATTATTGAAGCTGCACGAGCCAGAGAAGCGGCTAGGAAAGCTAGGGAACTCACAAGAAGAAAAGGAGTTTTTGAAGGAGGGGGCCTTCCAGGAAAACTGTCTGATTGCCAAGAAAAAGATCCAGCGCAAAGTGAAATTTACTTGGTCGAGGGAGAATCAGCTGGAGGATCTGCTAAGCAAGGAAGAGATAGACATTTCCAGGCCATTTTGCCCCTGAAAGGAAAAATCTTAAACGTAGAGAAGGCACGACTAGATAAAGTCTTGTCATCTGAAGAGATCATTATTTTAATCACAGCTTTGGGCTGCGGAATAAAAGGAGAGGATTGGCAAGAAGAAAAACTTAGGTATCACAGAATAATCATTATGACAGATGCCGACGTTGATGGCTCACACATAAGAACCTTACTCTTAACTCTCTTTTATCGTCAAATGCCAGAACTTATAGAGAAGGGTTATATCTATATAGCGCAACCACCCCTTTATAAACTGAAGAAAGGTAAACAAGAAACTTATGTGAAAGATGATTCTGAATTGAGGGAACTTTTAGTTGCAGAGATACTTGACGATGCAAAACTTATTCTAAATAAAAAAGGTGAGTCTATAACCGGTCAAGCCTTAGGTAAATTTATTTCTCAACATGAAAAAGTTCAGAATATCTTGAGAGGGTTAACCCACATATATCCGGTTGAGATGTTAGAAGGCATAAAGCACACAGAAATCCTCAAAGCTTTAGATGAAGAGAAGGCAGTTAAAAAATGGTCTACGAACCTTGAAAAATATCTTAACTCAAAAGCCGAGCAAGGATCTAAATGGAAAGTGCAAGTAAACAATAAGGAGGGCTCGGAAGACTTTGAGCCAAACATATCTTTGTTAAAGCACGGCACTGAATCTGATTGGAATCTTGATAAGGGCTTTTTTAAATCTAAAGCTTATAAAGACATCGCCAGTCATGGATCCGACATGACAGATATGTTTAATGAAGACAGCCATTTTGAAATTAATGGCAAACAGATCTCTGTGGACAACTTTGCCCATGCTTTAGAAGAAGTTCTTCAAATCTCTGAAAGGTCTTTTACTAAATCGAGATATAAAGGATTGGGTGAGATGAATGCAGAACAGTTGTGGGACACTACCATGAATCCTGATATGAGAATTCTTGGGCAAGTAAGTATTGAAGATGCGCTTGCAGCAGATGAACTATTTCATGCTTTGATGGGAGATGAGGTTGAACCGAGAAAAGAGTTTATAGACCAGAATGCGAAGTTGGTAGTCAACTTGGATGTTTAGTTCACGAGCGTAGATTATTTTCTGTCCATTTCATGACCAAATCTGCTGACTCTTTTGAGTCCTCTACATAAAAAGGTTCTCCTATTATCAATGTAATTGTTCCAGGCACCTTTAGGAATCTATGAGCAGGCCAACAGTTACCCGAGTTATGACAAAGCGGTAAAACTTTTACTCTATTTCTTTTAGCCAATTCAAAACTACTTCTAGCATATTTTCCTACTCTGCCCGCCTCCACTCTCGTTCCCTCTGGAAAGAGTAGAACAAACATACCTTTTTTAAGCCTATTAGACCCTTCTTCTAGGGTCTGCAAGATCGCCTCTTTTGGTTTATTTCTGTTTATAGCAATTGGATTTAACATTTTCATAGCCCATCCCCAGAAGGGAATATACAAAAGCTCTCTTTTTAAAAGTGTGCAAAGAGGATGAAATAGATATTGCATATAAAACGTTTCCCATTGTCCCTGATGGTTAGAAACAATCACGCAAGGGGCAGTTGGTATGTTTTCTTTTCCAACTACTTCAACCTTTATATTGCAAGTCATGTGCAAGAACCAGTTAGAAAATTTAGGCCATAACGAAAAAAGCTTCAACCTATTATCAAGACTTATGAAAGGGCCAATCAAGCAAGCCATCAAACTTGCCAATACACCAGAGCTTATATAGCCAAAATAAAAAAAAGCTGATCTAAGAATAATCACTAGTAGAGCTTACAATAAATTCTGCTGCTTCAATCAGACTATCAAAACAGTGATTACTGGGTGGGCAGTTTTCTGTTCCTAGTACTTTTTCACCATATCCACCAGTTTTAATTAGCAGTGGAGTGCAACCATGAGATTTTCCAGCCAGAATATCTGACTCTTTGTCTCCTATAAAATACTTACCCTTCAGGTCAATATTTAAAGATCTTTCAATTTCTTTGAGAAGTCCGGTTTTAGGCTTTCTGCACTCACACAGACTTTCTGGTGCATGAGGGCAGCGGGCTATGTAATCTACCTTTCCGCCTACCTTCAGCAATAGTTCTCTCATATAGTCGTGTATACCGGACAATTCCGAATCACTTATAATTTTTTTTTCGATACAAGCTTGATTTGTGGCAATAGCTATTTTAAAACCACTTTTATTGAGTAGCGCAATAGCTTCCAAACTGCCTTTTATGGGTTTAAAATCTTCAGGTCTCGTAACATAGGTCATAAGATCAACATTAATGACCCCATCTCTATCCAAGATCACAATATCGTCCATAATCGCTAAATACTGTAATTATCCCTTAAAAAACTTATAACTTCGTCTAAATTAATTCTTTTTTGTTCCATAGTATCTCTATCTCTAATAGTTACAGTATTATCATCTAGAGTCTGAAAATCGACGGTAATGCATGCAGGTGTACCAATTTCATCATGTTTTCTATAGTTTTTACCGATGTTACCTGTATTTTCTAACAATACTCTGCCCTCAATCAAGCGTTGTAATTTATTTTTGAGATCAATTGATTGCTGCACTATAGACTTTTCGTTTCTTTTTAGAGGAATTACAGCAACTTTAATTGGTGCTAGGTGGGGTTTTAGCGCTAAAACAGTTCTTTCTTTGTCATCTTTTAGAGATTCAACCTTATAAGCTTCATTAAGTATGGCTAAAAACCCTCTATCTACTCCAGCAGACGGCTCTATAACATAAGGCACAACCCATTCCTTAGTTTCTAGGTCTTGGACAGCTAATTTAGCGTTAGACTGTGTATTTTCTGCAACCTTTGCGCTTATATTAAGCTCTTTCTGACCCTTAGTATGAGACCCTAGATCAAAATCAGTCCTATTTGCAATACCTTCGAGCTCTTCAAGGCCGTGTGGGTATTTATACATGATATCTACTGTGGCCTTGGAATAGTGGGCTAATTCATCAGAAGGAACATGGTACAACTCAATGTTGTCTCGCATTACACCTTGGTCTTCCCACCACTGTAACCTTAAATCAGTCCATTTTTTGTGCCATTCCTCGTCTTCTCCCGGCTTAACAAAAAATTCAAGTTCCATTTGTTCGAATTCACGAACTCTAAATATAAAATTCCTAGGAGTAATCTCATTTCGAAACGCTTTACCCATTTGAGCTATACCGAACGGAAGAGGGTGGGGTGCTGAATCTAAGACGTTCTTAAAATTGGTAAAAATATTTTGGGCAGTTTCAGGTCTCAAATAAGCGAAAGAATTATTATCCTCAACTGGGCCTACATTTGTTTTAAACATAAGATTAAATTGTCTTGGCTCCGTTAAGTCCTCTTTTTTACAATAATCTGGTACTTGGTCTGCTCGGAATCTTTCACCACAAGACTTACAGTCAACTAAAGGATCTGTAAAAGTATCTTCATGTCCGGAATATTTTAGAACAAGAGGATTTGTTAAAATGGATGAGTCGATACCTTCTATATCATCCCTTTCATAAATCATAGATTTCCACCATGACTTCTTAAGGTTATTTTTAAGCTCTACCCCTAATGGCCCATAATCGTAAAGACCCTGCAACCCCCCATATATTTCATTAGATTGAAATATGAAACCTCTTCTTTTACAAAGGGATACCAAGTCTTCCATTGTGTGATTTTTCATACTGTTAGTAAGTACTTACTATAGTTACATTTCTATAAATATAGGGATTCTTTTTCTGTTCTTTTAAATTTTTTATATTCCCAGGAATATTGCCCTGGGTTGTACATTATACATTTTTCAAACTCTATATTCATTTTATCTACACCCTCTTTGACCTCTTCTGAGAGGTGAATAGAATCACTGAAATGAATGAGAAAACCTTCGCCATTTTTCTTTCTTTCACAATACATTAAGTGCACTGCACAACTTGTTTTTTGTTGTAATTTTGGAACAAGCTTTATTGAATAAATATCTTGATTGAAAAAACTTGAAAAGATTCCTGACCCTTTTTTAGGTACCTGATCTGAAGCAAAAGCTACAACATTTCCATTCCTCAGTGTAGAGAGAATTTCTTTAATACCAACAGAGTCTATATTTACCATTTTGACACCAGAACTATTTCTCGATTTTGTAATCACACTGTCTATGTATTTATTTTTAGGTCTAGTATAAGGAATAGTGCAAATGGTATTTTCTCCCAAAAAGTTTATGAGTATTTCTATGTTTCCTAAATGAGGAGTAAAAAGAAGCACGCCATTATTATTTTTTATAGAAGTCTTTACAGATTGAAAGTTTTTAACATCAATAAAGCCTTTCCTGTTGGCATAGTCTTTTCTGCCCCAAACCATCCCGCTCTCAAGAAAATTCATAGAGCTGTGAAACAGGCTATCTTTAAGTAGATCCATTATTTCGTTATGGGATAGATCGGGAAAAATAAGTTTAAGATTCACTAAAGATATCTTTTTATGTTTATTTGGAATTATTAAGAATGAAAAAGAGATTACTTTTCCAATAAAATAAAGCAATTTGTAGGGAATCAGGCCAAGGGTGCTTATTAGTAAAAAATAAAAAACACTATAAAGTGACATTTGTTGCTTAATTTCTCCAAAAGGCAGGTGTAAACAACAAAAGAAGGGTGAATATCTCAAGTCTCCCTAGTAGCATAGCTAAACATAAGGCAATTTTTGATCCATCCGTAATTTCTTTATAATTTTCTGAAACAGAACCAAGACCTGGTCCAAGGTTATTCAAAGTAGCACCTACAGCAGAAAATGCTGTAAGAAAGTCATTGTTTTGAGACAGAAGAAACATTAAAAGTATTAGGAAAGTTGCTACATACACGGCAAAGAAACCCCATACAGACTCTGAAACCCTCGGATCCAGAGTTTTTTTGCCAAATTTTATAGTAACAACAGCATTAGGATGTATGAGCTTGGTTATTTCACTTGACCCTTGTCTTATTAGTATTAAAGCCCTTATAACCTTTATACCACCTCCCGTTGAGCCAGCGCAAGCCCCTATAAATGCCGCAACCAATAACATTATTGGTACAAAAAGGGGCCAATCAGAATAGTTAGATGTCAGAAATCCTGTAGTTGTACCTATAGAAACGGCCTGAAAGGCACTATCTACAATCATATCATCGTATATATTATTACTGTAGTACAAGGTAAGAAAAGTGATAAGTGCTGTACTGGCTAGCAACGAAAGATAGAGTTTTACTTCTGAATCATAAAAATAGTGCAGAATCCTTTTTTTTGTCCAGGCTAAATAGTGCAGAGCAAAATTTACACCTGAAATAACCATAAATATAATTGCAGTCCATCTAAGAGAGCTATTATCAAAGTGTGCAAAACTATCATCATGCGTTGAGAAACCGCCGATAGATATAGTAGAAAATGCATGGCAGATGGCATCAAACCAATTCATCCCAAAGTATTTATACAAAATAGAGCATGAAATGGTCATAGTAAGATAAACAAACCATAGTGCTTTCGCAGTTTCAGTTATCCTAGGGGTAAGTTTAGAGTCTTTTAATGGCCCTGGCGTCTCTGCTTTGTATAATTGCATGCCTCCAACGCCCAAGAGAGGCAGAACTGCCACAGCTAAAACAATAATTCCCATCCCCCCAAGCCATTGAAGAAAGTGCCTGTAAAATAATAATGATTTGGGCATATCATCGAGACCTACAAATACTGTGGCACCGGTTGTAGTAAGACCCGATATAGACTCAAAAAGCGAGTCTATGTAGCTAACTCCTTCTAAATTCGCTAAATAGAAGGGTATTGATCCAAAGAAACCTAATACTGTCCAAAAGAATATAGTGATGATAAAGCCATCTTTTGTTCTTAGATCACCATCTTTATCTGCAGCCAAGAAAAAAAGAAAAGAACCTATTAGAAAAGTTATGAAGCCCGTAGCGATAAAGTTATAGACAAAATCTCTTTCGTCCAAAAAATAGGCCAGAAAACCAGGTATGAACGTCGCCAGACTGAAAAGCATGAGAAGAGTCCCTAAAATCCTGGTAGTGTAAGGGAGCCTCATCATTAACTGGGTGAAAAGGTTTCTTTGACTGCTTTAATGGCTCTCTTATCAGTTAAGAAGACAATAACATGATCATTTTCCCTTAGATGTACGTGATCATGAGCAATTTTACCCTTCTCGTCTCTTATCAGGGCTCCTATTGTAGCTCCGTCAGGTAGTGAGATTTCTCCCAGCTCTTTGCCTATAGAGCTTTCTTTACCAGTAGGTGATTCTTTTGCTATTGTCTCTATTGCTTCCGCAGCGCCTCTTCTTAAAGAGTGAACTTTTACAACATCTTTCCCTTCTATTTCTGCAAGAAAAGTACCAATTGTAATTTGGGAGGGTGCAATCGCTATATCTATTCCCTTGTCTTGGACGAGGTCAACGTAAGCTGGGTTGTTTATTAAAGCCACAACTTTATGCGCACCCATATCCTTAGCTAATAAGCATGACATTACATTTGCTTCATCATCATTTGTTACTGCAGCAAAAACATCAGTACCTTCTATATTTTCTTCATGCAATAGATGTTTATCGCAAACATTGCCTTCAAGAACAATTGTTTCTTCTAGCTTCTCGGATAGTCTTTTAGCTCTATCGTGATCGGAATCAATAATTTTTACTCTGTGGTTCTTTTCAATTCTTTTAGCAAGCCTGCTTCCTATTTTGCCTCCTCCAGCTATAATCACACTCTTGTAAGGCTCTTCTTTTTTTCTCATTTCATTGACAACTTTCGACGCCTCTCCTTTTTTCGATATAAAGAAAACCTCATCCCCAGCCCTAATCTGTGTTTGCCCTGTTGGAACTATAGATTGTCCTTCTCTAAATATAGCTGCAACTCTCGAATCAACTTTGGGCATGTGTTTTTTGAGGTCTCCAATTTCATGACCGATCATGGGTCCACCATCAACGGCCTTTACGGCAACCAGATTTAATTGCCCTTCTCCAAATTCCATAACCTGCAGCGATCCTGGCACTTCAATTAAGCCTTCTATATGATCTGTTATTAGTTGCTCAGGACTTATATGAACATCAACAGGTATTACCCCTGCATCCATAGCTTCCTTTGTTTTACCCTTTAGATAGGATATTTCTCTAACCCTAGCAATGGTTTTTACAGATTCATTTAAGACTTTGGATATCATGCAAGAGACAAGATTAATTTCGTCGCTCCCCGTTACCGCTACAACCATGTCTGCATCATTGATGCCAGCATTAACTAGAATATTTGGATAAGAGGCGTTACCTAGAAGAGTTTTAATGTCTGCTTCTTCTTCTAGTTTATGGAGCCTTGTGTGGTCATTGTCTACGATGGTTAAATCATTTTCTTGAGACAAGAGATTAGCGAGCGTGCTACCTACAGCTCCGGCCCCCAAAATGACTATTTTCACAAGTTTATGTAAGACAACTTTTCATTGATTATAATCTTATTTGCTCATTAAAGAATAGTTATTGAGATTTGAAGGAGAAATTTTTACATTTTTCAATGATGTCGATATAAGCAGAGAGGAATTCTTTACTGCTTACCTGATTTTTCCCTTCCATTTGTAGTCTGTTAATTTTTACTTTGGAATTATTTTTACATGAGGCAATAAGCCCTTCATCTGAGATCTTTATTTCTCCTGGTGCAGAGAGTTCATTAGAATCTACTTCCGATACATCATGTATTTTTATCCTTTTATCACCCAGGAAAGTGTGCACTCCATACTTCTCAGAAAGCGCATTTACTCTTTTAATTAGATCACTTGAGTGAATATTTTCCCAATTGATTTCAAGTTCTTGTTTTTTTATTTTAGGCGCAAAGGTAGCTACTTTGTGGTTCTGTTCAATACATTCGATCTCTTTTTTTTCTATTTTTTTAAGAAATGTTAATAAATTCTTTTCGCTTAATCCTATAAGTTTTCTTTCTATATTGGACAGCTTATCTTGAGACTCAATGTTGCACTCATGCATTTCATAGACAGGCCCTTCATCTAACCCCTCTGTCATTTTCATATAACTTAAACCTGTTTTTTCATCGCCATGCATAATTGCATGCTCCATAGGCGATGCCCCTCTCCACCTGGGCAAAAGAGAACCATGGACATTTATACAACCAAGTTTTGGAATTTCTAGTATCTCTTTTGGGACAATAAGGCCATAGGCAACTACAAAGATTAAATCTGGTTTATGGTTTCTTATTTTAGTAACAATGTCATTTTCTTTAAGAGAAATAGGCTGAAGTAAATCCAATCCTTTTTTGATTGAAAGTTGCTTTACTGGAGATAGTTCAATTTGTTTTCCTCTTCCTGATACTCTATCTGGTTGAGTCAAAACACAAGAGATATGAAATTCAGAATCTAACAACACTTCAAGGTGTCTAGATGCAAAAAGTGGTGTGCCAGCAAATACTATATTCACTTTAACCTCTTTTTTTGGAAAGCTTTTTTCTGATCATCTCTCTTTTAACGCTAGAAATAAAATCCACCATCAGCTTCCCATCAAGATGATCAATTTCGTGTTGAGCAACGACTGCCAGCAGGTCTTCTAATTCAATATATTCTTTTTGTCCGTCTAAAGTAATAAAAGAAATCTTAACTTTGGCGGGCCTTTCAACTTCTTCATAGAACCCCGGTATAGAGAGACAGCCTTCTGAATAAGACTTCTTAATAGGATCTATGATCTCAACTATCTCCGGATTAATAAATACCATAGGATTTGTTTTATCTTCGCTAATGTCGGTGACAAATATTCTTTTATGTACATTAATTTGAGTTGCCGCAAGACCTATCCCTGAACCCTCATACATAGTTTCTAACATATCCTTAGAAAGTTTTTTTATAGATTCGTCCACATCTTTAATAGGTTCAGCCACCTTTCTTAATCTAGGATCGGGGAATATGAGAATTTTTAGTAATGCCATGATTTAATTTTAGTTATATTAGTATACAATTTTTGTTTTGGAGAAAATTGTGTCAGTAACAGTATCAATACTTATAGGATCCGAATCGGACTTAGATCTAGCAAATAAATGCTCAGATACCTTGGATTCTCTTTCAATATCTAATTCCATTCAGGTTTTATCAGCCCACAGGACTCCAGCATTACTCGAGACTCATATAAGGGAATGCGAGGCCGGAGGAACTAAAGTTTTTATCGCAATGGCAGGTTTAGCAGCACATTTAGCTGGAGCCGTTGCCTCTAAAACTGTTTTACCTGTTATAGGCGTACCTGGAGATGGAGGACCTTTGAGTGGAATGGATGCTCTCTTGTCTACAGTAC
Organism: uncultured SAR86 cluster bacterium; assembly: GCA_902517565.1. Lineage (GTDB taxonomy): Bacteria > Pseudomonadota > Gammaproteobacteria > Magnimaribacterales > Magnimaribacteraceae > Magnimaribacter. Next base: position 234,204 of record CABYCU010000001.1, on the reverse strand, counting down.
AAATGCCAAAAGGGATACCTGTTGCAACAGTAGCTATCGGATCTGCTGGAGCTATAAATTCAGCCTATTTAGCAGCACAAATGTTAGGAATAGAGTCTGAATCAACAAGAGCTTCTCTATTACAGGTTAGAGAAGATGGAGTAGAGGCTATCAAAGAGTCCAATAAGAAGCTTGCCGATTCATAGATAGATGACTTCTGTAGGCTCAATTCTTGAGCACTTAAAATCTGGAGAAATAATAGCTTATCCTACTGAAGGAGTTTGGGGGTTGGGCTGCAATCCTACTGACTCTAATGCAATAAGAAAACTATTGGATCTTAAGGGGCGCTCGAAAGATAAAGGCCTAATACTAATCGCCTCTCGATTTGATCATTTTAGAGACTTTGCTCATGTAGAAGACTTCAAAGATAAGTTAATGACTAAATGGCCCGGACCTCATACCTGGCTTGTGCCCCCTAAGGAAACTCTCAGTGAGTATATTAAAGGTAGTAATGATAAAGTTGCTCTAAGGCTAAGCAACCACGATATTGTTTGTAGTTTATGTAACTCTTTTGGAGGCCCAATAGTTTCTACTTCTGCCAACAAAGAAGGCTTGCCCACGCTAAATGATTCGCAAGAAATTCTAACAAATTTCCCAGGAGTTAAATGCCTTGAAGGAAATCTTGGAGGTCTTGAAAAACCTTCTACCATACAGGATGTAGTCACGGATATAATTATTAGATAGTCATGTCATTCACAAAGAAATTTGCAGTAATAGGTCAACCTATTGAACACTCCCTTTCACCTAAGATACATAAGATCTTTGCTGAACAACTGGGTCTAGAAATAAGTTATGAAGCCATATGTATCGAACCAAATGAATTTGAAAGCTCTGTTAGAAAGCTTTTTGAAGACGGATATTATGGTCTTAATGTTACTCTGCCTCTAAAGGAGCTCGCCTTTGAATACGCTAACCAACTCAGTGAACAATCTAATTTATGCAGGTCAGTAAATACGCTCTGGAAAGAGGGGTCTTATATTTGCGCAGATAGTACAGACGGAAAAGGTCTTATTCAGGACCTCAATAACAAAGAAATAGAGATTAATAATAAAGAAATAGTCATTTTGGGAGCGGGCGGTTCGGCAAAAGCCATCATTCCAAGTCTAATGAAAGAAAACCCAAAGAGAATAACTCTTGGTAACAGAACTATCTCAAAGGCAGAGATGTTAGCTACGGAATATGCGCACTTAAATAGTGCTATAAATATTATCCCAATGTCTATCGATCTAGATTTTCAGCCTGATCTAGTTATCAATACTACCTCAGCTGGAGTTTTAGATCAGGATTTAGAAATACCTAATAACTTATTTACCAAAGAAACTTATGCATACGACCTTTCTTATTCAAAAAGTGAAACTCCATTTATACAAATGGCAAAGAATCTTGGCGTTAAGAAAGCCCATGATGGAATAGGCATGCTAATTAATCAGGCGGCCCTAAGCTTTGCTATATGGAATAAACTAATTCCGCAAACAGGCATAAGTAAATCTGAGATTTTATAGTTAATTCCTAGTTAAAATTCATTACATTAGTTTGCTTGTTAACTATTGTTTGAGGTTTCTGATTAGTTTAAAATACGCGCGCTGTTCCGTTCGCCTACCTAAAAAGTAAATAAATAAAATTTAATGGCTTATTTTAAAAAAGTTTTAACAAAGTTTATCTTTGTAATACCCTTCCTTTTTTCATCGATTGCTTTTTCTGAAAGCTCTGATTACAACATGAAGGTCGGCGTAACAGAAGTTAGTGAAAGCATTTTTGAACTTCATATGCTCATATTTTGGATATGTGTAGGCATCGGAGTCATAGTTTTTTCAATAATGTTCTGGTCCTTGTGGAAATACAGAAAGTCTAAGGGCGCTGTTGCAGCCGACTTTGACGATAACCTCGGGCTCGAAATAGGTTGGACTGTCGCCGCAACACTCGTACTTATATGGATGGCTGTCCCAGCAACACAGGTTATGGTAGAAGCTTATGATGATGCCGAGGGAGAAATTAATATTCTCATTACCGGGCATCAGTGGAAATGGCACTATGAATATTTAGAAGATGAAGTAGGTTACTTCAGTAATTTATCTACTAGTCAGGAAGAAATTAACGGAGACGTTCCAAAAGGCGAGTTTTATCTAAGAGAGGTCGACGAACCTCTTGTAATACCAACTAATACAAGAATTAGGTTTTTAATAACTGGAAATGATGTTATCCACTCGTGGTGGGTACCAGATTTTGCTGTGAAGCAAGATGCTATTCCAGGATTTATTAACACTGCTTGGACTAATGTTCCTGAACCTGGAATATTCAGAGGTGCTTGTACAGAGCTTTGTGGAATCAAGCACGCTTTTATGCCGGTAGTTGTCAGGGCGGTAGAAAGAGAAGAGTTCGATGCTTTTATAGCTCAGAAAGTCACTTTGGCCGAAGCCGAAAGACTGCTTACTTCAAAAAATTGGACTAAGGAAGAGCTTATGGAAAGGGGCGAAGCCTTTTACGCAACAAATTGTGCGGCCTGTCATCAGGCTGGTGGACAAGGCATCCCTCCGGTCTTTCCAGCATTACAAGGCAGCCAAGTGGCTATGAATGATAGCGCAAGACATATAGAGATATTAATGGAAGGGGTCCAAGGATCTGCCATGGCAGCATTTGGAGAATCTTATAGCGAGATAGATATAGCTTCAGTCATTACTTATACACGACAAGCTTGGGACAATGATACGAATGGTGATGGAGTTATAGTCACACCTCAGGATATTGTTGCTTACAAAAACAGAATAGATTTATAAAGGAAATATAAAATGAGTACAGTTGTAGAATCACACGATCACGGACATCATGGACCAGCAAAAGGCCTTTCTAGATGGCTTTTTACCACTAACCATAAAGATATAGGTACGCTATATCTGTGGTTTAGTTTCATTATGCTTTTCATAGGCGGCTCAATGGCTATGGTTATAAGGGCTGAGCTATTCCAACCAGGACTTCAAATAGTTCAACCTGAATTTTTCAATCAAATGACCACAAATCACGGACTGATTATGGTCTTCGGCGTAATAATGCCTGCTTTTGTAGGCCTTGCTAATTGGATGCTACCAATGCAGATAGGAGCTCCCGATATGGCTCTCCCTAGATTGAATAATCTCAGTTTTTGGTTATTGCCAATGGCCTTTGGAATACTCATATCTACTTTGTTTATGCCTGAAGGAGGACCAAACTTTGGTTGGACTTTCTATGCACCGTTATCAACGACTTATGCGCCTTCTACAGTCAACTTCTTTATATTTTCTGTCCACGTAATGGGGGTCTCTTCGATCCTCGGATCCATAAATATCATTACTACCATATTTAATATGAGAGCTCCTGGCATGACATTAATGAAAATGCCTTTGTTTGTATGGAGCTGGCTAATAACTGCATATCTATTAATAGCAGTTATGCCTGTTTTGGCAGGTGTTGTGACTATGATGTTAATGGACATCAACTTTGGAACAAGCTTTTTTAATGCAGCTGGTGGAGGTGATCCAGTTTTATTCCAGCATGTTTTTTGGTTCTTTGGTCATCCAGAAGTTTACATAATGATTTTGCCTGCGTTTGGAATTGTCTCTCATATTATTGAGACTTTCTCCAGAAAGCCTATTTTTGGATATTCATCAATGGTTTACGCAATGGCTTCAATTGCAATTTTATCATTCGTAGTTTGGGCGCATCACATGTTTACTGTTGGTATGCCTCTAGCTGGAGAGCTATTCTTCATGTATTCCACGATGCTTATTGCTATACCTACTGGCGTAAAAGTATTTAATTGGGTTGCGACAATGTTTAGAGGTTCAATTACTTTTGAAACACCTATGCTGTTCTCAATCGCTTTCGTTGCATTGTTCACTATTGGCGGGTTCTCAGGAATCATGCTTGCAATAGTTCCTGCTGATTTCCAATACCATGATACCTATTTTGTGGTTGCTCACTTTCATTATGTTCTAGTGCCTGGAGCGTTATTCGGAATAATAGCGGGCGCATATTATTGGCTACCGAAATGGACGGGCAATATGTACGACGAAACACTAGGCAAATTACACTTCTGGCTAACGTTCATATCTGTGAACGTAACTTTCTTCCCAATGCATTTTGTAGGATTAGCGGGAATGCCAAGGAGATATCCAGATTATGCTTTACAGTTCGCTGACTTTAATGCACTAATTAGTGTCGGTGCGTTCATGTTTGGATTAACGCAACTTCTGTTCTTGTTTATAGTCATAAAGTGCATAAAGTCTGGTAAACAAGCCAAGCCTGAAGTTTGGGAAGGTGCCGGTGAGTTAGGCCTAGAATGGACTTTAACTTCACCACCTCCTTACCACTCTTTTTCAATACAGCCACAGGTAAAGTAGATTGGAAGCAAAAAGAACTTTAAGGAATCTACTTGGCATAGTCGTTGGTATGTTTGCCTTCGGGTGGCTACTCGTTCCTATGTATGATGTTTTTTGTGAGATAACTGGATTAAATGGGAAAGTCACTGGACCTAGCTCTCTAAGCAAAGAGTCATTGGCTATCACAGAGCAAAGAGAATTACTTGTTCAGTTTATGACTCATAATAATGAGTCCATGCCTTGGATATTCGACTCAGAAAGATCACAAATGAGAGTTATCACAGGTAATCAATACGAAGCAAGCTTCGTTTTTTACAATCCAACAAATAAAGAAATGGTTGGACAGGTTATTCCCAGCGTCTCTCCTGGCAGAGGAGCAGAATATTTTCACAAAACGGAATGTTTTTGTTTTGAGAGGCAGGTATTGGCACCGAGGGAAAGAATAGAACTACCAGTAAGATTTATCATAGATCCCGCTTTACCCAAAGAAATAGGATCCTTAAGTCTTGGTTACACTTTGTTTGATATTACAGATAGAGTCCAACCAGAAGATAAAATAGCTAATTTGTAGAAGGGGGAGCATATGTCGCAACAGAATTATTACGTACCTGAATCCAGTAAGTTACCTTTTGCGATGGCTATTAGCTTACTTGTTTTTATCATAGGTGCAGCCAACACAGTAATAGATGTAGGTACTGAGTCTAATTCTTATTTAGTTTTACTGCTGTCCTTCGTAATGATATGGGTGACCATGTACTACTGGTTTAAGCAGACCATACAAGAAAATCATGCCGGGTTGAATAATCCTATGCTTAAGGATTCTTATGTGTACGGTATGGCTTGGTTTATTTTCTCAGAAGTCATGTTCTTCTTTGCTTTCTTCTTTGCTTTGGCTTACATAAGAAATTTTGCTGTTCCTTGGCTAGGAGGTGAAGGTGAAAAAGGCCTCGCAAATATGCTTTGGCCTGGATTTGAGGCTAGTTGGCCCCTTATGATTACCCCAGATCAAGCGGTATTCGCTGGACCAGAAAAAGATATGTCATTGGCTACAGCTTACGCTTCTGGAGGTTTAGGTGGTGTTTTAGGCTGGTTGCCATTGTGGAATACAGTTTTGTTGTTAACTTCAAGTTTAACGGTTCACATAGCGCATTTAGGTCTTAAAAACGGAAACAGAAAGCAGTTCAATCTTTGGTTAGGCTTTACTTTAATTCTTGGCTATGCGTTTGTTGTTGTGCAAGGTGTTGAGTATTATGAGGCTTACGCACATTATGGACTGACCTTAAATACTGGCATTTACGGAACCACTTTTTTTATGTTGACGGGCTTTCATGGCTTCCATGTATGTTTAGGTGCAATTATTCTTACAATCATGCTTTTTAGAAGCTTGAAAGGCCACTTTTCAGCAGATGATCATTTCGGGTTTGAAGCCGGATCATGGTATTGGCACTTTGTTGATGTAGTTTGGGTCTGCTTAGTTGCTTTTGTTTACGTAATGTAGCAACTTAGATACCCGGACCAATTTGCCCAGTAATAAAACCATAAACTAGAGTTATAAAAAGAACGACAGCTATAGAAACTCTGACGCCCAAGCTGTGAACAGTCCTTTTAGATGAGCCTCCATCTTTTATAAGAAAAAAGGCGCCTCTAAATAGGCTAATAAACATAGCTACGATTAGAAAAATTATAAAGTATTTGATCATCTTGAAAGGATGAGCAGTATACACTTAGGTAAACAAAAAAAATATGAGTAAATTTAATCCAGGAAAACTTATGACCGCGTTTTTCGTATTTTTTTTCCCTATTCTAATTTATCTAGGTTCTTGGCAGGTCAGTAGAGGGTTAGAAAAAAAAGATATAGTAAATCAACATTACGAGAATAAATCTTTACCTGTTGTTAATGAAAGAGAAATATCTAACCTGGCAAAAAATAAACTTACTTATAGAAACGTAAATCTTTATGGAGAATTCGGATCAAAGACTTATTTACTAGACAACAGACTTTACAGACAAGAAGCAGGTTATGAAGTTTTCACAACTTTTAATACATTAGAGAATGATCTTTATTTAGTTAATAGAGGATGGATCTCAAAAGACGGCTTTAATTATCAAGATGAGATTAAGATAATGCAAAAGGAAATTTCTATACAAGGTTTACTTTCACCATTTAACAGATTTGGGCTAAATCTGGTTGATGAAGTGTATTCGTTGGATTGGCCAAAACTTGTACAGCAAATAGATTATGAGGCAGCTAAAAAGGATATAGATCTCAATATAAACAGTTCTGTTATACAACTATCTGCTGGCTCAATAGGAGCTCTAGAACCTATTTGGAAGCCTGTAGATTTAAAGCCTTCAAGGCATTATGGATATGCGCTTCAATGGTATGGATTGGCATTAGTTTTAATTTGTTCTTATCTTTATTACGGATTTAAAAAGGATTGATTATGAAAATAAGTAAACAAAATTCAGGAAGGATCATAGCTTCTTTAATTTTTTTAACTCCAATTATTGTTTTAATATCTAGTTCGGCGATGTTTTATAGCGGTTATACCCCTGAAGGGACTGTAAACAAAGGTACCCTATTACCCGAGCCTGTTCAGTTAACTGAATTGAAGTTGGATGTAGATTCAGGCCCTCTAAAAGATGAGTTCCCTGGTAAGTGGTCAATCGTCCAATTTGTTTCTGGGGACTGCAAAGAAAAGTGTTGGGGAACATTGTATTCTTCAAGACAAATAAACATAAGGCTTTCTAAAGATAGTGATAGGGTAGTTAGATACCTAATTAATATAGATGGCAATAAATTGTCTAAAGAGTCGGTTGAAAGAATTGTTGAAGAATATCCGCTCCTTAATATCGGAAAAATAGATTCAGATTTGGTTCCGTTAACTGTAAGTGAAAGAATACAAGACTCTCCTTACATATTGTTTGATCCGTTAGGAAATGGAATATTGATCTATGACTCAACCTTACCGAGTGGCGAGTTGCTTAAAGATATCAAAAAAGTTCTTCAAAACTCAAAAATAGGATAAGAATGGAACGCATAAAAACACTTTCTCTTTTGTCAGGTATTCTCGGATTTATAGTGGTTGCCTTAGGCGCTTGGACCAGACTTGCTGATGCAGGTCTTGGATGCCCAGATTGGCCTGGCTGTTATGGGTTTGTGACCATACCGGTTAGTCCAGAAGAAATTGATATAGCAAACTCTAAATTTCCAGAAACCCCCTATGAAGTAGCAAAAGCAATTCCCGAAGTTGTACATAGATATTTTGCTGCAGCACTAGGCTTCTTTATTGTTTGCATTGCCTATCTGTCCATTAGAAGCAAGGATGTTCCGGCTAGTGTAAGAAATTTAAGTTTATTTCTTCTTGCCTGGGTGATCATACAAGGAACTTTTGGATATTGGACAGTGAGTCTTAAATTATGGCCTCAAGTTGTAACAACTCACCTGATGTCAGGGTTTCTAACAACCGCATTGTTGTGGCTTCTTTACTTCAAAACAAAGGATCTTATAGGAAATAGAACACGATGGAACTTCAACCGCTCTACCAAAAAATTATTCAATGTTTCGATGGTACTAGTTGCTATACAAATATTTCTTGGAGCCTGGACAAGCACGAATTACGCCTCCTATTCATGTACCGACTTCCCTTTGTGCCAAGGAGAGGTACTCCCAGAAGTAAATTTTAAGGAAGGATTTAATTTTTTCCAAAGTATTGGTCCTAACTATCTTGGAGGTCAATTAGACCATGAATCAAGATTGGCGATTCATGTGACACATAGATTTGGTGCCATAATAGTCACACTATTCTTGTTATTCACTAGTTTTCATTTGTACATGAGAAATTTTCAAACTTTGGCTTACGGTTTAGTTGCTTTTTTATCATTACAGGTTTTATTGGGCATTTCTAATGTTATTTTTGCATTACCTTTATTAATTGCTGTAGGTCATAATTTAGGTGGGTTATTATTGATAACTTATATAGGTGTTCTGAGATTAAGAGAGCATTAATTTATGTTATCGATACTATCTAACTGGAGAGGTTATCTCGAGCTTACTAAGCCAGGAGTTCAGGCGCTATTATTTGTTTCCTGTGCAAGTGGTATGCTCATAGGGTCAGATTTTAATCCTCCGGTTTTAGTGTTCTTCTTTGGCTTGATAGGTATAAGTTTTCTGGCCGCTTCATCTGCAGTAATAAATCATTTTTTTGATCAGCAGATAGATTCTAAGATGAACAGAACTTCTGAAAGACCTTTAGTGGTTGGAAAAATATCTGATCAGCAGGCAATAATTTTTTCGATAATCCTATACCTATCAGGTGCGTGGATGTTGTTATTCTTCACCAATTTTCTAACTTGGCTTCTCACAACTCTTACTTTCATCTTTTACGGATTTATTTATACAAAATATCTTAAGTTCATGACAAGTCAGAACATCGTCATAGGTGGACTTGCTGGTGCCATGCCCCCTTTGCTTGGGTGGGCAGCTATTACAAATACAATTGAACCAAATGCACTTCTTCTTGTTTTGATTATCATGGTTTGGACTCCACCACATTTTTGGGCACTAGCTGTCTATAGAGTTGATGATTACGCAGACGCTGAAGTGCCTATGTTGCCAGTTCAAAAAGGTGTTCCCTTCACCAAACAACATATACTTCTTTATACTTTTCTTTTATTGGCTTGCACAATGTTGCCTTATGCAGTTCAGATGTTTGGAGAAATCTATCTTATTTCGGCGCTCATACTGGGCTTGATCTTCTTGTTTTATTCTTTCAGGCTCTATAGAGACGAAAGCAATGCCTCTGCCATGCCAACTTTTGCATATTCAATCATTTATCTAGCTTTATTGTTTGCAGCGATGTTGGTAGACCATTTTATGTATTTATGAATAAAGGCATTTATATAACTGTTGCAACTTGTCTGGGCTTTATGGCTCTAATCTTGTCCTTATTCCTATCAAGGTTTTATACACCTAGAGAACTCACTTTGGATGAATATAAGACGCTTGGCGCATATTTTATGGATCCACCAAGACAATTAGCAGAATTTACACTACTAGATGATTCAAGCAAAATCTTCTTGCCGGAGCAATTTAGAGATAAATGGAATATATTATTTTTCGGTTTCACCTATTGTCCTGATATATGCCCATTGACCATGAAACAGATGTCCGATGTAAAAGAATTTTTAGGTGAAAAATCAGAGAAAATAAGGTTCTTCCTTGTCTCAGTGGATCCCGATCGAGATAAGCCCGAAAATATGCGCGTTTATTTAAATAATTTTGATGAAAATTTCAAAGGGCTCACTGGAGAAATCGATCAAATATATAAATTCTCAACCCAAGTCAACGCTCCTTTCTTTCCAGTTGTTAATAATCCGGATCCTAACTACACAGTTGATCATTCGGGAAGTTTAGTCCTCATTAGTCCTGAAGCTAAATACGCTGGTTTTTTTAGGGCTCCGCACGACACCACCAAGATAGCGAAAGCCCTTGCTTCTCTACTAAATTAAACTAATATTGCATTTTTTTATGAAGATCAACAAACACAAATTTGCAATTTTACTGGGTTTTTTATACTCAGTAGCCATTTCTGCTGATCCAATTTTTCATGCTTTTGAAACGGATCATCATGATGAACTCGTTGAAATTCATGAATCTGTAGATTGCCAAGTTTGCGAAAATGAATCATTTAAAGCTTTTGAACTTCAAAAAACTGAAGAATATGCTTTAGTCAAAGAAACCTTTAATAGCCAAGAAACTAGAGTTGAATCCACTACTCATTCTGGCTTTAGTGCGAGGGCACCACCCAACTCTTAAATTTTTTTAAAACTTTTTTAATTTAAATTTAGGAGAAAACATGAAAGTTTACTTTTATGCACTCATGGCGATGAGTTTAATAACTACGCAAATAAATGCTGATGAATCCTCACCGGAATCTGCTGAAAATGTAGAAGAAGTTGAAGTAACGGCATCAATACTTAATCCTAGCAGGATTATTAATCCACTTTATGTAATAGATGGTAGTGAAATTGAAGATGATGCTACAACATCGTTAGGAGAGGCTGTAGATAGTTACTTAGGTGTATCCATAGCAGATTATGGAGCTGCGGTTGGACAGCCAATCATTAGGGGCATGTCAGGACCAAGAGTAAAAATTCTTAAAAATGGAATGGTTAATCGCGATGTATCTGGATTAGGAGTCGACCACTTAAACGATATTGATCTCAATGATATTGAGCAAATTGAGATAGTAAAAGGCCCCTCTTCGTTGTTATACGCAAATGGAACGATCGGTGGAATAATTAATGTTGTCGATAATTGCATTGCGGAAGGAAACTACGACAAACAAGAATTCATAGCTGGGCTCGAAACACAATCTGTGAACGATGGAGACGTTCAGCACCTAAATTATAAAAATAACATTGCTGGATTCAATGTGAATTTTGGTTATAAAAATAGTGAATTCGGAAATTTTGATATTCCTGATGGTGCGGTTATGCATGATGAAGACCATGAAGGTCATGATGAGCATGAGGAAGAAGAGGAGCTGTCTTATATAGAGAACTCAGACTTAGAAATAGAGTCAACAAAATTCGGAATTTCTAGAGCAGGAGCTTGGGGCTATTTTGGAGTTTCAGTTGATAACTTAGAAAGCATATATGGAATTCCTTATCACGGAGAGCATGGAGATGAGCATGGAGATGAGCACGATGACCATGACGATGATCACGGAGATGACCATGATGATGACGATCATGGAGACGAGCACGAAGGAGAAAGGATTTTCTCAACAACTGACTCAGAGTCTCTTACAGTTAAAGGTTTGTATAATCTAAATGGTAACTTGGTAAATTCTGTTACTTATAATTACAGAGATACAGATTACACATTAACTGAAGCACATGCCGAAGAAGAGGGTCATGACGAACATGAAGAAGAAGGACATGAGGAACATGCTCCGACTGTATTTTCGAATGACGCCACCGAATATGGAGCTATATTTGATCTCTCCAATGATAATTTCATACAAAAGATATCATTAAATTTTGTTGATGAAGATTCATCTATTGTAGGAGAAGAAGCATTTATGAACCCGGCCAATAATGAGGAATTCACTATTGGTTACTTTATGAGTGCAGACCTAGATAACTTTTATATTGATGCAGGTTTTAGAATTGATCAAATAGATAGAACTGGAAGCGTAACTGATGAAGACCATGGAGATATAGACTATTACAGTATCGACGACGATACTAATAGTTTTGCATTAAGCTTAGGTAGAGACCTAAGTGATTCTTTAGATGTAAACTTTGGTTTTTCTAGTGTAGAAAGGCTGCCTTCAGTCATTGAGCTGTTTATGAACGGCCCACACATGGCAACAGGCAGACTCGAAACAGGGAATCCAAATTTAAATAGCGAAACATCTAATAATTTCGACATTACTTTCAACTTTGATAATGGTGATTTCTATGCCTATGCAAGTTTTTATATTAATGATGTTGATAATTACATAACTCTAATGGACGAACTTGATGACCATGACGATCATGACGACGACCATGGTGATGAGCATGGAGACGACGATCATGATGACGATCACGGGGACGACCATGGTGATGATGATCATGATGACCATGATGATTACTCAAATCTTATACATGCTGATTATGTTCAAGAAGATGCAGAGTTCAGGGGTTACGAATTTGAGATTGGAAGAACCTTCAGTCTTGGATCTGGTGACTTAACTCTTTCTTTTGGAAGAGATGATGTGAATGCAGAGTTTTCTGATGGACATAATGTACCAAGGATTAATCCATCCAGAAATATCTACTCTTTATCTTATGTTGAGAATGATTGGAAATTCAAGCTCAGCTTGAAAGATGTTGAAAAACAAGACGACATCGGTGAGGGAGAATCAGTAACTGATTCTTATCAAATGCTAAATACTAGATTGACAAAAACATTCAATCTAAATGGAGCAGGAGAGTTAAAAGTTTCTATATTTGGTAGTAACCTGCTAGATGAAGTGGCTAGGAATCATTCTTCGTTTGTGAAGAAGCAAGTTCCTTTAGCTGGAAGAAACTACGGAGCCAAATTTAGCTATAAGTTTTAGGCTATAGCTTTGGCCTAACTTACGTTAGGTATGTATTGCTATATCCCCAAAGGCATTACAGGATTGAGGGCCAAGAAAGGATTCTTGGCCCTTTTTTTCTAAAAAAATAATATAATAAAAAGAGTAATATAAAAGGAATAAACTATGCAAAATTTAATTCAATTTGATGAAAATTCTATAGATTGGAAACCAGCTCCTGGACCAGATGGAGATCCTTTAGAACACGTCTCTCTATCTTTTCTGAATGTAGATGAGAGTGCAAAAATAGTTGATCTCTTATTTAAGTTTGCTGCTAATGAAAAAATTCATATGCATAGGCATTGTTCAAATTACAGTACTTTTACAGTGCAGGGTGAGTTACGGACTTATTTTCCTGATGGTAATTTAAAAAGCGTTCGTCCAGCGGGTGTTTTTAAGTCAGGAACCCCGGGCGAAGCTCATACTGAAGGTGGAGGTGATGAAGATGTGATTGTTTATTTCAGTCTGCGTCCCTATACCGATAATGACCCTATTTACGAACTTTTGGATGAAAATATGGAGGTTGTTCAAATAATGGATTTCGCAGCCCTTAAAGAACTAAACGAGGAATACTCAAAGTAAATATCCTATTTAGGTATTTCCTCTAATAGCGTAGAAAGTTCCTAATAATAAGAGGAAAAGTTGCTCGCTAGCAAAAAGAACCGAGCCTCTTTCACCAAAGAAAATTCCCCAATCGGAATGGGCAATTAACAACGCAAATATCATGATTACTCCGATAGCGCCTCCTGATACTCTCGTTACAAAGTGGCCTAATTGATTCATCGGTTTGGCCAAGATGCCACCAATAATGATTCCTAGCCCTGCTAATATTTCTCCCCATGCAACAAGATAAGCAGTTGCTTCAGCCATAGGTATTCCCTTAGAGCTCAGCCAACCTACAAATCCCTCAGATATAGGAAGTTTTCCATATCCATGTAAAAAGAAAGCAATACCAAGACCGAGTCTTAACAACCAATCCGCTATTCCATGTAAAGGTAACGCCACCCTATCTAAAAAGTTATTAATTTTTTCCATTCATTACTCCAAGTTTCGTTTATTTTACATCCAGCTTCTAAAGATACTAATCATTTCACTGCCATTGGTATCTAGTAAATTACTAATATTATCCAGTTCTTTGAAAAAATTATTTGGATCTATTACTCCTTCTGGGGCAAAAACTCCCTTTTTTAAAATTTTTCCGTCTACTAAAAGTTTTAAACCGCAAGCAAGTGGAATGCCGGTAGCTTCTCCCATGCTGATTAATTCAGAAGAGTTGAACATTGTTCCACAAGATGCCTTTTCTCCATCTTTAAGCCCTATGGCTAATGCATATAGAGGAGGAGGCTCTGAAAGGTTAGTGTTTTTTAGATTAAGTCTGGAATCAATTCCTTGCTTCTCTAGATCCTCTCTTATGGACGATGAAAGGTTTTGGACTATGCCTGCAGCTCTTTCTACAGAAATAATTTTCCAATCCACAAGTCTCATTATCCACTTGAGCACACCGAAACCACTTCCATGAGCTAAATTGATGCTGTTTCTAATCGTTTTGAAATGATGAGGAAAGGTAATAGCTTCTGGATGCCCAAATATACGTGGTTTGAATTTTCCAAAGCCAGGAAAGTCAACTTCAATCTCTTTAAGAGGTTTGACCATCTTGGATTTACCGTCATTATGTATTCTGACTGTTCCGGTCATTTGCTGAACTGCATGGACCATTGCTGCATTAACACCTGATTGAGATGATTCTTCTTCAGGCGTGGCACCATCCATAGTCCAACCTGTATAAAGAGTTTCTACTGCATCTAATTCTCCTATTGCAGCAGCTCCCAGCATATTTGTTAGACCAGGGCTTGCTCCCATACCCAGTATTGCCGTTTTAGAATTACTTTCTGCCTTTTCATGAAACTGAAGCATTTCAAGAGTAGGCTCCCAGTCATCATTTATATCAAGATAGTCGCAACCTGAATCTAACGACGCTTCAAGGATTGGTGGACCATATTTGAAGAAAGGCCCTACGGTATTTATAACTACATCTGCTTGCTGCATTTGTTCTTTGAGAGCATCAATATTAGTCACATCTAAGCCAATACCTGTAACCTTTTCGTTCATCGATTCTGCAAAGGCAATTGCTGCTTCGGCATTAATATCAGCCACAGTTATCTTACTCACATTTTCGAAATCCATACTTGATTCAACTGCGAATCTTCCCATTCCTCCGCTTCCACCTAAGGCTAAAACTTTCATGGATAAATTTTAGGTTGCAACAATATCAAATATTCTTATGGAAGGAGCTTCTTCACACAGCGAAGCTACAGCATCTAATGTTCCGTCTTCAGTCCTAAATTGAAGATATTTTTCATAGTGCACCTTAGAATCCCAGACTTCAGCAAAAACCCAATTATTAGGGTTTTCTGTATTGTAAGTTAGATCAACGCTCTGACATCCATCAAAAGCTCTCGTGACCTTAAATGCTTCTGTACATATACTGGTAAAATTCTCTCTCTCTCCGTCGTGTAGAGTGCCCTCTAATATCACGCTTACAGTCATTCCAATCTCCTTTTTTGATGTTCTTGTATACAAATATTAACAGACTAGTTTCTCAAATACCTTTAATTTTATAGTTCTTAAAAGGGTAAATATTTTTTAGAAAGACAAGTGATAGCCAGCCTGCAAACCCCAATCCATAGACATTTGAGGGCCATTCAAATCTCTTGAAATTGGTTTGTAAGCTTCTAAACCTATACTCCCTTGCGGCAACATAACATTAATACCAATTCCAAAGGTTACTGTTTCTCCACCATAATTCAAAGGATTAGCAGTTTGAACCGGAGCTTCAATTTTCTTATTAAGACCGTCTATGGATTTGACGTCTTGAATTTTTAATCTCAAGGACCATGCGGAAATATTATTTAAGTCTCTTTGACTCCAGATATTTATCTCACTTACATCACCAAAATTCCATTCTTTGTTTTGAATATTTAACTTTGATTTTATTTGTCCACCTAACTTCCAACTTCCATAAGTTTTTGTATACGTTATCGCACTTAATACAGAGTAGGATTTATCTCCACTTTGCATGCCGTAAGGCATAACAATAGAACCTAAACTTCCCATGGGCATAAGAACTTGACCCTGTAGATCGTTCTTACCCATATTCTTTTCCAATCCTAACTGGGCATGAAATTTAGATTTATCTTCGTCGTATATTGTAAATAAAGCAGAGAAATTAAATATCGATAAATCAGATGATTTTGTAGTGAAGTCACCAAGTGCATTTCTTTCCATCATTGGTTGATAGGTTTTCAAGTTCATAGACTTAGAATTAAATGTTGCCATACTCATCAAAGTTACGAAATCTGTTGGTGCATACATTGCACCCAACATAATCATATCCATATCCATGTCTTGAGGCACGACACTAAGATTTTTGGGCATACCATTAGGATTGGGTAATTGAAGTATTTCTAAGTCAGATATCTTCTTAGAACCAATATAGTTTTGATTCATCGACATTTTCATATAGCGAATAGAGACCATAGATTCGCCTTTTTTATGAAAATGATCACCCATTAATCCTATTGGGCCATGCATTTTCGCAGAGTGTTTTGCATGATCCCCCATTCCTTTATGCTGATGATGATCCATGCCTTGCATAGATTCAGATGAGATATTGATAGAGATTGCTAACAACAACCAAAATAAATGGATTTTTTTCATAGTAGGTATTATCTAATATCTTTTTTTCTTAATCTAATAGATTGTGGAGTTACTTCTACAAGCTCATCATCTTCAACAAATTCTAAGGCCTGCTCCAGAGTGTGTTCTATATGAGGGGTTAATATGAGATTTTCGTCTGTTCCAGCAGCTCGTATATTAGTTAACTGCTTAGCTTTAGTGGGATTAACAGGAAGATCATTATCTCTAGAGTGAAGACCTACTATTTGTCCAATATAAACATCGGTTCCGTGTCCCAAAAACATCCTTCCTCTTTCTTGCAAGTTAAATAGAGAGTAGGCTAAGGTTTTTCCAGCTGCCATTGATACAAGCACACCATTTTGTCTTTTAGCCAATTCACCGTCTTTGGCTTTGCCATAGTGATCAAAAACGCTCGTCATAATCCCTGTTCCGCTTGTCATTGTTAGAAAGCTAGATCTAAAACCAATCATTCCTCTGGAAGGGGCTAAGAACTCTAATTTAATTCTTCCTTTTCCATCAGGTTCCATATTCTGTAAGTCAGCCTTCCTTTGTCCCATTTCTTCCATGACTGAACCTTGATGTTTATCTTCAATATCTATAACAATTTGCTCGAAAGGTTCGTGAATCTCTCCATTGACTTCTTTTTGAATGACCTCTGGTTTAGAAACGCCGAGTTCGTAATCTTCTCTTCTCATATTTTCAATTAACACGGATAGATGTAGCTCACCACGACCAGAGACTTTAAATTTATCGGGAGAATCACCTTGCTCTACTCTAAGAGCAACATTATGAATTAATTCTTGTTCGAGACGCTCTTTCAAGTTCCTTGAAGAAATATATTTCCCCTCTCTTCCTGCGAATGGTGAGTTATTAACTTGAAAGGTCATGCTTACTGTCGGCTCATCAACACTTAAAGGGGGGAGGGCTTCAATCTTTTCAGGATTACATATAGTATCCGAGATATTGAGCTTATCTATACCTGTGACACAAATAATGTCTCCGGCTTGGGCCTCTGTGACTTCAGTCCTCTCTAGCCCGTTGTATCCCATTACTTGGAGTACTTTACCTTTTCTTTCAGAATGATTCGCATCTATGACTATGACCTGCTCATTTGGCTTTATTTTTCCTCTACTTATTCTGCCTATTCCAATTACCCCGACATAACTGTTGTAATCTAAGGCACTTATTTGCATTTGAAGAGGACCTTGATCATTTACTTCAGGAGGATTCACTTTCTCTAAAATGAGGTCCAACAAAGGAGACATGTCATCTGATATATCATCTTCATCTAATCCAGCAACTCCATTTAGTGCTGAAGCGTAAATGACAGGAAAATCAAGTTGGTCATTATTCCCTCCAAGCCTATCAAACAAATCAAATACTTGATCTAAGACCCAATCAGGCCTTGCACCTGGACGATCTATTTTATTTATGACAAGAATTGGATTCAGTCCTTGATCAAAAGCTTTCTGAGTAACAAATCTAGTTTGTGGCATTGGTCCATCTACTGCATCTACTAGTAAAAGAACGGAATCTACCATAGACAGAACTCTTTCAACTTCACCACCAAAATCAGCATGACCAGGCGTATCTACTATATTGATTCTATGATCTCTCCATTTGATGGCAGTATTCTTTGCAAGAATTGTGATTCCCCTTTCTCTTTCTTGATCATCAGAATCCATTACTCTTTCAGAGTCCATATTCTTTCTATCAAGTGTTCCCGATTGCTGCAGTAATTTATCAACAAGAGTAGTTTTGCCATGATCTACATGAGCAATAATGGCAATATTTCTAAGGTTTTCTATAGACATGGATTTAGAGAAAGCCGCGATTATAAGCTTTTATATAGAATCTTCTATTAATTCTTTATCATTGAATGACTTAACGGGTCAGGACAGCAAAGCTTTATTAAGGCGTCTTCCATTTGCATTTCTTCATATTGCCTTAATTTATTTAAGAAATTTTTTGCCGATAAATTGCCTCTTTCCTCGGCTATCAAAAAATATTTTAGAGCCAGCTGACTATCAGGATCTATATCAATCCCATCACTATAAAAAATGGCTATATTGAAAGGTGCTTTAGAGTGACCTTGTTCAGATGCTCTTTGATACCAATACATTGCCTTCTCTAGATCTTTGGTTATCCCTCTTCCAATAGAGTAATTGACTCCGGTGTTGTACTGAGAGACAGATACTCCTTGAGTTGCTAGAGAGAGGTCATAAACAAAGTCATCTTTTTCATTCACGGCAAGTACCTGAAAGGACATCAGGAAAAGCCCTAGAAGAGTTATTCTCTTCATCCTTTAATTTTCTTACTCCATACTGACAACAACTTTTCCTAGAACCTTCCTGTCTTCAAGGGTTTTGATCGCTTTAGCAGACTCTTCAAGAGAAAAGGTTTCTGTAACAAATGGATTGATTTCCCCTTTTGCATGGAGCTCAAATAGCTCTTTAAAGTTTTGTTGATTTTCAGCCTGATCAAGACCAGCAAATTGACCCCAGAAAACACCAATTATTTGGCATTCCTTTAGCAGAGTTAGATTTAAAGGCATTTTTGGTATCCCTGCTGTGAAGCCTATTACTAGATATTTACCGTGTCTCGCGATCGCTCTTAATGCGGGTTCGGCATAGTCGCCACCTACAAGGTCATAGATCATATCTACACCCCCACCGGTGACATCTTTAATTTGATCAGAAAACTTTTTTTGCAAGTCTCTATCCATATCTCTTTCGTAGATGATTCCTTCATCAGCACCTTCTTTTTTACACAGGTCAATTTTTTCTTGCGAAGAAGCGGCAGCGATAACTTTTGCACCCATTGCTTTAGCTATATGTATAGCTGTAATTCCCAATCCACCTCCCGCTCCTAAGACTAAAACAGATTGTCCTTCTTTTAACTCACCTCTTTGCTTGAAGGCATGATAAGTAGTGCCATAATTAAGCGGAAATCCTGCTGCTGTATTGAAGTCCATCGATTCAGGCAAGGGCATTAATTGATGCTCAGAATACA
Organism: uncultured SAR86 cluster bacterium; assembly: GCA_902517565.1. Classification (GTDB taxonomy): domain Bacteria; phylum Pseudomonadota; class Gammaproteobacteria; order Magnimaribacterales; family Magnimaribacteraceae; genus Magnimaribacter. The sequence goes on along the minus strand of CABYCU010000001.1, from coordinate 214,973 downwards.
CTCCTTTTTCGCACAAGCCTCCTGAACCAATACTTCCCATAACTCTATCACCCTCCTTGTGGAGAGTGACCCCTTCACCTACTGAAGATATTACGCCAGAAATCTCGCTGCCAGGACTGAAAGGGAAAGGAGGCTTAAATTGATAGAGGCCTTGTACTATGAGTACGTCGGGAAAACTTATACCTGTTGCTTTGATATCAACTACTACTTGTCCCGGTCCTGCAACTGGATCTTCTATTTCCTCAACTTGATGTGAGTCAACTGGTCCAAATTCTTTACACAGAAATGCTTTCATATAACGATCCTTATTAAATATTCAGGAAGTTAAATTAACGTTAAAAAACAAAACGTCAAGAAATCTTGCTTAAAAAATCTTTTAAGTACTCTTCAAATTCTACCCGATGATCCTTTTCTAATTTTTTAGCAGCTTCCACAGATTCTTTAGAGATAGCAGCAAAGTCATATTTGTTATCCATAGAGAGGTCACTCATTTGTTTTTTATGCAGATTAGATAACTCCATTCCATATTCTTGATAGGTTATGTTTCTATCTTGGATCTCCTTGAGAAGTGATCCACTTAAAGAGTATTCTAAATTCTCTATAACCTTTTTTTGGTATTCTAGATTGTCTGACCAGACGTTACTTCCTTCCACAGAAACCTCATCATCCATGAAGCTTGCTATCTCCTCCATTCCTTTCAATATTCTAATAGCCTCTTCTTTAATCGATACCTCTCCGGTAAGAGTTTCTATCTTTGCGTTGGGCATTCTTCCTTCGTTTACAACAGTTTTGTGTGTTTTGAAGAGTTCATTGGATTCTGATTCCGTTATCTCTGGGCTCTCAGTAAAGAAGCTATATAAAATTAATAAGTCTAGAAAATATATCTGTTGTTCAGTAATTCCTGTGAAGGAATTAGGATTGAGATCTATGCACCTCAATTCAACATAATCTATTCCTTTTTCTTCTAATACATTTATTGGCCTCTCACCAGTAGGACAAACTCTTTTTGGTCTTATGGTGCTGTAGTATTCATTTTCTATTTGAATAATAGAGTTATTTAATTGAATCCTCTCGCCATCTACAAATTCTCCAAGCTTTTTATAATCTTTATAAGTTGTTTTTAGGGCATTTCTTAAATCATTGCCGTACTCAGCAAGAGAGTTGTAGGAAATATTAAGTTTATCTTGTGCTTTGCTTATGTAACCTAAATCACCCATTCTTAAACAAGTGGCATGTTGCTTATAGAGATCTTCGGCATTGAGACCATCTAGATTATTCTTTCTACCTTTTGCAAAAGATTTGTTTGCCAAAGGAGAGGCACCATAAAGCAAGAGATATAGCCAGCCGAATCTTCGAAAATTTCTAGCTATACCCAAATACACTTCATTTTTTAATTCCTTTTGATTTTTCGATTTAACTTCAGCCAATATCTTTAAGAATTTATCTGAAAAGGAGAAGTTATAATGAATGCCGGCTATTGCCTGCATAGTACTACCATATCTATTAGATAAACCTCTTCTGTAAATAGTTTTCATCATTCCCTGATTAGACTTTCCGTAGTAACCGATAGGTATATCATTTTCAGATTCAATTAAGCATGGCATGCTTAACGGCCACAGAGATTCTTCCTCTAGGTTTTGGTTTACAAAAATATGGAGGTCACTCAGAAATTTTAAACAATCCGATGCGCTAGTAAATGTGGGAGTAACCAGTTCCAATAAAGCTTCGGAGAAATCAGTTGTTATATAGGGATTTGTTAAAGCTGCTCCAAGACCGTTCGGATGCACTTGTTGAGATATTTGCCCAGATGAATCTATTCTTAGGCTTTCCTTTTCAATTCCTCTGTTGATGAAATTAAGTTCCGAAGCTGCTTGTGATTTCTTTATTTCATCTAAAGAAAATCTAATCATTGTTTTTTACCTCGGTCCGGCCTTAACAATAGATTCGGATACATTAAACTTATTGAAGTTTTCTTTAAACTGACTGACTAATTTATTTTCATATTCTTCGTAAGCAGAAGGGTCCGCCCAGTTTTTAATTGGGTTTAATAAATTACTATCAACGCCATCAATATTTAAAGGAACTTCTAAGTTCATTCCTTCAATTGTTTCGGTTTCTGCTCCAATAAGAGCACCCGACTGTATTGCAGAAATTACGGCTCTAGTAACTGGAATATCAAATCTTTCTCCTATCCCGTAAGGTCCTCCAGTCCAACCAGTATTAACAAGATAAACTTTACTATCGAATTCTTCTACTCTCTTCATGAGCAAGTCGGCATAAACCCCTGCTTCCCTTGGAAAGAATGGAGCCCCATAACATGTTGAGAAAGTTGTCTTAAATGCTTCCGTTGAACCTACTTCCGTTGAACCTATAGCTGCTGTATAACCACTTAGGAAGTGATAAGCCGCAGCTTCCTTACTTAGGATAGAAACTGGAGGAATGATTCCCGACAGATCACAAGTAAGAAAGATAACTGCGTTTGGCTCTCCAGCTGCATTTTCATGAGCCCTTTTTTCAATGTGTTCTCTGGGATAAACCACTCGAGTATTTTCGGTTAAGGTAGAATCAGAGTAATCTGGATCTTTTGTTTCAGAATCAATAACTACGTTTTCCATAACGCTGCCTCTTTTTATCGCATCCCAAATAACAGGCTCATTTTTTTGAGTGAGATCAATGCATTTTGCATAGCAACCACCTTCAAAGTTGAAAACTGTACCTGGTCCCCACCCATGCTCATCATCTCCGATAAGATTTCTTTCTGAATCCGCAGAAAGAGTAGTTTTCCCAGTTCCTGAGAGACCAAAGAATAAACAAACTTCTCCATTCGATCCTACATTTGATGCGCAATGCATAGGTAATACATCTTTCGCTGGAAGTAAGAAATTTTGGACTGCAAACATTGATTTTTTTATTTCTCCCGCGTAAGGCATGCCAGCTATGAGGACTTTTTTTCTTGAAAAATCTAAAAGCACAACACCATCGCTATTTGTTTTGTCCGTTTCAGGATCACATACAAACTGAGGTGCACTCAAGATTTCCCAATTATCCTTATCTAAAGGATTGAATTTCTCTGGTCTAATGAACATCTGCTTAGCAAAGAGATTATGCCAAGCCCATTCCGTTCTTATTTTGACAGGCACGTAATAATCTAGATGTTCTCCTACATGAAGAGAAGATACAAATGTATCTCTTTCATCTAAATAAGCATCCACTTTTTCCCAAAGATTAATAAAAGCTTGGCTATCGAAAGATCTATTTACCTCTCCCCAGTCCACAGTATCTTTGGTTGATTCGTCTTCTACAATGAATCTATCAAGGGGGCTCCTACCTGTTCTCTTGCCTGTCTTTACTAAAAGTGCACCATTGGAGGAAATCTCACCTTCGTTTCGCTCTAAGGCTGAACTGATTAACTCTTCAACGGTTAAATTTTCATAAATAGATGGCATTTAAGAATCCTTTTAAAATTGGCGGCTATTATATAGATTTAATTTTATTTATGAGAATGTATTTCATGGGCTCTCTTCAAAATAATCAAGCAATAGAGGATAACAACAAAGAGAGCTATAAGAACCCATCCTGGAATACTAATACCTAAAAAAGTCCATAAAACTTCGGCACAATTGCCATCTCCTGTGAATGCTAAGATTATTACTTCCAAAAAAGGCAAAGTTGAGAAAAGATAATCAATATCAGGCATACAACTTGGAACCAGATCAGCTGGCAAGCTTTGTAAATATAGCTGCCTTATGGACAGAAGCACACCAGCAATTGCGGACAGAAATATCGAAGATATTAGGAACCTATATGTTCGCAATTTATCAGGATTAATTAGTAACCCTAAAGCTGCCAAAATACCAATAATTATTACTGCACCTCTTTGCATGTAACAAAGAATACAAGGCTTTAATTCAAGAAAATGCTCCATAAATAATGCAATTACAATCATGCCTATTGATGCAAGCAAAAGCATTAAGAAGGTTCTCCGAGGATCTTTAATGATAATTTCCATCAGTGAGCTTGGTCCCAATTATCTCCAACCCCAACATCTATTTCTAACGGTACATCTAAATCAGCGGCCCCCATCATTGAGCTGGTAATGAGGCTTATAACATCGTCTATTTCATTCTTTGGAGTATCCAGTATTAGTTCATCATGAACCTGAAGTATCAGCTTCGCTTCAATTTGCTCTTCCTTGATTGACCTATGCATCTCTATCATGGCTATTTTCATAATGTCAGCAGCCGTTCCTTGAACGGGCGCATTTATTGCCACCCTCTCGGACGCTTGCCTTCTCATTGCATTAGTTGCATTAATGTCTCTTAGGTAAAGTCTTCTTCCAAATAAAGTCTCTACATATCCTTTTTGACTAGCTAATTCTTTAGTTGATTCCATGTACTCTTTCACGCCAGGATATTTCTCAAAGTATAAGGCCATATACTCGGCAGCCAAGTTTCTGGAAATTCCTAATTGTTTACCCAAACCAAAAGCAGAGATTCCGTATATTAATCCGAAATTAATAGCTTTAGCATTTCTTCTAAGATCTGCTGTAACTTCATCTAATTCAACATTGAAAACTTCACTAGCAGTTTTACTATGTACATCTTCTCCGTCTTGAAAGGCTTTTAAAAGTCCAGTATCTTTTGACATGTGCGCCATCACACGAAGCTCTATCTGGGAATAGTCTGCAGAAATAAAACTATGACCTGGGGACGGCTCAAAAGCTTGTCTGATCCTTCTTCCATCTTCAGTTCTTATGGGTATATTTTGTAAATTCGGATCTGAAGAAGATAATCTGCCGGTTGTAGTTACAGCCTGATGAAAAGAAGTATGGACTTTCCCAGTTGAGTAAGAAATTTGGTTAGGCAGTTTATCTGTATAAGTTGATTTAAGTTTGCTCAATGTTCTGTGCTCTAACAGAACTTTTGGTAGTTCATATTCTTCTGCTAGTTCAGCAAGCACCTTTTCATCTGTTGAAGGCTGTCCTCCTGGAGTCTTCTTGATAACTCTATAATTAAGTTTTTCAAAGAATATTTCTCTCAGCTGCTTGGTCGAACCCAGATTAAATTCTTCACCGGCTATTTCATAGGCTTTCTTCTCTAACTTTTTAATTCTATTAGCCAGATCTTTCGATTGAGAATTTAGAATTTTAGAATTTAGAATAGCTCCATTTCGTTCCATATCTGAAAGAACTTCTATTAGAGGTATTTCGATTTCATCATTAAGCCTTTTTAAAGAATTCTCTTTTTCTAGTTTGGGATTTAGTTCTTCATATAGTCTAAGAGTTATATCAGCATCTTCTGCTGCGTAATGCGTAGCAACATCAATCGGCACTTGATCAAAGGTTACTTGCTTAACACCTTTCCCAGCTACTTCCTCAAACGTTGATGTTTTGTAATTTAAATAATATGAAGACAATGCATCTAGGTTGTGTCTTGTTGCAGATGCATCAAGTACATAACTCATCATCATCGTGTCATTTTTTATAGAAGTAATATCTATCCCATACTTTGCTAAAACATTCCTATCAAATTTTATATTCTGTCCTATGATTTTATTTTCAGAGCTCTCCAGTAAAGGCTTGAGCTCTTCAAGGACAAGATTTAATTCAAGCTGAGCTACCGACTCATCTTTATGTTGTAGGGGAATATAGTAAGCTTCACCGGGCTTAAAACTTAGAGAAACACCCACTAAGTCAGTATCCATATAATCCAGACCCGTTGTCTCAGTATCAACCGCTACCACTTTGGACTTCATGGCTTGCTTTATTACCTTATTCAGTTTTTCTTCTGAAGAAATACAAACATAAGAGCTATTAATTTTAGTTTTTGTAGGTTTCTTTTGTGGTGCCTCTTGTAGCCATGAATTAAATTCTAACTCCTCATACAATTTACTGAGTTCTTCTTGATTGGCATCAGTAACTGCAAGGTCCTCTATCCCAACTTCCAGATCGACATCAGTTTTTATTGTTACGAGTGCCTGGGCTAGATCAAGCATTTCTATCGAAGACCTTAAGTTTTCTCCTACCTTTCCTCCAATAGATTCAGCATTTTCTTTTATTCCCTCGATATTATGGTATTCCTTAAGCCATTTAACCGCGGTTTTTGGCCCTACCTTATCAACACCTGGTACGTTATCTGATTTATCTCCTATAAGGGCTAAATAGTCTGTTATGAGCTCGGGCCCAACACCAAACTTTTTTAACACTCCATTTTCATCCAATAACTCACCCGACATAGTGTTTACTACACTGACATTTTCACAAACAAGTTGAGTCATATCTTTATCGCCCGTAGAGATGACCGTGTTTAATTTTTTTCCCCTAGCTTGCTCTGCTAATGTTCCAATAACATCATCTGCCTCAACACCTGTGATCATAATTAGCTTTATGCCCATAAGTGAAATGATGCGATGGATGGGTTCAATTTGTTGGACTAAATCTTCGGGCATCGGAGGCCTATTGGCCTTGTAGTCTGAATACATGTCATTTCTAAAAGTTTTTCCCTTCGCATCAAAAACTACAGCTAAAGGACTATCCGGATGATCAATACGAATCCTTTTGATCATACTTATGACACCCTTAATAGCTCCAGTAGGCTGATCTTTGCTTGTGGTTAATGGAGGTAGAGCATGATAAGCCCTGTACAAATAAGACGAACCATCAACTAGAATTATTGGGTCTTTATCTTCGCTCATTAAGTTTTATTTCTCCAGTACAGCCTGTTTCTTCCTGACCCTTTATTTCTCCAATCAATATCCTCCTCTAGTCCGGAATTGGAAATAATTTCCTCAATAAGAACTAGATTTTCATTTAGATTAATGCCCTCTATTTCTATAAGAATACTATCCACTTTAGACAATACACTTCTTGCCCCTTGAAGTATTTCTAGCTCCTTTCCATCCACGTCTAGTTTTATATGATTAGGCGACAAAACACCTTTAATTTCATCTAAATCATCAAGTTTGATAGCAATAACTGATTGATAACCATTAACATCGAACTCTCCAAATTGGTTTTTACTTGATCCGATGCTGTTATGTGAAGCCCCTGCACTTGTATCTTTCATAAATAGATCGAGTAAATTTGTTTCTTTGCCGCCCGCTAAACAGAGCGCCTGTATATATTCATCTAATCCATTTAGTCTGATGTTTCCATTTAGAGTTGCGTAGGATTCTGCTGAAGGTTCAAGTGACAATACCTTATTTTCTTTATTTAAAGCTGCGTACAAACTAAAGACGCCTATATTTGCTCCTATATCCCATAGAACATCTTCAGATTTTAAGACTTTTCTTATCCATTCAAAAGTTTCGGGCTCACTGCGAACAGATTTTGGGTCTTGAGGAACTGATCCTGGAGAATCAACTCTGAATTGTAGTCGACCTCGATCAGTATCTATTGAATGCGTTTCTTTGAAAGATTCTGCGAGTCTCGCATAAGTTTTTACTTTAGTTCTTTCGTTTGCACCTAGTGTAAGCAGAGAGCTTAGTCTTTTAATTATATTTGATCTTGTTTTGCTGATTTCAATTTCCTTTAGGTGATTTTACCCTACAAAAAAGTTAAAAATAAAATAAAGTTTGAACTATCTGTAATTGTTAATGTCTGAATGAAAGTAGGGTAAATAACCCCACCTTTCAATAAAGCTTCAAGCAACCCCAAATGCTTGGAGCTTTTTTAATTAAGTTCTTGAATTTGCCTTAGAAGAGAGGAGATTCCAGTTTTCTCAGTAGCAGACGTTGCAATAATATAATGTTTAGTAGTAAGTCTATGCATATCTTTTTGAGCATTAAGAACTGCTTGTGAGACTTTATTATTTGATAATTTATCTGATTTATTGAGCAATAAAATCATAGGTAAATCTTTACTCTCGCACCAGTCTATTAAATTTAAATCGTCTTCTTTAAATGGATGCCTTATGTCCATTATTATGCATATAGCTTTGAGACACTCTCTAGTAGTTAAATATGCATCAATTTCTTTTCCCCATAGCGATCGCATTTTCTTCGACACTTTTGCATATCCGTATCCTGGTAAATCAATAATCTTAAATTGACTATCGGCACTTATTTCAAAAACATTTATTGCCTGAGTTCTACCTGGCGTTTTACTAGTTTTAGCAAGCTTTTTATTATTTGTTAGGGCATTAAGTACACTAGACTTTCCGCAATTAGATCTGCCGCAGAAGGCAATTTCAGAACCTTCATCTGATGGTAAATCTTTGCTTTCAGGGTAACTTCCAGCGAATTTAGCATTATTGAAATATGTATTATCCATTTGACCTATAAATTTAGTAACGCCAGAGGGGTTAGTATATAATGTCGGCGCGTCACATCATATTTAAAGATAGATTCTTAAATGAAACTAAAAAATCTTATATTATTAACATCAGCTATAGTTTTTTTAGGGGCAGGCGATCCAAATTCCGGAAAAGATAAAGTAGCTGTATGCGCTGGTTGTCATGGCGCTGATGGAAATAGTTTAGTCGGTATATGGCCATCCTTAGCCGGTCAAAACAAGAATTATCTTCTTAAACAATTAAGGTTAGTTAAGTCAGGAGATAGGGAAATAGCCTCCATGATTGGAATCCTAGATAATTTAGATGATTCTGATCTTCAAGACATAGCCGCGTTTTATGAATCTAAAACTAATACTGTAGGTATTGTTGATGAGTCAAAAGTTGATCTAGGCAGAAAGTTATATTATGCAGGAAACCTTGAAAAAGGAGTTCCAGCATGCTCTGCTTGTCATTCTCCAAGAGGATTAGGTAATGCACCTGCAGCTTACCCTCTATTAAGCGGTCAGCAGCCTGAATATGTGGCTAAAGCATTAAAAGACTACAGATCTGGAGAAAGAATTAACGAAGATCCTTCAAAAATTATGGCCGCAATAGCTTACAAGTTAGACGACGTGGAAATTGATGCTCTTTCAAGTTTTGTTCATGGTTTATACTAGAAAAATGTTCCGCTATTTTATCTTATCAATATCGTTTCTTTTTATACTAATTAGCTGTTCTGAAGAAGAGCAAACTGTCCTAGAGTCATCAACTGGAGAGCAATTCAGAGAAGGAGTTCATTACGAGCTTGTTGACAATCCCACAACCGTTCGTGACCCATCAAAAATTGAAGTTGCAGAAGTTTTTTGGTTTGGTTGCAATCATTGTTATGCCTTGGAACCTTACATCGCAAGATGGAAAAAAGATATGTCCTCAGATGTTGCTTTTTTAAAATCTCCTGCAACTTGGAATGAAATGTTAAAAACGCATGCTAATATTTATTACACAGCTAAGGCCTTAGGAATTGAGCAACAGTTTGTGCCTGCTGCATTTAACACGATTCAAAATGAGGGAAGAATGCTCACAGGCGGCACCGAATTAGAATACTACTTTAAGGGCTTTGATATTGAAAGAGATAAATATAAAGCAGTTTCAACTTCGTTCGGTGTCAGAAATGCTGTGGACCAAGCAGATAAGAAAATGAAACAATGGCAAGTAACTGGTGTGCCTTCACTTATAGTTAATGGTAAATATAGAGTTTCAGCTTCTCGATCTGTTAGAACGGATCAATTATTCGATGTAGTGGACTTTCTTATAGAAAAAGAAAGAAACTAGAACTCCCTAAAAGTTGAATACATTTCCCATTTCTCCTCTTTTTATTCCAGCCAATAAGTTGGAGTGGATAGCTAAAACTTTCGAAAAAGGAACCGATAGTATAATTCTGGATCTCGAAGACTCCGTACCAGACAATGAAAAAGCGCAAGCAAGACAAGATCTCTTTCTGCATCTCAAAGAAAATAGCTTTCCAGGTAGTTTAATCATTAGAGTTAATCCAATAACCGATCAGACTGGCCAGGAAGATATAAAAACTTTAACTCAGTCTAAATTACCTATCAGTGCTTTCATGTTGCCAAAGATAGAAGAAAGTTCCTCGATAGCGACGCTACCGGATATTAATATCATTGCTCTATTAGAAACTCCAATGTCTATTAAAAATATTTCAGACATAGCTTCAGAAAAGAAGGTCAAAGGTTTGGCCCTCGGCGGTGCTGATTTAAGCGCAAGCTTGGGCTCAACTATGGACTGGGACTCTCTTTTATTTGCAAGGTCAAAGATAGTATTAGAAGCAGCTATTAATAATATCTTTTCTATTGATAGCCCCTTTATGAGCATAGAAGATCTGGATGCTTTACAAAAAGAAAGTCAAAAAGCTAAAGCGCTTGGCTTTAATGGTAAAGCTGCCATCCATCCCAGTCAGCTAGAATTAATTAAGAACTCTTTTCTCCCTAGTGAAGAGGAAATATCAGAAGCAAAACAAATAATAAATGCTTTCAATCAGTCCTCCTCAGCTGTTATAGCATTTAAAGGGCGAATGATTGATCAACCCATAATCTTGTCAATGGAAAAAAGATTAAGACTTGTGGGGATAGATCCAAAGAATATAGACTAAGATCATTATGGTTAAAAAAATGAAGGAAATTTCACCTGGTCGTTATAGAGAATCATTCGGCAGATATTATGAAGAGTTTGTTATAGGCGATGTATATGAACATAGGCCTGGTAGAACAATAACTCAATCTGACAATATCTGGTTCACACTATTAACAATGAATCAACATCCTCTACATATTGACGATGAATATGGAAAGGGAACTGAGTTTGGTAAGACGTTGGTTGTTAGTCCTTTCACAGTAGCATTGATGGTTGGAATGAGTGTTAGTGATATAAGCCAAAAAACAGTAGCAAACTTAGGCTGGACAGATATTAAGATGACTCATCCTCTATATGTTGGAGATACTCTTTACGCTGAATCTGAAGTTCTTGAAAAGAGAGAATCTAAATCAAGGCCAGACGAGGGGATAGTAACAGTTAGAACTATAGGTAAGAATCAAGATGGAGTAGAAGTAGCTTCCTTTATTAGATCTGCTCTAATTCCAAAAGAAGGAAAAGCTGTAGAAGATAAAATAGACTACTAATCCTTATCTTTATTCAACGAGGGCTTGGTAAGTTAATACTTGAAAATCCCTTCTTATATTTATATGTGTGTAAGGCCTAACTTGAGTCATCATCAGACCAATTAAATCATTCTCTCTATCTATCCAAGATATTGTGCAATAAGCACCTCCCCAGTATGCAGAACCTTCCGATAAAGGAGTAGCGGCCTTGCCTCTGTCTACAATAACGCCATAGCCTAAACCAAAACCTGTTCCTGGCCCTGTAAGCCAGATTGGTAAATCACCAGTATGATTCTCAAGGATCAAAGATACTGTGCTAGGTGCTAGGATTCTTTTACCATTAAGTTCTCCTTCATTTAGAATCATTTGTTGGAATCGCAAATAATCTCTGGCTGTAGATACCAAGCCACCTCCACCGCTGAAAATATTTCTAGGGGAAGTTATCCATCGACTTTTTTCTGTTCCCGGATCTTGAAGCGTAATTTTATTATTTTTGCCAGGGGCATATTGCGCAGTTAATCTATTTCCTTTTGTACTTTCTAAATAAAAGTGAGTGTCCTCCATATCTAAGGGAGTAAATATCCTTTCTTTTAAGAAAAGATCGAGGGATTGGCCAGAAATTAATTCTACCAAATGACCTACAACATTAGTTGCTGCTGAGTATTGCCATTGCTCACCTGGATGATAATTTAAGGGGATTCTTGATAATCTATCAATTTGTTCAGCATTACTCTTAGGTCTGGGTAAATTCATAGCCATTTTATAAGCTTGTTTATTTCCTATGTAAGAATTTGAAAGTCCTGCTGTATGAGTAAGCATATCTCTAAATGTTATATCTCTTTTAGGATCTTCTAGAGTTCCAGTTTTGCCGCTTGCATCACCAGTCGAACTTACCTTGGCTTTGGTAAAGGAAGGAATGAATTTAGAAACGGGATCATTAAGTTGGAAATGGCCTTCTTCCCATAAGATCATCAAAGCAATCGATGCTATAGGTTTGGTCATTGATGCTATTCTAAAAATTGCATCTTCTTGTAATGGAATCTTATTTTCTACATCCATATAGCCTTGAGTTTCTAAATGCACGATCTTTCCTTTACGCATAATGGCGGTTAAAACTCCTGGCGTTAGATCTTCATCAATATACTTTTGAATAGCGAGTTCAATCCTATCTAATCTTTCTTTAGAAAATCCTGCATTTACTGGATCTAATCGTTCTATCTCTTTAGTTGAGCTGGAGGAAGAGAAGAACAATAAAAGAATAATGAAGAAAGTAGGTGTATTTAGAATAGATTTTTTAGATTGCATTTTGATTCTTTAACTATAAAACCTAAGTTTACTACCTTTATCAATCCATATACTTATTTAGAGCCCTTTAAATTTCTCTATAATAAACACCTTTTTTTTGCTATAACTAATGCTCAACTTTGGGGAAAAAAGTTATGGGAGACATTTCTAGAACAGAAAAAAAACTACATTGGCATTTGCAGGGCAACTGGGCTCCTGTTGAAAAAGAATTAACTGAGCATGAACTTGAAGTAAAAGGAGAAATACCAAAAGATCTTTCAGGTTTATTTGTTAGAAATGGGTTTAATCCTGTATCGGGATATAGCGATCATTGGTTCTTTGGAAATGGAATGTTGCATGGAGTATATTTCGAAGATGGTAGGGTATCTTATAAGAATAGATATGTGAAAACTCCTTACTATGAAGAGGATCTCAATGTTATGTCCTCATTTGGAAATTTGGCCGCTTCTCCAGCAAATACTCACATAGTAAATCATGCTGGAAAATTGCTGGCTTTAGAAGAAACATCATTGCCTTGGAGTGTAAATAAAGATTTAGATACTCTCGGTGTGGAAGACTTTAACGGAAAGTTAGATACGGCTATGACAGCACATCCAAGAGTATGCCCGGAAACAGGAGAAATGCTTTTCTTTGGTTATTCGATGTTTAGTGAACCTTACTTAAATTATTACAGAGTTAGTAAAGACGGCGCTTTAGTTCAGTCTGAAGCTATAGAGTTGCCTAGACCTGTGATGATGCATGATTGGAACATTACAAGAAACTACGTTGTTTTTATGGATCTGCCAATAGTTTCTGATATGGATTTGGCTGCAACAACAGGATCTCCATTTGGCTTTAAGCCAGAATGTGGTGCACGATTAGGAGTTATGCCTAGAGATGGTAATAATGCCGATGTTAGATGGTTTGATATAGATCCTTGTTTCGTTTTCCACAGTTTTAATTCATTTGAGGTAGACAATAAGATAGTTTTGTATGTTTCTAGACAGCAAGAGGCAATGGTCGGCGGTTTCAAAGATATTTACGGAGGTGAAACAACAGTCGCAAGATTATGGCGCTGGGTTATAGATCTAGAAAAAGGGACTGTATCAGAAGAACAATTAGATGATGGCGCATGTGATTTTCCAAGAATTAATGATGATCGAATAGGTCTCTCTTCTGAGTTTGGCTATTGTATGCAGTTAAAAACAGATGTAGAAGACCTAACTTTTGGAGAGAATTTATTCAAATATCACTTGGAATCTGGGAGGAGAACCGATCATCATTTAGGAAATAATGTTGCAGGAGGAGAGCCTGTGTTTGCTCCTAGACCCGGGGCTATCGGTGAAGACGAGGGATGGATACTTTCCTTAGTCCATGAAAGAGAAACCAGGAAGTCTAAGCTTGTCATTATAGATGCTCAAGAGTTTGATCAAGAGCCAGTTGCAGAAGTAATTATCCCGCAACGAGTGCCGTATGGTGCTCACGGTAGCTGGATTCAAAATTAAATAGGAGGTTATTTTGGAAGCACAATATGCATCAGTTTGGGAAAGAAATTCAGACGTAATACCAGACAAGATCGCCTTGATATGTGGCGATAAACAAGTTACCTGGAAGGATTACGATGACAGGGCTGCTCGGCTAGCTACAGCCTTAACCGAGGCTGGTCTTGGGGACGATTCAAAAGTAGGGCTTTACCTTCATAATTCAAATGAGTACTTAGAAGCTCAATATAGTGTTTTTAAAATTAAGGGCGTACCAATCAATGTTAATTATAGGTACAAGGAAGAAGAACTCATCTATCTTTTAGACAACTCAGACTCTGAAGCAGTTTTTTATCAGGGATGTTATTCACAACAAATAGAGGCAATTAAAGATAAGCTTCCCAAAGTTAAGTTATATATACAAGTTGATGACGGTACTAATGAACCTTTGGCTTTCGCCTCTGATTATGAATCCGCAATCTCTTCTTCTGATCCGATGGAGAGAATAGAGAGATCAGGTGAGAACATATATATGCTTTATACCGGAGGAACTACAGGCATGCCCAAAGGAGTTATGTATCAGCATGAAGGACATCTAATGGGCATGTTAAATACAGCTGGCGCTTGGGGTCTCATTCCCGTCCAAGAGAGACTAGAAAAAGAAGACTTAGAATCTATAAGTAACGAAGTTAAGAGACTGGCTGACGAAGGAAATTTGCCTGTAAGTATTCCTGCTTGCCCATTAATGCATGGAACAGGTATGTGGCTTGGTGCAATTATTCCACATTTAGTTGGAGGAACAGTTGTTACTCTGCCTCAGTTAGGTTTTGATCCAGATAATCTCCTTAAAGAAGTAGAAAAAACCAAAGCTAACAACATCGTGATTGTAGGAGATGCATTCGCTAAGCCTTTAATGGATGCCTTGGACGCTGCTGAATCAAATGGTAAACCTTATAATTTAGAGTCAGTTAATACCGTTATTTCTAGTGGTGTAATGTGGAGTTCAGAAGTCAAACAAGGCTTATTGAAACATCATGATATGGTTTTGGTTGATGCGATGGGTTCTACAGAAGGCGGTATGGGCTCTTCAAGAGCATCTAGAGATGCACCTGCCGAGACTGCAAAATTTGTTTTAAATCCTGGAGTAATTGTGATCACTGATGAAGGCGAGATAGTAGAGCCCGGGTCAGACAAGATGGGAAAAATTGGAACAAGTGGACTTGTACCTTTAGGATATTTTAAAGATGAAAAAAAATCTGCAGAAACATTCAAAGAGTTCCAAGGGACTAGATATAGTTTTCCTGGAGACTACGCTAAGGTAGAAGCTGATGGAACTATCACACTACTAGGTCGAGGCAGTAACTGCATAAATACAGCCGGTGAAAAGGTTTATCCTGAAGAAGTTGAGGAAGCTATAAAAAGACACGACGATATTTATGATTGTTTAGTGGTTGGTCTGCAAGATGATAGATTTGGCCAAAGAGTAGTTGCATTAGCTTCTTTTCAAGACGGCAAAGAATTAGAAGAACAAGACTTAATCTCGTTTACTCGAGAACATCTGGCCGGCTATAAATTACCTAAACAGGTCTTATTTGTAGAAGAAGTTATGCGTGCACCAAACGGTAAAGCAAATTATAAATGGGCTAAAGAAACAGCTGAAAAAGAATTAACATAGGAGATAACATGGATGTAAGTGAAGCAGTTGACTCAAGACTTTCTGTAAGAGAGTTTTTAAGAGATCCAGTAGATGACAATCTTATTTCAGAACTACTTGAGAAGTCAGCAAGGAGCGCATCTGGAGGGAATTTACAGCCTTGGAAAATTTATGTTATTAATAACGAGGCTATGAATTCATTTCATAAGTTTCAAGGAGAATGGTCTGATCCAGAAACACCGGCCTATGCTATTTATCCTGAGAACTTAACAGAGCCATACAAAACGTCTAGATTTGAAGTAGGAGTCCAGATGTATTCAATTCTTGATATAGGTCGCGAAGATAAAGAAGGTAGATTTAAACAGATGCTAAGAAACTATGAATTCTTTGGTGCACCAGCGGCATTCTTCTGCTTTGTTGACAGACAGATGGGTACTCCTCAATGGTCAGATCTTGGTATGTTTCTTCAAACTTTTATGCTTTTGGCAAGAGAAGCAGGTTTGGATACTTGCCCTCAAGAAGCATGGGCTATGAAACAGGAAAGTGTTACTGCTTTTGTCGAAGCTCCTGAAGAAGAAATGTTATTTTGTGGCATGGCAATAGGCTATAGAGATCCTGAAGCACCAATCAATAGCTTAAGAACAGAAAGAAGACCTATTGATACTTGGACAAAGTTTATTAAGAAATAAATTTATATCATTACTTCGATAAGACTAGGCCCCTCTGCAGCTAAGCTGTCGGATAGAGCTTTAGTAAACTCCTCAACAGTAGTCACGTTATAACCGGTCACACCAAGTGATTGAGCCAATACTGGCCAGTTGATTGCTGGATTATCAAGAGAAAACATTGATGCAGCTCTGTCTCCAGTTTCAAGCGCACCGACTCTATCTAGTTCAACTTTCAAGATTGCGTAAGATCGATTCGAGAATATTATATTTGTTATATTTAGAGATTCTCTTGCTTGAGTCCAAAGGGCTTGGAGAGTATACATGGCCCCTCCATCTCCATGTAAACAAACAACAGGTCTATCTGGGGCACCAATCGCAGCACCTGTCGCTAAAGGCAGGCCTTGACCTATAGAGCCTCCTGTAAGTGCCAACCAATCTAAAGGTTTTGCGTTCCAAGCATGTGGAGTAACGAAAAAACCAGATGTAGCCGCCTCATCACAAACTATAGTTTCTTCAGGTAGTAAGCCAGCGAACAATAATCCAATGTTTTCAGGACCCAATAAACCTGATGTTGGCATATTAATATCTTCATTTGGAATATATTGAGAATCTATTTTTGATCCCTTGAAAAGATCATTGAGAGCTCTTAGGGCATACTTTCCATCTTGGTATGGTGAAGATAATTCAATAAGTTGAGCCTCTTGCGGAGATAGATAACTCTTTTTCCCTGGATAAGCAAAAAAAGAAACGGGTGGTTTAGTTCCTATGAACACAATTGTATCTACTCCTTTAAGATGTTCTTCAGCCATTTCAGCAAAATAAGGAATGGGTTCTATCTTTGTTATACCTCTGCCTCTCCTATGTCTCTTAACAAAAGTATCAGTTGCCAATCTACAGCCTGTTGTGGTTGCAATTTTGCCTGCCAGGGAGACTGATTCCTCATCAAGAAAGTTTCCTCCAAGATATAGCATTGCATTTTCACTTGATGAGAGTGCTTTGTATGCATCTTCAATTTCTTTATCTTCAACCTTAAGAGGACCTGAATTTTCCACTACAGGGCCAAGGTTATCCGTTTCACCCCAGGCACAATCAGCAGGAACAAGCATTGTGGCTATCTGTCCTGGAAATTTATGAGCTTCAAGCCAAGCCTGACTTCCTACTGAAGACAAATCATCAGGAGATAAGCTTCTCCCTACCCAATTAGAGCTTGCTTTAGCTAATCCATCTAGATCAGAAGTTAAGGGGGCATCATATTTAAGATGATAGGTAGCGTGGTCACCAACTATATTTAGCATAGGAGTTTTAGCCTTTCTCGCGTTGTGTATGTTTGCAAATCCATTTCCTAAACCCGGCCCTAAATGCAATAGATTAGCTGCAGCTTTGCCAGTCATTCTGGCATATCCATCTGCAGCACCCGTCACAACACCTTCAAATAGGCCAAGTACAGGTCTAATTTCGGGATGGTGATCAATGGCTGCAACTAAGTGCATTTCTGAGGTTCCGGGATTTGCAAATACAACCTCTAGTCCATTAGCTATCAATGTCTTTAGTAGGGCATCAGCAGAATTCATAGATGCATTATAAACCTATGATTTTGAGTCTACTAATTTCTATCAGCAGAGATTTTTAGGACTCATCCGTTAACTTCTCCTGTTGATTTTTTAACAAGAAAATTAATTGCCTAATGTCTAAGTACCTGACCTGCACGAGCGCCAGTAGGCTCTCCATCAAGAACGTTGACTTGGCCATTAACGATTGTTGCTTTAAAGCCAAGTGATTTCTGTATGTATCGTGGTGCGTCACCCGGGAAGTCATTTACTAACATAGGTTGCAACTCAGTTACCTCTTCTGGATTAAATACATTAATGTCTGCCTTCATTCCTACTTTTAGTGTACCTCGATCCTTAAGACCAATCACTGCTGCCGGATCGGCTGTCATTCGCTTTATAGCTTGAGAAAGTGTGAACACACCTGTCTCACGTACGTAATGGGATAGTATGAAACTCGCCCAACCTCCATCCATAATTTGAGAAACGTGTGCACCTACATCACCAAGTCCAGGAATTAAATTTTCGCTAGCAAAGAGATCACCTTGTTCTTTTAGGTTAGTACCAAACATACGCCAATTGAAAAGGCCACGCCCTTTACTTTCTCGTGTTAGACGTAGAAAAGTTTCAGACCAGTGCTCAGAAGCAGATTTTGATAGCTCGATCAGATTTTGTGCAGAATTATGGTTGGGTGTCTCGTCGAGACCCAGAAAGAAGACTTTTTGAAGAGGTATAGAACAAGATTTAGGTTCGCGCGCCTCGATTACTAGAGCCTCACAAAAATCTTCATTATTGACAGCCTCTAATCTAGCTTCAAAATCTTTTTCTCGTAATTGATCCCAAGTTGGACCTTGTATTGGTAAGCCTGCTTGAAGGCCAAACATATAGCCAGAGCCACGTGTATGTGTGGTGCCAGTGATATTACGTCCTTCCAAGTTCATTTCATCAAGTTGTATTGCAGCCTTAGTCCCGGAACCTTCTTCACCTGAACAACCATAGCTAAATAAGACTCTGCTTCCTTCTGTTTCTGCAACCGACTTCATTACTTCAAAATTTGCACCAACGAGTTGCATCAAACCGTCACGAGGTCCAACAATCTTTGCAATCTCTTCAAGTTCAGCACACTCGGCAAAGGTTCCTGGAATTGAACGGCCATCTGGAGCTTTATGTGGTTCGTAACGATTAGTTGAGAATCCAACTGCACCATCTTTCATTGCTTGTTCTACGATTTCTGCCATCTGCTGCTTTTCGGTTTCTGTAGCTTGTTCATCAAAAGATCGATCACCCATTACGTAATATCGAATAGCAGAATGACCCACAAGACCAGCAACATTTAGTGAAGGTTTAAGCTCTTCTAACATATCAAGGTATTGACCATAGTGTTCCCAATTCCAAGGAAGTCCGGAAAGAATGGCTTGCTTTGGAATGTCTTCCACTGTCTCCATCATACCGGCAAGAATTTCAATATCATCTGGCTTACAAGGAGCAAAGGTGAGACCACAGTTTCCGATTAACGCTGTAGTGACACCGTGCCAGCAAATAGGCGTCATTTCAGGATCCCAACCGATTTGTGCGTCCAGGTGAGTGTGGATATCAACAAAACCTGGTGATACTGTCATTCCATCAGCATCTATAACTTCAGCTGCTTCTCCATTTACTTCGCCTATCTCAGTTATAAGTCCATCTTTGATAGAAATGTCTCCAATGAAGCTATCAGAGCCAGTTCCATCTATGATATTGCCATTTTTTATTATTAAATCGTGTTCCATAAATTTCCCCAAAAATTAAGTATATAACTTATTTTTGAGATATTAATCAAAAAAATATTTATTTTAGGGATTTATATTTGTTAAATAAAAATTGAGAAACCCAACCTGCAATTAGTGGGACTATAGTTAATTGAGTTATAACCAAAAAGCCTACTAGACCCTCAGCCGAAAGAGTTGAGAGCATATCTTGAACATTAGTATGCACTCCTTCGCTGAATATAGAGCCAATTATCGCTAATACCCAAATTAAAATACAAGAGGCAGCATAAAACCCTATAACTATGCTGCTCAAAAGTATTAATAATTTTTTGATGACCCTAATATACACTAAGTGGGCTAGACAGGATTTGAACCTGTGACCTTCTGCTCCGGAGGCAGACGCTCTATCCTAGCTGAGCTACTAACCCAGTTCCGATTATATATCTATCTCAATATCTATTTTATTAATACACCAGCCCTGATATTATCCGCTTTCTTTAAAGTATGGAGTAAATATGGCAAGTAATACTTGGCAATCAATAAATTGGAAAGACCCTTTTTTACTGGAGCAACAACTATCAGACGATCAAAGGATGGTTCGAGATACAGCCCATCAGTTTGCTCAAGAAAAACTTTTACCTAGAGTAAGAGAAGCTTTTAGAAAAGAAGAGACTGATCCATCTATTTTCAAAGAAATGGGATCAGTGGGCTTATTAGGTTCAACTATACAGGGATATGATTGTCCGGGAGTGGACTACATGAGCTATGGGCTTATTGCCAGAGAGGTTGAGAGGGTAGATTCAGGTTACAGGTCAATGATGAGTGTTCAGTCCTCTTTGGTTATGTACCCCATATATGCTTTCGGTTCAGAAGAGCAAAGAGAGAAATATCTGCCTGGATTAGCTAAGGGAGAAAAAATAGGCTGTTTTGGATTAACTGAGCCAGATTATGGTTCTGATGCTGGTGGCCTAATAACAAGAGCTAAAAGTGTTGATGGAGGATATTCTATTTCTGGAGCAAAAATGTGGATATCAAATAGCCCTATTGCCGATGTTTTTGTTGTTTGGGCTAAGAATGATGATGGAAAAATAAAAGGTTTTATTTTAGAAAAAGGAATGGAAGGATTGAGCGCACCTAAGATAGAAGGCAAGCTTGCTTTAAGGGCTTCAGTCACCGGCCAGATAGTGATGGATGAAGTCTTTGTTGAAGAAAGCCAAATGCTTCCTAATGTTGAGGGTCTCAAAGGTCCATTTAGCTGTTTGAATAATGCAAGATATGGAATTGCATGGGGAGCTTTAGGAGCCGCCGAGACTTGTTGGCATACAGCAAGAGACTATGTCATGGATAGAAAACAGTTCGACAAGCCTTTGGGCGCAAACCAAATAATTCAGTTGAAGCTCGCTGATATGCAAACAGATATTAGTATTGGCCTACAAGGATGCTATCGAGCCGGTCAATTAATGAATGACAATAATATTTCTCCCGAATTAATCTCACTGATTAAACGAAACTCAACAGGAAAAGCACTCGAAATAGCTAGAAAATCTAGAGATATGCTTGGAGGTAATGGCATCTCAGATGAGTATCCGATTATGCGTCATATGGTTAATCTTGAGGTGGTAAATACTTATGAAGGAACACATGATATTCATGCTCTTATTTTAGGTAGAACACAGACAGATATACCCGCATTTTAGTTTTTTATATATCAAGACTAGCTAGTTTTAATGTTTTATAATGCCGCTCGCTCGATCTTCTTAAATCTATAAATATGAAAAACCCAAAAATTTTCTTACTTCTCTCTCTCAGTCTTGTATTCAGTTTAGGTGCTTCAGAGGCTAACAAGGCAATAGAGAAAAGGATTGCACCTGTCGGTTCAATTTGTCTTGAAGGTCAAGATTGTGGCTCAACTCCAGCTGCTGCACCAATGCAAATGGCAACCAGCAGTAATCTTCCTAAGATAGAGCTATCTGAAGGCTCAGAACACACCATAAAGATGTTAAATTCAGGTAAGGATGGAACCATGGTTTTTGAGCCTGCGGTAATTAAAGTTTCGGTAGGAGATACAATCCACTTTAAAGCAACTGATCTATCACACAACTCAGCCTCTATGGCCGGGATGATACCTTCAGGTGCAGATAGCTGGGCTGGAATGTTAAGCCAGGATATTTCTGTAACCCTAGATAAAGAAGGCGTATATGTTTACCAATGTGATCCGCATGTAATGATGGCCATGGTTGGAGTTATTCAAGTGGGAGGCGCTGTGAATATGGCAGAGGTTCAAGAAGCAGCAACTCAACAAAAATCTAGCTTCATAATGAACGGCACAAGATTAGAGTCGTACCTTTCTCAACTCTAAATTTCTTCCAATAATTTAGGTAACTCTCTCCAGTCACTAAAATAGGGAACCTCTATATCCAGACCAAGATCCCCTTCTTTTTCTTTGAACCAAACTGGCTTGCAACCAAAATCATAGCTCGCTTTGACATCATTCGCTGGATGGTCACCTATGTGACATATTTCTTCAGCTTTAAGTCCGGTTTCCTTTAGAACTGCTTCAAACATTTTTGGATCCGGCTTGTGTGCATTTAATTCAACAGGTGAAAAGATGTAATCAAAATAATGCGCAATACCAATCATCTCGAGATCTGCATTTCCATTAGTAATGACTCCAAGAGAATATTTCTCCTTAAGTAAATCTAAAGTTTCTATGACCCCATCGTAAAAATTTACTTTATTCCTACCTACAAAGAAAATTTGAAAAGCCTCTTCCGCCATAGATGTTGATTCATTTTCAGAATAACCGGATCGAATTCCAGCTTCTAAAAATATTTTGAATCTCAATTCAGATATTCTATTCATTATTGTCGAGTCTTCTCTTAAAAGCTTGTCGCGAATTTCCATGCTAACTTCTCTGGTAAGAGAGTTCAGAGCACCAGGATAATTTTTTTCTATCCAATCTCTAGATTTTTTCTCAGCCTCTAAGATGGTAGGCATAAGTGGCCAAAATGTATCATCTAGGTCAAAAGAAATTGATTTAATTGTCATTTTTAGCTCCCTTCTTTGCTCGAGGATGAGCTTTATCGTATACCTTGGAAAGGTGTTGAAAATCTAATTTAGTATATATTTGTGTGGTACCTATATCTGAATGTCCTAACATCTCTTGAACAGCTCTTAAATCACCGCTTGATTCTAGTACATGACTTGCAAAAGAGTGTCTTAGCATATGAGGGTTAATTCCTGGTATTCCTCTTTGTAAGCATAGTTTCTCTAACCTTAATTGCACTGATCGTGAAGAGATTCTTAAACCTTTATTATTAAGAAAGATAGCATCTGTGGAAGTTTCCTTCGACTCTATCAACTCAGACCTGTAAATAAACCAATCTCTTATTGCCTGGATAGCCTTTTTACCTACTGGCACTATTCTGGTTTTGTTCCCTTTTCCAGTAACTCTGCAAGTCCTTTCTTTAATATCTAAGTCCTGCAGATCCAATTTACAAATTTCCGATAATCTTAAGCCTGAAGAATAAAGGAGTTCTGCCAAGGCCTTATCTCTTACTTCCAGCGCGCCTTGTGGTTTAAAGTCTAAGAGTCTTTGTACTAAATCTGCATCCATTGCTTTCGGAAGAAGTTGAGCCAATTTAGGCGAGCTTATACTTTGTGCAGGGCTAAGCTTAATTTGACCTTCTATCATCAGATATTCAAAAAAAGATCTACAAGACGATAGTAGCCTTTGAATACTTCTTGGGCTCAAGCCCCTTCTTCTCTCTGAATTAACAAATGTCCTTAAATCATGTTCTTTTACAGCCGACCAATTTTCCATGCCTTGGTTGGCTATATTTTCTGAAAGCTTTTGCAGATCTCTTTTATAACTTATAAGAGTATGGGCAGAATATTGTTTTACTGATTCTAAATACGATAAAAAATTTTGAATCTCTGTGTGTAACATTTAGAAATTATTTCTATCTATAAGTCTTGACAGTGTTTCTGCAACAAACTCCAAGAATAATGAGTCATTTTCCTTTGAATAGTTGTCTTGAGAATGCGAACCTAAAGCAAGCATACCTGGGCATTCTGCATTCTTTATGGGAACAAGAACGCAATCTATGACCTTTGTTTTTTTATCAAAAATATAGCTCGATTCTTTTTTATCTAAGGGTCCACAGAATATTTCTCCAGCATTATATTTTTTCCCTATTACTCTATGCGCCTCTTTAGCATCTAAGATTCTTCCTTTTGGAAGATTTATATTTTCTTTAAAAAATAAAAGTTTACAAGCATCAGCATTTAGCTCTTTAATGAATTTCTCTTCGGTTATTAAAACAACATCATTCAAATTACGACACACTATTAATTCCAGAATCAGCCCTTTTGTCTTCTCGAAAATTCCTTCATTGGTTTTAGCTATTTCCAGCAGCTGCAGTAGATTACTAGAAGTTGATTCATAATTATTTCTAAGCATCTCAACTTGTTTTTGAATCAAAGAGACCGCGCCTCCTGTCTCATGAACTATCTCTATAGAATTAAGTATGTGTGAATTGGCGGAAAGAAAATCTGGATTAAGTATCAGAAACTCCTCTACTAGTTTTGGATCAATAGACTTTTTGGACATTAAACTTCGATTTTTCTTTCTTCTACAAAGGCAGCTGCACCTTCAGTGTTAATCATTCTAGATTCTACCTTGTAGTCTACCAAAAGACTCCCTTCTTGAAAGTTAACCTTTACAGGCGAATCCATTTCTTGCTGAATTATGCCTATAACAGCTGCTGCACATGCCCCGCTTCCGCATGCTAAAGTTTCTCCAACTCCTCTTTCATACACCCTAAGGTCTATTTCATTATCACTTATTTTATTAGCTAAACCAAAATTAACACCATCCGGAAAGTGCCGACTATGTTGTAGTTGCTTTCCCGCGCTTAGAAAATCTAGATCTGAATCAATCCTTTTAAAATTAACACCATGTGGATTCCCTAAGTTAATGCAATCTAATGATAAATCTTGACTATCTAGCTCTAACTCTAAGTGTTTAATTGTATCTGAGAGCAGAAAGGAGGCAGAAAATCTATCTGCATTTATAGCTTCTAAGTACCAAAGACCTCCATCAGTACTAACTTTTATTTTTTTAGAAGCACTTAAGTCATTATCTTCAATAAATTTGGATACACACCTTGCCCCATTTATACAATTAGCGGCTAAAGACCCATCATTGTTATATATCTTTACGTCGAAATCATTATTTTGATCTTTTGGCGGTAAGACATGTATAAGTTGATCAAAGTTAATTGCCTGATTGCTGTATAGGCTGACTACGTCTTTTGAATTAACAAAAACTTCTTCCCTCAAAGAATCAATAATGGCAATAATATTTCCAAGACCTGAGTAAATATAGAGATTTGTTAACATGCAAACTTAAGATTCTAAAGCTATGAGATCTTCAAAGCTTTCTCTTCTTTTGATCACCTTGACTTTATTGCCTGTAACGAGCAATTCGATAGGCTTCAATCTAGAGTTGTAATTAGAGGCCATTACTGAACCATAGGCTCCAACGTCCATAAAAGCAACACAGTCATTCGGAAGTATTTTCAGCTTACGATCCTTTGCAAGAACGTCGCCTGTTTCACACACTGGCCCTGCAAGATCATAATGACAAGCTTCAACATTACTGACCTCGACTTCCCTTACTTCATGCCATGCTTCATATAATGATGGCCTTATAAGATCATTCATTCCTGCATCAATAATTGCAAATTTCTTTTCGCCTGCTTCTTTTATGTATTCAATCTTTGTAACTAAAATTCCTGCATTTGCGACAACAGATCTTCCAGGTTCTAATATAATTTTGTAGTCCATTCCCTTTAAGCGCTCTTTAACCTTGGTTAATAAGATTTTAGGATCTCCAGCATCCTCATCTTTGTATCTGATACCAAGCCCACCACCAATATCTAGGATTTTAATAGCATGTCCTTTTGTTGAAAGCTTTATTGCAACATCTATCATTGAATCTAAGCTGCTAAGTATTAAAT
Source organism: uncultured SAR86 cluster bacterium (assembly GCA_902517565.1). Taxonomy (GTDB): domain Bacteria; phylum Pseudomonadota; class Gammaproteobacteria; order Magnimaribacterales; family Magnimaribacteraceae; genus Magnimaribacter. Next base: position 189,626 of record CABYCU010000001.1, on the reverse strand, counting down.
TCTCATCTGAAATTTGAGAACCTATATGGCAAGCTATAGCAGTTATGTTAATAAGTTCACTTTCTTGAGCTAGTTCCGATATATTTCTAATTGCCTCATTATCTAAACCAAATTTAGATGTCTTTGTGCCAGTCTCAATATACTTATGAGAACCTATAGAGATATCAGGATTAATTCTTAACGCACAATTCACAGATTTTTTTAAATCTTTTGCGATTTCCAATATTCTCTCAAATTCCCCAACAGATTCTATGTTTATAGATAAGATATCACTTTCAATAGCAAACTTAATTTCTTCAATAGATTTCGCTACTCCTGAAAAAACAATTTTCTTTTTATCAGCTCCTGCCGTGAGGCATCTTTTTAGTTCATTACCTGAGACGACATCAAAGCCAGACCCCTGGCTTACCAATAATTTTAAGATATGAAGGTTAGAGTTTGCTTTAACTGCATAACAAATAAGATCATCGTCTCTGATTTCATCTTTATATCTTTTGAAATTGTCCTTAATAACTCCTGAGGAATATATAAATAAAGGTGTCCCATGTTCTATTGCCAGATCACTAACACGGATATCTTCAACGCATAGTTGACCTTCAATTTCTTTCATAGCTCACTGAATCGACTAAGGAACTGTCAGGTAATTTTAACGGTACTTTATTTCCACAAGATAATAAGTTCACAACCAATACTAGAAGTAATATTTTTATAGATACTTTCATAGTCTTCTTTTAGACAAAGAATTCTTTGCAACTCTAATTTCTCTTTTAACTTGAGTAGGAGCTGTCCCACCTGTTTGTTTTCTAGCAAGAATTGTTTTTTCAGGGTTTAGATAATTTACTACGTCATCTTCAATTAATTTTGTGAATTTTCGCAATTCTGATATTTCTAATTCAAAAATCTGCATTTTTTTTGTTTCTGCGTGAGCTACAATTTTCCCTACAACTTCGTGGGCTTTTCTAAAAGGCATATTTTTTTCAACAAGATAGTCAGCCAAATCCGTTGCCGTTATTTGCCCGATGAAACAATCCTGCCTCATTTTTTCAGTGTTCGGTTGCATGCCTTCAATAACCAAAGCAAGTAGCGCTAGACTGTCTTCGGTAAAATCTACGCTATTAAAGATAAATGCTTTATCTTCTTGTAAATCTCTGTTGTAAGTGAGTGGTAAGTTTTTCATTAATGAAAGCAGCCCCATTAGATTGGCTATTGTTTTTGAAGCACCACCTCTTATGAGTTCAGTCATATCCGGATTTTTCTTTTGCGGCATTATCGAAGAGCCAGTAGAAACTTCATCAGACAAGTTCACATAATTATATTGGCTCGAAGACCAAATTATAATTTCTTCGCATACTCTTGAGAGATGTATTCCTATAATAGATAAGGAGGAGGCCAGCTCCAAAACAAAGTCTCTATCACTAACCGCATCCATAGAGTTCTTACTGATTTCTTTAAAACCTAACTTTTTGGCGAGTAATTTCCTATCTATATTAAATCTTGTACCCGACAACGCTGCTGAACCTAGTGGCATTACGCTCATCCTTTCTTTAGCATCTTGAAGTCTTGAATAATCTCTGGCTAGCATTTCGTACCATGCCATTAGATGATGTCCAAAAGTAACAGGCTGCGCTATCTGAAGATGGGTTAAGCCAGGCATTATAGAGTCAGCATATATTTCAGCTTTTGAAAGAATGGATTCTTGCAATGAGATTAATAAATTAGAAATATCATCAGTTTTTTCCATTAGAAATAATCTTAAATCTGTAGCAACTTGATCATTTCTGGATCTGCCAGTATGGATTTTTTTTGCGGCAATACCAGAAATTGCTGTTAGCCTTGATTCTATGTTCATATGAACATCTTCAAGTGCAGGGTCCCAATTAAATTTATCTTGTATTATTTCTTCTAATATCTTTTTAAGGCCTTTCTTAATTTTGCTGAGTTCCTTTGCACTAATTATGTTGGCTTTTTTTAAAATCTCAGCATAAGCAATTGAACCTTGGATATCAGTCTTAAATAGTCTTTTATCTATATCAACAGAAGCTGAAAAAGACTGGGCCAAATGATTTGTGCCAGAATTAAACCTTCCCCCCCAGAGAGCATTTACTTTATTTTCTTTTTTAGCCATATCTTTTATTAGAATAAGTTTCTGTATATTAGCTTCAATTGACCATTAGTAGGGATCTTGAAAAACTCAAAACAAAAATTTTGGGGTCTTATGATAAATACTTCCAATTAATATTTATATATTTCCGATTTGAACGGGCCCTCTTCAGGTACATTAATATAGTCTGCTTGATCAGAAGAAAGTTTAGTCATAACGCCGCCGAAACCCTCTACCATGTAAGCAGCCACCTCTTCATCAAGTTTTTTAGGTAAAACCTCCACTTTGATAAGTTCTTGTTTTTTTTCTTCATCATTTATTTGGGCAAATTTCTTCTCATATAAATACATTTGAGCCAGAACCTGATTTGCGAAAGAGCCATCCATAATTCTTGATGGGTGACCTGTTGCATTTCCTAAATTGACCAATCTCCCTTCAGAAAGAAGAATAATATAATTATCACTATCCAGATTTGGTGTGTCTCCAGCTTTGGTATCTCTGAATATTTTATGGACTTGTGGCTTTACTTCTTCCCAGCACCACTCATCTCTCAAGTATTGTGTATCTATTTCAGTATCAAAATGACCTATATTACATACAACTGCTCCGTTTTTTGCTGCCTTGAGCATATGTTTATCACAGACCTTATAGTTTCCGGTTGTTGTAACAATAAGATCAGTATCACCTAGCAATGATAGATTAATGGAGTCTTCAGAATCATTATTTATACCGTCAATATATGGTGAAACCACTTCGTAGCCATCCATACACGCTTGCATGGCACAAATAGGATCTATTTCAGTTACTCTTACCACCATACCTTCTTGTTTAAGACTTTGAGCTGAACCCTTGCCTACATCACCATAACCAATTACCAGAGCCTTTCTGCCTGCTAGGAACATATCAGTTCCTCTTTTTATTCCATCATTTAGACTGTGCCTAGTTCCATATTTGTTATCATTTTTTGACTTTGTTACGGAATCATTGACATTTATAGCTGGAACTTTCAACTCACCTTTTTCAATCATTTCATTAAGCCTCAGAACTCCAGTAGTTGTTTCTTCTGTGATGCCGTGTATATTTTCTAATATTTCAGGATATTTATTATGGACCATGGACGTAAGGTCGCCCCCATCATCAAGAATCATATTTGCATCCCAGGGTTTACCATCACATAAGATAGTTTGTTCAATACACCAATCAAATTCTTCTTCAGTTTGACCTTTCCATGCAAATACAGATACTCCAGATTTTGCTATTGCAGCGGCCGCGTGATCTTGCGTAGAAAAAATATTACAACCCGACCACCTAACTTCAGCACCTAAGGCTGTTAAAGTTTCTATTAAAACTGCAGTCTGTATAGTCATATGGATACATCCTAGTATCTTTGCTCCTTTAAGGGGTTGTTGTGATCCATATCTTTCTCTTAACTTCATTAATGCCGGCATCTCTGATTGAGCTATAACTATTTCTTTTCTTCCCCAATCCGATAACTCCATATCAGCAACTTTATAGTCGTTATTATTCATAATTTTTATCCTTTTAAAGCTTCAGCTTTATCTGTTTTTTCCCAAGTAAAAGCACTTTCCTCTCTTCCAAAGTGGCCATATGCGGCAGTAGATTGATATATTGGTCTTTTTAAATCAAGCATCTTGATCAATTGCCTTGGTCTAAGATCAAAATTCTCCCTGATAAGTTGTGCAATCTTGTTCTCATCTATTTTCGAGGTTCCAAAAGTATTGACACTAATGGAAGTTGGCTCGGCAACACCAATTGCATAGGATACTTGTATCTCGCATCTATCGGCCAAACCCGCAGCAACAATATTTTTAGCTACATACCTACCCGCATAAGCAGCAGACCTATCCACTTTAGAAGGATCTTTTCCAGAAAAGGCTCCACCTCCATGTCTTGCCATCCCTCCATAAGTATCTACAATAATTTTTCTTCCTGTTAATCCGCAATCTCCCACCGGTCCTCCTATTTCAAATTTACCAGTTGGATTTATGAAATATTTTGTATTTTCATTTAGCCAATTAGATGGAAGTATAGGTTTGATTATCTCTTCCATCACACACTCTCTTAATTCTCTTTGCGAGATATCCGGATCATGCTGTGTTGAGAGAACGACTGCTGAGATAGATTGTGGTTTTCCGTCATCTCCATATACAAAACTAACTTGACTTTTAGCATCCGGTCTAAGCCAAGATAATTTATTACTTTTTCTTATAAAGGCTTGTTGTTCAACCAGTCTATGTGAATATGTAATTGGTGCCGGCATTAAGACTTCAGTCTCGTTAGTGGCATATCCAAACATCAAGCCTTGGTCTCCAGCACCTTGCTCAAGATCTTCTCCTTCCCCTTCATTAACACCTTGTGCTATATCTTGAGATTGTTTTCCTAGCGCGTTAATTATTTCGCAAGTATTCCCATCACAACCTACATCTATGTTGTCATAACCTATATCTAAAATAACCTTTCTGGTTATGGCATCTAGATCTGGTTCAGATGCACTCGTAATTTCTCCAGCTAGTACAACTAAATTGTCTTTCACTAGAGTTTCGCAAGCAACTCTTGAATTAGGATCATCTTTTAGCATAGCATCGAGGACAGCATCAGAAATTTGATCTGCCATCTTGTCTGGATGTCCTTCAGATACGGATTCAGAAGTAAAAATTTTATATTCGGACATAGGATCTTCAATTTTAAAGAGCGCGTATTTTACACAATAGAGAAGGTTTTGCTTAAAAAATGTGCATTTTTGGTGGTATTTCTATATACATAAAAAAATATTTCGGCGACAATATAAATCTCTAGAAAATGAGTAAAATTTCAAGCTCCCAATCAGCAAACGCCCTCAGAATACTGACTTTAGATGCAGTGAATGAAGCAAATTCAGGCCATTCTGGTATGCCTATGGGCATGGCTGATATTGCTGAAGTTCTTTGGCAAAGACATCTAAGTCATAATCCTAAAAACCCAGATTGGTTTAACAGAGACAGATTTGTATTATCTAATGGTCATGGATCTATGCTCATATATAGCCTTTTGCACCTATCGGGTTATGATTTGTCTATTGAAGACCTTAAAGATTTTAGGCAATTGCACTCTAAAACTGCTGGTCATCCAGAATTTGGAATAACACCTGGCGTTGAAACAACGACCGGACCGCTGGGACAAGGAATTTCGAATGCAGTAGGAATGGCCATAGCTGAAAAGGTTTTAGCGTCCAGATTTAATACTGAAAAACATCAGATTATAGATCACATGACTTATGTATTCACTGGAGATGGGTGTTTGATGGAAGGCATTTCTCATGAAGCCTGTTCTTTAGCGGGAACACTAGGTCTTGGAAATCTAATAGTTTTATATGACGATAATGATATTTCAATAGATGGGAATGTAGAAGGTTGGTTCACAGAAGATATTCCAAGAAGATTTGAATCTTATGGATGGGAGGTTATTCCAAATATAGATGGACATAATTCTGAGGAAATAGATCAGGCTATCCAGAAAGCAAAATCAAATGCTGATAAGCCTACAATAATATGCTGTAAGACCGTTATAGGGAAAGGTTCACCAAATATGGCTGGAACAGCTGCTGCTCATGGTGCTATTGTGAATCCTGATGAGATAGCCCTAACTAGGAATGAATTAAATTGGGAAAATGACCCGTTTGATATACCTCAAGAAATTTATGAAGATTGGGATGCAAGAGAGTCTGGTAATTTAAAAGAAGACTCTTGGAATAAGACTTTTGAAGAATATGCATCTGATAATCCGGAATTATCAATTGAATTAAAGAGATTGATTGCTGGCGCTCTACCAGATGGAATCGAGGAAAGTATTTATTCTTTCATAAAGGAAGTACAAGAAGATCTCCCTAAGATGGCCACAAGAGTTTCTTCTCAAAAGGTTCTAAATGTTTTAGGTCCTTTAATTCCAGAGCTATTAGGTGGATCTGCAGACCTTACAGGTTCAAACAATACCAATTGGGATGGAACAAAAGAAATTAGAGTAGATGATTTTTCTGGAAACTATATTAATTATGGTGTTAGAGAGTTTGGTATGACCGGTATTATGAATGGTATGGTTCTACATGGAGGTTTAAAGGCCTATGGAGGAACCTTCTTAACATTCTTAGATTATGCTAGAAACGCAGTCAGAATGGCTGCTTTGATGAAAATACAGACAATACTTGTATATTCTCATGATTCTATAGGGGTTGGAGAAGATGGACCTACTCATCAACCTATTGAGCATTTAACAAGTCTAAGAACTACTCCGAATTTAGAAACATGGAGACCTTGTGACACTTCTGAAACAGCTATTTCATGGCTTGCCGCTCTGGAAAATACAGATAAACCCTCGGCGTTAATATTATCAAGACAAGGCCTACCTAATTTTGTAAGAACTAAAAGCCAAGTTGAATCTATGAAGAAGGGAGCTTATAAGCTTTTCGAACCAGAAGTAGAGCCCAAACTTGTTTTTATAGCTACTGGATCTGAAGTGGAATTGGCTATGACTATAGCTGAAGAAGTGAAAGACAGGACTCCTATAAGAGTTGTTTCAATGCCTTGTTCGGAAAGGTTTGATATTCAATCAGAGGAATACAAAGAATCTGTTTTAGGTAAAGGTATAAAAAGAATAGCTATCGAAGCTTCTCATGTTGACTGGTGGAGAAAATATGTCGGTCTGGAGGGTGAAGTTATTGGAATGGATACATTTGGTGAATCAGCCCCAGGAGGAGTTCTTTTTGACCATTTTGGATTTACGAAAGAACAAATCATCGCAAAACTCGATCTCTAGAAATGGGTTACAAAAAGCTTAATGAAATTGACTTAAGCAACAAGTCGGTTTTATTGAGATTAGACTTAAATGCTCCAATTGAGAATGGTACGGTAACAAATCAAGAAAGGATTATCAGATCTTTACCAACTCTAAATTATATTATTGAATCAGGAGCACGGCTTTTGATCATGAGTCATCTTGGAAGACCTGAAGAAAATGGCATGCTTCAGCAGAATTTCTCTCTGGCACCTGTGGTCAAAGAATTAGAGCAGCTATTAAATAGAAGAATTCCTCTTTACTCCTTAGATGAACTTGAAAGTTTAGAACATGCTTCGAATCTTTTAGTTATCGAAAATACTCGATTTAATATTGGGGAGAAGACTAATGATATAAATTTATCTAAGAGGCTGGCTAGCCTTGGCGATGTTTTTGTCATGGATGCATTTGCAACCTCTCACAGAGCGCATGCATCGACTACAGGAGTAATAACCTGTTCTGATGAAGCTTGTGCAGGTTTATTGCTAGATGAAGAACTTAATGCTTTGACGAAAGTAAAAGAAGATTCAAAAGGCTCTGTGGCAATTCTTGGGGGAGCAAAGATATCTAGTAAATTAAGTCTTATTGATTCGCTTTCTAATTCTATGGAAAAAGTTATCTTGGGTGGAGGCATTGCTAATACATGTATAGCTGCTATGGGCGTAGAAGTTGGCAAGTCTTTAATTGAAGAATCGATGCTCTCTGAAGCAAAAGAACTTTTGAAAAACCCCAAGATCATTATTCCAGACTCTGTAGTAGTTTCTGAAGATCCCAACAGGCCTGGCAGAGTTACCTCTGTTAATTCTATTAATCAGAATGAAGCTATTTTTGACATTGCTCCTAACTCATTAATTGACATAGAGCCAATAATTAAGAATGCAGGGACTATATTATGGAATGGTCCGATAGGTTTTTTTGAAAAAGATAATTTTGATAAAGGCACAATTCAGATTGCTAAAATGATTATTTCTTCAAAAGCCTTTTCAGTTGCTGGAGGAGGAGATACCATTTCTGCAGCTGATAAAGCTGGCGTCTTAGACCAGCTCGATTATGTTTCAACCGCAGGTGGGGCATTCTTAGAATTCATGGAAGGAAAGGAATTGCCTGCAATAGAAGCCTTAAGGAATAAGGCTAATTGAATTTATTAGTGGAGATAAAAATATGGATTTAAACAGTTTAAGTGCAATAGCTAAATATATAGTTTCTGAAGGAAAAGGAATTTTAGCCGCTGATGAGAGTAACCCAACCTGCGGCAAAAGATTTGATTCAATAGGCGTTGATTCAACCGAAGATAACAGAAGAGATTATAGAGAATTGCTTTTTAGATCAGAGGGCATTAAAGGAAATATAGGTGGAGTTATTCTCTTTGATGAAACCATTAGACAAATTTCGCCTGATGGAACAACCTTGGTTGACATAATAAATTCTCAAGGCGCATTGCCTGGGATAAAGGTTGATAAAGGATTAATACCAATTGGGGAGAGCGAAGAGAGCTTGACACAAGGTTTAGAAGGACTCGATGAAAGGTTAAAAGAATATTATGAACTTGGTGCTAAGTTCACTAAGTGGAGAGCTGTTATAAATATAGGAGAAGATATGCCCTCCTCTGAGGCAATATCTGCAAATATGGAAGCCCTCGCTGATTATGCAAAGATCGTTCAAAAAAATAATATGGTTCCTATGGTGGAGCCAGAAGTCTTGATGGATGGAAATCATTCGATAGATGCCTGTTATGAAGCCACTTCGAGTTGCTTGAAATCTTTGTTTTCTAATTTAGTCGATAAAGGTGTAGATATTGAAGGTACGATCCTTAAGCCCAATATGGTCACGTCTGGATCTAATGCTTCTATTAAGGCAGATATTGAAGAAGTAGCTCAAAAGACAGTTGAATGCTTAATGGCTAATGTTCCTGAAAGCTTGCCAGGCATTACTTTTTTATCTGGAGGACAATCTGATTTGGATGCTACCGCTCACTTAGATGCTATGAATAAGATAGGAGGCTTTAATTGGAAGCTCAGCTTTTCTTATGGCAGAGCACTACAACAACCCGCTCTTAAAGCATGGATGGGCAAAACCGAAAATGCTTCCTTGGCTCAAAAAGCACTTTCTCATAGAGCCTTAATGAATAAATTAGCTTCCGAAGGAAAATGGGACATATCTCTAGAGAGTTGAATTGATTGAAGTTACTTGTTCAAAGAGTTTCTAGAGCATCTGTAGAGATAGAGGGAGATCTGGTTGCATCGATCGATACCGGTGCATTAGTGTTTGTTGGATTTGATAAAGAAGATAACTTCCAAAAATTGGACTCTCTTTCAGACAAGTTACTTAATTATAAGATTTTTAATGACTCAGATGGCAGGGTCACACTCAGCCTTAAAGAAACAAATAATGATATTTTAGTTGTTCCCCAAGTGACCCTCTCTGTGGGGACAAAAAAGGGTACCAAGCCAAGCTTTTCACAAGCAGCCGACCCTAAAAAAGGTATAAAGATGTTTGATAGTTTTGAGCAGTTGTTAGAAGTAAAGTTTAAAAAACCTTATTTAGGAAAATTTGGTGCGAAAATGTCTATAAGCTTAGTTAATGAAGGCCCTATAACTTTCTGGTTCGAATTATAACTCTCTATCTTTTTTCTCAACCAAGAATCTTGCCATAACTATACCTAATTCAAATAAAATCCATGCAGGTATGGCAAGTAAGGATTGTGAGATTACATCTGGCGGTGTTATGAGCATACCAATGGTAAAACATCCAATAATTACATAAGGCCTTTTACTTCTAAGACTCTCTGAGCTGCTTATTCCACTCCATATTAGTAAAAATATGAATATAGGAATCTCAAAGGCAAAAGAGAAAGCAAACATCATACTTAGGACAAAATCTAAATAACGGCTTATGTCAGTCATGATTAAAATTCCATCGGGAGCCGCTCCTGTGAAGAAGCCAAAAACTAAAGGCAATACTAGGAAATATGTAAATAAAACCCCTAGATAGAATAGTAAAAGACTTGAAAGCATAAGTAAGAAGCTGAGGCTTTTTTCGTTCTCGTACATCCCAGGAGCTATAAACCTCCATATCTGATTAAGCAGGAATGGCATTGATACAAGAAGAGATACATAAAAAGTAAGCTTTAGGGGAGTTAAAAAAGGAGAAGCGACTTCTGTTGCTATCATTGAAGAATTAGAAGGAAGGAAGGTCATGAGCGGTTCAGATAAAAGTAGGTAAATATCATTGGAAAAATATATTAGACCCAAGAAGCAAACAAGAATAACGACCAAGGACTTAATTATTCTTGATCTTAGTTCTTGTAGATGCCCTAAAAATGGACGTTTCTCCATAATGACTTAACCTTTATCTTTTTCTACATCATCGAGGATTTCTTCATTCCTTGAATCTTGATAAACTTCATTTAAATCAAATGCCTTATTAATCTCTTCTTTTGCATTAGAAGCTTGTCTTTTAAACCAGTAGATAGTTTTTGCCCCAGAGCGAACAGCACCAGGAATTTTTTCAGGCCCTAGAACAAGTAGGGTAATAACTCCAATCAGTAGGAGTTCAAGTAATCCGATATCGAACATAAGAAATTATTTTTCTTTGTCTTCTTCATCCATCGTCTTTCTAAAGCTCTTAATGGTATTTGCTAAATCAGAACCTAAACTTTTTATTCTTTTTGTTCCGCCGAATACCAAAAGTATTACGATCAAGAGTATTAAGATCTGCCAAATACCTATTCCACTAATTCCCATATTATTTCTCCTTATCCGACGCTTCTCTTGAAGCTTTTTCTGTGTGACCGGAAGTACCAAATCTTAATTTAAGTTCCGTAAGAACTTGTTCTATTTTTACTTCCTCATTACTCAAAAGAACCATTGTATGAAACCATAAATCTGCTGTTTCATGTATAACTTTTTGCTTCTTGTCTTTTGAAATATCAGATGTTGCTTCCAGTAGCTCTAGGGCTTCTTCCAGGATTTTTTCATTTATCTTGGCAGATCCATTTTCCAATAGTGACTTAACATAGGAATCTTTACTGTTTGAGTTTTTTCTCTCTTCAATCAAATCAAAGAGTTTTTGAAGGAAATCTTCTTTCATATGCCTATGTAATTATTAGAAAAAGTACCAAAATTATAAAAATAATTAGGAGGGCGCCATTAAATCTACCCTGTTGATACATTTTACCCATTAGTTGATTGTGCCTTTCTTCGTTCGCATTTTGATATTCTTCTAGTCTAGAAACTTGTTCTATTGCAGTATCTGCAATTTCAGGAAATTTTCGTGCTTTTTCGAACCAATTTAATGAGTTTCGTTTTGCCCATTCAGTTAATTTCTTCGGATTATACCTTTCGGAAATCCAATTTTTTAAGAAAGGATTAGCTATAGACCAAAAATCTAGTGCGGGATAGAGTTGCTTTCCTAATCCCTCTATATTGACCAAGGTTTTTTGTAAAAGCATCAATGAAGGCTGCATTCTTAAATCAAACCTTCTTGCTGAATCAAATATAAATAATAACATCTCACCAAAATTAATTTTTTCCATAGGCTGATCGAAGATAGGTTCACATGCAGCCCTAATAGTATTCTCTAGGTCATTTAATCGAGTTTCAGGATTTACCCATTTGGATTCAATTAAAATATTTGCTACCTCCTTAAAGTCTCTACCAATAACTGCAACCAGCATCCTACCTATTTGATATTGCTCTTCTTCACTAAGAGAACCTACAATTGCATAATCGACTGCTACGTATGCAGGATCAGAGGGATCCTTAGCATCAATAAATATATTTCCAGGATGCATATCAGCATGAAAGAAATTATCAATGAATACCTGTTTTAGGAATATTTCAACACCTCTTTCCGCAACGAGCTGAAGGTCAACTCCTAGGTCATTCAGTGTCTCAATACGATCTACGGGTATGCCTTCAACTCTTTGCATTACTAGTAAGTTTTCAGAACAATAGTCTAAGTAGACTTCTGGTACGTATAAAAGATCATTTCCTTCAAAGTTTCTCTTTGTTTGTTTTATATTTGATGCTTCTAATCTCATGTCTAGCTCGGAAAGAATTACAGCCTCGTACTCTGTAACTAATTGAGAAACTTGAAGTCTCTTTGCATCTTCAAATCTTTTTTCAGAAAAAGAAGCAATCCTTTTCATTAAAGAAATGTCTTTTTTAATTATGTTTTTTATACCAGGTCTTACAACTTTAATTACAACTTCTTCATCTTCATCTTTCAATTTTGCCGAGTAGACCTGTGCTATTGAAGCCGCCGCAAGAGGTGTAGCGTCAAAGTTATCAAATATTGAACTTATATTTGCTCCTAACTCTCTTTCAATAATACCTATTGCTTCATTTTCTGAGAAGTGAGGCAAATTATCTTGCAGAGTTTTTAGGCTCTTAGCTATTTCTGTTGGCACTACATCTGGCCTTGTAGAGAGCAGTTGGCCAAATTTTATGAATATTGGCCCAAGATCCTGCAACGCAATCCTTAACCTTTCTCCGATTTGCTCGTTTGAAGAATAAAGACGCCAAGGAGACGTAAATAGAAGAAAAGAAATTATCTTAGATTTAGAAAAATCCTTGAGCTCCTTATCTAGTCTTGCCTTCAGTAAGGTATGCACTATTTTAAAGAGTCTAACTGAGTCTTTAAACATCAATCATTTCCTTCTGCCCTGAGTGGATTGCAACAATACCATTAGTTAAGTTTTCGTATCTACATTTTGTAAAACCACAATCCTCAAGCATATCTTTTAATTCTTCTTGAGTTGGGTGCATCCTAATTGACTCTGCTAGATATCTATAACTTTCTTCAGTTTGTGCAATGAATTCACCAATTTTAGGTATAACTTCGAAAGAGAAGAGATCATATATTTCTCTAAAAACCTCATTTTGTGGTTTTGAAAACTCCAAAATAATTAACTTTCCACCTGGCTTTAGAGCTTTATTTATAGACTCTAGGGCTTTCTCTTTATCGGTAACATTCCTTAATCCAAAGGCTATGGTGATCAAATCAAAGGTATTATCTTGGAAAGGTAAATATTGAGCATCTATTTGTGCTGTTTGTATATCTTTTATTCCTTCATCAATTAATCGATTACGCCCCTCATTAAGCATAGAAGCATTGATATCACTGAGGATTAAGGTTCCTTTATCGGAGATCTTATCTCGCATAAGTTTGACCATATCACCAGTACCACCAGCCAGATCTAGGACAACGAAATCGCTCTTAATTCCAGAAGTCTCTATAGTGACTTTCTTCCAAAGCCTATGTATCCCAAAAGACATTAAGTCGTTCATAAGATCATAGTTTTCTGAAACAGTGTCAAAAACACCACCTACCAAATCAGCTTTTTTATCAGAGTCAACTTCCTTAAAGCCAAAGTTTGTTTTATTTTTATTATCCTTTTTCATAAAATGACTTCGCATTTTATCTTAAGAAGGTCTATTTAACTTGCCTCTTCGATAAAATCCTATTTATTGACTTTAAATAGATCTCTAAGGTTCTTGTAAAGCCCTTCATTTGCTTTTCATCCGCTGTTAAGAAAACAAAGTTAATTATTTCTATGGCAAGTTTTTCGTTTTTATCAACTTTTGCTCTAAATTCTTTGTTTCCTAAATTATTAAGAGAATTAAAATATTCATTCATCTGAGTCTCATAACCATAAGACTTATTCCTTTTAAGAAGTCGAATAAAATCTTCTGTCCAGTTCCTTCTAAGCTCATACCATTCTTCAGCTATTTCTATATGCAGCCTTAGTTTAAGCTCTATCTTTTCTAGCTGATCATCTCTTAGATCGATTCCTATCCGCTCAAAACCTGACAAGTAGTTATTCAGAAGCCTTTCTTTATATCCTTTTTTATCTTTTTTATTTTCTTCTTCCCTTTCTTGGCTAAGCTCATCAAAATGTAAGCCTATTTGTATTATTTGTTCTTCGCTTAGACCCTTAGAGAAAGTTATTATCCTTTCCTTAAAGTAGTCATTAGTTCTTGTAAAGATCTCTTCCCCTTTCTCAAAGGCAAGTTTTACAGATACTTCTGAATTATTTGAGTCTAATTTTCTTAAATCCTCTAATAGTAATTTTATTTTAGGAAGCTCGCTTTCGCTAAACCAATTAAGATACTCCTCTGAGATAAAATCTATTTCTCTATTTTGTTCTTTTGTGAATTCAGCAAATTCCTTGAAGTAATTAGCTAGATAATTATCTAGTCTTTCATACACAAAAGACCCTGCTATTGAGCAAGAGCTCAAGATAAATATCATCAAAGATAAACCATTAAACTTAAAAATTTTTTCAACCTTCATTTGGGGTTATTGTAATTTGCAGTTAGAATTCTGTCCGAAAATGTCAGACTCAAAAAAATATCCTACCTTAGTTTGGTTAGATTTAGAAATGACTGGACTCGAACCAGATTCTGAAAGAATTATAGAAATAGCGACTGCCGTTACTAGTCACGATCTATCTGAGATAATCGAAGGCCCAAATCTTGTCATACAACAGCCAAGAGAATTCATAGATAACATGGATGAGTGGAATACCAATCAACATACTAAATCGGGACTGGTTGATAGTTTGAGAGTCACAAATATAACTATTGATGAAGCTCAAAAACAAACCCTTGAGTTCTTGTCTCTTCATGCAGAGAAAGGTCGATCTCCGCTTTGTGGCAACTCAATTTCTCATGACCGACGTTTTCTTAGAAGATATATGCCAGAGCTAGATGCTTTCTTTCACTATAGGAATGTTGACGTGAGTTCTATAAAAGAGCTTATCAAAAGATGGAACCCGGAATTGCTTGATGGCTTTAAGAAAAGTGGTGGTCACAGAGCTATGGGAGATGTTCTTGAGTCGATAGAAGAGCTGAAATTCTATAGGGAAAAGTTTTTTATTTAATCTTTCTTTTTACTTGGCCCCTCAAAAACAGTATTGGCAATTGGCATGACTTTTGCAGCATCATTAGAAGTTATTTTTGAAGTACCTTTTTTATCTACTTCATCTATTCGCATTATGCAGTTCATAGGGATATAGCTTCTTTGGACTCCTTTAAACTCATTTTTGAGCTTTTCTTCACTTGGATCGACCACAATTTGGGAATTCTGATCAAAGATATATTCCTCTATTTCTATGAAGCCATACATATCACTTTGATAAATAGACTGCGCGAAGATCTCATAAACTTCACCTAATTGAACAAATACTACTTTGTAGATTCCTTTTTTTGCCATTACAATTCTGCCTTTCTTATGTATTTACACTATAGTTCTTTAAAAACATAACTTATATATATGGCCAAGAAGCTTTTTATCAAGACCCACGGATGTCAGATGAATGAATATGATTCTGCAAGAATGCAAGATCTATTAGGCGATAGCCATGGTTTTGAGACTACAGAAAATGAAGAAGAGGCAGATTTATTACTTTTAAATACTTGTTCTATAAGAGAAAAGGCACAAGAAAAGGTTTTTCATCAACTAGGTAGGTGGAAAAAACTAAAAGAGAAGAATCCTAATCTGAAAATAGGGGTCGGCGGTTGTGTAGCCAGTCAAGAAGGAGAGAATATAATAAAGAGAGCTCCTCAGGTTGATCTAGTATTTGGACCGCAAACGATTCATAGAGTCCCTGATCTTTATAAAAATATTGCTGAAGATACATTAAGCCCAGTAGATATAACTTTTCCAAAAACTGAGAAGTTTGAGTATCTTCCAGAACAAAAAAGCGATGGACCAACGGCTTTTGTTTCAATCATGGAAGGTTGCAATAAGTATTGCTCCTTTTGTGTTGTGCCGCATACAAGAGGACATGAGATAAGCAGACCTATAGATGATATCTTGAATGAGATAGGAAGCTTGTCCCTTCAGGGAGTTAAAGAAGTCAATCTTCTTGGCCAAAATGTTAACAGCTACAGAGATTCAAAGCTCAAAACAAAGGGACTCGGGCTATCCAATCTTATAAGGGCTGCGGCTAATATTACAGGCATAGAAAGGATTCAATTTACAACATCTCATCCTTTTGAGTTTGGCCAAGACTTGATAGACATATACGCCGAAGTTCCGGAACTAATAAGCTATGTCCATTTACCGGTTCAGAGCGGCTCAAATGATATTTTAAAGAAAATGAGAAGAAGACATACTCGTGAAGAATACTTCGAGATAATAGATAAATTAAAAAATGTAAGAAAGGATATAAGCATATCTTCTGATTTTATTGTTGGATTCCCGGGAGAAACGGAAAAAGACTTCATGGACACTTTAGACCTGGTTGATAGAGTTGGCTACGATGAATCTTTTAGTTTTATTTACAGCCCTAGACCCAATACTACAGCTAAGGATCTTGAGGATGACGTACCTTTAGAAGAAAAGAAAGAAAGACTATCCGCCTTACAGCATAAATTGGAAAACTCAGCCTATAGTATAAGTAGAAAGATGGTTGGAGAAATAAGGAAATGCCTAATTACAGGCGTATCAAAAAAGAATCCCGGAGAATTCCAGGCTCGCACTGAGAATAATAAAGTAGTTATCTTCTCCTGCTCTGATCTATCCATGGTTGGTAAAATAGTTGATATAGAAATTGTTGAAGCAAAAAATAAGTCTCTTAGAGGTATAGCTGTTTAGGCTACTTAGACCACTTAATGAAATTCCAACTAGAACCAGTTAATCATGAAAAGATAAGTGATTTATGTGGTCCAACCAATTCCATACTGAAACAAATCGAAGATGAACTGGATATAAAGATTCTCAATAGAGGGGCAAGTTTTAAGATAAATGGAGAGACCACTAATGCTCAGATTGCTAAAGATATTATCTTAAGGATTTATGATGACCTAGATGAAAATAAAACAGTAAGCTCAAAAGAAGTTCATTTATACTTAAGAAAAGGAATGAATGATTTAAATAATATTAAAAAAGAAACTTCTAGCCGACAGGTAATAAAAACCCCTAACTTAATTGTCACTGCAAATCATGGCAGTCAAGACTACTACGTAGAGACAATTAAAAAGAAGGTTCTAACTTTTGGTATAGGGCCTGCAGGAACTGGAAAAACATTTTTGGCAGTAGCCTTGGCAGTCGAACAGTTCTCAAGAGGTGAGGTTGAAAAGATCCTACTAGTTCGTCCTGCTGTCGAAGCAGGAGAGAAACTAGGATTTTTACCAGGAGACCTTAGTCAAAAGATAGATCCTTATTTAAGGCCTCTTTATGATGCTCTCTTTCAGATGATTGGCTACAAAGAAACTAATCAACTCATTGAGAGAAATATTATCGAGGTTGTACCTCTTGCATTCATGAGGGGCAGAACACTTAATAATTCCTTTATCATTTTAGATGAGAGTCAAAACGCCACTGTTGAGCAAATGAAAATGTTCCTTACAAGATTTGGCTTCGGTTCAAAAGTCGTTATTACTGGTGATATAACTCAAATAGACTTACCTAAAAATACCCTCTCTGGTCTGGTTCATTCACTTGAAGTATTGAAATCTGTAGATGATATAGGGGTGGTAGAGTTTGATACAAAAGATGTGGTGCGTCATGGCCTTGTACAAAAAATTGTAGAAGCCTATGCCAAGTTTGTTAATTAAGTGACCTTTATTGAATCGAATATATCTATAATTGGTGATCTTGAAGGCCTAATTTGTACTGAGAGAACTATCTCCGAATTAATCAATCTAATTATTGAAGTTGAGCCTTCTTTAAAAAAGCAGATTCTAAATAAATCCGTAAATATTAAATTCGTATCTAAATCAGAAATTAAAGAGTTAAACTCTAAATTTCTTAATAAAGACAAACCCACAAATGTTTTATCTTTCCCTTCAGAAGGATTGGACTTAGATAACCAATTATTAGGCGACATAGCGATATGTCCTGAAATCATAAGAAGTGAAGCATCAACTCAAGAAAAAGAAAACCAAAATCATTTATCACACATTATCCTTCATTCTTTATTACATTTAGCAGGATTTGATCATGAAGACGGTCATTCAGCAATTAAGATGGAATCCTTAGAAGTAAAGGTTTTAAGAAAAATAGGTATTGCGAATCCCTATTAAAACAAATTAATATGTGCATGTGTTTATGAAGTGAGGCGTTAATGAACGACGAGCCCCCAAGTATAATAGCTGAGTCTAGTCGACTTGGCTTTAGGAAAAGAATAAAAGACAGAATAAAAGAAATTTATCAAAATTTCTCCTATAAACCCCAAAATAAACAAGAACTTGCTGGATCTATAAGAGATTCAAGCGAAAGAGGTATCCTCGAAAAAGGTACTTTGAATATGATTGAAGGCGCTTTGAGGGTTTCTACAGACCAAGTTAGAGACATAATGGTCCCTAGACCTCAAGTTGTGTTTGTAGATAAAGACGAAAAATTGAAGGATTTCATGCCTAGGGTAATAAAATCAAGTCACTCTAGATTCCCGGTCATAAACTCTGAAACGGACAAAATAGAAGGAATTTTGCTCGCTAAAGACCTTCTGCCCTTCTTATCTTCAGAAAATCTCAGTGAATTCGAGCTTTCGAGACTAATAAGACCAGCCATTTTGATACCAGAGAGTAAAAAGTTAAACATTTTACTTGATGAATTACGAGCTGGCAGAAATCATATGGCCATCGTTTTAGACGAATATGGAGATGTTACAGGAATTGTAACCATTGAAGATGTCTTGGAAGAGATTGTTGGTGAAATAGAGGATGAACATGATAAAGATGTTGGAACTTTGATAAAAGAAATAGCTAAAGATGAATATTTAGTATCAGCCTTAACACCTATTGACGTTTTCAATGATCATTTTGATTCTTCTCTTAGCGACAAAGATTTTGATACCCTAGGCGGAATAGTTATGCACCATTTTGCTCGATTCCCAAAACCAAATGACGCTATCAACATAGATGGATTGCGTTTTGTCATAAATTCTCTAGAAAGAAGGCGCATAAAGAGAATTAAAGTGTCTAAAATTAATTAAATTTCCTTTCTTAAAATACTCTCTGTCTTTACTATAATAATTATGTACAAGAAGAGGTTTTTAGCTCTTACCTGCGGTTTAATTTTTTCGCTTGGCTTTGCACCTTTTGACCTTTGGGTTTTATCAATCTTATCTGTTTCGATCCTATTATATTTAATAAATAATTGTTCTAAAAAGGATACTTTTATAACAGGATATTTATTTGGATTTGGAATGTGGCTAACTGGCATTTCATGGTTGTATGTAAGCGTTCACTATCATGGAAATATAGGCATGGTGATGTCTGCATTCTTAATTTTAATTTTTATATCCGTCTTATCTTTATACTCGGGTCTTCTCTTTCTATTAAATAGTTACTTAAAAGTATTAAGCCCTAGAAGCTTAAAATTACTTAGCCTCCCAGTGGCGTGGCTGATCATCGAACTACTCAGATCTTACTTATTCACTGGCTTTCCATGGCTAATTTCTGGAACCATGCTTGCCGATACTTTAATAGATGGATGGACACCTATTATAGGTGCTCAAGGTAATTCTTTTTTGCTAATTCTGATAGCTGTTTTGATCTATGAAATATATATCATAGTAGATCTAAAGAGATCTCCCCTGCTCCCATTTTCCTTTTTAATCTTTATTATATTTTCATCATTCTTTTTAAAATCTGTTGAGTGGACGAATCCAACACATGAAATAGGCGTATCTCTAAACCAACCTAATCTAACTTTGGAAGATAAATGGAGTCAATTTGGAATTCTACATACTCAGGAAATGGCCCTCAGGGCAATTGAAGAAGCTGAAGAAGGTGAATTAATAGTTTTTCCAGAAACAGCATTTATTTTATCTGAAAAAGACAATAAATCTTATATTGAGACAATAAAATACAAGGCTTCACAAAAGAATATAACTTTAATCTCCGGCATAGTTGAAAGGGAAGCAGATTTTAAGATGAGGAATAGGTTGCAAGTCTTTGGGTCGATAAATACTTATTATGACAAAGTTAAGCTAGTACCATTTGGAGAATTTATCCCTTTCCAGCAATATTTAGGAGGTTTTTTAGACATAATTGGCCTGAATTTAACTAACACTCTTCCCGGAATCGAAGTAAAACCCATAAATGTCGGTAAATTAACTATTTCACCAAGTATTTGCTATGAAATAGCATTTGATGAATTAATCAGAACAACAGCTAAAGATAGCAATATATTGCTTACAATGAGCAATGACACTTGGTTTGGTCAATCAGCAGGACCTATACAACACCTTGAAATAGCTCAAAACAGAGCTCTAGAGCATAAAAAGCCTTTAATAAGAGCAACAAATAGTGGAATAAGCGCAATAATCTCTAGAAATGGTGGAATTTTAGAAAAACAAGATTATTTTGAAGAAAAGGACCTAAAAGCTAGTGTTTTACTATATTCTGGTAATACTTTTTATTCTAAATATGGGAGATTGCCAATTTTACTTTTATTAACAATGTACTTAGGCTTAATAGTCATAAGAAAGATATTTTATAAGTAATATATATAAAAAAGAACATATGTCACATAATAAATATTTTATTCTCTTAAAATCATCATTAATTATCTTCTTTCTATCTTCATGTACCTCTTTATTGGAAGTTAATAATATGAATAAAAACAATTACATAGATACATTAAATGCTATAGATCCAAATTTTATAGCCGCCGAAAATCTATTGTATGTAGATATTGAAAATCAGAGTCTGATATATTTAAAAAAAGGGTCAATTCAGAAGATATATACTATATCTTCATCTAGTTACGGCACAGGAAGTAAAGAAAATAGCTATAAGACGCCCTTAGGGAAGCATGAAATATACAAGAAAATAGGTGGTAATCTGCCAGAAAATGCTATTTTAAAAGGGAGAGTATGGAACGGAGCTATTGCAGACGTTATAAAAGAACCAATAGATACTGATTTTGATCACGTTACGTCAAGGATTCTATGGTTAGATGGCCTAGAAATAGGAAAAAATAAAGGGAAAGGCATAGATTCTCGTAAAAGGTTTATATACATTCACGGGACAGCTGAAGAAGGTCTTATAGGTAAACCTGCTTCAGATGGCTGCATAAGGATGTATAATAGAGATGTAATAGAGCTTTTTGATTTAGTTAATGAAAAAGCCCAAGTCTGGATTTTTTGAATTATGAAAAAATTATTAGTCACACTATCTTTTGTTTTAGGTTCTTATTCTTACTCATGCCCGAAAGTTTTAGATCATGATTTTCGAGTTTTAGATTCGTCTGAAAATATAAACCTCTGCAAATACGAAAACAAAGTTGTGCTCGCCGTAAATGTAGCAAGTAGATGTGGCTTTGTTTATCAATACGAAGCTTTACAAGACTTGTATTCAGAATACAAACAAGATGAATTTGTTATTTTAGGTTTTCCATCTAGAGATTTCATGTATCAAGAATACAATGATGAATCTAAGGTTAAAGAATTTTGTAGTACTGAATATGGTGTAACTTTTCCGATGTTTGCCACTACTCCGGTCAGGGGGAGTGCAGCTAATTCTTTTTACAAAACTTTGACGAAAATATCCGGACAAAAGCCTGGTTGGAATTTTCATAAATACCTTATTTCTAAAGAAGGCGAAGTACTCAGTTTTGATACAAGCGTAGAGCCCGATAGCGAAGAACTTAAAGCACAAATAGCTAAACTTCTCTAATAAAAGTAAGTACTTACTATTAATAAAAACGTTGAAATTACTGTATTATTTCAATTGAAGATCCTGATGCGCAAATAATAATATCAGCTCTTCTATTCGCGAATATGCCATTCTCAACCACACCTGGTAGATTATTTATTTTCTCTTCCAATTCATAAGGAATCTCAATTGGTAGATTGTGAATATCTATTATTTGGTTACCATTGTCCGTTATAAATCCACTCCTATAGATAGGTTTTCCTCCCATCTTCATAATTGTTCTGGAGATCGCACTCCTTGCAAGCTCTATAACTTCAATTGGAAGAGGAAATTTACCAAGAAGATTCGTATGTTTTGTTTCGTCTACAATGCATATAAATTTGTCAGATGAGTAAGCTAGAATTTTTTCTCTAGTTAATGCTCCCCCGCCACCCTTTATTAACTCTCTCCTATCATTAAATTCATCTGCACCGTCTATATAAAAATCTATAGAGTGGACATCGTTCAAAGAAAATTTCTCATAAGAATTAATTATTAGTTTTTCAGAAGCATTAGAACTACAAACCACTCCCTTAATATGGATATTGGCTTTATTAAGCTCTTCGATGAAAAAATTAGTAGTTGAACCAGTGCCGATACCTATAACACTATCTTTTTGAAGGTCAGGTCTAATTAAATTAAATGCTTCCTTAGCAGAATTTTGCTTTTTTAAGTCTTGGTTCATGTTACTTTAGATTTAATGAATATTATCACTCAGTAAGTATAATAGCCCGCTTTTACTGATGTTGGTTGAGCAGAATTAATGAATTCTTTAAAAATTAAGAAATATATAAGCCTAATTGAGTCTTCAGACGTTTATGACGTTGCTCAAATAACCCCTGTTACAAAGGCAAATCAGCTCTCGAAAACACTAAAAAATGAAATTTTCCTCAAAAGAGAAGATTTACAGCCAGTTTTCTCTTTTAAAATCAGAGGGGCCTATAATAAATTGTCTAAATTGAAGAAAAAGGGACTTATAGGACCATTTATTGCTGCTTCTGCTGGAAATCATGCCCAAGGAGTTGCTTTTGGAGCTAAAAGCCTTGGTTTAAAGGCTTATATAGTCATGCCTCTCACCACACCTTCCATAAAAGTTAATTCTGTAAAGAATTATGGTGGGAAAGTAATCTTACATGGCGATAATTTCGATGAAGCGTATAAATATGCAAACAAACTGGCAAAAAAAGAAGGTTATACCTTTATACACCCTTATGATGATAAATATGTCATAGCGGGCCAAGGAACAGTAGGAAAAGAGTTAATTGAGCAAATAAATACCGGAATTGATGCAATTTTTGTTCCCGTTGGAGGAGGTGGTTTGCTTGCAGGCTTAGGCACTTATGTCAAAGCTTTGAGCCCTAAAACGAAGATTATCGGCGTTGAACCAGATGATGCTGCTTGTCTTAAGTTAGCTCTAGATAATAATAAAAGATTGTCACTATCAGAGGTGGGGTTGTTTGCCGATGGAGTGGCGGTAAAACAGATTGGTAAGGAAACCTTTTCTTTGATAAAAGAGTGGGTTGATGGAGTTGTAACAGTGTCTGTAGACGAAATGTGCGCCGCAGTTCAAGATACATTTCAAGAAACACGCACTATTCCTGAACCAGCAGGCGCTCTAGCTTTAGCCGGCCTCAAGAAATATAGTAAGTCTCGAGGTTTGAAGAACAAGAAATTGGTGGCAATTAATTCAGGAGCTAACCTAAATTTTGATAGATTGGGCCATATTGTTGAAAGAGTTCAACTAGGTGAGAGTAAAGAAGCCCTTTTAAGTGTAAAGATACCAGAAGAGAAGGGTAGCTTTAGAAGATTCTGTAATTTTTTAGGCAAAAGAAGTATTTCTGAATTTAATTATAGAGCTGAAGAAAGTGAAGAGGCTAATATTTTTGTAGCTTGTAGATTTAATGAAAAAGAAGGGAAGCTTAAGTTACTTAAACACTTAAAAGCTAAAGGTTTTTCTCCTAAAGATCTTTCTGAAAATGAGGTTGCTAAACTTCATATTAAACATATGGTTGGGGGTAGGGCACCACAAGCAGTTGTTGAAAGAGGGGAATATATTTTCAGGGTAGAATTTCCTGAGAGGCCAGGTGCATTAGTAGATTTTTTAGATAAATTAAGTGATACATTTAACATAACATTATTTCATTATAGAAATCAGGGTTCTGCCTATGGGAGAGTTCTTGTCGGTTTTCAATCCAAAGAAAAAGATTACCCTAAACTTCTTAAATATTTGAGCAATACAGGATTTAGGTTTTGGGATGAGACACAAAATTCAGCATATAAGGCTTTTTTAAAATAAGAACTTAGAATTTATAAAATTCCGAATCAGTTAGACAACTTTCAGCCATTACATCGTGATTTTCTGGAAAACAATTCTCAATTTTTTGAAAATCGTAAGCTACCAAGATTAGTTTAGTACTAACCATATTTATATTTCTTAACGAATAATCATAATAACCCTTACCCATACCGATTCTATACCCTTTTTTATCGAAGCAAATACAAGGCAATAGAATTAGATCTAGATCTTCAGGACTAATTTCTTTAGTTCTACCAGTCTCCAAAATGCCAAAACGATTTTTTGTTAATTTACTTTTATCTTCTAATTTGCTGAATTTCATCTCTCTAGATCCTGCAACTATTTTTGGTAGATATAATTCAGATCCTGTTCGTGAAATTAAATCTATTAAATTATGAGTTGGCATTTCTCTACCTATTGACCAGTAACAGGAAACCCTTTTATTTTGAAATATAGAAAGATTTGATTCAACTATAGAAAGTATATTTTTCTCTGCTACTAGAAGCTCTTCTGCAGTTAAGCTTTGTCTTATTTGTAAGTATTTTGTTCTGAGCTTCGATTTATTACTCATAGATGGCGTTTCCCGGATTACCGTTGTTTATTACTGCCCTGAACCGTGAAGTTCAAGGCGGTGATCCCGTCAATCTATCAGGCTTCCCAGTAATTGGGTGTGCACAACAACGACTTTTCAGAATCTCCTATTATTTTTTTATCGGCTCGAGAGTAGTAATAACTATCGAATAAACCAGGAAACTAGAAAAATTATAACCTACTTATTAAGCTTTAAAAGATAAACTTTTAAGTTGCTTTTTAACTTCTAAAGTGAGGTTCTCTAGGTCTTCATTTACGGCAGTATCATCGCTGACATTCGATAAGTTTTTTAGATATTCATTAGTTATATTAAGTGCCGTAATAATAGCAGCCCTTTTTTCGTCTAGTCCTGAAGCTTTTTTGACCTCATTAAGTTTTCCGTCTAAAAATATTGCAGCCTTTTTCAATTGTTCGGATTCTTCTTCTGGACAGGATATTTTATAACTTACTCCTAATATCTTTACTGTAGTTGATTCTTTACTCATCATTTTTTATAAGATTTGATTATCTTAGAGATTCCCTTTTTAGCTACATCAAGATTCTTAGATAGTTCATTGTTATCTTTTGCTAACTTTACGTTTTTTTTGGCAAGGTGATCATTCACCTCTTTAAGCTGCTGACTGAGCTTAATAAGCTCGTTAACTTCTTTTTCCAAATTTTCAAACTTATTTTCAGTCATTTGCTAGTTTAAGTTTAACTTTGAACGTAATTTCTTGCTACCATGTTTCTTCATAAGACACTTATATTAATCATTATCACTATGGAAAATAATTATTCTAAAAGAAGGTCTCAGTTAGCAAGTAAAGTTTTAGAAGATTCTGCAATTATTGTTTCTTCGGCGTCAGTAAAAACCAGAATCTCTGATACTGATTATGCTTATAGGCAGGATAGTAATTTCTATTACTTATCTGGATATGAAGAGCCTGAATCACTTCTTCTGATAAGGCCATCAGAAAAAGACAAATTCATCATTTTTTGCCGAGACAGAGATCCTCTTAGGGAGCAATGGGATGGTTTAAGGACCGGCCAAAAAGGCGCTGTAGATGAATACGGTGCAGATTTGTCTTACGGTATCAACTCACTTGATCAGATGATGCCCAACCTTCTTGAAGGAATAAAAAATATATATTTTTCTATGAGCGCTCCTTCCAATGTAGATCTTAAAATTACACATTGGATTGAAGAAATAAGAAAAAATACAAGGGCGGGCGCTGAGCCTCCTCAAAATCTTCTTTCCTTAGATTTTATCTTACATGAGATGAGGCTAATTAAAGAAGATCATGAGATGGAGATAATGAAGACAGCTGCAAACATAACTACTGAAGCTCATATAAGGGCAATGCAAGCAGTTAGTCCTGGCATGTTTGAGTATCAATTAGAAGCAGAATATTTATATGCTTTTAATAAGAATGGAGCAAGATCACCCGCATATAATTCAATCGTTGGTGGAGGTAATAATTCTTGCATACTCCACTATGTAGAAAATAATGCCGAGTTAAGTGATGGCGATCTGGTACTTGTTGATGCAGGGTGTGAATATCAGTACTACGCATCTGATGTTACAAGAACCTTTCCGGTGAATGGAAAATTCTCTCCCGAACAAAAAGAAATATATTCAATCGTATTAGAAGCACATAAACAGTCTATGGAAGAAGCACAACCCGGTAATAAATGGAATTTGATGCATGAAAAGTCTGTTGAAGTAATTGTTGAAGGTTTATTATCAATTGGTTTATTGGAAGGTTCAAAAGAAGAGAACATCGAAAAAGGTAAATATTCAAAATTTTATATGCATAGAATTGGTCATTGGCTTGGAATGGATGTTCATGATGTTGGAGGATATAAAAAAGACGGAGATTGGAGAGAGCTAGAATCCGGCATGGTCATGACAATAGAGCCAGGTATTTATATATCGGATAATCTTGAAGATATAGACGATAGGTGGAAGGGAATAGGTGTGAGAATTGAGGATAACATTGTTGTTACCGATTCAGGTTTTGAGATACTCACTCCAGATATTCCTAGAACTATAGAAGAAGTAGAAAATACCGTTCAAGGTTAAGTGGATTATCAAGTCTCAATAGTAGGAGGAGGTGTTTCAGGTGCCTTAGCAGCTTTATTTTTAGGCAAGGCAAGAGTTAAAACATGTTTAGTTGATCGAGGTAAGCCATCTGAAAAACTATCTAATCCATTTGAGGGTAAGACCACTTCACTAAATTTATCTTCAATTGAGTCATTAAAACAAGCCGGTATTTGGAAAACTATTGAGAAAAACTCTAAAGAGTTTGATGAAATTTTTGTTTGGGATGCTGAAGGATCATCTTCCATTCATTTTAACGCATCCGAAATTTCAAGAAACAGTTTAGGAGCCATTGTTCATAATAATATTATTCTAGATGCTATATTCAATGAGTTAGAGAAAATACCTGACATCAAATTAATTGAAGATGCAAAGTTAAAAGAGATTATTCAAGGCCGGAATGAGATAAAGTTAATTACAGAATCGGGTCATAGTATCTCCTCAGAGCTTTTAATTGGTGCCGATGGCTCGTTATCAAAAACTAGAGACTTATCGAATATACCAATCAGAACATGGAGTTATGAACAATTAGCTATAGTCACATCCGTGACTACTGAAAACCCCTTAAACAGAACAGCATTTCAAATATTTACTGACACAGGTCCAATAGCTTTATTGCCTCTTTCTACAGGAAAAAACCAAGCCTCCCTTATTTGGTCCACTGATGAGCCATATGGCAATAAGATATTAGAGTTAGAGAATGACTTATTAATGAAGGAATTAAGATTAAAAACAGAGAATAAGTTCGGTGCAATTTCTTTAAATGAAGAAATTAAATCATTTCCCTTACATCAACTTCATGCAAAATCTTTTTATAAAAGCAGGACTATATTAGTAGGAGACTCTGCTCACACGATTCATCCTTTAGCTGGCCAAGGACTAAATTTAGGCATTTCAGACGTAAAAGAGATATCTGAGTTGATTATTGCTGCAAATAGACGTGGTAAGGCCTTATATGATGAAGATATGCTTAAATCCTACAGTAAGAAGAGAGAGCCTGAGAGCTTCAAGATGATTGCTCTTATGGAAGCTTTTAAGAGAGGTTTTGGTTCAGATAGCCTGTGGGCGAAGTTTGGTAGAAATTTTGCTTTCGACTTTGCAAACAATACAAAGCATCTTAAGCAGAGATTAATTAAAGAAGCAGCCGGTATTATTTAATTTTAGCCTCGGTGTAGAGCACGTGTTTCCTGACAACTGGATCAAATTTCTTGATTTCCATCTTGTCTGGCATAGCAGACTTATTCTTATCTGTCGTATAAAAGTGTCCAGTTCCAGCTGAAGACACTAACCTAATTTTTTCTCTCATATTTTTTCTCCTCTAGACCTGATATCAGCAAGCACTTTATCAATACCATTTTTGTCTATTGTCCTCATGCCGTTTGCAGAAACTGTAAGGCTAACGTATCTACTTTCAGATTCTACCCAAAACTTATGCTTATGAAGATTTGGTTGGAATGTTCTTTTATTTCTATTTTTAGCATGTGATACATTATTACCTGCTTGTGGCTTTTTTCCGGTAACTTGGCAAACTTTAGACATAACTTTATTAAATATTTCTTGGTAGAGCCGCGTTTTATACCAGAAGCATTGACAGCAAGCAAGAATAAGCCGCTATAATCACTTTTGAAAAGAGAAGAATATTGAAATCTTTAGTTAATAAAAATATTTTACTAGGTGTAACGGGTGGGATAGCCGCATATAAATCTGCTGAAATTGTAAGGCATTTAAAAAAGTCAGGAAGCGCTGTTAGAGTCATTATGACTAAGTCTGCTGAGGAATTTATTACCCCTTTAACTCTGCAAGCATTATCAGGCAATAGAGTTTCAACAGATTTACTCGATGTTGAGTCAGAGGCTGCCATGGGCCATATAGAATTGGCTAAATGGGCTGATGCAATTCTCATAGCTCCAGCAACAGCTAATACCATAGCTAAATTATCATCTGGAAGAGGGGATGATTTACTTTCAACTACCACTCTGGCTTTTGATGGCCCAGTATCGCTAGCTCCAGCCATGAACCAAACTATGTGGAGGGACGATAGAACACAAGAGAATCTGGAAAAACTGAAGACAAAAGAGTTTAAAATTTTTGGCCCTGGGTCGGGAGAACAGGCTTGTGGAGATATTGGTCTTGGACGTATGTTAGAACCTTTAGAGATTTTACAATTGTTTTCGTCATCTTTTAATCAAGAGGAAATGTCAGGAAAATCTATTCTTATTACAGCAGGTCCTACCCAGGAGCCCATCGATCCTGTCAGGTACATCACAAACAGAAGCTCAGGCAAGATGGGCTATAGCTTGGCAGAAGCAGCTATTCAATCAGGAGCAGAAGTTACTCTTATTAGTGGTCCCGTTCATATAGACCCACCTGAGAAATGCAATTTTATCCCAATAGAAACTGCCGTTGAAATGTATGAAGCTGTCATGCATCATATTAAAGGTAAGGATGTTTATATAGGCACTGCAGCAGTAGCAGATTATAGCCCTGCAAATTTTAATGAATCAAAAATTAAGAAGGAAGAAAGCAGTTCTTCTCTGACTCTTGAGCTTCAAAAGAATCGGGATATTCTAAAATCAGTAAGCAAACTTGCTAATAGACCATACGTAGTGGGATTTGCCGCTGAAACAGATGATCTTCTAGATAACGCTGAAAAAAAGCTTATAAATAAAGGGCTTGATTTAATTATTGCTAATGATGTATCTAATAAGGAGATAGGTTTCGATTCTGATGACAATGAAGTCACACTTATTACTACAACAGAAAAGAAATACTTAGAAAAACAAAATAAAAAGAAGATTTCTAAAAAAATAATTGAGTTCATATCACTAGCGGTAACTAATTAAATCTGTAGCTGAATTATATTGACTTGACAGTTTTTCTTTTCTGCTAGATATTCTGTGATGTATTTAAATTTTTAAAGGAGAAAATTATGGCAATTGCTAGAGTACAAATTTCAACAGCTATTGTTGGCATGGAAGCAGACTACATGGCCGCTACTTCAGAAGGAGCGAAATTAATGCAGTCTAAGGGTTTAAAAAATTTCCTACGAGTATCGCATTCTGGAACACCTGGCATAGAGGTCTGGTCAATGACCATGTTTAATGATTGGGAAGAGTATGGAGAAGCGCAAGATATGATGCAATCAGATGCAGATATCCAAAAATGGTATTTAGAGTCAATAACCACTAGAACTGGTGAAATGTTGGATTCTTTTGAGATGGTAGAGGTACCTGGATTTGAAAGAGGAGCAGAAACATCTGGAGATATAGTTTTTGCAACCGCGTGGAATGTCTTACCAGAAGATGGAATGGGTAAAGAATTTATAAAATCATGTTACGGAGCTAAAGAAATTCATGAAAAGCACGGTGCAAAAGCAAGATTATGGCAAGGAATGGGTGGAGGGTACTCAGGGAAGATGATTTATAGTCTTGGGTACGAAAATTTTTCTCATATGGGAAAAGTTCAGCAGAGTTTTCAAGAAGATTTTGCAAATTTTAATAGAACAGTTGCTGTTAGCGCAACAATAGACCATCAACTAGTGTTAAGAGCCTCTACACTCTTGTAGAAGAGATCTTAGATAATAAAAAAGGCGCTTTTAGCGCCTTTTTTTATGGTCTAAATGAATTTATTCTTTATCAGTAGCGTCATCTTCCGTAGGCGCTTCTTCAGCTACTGGCTCTTCAGCTGAAACCACTTCTTCAGCAACTGTTTCCTCCACTACAGGCTCTTCAGCAGCAACCACTTCTTCAGCAACTGTTTCCTCCACTATAGGCTCTTCAGCAGCAACCACTTCTTCAGCAGGAACTTCTTCTGACGCAGCTTCAGTTACTGGAGCAGACTTAGTTTTATTTCCAAAACGTTTTCTGAACTTATCAACTCTTCCACCTGTATCTACAAGCTTTTGTTTACCAGTATAAAAAGGATGTGAAGCAGACGAAATATCAAGCACACAATATGGGTATGTTTTTCCATCTGTCCATTCTTTTGTTTGGTCAGTTGCTAGGGTCGAACGAATTAGAAAGTATTCATCTACGCTAGTATCATGAAATAGTACTTCTCTGTATTCTGGGTGTATATCTTTTCTCATTTAATAATCTTGATATTAAAAATATGGTGGAGCACTATACCAGACAGACAATACATGGCAAATGCATAATTTAAATTAGAGCAACTGATGATCAGTTTATGAATTCAGATTTAATAGAAGTTTTAGTACCAATTCCTTTAATGGAGAAATTCTCTTATTTGCCACCAAAGAATTCCAAAGTGTCTTTAAAACAAGGAGCAAGAGTCTTGGTACCTTTTGGAAGGAGAACTTTAGTCGGAGTTATATGGAGTTTCAGTAAAAAAGATTCATCTGATCATAGAAAGTATAAACATATTAAAGAGGTACTTGATGCGAGGCCTCTATTAGATTCTAATTCAATAGATTTAGCAGAATGGGCGTCACGTTATTACCATTATCCTTTAGGAGAGATTATTTCCTATTTTTTCCCCCCTTCAATACGAAAAGGTAAAGAAGCAAACTTTAAAGAGAGCAAATATATAGAACTCACTTCCAAAGGGTCCTTTTTAAAAGACGAGGACCTTGCGCGCACACCTGGTCAAAAAAAATTAGTTTCTCTTTTAAAGGAAAAGAGAGAAATAACTATAAAGTCAGCAAAAGCCTTCGGCATAAGTGCTGCTGTAATAAATGGACTTGAACAAAAAGGATATATCAGTAGATTTTCAAGGGAGTTGTCTCCATATAAAAAGTTAGAAAATAATAAATTGCTATCCTCTAAGAAGCTAAATATGGAACAAGCTCAAGCAGTAGAGGCCATAAAAGAGTCTCAAGGTAAGAACCAAACTTTCCTATTAGATGGCATAACTGGGAGTGGAAAAACCGAAGTTTACTTGCAGGCCATCCAGGAGGTTGTAAATAAAGGTAAGCAGGCCCTAATACTCATTCCGGAAATAGGTCTCGCACCTCAAGCAGAAGAGAGGTTTAAAGAATATTTCGGTGATCGAGTTATGTCCTTTCACTCCGCTAAAAATGATCGTGAAAAAGTAGATGCCTGGTTAGGAGCATCTAGAGGCTTGGTTGATATTATTATTGGCACTCGATCCAGCGTATTTCTGCCGATGAAGAATCTAGGCATGATAGTGGTAGATGAGGAGCATGATCTGTCCTTTAAACAAATGGATAAGTTCCGATATTCCGCTCGAGATATGGCACTCTATCGAGCTAAAATTGAAAAAGTACCTGTGGTGTTAGCATCGGCTACGCCGTCTTTAGAAACTTTAAAGAATGCTCAAGAAAATAAATATAAGGTACTTAAATTGAGTAAGAGAGCTACTGGGGCTAATTTACCTACTTTTCAAGCAGTAGATTTAAGAGGAAAAGAATTAAATGAAGGCTTAACTAACGAGCTTTTAGAGGCAACTCAATTAGAACTCTCTCAAGGTAATCAAGTTTTAATTTTTTTAAATAGAAGAGGCTATGCCCCTTCAATGATTTGCAAGGTTTGTGGATGGATATCAAACTGCGAGAGATGCGATGCATTAATGACAGTGCACAAGAATCCTTTAAAGCTGCATTGTCACCATTGTGAAGCACAAAAAGCATATCCAAATCTGTGCCCATCATGTGATTCCAATGATTTTCTTAGCTATGGCTTTGGTACGGAACGGATAGAGGAGTTTTTAAATAATCACTTTCCGAAAGTGACAACCTTAAGAATAGATAGTGATTCAACTCGAAAAAAAGAATCACTTAATGAATATTTTCACGAAGTCAGACAAGGCAAGCCTATGATTCTATTGGGTACACAATTGTTAGCAAAAGGTCATCATTTTCCGGATGTCACGTTAGTAGGAATTGTAGATGCAGATTCTGGACTTTTTAGCGCAGACTTCAGAGGGAGTGAGAGAGTTGCTCAACTCATGACCCAAGTCTCTGGAAGAGCAGGAAGAGATAAGAAGCCTGGGAGAGTAATTTTACAGTCATATTGTCCTGATCACCCTCAAATTGAGGAAATCATTACAGGAAGTTACGATAGATTTGCAAAAAGATTATTAGAAGAAAGAAAGGCTTCCAAGATTCCTCCTTTTTCCTTTCAAGCTAAGATTTTTGCTGAGTCACCCAGAAGTCTAATTAGTAGGGATTTTATTTTAAATCTGCTCAATAAAACCAAGATTGATGAAAAAATAAAAGCCAATGTTCGTATTGTTGGACCTTTGCCTTCTATTATGGAAAAAAAATCGGGGGTCTACAGATGGGAGTTAAGTATCTTTTCTAAAAACAGATCTAATTTGCATAAGTTTTTAGATGTCATGCAATCTAGGCTTTATGATCCAAAATTATCCAAACAAGTGAGATGGTCTATTGATGTAGACCCTCTATCCTCAATTTAATTCTAGTCCGGTTAGCTCTGAACTAATTTTCCACAGTTTTGAGGCTTGTTCTGGGCTTTTAGCTGCATCTGAAATTTTTTCTATTTTGCAATCTACAAAGTACTCCCCTGATACATCTTTCACTTCAGGTGAACAACACAAATAAATAGAAGTTTCAGCTCCTTTGTCTGTTTTTCTCGCAAAAGGTTTTGCTAGGAACATAAGAAATGTCCATAAGGTCTTATTATTATTAGATCCAATTCCCGTACTCACAAATCCTGGGTGCAGGCAGTTAACGGTGACATCATAATTTGAAAGTTTCTCGGAGAGAGTCTTTGTAAATAATATATTTGCTAATTTTGACTGCCCGTAAACTTGCATAGGTTTGTATGTTTGTTCAGATTGAAGGTCATCAAAATTCATATCTTTAACAAATTGATGTGCACCCGAAGCTACATTTACAACTCTAGATCCTGATGTTTGTTTAAGTTTTTCAGCTAGCATTAGTGTAAATGTATAGTAAGCAAGGTGATTGACTGAAAAGACCTCTTCTAGTCCATCAATAGTTTCGTTTCTTTCTCTATTCATTATTCCTGCGTTATTTAGAAGGATATCTAGAGGTTTGCCTAGAGCCAGGAATTCTTCTGCAGCTTTTTTCACTTCATCCTGAGAGGATAAATTAGCAATAATCATAATGGCTTCTCGGCCTGTATCTTTGAGTAATTCTTCTTTTAATTTATTTCCTTTTTCTTGATTTCTTGCCACAAACACAATTTCCGCTCCCATTTTATTGAGCTCTTTTGCTGCCTCTTCACCTATGCCGTTCGTGGCACCTGTTATTAAACAAACTTTATTCTCTAGATTTTCATTCATAATTATTGCCTTTAATTGAGGTAGGTATTAGATTTAGTATATGAGTCTATATGAAAAATATATACTACCAAAATTTTTAAACTGTGCTTGTAGTTCAAAGCCCGTTTCTTACCAAAGGAAAAAAGTTGTACCAATGGCTGAAGGTAAAGTTTTAGAGATAGGTATCGGCTCAGGTTTGAATTTACCCTTTTACGATAAGTCTAAGATTGATGAAATCTGGGGTCTTGACCCTTCTGCAGAGCTTAGTGAGATGGCTAAGAAAGTTGCAGATGAAGAGTCAATGGAAGTTAAATTTATATCTTCTGGTGCAGAAGATATTCCTTTGCCTGATAATTATTTTGATTCTGTTCTGGTTACCTACACCATGTGCACTATTCCAGAAGTTCAAAGAGCAAATCATGAGATAAGAAGAGTGCTGAAAGACAATGGAAAAATGATCTTTTGTGAGCATGGGGAAGCTCCAGATCAGAATATAAGAAAGTGGCAAAATAGAATTAATCCCTTTTGGGGAAAACTGGCCGGTGGTTGCAATATAAATAGAAAAATTCCTTCATTAATTCAAGAATCGGGTTTTGACATCATAGAAATGGAGGAAATGTACCTCCCGAATACTCCAAAAATTGCAGGATATAACTACTGGGGATACGCAGTTAGTAAATAATGAGACCAATTTGGATACTTCTAAGTATTTTAATATTGATAGTTTCCTTTCAATACCAAAACATCATGGCTTTTATTGGGATTGAACTTGCTCTTAAGGGATTTCAAGAATTAGATAAAAATTCTGATGGACTCTTACAGAAATCAGAGTGGCCAGGTCTCGGTTTCTCCCTAGTAGACTTAAACGGTGACAATATAGCAAGCAAAGATGAACTCAAGGAGTTTATTAAAGAGTTCTCCAGAGAGTTTTCTTGGCAAAACAATGTTAACGAAAGGTACAATTTGCCTGATCAGTTAACAAAGGGATCTTTTATAAGCAGTTCAATGTCTATTCCAGTAGGCTATTACATATACATCCCGGACTCCTATAACAAACAACCTCAGAAATATTTCAGGACAGTTTATTACTTACATGGAGGCAGGCCAGGAAATGAAGCAAGATCGGTTTATATCTCTAATTTTATTCATACTATTTTTAAGGACAATTCCATAGAACCGGCTTTGTATATTTTTGTTAATGGAGGTGAGCTTAGCCATTACAACTCAGAACAGAAAGACTCCAATGGGGAAGATATTTTTATAAAAGAATTAATACCTCATATAGATAGTAAATACAGAACTATTAATCACAGGTCTTCTAGGGGTCTTGAAGGATTTTCTCAAGGGGGTCGGGGCGCAACACGTTATATGTTTAAGTACCCAGAGCTATTTAGTTCAGTTTCTGCTGGCGGAGGCTCCTATATGATAGAAAAACTCATACAAAAAAATAATGGATTTGAAGATGATCCAAGAGACGATGATCAAGAAATTTATTATGTAGGTAAGGGCAATGATGCTTGGTCCTTAGCTAAAGAATATAAAGTGTCTAAAGAACATAACATCAAGTTTTTACTTTGGTCTGGAGAATTAGATCCAAATTTAACAAGTCTTAAAGAATATGCCGCTTACTTGAATGAGTTAGAAATCGATCATTCGCTATTAGTGCTAGATGATGTAGAACATAATCCTTTTGCCTTTTATGATAAAGGCGGAGAGAATTTAATTAGATTTCATTTGGGGGATTAGCAGATATTGATTAAATTATTTCTTACCTTACTACTAAGTTTTTCAACTTATTTGATTGGTGAACAGAGAACTATTGTCCATGAAGGAATGGAAAGAGAATATATTCTTCATGTTCCAAAGAAATTAAATCAAGACACCCCTATCGTTTTTGTTATCCATGGTTATACCGGCTCTGCTGAAGGAATGGTTGCCTACTCGGGCATGAATAGTATTGCTGATAGGGAAGGCTTTATAGCTGTTTATCCTCAGGGCACCATCGATAGTAATGGTAATACTTTTTTTAATGTAGGCTACCAATTTCATGATGACTCAACAATTAATGACGTCTCTTTCATAAGAGAATTATTAAGGTCTCTTTCGCAGGAATTCAAACTCAATAGGAAAAAAGCTTTTGCAACTGGCATGTCTAATGGCGGTGACATGAGTTATCTATTAGCCTGTACATCTTCTGATTTATTTAAAGCAGTGGCTCCTGTAGCAGGAGTGTTGATGAAAGGACTAAAAGATAGTTGCAATATGACTAGTCCTGTTCCTCTTTTTGAAATCCACGGAACAGCTGACAAGATATCTTTGTATGAAGGGGATCTGAATAATGAAGAGGGCTGGGGAGCTTATTATGATTTGCCTTCAACAATAGATTTTTTTGCAAAAAAGAATCTTCTAGTCAATAAATTAGTAGAACAGATCACGAATAAAGAACTTGGTGCTGATTACGATATTTTCTTTGAAAGACATTGGACAGATGGCCTTGATCAGGAAGTGTGGATGTATAGGATAGAAGGAGGCCGTCATGTATGGCCTGGTATAAAATTTAATTGGTGGAGTAATCCGCTACTATGGTTCTACTTTGGGTCTGGAAATGATGATATCAATGCGTCTGAAGAAGTGTGGGCATTCTTCAAGAAATATCTTTAATACAAAATTAGATATCCTCTTCCCAATCAAATTGAGGTAATGAATGGACGGCCTCTGATAACTTTTGAGCCCATGTGTCAGACAATTCTTTGAAGTAAGGAGATTTAAGCCTATATCTTCCTTGGTAGTCTAGGTGCATCTGATCTTTTTTATAGACCACAAAATCGATTGGGGGTCCTACAGTTAAATCACTTCTCATGGTTGAATCAAGAGAGAGTAGGGCTACTCTTGCAGAATCACCAATCGGAGTGTTTTTATTTATCATCCTGTCCAAGATGGGCTTGCCATATTTTGTTTCACCTATTTGAAGGAAAGGACGCTCTGAAGATGCATAGATATAATTACCTTCAGGATAGATCATTAGGATATTTGGATCTTGATTCTTTATTTGTCCGCCAAGGATAAAATTAGAACCCATTAATGATGATTGACTCTGCACTTCCAATGATTGATTAAAACTGGCGATACTTAGTTGACCTATATACGCAGCTACAGCTTCTAAATCTTCACAAAGATTGAGATTTAGTTGTGGATTAGGAGAATTAAGGTCCTTTTCTAGCTGATGATAAACAGCTTGAGAAGTAGCTAGATTACCTGCTGTTAAAATAACAAATGCCCTATCTCCTACGTTGTAGGTGAACATTTTTGAATAAGTATTAACATTATCTAGGCCTGCATTAGTTCTGGAATCAGAAGCAAAAACAAGTCCTTCGTTTACTTTGATAGCTACACAATACGACATATATTTTTAATGCAATTTAAATACCAATTATATCTTCTTCTCAATATTTATTCTTTATTGATTTTTTCCCCTAGATATAGGTATTTGGGCATAATTGATAAAGTATTAAATACCTTTTCCTGACTGCAAATAGCACCTAAAAAGTGCATTATTAAATATATAAAGCCAAAATAGCTTGGCATTCTGATTGCATATCATCAATAGTGACTATTTCATGGAAGAATTACACAACTTCACCTTGTTTTGATGAATACCTTAATAAATCAAAAAGCTTTAGGGGTCATACAAAGAAAATAGGAAAGTTTCTTGAGTCCCTGAATCCCAGAGATTTGTATGAAATTAATAATGCCACTGAATCGGCTATCAAATCTATGGGAATATCTTTTCGAGTTTATTCTGAAGAATATATAGAGGGTAAAGATAGATCTTGGCCATTAGATTTTATTCCAAGAATAATTAGAAAAAAGGAGTGGGATAAAGTAGAAAAAGGTTTAGAGCAAAGAGTTAAGGCATTAAATCTATTTATTCAAGACTGTTATAACGATCAGAAATTTCTTAGAGATAGTGATATGGATGAATCTCTTATAATGGATTCACCCGCTTTTAAAGATTATTGTCTGGGCATGAAACTCAAACATGATTCTTGGTCGAGTATTTGCGGCTCCGACCTTATAAAAGACGAAGATGGTAAATTTTATGTTTTAGAGGATAACCTCAGAGTACCTTCAGGTGTAAGTTATATGCTTGAGAATAGAACTGTTATGAAAAGAGTCTTTCCAGATCTATTTAAGCATTATGGAGTTATGCCCGTAAGCGCTTATCCAGCTAAGCTATATCAGACCCTTGCATCTCTTAGCTATTCAAGAACTAGACAACCAGAAATAGTTCTCCTTACCCCTGGTATTTATAATTCAGCTTATTACGAGCACTCGTACCTTGCGCAACAAATGGGAATAGACTTAGTCCAAGGAACCGATCTAGTTGTATTGAAAGATAACTTTGTTTATAAAAAAACTATAGAAGGCTTAGTACGTGTTGATGTTATATATAGACGAATTGATGATGATTTTTTAGATCCTTCAAAGGGTAAT
The DNA here is from genome assembly GCA_902517565.1 of uncultured SAR86 cluster bacterium. GTDB lineage: Bacteria > Pseudomonadota > Gammaproteobacteria > Magnimaribacterales > Magnimaribacteraceae > Magnimaribacter. Next base: position 151,359 of record CABYCU010000001.1, on the reverse strand, counting down.
AAGGATTCTGTTCTAGGAGTTGATGGATTAATTGAATCTTGGAAAAAGAAACAAGTATCTATTATCAATGCCCCAGGATGTGGAATTGCAGACGATAAGGCTGTTTATTCCTTCGTACCTGAAATGATTAGGTATTATCTGAAAGAAGATCCACTAATAGACAATCTAAAAACTTATTTAATGAGTGACAAAGAAAGTTTAGCTCTAATAGACGAAAAATTTAAAGAATTTGTTATAAAGCCCGTAGCAGAGTCTGGTGGCTATGGCATTGTCATTGGCAAGAGTGCCTCTAAGAAAGAAAAAGAAGAGACCTTAGAATTAATAAAAAAAGATCCACGCAATTACATTGCACAACCTCTAGCTCTTTTATCAACTAGTCCAACATTTGATAAAGGTTTAATAGAGCCAAGACACCTAGATTTGAGACCTTTTATTTTAACTGGTGAAAAAAGTTACGTAACAGTTGGAGGTTTAACAAGAGTTGCTTTAAAGAAAGGATCAACGGTGGTTAATTCTTCTCAAGGAGGAGGAAGCAAAGATACTTGGATAGTTGATAAATAGACATGTTAAGTAGAGACGCAGAACACTTATACTGGCTTTCTAGATATGTAGAAAGAGTAGAAAATACCGCAAGATTAATTAATGTTAACTCAGAGTTAATGCTAGATTTTCCTGGAGACAAAACTTTAGGTTGGAAGTCAATCGTCGAAACCCTTGATAACCTCGATATATATCAGAGAAGGTATATAACTTTCAAAGAATCTAATGTAATAAATTTCCTTTCCCAAGAAAAAGATAATCCTAATTCAATAAAGAATTGTCTTATTAAGGCTGCATATAATGTAAAAGAAACGAGGGATTGCCTTCCCCAATCCTCTACAGAGCAAATTAATAATCTATTAAATGAATTTGATAGAAGCATATCTAAATCAAGCAGAATTAAACCCAAAGATATGTATAAGTTAATAGAAGGATCTCAGAGATTCTTTGGGATTATCAATGATAATTTTTCTACTGGTTCTGTTTTTGAATTTATCCGGCTAGGTAGGTATGTAGAACGAGTTGATATGATTTCTAGAACACTTGATACGTTATGTGTATCTAAGAAGAATTCTCAAACTCATGACTTTTCTACCTTAGAGTGGGCAAGTATGCTGAGAAATCTTTCTGCTCAAGGAGCATATAGAGACGAGGTTAAAGGAGAAATAGAAAGAGGTAGCGTTTTGAAATTCTTATTCAAAAATAAAGGTTTCCCTAGATCAATTAATAACTGTTTAATGGAAATAGATAAAAGCGTAGCCATTTTGCCAAATAATCGTCTGCTAAAAGAAGAAGTTTCTAAAGTTATTGAAAAAATAGCGTCTTCAAAGGTAGAGAATTATGATGACGATAAGTTACATGACTTTTTAGACAACTTACAAAATAAGATTTTTAATTTAGATTCAAGAATACACAAAAGCTGGTTCCATCTGCACGGATAACCTATGTTGTTAATGAAACCAAGACCTCTCTATTTTTTTCCCCTGAGAATGGCTTTCTGCCATGCATAACCCGATAGTTATCTATCAATAGAATATCCTTGTCTTCCCATTGCCTTAGCAACGTTAATGACTTTGCTAATTCAGAGATTATTTGAATTATTGATTCGGATATCTCTTCACCATTACCAAATTTAACGGGTGAGATATCTTCTTTTGAATTCTTCTTCCATCCCAAAGAAGCTGCAAGCACCTGATTAAAAAATGATTTATTACCATCCTCTAATTCTTTAATGGCTGCAAATGGTTTAGTTGTGACAAATAAGTTATCTCCCTCAATCCAATTCCAGGTATAACCTAGATCATTTAATCTAATTTCAGCTTCTTGTTTAGATTTGATTCCTAGCGTTTTTTGCCAACTCCTTCCTTGGCCAGAGACCATCTCGTCTCCATTAGACATAACAGAATTATAAATGACCCCATTCTCTTCAAATTTCATTATTAAATTTGGGTCTTCATTCAGGAGTTCAGCATATAGATGATCAGATCGACATAATGGAGTTTCCCCTCCATGCAGAGAAGCAGATTTACAAAAAAAGAATATGTATTTTGGATATATGGGGGTTTGAGCCATTTCATGATGAAGAAATATCTCAACTTCTTTAGGTGCCTCATTTGCGGTAAAAACTTTATCGGTTTTATTTATTCTGACCGCATTAGATAGAGATTCTTCATAGGTAAACGTATCATATTGGAAAGCAGATACGAAATGATCAAAATCTTCTGCACTTTTAACAGGAAGGTCGCTAAAAAGAATGGCTCCATGTTCTTCAAGTTGAGATTCAATCGATATTTTATTCTTTTCTATCCAATTCTGAGTAGAACCTGGAGTGATTAAGTCTTTATCCCTCCGTACTTCATGTAAGAAAGTTTTTCTAGTCATAAATTGGAAAGAAGGTATTAAAGGCATCTTCACAGAAAATACCCGGATCGTTGTATCTCTTATTGACATTGAGAGCTGATATCTTATCTAGAATGGATTGGTCTAGTTTAATTTCTGAGGCATCTAGATTTTCTTTCATACGACTTTCGTCAGTACTCTTAACCACAATTGAAGTCCCTCTATTTAGAGCCCAACTTAGGATTAATTGAGCTGGAGATATATCAAGATCTTTTGCAATTGATTTTAAGATTTCATTCCTTAGAAGTGATTCACTCTCTTCTGCACCACCAAGTTCTTCGTAAGATATTGAACCTAAAGGCGAGAAGGCTGTTACCTCTAGACCATAATTCTTTGCTAGGCGTATAAGTTTCTCTTGAGTTAGGTAAGGATGAGATTCAATTTGCAGAATTTCAGGTTTAGTTTCACAGTAGTTCATCAAGTCATGGAGCAAACTAGAAGAGTAATTACAAATACCAATATGTTTGGTTAGGCCTTCTTCTTGTAGTGATTCCATTGCATGCCAAGTTTCTGATAGAGGCACTCTAGAGGGCATCATTTTAGGTTCTGCATTATCAGGATCATGAAACCATTCAGGCGGATATCTGTCATCGAAAGGAACAAACTCTAATGAAATTGGAAAGTGAATCATATAAAGATCAAGATAATCTAGCCCTAAGTCTTGTAGTGTTTTTTCTAGGGCAGGTTTAACGTGATTTGGATGGTGGTATGTATTCCATAGTTTAGAAGTTATCCATAGGTCTTCCCTTTTGCATAAACCTTGTTCTATCGCCGCTTTAATCCCTAGACCTACTTCCTTCTCATTACCATAGTCAGAAGCTGAATCTAAATGCCTGTAACCTGATTCTATCGCTTTATAAACTGTATCTGAACAAACTGCCCGTGGTATTTTCCAAAGGCCAAAACCTACTTGGGGCATGTCTCTTATCGATTTGTATTTCATATTTATTATAAGAAGTTATTCAGATGAACAGGTTCTCCTGTCTCGATTGATCTTTGTGCTGCCAATCCAATAACAATTGAATCAAATCCTTTCTGACAATCTACCAAAGGATGATTTTTATTTTTGATGCATTCTATTAATTCTAAGTGCTCAATATAACTAGCGCCATGATGGAATCCCACTTCTTTTACTCTTGGATCATCTTTAATTTCTATAGTTTTATAAGAATGTTTTTTTCTATTCGTTAATAGAAGTTCATTGCCTGGAATATGAGTTTCTAATTTACCGCAATCCCCAGTCAAAACAATTTCTTGTTCATATTTTCCAGCTTCAGCAAACATACATAAGTCGAGCATAGCTCTTTGCCCATCTTCGTAATCAATAAGCACAAATGAGTTATCTATTATGTCAGGAGTTTTGCCCTCATATTTCTCATCTAGATGGTTTACGTCTTGACCTCCAGAAGCATAAATTTTTATAGGTTTACTTGGAACCATAAGATTCATCAAATCAAAAAAATGACAGCATTTTTCTACAAGCGTTCCCCCGGTGTTTTTATTAAAACGATTCCAGTTATCAACTTTTTCAAGAAATGGAAATCTATGTTCTCTTATAGAGAGCATCTTAATATTGCCTATTTCATTAACATGAGTGATCAAGGACTGGATAGGTGACATAAACCTGTATTCGAGACCAATCCAGACTATACCTTTATGCTTTTTACTTCCTTCAAGCACTTCCATCCCGTCAGATAGATTTGTGCACATTGGCTTTTCAAGAAGAACATGTTTATCCGTTTTAAAGAGTTCTCTCATAATCTCTGTATGTGTGTGATTTGGGCTTGCAATCACAACAATATCAATATCTTTCTGCATCAAAAGCTCTTTATAATCTTCGTATAGCCTAGGCTCGAATTGATCTGCACAGTTCTGTTTAGCCCATTTCCTAGATCTTTCATTAGGGTCAGCAATTGCAACTATATTAATGTCGGGTATTTTTCTTAGATTACGGATATGTTCACAACCCATCATCCCAGTTCCTATGATTCCATAATTTAATTTCATAAATATTCGATTTCTCTAAACTTTTCTACCTTAGGTATCTATACTGAGTGAGCCTCAACCATAACAGTAAATATAATAAATTTCTTCAGAAAGTATTGAATAAATTAGAAAAATTTGAAGTAGATTGCTTAGTGATCGGTGGAGGAGTTTCCGGTATTGCAATAGGCAGAGAGCTTTCCTCTAAGTTTGATAATATTTTTCTAATTGAAAAGAATTATCAAATTGCCCAAGAAACCTCAAGTCGAAATTCAGAAGTTATACATGCAGGCATGTATTATGACCAAGGCTCACTTAAATCGAAGCTCTGTTTGAGGGGCAAAGAGCTACTCTATCATTACTTAAAAGAACGAAAGATTGAATTTAACCGTTGCGGTAAATATATTCTATCTGCAACAGATGAGGAATCTGAGACTCTAAATAGCATTTATGAAAATGGCCTCATTTGCGGAGTAGATGATTTAACTTATGATAATTCTCTAAAATCAAAATATCCTTTCCTTGAATATAAGGAATCAATATTTTCTCCATCTACTGGTATTTTTGATAGTCATTCTTTTATACATTCTTTGAGTAGAGATTTTCAAAGTCAGGGCGGAAATATTTTTCTTGGTAATGAGACTATAAATATCAATCAATCTAATGAGGGTTTTGAAGTTCTGGTTGAAGATAAAAATAATGATACACAATTTGTAGTTATTGCTAATGTCTTAGTTAATTCTGCCGGTCTGAATGCAGTTCATATCGCAAATCTCATCAATGAAGATAATGTCTATCAAGAAGAATATGTAAAAGGCGAGTATTATATTTATCAAGGTAAAGAAAAATTAGAGCACCTTATTTACCCAACACCAACTGAAAATAGTTTAGGTCTTCATGCAACGATTGATCTTGGAGAAGGTATTAGGTTTGGGCCTTCTGCATATGTGGTTGAGGAAATTGACTATAGTCTTTCCATAGAGCATAAATTACAGTTCCTTAAGGCTGTTCAATCTTATTGGCCCGGAATCGAGGAAGAAGATCTTACTCCCGGCTACTCTGGTATTAGACCAAAACTTAAGGGTGTAAGTGATTTTGTAGTGGATTCGGGCACAGTAAATAATAACCAGTATGTGAATGTGCTTGGTTATGCCTCGCCCGGTCTAACTTCTTCTTTGGCGTTAGCAATTGAAGTATCAAACCGTATAGAGTTAGATTTATCTTAAACCAGTTCCTACTTTTACATTCGACCAAAGGATTTCATTCTCTTTCGCACTAACAAACTCATATCTGGCGGTATTTTTTTCAATAGTCATTTTTAAAAATCCTGGAGTTTCTATATTAAATTTACCTGATTCAATCTCTTTTGGAGATCCTCCAGGAAGGGCTCCTGTAGCACTTATCAACTGAAGTGTCTTTTTATGATCTCCTTCGTCCGCTAAGACATGATTATGGCCTGTAATATAAATATCAAAGGTCCCGAAAACATAATTCTCTAAGAATATAGCCAATTGAGGGTTTGCTCTATCTCTATCACCTGAACTAAATAAAGGGTGATGTGCTACGACAATAGAAAACTTGCATTGATTTTTTAGTCTCTCTACCTCTTCTTCAAGCCATCTAATCTGACTACCTCTTTTATAGAAGTAATATAACTTATCAAAAATAGTGGTATCTAGAGCAAAGAAACATAATTCTCCAAAGGTTTTAGTATAGAAATTGCTAGGGTAAAAAATAGATGGATAATCTTTAGCAACTTCAAGATAGACACTCGGATCACCCTTGTAGTCATGATTACCCACTGTTAGATAAAGAGGAATTCCAGTCTCTAGAAATGGTTTAAATGGAGTTAAGAAACTATCTTGAAGCTCCGGGTCATCTATCGATTGAACTCCAAGCTGTGTGATGTCTCCGAGATGCCAAACCATCGAACAATCAGAATTAGCTAGAGCTTTTACAACCTTTGACTGTGTAGGATTAACTTCACCCGCATCTCCGACAAAACAATAGATATTTTCTTCATCTGTGAGTAAAGATTTACTCAAGAATAGAACAGGCAATAAGAATAGATATTTTAAAAAGAGAATTCTCATGAGATTGTAAGTTCCCTATTGTCATTTTCACTATTATCTTTATAGGAAATTTCAATGAGATAATCGGGGGAGGGCAGACTGACATCACCATTCTTTGGCCATTCAAATATTGATAATGATTTAGCCTCATTTAAATATTCATCTATACCGATTTCCTCTAGCTCAATGGGTTCGGATATCCTATATAAATCGAAATGGAAAACTCTATAATTTTTTGTTTCATGTATTTGCACTAAGTTATAAGTGGGGCTTGTAACTACTTCATCATAATCTAAACCTTTAAGGATTCCTTTTGTGAAGGTTGTCTTGCCAGCCCCTAATTCACCTTCCAAAAAAATTATTATTGATCTATCTACCTCGTTTTCAAGAATCTCACTAGCAAGCTCTTGTCCAACCAGCATGGTTTCATTTGCATTAGAGGTGATTATGACTCTAGTCATGTTTCAGTAAGTATCGTAACTCTTCAATTACATCACTGGGCGTCAGTCCCACTTCACCTAAATCAAATGAAGCTTGATCAGCTACTTTGGCATGCAAGTCAACTCCAACCTCACAGGCTTCTTTTGGTGTTAGTCCTTGTGCTAACATTCCTGCAATAATACCAGTTAAGACATCACCCATACCTCCTGATGCCATTCCTGGATTACCTGCATCGCAGACTCCCCATTGCTGAATACCATTCTTTTTGTGACATATGACAGTTCCTGATCCTTTCAATATAACGGTCGCATTGAATTTTTTTTGAATCTTTGCTGAAGAAGCAAATCTATCTGATTCAATAGTTTCTACATCAGTATTCAATAATGTAGCAGCTTCTCCAGGATGAGGGGTCAAGACCAAACGCCTTGGTAATTTACTGGATAGTTTTAATTTGGATATAAGATTTAGTGCATCGGCATCCATAATGACTGCAACATCTCTTTTTTCAGCTTCCCAAAAAACTCTTTGTATCATTTGTTCTGACCAAGCTGTCTGCCCGAGACCTGGGCCTATTGCAATTACAGTTGGTTTTATTAGATGCTCTTCTAAATCTTGCCCAGAATTTACTCCTTTCACCATCACTTCAGGACATGACGTTAGACTTGCACTCACATGCTCCGGCCTTGTAACTAAACTGGTTAATCCTGCACCTGAATAGACTGCTGCTTTTGAGGCAAGAAGCCCAGCTCCACCAAAACCTCTATCCCCTCCTATGACAAGAACATGCCCAAATTTTCCTTTATGGGCATCTTGTTCTCTGTAAACCACTCTATCTATATATTTTTCAAAGTTAATGATGGAACTTGTGGAAGTGACTTTAGTAAATAATTGTTTTGGTATTTCTAGATCAGAGTACATTACTTCTCCTGACACTTTTTTCCCAATTGAGGTAAAGCAACCCCTTTTTTGAGCAACAAAGGTTGTAGTGATATCTGCATAGACACAAGTATCCTCTACTTCCCCTGTATCTGGGTTAACACCAGATGCGACATCCAGAGAGACAACTGGTAATTTTGTACCCAGTCTATTTAAGGCCAATATGGAGTCTTTTATATTCTTTCTTAAGCTACCTTTAAGGCCCGTCCCAATTAATGCATCTACTACAACAGCCTTATTAGAAACTTTTAATTTTTCAATAGCATTGCTAGAAATAACCTTAACTTTTGACTCTTTCATTTCCTGAAATGCTTTTTTTGATACCCCTTTTATTTCGTTTGGAGAGTTACTCAAAACTACAGTAACGTTCAGACCAAATTCTTTCGCAAAGCTTCCTAAAAGAAATCCATCTCCTGAGTTCTTTCCTTTGGAACAAAAAATGACTAATTCTTCTAGAGGACTAAATTCTCTAAGAATTACATCCAATGAAAACTCAGCAGCCATTTGCATTAATGAGTAGCCTGTAATACCTTTTTGTTTTATCGCAAGGCTATCAATTTTCTTTGTTTCTTTAGCTGTGTATAGTTTCATTGAAAGCAAAATTTTATATTTGAAATTATAACTCTAGAATAGACTTTCCTTCAGCGATTGTAAAAGAGCATATAAACTGGACAATAGACCAAACACAGGAAAAAAAATGAGTGAGATTGAAATAAGACTTGAACCCCAGGATGAATTTAACCATCAGCCAGATGAAGCTTCTAACTATAACGAAAGCATGTACTTCAATGTATTTGATCATAATAAAAAAATGGGAGGCTGGTTCAGGTTAGGTAATAGACCAAATGAAGGATATGCCGAGATGACCTGCTGTATTTATCTTCCAGATGGAAGAATTGGTTTTATGTTTGGTAGGCCAGAAATAACTTCTAATGAAACTTTTGATGCAGGCGGCATGAAGTTTGAAGTTATTGATCCTTTTAAATCTTTAAAAGTTCAATATAAAGGGAAGATACTCTTATTAGATAACCCTAAGGACATGTTAAACCCAAGTAAGGCCTTTAAAGAGAATGAAAGAGTTGAATGTGAAGCTGATATTCATATAAGTGGAATATCACCTATGTTTGGAGGACAGGCAGTCAGGAAAGATGGTAAACCAATGGATAGTGATCCAGAAAAAAGTTTCTCCAAGGCTCACTATGAGCAACATACTGCTGGTAAGGGAACAATTAAAATAAATGGTGAAGAGTGGACTATTGATGGGTTAGGTTTAAGAGACAAAAGTTGGGGACCAAGATATTGGCAAGCTATTGAATGGTATAGATGGCTTACAATCAATATAAATAACGATATTGGGTTTATGTTCAGTATTGTTCACCAGAGCAAAGATTCTGAGAGAAGAGGAGGGATTGTTCTTAAAGATGGAAAATATGAAACCGTTAAGGATTGTAGGATCGATACTGAATATGATGATGACCACTTCCAAAAAACTTTTTCAGTCTGGGCAAGAACAGAACAAAACGAATATGAGGTTGAAGGTAAAGTTATCTCGCTAATTCCTTTAAGAAATAGAAGAAATACACCTGAAGGCGATAGCCTTGTAACAAGAATTACTGAGGGAATGACCGAATATACCTATAACGGTATAGTGGGTTACGGCATGTCTGAATATTTGGATCAAGTAATAGACGGTAAACCTATTGGACTATGAAGATAAGTGCAGTAGATCAATCCCCAATATTCTCAAACTCTAATGCTAATCAAGCAATAAAAGATACAAAAGAGTTAGCAAAGTATTGCGATTCACTGGGATTGAATCGATTCTGGTTAGCAGAACATCATGGATCAACTTCATTTGCAGGATGTTCTCCTGAAATATTAATACCTAGTATCGCATCTCAAACTGAGTCTATTCGGATAGGCTCTGGAGGGGTAATGTTAATGCACTATAGTCCTTACAAAGTAGCTGAAAATTTTAGGCTTTTAGAGTCTCTATACCCCAATAGAATTGACCTTGGTTTAGGAAGAGCTCCAGGAAGTGATGCTTACCAAGCAGGGGCTCTGGCTTACGGCTCCAAGACTACAGGACCCGAGTTTTTTGCTACTAAAATGAAAGACCTTAGATCTTTTTTAGAAGGTAGTATCTCTTCAACAGAATCTTTTGAATCAGTCAATGTAACTCCAGGACTGGGAGAATTGCCTGAGGTCTGGTTATTAGTATCATCTCAACAAGGGGCTGAATACGCGGCTCATTTTGGGTTACCAATGGCCTTGGCCTACTTTATTGATCCTTCTTGCATAGATCTTGCTGATGTTTACAAAGATAATTTCCAGCCATCTGTTTTTGCGGAAGAACCTAAAATTAGTGTTGGTGTCTTTTCAATATGTGCTGATACCGATAAAGAAGCTGAAGACCTCTCTTTAAGTGCCGCTGCATGGAGACAAAATTCTCAAAAAGGGATCTTTGGTTCTTTTCCTACATTACAGGAAGCAAAACAATCTGTTAATGGAGATCTAATACAAACAAATGATAACAGGACGTTTGTAGGCTCTCCTCAGACGGTAAGACAGAAACTCCAACCTATATTAGATAAGGTTGATCCTGAGGAATTAAAAATTATTACCATCTGTGAGCCTTTTTCTTCTCGAGTTAGATCATATGATCTTATAAAACAATCTTTTGCTATAAATTAAAGAAAATTAAATGGAATTAATTAGACCTCGTTTATTGAGTGAGGGAAGTGCTTGGCATATTACAAGTCTGAGTGCCGTTTATTTATCTCAAGGCCTATCTGGCGGAACACTTTTTGCCTTAACAACCTATCTTGTCTCTATAGGAGCGTCTGTTACAGATATTTCGTTACTCTTATCTATAACAATGATCCCTTGGACCTTAAAAGTATTCCTGGGCCCTATCATTGATTCGTTTACCTTCAGTAGGTTCGGAAGAAGGAGGTTTTGGGTATTGATTAGTCAGATAGCAATGATAATTGCTGTCTTGCCAATGGTATTTATTGAAGTTACCGAGGTAAATTTAATCTTAATTTCCTTGCTGACCGCTCATAATGCATTTGTAGCAGTATCCGACATAGCAATAGATGCTCTAGCGGCTGATAGTCTTAAAGAAAATCAGTTGGGTAATGCCAATGGTTTCATGTGGGGCAGTAAAACTTTAGGTAGAGGGATTGGGATGGCTTTGGCAACCTCAATATTCTTCAACTATGGTGTTAATTGGGGCTATCTAATTTTGATTATTATGATGAGTCTAACCTTTTTATTTCCCCTTTTTTCAAAAGAACTTGCACACAAAGCTGGCTTTGATGGTCAATCCTACCAAGATAGATTATCTATAAGCGATCTTATAAAGGGAATAAGTCTCAGTATACTCAACAGGAATGCGGCAGCAGCGATAATTTTTATGCTCTTTTCTAATATTGCTTATGGCATCTTTGATGTTATCTATAATGAGTTCTACATGAAAGTCTTAGGTTGGACTGGAGAGGAAATAGGCCTTCTTAGGCCAATAGGGATGTGGATAGGAGGACTAATAGGACTGGCTGCTGGAGTTCTATCTCTTTACCTTGGTAAACGTCCTCTTTTGATTTTTTTCTTATCTAGTCAGATACTTTTATTCTTTATTTTGGGAAGTTTTTCATTTGAAACGTCTAGGCTGCTGGCATCATCTGTTTTAATTGGAATAGACGCCTTTGATGCAGGATTTATGGTTTTAATATTCTCTATATTAATGGCCCTTTGCGTAACTCAAACCAGCGCTACTAATTTTGGAATTTTTATGGGTTTTGGAAATATATCAGCTTTAATTGGCAACAATTTAGCTCCTGTAGTCTTGGGATCAGGAAATTATAGTTTTGCTTTTTTCTGTGCAGGAATATCTCTTATTCCGTGTTTGTTATGCGCTTACTATTTAACAAGGTCTAATTAGAAGTCTTTTTGATAAGACATGGTCAGCAGTTATCGTTTTTAAAATTATACTTTAATCTAGGTATTTCTTTTGAATGCTTGAAAAATCTTTATCTTTTAAACCTTTTTCATTTAATTCTTCATAAAGTTCTTTGGCAAGTTTTCCCATAGGAGTATCAGATTTAGAAAGGTTTGATAGTTCTTCAGCTAGGGTAAGATCCTTCAACATCAAAGAGTTAAGAAATCCGCCTAAATAGTCATTACTTGAGGGAGTATCCTTCATTACACCCGGATAGGGATTATATTTTTCAAGTGACCAGTTGCCACCAGAACTATTTTTCATAATTTCTGAAAGGATAATTGGGTCTAATCCATTCTTAACACCCATAGCTAAAGTTTCTGCAGTTCCACACATGTGGATTGCAAGAAGCATGTTATTGCATAATTTGGCTATCTGACCTGAGCCTGAATTTCCTGCATAAAAGGTTTTATCTCCCATCACATCAAATAAAACTGAACCCTTTTTTACATCCTGTTCATTTCCTCCGACTATAAATGTGAGAGTACCTTGTTCGGCACCTTTGACACCTCCCGAAACAGGTGCATCTATCATAGACAATCCTTTATTAAGTGCTTCATTAGCTACCTTTTTACTTGTATCAGGATTGATAGTTGAAGAATCAATAATTAAAGTTGTTTTTTCTAAACCATCCAGCACACCATTTTTCAAGAAAACATCTTCTACTGCAGAGTCGTTTGGTAGCATGGTGATTAGTGCATCTATATCTATCAATACTTCATGCATAGAATTCTTTACTTCCAGACCAGAATCAAGAGCTTTTTCTTTGGCTCCAATGGACAAGTCATAAGCTTTCACATGAATAGATTTTTTACTTAAGTTAAGCGCCATTGGCAGACCCATATTTCCAAGTCCTATAAAGCCTACTTCTTTCATATTAAAGGTCCTCCAAGGGGTTAGTATCCCAGGCTGATTTGGTGTGTTCATTTATCCAGTCTTGAGACACTTTCTCAATAGAATTGAACTTCCATTTTGGATTATTATCTTTATCAATTATTAGTGCTCTTACTCCTTCTTTAAAGTCTCCTTTCCTTGTAATCTGTGTTGCAAGATTTAGTTCAAATAAGAATACTTCTTTCAAATTGAGTTTTAGCGAATTTTCGCATTGAAGCCAAATTAAGTGTGCAGAAGTAGGACTACCATTTTGTATGGATTGCTTCCCTTTTAAATACCATTCATCTTCAGAACTATTGGACAAAATATTTGTAACTACACTTACTAAGTCTTCTCCCTCTGTAATTTTTTGGATTTTTATCAGTTCTTCTTCTATTTTACTTTCTGGAAAGTTTCTAGTACCTATGGAGTATTTTTCTTGATTTATAACCGAATCAAGTAATCTGATATTGTCTTCATAATTGCTTTTCCAGACCAAGTTTTTTATATCTTTATAAAAAGTTTCAAAATCTTTGGAGTTCAGTATACCGTCGGTTAATTTACAAAAACTTGTATCTGCTGCATGTAAGTTGGTAGCCGTAAGCATGATGTAAAGACCCACGCCCTTTGGAAGCTTTTTTATTTCGTGAGTAAAACCAACATCTGGAAATAGTCCAACACCTATTTCAGGCATAGCAAATCTTGTTCTCTCCGTGGCTATTTTATATGAGCTTGCAAACATCAAACCTGCACCACCACCCATAACAATGCCATCTAGGATGGATATAACTGGTTTTGGATAATTATGAAGTTTATAGTCCAATCTGTATTCAGATTCAAAGAAATCTTCTGCAAAAAGAGGTCCCTCATCGGAGCACATAGATTCGTATAATGCCCTTATATCGCCTCCGGCACAAAATGCTTTTTCTCCGCTTCCGCTAATCAATACCATTTTGATTTGAGAACTCTTTTCCCATTTATCCAGCAAATCTGATATTTGATTGACCATATTTAAGGTCAAAGAATTAAGAGTCTCAGGAGAGTTGAGAATTATATGACCTATTTGAGTCTCTTCTTCACACTCTAGTATTTCAACTAGTATTTCTTCATTAGGCATTTTGCCAGTCAGGTTTCCTTTTCTCTAAAAATGCCTCAACACCTTCTTTTTGATCTTTAGTATCAAATAAATCCACAAATGGTTTTATTTCTTCTTGATATGGCTCCTGAGATAGGCGCGCCGCGTGAATTAATTCTTTGCACTTAGCAATACTACTTGGACTTTGATTTGCTACAGAAGAAGCCATCAACATGGCCATCTCCAAGGCCTTGCCATCTTCAACTTTTTCTTCAATTAACCCAATTTTAAGGGCTTGATCTGGTTTTATTTGCTCTCCAGTTAGAATAATCCTTTTAGCCCAGCCCTCCCCAACTAATCTTGGCAAAACTTGAGTGCCTCCACCACAGGGCAATAAACCCACTTTAGGTTCAGGTAGTGCTAACACAGCTTTATCTTCTGCAATTCTTATATCGCAAGCCAAGGCGCATTCAAGTCCTCCACCCATAGCGAATCCGTTTATAGCAGCTATAGAAACCCCTCTAAATTTACTGAGAGCCTTGAAGGCTTTTGAGAAGGCATTACTCATTTCTTTGGCAGCATTCTTTCCTCCTTCATGGAAAACCTTGAGGTCAGCACCTGCCGAAAAGAACTTATCTCCTTGTCCGGTAATAACTAAAGAAAAGATTTCATCATCTTGATTTAGAGCCTCAATTATCGTTTCTAACCCTGAAAGACTTTCAAGATCCCAAGTGTTGGCACTAGGATTGTTTATGATGATTTTGGCGGTATTATCTATTTTTTCTAGTATTAATTTATCTGTCATAATTTTAATTTTAATTTTATTGAATTATTGAAGCAGCATCTTCCATTATCATTCTGCGACCGATTATCATTTTCATAATTTCATTAGTCCCTTCTAATATTTGATGAACTCTTACGTCTCTTACGTTTCTCTCTAGTGGATATTCTTGAATATATCCATACCCTCCAAATATTTGCAGGGCTTCATTACATACATTAAATCCAACATCAGTCGCAAATCGTTTTGCCATTGCTGAATAAATGGTTGCCTCAGGATCATCAGTATCAATTTTTGAAGCAGCTAGTCTTGTCATAGTTCTTGCCGCCACAAGCTCAGTCACCATATCGGCTATCTTGAATTGCATTGCTTGAAATTCAGATATCTTTTTTCCAAATTGCTCCCTTTCATTCATATATTTCTGAGCTTCTTCTAAAGCTGATTGGGCTGTACCTATGGAACACGTAGCTATATTAATTCTTCCACCATCTAGGCCCTGCATGGCAATCTTGAAGCCATTTCCTTCTTCACCTATTAAATTCTTTTTAGAGATTTTCACATCGGTCAAAGATACCAATCTGGTAGGTTGATTCTTCCAGCCCATTTTAGGCTCATTTTTCCCATACTCTATGCCTGGTAAATCAGCTGGAATAAGAAAACATGAAATACCTTTTGCACCTTCATCACCTGTTCTGGCCATAAGCACAAGACAGTCTGTTGCTCCAGATCCGGATATGAAAGCCTTTGACCCATTAAGTATGTAATTTTTACCTTCTTTCTTAACTGTAGTTCTTAAAGAAGAAGCATCCGAACCTGATCCTGGTTCAGTTAAACAATAAGAAGCAAGTTTTTCACCAGTACTTAACTGAGGAAACCATTCTGCTTTTAATTCTTCAGAGGCATATCTACTGACCATCCAAATTGCCATATTATGAATAGTCATAAAAGCTGTCGTGCTGGTGCAACCTTGAGCTAATTGTTCAAACACTATAGAGGCATCCAATCTACCTAAGCCCATACCTCCTAAATTTGTATCAACATAAAGAGACAAGAAGCCAAGTTCTCCAGCTTTATTCAAAGTTTCTTTAGGAAAAAATGCTTCTTTATCCCACTCAGCAGCATTAGGTTTAAGTTCTCTCTCAGAAAAGTTCCTTGCTAAGTCCCTGTAATTTTTTTGATCAGAATTTAAGTCAAAATCCATTTATCACTCCAAATTGATGGTCAAGTTCTTAGTACTTTCTTCGTCTTCTTCAAACCATCTCTCAGTAACAGTCTTAGTTTCTGTATAAAATCTTACAGCTTGTTTTCCATATGCATGAAGATCTCCATAGAAGGATTGCTTCCATCCAGTAAATGAAAAGAAGGGTAAAGGAACAGGTATGGGTACATTGATACCTACTTGTCCAACTTCAATTTCATGTCTAAATTTCCTCGCCGACCTTCCAGAGGCAGTGAAAATAGAAGTCCCATTTCCAAATGGATTTGCATTGATCAATTTGATAGCTTCTTCTAACGAGTCGACCTCAATACAAAGCAGAACAGGACCAAATATCTCTGTTTTATAAATCTCAGAATCAGTCTTAACATTCGCAAAAAGGGTAGTGCCTACCCAATTTCCTTTAGGATAGCCCTCTACTTCACAAGCACTTCCGTCTATTAGGCAGTCTGCTTCATCCTTTCCTCTTTCTATTAACTTAATAATTTTCTCTTTAGCTTGAGGACTTATTACTGGTCCAAAACCAGACTCTTTAGAATCCCAAGGACCTGGGTTGACTGCTTGCATTTCATTTTTAAGATCTTCTATCCATTCTTTTGAAGATCCAACAAACACAGCTACGCTTATAGCCATACATCTTTGTCCCGCAGCCCCTATTGAAGATCCAACCAAACTATCTATAGTTTTATTTTTATTAGCATCTGGCATGACAACCATATGATTTTTGGCACCTGCAAAAGATTGCACTCTTTTTAGGTGATCGGTTCCTGTCCTATAAATGTATTGGCCAACGGCTACTGACCCAACGAAAGAGATAGCTCTTATTTCAGGATGTTTAATTAATTTATCTACTTGATCTTTTCCACCATGAATAACTTGTAAGAGATTTGATGGACCCCCAGCCTCTAAAAAAAGCTCAGCTAGTTTATTCGCGGTCATAGGATCCTGTTCAGAGGGCTTGAGAATAAAAGTATTTCCACAAGCAATAGCCATTGGAAACATCCAAAGGGGTATCATGGCAGGAAAATTAAATGGGGTAATGCCTAAACAAACACCAAGGGATTGGGTATAACTATAAGAGTCTATTTCTTTTGCTACATTCTCAACCGTTTCTCCCATTAAAAGAGGTGTTATATTTGCCGCTTGCTCTACAACCTCTATACCTCTCCAGACATCCCCTTTAGCATCTTCAAAGGTTTTACCGTTTTCTCTACTTAGTATTTTAGCTATTTCATCATGATTTACTTTAAGAAGATCCTGATACTTCATCATAATTCTAGATCTTTCCGGCGGAGGGGTTTCTCTCCAAGAAAGGAAAGCTTGTTTAGCAGAAGCTACAGCCTTCTCTATTTCCTCTTCAGTTGCAAAAGGCACTTCACATAACACTTCTTGTGTAGCAGGATTTAGGACCTCGACCCAATTTTTTGTATCACTCTTTACGAAGTCACCATCAATAAAGAGACTTAATTTTTCTGCCATAAAGTATTTCTTCTTAATTTTAGTGAAGTATCTTACTATCTTTCTTCAAAACTGAAATATATTGAATTAAATCATGGAGAGGAATAAATGTTAAAAACAAGAATTACAGATCTATTTGGAATAGAACATCCGGTAATACAAGGTGGAATGCAATGGGTAGGCTATGCCGAACTAGTTTCTGCCGTATCTAATGCTGGAGCATTAGGTATATTAACTGCGCTCACCCAACCAACACCAGAGGATTTAGTCAAAGAAATAGAAAGAACAAGAGAAATGACTGATAAACCTTTTGGAGTAAATCTAACTGTTTTACCAACTATCAATCCGCCACCATATGAAGAATATGCTCAAGCTATTGTCGGCTCAGGTGTAAAAATTGTAGAGACAGCCGGAAGAAGCCCAGAACCATTCATGGAGTTATTTAAAGAATATGATGTGAAGGTCATTCACAAATGTACCTCTGTAAGGCATGCTTTAAAAGCTCAATCCGTTGGTGTAAGTGCTATAACAATTGATGGTTTTGAGTGCGCAGGGCATCCAGGGGAAGATGATATTCCTTCCTTGGTCTTATTGCCTCAAGCTGCTGAAGCATTGGATGTTCCAGTAGCTGGTTGCGGAGGTTTTAGTGATGCTAAAAGTATGGTTGCAGCCTTAGCCCTCGGAGGTGAGGCAATTGTTATGGGTACAAGATTCATGGCAACTAAAGAGGCGGGCATTCATCAGAACGTAAAGGAGAAAATGACAGAAGCGGATGAACTTTCTACCAATTTAATGTTTAGGACAATGCATAACACAGCAAGAGTTTTCAAGAACTCTATATCTGATCAAGTGGTAGAAATAGAATCAACTGGGTCTGCTAGCTTTGAAGATGTAAAAGATCTTGTAGCAGGTCAAAGAGGAAGAGTAGTATTTGAAGAGGGTGATTTGGAGCATGGAATATGGTCAGCGGGCATTTCTGTAGCAAGAGTTAAAGATGTACCCACATGTAAAGAAATGGTTGCTAGACTTGTTTCAGAGGCAGAAGAGATAATTGATGGAAGGCTACAGTCTGTAAAAGCTTAAGGAGAGAGTATGAATGATGTAAAAGTTTACATGGTGGTAAATTTAGATATAAAAGATCAGGATACTTACTTGAAATACGAAAAAGGATTTTTTCCTATTTTAAAAAAACATGGAGGCGAGTTTATAACATTTGATGACTCGGTCCGACATTTAGAAGGTCCAGAGCCACTGCCTGGAGGAAGAGTCATAATATTCTCATTTCCATCTGAAGCAGCAGCAGATGGTTGGTATAACGATCCTGAGTATCAAGAACTTTCGCAGTTCAGAAGAGAAGGGGCTCCATTGAGATCCCTAAGTCTAGTGAAGGGATTACCGCCAAGAAAGTAACTTAAGCAAAAAAAGTGTAGTAGATTAATAACAAGAGCATCACATCAACAAACATCATCATGCTTATTGAAGTGCAGCCATAAGATATTTCTTCTTTGTGCAAAGATCTATGAATAGAGATAGAAAAATATAAAAATATAAGAAGAAAAAAAGTTTTTATCACTGATCTAGATCCAATCTTTTGCAATCCCTCTGATAGCATCTGCCAATCTAAGTGGTTGATCTAGTAAGATATGATGAGCTGCTTTTTCAATCGCTATCATAGGTGTACCCTCCGGAACGTTTGATTTAATAAAGCTTAGTATCTCCTCAGTCATCATATTACTTTCGGTTCCGTAAATGACACCTAAGTTACACTCCAGCTCAAAGGCTTGATTTTTTGTCATATGGGAAAAACCTAATTTATCAAAAATAGTATCATCAAACTTCCATTGATATCCGTTGTTTGCTTCCTTAACAGACCATTCAGCTATGTATTTTACTAAGTATTCGTTTTCACAATCTTGCTCTGGGGTTAGTCTAAATCTTTCCAAGATACTTTCTCTATCTGGGTAAGTTTTTATTCTTCTGATTGGCCCACTTCTAACATGCGTTGAGTAATCATATGTCGGAGGTCTGATTGGGGAATCAACCATAATTACGCCTCCAAGTTTTTTATCGGATATTAATCCGGCATAAGCACTCATGAATCCACCCATGCTGTGACCACATATGATGGGATCGCTTACTTCAAAAAAATTACTATCCTCGGCTACTGATAAGATCTCTTTTCCATAGAGCTCAGGTGAATAGTCCTCCCTATGGTCACTGTCACCCATCCCAGATAAATCAATGGCACTGATTTGGAAGTCTTCTAAAAGAAGAGGAGCTATAAAATCCCACCAGTGCGAGTGACTTCCGCTTCCATGTACCAGTACCATGCCGGGCTTGGAATTATCACCCCATTTTTGATAACAAATAGTATCGCCTTCAACTTTTATACTCCTTTGTTCTTTATCTACGGACAAAGCTTCTTTAAACCATTCTGGATGAGAATCTATCATTTAGACATTCCTTTGAAATAAATTTATAGTTAAATAAGTTTTTGAAGACGCTAGTCTATTATAATCTCTAAAAAATAAGGACGATTTATGAAAAATCCATTGCAAGGCGCAAATACGCAAATGGCTGATCCCAATGAAAAACCCACTGTACCGCAAGCTGCAGCCACTGTTCTATTGGTACGTGACTCTCAAGAAAGCGGTATCGAAGTATTTTTAGTTGAAAGAGCCTCAAAAGCCAATTTTGGCGGAGCTTATGTCTTTCCTGGAGGTAAAGTTGATCCCGAAGATGGGCTTGACCGTTTAGAAGCTGTAACTACTGGTTTTTCAGATCAAGAGCTCTCGGATATTCTTGGGGAGGATAAAGGAGGCTTGGCATACTGGGTTGCATGTATTAGAGAATGCTTCGAAGAAGCCGGGATACTGATAGCTTATAGAGAAGATGGTTCTCCATTCGATCCGTCTGATGCAGATGAAAGAGAAAGGTTCGTCAATTACAGAAATAAGCTTAATGCCGGTGAGGCGGTTATAGAAGAAATGTGTAAATCAGAGAACTTAACTCTTGCGACTGAGAGGCTGGCATATTTAGCTCATTGGATCACTCCAAAGATAGAAAAAAGGCGTTACACAACTCGTTTCTTCGTTGCCATCTCTCCAAGTGGTCAGGAAGGTCTACACGATGGCTCAGAAAGTGTAAATAGTTTATGGATTAAACCTGAAGATGCTTTGGAGCAACAAAAAGAGGGCAAATTATTACTAATTATGCCTACAATAAAGAATCTTGAAAGTATTTGCGGATATTCTAATGTTGAGGAATTACTGCAAGATAAATCATCTATTGATCCTTCGACTATTCCAACAATAGAACCTAAATTTTTTATGGAAGACGGAAAAATGGTTGGTCTTCTTCCCGGCGATGATGGTTATGAGGATCATTAATGGAAGCTGAAAAAATAGTTCAAATTTCTCCTCTTATAAAAAGAATCACTGCAGCTAACGGGAGTGTTTTCACTGGTCCTGGAACAAATACATATTTGGTTGGAAAGGAGGATGTTACCGTCATTGATCCAGGCCCTGCTATGGAGGAACATATCGATGTCATTTTAGCGGCCTCAGAAAATATTAAACAAATACTAGTAACCCATACTCATCCTGATCATTCTCCAGGCACTCGATTACTTCAGCAAAAGCTTGATGTGCCTGCTTTTGGTATGTTAACCGAGTCTTCAAAAAATCAGGATATGACCTTTAGTCCAGAAAGAATATTAAAAGATGGCGAAGTGCTTGATATGGAGGAATATTCCTTGGAAGTAGTGCATACACCAGGACATGCATCTAACCACCTATGTTTCATTTTGAGAGAAGAGAAATTTATCTTCACAGGTGATCATGTAATGAGTGGATCTACAGTTGTAATCGGCCCCCCTGATGGAAGTATGAAGCAATATATTGATTCATTGAATAAATTAAAAAATTACGACATGGAAAAAATGGCACCTGGTCATGGAGACATTCTTGAAAGTCCCTATCAAGTTGCCGATTGGATAATAAATCATAGACTTAAAAGAGAAGAGAAAGTCTTTTCTGCTTTAAAAGATGCAATAAGAGGAACCCCAGAGTCACTCGTTGAAAAGGTGTATGCAGATGTCGATTCCTCATTATTTCCCATAGCTAAAGCTTCTTTATTGGCGCATCTTATAAAACTTGAAGAAGACCAAGTAATCAGCAAAGAGGGAGAAGAATATATATGGGAAGGTACTAGTTAATTTTTACTCCCGTACCAGCTAATGCACAGTACCCATCGGGGTTTTTAGCCAAGTATTGCTGATGATAATGTTCAGCATAGTAGTAAGCTCCAGCCTCTTTAACTTCCGTTGTAATTTCATTGAAACCATTTTGATTTAATTGGGATTGATACATTTCCTTAGTTTTATCTATGATTTCCTTTTCTTCCAGCGTGCGGTAGTAGATACCGGATCTGTATTGAGTGCCCATATCATTACCTTGCCTCATACCTTGAGTTGGATCATGATCTTCCCAAAATGTCTTGAGTAGTGATTCGTAACTTATAACCTTTGGATCATAGACAACCATTACCACCTCATTGTGACCTGTAAAGCCGGTACAAACTTCTTTGTAGGATGGATTTTTTGTATAGCCACCTGCGTAACCTGCAGAAGTTGAGTAAACTCCTTCTAGTTCCCAGAATCTCCTTTCTACACCCCAAAAACATCCCATACCAAAGATAGCTTGTTCTAAATTATCAGGAAAAGGTCCTTTAAGCGGTGTACCTTTTACGAAATGCTCTTCGGGAACTTCAACTTGCTCCTCTCTTCCAATTAATGCTTCAGACTCAAGAGGTAATATGCTTTTTTTATTAAGTAAATCTATTAGTGACATTATTTATTTTCTCTATTTTGTATTAATTCTTCTACTACAGACGGATCTGCTAAAGTGGATGTATCTCCAAGATCTTCAGTTTCGTTAGAAGCTATCTTTCTCAGTATTCTTCTCATAATCTTTCCTGATCTTGTCTTAGGTAAGCTTGGTGCCCACTGAATGATATCAGGTTTCGCAATTGGACCAATTTCTTTTGCAACGATTTGTATCAATTCATTCTTGAGATCTTCATCAGGCGAGATATACGACATGAGAGTTACATAGCAATAAATCCCTTGACCCTTTATGTTATGTTCATAGCCAACTACTGCAGCCTCAGCTACTAGCTTATGAAGGACAAGTGCGCTCTCAACTTCAGCCGTTCCTAGTCTGTGACCGGATACATTCAATACATCATCAACTCTACCGGTTATCCAATAATAACCATCTGAATCTCTTCTGGCACCATCCCCAGTAGTAAAGTATCCAGGATATAAAGAATAGTAAGTATCTATGCAGCGTTGATGATCACCGTAAACAGTTCTAATTTGAGAAGGCCAACAGGATTTAATGACCAGATTTCCTGAACCTTCACCAACGATCTCTTGTCCATTTTCGTCCAGCAGAGCTGGTTCAATTCCTAAAAAGGGCTTGGAGGCGCTACCAGGTTTCATAGATGTAAAACTTGCTATAGGGGTTATCATCATTCCGCCTGTTTCAGTTTGCCACCATGTATCAACTATTGGACAAGATGAATTACCCACTGTTCTGAAATACCATTCCCATGCTTCAGGATTGATAGGCTCACCAACAGTTCCAAGGATTCTTAGAGAATTTCTAGAAGTAGTCTTAACAAATTCATCACCCTGCGCCATGAGGGCCCTCAAAGCAGTCGGGGCCGTATAAAAAATATTTACTTGATGCTTATCTATAACCTCCCAGAATCTTGATGGGGATGGATAGGTGGGTATTCCTTCGAAGATCAAAGACGTAGCACCATTAGCCAGAGGTCCGTACACAATATATGAGTGACCAGTCACCCAACCGACATCGGCAGTGCACCAATATATTTCCTCGTCTTTATAATCAAATACCAGCCTATGTGACATTGCCGCTTGCAAGAGATAGCCACCGGTAGTGTGAAGAACCCCTTTAGGTTTTCCAGTTGATCCTGATGTATACAGAATAAAAAGAGGATCCTCTGAGTCCATTATTTCTGGATCGCAATAATCTGAAACATTTTCTGATAATTCTTCATATCTGCAATCACAATTATCATTCCAGGATACCTTTGCGCCTGTCCTTGTGATGACTAGAACAGTATGAACATTTGGGCAACTTATCAATGCTTCATCTACATTTGCTTTAAGTGGAACTTTTTTCCCTCCCCTTAAACCTTCATCAGCTGTTATTACTGTTTGACAGTCTGAGTCTAATATACGATCCTTTAAAGACTCTGGAGAAAATCCTCCAAAGACCACAGAATGAATCGCACCAATTCTAGCGCAAGCCAACATAGCATAAGTAGCCTCCGGTATCATGGGCATATAAATACAAACTCTATCTCCTTTTTTTACACCTCTTGTCTTAAGTACATTAGAAAATTTACAGACTTCATTAAGTAACTCTTGATAAGTTATATTCTTAGTGTAACTAGGATCATCCCCTTCCCAAATCAAAGCAATTTTATTTCTATTCTCTGGTAGGTGCCTATCTATGCAATTAACCGACGCATTTAGTTTACCGTCCTTAAACCAAGTGACCTCTCCTTTTTCAATATTAGTTTCTTTAACCTTTGTCCATTTCTGATTCCAATCTAAATATTTATCTGCTTGATTGGACCAGAACTCATCCGGATTTTCTAAAGATTGTTTATATAGCTCATTAAACTCAGCTTCACTTATATTCGAACTTTCTGATATAGATTTAGGAATGTTATAAATTTTTTCTTTATTCATAATATTAAATTAAAGCAGGAGAAGGATTGAAATACATTTTTGAGCCTTCAGGTTTATTAAAATAATCTAGTAATTTTCGTAATAGAAGATTGTAATCACTTTTATTTGTTTGCAAATCTAAAAAATCTGAATTAACTATCAAGACAGGAGATCTCTCATATTCGAAGAAAAATTCCTTATAGGTTTCATTTAATAATTCCAAATATTCAAAACTAATTGTCTTTTCCATTTCAATACCTCTATGCATAACTCTCTCGTAAAGAGTTTTTGTTTCTGCTTGGAGATAAATTACAAGGTCAGGTGTGGGCAAGTCTATCGCAAGATAGGTATATATTTGTTCATACAACTTCAATTCCTCTGCAGAAAGAGTTGCTTTTGCAAATAACCTATCTTTATCTAGCAGAAAATCCGATACTCTATTTTGTATGAAAATATCTTCTTGTTTTAATTCTTGTATTTGTTTAACTCTTTGAAATAAGAAAAAGAGCTGAGTAGCTAGTGCGGCTTGAGAAGGATTTATGTAAAAGTCAGGTAAAAAAGGATTTTCAGAGGGCTCTTCCAAGAAAGTATCATAGCCAAAAGAATCTGCTATAAGGTTTGTAAGAGTAGTTTTGCCTGCACCTATAGGACCTTCAACGGCTATAAATTTGGGCAATTTATCAAACTCTTTTAAATCTATTTGACCTTCCATATATTAGATAGCTTTATTCATTATCTATCTTAAACAAAAAAAAGCATTTGTTTCATTAAATTCAGATTAGTTTACCTTGTTATTTTTTTTGTCCACCAGTCACCAGCCCCTCCTAGATTTTCGCCTGATTTTTCTCTTAATAAAAGGAAATCATAAGCAGCTCTGAATCTTGGATGCTTAAGAGTAATTTTTGATTTCTCAGGAATCCTTAAAAGCATTATTTGCATTTCCCAGGTTTCTTTAATAGATTTTTGTATTCTATTTGGAATAAAACAATGTTCATTATGCCTTTGAAGTACTATGTTTGCTGCTCGGGAGATCTTAGGAATTTTTACTTTTTTTGAATTTAATTCGCCTATTTTATTTTTTAGAGCTGGCCAAAGTAATACTGAAAATAGAAAAGATGGTGTTAGTGTTTTATTTTCATGAAATCTTTTATCAGTATTTCGGAGGGCATTATAAATAAGCTTTCTCTCTTTCTTGGCACTTAGGTAACCTTTTGTTTGTGGAAGTAAATATTCGGTAGTCTTATAGAGTTGCATCTCCGACATAATTGATTCGGCATTACCAGTCAGAAACATTTTAAGTGTTTCTTCATATCTCCTACCGGAGGATATTTCTGACAACAAATAAGAAAGCTTAGTTATATCCTTTTCAAGTTTATTTTCTAAAGTTAGACCCAATTTTGATTTAAATCTAATTGCTCTTAGTATCCTAACCGGATCTTCTCTAAACCTTTGACCGCTATCCCCAATAGACCTAAGTATTTTATGTCTTAAGTCTTTGAAACCACCAACAAAGTCTATTATCTCCATATTCTTTAGGTTTAAGTACAAGGAGTTGATTGTAAAGTCTCTCCTAAAGGCATCATCTTCTATAGTTCCGTAATTATTGTCTCTTAGTAATATCCCTTTACTTGATTTCTTAGTAGCCTTTTGGTCAGAAGATCTGAAGGTAGATATCTCCGTTATATTTCTTCCTGACCTTGCATGAACTATTTTAAATCGTCGCCCAATAATTCTTGTTCTGGGAACTATATTTTTGATTTCTTCAGGAGTTGCATTTGTAACAACATCACAATCTTTTGGCTTGAGGCCTAGTAAGGAATCTCTGACGAAACCTCCAACAATAAAGGCCTCAAAACCACCCTCATGGAGCTTATAGATAACAGATTGTGCATCCTTATCTATGCTTTCCTTTTTTATATGATGATTAGAGATCTTTAAGATCTCTGAGCGTTTACCGTATTGGCCTAAAACCAAAACAATTTAGCCATATTGTTGCCTTTCATGAATCTCTTCTATAGTTTTACAGTCTATGCATCTGGTCGCTGTTGGTCTAGCTTCCAGTCTTCTTATTCCAATTTCTATTCCACAAGATGCGCAATATCCATAATCATCAGATTTCAGATCATCAATCGATTCATTAATTTTTGACAGTAGCTTTCTTTCTCTTTCCCTTGTTCTGAGTTCTAAAGTAAATTCTTCCTCATGTGTAGCTCTATCAGATTCATCAGGGAAATGACTTACATTCTTTTGTATTTTATCCGCAGTTCGATCTTGTTCTAATTGTAGCTGGTCTTTCCAGCTTCCCAAGATATCCTGAAAATGTTTCTGCTGCTTAGCATTCATATATTTTTCGTTCTTTTTAAGAACATAAGGCTTAATGGAAGCTAAGAATTGTGCTTCTTCATACTTATCTTGTTTTTTTAATTTCTTTGCAGGAGTCTTTTTAGCTATGACCTTCTTAACTGCTGCTTTCTTAGCAGGGGCCTTCTTGACTGCTGCTTTCTTAGCAGGGGCCTTCTTGACTGCTGCTTTTTTAGCAGGAGTTTTCTTATTTATTACTTTCTTTACGGTTTTTTTAGCAGGCATTTTTTAATATTTATGTATTGTTTAACCTTGAAGGCGCAGCAATTTAGCAGAATAATTTTTCAATAGCTAGAAAAATTTTCTTTAATTTCCGCATATTCTTCTTGCGTTAGTCTCGGACCAAAACTTTGTACTATTTTCGACGCAGCAAAGCATCCAAACTCAGCTGATTGTTTTAAATTTTTTAATTGATTTAAAGAGTTAAGAACAGATCCGGCAAACATATCTCCAGCTCCATTGGTATCAATGGCATTTACTTTTATTCCAGGAATATCAATGAGATTCTCTTGATCGTAACCAATACAACCCCGCGATCCTTGGGTAATTAAAAGATTAGGAGTATAGCCTTTAAAAAATTTGAATATATCGTCCTTAGCATTTGAGTTGGCAAACTCAGAAGCCTCACCTTCATTACAAAAGATTAGATCACAACTCGTTGCAATTAACTCTTTCAACTCTTCTTTAAAAGTACTGACAATAAAAATATCTGAAAGAGATAGGGCAACTTTCACATCATGTTCTTTGGCAAGATTAAAAGCTTTTTTAAATGAATCAAAGCCTTCTGGTGAAGCAATAAGGTAACCTTCAAGAAAAAGATAGTTAGAATTTTTAATTATTTCCTCATCGATATTATTTGGAGAAAATTCATTGTTTATTCCAAGATTAGTGCACATTGTTCTTTCCGCATCATCAGAAACCATTACAAGACATTGACCAGAGGGAGTTTCAGAATAAATTGGACTTGAATTATGTTCAATACCATTCGTAGACAGGTCTTTTAGATAAAATTTACCATTATCATCATCTCCCACAATACAGGACATGAAACAACTTGATCCAAAAAGAGAAGCAGCAACTACTGAGTTGGTTGCAGAACCACCGCAGGCCCTATCTGGTATTTTTCCAGATCGTATTAATTCCTCTACCAGATCATCTTGTTCATCTTTTTCTATTAATGTCATACCCCCTTTGACAATACCTTTTTGTTCATTTCTTCTGGTAAATTCTTCATCGATCTTAAAAGTTAAATCTACTAAAGCACTTCCGATACTGCATATGTCATATTCCATTTAATTACCCAAAAAATTCTAAAAAACGTAGACTGTGCGAAAAGGAGAAACTAATCAAGTAAATAATGAAGTTTAAGCTAACAATTGGGTTTCTTATTGGATCTATCTCAATAATAATCCTTATCTTCTTATCAGCAGTTGTAGCAGTAATTGACTATAGAGTTACAGCAAAACTTGATGGAGTTCTCTGGACCATCCCAGCAAAGGTCTATTCCAGGCCTATGGAATTAGCTGAAGGGCTGAAACTTAATCAAGACAATTTAACAAGAGAACTGGAAATGCTTTCATATGAAAGAGTTAGTAATCCGGATAGACCTGGACAATTTTACCTATCAAATAACAGTCTAAGAATATTTTTGCGAGGTTATCAAGATCAACGCTCTGGTATTTTTGATGTTGAATTTGAGCAGTCCCAAATAAAAAAGATCAGCAATCAATTGGGTATTGCTGAGGATTTAATTAAATTAGAGCCTATCGTTATAGGAGGTATGTACCCAGCACATATGGAGGATCGTGTGCTATTAAACTGGCCAGAAGTTCCCCAGATTCTGATAGATACAATTCTTACAGTTGAGGATCAAAATTTCTTTAATCATTACGGAGTTTCTCCAAAATCTATTTCAAGAGCATTCCTAAAAAATATTCAAGCAGGTGAGGTAGAGCAGGGTGGAAGTACTATTACTCAGCAACTAGCTAAAAGCCTTTTTTTTTCATCTGAACAAACAATTAGAAGAAAAGTTATGGAGGCTATAGCCTCCTTGCTTATAGAGTACCATTATTCTAAAGAAGAAATTCTTTTGGCATATATAAATGATGTCTTTTTAGCCCAATCTGGTAAACGTGCTATCCATGGCTTTGGAATGGGGGCACAGCATTTCTTTGGGACATCAATCAAGAATCTCTCAACAGATCAGATTGCTATGTTGGTTGGAATGCTAAAAGGACCCTCTATGTATAATCCTAGAAGGAATCCAATTAATGCAACCGCTAGAAGGAACCTAGTTTTAAAGGTCCTTAATAGAAGTAATAAAATAGATGATTCTAATTTTGAGAGCTTGAAAAATAAACCATTAGGTTTATCTGCACCTAACTATAAAACCGAAACAAGATATCCCGCTTTTCATGACCTCGTTAGATTAGAACTTCAGAAAAACTTTGATGAAGAAGAATTAAGAACTACGGGATTGGCAATTGAAACTAATATCGATCCTGTGCTTCAAGAGTCGCTTGAAAACAGCATAAGAGAAACTAAAGAGCAGTTAATAAAGAAATACGGCACCCAATTAAATGATCTTGAAGGCTCAGCTATTGCAGTTGATATAACTAACGGCGAAATAAAATCTGTGGTTGGCAGCACATCTCCTTCAAGTTTTGGATTTAATAGATCCATAAATGCCATTAGACCAATTGGTTCGCTCGTAAAACCTTTTATTTATCTTACTGCCTTGGATAAATACAATGAATATAACCTGACAACGATTTTAGATGATTCAGAATTAAGTCTAGTTAGTGGGGGCAAAGTTTGGGAGCCTGATAATTTTGATAAAAAGTTTCATGGAGAGATCCCTCTTCATATTGCTCTATGGCAGTCCTATAACATTGCTTCCGCTAGACTTGGTTTAAAGATAGGGTTTGAAAGTGTTGAGAAAATGTTTTTGAATCTAGGTATACAAAAAGCTGTTCCAAAATATCCTTCTATGTTTATAGGATCATTTGAGCTATCACCTTATGAGGCGATACAAGCCTATCAGACTATTGCTGCTGATGGTTTTTACACTCCCTTACGGTCCATTAGACAAATAAAAGATACCAAAGGTCAGTTAGAATTCTCTTACCCTTATAGTATTGAACAAAGGATACGTCCAGAACCTGTAGCTTTATTAAAATTTGCAATGCAACAGACTTTTATTAGAGGAACTGCTAGAGGTTATCCATTAGACAAAATCGAGTCATGGAATGCCGGTGGAAAAACAGGGACATCTGATGACCAAAGGGATAGCTGGTTTGTTGGTTTTGCAGGAGAGTTATTAGTTTTAGTTTGGTTAGGTTTTGATGATAACAGGCCTACACCTCTCACGGGAAGAACTGGAGCATTTCAAGTATGGAAAAATTATATAAATGCAATAAACCCAGTGAAGAGCAATAAGAATACTCTACCTCGTATAGAATATGTTTGGACTGACATGAGAGATGGATTACTAAGTGGAAAAAAATGTAAAAATTCTCTACTTGTTCCTTTTATAAAAGGCACTGAACCTAAGACAATTCCTAGTGTCAGAAGAAAGTGTGCCAATAAGCTTGATAGAGCTAATTCGGGAGCGCTTGATAAACTAAGAAAAGTGTTCGAAAGAGGTCAAGGTTGAGATTCACAAGAATAACCATAATTGTATTTATTTTTATAAATATCTGGTCATGTGCTTCCAGTCAAAGTCCCAGAGATATATCTAATTATTCCGTTCCCGTAGACAATTTTTCGAAAACTGTTGAATTGCTTGTTGCTAATGAAGAATTTTTAGAAGAAGAAATTTTAAAAATAAATGCTCAAAGCCCTTCTGTGCAAAGGATACTAATTAGTGCAGATGACCTCCTAATAAAGCAAAAATTTCTTCAAGCTAATTCGGAATTAGAAAGGGCTTATAGGATTACCAAGCAAGATGGAGCTTTGTATTTGAGGCTTGCTCATTTGCGCTATAAACAAGGTTTATTGCAAGAATCAGAGTCTTTTGCTTCAAAAGGTTTGCTTTTATCCGATATATCTTCTTGGGAAAGACTACTACTAAATGTTTATTTAAAAAACTGAAGCTGGATAGTCCATCATCAAGAATATATAATCCGCGCCCTCAAATTAATAGAGTTAGATTAAAGAAATGAAAAATGTAGGAATCATAGGTGCTTCAGGTTTTGCAGGTGAAGAACTGATTCGTTTTTTAGATTCACATAGTTATTCTTCTATATTAGCCGTGAGTTCTAGAGAACTCAAAGGTCAGACAACTTCAAATCTTGTAGAGGGGACTAACATAACTTTTGTAGATCCCGATGACAATGTCTTCTATGAATGCGATGTGATTTTCTTTGCAACACCTCATGGTATATCGATGAATAAAGCAAAGAGTTTCCTTGAAAAAGGCATAAAAGTCATTGACCTCTCTGCAGATTTTAGAATTAAGAATTCAGAAGTATGGAAGAAATGGTATGGCACAGATCATCAAGATTTGCTCAACCTTGAGGGTGCAGTTTATGGCCTCACTGAACTTTATGCGGATCTCATTAAAACTGCCAGCTTAATAGCTGTTCCTGGTTGCTACCCAACAGCTTCTATCTTAGGTTTAGCCCCTATAATAAAAAATATTACTAATATTGAGTCAATTACAATTGATGCTAAATCAGGCATTAGTGGTGCAGGTAGGAGTTCTGTAGAAAATACTCTAAAAGATGACATAAAAGAAAACTTTAAAGCTTATGCGACATCTGGACATAGACATCTACCAGAGATTGAACAAATTTTAGAAGAAATTTATGGCTCTTCTTTGAGGATTAATTTCTTGCCTCATTTAATACCTGCAATGAGAGGAATATACGCAACTATATATATAAATTTTCAAGATACGCCTGAAGATAATCTTTTAGATCTCTACAATCAGTTCTACCAAGACTCTCCTAATGTGTGTTTAATGCAGGATGATGAAATTCCGGAAATTTTGAAAGTTTCTGAAACGAATGACTGCCAAATAGGGATTTATCCTTCTGCAATAGAAAACCAAATGGTAGTTATTTCTGCTATTGATAATCTGGTGAAGGGGGCTGCTGGGCAAGCCATGGAGTGTTACAATTTAATTTATGGTTATGATCAAATGGAAGGTATAAATAATGGTTGAAACTTATATTCCTTCGTTAATGCAACTTACCGATGGAGCGGTTGAAAAAATTCTATCTCTAAAACAAGATGAAATAGAAGAAAACATTTTAAACCTGCGTGTTTATGTTACCGGGGGCGGTTGCTCTGGTTTCCAATACGGATTCTCCTTTGATCATATTGTAGATGAAGATGATACTTGTATAGAGAAAGAGGGGGCTAACCTGGTAATTGATTCCTTGAGTCTCCAATATCTTCAAGGCTCCACTGTTGATTACATCGAGGACTTAACAGGTTCAAAATTTATAATCTCTAATCCCAATGCTACTACTACTTGTGGTTGCGGAGAATCTTTTTCTATATAGCAGGTAAAAAGACTCTTCCTAGGTAAACAGCTTTTTTGCTACCGGTTATATTTTGCATATCAAACTTTCTGTCATCTAGTCTTTGTTTGGCTAGCCAAGCAAAACAAATTGCCTCTAGATAGTCTGGATCTATACCTAGCTCTTGTGTTGTTAAACAAGTTTTTTTTATTTTTAAATTAATCCTTTTTAACAAGTGAAGATTATGTGTACCGCCACCACAGAAATAGACTTTTTCAGAAACATCTTCAATCTCGTTTAAGCTCATGGATAAGCTTAACGCTGTTAATTCCGCTAGTGTAGCTTGTACATCATTAGCATTTAAGTCTTGATCAACTTCGTTGATGCAGTTCAATAACCAGCTTTCATTAAAATAATCTGGTCCTGTGCTCTTAGGATGTTCCTTTTTGAAGTAGTTATCATCTATCATAAAATCTAAGAGAGTTTTATTTACCTCACCAGATTTTGCCCAATTACCCTCATCATCAAAGTCTCCTTTAAGATTTTTCCGACACCAAGTAT
This sequence comes from uncultured SAR86 cluster bacterium, assembly GCA_902517565.1. Classification (GTDB taxonomy): domain Bacteria; phylum Pseudomonadota; class Gammaproteobacteria; order Magnimaribacterales; family Magnimaribacteraceae; genus Magnimaribacter. The sequence continues at coordinate 118,929 of CABYCU010000001.1, read as the reverse complement.
CCATTAGACAATTTCCTGGACCGGTATCAAAACCCATAATTTCTTGATCAGAGATTACCGAAATATTTGTTATTCCACCGATATTTACTATTAACCTTTTTTCACCTGTTTGTGCAAAAACTTCTCTATGGAAGACCGGAGATATAGGAGCGCCTTGTCCTCCGGCAAGAATATCATCGTCTCTAAATCTACCAACTGTTTTAATTCCTAAGTTATTACTTATTAATTGCGGATCGCCAATTTGCATAGAGTAAGGATTCTCTGCATTCGGTTCATGTTTTATAGTTTGACCATGGCTACCAATTCCTGAAACTTGATTCTTATCTAAAGATAGAGTTTTAATCAAATCTTTAATACTCTCTGAAAAAAAATTACCCAGCTTAATATCTAGATCTTTTATTAGAGATTGGTTGAGTTCAAGAGCCTGGGAGCTTTCTTGAATCTTTTGTCTTAATGCATTTGGAATATCATAATTTTTTAAACCAATGATATTCATTTCTTTTTTAGAAAAATTCACTGCTGCGCAATCCAAAGAATCTGCGCTTGTTCCAGTCATCAATCCAATATATATGCTATCCACCATATACTTCTATTTGGTCTATCAAGTATTTATAGTTATTGAGTTCGCTAAGAAGATTTTTGGATTTCCTTTTATAGGCTAGCACTTGTTTTTCTTCTACAGGAGAGGCATTAGGAAATTTTACTTTGAGAGGATCAGTATGTTTCCCATTAACATGAAATTCATAGTGCAAATGAGGCCCAGTTGCTAAACCTGTACTGCCTACATAACCTATTGTCTGGCCTTGTTTGACCTTTCTACCAACTTTTGCCCTTGAACCAAATCTATCAAGATGACAATAACGAGTAACATAATCTTCTGAGTGTTTAATTTTGATCTCATTTCCACATCCTCCATTATATTGAGCAAATAGAATAGTTCCGTCACCAGTAGCCCTCACAGGTGAACCTTTATTTGCTGCATAATCCACACCCTTATGAGCTCTGATGGTATGCAGAACCGGATGCCTTCTCTTAAGATTATATTTTGAACTGATGTAACTTAATTTAACCGGAGATCTCAGAAATGCTTTTTTCACATTCTCTCCTTTAGTATTGAAATATTCTGAAGTATTCGCGTCTAGATCAAACCTTACTGCTACGAACTGCTTTCCTCTATTATTAAATTCAGATATCAGAATGTCTCCATCAATTACCTTTTCTCCATCAATAATTATTTCTTCATAAATTATGCTGTAGCTATCTCCAGGTCTTATATCATGAGTAAAATCTATGTCCCAACCATTGATATATGCCAAGTCCATTAGAACGCTATCTGGGACATTCTCTCTCAAACCAGACATGTACATAGAGTCTTCTATAATCACATGTTTAAAAACTTTAACTTTTTCAATTTCTGACTCATATTTTTTTATTATGAAATTATTTTCTTTTTTCTCAGCCCTGACACCTTCCTTAACATTGTCTTTATAAAAGAGTTGATCCAGCTCTCCTTTGGAACTAATCAGAATCTTAATCTTATCTCCCACTTCTATCTTTGAAAGCAAGTTACTATTTTTACTATTTACTAATTTTATGATGTCTTCCTGAAGTACACCCAGCTCTTTTAGGATTGTAAAAAGAGAGTCATTTCTTTTAATTAATTTTTCCTTCTCTATAAGAGGTATCTTTATTTGGGTATTCTCAGTGAGGGTATTAAGTTTCAGGGATTTAGTGAGTTCCAAATTTTTTTCTTCGTTCGCAAAATCCTTACTGCCTAAGATGCTTACTGAAATGAGCAGCATAAAGCCAAGAAACAGAGTAATAATGTGCTTCTTAGGAAAGTTTTTTAAGATGGTTATAAATTCTGCAACCAGCATAAAGTCGAATGATACCTGAAAAAGGACATATAATAGATAAACAATGACCAAAGAAAATCTAGAACTACTAACTCGGGGCACTGAAGAAATCATTCCTGAAGAAAGTTTTTTAGAACAAATAAAATCAAAGAAGAAACTTCGAGTCAAAGCGGGATTTGATCCAACGTCACCTGATTTACACTTAGGGCACACAGTGCTCCTTAATAAGATGAAAATATTTCAAGATTTAGGTCATCAAGTTATCTTTTTAATAGGAGACTTTACCGGGCTAGTTGGTGATCCATCAGGCGTGAATGAAACTCGCCCTGTACTAACAGAAGAACAATTAAGTAAGAATGCTGAAACCTATAAAGAACAAGTTTTCAAGATTCTAGACCCTAATAAAACAGAAATTAGATTTAATTCAGAATGGATGCAAGAAGTGCATCCCTCAGAATTTATTAAGATGCTATCTTCTTATACAGTCGCAAGAATGCTTGAGAGGGATGATTTCTCAAAAAGGTATAAATCTCAACTACCTATTTCCATTCACGAATTTTTGTATCCAATCCTGCAAGGGTTTGACTCTGTAAAATTAGAGGCTGATATAGAATTGGGTGGAACAGATCAAAAGTTTAATCTGCTTCTTGGTCGCGAGGTTCAAAAACATTATGGTCAAAAACAACAATCTATTTTAACCGTACCGCTTTTAGAAGGGCTTGATGGTGTAAAGAAGATGTCCAAATCTTTGGGGAATTACATAGCACTCGAAGACAGCCCGGATGAAATGTTTGGTAAAATTATGTCTATTTCTGATGAATTAATGTGGAGGTATTTTTCTTTATTAAGTTTTAAGACTTCAGGTGAAATTGATCAATTTAAAAAAGAGATAAAACAGGGCTCAAACCCAAGAGATATAAAGTTTATCCTTGCAGAAGAAATAGTCGACAGATTCCATAACGGGAAAGGACTCCAATCAAAAGAAAATTTTGTTAATAGATTTCAAAAGGGAAACATTTCACAAGAATTAGAAGAAATCATTGTGAAGATTGATACCGAAGATGAGCTCATAACAAGAATTTTAAAGGATTCAAGGCTTCTAAATAGCACCTCTGAAGCCATGCGTATGATCAAACAGGGTGCTGTAAAAGTTAATGAAGAAAAAGTTTTAGATGACAAATTTAAAATAAAAAGAGGAACCTCAAATTTAGTGCAAGTAGGCAAGAAAAAAGCTGCAAAAATTATTATTGATTAATAGATAAAAACTTCTTTGAAACAATAGTTTTTGATGTATACTGCGCGTCCCTCGTTCGCGAAGGGAAGTTTTTTAAAAGTTTTAATAAGTAATTCGTGTGGGCGCTTATAATTAAGCGCAACTTACCAAAGTCGGTAATTTATATGTATTTATATGTATAAATAAGCTGACTTAGTGTCATTTTTGGCACTTAATTCAAAATTCAATTGAAGAGTTTGATCATGGCTCAGATTGAACGCTGGCGGTAACTTTTAAACATGCAAGTCGAGCGGTAACAGACATAAAGATTCAGCTTGCTGAATCCGGTGCTGACGAGCGGCGAACGGGTGAGTAACGCGTAGGAATCTACCCAGTAGCGGGGGATAGCCCGAGGAAACTCGGATTAATACCGCATACGCCCTGAGGGGGAAAGGGGGCAATTTATTGCTCTCACTATTGGATGAGCCTGCGTAAGATTAGCTTGTTGGTAGGGTAATGGCCTACCAAGGCTACGATCTTTAGCTGGTCTGAGAGGACGATCAGCCACATTGGGACTGAGACACGGCCCAGACATCTACGGATGGCAGCAGTTAAGAATATTGGACAATGGGGGCAACCCTGATCCAGGTATACCGCGTGTGTGAAGAAGGCCTTAGGGTTGTAAAGCACTTTAATCAGAGAAGAAGCATTTTAAGTTAATACCTTAATTTGTTGACGTTACCTGAAGAATAAGGACCGGCTAACTCCGTGCCAGCAGCCGCGGTAATACGGAGGGTCCAAGCGTTAATCGGAATTACTGGGCGTAAAGCGCGCGTAGGCGGTTTAGCAAGTTGTATGTGAAAGCCCTGGGCTCAACCTAGGAACTGCATCCAAAACTACTAAGCTAGAGTACGAGAGAGGAGAGTAGAATTTCTGGTGTAGCGGTGAAATGCGTAGATATCAGAAGGAATACCAATGGCGAAGGCAGCTCTCTGGCTCGTCACTGACGCTGAGGTGCGAAAGCGTGGGTAGCAAACAGGATTAGATACCCTGGTAGTCCACGCCGTAAACGATGACAACTAGCCGTTGGGCAGATTTAACTGTTCAGTGGCACAGCTAACGCATTAAGTTGTCCGCCTGGGGAGTACGGCCGCAAGGCTAAAACTCAAATGAATTGACGGGGGCCCGCACAAGTGGTGGAGCATGTGGTTTAATTCGATGCAACGCGAAAAACCTTACCAATCCTTGAAATCTAGCGAAGTTCGCAGAGATGTGAATGTGCCTTCGGGAACGCTATGACAGGTGTTGCATGGCTGTCGTCAGCTCGTGTCGTGAGATGTATGGTTAAGTCCAGTAACGAGCGCAACCCCTATCCTTATTTGCCAGCGCGTTAAGGCGGGAACTATAGGGAGACTGCCGGGTGAAACCCGGAGGAAGGCGGGGACGAGGTCAAGTCATCATGGCCCTTATGGATTGGGCTACACACGTGCTACAATGGGAAGTACAGAGGGATGCGAAAGCGCGAGCTGAAGCCAAACCCTTAAAACTTTTCTTAGTCCGGATTGGAGTCTGCAACTCGACTCCATGAAGTCGGAATCACTAGTAATCGCGAATCAGAATGTCGCGGTGAATACGTTCTCGGGCCTTGTACACACCGCCCGTCACATCATGGAAGTGGGTTGCACCAGAAGTGGTTAGTCTAACCTTCGGGAAGACGATCACCACGGTGTGGTTCATGACTGGGATGAAGTCGTAACAAGGTAGCCCTAGGGGAACCTGGGGCTGGATCACCTCCTTAAAATAAAATCGTTTTTTTATAGGCGTTCACACGAATTACTTATTTATCTTTATCTTTAATAAGATAAAAGATGAGTTTTTTAACATTTTTATAAGTTCAATCAAGTCATATCAAAAGCATTTATGTTTTAGATATGCAAATTAAGTATTCTTCAATATTTTATTTTTAAATAATATATTGTTGAATAACTGCAAAGTAATTTGGCGTTTTTTGTGTTTTTCAAAACACAAATAATGTGTTTTTTAAACACATATAGTAGATAGAAATTCTTGAAAATATCATTAAGTTAATTGATGTAATATGGTCAAGTAATAAAGTGCAAACGGTGGATGCCTTGGCAGCTAGAGGCGATGAAGGACGTAGTAACTTGCGATAAGCTTCGGGGAGTCGGTAACAGGCTTTGATCCGGAGATTTCCGAATGGGAAAACCCACCTAGGATAACCTAGGTATCTTTATCTGAATTCATAGGGTAAAGAGGCAAACGCGGAGAATTGAAACATCTTAGTAACCGCAGGAAAAGAAATCAATTGAGATTCTGTGAGTAGCGGCGAGCGAAAGCGGAATAGCCAGCAATCTTTATTTTTTAGATTAGGGGAATGACCTGGAAAGGTCTGTCATAGAAGGTGATAACCCTGTACCCAAAAATCTTTAAAAAGAACTAAGTTTGCAATAAGTAGGTCGGGACACGAGAAATCTTGACTGAAGATGGGGGGACCATCCTCCAAGGCTAAATACTCCTAGCTGACCGATAGTGAACCAGTACCGTGAGGGAAAGGCGAAAAGAACCCCGGAGAGGGGAGTGAAATAGAACCTGAAACCGTTTGCATACAAGCTGTCGGAGCTATTAGTTTACTAATAGTGACGGCGTACCTTTTGTATAATGGGTCAGCGAGTTAATTTCTGTGGCAAGCTTAACTTTTTTAAGGAAGGCGCAGGGAAACCGAGTCTTAATAGGGCGACTTAGTCTCAGGTATTAGACGCGAAACCGGACGATCTATCCATGGCCAGGGTGAAGGTGAGGTAACACTTACTGGAGGCCCGAACCCACCTATGTTGAAAAATGGGGGGATGAGCTGTGGATAGGAGTGAAAGGCTAATCAAGTTCGGAGATATCTCGTTCTCCCCGAAATCTATTTAGGTAGAGCCTCTCATATTACTGCTGGGGGTAGAGCACTGTTTCGGCTAGGGGGTCATCCCGACTTACCAAACCGATGCAAACTCCGAATACCAGCAAGTACAGTGAGGGAGACAGACTGCGGGTGCTAACGTCCGTAGTCGAGAGGGAAACAACCCAGATCGCCAGCTAAGGTCCCAAAGTATGATTAAGTGGGAAACGTTGTAGGAAGGCCCAAACAGCTAGGAGGTTGGCTTAGAAGCAGCCATCCTTTAAAGAAAGCGTAACAGCTCACTAGTCGAGTCGGCCTGCGCGGAAGATGTAACGGGGCTAAATCATACACCGAAGCTGCGAATGAATATTTATATTCATGGTAGGGGAGCGTTCTGTATGCCACTGAAGGTGAATCGAGAGGTTTGCTGGAGGTATCAGAAGTGAGAATGCTGACATAAGTAACGATAAGAGGGGTGAAAAACCTCTCCGCCGAAAGACCAAGGTTTCCTGTCCAACGTTAATCGGGACAGGGTGAGTCGACCCCTAAGGCGAGGGCGAAAGCCGTAGTCGATGGGAAATAGGTTAATATTCCTATACTTCTTGTTACTGCGATGGAGTGACGGAGAAGGCTAGGCCAGCACAGCGACGGTTGTTCTGTGTTTAAGGTTGTAGGTTGGAGATTTAGGTAAATCCGGATCTCTAAGACCGAGAACTGATGACGATTATTTCTTCGGAAATAAGAAGTGGTTGATGCCATGCTTCCAGGAAAAACTTCTAAGCTTAGGTAGCAAGGAATCGTACCGCAAACCGACACAGGTGGTCAGGTAGAGAATACTAAGGCGCTTGAGAGAACTCTGGTGAAGGAACTAGGCAAAATGGTACCGTAACTTCGGGAGAAGGTACGCCCTCATTACGTGAAGAGACTTGCTCTCAGAGCGGAAGAGGGTCGAAGATACCAGGTGGCTGCGACTGTTTACTAAAAACATAGCACTCTGCTAACACGAAAGTGGACGTATAGGGTGTGACGCCTGCCCGGTGCCGGAAGGTTAATTGATCGGGTTAGCCCCTTGTGGGCGAAGCTCGTGATCGAAGCCCCGGTGAACGGCGGCCGTAACTATAACGGTCCTAAGGTAGCGAAATTCCTTGTCGGGTAAGTTCCGACCTGCACGAATGGCGTAACGATGGCCACGCTGTCTCCACCAGAGACTCAGTGAAATTGAATTTGCGGTGAAGATGCCGTATACGCGCGGCTAGACGGAAAGACCCCGTGCACCTTTACTATAGGTTCACACTGGACTTTGAGTTTATTTGTGTAGGATAGGTGGGAGACTTTGAAGCAGGAGCGCCAGCTCTTGTGGAGTCGTCCTTGAAATACCACCCTATTAAATTTGGAGTTCTAACTTAGACCCGTAATCCGGGTCGAGGACAGTGTGTGCTGGGTAGTTTGACTGGGGCGGTCTCCTCCTAAAGAGTAACGGAGGAGTGCGAAGGTAACCTCAGCACGGTCGGACATCGTGCATTGAGTGCAATGGCATAAGGTTGCTTAACTGCGAGACTGACACGTCGAGCAGGTACGAAAGTAGGTCATAGTGATCCGGTGGTTCTGAATGGAAGGGCCATCGCTCAACGGATAAAAGGTACGCCGGGGATAACAGGCTAATACCCCCCAAGAGTTCACATCGACGGGGGTGTTTGGCACCTCGATGTCGGCTCATCACATCCTGGGGCTGAAGCAGGTCCCAAGGGTATGGCTGTTCGCCATTTAAAGTGGTACGCGAGCTGGGTTTAGAACGTCGTGAGACAGTTCGGTCCCTATCTGCCGTGCGCGTTGGAAAATTGAGAAGAGTTGCTCCTAGTACGAGAGGACCGGAGTGAACGAACCTCTGGTGTTCGGGTTGTCATGCCAATGGCATTGCCCGGTAGCTATGTTCGGAAAGGATAACCGCTGAAAGCATATAAGCGGGAAGCCTCCTTCAAGACTAGTTTTCCCTAGACCTTCGGGTCTTAAAGAGCCGTTCAAGACTAGGACGTTGATAGGCAGGGTGTGTAAGTGCTGTAAGGCATTGAGCTAACCTGTACTAATTGCTCGATCGGCTTGACCGTATTACATCAAGTAATTTCTTGATATAAGCCAAATTATTAATGGTTGAATTTATAAGTTTCTGTCTGATGACAATAGCAAGAGTGAACCACCTGATACCTTTTCGAACTCAGAAGTGAAACCTCTTAGCGCCGATGGTAGTGTGGTTGCGACCATGTGAGAGTAGGACATCGTCAGACTTTTTTTTAAACCCTTCTAATTTCTAATTAGGAGGGTTTTTTTCTGCCATTAACAAAGCACCTAAAGCTGAAGCATATTCTCCATTTTCAGGAAAATGAGGTGTAAAACCAGTTAGAGCAGCTGCTTGTTCAAGTGAATTTCTAAGACCAATAAATGTAGGAGTTCTTCCCACTACAACAATCTGATCAGCTTTAAAAATCATAGCTACGGAGGTAGCTATTCTCGCTGCCGTCTGACCTACTAAGTTGACAATTCCTGCTGCAATATCTTCCTTTGCAAATCTATCATTAACTTTAGGAACTTTACCAAAGTTTACAGCCGTAGTATCTGAAGGAAGTTGTCCTATAGGTCCTGACACAACATCTTCTAATATTAAATCTACATTGCCTTCACTACCCTTATTCGCTAACAAGGCAATTTCTTCAGGATTATCTGTTCCCAACATGAGTTTGCTTAAACCTAAAACAGTTCCTCCTCCCACACCCGTTCCTGAACAATGCGTAAAAATTCCTTTATGAGCATGAATACAAGCTGTACCAGATCCAGCACTTACAATGATCACAGATTGTTCTTTACTCAATCCAGAAAGATGCATAGACCCTTCGCCGATTGCATCTATCTCATTAACATGAATGATTGGTGTAGATTCTATAATCTCACCTAATTGAAGATGTTTTCCTCCAGTCACTGCTAGAAATCCAGAATTAGAACTAAAATCTATATCAGGAAATAAATCCTTTACTCTGTTATGACTAACTTCTTCAGAACTTAACTCCATTTTATGAATTATTTCTGACCCCTTTTTTCTGATCGTATCTGTTACAGTTATTCCAAAATCAACTGATATATTCATTAAGATTATTTTTTTAATTAAGTTATTATAAGGTGAGTGAATATTATAAATGTTTATAAGGGGAGTTTGTAAGTGGATATAAGGCAAATAGTAATGGTTTCACAGCTACGTGATCCGATTGTTGAAGACCTCTGTAATTTATTTAAATTTGAAGTATCCTTTAATGATCCTGGTGTTGCACATTTTGGATTAGAAAATGCTGTTATTCCTATTGGAACAGATTTCTTAGAAGTAGTGAGTCCGATAGAAGAGAATACAACTGCCGGAAGATTCCTAGATAAGCGTAATGGCGATGGTGGCTATATGGTTATTATTCAAGTCGATGATTTTGATACTTCCAAAGAACGGGTTAATCAAAATGATGTAGGCATTGTATGGGAAACAGATTTACCGGAAGCTAAAGCAATCCATCTTCATCCAAAAGAAATGGGCGGTGCAATTTTATCTTTAGATTGGATGAACCCAAAAGATAGTTGGAAATGGGCTGGACCTGACTGGAAAAGCCATATGTCTGGCTATGTTAAGGCTGTAGATGGAGTTGAGATACAGTCTACAAATCCTGAAGAGATGTTTAACAGCTGGAATGAGGTTTTAGGCACAAATAAAATAGATTTAGAGTCTAAATCAATATTTCTTGATAATACTTGGATAAAATTTGTGGAAGATCAAGATGGAAGGGGGGCAGGTGTATCAGCCTTCAGCTTAAAGGTTAATGATCCACAAAAATTAATTAAAAAAGCTAATGAGCTTGGATACATAAATGCAGGAGAGGTTGTTATTGGAGGAGTAAAATTTTATTTAGTATGAAGAAGATTTCTATCTTACTTTTGGCTTGCTTATTTACGTTAGTTTCTTGTGGTGGTGGAGGCGGCGGGGGAAGTGATCCCTCTCCTACAAATCCAACTGGTAGCTCTACCCCAACACCAAGCCCTACACCAACACCTACACCTACACCTACACCAACACCAACACCAACACCAACACCAACACCATCCAGTAGCCTACCTATTTCTGGAGCAATTATTCTTACAAATGATTTTGAACAAGATAAGGCAACCTATGAAAGTGCAGATGAGTATATCGAACAAACAGGCTTGTCATTGATTAAAGCCTCATCTGCTTATGCAAGAGGAGCAACAGGCCAGGGAACTCTTATAGGAATAATGGATTCAGGTGTAGACAATACTCATCAAGAGTTAAATGGGGAGAATAAATTAACTTCCGACAGTTATTTAGTTTATTCAGATAGAAGTCCTACTACAGAAGAAAAAAGGCATGGAACACATGTCTCAGCAATAGCTCTTGGAGAAAGAGATGGATCTGGAATGCACGGCGTAGCCTTTGATGCTCAACTTTACTTTATTTCGATAAAACTAGGTACTGCAGGAGAAGACTACGAACCAGCACAAATAGATTCGTCGGTAGATTATTCAGGAGTAGATGATAGTTGGTCTCAATTAGAAAATTATTTTGTTGAAAGAGGAGTAACAATTGTTAATGGTAGCTTTGGCTATCAGGGTAATATAAATGACTATACAGAAGATAATCTAAGAGGTGCATTTCCTAAAACAATAGAAGTACTTGCTCAAGAAGATACTCCTGAAGCAGACAAGACCTTATTTATATGGTCAGCTGGTAATGGTGGAGGATATGCAGATCAGGGAGTCGATTACTCTAGTCCAGAAGTGTTTGGGGGACTACCCTTTTTAATTTCTGAATTAAGAAACAATAGTGCAGCAGTTGTATCTATAGATTCTAATGGAGAAATTAGTAGTTTTTCTAATAGATGCGGTGTTGCTAAAGATTACTGCATAGCAGCTCCTGGAGGATCTATCACAAGTGCATATGCTCAAGATGCCCCAGATTATAATTACTACGCTGAATATAGTGGAACCTCAATGGCCGCACCTCATGTATCAGGAGGCTTAGCCCTACTAGTTGATTTTTTTGATGGGCAGCTCGGTAATACGGAAATATTACAAAGACTTTTTTTAACAGCAGACAAATCAGGGATTTATGCAGATTCAGATATCTATGGTCAGGGCTTGATGGATCTAGATGAAGCTACCAAGCCCCAAGGTACAACAATGATAGCTACTATGGGTGAAGCCTTGTCTAATCTCAAACTGAGTGAAATCTCAACAAAGATATTTTCGTTAGGTCCTGCATTTGGTGGCGGTATTGGCGAATTTATGGGAAGTGCAAATTTAATCGTTATAGATGAGTTAGGAGCGCCATTTCGGAAGAGCCTAGGATCAAAATCTTTTTCTAATCTTTATTCACCTAATTGGCTTGCATCTAATCAGTCATTTATAAAAAGAAAATTAAAGCGCAGAGAGCTTAAGACCGCTGAAGGTGCCCGGCTCACTTTTGGTCTTAATGAAAGATTGTCTTTTGAGAGTGAAGGCCTTTCTCTATGGGCTGATAATAAAAAGGTATTAAATTATTTTTCTATAATTCATCCTATTTCAGATAAGAACCTTGTATTTGCTGGTAGTGGACATAGTCCAAATCTATATTTCGGCAATGAATCTGAATCCATGTCTACAAAAGATAAGACCATGGGGTTTTATGGCTCTCCATACCTAGAACTAAGTTATGACGGTTCTTTTATAGGGTATAGAAATATATTATCAGCTCAGAATGAAATATCTCTTGCTTTATTTTCTGGTCGTCATAGAGAGAATGATAGCTACTTGATTAAGTCAAAAGCTTCAAATGGCTTGCTGACTGAATTTAGATCTAGACATAATAAAACTTCTATTTCACTTCAAGGAGGGATTACAAATGAAGCAGAAAGTCTTCTAGGATCAACCCTTTCTGGAGCATTTGGGCTTGAATCAAGTAAAACTTATTTTGGCGGTATAGAGATAACCAGACAAGACAGAAGCATAGAGACTAGAGGCTCAGTCTTTATTGGAAAGACTAAGCCTTCTTTTCAAGAGCAAAGCTTAATCACTGCCATGCAAGACATTGTTTCTGGCTCCTTCAATATAGGTATTTACAAAAAAGGTTTTCTTAAAGCCAATGATTATTTTGGATTTCGAGTAGATCAGCCATTAAAGGTTGAAGAATCTGTCATAGAACTGGCAATGCCTTACCGTAGAAATAAAAATAGAGAGATCCAATTTAGCTCTATAGATTTTGACTTGTCGCCCAAATACCGAGAAATTAATTCTGAATTTGTATATGAACTTAGTACAAATAGATTAGATTTATATGGACGAATGGGTGTTTCTAAAGATAAGGGACATCAAAAATCTAAAATAGAACCTTATTTTATGATCGATGTGGAGTTGAGATTAGATTAAAACAATCCTTGGGCCGTGTGTGCGGCTAATTCTTTTTCGGACTGTTTGTCAATTTCCTTGGAAGATTCAAGAGGTTTATTAAGTTCTGCCCAGTCAATTTCAAATTCATTATTAGAATCCATATAAGACGTAAGGTTCAGTTTTTCATACAAAGGCATAACTTTATCAGTCAGAAGACCTATCCTCTTAAGATTAGGCATAACTCTGCTAAACAAGAGATTAGTAAACATATCCTGGGTTTCATCATTCACTAACATCTCAATGATTTCTTCTTCGCTTACATTGAACCATCTTGCAGGCAATTCTGTATTTATAATTCTGTTTCTCATCACCACACATGCCTCATAGGCAAACATAGCTCTATCTTCTACTTCTTCCTCAGTTAGGGTTTTTAGGAACTCCTCTAAGTAGTTAACTCCAAAGGTAACATGTCGCGCTTCATCTCTTATGACATAGTGAACGAGCTGTCTGAGTAAAGCACAGTTTGATGTCTCCTTGGTAGTTTGAAAAGCTGCCAAGGCTAAACCTTCAATAATTATTTGCATTCCAATGAATTTTAGATCCCATCTAGGGTCTGCAAGAATTTTATCTAATAACGATTTTAGATTCTTATTTACGGGATATTCTACACCTGAGACTTCACGTAAATACCTAGCAAATACTTCTACATGCCTAGCTTCATCAAAAGTTTGTGATGCTGCATAGAGCTTAGCTTGGTAAGTCGGTGCGCATGAGACTAGCTGTGAAGCAACCAAAAGTGCACCTTGCTCTCCATGAAGAAATTGACTGAGGGACCAGGCACTATCATGCCACATATATTCTAGGCGTTCTTCTTCAGGTAGCGCGCTTAGCGGTCCCTCCATTCTTGCTAAGAGTTCTGCCTTTACTGGCGCTTCGCCTTTTTTGATTCCCTTCGACCAATCTAAATCTATAGACCCATCCCAATTAAGTTTCTTGCCAAGTTCATATAGTTTTTTAATTCGTGAGTCAGCGTCTGTATAGTCCCAATTATAGTGACCAATTAAAGGAGTATTGAAAATTTCTACTATGTCTTCAATATGTTCTTCACCAAACTGCTCTGGAAGGTCGAATTCTCTAGGGTCAACAGGAGTATTTTCAAGTACCTTAATCTTCATATTTACTAAAACGAGCTTAAGCTGTTTGCGATGAGTAATCTAGAGGCTGTGATAGTTCGTCCCAATCAATTGCACCATGGTCCTCTAAATCTTGGAATTGTAATATATCCATTTCTTCATACTTTTCTTGAGTTTTCTCTGTAAGAAGACCAATCCTTTTTAAATTAGGCATAATTTTTGAAAATAGAAGATTATTGAAGAGCCTCGATGTTTCGGATTGATTTAAAACTTCCTGAGCTTCATCTACATTCCATCCATAATGCTTCATAACATTGTCTGAACCGAATCTATTTCTCATTACAACACAAGCCTCATAAGCAAACTCTGCTCTATCTTCTTTTTCTTTTTCGGACAGGGTATCAACAAATTCTTCAAGATAGTTAACACCAAAGGTGACATGTCTTGCTTCATCTCTAATAACTAGGTAAAAAAGATCTTTCAGAAGAGGATCCATTACAGCGGCTCTTTGCCTCTCAAACGCAGCTAATGCAAGACCTTCAATAATTATTTGCATTCCAATGAATTTTAGATCCCACCTAGGGTCAGAAAGTATTTTATCTAGAAGTAACTTTAGACCAGGCATTACAGGGTAATTCCATCCTATTCTTTCTTGTAGATATTTATTAAAAACTTCAACATGCCTTGCTTCATCAAAGGTTTGGGAAGCAGCATAAAGTTTTGCATTGTAGGTTGGAGCACATGAAACTAACTGCGACGCAACTAATAGCGCTCCCTGTTCACCATGGACTATCTGACTTAGGCCGCTCGCTAACAAATGCCAAGAACATTCAATTTTTTTATCTTCTGGAAGGTCATCATAAGGCTTAAAACCAGTTAATTGCTGGAATTCAGGGTTAGTTGCCCAATCTGTATGAGAATATCGTTCTCTGGTCCAATCTAAATCAACAGTAGCATTCCAATTAAGTTTTTTGCCAAGCTCATAGAGTTTCTTAAGCCTGTTATCTGCTTGAGTATAATCCCAATTGTAAGAGCCGGTTAAAGGAGTCTGAAAGATCTCTACAATGTCTTCTACGTCCTGTGGTTTGAGCTTACTTTCCAGATCATCATTATCAAAATATCTTAAATCTGGTGGGCAATTATCTACTTCTGTTATTTTCATATTTATATCCTATAGGTTGCAAATTCTACAGTAAATTCTATAAAACTGCCCTATATTAAAAAAATAATTTTTGAATTTTTAATCTACTTTAAATAGATCTGTTAGCTGCTCTAGCATCGCACCGCCTAATTCTTCAGCTCTGTGTATAGTCACCGCATTTTTATAATAACGAGTAACATCATGTCCAATCCCTATTGCGATTAGATTTATATCAGACTTAGTTTCAATAGAATGGATTACCTGTCTTAGATGTAGATCCAAAAAGTTGGTTGGATTAGTCGATAATGTACTGTCGTCTACAGGTGCTCCATCAGAAATTACCATAAGTATTTTTCTTTGTTCACTTCTTCTGGCAAGTCTGTCATGAGCCCAAATTAAAGCTTCTCCATCTACATTCTCTTTGAGAAGTCCCTCTCTCAGCATGAGCCCAAAGTTTTTTTGTCCTCTTCTCCATGGAGTATCTGCAGATTTAAAGATGATATGTCTGATGTCATTAAGTCTTCCTGGATTTTCAGGTTTTCCATCTTCCATCCACATCTTTCTACTTTCTCCACCCTTCCATTGCTTAGTAGTAAAGCCTAGTACTTCAGTTTTTACATTACAACGTTCTAATGTAGTACTAATAATATCTGCGCATATCGCCGCAACTGTCATCGATCTTCCTCTCATAGAACCAGAACTATCTACCAAGATAGAAACACTTGTATCTCTGAATTCTGTATCTTTCTCTATCTTGTAAGTAAGAGGTGTAAGAGGGTCGGTAATGATTTTATGCAATCTAGCTGAATCTAACATGCCTTCTTCTTTATTAAATTCCCAAGATCTATTTTGCTGAGCCATAAGGAATCTTTGTAGTCTGTGTGCTAACTTTGAAATAGTAGTTTTGCTAGGGCCCATTAATTGGTCTAGGTGTTTTCTTAATCTCTGAAGCTCTTCAGGACTGCAAAGTTCTTCGGCCTTAATTTCTTCGTCAAAACTTCTTGTATAGACTTTATAGGTAAAATTTGAAGTTTGTCCGACAAGAGATTCTAACCAAGATTGGTTTGTCATTATCTCTTCATTCTCATCTACAATTGTATCTTCGTCAGCCTCTCCCGCTTCTGTATCGGTCTCCTCATCACCTTCTTGATTATCTTGTTCAGGTGAACTCTCAGATTCTTGGGATTCTTCATCTTCTCCAGTTTCAGTAGCCGACTCTTCTTCTTGTTCTGTTTCATCTTCCAAGTCATTATCTTCAGATTCATCTTCTTCTTCGATGTTTAGATTTTTAATAAAATTTTCAGCAATCTCTTGAAATTTTGATTGATCCTTTAGGTTGTCTATTAATTCTTTTTTAAGCCCTTCATCTTGACTATCAAAGAGGTTTCCCCAGAATTTAAGAAAAAGATTAGACTTTGAAGATGTTTCGTCAGGTAAGCTTAATTTTCTTAACCAAGTTTCTAGAGCTATTTCGAGATAATCTTCTTGATCCTCCAAGCTTTCATATAACTTGCATTTATCATTAAATTTTGAAGAAATATTTGTGGCAATTCCGGGATAATTTAATGATCCGAGTATTTCAACTCTCGTATCCTCCATCACTTTCATTAAAGAGTTAAACTTTCCGCTTCCTATCTTCTCTCTTATTGTTTTATCTCTGTATTTTTCTGCGCAAGCAAGAGCGTCTGCCTTCCCTCTGTATACAGAAAGTTCTTCTAGAGATTTAGGTGGATTAGGTAAAGAGGATCCCATACCCCCAGAATTTATTTCTATTTCAGGGTTACCAGAGATTGCTCTAGTGGCTGCAGAAACTACTTCTTTTATAGTCTCTTGCTGAGAATTTTTTGGAGCCATTGGCTAAACTTTTTCTATTTCTTCCGCTATAGAATCAGGAACTTCAGAATCAAAACATCTTTGGTAATATTCAGCAATAATAACTCTTTCAGTATCATCACATTTATTTAAGAACGTTATTTCAAAAGATTTACTGAGATCTTCAAAAATTTGATTATTTTCTGCCCAGCTTATGACCGTTCTAGGAGACATTAAAGTAGATATATCACCATTCGCAAAACCTTGTCTTGATAGATTGGCTACTGAAATCATATTCTTTGCAATTTCTTGACCTTCCTTATTGTCTAGACTGGGCACCTTAGAGAGGATAACTTTTAACTCTAAATCTGTGTCGAGATAATTAAGTGTTGATACGATATGCCATCTGTCCATCTGCCCTTGATTTATCTGCTGTGTTCCATGATATAGACCTGATGTATCACCCAATCCCACAGTGTTAGCAGTGGCAAATAGCCTAAATCCAGAATGTGGAGATATGACTTTATTTTGATCCAGTAAGGTTAGTTTGCCCTCTACTTCTAAGACTCTTTGTATGACGAACATGACATCAGGTCTTCCTGCATCATATTCATCAAAAACTAATGCAGTAGGACTTTGTAATGCCCAAGGCAAAATTCCTTCTTTAAATTCAGTAATTTGTTTACCATCTTTCAAGGTGATGGCATCCTTGCCTAGTAAGTCTATTCGACTTATGTGGCTATCAAGATTTACTCTAATACAAGGCCAATTCAATCTAGCAGCAACTTGTTCTATGTGAGTTGATTTTCCGGACCCGTGATAGCCTTGAATCATCACTCTTCTATTGTGAGTAAATCCTGCCAAAATAGCTAAAGTTGTATTTTTATCGAATTTATAGGATTCATCAATAGTAGGTACATATTCATTAGGCTCATCAAAGGCTAATACTTGCATGTCGACATCTATATCAAATATCTTCCTGACATCTATCTGTTTATTGGGTATTCCGTTATTTTTTTTGTCGTTCATTTTAAATTATTTAAAGAAAGGCGCCCCATTATCCTGATTTGAATCGTTTCAGCAATACTTAGCCTGAAGTACAATAAGCTCATGGAAGATAAGAAATTAATAAATGGTACATGGAAAATAATTCAAGAAGAAACTGAAAGAAGGGTAAAGGCAGAACCCGTTCTTGCTAGTTTCTTTCACACAACTATTCTAGAGCATGATTCTTTCTCTTCTGCTATAGCTGATTTAATTGCAAATGACTTAGGTAGCTCTTCTGTCCAGCCTATGATGTTAAGAAGTGTGATAAAAGACGCTATTAATTCTAGTGATGAAATACTTGATGGGACTATGACAGATTTACTTGCTGCAAAAGAAAAAGATCCTTCCTGCAAATATCTTTCAGAACCTCTTTTATTTTTTAAAGGTTTTAAATCTCTGCAATCTCATAGAGTAGCTAGCTGGTTGTGGAAAAACTCAAGGCATACCTTGGCTCATTATTTTCAAAGCAGGACTTCTGAGGTTTACGGTGTAGACATTCATCCAGCTGCACAATTGGGTAAAGGAATAATGATTGATCATGGAACAGGAGTTGTCATTGGAGAAACCTCAGTTGTTGAAGATAATGTCTCAATCTTCCAAGGAGTAACCTTAGGAGGAACAGGAAAGGAAATAGGTGACAGACACCCGATAGTCAGGGAAGGTGTTTTGTTGAGTGCTTCTTCAACAGTTCTTGGAAGAGTCGAGATAGGCAGAAATGCCAAAATAGCAGCTGGAAGCGTGGTATTAGATAATGTTAGAGAAGGTGCTACAGTTGCCGGAGTGCCTGCAAAAGAAGTTGGACAAACTATAAATAGTGTTCCGGCAGATGAAATAGATCATTTAATTAAATAGGAAATTTTTATGAATTACGAAACTATAAAATATGAAGTAGATAATAATATTCTAACTTTGACTTTAAATAGACCAGAAAAGCTAAATGCTTTTACCGGTCAGATGATGGATGAATTAATTTCTGCATTTGATAGTGCAGGAAAGGATGATGAAGTAAGAGTCATAATTGTTACCGGAGAAGGAAGAGGGTTTTGTGCTGGAGCAGATCTATCTTCTGGTTCAAATACCTTCAATAGGGATGTAAGGAATAATAAGGGTGATGAATCGGATCATAAAAAGGATCCAGAATGGATGAGAGATGGTGGTGGTAGAACGACTTTAGCTATATATGACTGCCCAAAACCTATTATCGCAGCAATTAATGGTCCTGCTGTAGGAGTAGGTGTAACAATGACACTGCCAATGGATATAAGACTGGCTAGCCAGGATGCTAAGTTTGGATTTGTATTTGCAAGAAGAGGGTTAGTACCTGAAGCTGCTTCAAGCTGGTTTCTACCTCGTTTGGTTGGTATAAGTAAAGCACTTGAGTGGACATATTCTGGAAAGGTGTTCAGTGCTTTAGAGGCAAAAGAAGGCGGCTTAATTAGATCTGTTCATAAACCCGAAGAGTTATTGCAAGAAGCTAGGTCTATCGCAAAGGAAATTATTCAAAATACTTCTTCGATATCTGTTTCGTTAACCAGGCAAATGCTTTGGAAGATGCTAGGAGCAGATCATCCCATGGAGGCCCATAAAGTTGATTCTAGATTTATCTATGAACTTGGAAGAGGGGATGATGCAAAAGAAGGCGTGAACTCTTTCCTTGAAAAGAGAGCACCCAATTTTCCAAATAAAGTCTCTGAAGATATGCCTGAATATTATCCTTGGTGGGATGAAAAGAAGTTTACTTAAAATGAAAAAGAAAGCCTTAAATAAATTAATCAAGTTATTGGATCTTGAAACCTTAGAAGAAAACCTTTTTAGAGGCCAGAGTGAAAATATTGGCGGACCGAGAGTTTTTGGCGGTCAAGTAATTGGACAGGCTCTAACAGCTGCTGCCAGAACAGTACCTGAGAAGAGATTTGCACATTCTTTACATGCTTATTTTCTTCGTCCAGGAGATATGGAATATCCAATTATCTATAATGTAGAGAGAACAAGAGATGGAGGGAGTTTTACTACCCGTCGTGTAGTTGCTATTCAGAAAGGAGAACCAATATTTGATATGGCATTATCCTTCCATAAAAAAGAGAAGGGACCCTCTCATCAAATTGATATGGGAGATATTCCGGGCCCTAACGAATGCCTTAGTGAGCTGGATATTAAAAAGAAAATAATTGATAAGATTCCCGCAAAACATAGAGATTTTTTCTTACGAGAAAGACCTATAGAAATGAGACATTTACCTGGTGAAAGTATGTTCGATGAACCTAAAAATAAACTACCTTATAAACATGTATGGATGAAGGCAGTAGGAAAGTTGCCGGACAATGTCTTGCAACATCAGGCCATTTTGGCATACGCTTCTGATATGGGACTACTTAGTACTTCAATGAATCCTCATAAACTTAGTTATGCTAAAGGAAATGTTATGAGTGCCAGCTTAGACCACGCCATGTGGTTCCATAGACCTTTTAGAGCCGACCAATGGATGTTGTATTCTACTGATAGCCCGAGCGCAAGTAATGCTAGAGGGTTTAATCGAGGGAGCGTCTATACAGAAAAGGGCATATTAGTTGCTTCTGCAGTACAAGAGGGATTAATGAGGGTTGTTAAGAAATAAGTTAGGATCTATAGATCAGAAAGAGATTGAAGCGTTATTCAAGAGTCGTAGACCCCATTAAGTGCTCGTCAATTTCGCGGGCAGCAGCCCTTCCTTCATTAATAGCCCAGACTACAAGAGATTGACCCCTGCGACAATCACCAGCTGCGAAGACTTTAGGATTGGAAGTCTTATGCACATTATGCTCAGCCTTGTAATTAGACCTCTCATCTAGTTCTATATCAAGTTCCTCAATTGCATAATGCTCGGGTCCTAAGAAGCCCATTGCAAGCAATATTAAATCAGCTTCCCAATCCTTTTCCGTTCCAGGAATCTCTTGAAAGTTATTATCGACTTCTACAGTCTTTATGCCTCTGAGAGTGCCATCATCATTTCTTAAGAATTCCTTACCTGAAATTGAGTAAACTCTAGGATCACTGCCATAAACTTCGGCTGATTCTTCATGGCCGTAGTCAACTTTATAAACTCTCGGGAAGAGTGGCCAAGGATTATTCTCAGTTCTTTCCTTGGGCGGTTCAGGAGCAATTTCAAAGTTAACTAATGTCTTACATTCATGCCTCAAAGAAGTTCCTATGCAGTCTGTTCCTGTATCGCCACCTCCAATAACGATGACATTCTTATCTTTGGCAGAAATAAACATTCCATCATCATGATTCGAATCGAGGAGACTCTTAGTATTTGCTCTTAAAAAGTCCATAGCAAAATGAACTCCGACACCTTCTCTATTGGGTATTGGAAGATCTCTCGGTTTAGTAGCTCCAGTAGTCATGAGAATGATGTCATTAGAATTTTCAAGTTCAGACATACTAATGCCATTAAGCCCTGTACCACCTACATCTGTGTTAGTAATGAATTCAATACCTTCCGCTTCCATTTGTTCTAATCGTTGATCGAGTATAGATTTTTCTAGTTTCATATTAGGTATGCCATACATCATCAATCCACCAATTCTATCGGCTCTCTCGTAAACTTTAACTAGATGACCAACACTATTTAGTTGTTGAGCTGCTGATAGACCTGCAGGCCCTGAACCTACAATTCCAATTTTTTTACCTGTTCTGAACGAGGGAATATTGGGCTTTAGCCAACCATTTTGAAAACCTTTATCTGCTATCGCAAATTCTAGATTCTTTATGGCAACTGGACTTTCAGTTATCCCAAGTACACACGCACCCTCACAGACTGCTGGACAAACTCTACCAGTTACTTCTGGAAAATTATTAGTTTTCATAAGTCTATTGAAAGCCTCTTCCCATCTATTTTGATAAACCAGGTCATTCCATTCTGGTATTAGGTTATAAACAGGACAACCCTCTCCTGATTGACAAAAAGGTACCCCACAGTCCATGCATCGGGATGCTTGGGTTGCCAGTTTCGTATCTTGGTGTTCTGTATAAATTTCTTTATAGTCAAGCAGTCTTTCTTTAGGTGGCCTATAAGGTGCAACAGCTCTGCTAAATTCTTTAAATCCTGTAGGTTTTCCCATTTCTAGACAGCCTGTTTCTTTAAATTAATTTCTTTCAATACCCGTTTGTAATCTGTTGGCATAACTTTTACAAATTTCCTTAGATTACTTGACCAGTCATTAAGTATTTCTTTCGCAATCTCTGATTCCGTATATTGCTGATGATTCTTGATAAGGCCATGGAGTATGGAAATCTCATTTTCATCTTCTAGTTCTTCAAGCTCAAAAGTATCAAAATTACATTTTTCTTTGAACTGATTCTTTGGATCAAAGATATAAGCCTCTCCGCCACTCATGCCAGCTCCGAAATTTCTTCCTGTATCACCGAGAATGATCGCTTTACCGCCTGTCATATACTCGCAACCATGATCTCCTATTCCTTCAACCACAACAGTGGCTCCACTATTCCTCACACAGAATCTCTCTGCAGCGATACCTCGAAAGTAAGCTTCTCCTGACGTAGCTCCATATAACGCGACATTACCAAGAATCACATTCTCCTCTGCTTTAAAACTACTATCTTTAGGAGGATATATTATTAACTTTCCACCAGACAAACCTTTACCTACAAAGTCATTAGCATCTCCTTCTAATGTCATGGTAATACCCTTTACCAGCCAAGCAGCTAGACTCTGACCTGCAGAGCCTTTTAATTTAATGTTGATGGTGTCATCTGGTAACCCTTCAGATTCCCATACTTTGCTAACTTCATTTGAGAGCATAGTACCTACAACTCTATTAGTATTTATTATTCCTTCTTCAATACTGACCTTGGTACCTTTTTCTATTGCAGCCTTACTCTTTTCTATGAGAATATTATCTAGAGCTTTTTCTAAACCATGATCTTGTTTTCTAGTATTAAAAACATCAGTATTTTTAAATATCTTTTCTGCAGGTTGCAAAATATTAGAAAAGTCTAGACCACTCCTTTTCCAATGATCAATTGCAATATCCGATTCCAGACAATCGACCCTACCTATCATATCCTCTATTTTTTTGAACCCCAGTTCAGCCATTATTCCTCTTAAGTCTTTAGCCACCATGAAAAGATAATTTACTACATGCTCCGGCTGCCCCTTAAACTTCTTCCTTAAATCTTTATCTTGCGTTGCAATACCTACTGGACAGGTATTTAAATGGCATTTTCTCATCATAATACAACCCAGAGTTACTAAAGGAGCTGTAGCAAATCCAAATTCTTCGGCACCTAGTAGGGCAGCTATAGCTACATCTCTTCCGGTCTTTATTTGACCATCTGTTTGTAATACCACACGAGATCTCAGGTTATTCATGACTAATGTTTGGTGTGTCTCAGCTACTCCTAATTCCCAAGGTAAACCAGCATGCTTGATAGACGTGAGAGGGGAAGCGCCAGTGCCACCATCATGACCTGCAATAACTAAATGATCAGTTTTTGCTTTTACTACCCCTGAAGCGATTGTTCCTACTCCCACCTCTGATACAAGCTTGACACTTATTCGAGAAGCCCGATTGGCGTTTTTCAAGTCATGAATCAACTGTGCAATGTCTTCTATAGAATATATATCATGATGTGGTGGAGGGCTTATTAAACCGACACCAGGAGTAGAGTGGCGAATTTTAGCTATGTATTCATCGACCTTTTTACCAGGCAGTTCTCCACCTTCACCCGGTTTCGCGCCTTGTGAGATCTTTATTTGTAATTCGTCAGCATTCGTTAGATACCACATAGTCACACCAAACCTACCAGAAGCGACTTGCTTTATTGAAGATCTTTTAGAGCTACCATCTTCTAAGGTCTTGAATCGTATTGGATCTTCTCCACCTTCACCGGTATTAGATTTTCCTCCCAGTTGATTCATTGCTAAAGCAAGTGATTCATGTGATTCGGTCGAAATAGAGCCTAAGCTCATAGCTCCTGTAGCAAATCTTTTTACAATTTCTTTTTCTGATTCTACTTCTTCAATATCAATCGGTTTGTTTACGTTTCTGAAATTGAGTAAGCCTCTTAGCGTGCTATTTTTTGTAGTATTTTGATTTGCATGTTTAGCAAATTCCCAATAAGCATCTTCATTATTTGTTCTGGCGGCTACTTGCAGACTAGAAATAGTTTTGGGATCCCACATATGTGAGTCTCCACCATTTCTCCAGTGAAAATCTCCAGGATTAGGTAGAACAGAAAGCTTGCCTTCATAATCTATTGGGTATCCTAAGTCATGTCTTCTCTGCATTTCTTGAGTCAAACCTTTAAAATCAATACCTTGAACTCTGCTGGCAGTGCCAGGAAAACATTTATTTATAATCTCATCAGATAGACCAACTGCTTCAAATATTTGAGCTCCTTTGTAAGAGTGAAGGGTAGATATACCAATTTTTGCCATGACCTTCATGATTCCTTTTTTCACACCTTTTTTATAGGCCTCTATCATAGAGTTATAGTCAGATATATCCGATTTTTCAAGATGCCCATCAATCTTGGCCTGCCAAATAGCTTCAAATGCTAAGTAAGGATTTATTGCGTCAGCACCATAACCAAATAGCAAACAATGATGATGAACTTCTCTCGCTTCACCACTTTCTAGGATAATTCCTATCCTCTTTCTTTTTTGATTATTGACGAGGTGATTATTCACAGTAGAACAAGCCAGAAGAGTACTGATAGGAATACGATTTTTATCCACTAATCGGTCAGATAGAACAATGAAATGATATCCCTCATCACAAGCATTTTCTGCATCTAGGCAAATTTGATCTAGTCTTGTTACCATACCTTCTTGCCCTAAATCTTTTGCATAGGTTATATCTATTACCTGTGCTTTCCATCCATACGCGCTCATATCCTTGATAACTTCTAGCTCAGCGTCAGAAAGAATTGGATTTTTCAATCTAAGCCTATGGGCATTTTCAGGCTTACTATCTAATAGATTAGATTCAGGACCTATAAGGCATTCAAGAGACATTATTACCTCTTCACGAATCGAATCTATTGCTGGATTAGTGACTTGAGCGAATAGTTGTTTGAAATAATCATATAAGAGCCTAGGCTTATCAGATAGACAGGCTAGGGCAGCATCATTACCCATAGAACCAAGAGGATCTCTTAACTCAGTCACTAGAGGCAAGAGCATAAATTGCATCGTTTCTGTTGTATAGCCAAAAGACTGCATTCTCGGGATTAAATCTACATTTATATTTTCATGCTCTGAAGTATTTATTATTTTATCAAGGTCTACCACCTGATCATTTACCCACTGTTCGTAAGGATTAGAATTACAGATCTCTTCCTTAATCTCTTCATCTGGAATCATTCTTCCTTCTTCAAAATCAATTAGAAACATTTTTCCAGGTTGTAACCTTCCCTTGATAAGAACTTCTTTTGGATCAACTTTCAACACACCAACTTCAGAAGCCATTATCACTTTATCTTTTTTTGTAACGTAGTAACGACTAGGTCTAAGACCGTTTCTGTCAAGAACTGCTCCTACACATTTTCCATCGGTAAAGACTATTGAGGCGGGACCATCCCAGGGTTCCATAACTGAAGAAGAGAACTCATAAAAGCTTTTCTTTTCTTTTGCCATATTTACATCAGATTGCCAGGCCTCAGGTATCATCATCATGATTGACTCTTTGAGGCTTCTTCCATTGAGCAAAAGAAATTCTAAAACATTATCAAAGCTCCCTGAGTCAGTACAATCTGGTTCTGCTATAGGAAATAAGTCAGTTAGGTGTTCTTGGAAATAATCACTCTTTGCTAGGCCTTGTCTAGAAAGCATTGCATTCATATTCCCTTTAAGGGTATTAATCTCACCGTTATGACACATATATCTATTTGGTTGAGCTCTATCCCAAGAAGGGAATGTATTAGTGCTAAATCTCGAATGAACCATTGCCAGATGTGTTTGGAAATTCTTATCTTCAAGATCAGGGTAGAAGGGGAATAATTGAGCCGGTGTAAGCATTCCTTTATAAGCCATGACAGTTGAAGAAAGACTGCAAGCGTATAAAAGATTCCTTTCTGTCAGATCATTATTATTTCTAAGTAGGCGAGTGAATATCTTTCTTATTAAGTAAACTTCTCTTTCAAAATCATCTTGGCTTATAGCTTTATTATTCCCTATAAAGATTTGGGAAATATAAGGCTGAGCATCAAGTGCTGCTGGTCCAACATCCGCTTTTTCTGGATTGGTAGGCACCTCCCTCCAGCCAATCAAATTAAGGCCTCTATTTATGACCACTTTCTCGATTTCTTTTATGCAGAAATTTCTTTCCTTCTTGTTTTGAGGAAGAAATATATTGCCTACTGCATATTCCCCTTGATTCGGAAGACTGTAGTTGAGTTTTTTAGCCTCAATTTGAAAGAAATTATCAGGAATAGCCATTAGAATACCTGCACCATCTCCTGTGTTTTCTTCAAAACCACATCCACCCCTATGATCCATTCTGGAGTTTATGTGGAAAGCATCATCCATTATTTCTCTGGATGGAACTCCCTTAATATTAGCGACTAACCCAACACCACATGAATCTTTTTCAAATTGAGGATCATAGAGACCTTTCTTCGGAGGAAGACCGAATTTCAAAGGTAATTTCAATTTATCCATTCTCTAAAGTGTTTTATGCATCTCAGCTTAATAGATAGCTGATTTATTATATAAGTTTGGTCGGCGTAGAACCGGCTATTGTACCTTTTTAGAGCTTTTCTGGAAAGTTTGGTACTACAAAGTTATCGACTTCAGTATTGTTTCTGAATCTATATCTTTTATGATTTCTGCATGTCCAATATCTTTGACAGTAATAAAATTAAGCACTTCTCCAATTTTTTTCTTATCAGAAGACATCATTTTGTATAACTCCTCAGGATTGAATTGTTTTTCTATTAACTCTTCATTCAAGATATTTTTGACCAATTCTTTTATTCTTGTTGCAGATTTAATGTCCAGCCCCGATGTTTTTATCGATAGATTTATTGCCATCATCATACCCAAAGCCACTGCCTCTCCATGAGAAAACTGTTTATATTGTCCATATATTTCAATGGCATGACCGAATGTATGACCAAAATTGAGCCATTTTCTGATTCCTTTTTCAGTTTCATCTCGAGAAACAACAGATTCCTTTAGTTTAATTGATTTAGAAACAGCATATTCATAAAGACCTTCATCACATGCAAGTAACCCTTCAATATTATGCTCTAGCCAATCAAAGAATTTTTTATCTAATATAATTGCGTGTTTGACTATTTCTGCAAGGCCACCCCTAATTTCTTTAGGCTCTAATGTCATGAGGAAGTTCACATCACTAATAACTTTAGTAGGCTGATGAAATGCTCCTATCATATTTTTTCCAATCTTATGATTTATTGCTGTTTTCCCTCCTACTGAAGCATCAACTTGCGAAAGGAGCGTACTGGGTATTAATACAAAATCCACCCCTCTTTGATATGTCGCTGCCGCAAAACCTGTCATATCACAAATTATTCCGCCCCCTAAAGCATACAAAATACAATTTCTGCTGTAACCGGCATTAATTAAAGAATCATGTATCACTTCTAGAGAAGAGTAGGATTTGTTCTCTTCGGTTGCCTTGATTTCTAGCATTGAGAATTTAGACGCTTCTTCTTCTAGAATCCTAATTACTTTTTGTTTTAAGTTTTCTGGTATGTTTTCATCTACTGTTAGAAAAACTTCTCTATTCTTTGATTCTTCAAAATTATCCCTTTGTATTAGATTTTTTCCAACGACGACACTGTAGTCCTTAGAGGCAGTTTTTATATTAAGTATTTCCATCTTCTAGAGCATTGAGCTTGATTAATATTTCTTCTACAACTAAATCAGGACTATCTTTTTCACTTATCTTTATACTTGAACACTCTTTGTAGAGAGAGTTTCTTTTATCAGCCATATCACGAAGTATAGCTTCTTTATTTGTTTTGCCGCTAATAAGGGGTCTTTGTTCATCATTCAAAGTTCTTTCTAGTTGCGTTTGAATTGAGACATCAAGGTAAATAACAATATTCTTTTTTAGAATTTCTCTATTTTCTTTTCGCAATATAATCCCACCTCCAGTTGATAATAATGTGTTATCTAGACCGGCCAATTCAGAGAATATTTTAGATTCTCTATCTCTAAATTTTTCTTCTCCTTCAATATCAAATATCCATGAAATGCTGGCCCCAGATACTTCCTCTATCTTTTCGTCTGTATCAATAAATTCTAGCCCCATTCTTTTGGAGAGTCTTCTTCCTACAACTGACTTACCAGATGCCATAGGCCCGATAATTATTAGCCTCATTAGGTTATTATAACTCTTAGATGTTTTATAGATTAAAAACATATTGGATTTCATTAACAAGTACTTACATAGGTATAGCAAGTGTCATCTTGATGTGCCTTCTCATTATGTTCCTTTCAAGCTTGAACATATACGTTGACAGTAAGCTGCCTAATGAAGAATCTATAAGAGATATTGAACTTCAGGTTCCATTAAAAATCTTTTCATCTGATGCTAAGTTGATAGGAGAATTTGGAGAAAAAAGAAGAACGGCACTAAATTTTGAAGATATACCCAATCACTATATTAATGCTGTTTTAGCAGCAGAAGATGACAATTTCTTTAACCATTCTGGAGTTAGTTATACAGGTCTTTTAAGATCACTTTATAGGATTATTGTCTCTGGGAGGATTCAGGGAGGTGGCAGTACTATAACTATGCAGGTAGCAGGAAACTATTTAACCAGTAGAGATGTAAGTCTTTTTAGAAAAATTAAAGATATCTTTTTGGCCTATAGACTAGAAGAAGCTTATTCAAAACAAGAAATATTTGAGTTTTACGTTAATAGAATATTTTTTGGTAATCGTGCTTATGGTATAGCTGCAGCAAGTGAAGTCTATTACGGTAAGCCTTTATCAGAATTAAATTTAGCACAATGGGCAATGATTTCTGCATTGCCTAAAGCTCCATCAACTATAAATCCCCTAGCAAATCCTAAACGAGCACTTATTAGAAGAAATTGGATTCTTCAAAGAATGTTAGATTTAAAATATATCCATCAGGAACAATTTAAACTGGCAATTCAGGCACCTTTAACAGCTAATTATTATGGTCTAGTTTCTGAAGTTGAAGCACCATATGTAGCAGAAAAGGTAAGAAGATATATGATCCAAGAATATGGTCTGAATGCTTATTCAGAAGGTTTAGAGGTTTTCACCACCATAGACTCTAGATTTCAAAATCAAGCCTCTAAAGCTGTAATTAGTGGCTTAGAAATATACGACAAGAGACATGGATTTAGGAAACCAGACAATATAATTGATCTTTTTCCAGAGAATTTTTTTGAGTCTACAATGCAAGAACAACTTGCACAGATAGTAAATACTCTAAGTATAGAATCTAATGAATCTGGAGACGATTCTGGCTTATCTGAAGTATTTGAATATCTTGATAGCTATAGTGAAAGCAAGAACCGTCTATTAGGTGTCGTTACTAATACTCAACAAGTTCTTAAGGTGTTAAGAAGAACTGGAGAGATATCTGAAATTTCTTGGTCAGAAGATCTGAATTGGGCTAGACCTTATATTTCAGAGAATAGGAGAGGAGCAAAGCCAAGATCTTTTGAAGATATTTTTTCATTAGGGGACTTGGTCTGGTTGAAGGAGGATACATTGATTGGGTCTATCTCTATCACACAGATTCCTGATGCTCAGAGCGCTTTAATTTCATTAGATCCAAAGTCTGGTTCTATAATTGCTTTAGTTGGCGGATATGATTTCTTTCTAAGTAAATTTAACAGAGTAGAGCAAGCTTCTCCTTTGCTTGGATCGAATTTTAAACCTTTTCTATATGCAGCAGCCTTTGAAGAAGGATTCACTCCTTCATCACTTATAAATGATGCGCCTATTATATTTGAGGATGAAGCGTTAGAAGAAAAGTGG
The DNA here is from genome assembly GCA_902517565.1 of uncultured SAR86 cluster bacterium. Lineage (GTDB taxonomy): Bacteria > Pseudomonadota > Gammaproteobacteria > Magnimaribacterales > Magnimaribacteraceae > Magnimaribacter. The sequence continues at coordinate 89,422 of CABYCU010000001.1, read as the reverse complement.
AGGCCAAGAAATGCCAGTGGTAGATTCTATGGACTCACAAGACTTAGAGAAGGACTGCTACAAAGCAGAAACCTTGTTTCAGTTAGGCTTTTAAGAGAATTGGGTGTAGAAAAGGTTCGTAGCTATTCAGAGAAGTTCGGATTTGATAAACAAAGACTTCCAGCTGACCTTTCTCTCTCTTTAGGAACGGCATCCCTTAACCCTTTGAGCAATGCTGCAGCTTATTCTGTTTTTGCTAATGGAGGAAAGAAGATTGAGCCTTACTTGATCTCTAGGATTATAGATAGGTCTGGAGCAGTGCTTTTCGAAAAGAATTTAGAAGAGCCTGAACAAGTCATAGATCCAAGGGTAGCTTTTTTGATTAATGACATATTAAAGGAAGCTGCAGTCAGAGGTACAGCTAGAAAAGTTTCTGAATTAGGAAGAAATGACTTCGCCGGTAAAACAGGCACAACTAATCAGGCTGAGAGCACTTGGTTTACTGGCTATAATGAGGATATTGTGACATCAATCTGGGTGGGGTTCGACCAGCCCAAGAGTCTAGGTGATAGAGAGTTTGGATCTTCGATAGCTTTACCGATTTGGTTAGATTATAAGAAGGAGATTATTGATAGAATACCCGTATCTGTAACCCTGCCTCCAAAAGGTCTGTCTATAGTAAAAATTGATAAAGAGACTGGTAAGTTAGCAGATCAAAATACTATCGAACCAATGTTCGAGTATTATCTTGAAGAGAATATTCCTAATTAGGATTTAGGGATGAAATTAGAAATTCAAATTGATCATTTATCCTCTTTGAAGGAGAATCTTGAAAACCAGATCTCACGAATTGTTGGATAATTCCTTCAGAGCAGGCAAGTAATAAATTTGCTGCTGAAGCAGTTGGCAAGTTTAATTTTTCTTTCGTCTCTTGTTCATACTTTTGAAGATTTTGTTTAATAAGTAACTCAATTTTAGACATCATTTGACCAATCCTCTTATCGAGGCTGGTTTCATCTACAGAAAAGGCTTCTCTTGTTAAAAGCCTTGCTAAGCCAGGATTTTTTTCACTAAAAGTTACTAATAAGACTAGTATTTTTTTAACTTTCTCCAGTTCACTCCCATCTGAAGAATTAATATTTGATATTAAATCAAAGATATTTTGTTCGCAGAAATCCACTAATCCAGAATATATCTTCTTTTTACTAGGAAAATGTCTGTATATAGCAGCTTCAGTAATTCCACATTCATTTGCAAGAAGTGACGTTGTAATCTTCACCGGACCTTTTTCTCCTAGCATTTTAGCTAGACTTTGCATGATATCTAATTGGCGTGGCTTCAACTGATTCATATTTAGATTTAGCTTATCATAGTTCCTACACCCTCTTCAGTGAGTACCTCTAGAAGGACCGCATGCGGAACTCTGCCATCAATTATGTGGCAAGACTTCACACCTCTCTTTTTTGCTTCTAAAGCGGCCGTAAGTTTTGGTCTCATGCCTCCCTTAATAAACTTCTCTTTAAGTAACTTTTGACCCTTTGATGGGGTAATTTTCGAGATGAGTTTATTCTCAGAATCTTCGATTCCTTTAACATCTGTTAGGAGTATTAGCTTTTCTGCTCTTAAAGATTTAGCTATTTCTCCCGCTACAACATCTGCATTAATATTCAAGAAGTTGTTAGTTGCAGATTTACCTATCGGAGCAATAACTGGAATAAATCCTCTATCAATTCTTTTTTTCAGTTCGCCAGTCATAATTTTATCTACTTTCCCTACAAGGCCGTAATCTATACCCATCTCATCAATCTTTTTGGAAGCTTTTATAATTTGAAATTTGTTGTGATTAAAGGAGATAGCATTGGCACCAAATTTTCTTATTAGTTTAACAATTTCATGATTGATTTGTGTTCCAAGGACTTTCTTCACAACATTCATTGCAGGTTTTGTAGTGACTCGAAGTCCATTAATAAATTCTGACTTTACTCCAGATCTTGCAAGTTCTTTACCTATTTGTGGACCACCTCCATGAACGATCACAGGCTTCATTCCTACTAATCGCATTAGTGCAATATCTCTTGTAAAGCTTTCTTTCAACAATTCTTCTGTCATAGCTGCTCCTCCATATTTAACGACAATGATTTTATCTTTAAATTTTTGTATGTAAGGAAGCCCTTCGCTCAATACTGAAGCAATATTTTCAGCTTGTATTCTAGTTATGGACATTTTTAAAAATTTCTAACCTCTGGATATACCTTTTTTAAGTTTTGGTAAAAAATATTCTTTATATTATCTAAAGCTTCTTTAGTTTCAGCTTCAAATCTAAGCACTAAAACTGGCGAGGTATTAGAAGCTCTCAATAAACCCCATCCTTTTTTAAATTCTACTCTTATTCCATCAATATCAACTATATTCGCTTCAGTAAATTTAGAATTCTCTATAAATTCATCAACTATCTTAAATTTCTTATCATCATCAGCAGGAATATTTATCTCGGGAGTGGAGACCATATTTGGAATATTTATAAATATATTATTTTCAGAAGCTGCCACTATTTCTAACATTCTTGCTCCGGCATAGATGCCATCATCATAACCCGGCCACCTGTCGTTAAAGAAGATATGACCGCTCATTTCACCCCCAATTTGTGCTCCTGTCTGCCTGATTTTTTGTTTAATAAAAGTGTGACCTGTTTTGCAAATAAGTGGTTCTCCGCCTAGTTTTAATATTTCATCAGATAATAATTTTGAACACTTAACATCAAATACAACTTTTGCATTAGGCTTACTTTGAATAACTTGTCTGGCAAATAAGATCATTTGCCTATCGGGATATATCATTTCGCCATCTGGAGATATGACCCCTAATCTATCTGCATCTCCATCAAAAGCCAGCCCAATTGACGAGTCATTATTTTTGACACTATCTATTAGGTCTTGCATGTTTTCTATTCTGGATGGATCGGGATGATGATTCGGAAATGATCCATCTAGTTCACCAAATAGCTCAACAACATTGCACCCTAATTTTTCGTAAACTTTTTTTGCAACAACCCCCGCTGCACCATTGCCACAATCTATAGAGATATTGAGCTTTTTTTCGAGATTAATATTCTCAACTATTTTATTTATATAGCTTTCTTCAATGGCTTCGCCCCTAATCATCCCAGAACCATCTTTGAAATCATTATTGAGCATTCTTTTCTTGAGAAGAAGAATCTCATCACTAGAAGTAGATTGATTATTAAAAACAATTTTGAAACCATTATATTCACCTGGATTGTGACTTCCAGTTATCACAACACCGCTAGATGAATTCAACCAAAATGTTGAATGATAAAACATAGGGCTTGTAACAATTCCAATATCTATAACACCACACCCAGTTGAAATCACCCCAGAAGAAAGCCATTCAAACATATCAGGACTAGAAAGCCTTCCATCACGCCCAATAATAAATTCATTTATACCTCTATCTTGCGCTTCTGAACCTAAGGCCTTTCCGAGTTTGTAGATAACCTCTTCAGTGAGGTCCCTGTATGAAACACCTCTAATGTCATTGGCCCTAAAAATATGCTCGTTAAGCTCCATTAAGAGATTATATCTGCTGAATAATCTATTTGGTCTATATAAAATTATTTATATCGATAGAATATAAGAAAATACTAAAGGAATTTGTTTTGGATCTTTCAAAAATAAGCGGTGAAATTTGGTTCGATGGCGAGATGATAGATTGGCAAGAAGCTAATACACATTTATTAACTCATACACTTCACTATGGCCTAGGAGTTTTTGAAGGTGTGAGAGCATATGGAACTGAAAAAGGACCTTCCATCTTTAGACTCCATGATCATACAGAAAGACTTTTTAAATCTGCGTCTACGGTGAATATGGAGATCCCATATTCTAAAGAGACAATAAATAATGCCCACCAAAATATAATAAAGGCCAATAGATTAAAAGAAGCATATATAAGGCCCATGTGTTTTTATGGCTCGGAGGGAATGGGATTAAGGGCAGATAATTTAAAGGTTCATACTATGGTCGCGGCTTGGGAATGGCCATCATATATGGAACCTGAAGCCAGAGAAAAAGGAATTAAAGTCAAACTTTCTTCATACAAAAGACAAGTTAGAAACCCTGTCTCAAATTCGAAAGTTAATGGTAATTACGTTCATTCAATAGTTGCGTTAAACGAAGCCCTTGAGGAGGGATTTGACGAAGCATTGATGCTAGATGCGGAAGGGTATATTGCAGAAGGGAGCGGAGAAAATTTTTTTATTGTTAAGGACAACAAGCTTTTTTCACCGGATTTAGATTCCTGCCTAGACGGTATTACCAGAAGGACTATCTTAGAACTGGCTGAAGAATTAGATATAGAATACGAAATTAAAAAGATTACTGTTGAAGATGTTTTACAAGCTGACGAGTCTTTTTTCTCAGGAACTGCTGCAGAGGTTGTCCCAATAAACTCACTTGACGGAAGCCCTATAGGCACGGGTTCCAGAGGCACCATAACTGAAAGGTTACAGAGCACATATTTTGATCAAGTAAGAGGAGTAAGGGATTCAAATCCTTCCTGGCATACCTACATCAAATAAATATCATGAAGATTTTAATCATTGGTCCATCTTGGGTTGGCGATTCTGTTATGGCTCAAACTCTTTATAAAAGACTTAAAGATGAACAGCCTAATAGTATTATTGAGACTCTTTCTCCAAAATGGTCATTACCTTTAATGGAAAGAATGCCTGAAGTTTCAAGAGCTATTGTTTCTCCGTATTTACATGGAGATATTCAATTTGTATCAAGATACAAGTTTGGTAAAAAGCTAAAAGAATCTCACTACGACAGAGCGATAATACTTACAAACTCTTTTAAATCTGCATTGATTCCTTTTTTTGCTGATATACCTATTCGTACAGGATGGTTAGGTGAGATGAGATATGGATTATTAAATGATATTAGGATTCTAAAACGACAATCTAATAGTTTAATGGTAGAGAAATTCGCAGCCCTTTCTGTTCAAAAAGAAAATTATTCTTTAGAAAACTTATCTTTTCCCTGTTTAAAAATAGATCTAGAAAATCAAAAGGAACAATTAAAAAAATTAAACATAAATTTAGATTTGCCTTGCCTAGCAATTTGTCCCGGAGCTGAGTTTGGCCCTTCAAAAAGATGGCCAGAAAAGTACTTCTCTGAAGTAGCAAAAAATTATGTTAGAAAAGGGTGGAATGTTTTCTGTTTTGGATCTAAGAATGATTCAGATACAGGAAAAAAAATTGAAGTTTTGAATGATTTACATCAAGAGAATAAATTCATCAATTTAATTGGTATGACGTCATTAGTAGATGCCATAGATCTATTGGCTCATTGCGAGAGTGTAGTTACGAATGATTCTGGCTTAATGCATGTTGCAGCTGCAGTTAAAACTCCATTAGTAGCTCTTTATGGACCTTCCTCTCCTGAATACACGCCTCCCTTGTTGGATAAGAAAATTATTCTGAGAAAGGCAGAAGGATACGAAAAAATTAGAATAGGAGATGATATTGAAGGTTATCATCACTCTCTTGTATCTATTGAGCCTGAAGAGGTTATGAGAGCTCTTGAAGAGCTTTAAATCTTTATGAAAAAAAAGTTAGCATTACTGTTATATAGATACTTTCCTTATGGTGGATTACAAAAAGATTTTCTAGGAATAACCAAAGAGCTTCTTGCCAGGGGTCACGAAATTAAGGTTTATACAAGAAGTTGGGAAGGTGAGATTCCTAAAAATATAGATGTAGTTGAGTTGGGAGAAAAAGGATTTTCAAACTACTCAAAGAATAGGACTTACGTATCTAAAACTCTTAAATCTCTCAAAGAATACCACCCCGATGTCGTTTTTGGTTTCAATAAAATGCCAGGTCTAGATTTATATTTTGCTGCTGATACCTGTTTTGCTAAACAGGCAATAAACAAGAACCCATTACAGAAATACACCAGAAGATACAAACAAGCTATGGTATTTGAAAATGACGTTTTTTCTAAGGATTCAAAATCTAAAATCCTTCTTCTGAATGACAACCAATATCAAGATTTCAAAGAATTCTATTCCACACAGGACGAAAGATTGTTAATCATACCTCCCGGTATAGAAAAAAATTGGAATCAACAAGAACCTATAGATATCAACATTCTCCTGAATCTACCCCAAAAAGAAAGAATTATTTTGTTTGTAGGGTCAGACTTCTCTAGGAAAGGATTGGACAGAGCTATATTAGGCATAAGTCATTTATCAAAACAAGATATATCAGCAACATTATTGGTTATAGGAGATGACAATAAAGATAAATATACAAAGTTAGTGGAGCAGCTATCTCTCAATAAAAAGGTAATCTTTTTAGGTCCTAGAAAAGATGTAGCCTCTTTTATGAAGTCATCTCACCTGTTAGTTCATCCTGCGAGAGAAGAGGCCGCCGGAAACATAATAATAGAAGCTTTAGTCTCTGGCCTGCCTTCTTTAGTTTCTAGAGAAGTTGGTTTTTCAGGTGAAGTTTTAAAACATAAATCTGGGTTCGTAGTAGAAGGAGAATTCGAGCAAGAAAAATTTAATCTTCTTTTGGAAAAAAATATATCCAATGAGAAATTAACCCAAGTGAAGCATCTAATTAAGCCTTTAGCTGTTAGTGATTATTTCTTTTCTAGATTCAATTTTGTGGCAGACTTTATTGAAGAAGTATTCTAATGAAAAAAGTCCGTTTTTTAGATAAAGACCTCAAACAACTCTTTGAAGATAGAGAGACTTTTAGTGTTGCTCAAAACATCGACGGGATAGTTTTCAGAAAATACGAAAATCGCGTTACAAAGAAATTTGAAATTCAAGATAGAAGTTATTTTATAAAATATCATGGCTCAGTTGGTTGGAAAGAAATCTTTAAAAATCTTTTTCAAGTCAAGATACCTGTTGTAGGGGCTCAAAGAGAATATGAAGCTTTAAATCACTTGTCTAAACATTCTATCAATTGCCCACAAATCAAGGGATTTGGTAAGAAAGGTTTAAATCCAGCTCAATCCTGTTCTTTTTTAGTTACTGAAGAACTTTATAAAACAATATCACTCGAAGACTTTTTTTTAAAAGATCTTCATAAAGATCTTTCATTCAAACAGAAGCTTTATCTAATAGAGTCTGCAGCAAAATTGATTCGTAGGATGCACTTGAGTGGTCTAAATCATAGAGATTTATATCTTTGTCACTTTCATATAAAAGAAGAAATTGATTTTAATAACATTGAAATTTACTTGATTGATTTGCATAGGGCTCAAATAAGATCTTCTGTTCCGCTTAGGTGGATTGTCAAAGATTTAGGAGGTTTTATCCATTCTGCTATCCAATTTAATTTAACGGAAAGAGATTTCTACCGGTTTATGATGACTTACTATAATTGTTCTTTTAGAGATTTAATTACTAGACATAAAAGCATCCTAAGAAAGATATTAGATAGAGCATTCTCTATGTACCTGAAACCGACCCTTAAGGAGTTTTCACTTAAATCTTCACAAATATTATCTAAAGAAAGTTCATTTATACAACCTAACTGTCCATCTGGCAGATGGCTTATTAAGAAAAGCTTTGATCCAAATCAGTTCTTGCCATTTTTTAGAGATGAAAATTTATTAATTCGTAATGGCGAGGTTATAAAAAATGAAAAGGGACACTTGATTGTAAAAGTTTTAGTACAGGATAAATATCTCTATATAAAGAAATACAGGATAAAAAATCTATTGCATGGAACCTCTAGATTATTTAAAAAAACAAGAGCCTATAATTCTTGGTTAACAATTCAATGGCTTAAATCTATTGGGATAAGGACCGCTAAACCAGTATCCATATACGAAGGAAATGGTATTTTAGGTTATAGAGAATCATTTTTAGTAACTGAAGAAATAGAGGGAAAAAGATTGGATGAGGCAATAGAACAAAATATTAATACGGATCTAATGGTTTCAAGAATAGCAGCTTTCTTTAAAAGGATGAGCTGGATAAAATTCAGCCATGGAGACGCAAAAACTTCAAATTTTTTCTTCAACCAAAAAGAATTAATTACTTTTGATCTTGATTCATCTAAAAGAAAATTCTCATATTTTTTACATCTAAGAGCAATTTCTAAAGATAAGGACAGGATTTTACGGAGTATAAAACAACACAATAAAGTATATTCAAAATTATATAAAAGGTTACAAGGAAGTTAATTTGAAGATTGGACTATTAAGCTATCGAAGCCATCCTTATTCTGGTGGACAGGGTATTTACATAAAACACTTAAGCAAAGCTTTACATGATTTGGGCCATGAAGTCTCTGTTTTATCTGGTCCACCTTATCCTGAGCTAAATAATTCCATCAAATTAATTAAAATTCCTAGTCTAGGAATGTTTGAGACAGATCATCGATTAAAGGTATTTAGTCTTGGTTTATTGTTTAGACCTTTAGATCTCTACGAATGGTTAACAGTTATGACAGGCGGATTCCCTGAACCTTATACTTATGGCAAAAGAGTGCATAAATACCTAAAAAATAGTAAAAAAGATTTTGATATTATTTTAGATAATCAATCCTTATGCAGCTCTCTTTTAAAGATTCAGCATATCCTACCTCTTGTTGTGACTATCCATCATCCAATTACAAAAGATCATAAACTTGAGATGCAGAATGCAACCAACTGGAAGGCAAAGCTCTCATCCATTAGGTGGCATAATTTTCTTCCAATGCAGAAGAGAGTTGCCCCAAAATTAAATAAAATTATTTGTGTGAGTGGGCCTTCCAAAGCAGATATAGTTGAAGAGTTCTTAGTGGAAGCCCATAAGATAGAAGTAATTTTAAATGGGATTGATATTCATAAGTTCATACCTGGGCCATTAGATTTAATTGAAGAGAATAGGATCATCACTACCGCAAGTGCTGATATTCCACTGAAAGGATTAAAGTATTTAGTAGAAGCTCTGCCAAAGATTTTGAGACATTTCCCAAAAACAAAATTGACTGTCATAGGAAAATCACCTTCCGATAGTGAAGTTAGCAGACTGATAGATAATCTAGAGCTGAATGACGTAATTACTTTTAAGTCTGGCATTAGTGAGAATGAAATTGTTGACTTATATCATTCTTCACAAATAGCTGTTATTCCATCTCTATACGAAGGCTTTGGTTTTGGTGCTGGAGAAGCTATGGCCTGCGGTGTGCCCCTTATCAGTACCCATTCTGGTGGATTAAAAGAAGTTGTGGGTGATTGTGCTTTCAAAATACCATCTTCTTCAGCATGGGAAATAGAGGAGGCAGTGATACACTTATTTAATAATCAAGAGAGAATGAAAGAACTCTCTATAAAAGGTAGGCAAAGAATGGAGTCTAAGTTTGATTGGAAGATTGCAGCTGGTTTTTATGAATCTTCTTTCAAAGAAGCAATCGAATCTTTTAACAATGAACACAATAAAGTATAAAAAACTTAATCTTGAAAAGGATCAACTATTACTGGACATGGGTTGCGGTGAAGGGAGGCATTCTATAGGCGCTTTATTGGAAACTCCTGCAAATGTCATAGGCTTAGACCTTTCCTTAGAGGACTTAAATACGGCAAAGTCTAGATTAAAAGATTTTGATCTTTCAGGGCTTGATACTTTTTGTACTTTTGGGGTATGTAATATCAACGATATTCCAGTTGAGAGTTCTTCATTTGATGCGGTTATGTGTAGTGAAGTTTTAGAGCATGTAGACTCCCCAGAAGACTCAATTAAAGAATTAGTTAGAGTTCTAAGGCCAGGTGGAATAATGGCACTCAGTGTTCCAAGATATTTACCTGAGTTAATTTGCTGGAAATTGAGTGAAGAATATTCAAAGACACCTGGAGGCCATGTAAGGATCTTTAAACACAATCAATTAAAGGAATTAGCGGTTCTAAATGGTTTAAAATATGAGTCTTTTCATTGGGCACATGGATTACACTCCCCTTATTGGTGGCTTCAATGTCTATTCTGGGATACAAAAGAAACTTCATATGCAGTGAAGATTTACCATAAGCTATTGGTATGGGATTTAATGAAAAAGCCTCTTTTTACAAAAATATTAGAAGCGATTCTTCAGCCGCTTATTGGTAAAAGTCTCGTAATGTATTTTAGAAAGCCCATCTAGATGCGAAGTTCTAACCTAGAGTTTTACAGCAACTCAATAGACTACATCTTGTCTGTTCAAAATGAAGATGGCTCTATCCCATGGGAATCTGAGGAGAAACTAGATCCTTGGGACCACATTGAAGCAGCGATGGGTCTTTCGATAGCAAAAAAAAAGGTAGAAAGTGAGAAAGCATTCTTATGGTTAAGAGATAATCAACTGACTGATGGTTCTTGGTATGCGGAATACTTGAACTCCATTCCCATGACTAAAAGAAGGGAAACTAACTTTTCTGCATATATCGCAACTGGATTATGGCATTACTATTTAATCTTTGAAGACAAAATTTTTATTGAAAAAATGCTGCCTACTTTATCGAAGGCAATAGATTTTGTGCTCTCAATGCAAACAGAGAATGGTGATATTTATTGGGCATCTGAAGAAGGTAAAGAGATACTGGATGATTCATTGATTACTGGCAGCAGCTCGATTTATAAGAGCTTAGAGTGCTCAGCTGCAATTTTTAATCTTTTCGGTAAGTCTTCAGAGGACATTCTGCTCTCAATGAAAAAACTAAAATACTCAATTAATGAAAATCCAGAAAGATATGATAGAAGTTGGGAAAGTAAATCGAGATACAGTATGGATTGGTACTATCCTGTTTTATGCGGCGTTTATGATAAAGAAAAGAGCATTGAACAGATAAATTCTAAGTGGGCAGAATTTTTAGTGGAAGATATGGGATGTAAGTGTGTTAAAGAAGAGCCATGGGTGACTGTTGCGGAAAGTTCTGAGCTAGTAACAGCTCTTGTAAAAATAGGACTGCTCCATGAGGCTGAGGCTCTTTTTAATTCTTTACATCAATGGCGTGACGAAAAAGACGGATTGTATTGGACAGGTTATGTATATACGGATAAAAAGTTTTGGCCGGTAGAGAAACCAACTTGGACAGCAGGAGCCGTATTGTTAGCAGCAGATGCTTTATATCATTTTTCTCCAGGCTCAGAACTATTTTCTAAATCTTGGGTTTAAAGTACCTAGTCCAACTTCTTCAATAGACTAAGAGATTTAATCAATTCTATTTCTTGGAAATCTCCACTTTCAAGAGCTTTTAAATAAATATTATAAGGAGGTCTGCCACCATCTTCTGGATTTGGAAAGACATCATGTATTGCTAATAAACCTCCAGGATTTAATCTCTTAGACCACATTCTATAGTCATATTGAGCAGCTTCCTCGCTATGACCTCCATCTATAAAAACCATATTGAAGTCTATTTTTAAATCTTCATAAGCCTCTTTCGATGATGAAACTATAGGAATTACAATCTTCTCAAGATTAGATAATCTAATAGTCTCCAGAAAGTGTGGAAGTGTATCAATCCCATTCCCTTGTTTATTTACAAGGTCTGGATCAAAAAACTCCTCTCCCGGTTGTTGTTCTTCAGAACCTTTATGATGATCTATTGAATATAGTCTTTGATTATTTTCTTTGACTGCTGAGCCTATATATACGGCAGACTTACCGCAGTAACTTCCAATCTCCAAAGCATGACCATTCTTAGTATATTCTTTAGCATAAGAATAAATAGCTTCACCTTCTATAGGGTCTAAGAAGCCTTTTACTTTATTAATATCTATTGGTAGGTTAATTGGCATAGCGTTAGTCTATATATAAAAAATTAATTACTTTAAGTGAAATACTTATTTAAATAATATAGATCAGCAATAGTATCTCAAGGTATATAATTGATAGGTGTATGAATCTTAAAATGTTATCGAAAGGAAATGTTGTCGTTTTTGGAGACATCATATTAGATAGATATGTATCTGGAAGTGTTGATAGGGTTTCACCAGAAGCACCGGTTCCCGTTCTAAAACCATCCAAAGAAGAAATTAGATTGGGCGGTGCAGCAAATGTGGCACTTAATTTATCTAGCTTAGGGACTAATGTTACTTTAATTGGTGTAACTGGAAGAGATAACTCTTCTAAACAAATTAAAGCATTACTTAAACAAAACAACATTAAAAATGTAATAAGTGTATCTAAGCATCCTACTATTACCAAGTTAAGACTGTTAGCTGCACAACAACAACTCATTAGAATAGACGAAGAAGAAGAATTTACTGATGAGGACTGGACTTCCACTTTATCCAACTACAAAAAGCATATAAACCTGAAAAAGAATAATGTATTGATTATTTCTGATTACGGGAAAGGCACTCTAAAAAATATACCTGCACTTATAAGAGAAGCGAAAAAACTAAATAAAATAATTTTAATAGACCCTAAAGGTGATGATTTTACTAAATATAAATCAGCAAATATCATTACTCCAAACTTCTTGGAGTTTGAAAGAGTTGTTGGCAGTATTAAAAGAGAAGCTGATATTACAAAAAAAGGTAAAGAGTTAATTAAGTCTCTAAAATTAGATTCACTTTTAATAACAAGAGGTTCGAAAGGCATGACTTTACTCGAGAATGTAAATGGAAGGGTTGCCAGGTTTGATTTCTCAACAGAAGCAAAAGATGTCTTCGATGTATCGGGTGCTGGAGATACCGTCATTGCAAGTATTGGTGCAGGACTTGCCGGAGGTTTTAGTCTGTCAGATTCAATAAAACTGGCTAATATTGCCGCTGGAATAGTTGTAGGAAAATCAGGAACAGCAACAGTTAGTCAACCAGAGATTAGTCCCCTCTTAAATCAAGCAGAACCCTTTTTATCTATAGATGAGTCCGAGTCATACTCAAATGATCTTCGCAAAAGAAATAAAAAGATCGTTTTTACTAATGGTTGTTTTGATATCCTTCATGCTGGACATATTAGATACCTCAAGGCTGCTAAACAACTTGGAGATGAACTGATTGTTGGTATCAACTCAGATCAATCAGTAAAAGCTCTAAAAGGTAAGGGAAGGCCATTAAATAATCTAGTGCACAGGGCAGAAGTTTTAGCATCTTTAAAGTGTGTAGATAAGGTGGTTGTTTTTGAAGATAAAACTCCTATTAAACTTATAAAAGCCATAAAGCCTAATATCTTGGTTAAAGGAGGAGATTACAAGGTAAAGGAAATAGTTGGATATAAAGTGGTAACAGAGTCTGGTGGCAGGGTAGTAACCGTTCCACTAGTTGATGGTTTATCTACAACAAATATCATTTCAAAGATGCGTTAATTTGACTCTCTTTCGAATCTCCTTTTCTTCCTTTTTTTCTCTCTCCTCGCCCAGGGTGAATAAATTGAACCTTCTGGGTTCGATTTAAAACGTCTGTGCATCCAAAGATAGCCTTCAGGTTCCTTTTTTATAAATTTTTCATAATGTTTGTTCATTTGTGTTAGAAAAACTTCTTCATCTTTTTCGTTTTCTAATTCATGAAGCTCGATTTCATAAACATCTTCTACTTTAGACACGTCAGCAAATACTATCTTAATATTTTTGTTCGCAAAGAGAGCAGGAAAGGTAACTGTGGCAGCATCATATCCAAAAAAAGGAATCATCCTAGAGACTTTAGAACCGTAATCTTGATCCGCAGCATAAAGAAAAATTTCTCCAGAACGTATCCATCTAATAGCTTTGAGAGCTTCTTTATTTGTTAATGAGCCTTTTATGTAATTATTTCTAGCTTTGATCATTACATAGTTGATTACATCATTTGTTTGTATTTTATACATCCCTGTCAAATTAAAAAATTGACTTAATAGCCTCAAATCTAATTCTAGATGTGTAGAGTGCTTGATAAGAACTAGAACACCAGTCTCTTGATTTCTTAATAAGTCCCCATTGATTAATTTTGTGTCTAACTTTTTGATTCTGTAATCAGAAGCCCACCAAGCAAGTGCCATTTCGAAGATTCCTCTTCCAACAGCTTGAAAATTTAAGCGAACAACTTTTTCTAAAATTTCGCCTTCAATATCAAGACATCTATTGATGTTAGTCCTGCTTATTTCTTTTCTATGTGGGCTAGCTTTGTATATTAAGTTTCCGGTGGAGTTGCCAATTCTCATCAGAATTTTGTAAGGAAGCATTGATAACAATCTTAGAAAAATAACTCCTAACCAAGTTATTATATTCTTAGGGGAAAAAAGGTTTACAGAGAATTGAGGATCTTTATTTTTAAGCAGATTATTTGGGTGGTTCATTTTTTGGCCAAGCCTCTAGACTATCTATATAGCATTTTACACCTTCCTGGACACTGAGGAATTCATCGTTGTAACCAGCTTCTCTTAATTTAGATATATTCGCCTCTGTAAAACTCTGATAAGCGCCTTTGAGATTTTCTGGAAATTTAATATATTCTATCTTACCTTTTCCATTCCAATCTATAACTGCGTTAGCAACATCATTAAACGTCTGACTTTTTCCAGTACCAACATTGAATATTCCCGAAATCGTTATATTTTTTAGAAACCAAAGATTTACTTTTACTACATCTTCTACATATATAAAGTCTCTTCGTTGCTCTCCATCGTCAAATCCATCAGATCCTTCAAATAGCTTTATCTTGTTATTACTTTTCAATTGATTATGCAGATGATAAGCAACGCTTGCCATATTACCTTTGTGGTTTTCTTGGGGCCCATAAACATTAAAGTATCTCAATCCCACAATTTGAGTATGATTTTGGTTCAATTCTTGTCTTACTAACTGATCAAATTTAAATTTGGAATATGCATACAAATTTATCGGGTCCTCATTTTCTATAGACTCCTCGAAAACCTTACCGCTCCCGTATACAGAGGCGGAAGAGGCGTATATTAGTGGTGTATTAGATTTCTTTGATAAATTTAAAAGCTCTTTTGAATACAAAAGATTATTCTTATATAAGTATTCTGCATCCCATTCCATAGTATTAGAACAGGCCCCTTGATGAAAAATTGCTCTAAGATCTGATCCATCAATCTTATTTTGTTGAACATCACGAAGGAATTCATCTATTTCTACATATTCTTGAATATCACAATGTGCAATATTTTCTTTGAGCTCAGGATTGGAATGATCATCTACAGCGATGATATCCTTATAGCCTTCTTTGTTAAGACCTTTTATTAGATTTGATCCTATAAATCCATTACTGCCGGTTACTACTATCACAATTATTAATTTAATTAAGGAATAATGGCTATGTTAGCATAGCCTCATGTCTAGAAACCTCTACACAGCTTTATTTTCCTTATTACTGCCTGTCTATTTTTTGCGATTATGTTGGAAGAGTTTAAATAATAGGGAATATTTATATAGATGGGGTGAAAGGTTAGGCCTTAGCAAGAATAAACCTTCAGAAGATAAATCTATTATATGGATTCATGCTGTATCTGTAGGAGAGGTTAACGCGTCAATGTCTTTATTAAGGAAACTAATAGAAGACTTTCCTGATTCTGAAATATTAGTAACCACCACAACACCAACAGGCTCTAAATTATTACTCGAGAGACTTGGTAGTAAAATTAAGCATCAGTACCTACCTGTTGATATACCTTTTTTCATTGATCTATTCTTGGAAAGATGGAAACCACGAATGCTAATTCTTATAGAAACTGAAATATGGCCTAACTTAATTTTCAGTTGCAAAAGAAAAGCAATATATACAGCACTAGTTAATGCAAGATTGTCAGAGAAGTCTAAAAGTAATTATCTTAAATTTTCTGCTTTAATTAAACCAGCACTCTATTCCTTAGACATTCTTTTAGCTCAATTCGAATCTGATAAATCTCGTTTTATGGAAATTATAAAGGACAAAAAAATTTATCTTTGTGGCAATTTAAAATTTGATCAGGACGTTCCAGATGAACTTCATGAAATATCAAAGTCCATCCGACAAAGCTGGTCCATAGAAGGGAAATTGAGACCGACGCTAATTGCATCAAGCACTCATGAAGGAGAAGAAGATATAATTTTAAATGCCTTCAAAATGATACATAAAAGACTGCCAAATGCTTTACTTATATTGGTGCCTAGACACCTCGAAAGATTTGATAAAGTTAAAAAAATTATCAAAGATTCAGGTTTATCATTTGCCTCAAGATCTAAAAAATCAGAAGTGGGTAATAATATCCAAGTACTTTTAGGCGATACTATTGGTGAACTAAATTTTTTATATTCACTAGCAGATGTTGCTTTCGTCGGAGGTAGCCTAATTGACCACGGTGGACAAAATCTTCTCGAACCATCTGCACAAAGCTTAGCTTTATTAACCGGTTCTAGTTTAAGAAACTTCTCTGATATATCTGACCAACTGAGAGCTAACCAAGCTTTAAAGATCGTTCATAGTGCAGATGAGATTTCAAAAGAGTTTTTAGATCTAATGGACGATGATGTTACTTTATATACAAAGGGCAAGGCAGCTTTAGATGTATTTAATCAAAACCGAGGGGCCTTGGGAGTAATACTTGATCATCTCAGCGAACCATTAAATAGATGAACTGTCTGCACGATTCTAGAGCTAGTTTTGCTATCTAAGCACAGTCTTAGAACATCTTAATACAAAATACGCAAAATTAGCCTATAAAGGGATTGGCATATAGATTGCATATTAATTTCTGTATTTTTCTAAAATTTTTAAGGAGAAAATAATGAAGTTAATAACAGCAGTTATTAAACCTTTTAAGCTTGACGAAGTCAGGGAAGCCCTTTTAAGCGTAGGTGTTTCTGGATTGACTGTGACAGATGTAAAAGGTTATGGCAGACAAAAAGGCCATACAGAGCTTTATAGAGGATCTGAATACGAAGTAGATTTGTTACCAAAAACAAAGCTCGAGATTGCAGTATCTGATGATAAAGCTGACGAGGTTGTAGAAGCTATAAGTACTTCTGCTAATTCAAACAAAATAGGTGACGGTAAAATTTTTGTTGTAGATCTTAATCAACTGGTTCGAATTAGGACCGGAGATCTAAACGAAGACGCGCTATAAATTAAGGAGATAAAATGACAGAAATAGAATTTGCGCTTAATACCTTCTACCTTCTGATGAGTGGTGCTTTAGTCATGTGGATGGCTGCAGGTTTCACTATGTTGGAAGCTGGATTGGTTCGTTCAAAAAACGCTGCAGAGATAGTAACTAAGAACCTTGGTCTATTTTCTATAGCTTGTGTAATGTATTTGGTATGTGGCTTTTTCATAATGTATCCTGGGGATTCGGCAGTTTCAGCTTGGATACCTGGATTTAGCTTATCTTATCTAGGGCTTGGAATGGGTGATCAAGACATGTCTTATGGGTCCTACTCAGAAGGATCAGACTTCTTTTTCCAAGTTGTATTCGTTGCAACTGCTATGTCTATAGTTTCAGGTGCAGTAGCCGAAAGGATGAAATTGCTGCCTTTCTTCGCATTTGCAGTTGTATTAACAGGTTTCATCTATCCTGTGCAAGGTTACTGGAAATGGGGTGGGGGCGGACTAGACGCTCTTGGTTATACTGATTTCGCTGGGTCAGGAGTTGTTCATCTTTGTGGTGCTGCAGCTGCTCTAGCCGCCGTTACTATTTTAGGGGCTAGGAAAGGAAAATATGGAGACAACGGATCTGTTTATGCTATTCCTGGATCTAATATACCAATAGCAGCCTTAGGTGCTTTGGTGCTTTGGTTAGGTTGGTTTGGTTTTAATGGTGGTTCTCAGTTGGCTATTAATACAGCTGCTGATGCCATAGCCGTAGGTCAGGTATTTCTAAATACTAATATGGCCGCTGCTGGAGGTGTACTAGGTGCCTTATTTGCCAGTAAAATATTCAGTGGTAAAGCTGATGTAACTATGGCGATTAATGGAGCTATTGCTGGATTAGTAGCTATAACAGCTGCTCCCGATACACCTACTGGTGGTTTAGCAACATTGATAGGTCTTATCGGTGGCGTAATTGTATATTTCTCAGTGATTATCTTAGATACAAAATTGAAGATAGATGATCCGGTAGGCGCTATATCTGCCCATGGTACCGTCGGTATCTGGGGAATTATGGCAACTCCATTATCAGGGGCAGGAGCATTCAGTACTCAATTCTTAGGAGCTTTAATCATATTCTCCTGGGTATTTATAACTAGTTTTGTTGTTCTAAAGGTTCTTGACTCTATAGTAGGAATTAGAGCATCAGAAGAAGATGAAGAAATGGGACTAGATAAAGCTGAGATCGGAGTAGAGGCTTATCCTGATTTCAAATAACGCTGCGCAAAATTATGTCAAATCTTTTGCATAATAAAAAAATAGGTGACCTTTATTTAGGTCACCTATTCATTTTTTGAGCGTAAATGGATTTACTTTGATAACAAGGATGTTAACTCAATATAATTATGGACTTAAAACTTATTAAACCCAAAAAAGCTGCAGAAATTCTTATGTGCAGCGAAAGAACACTAGAGGCCTGGAGAAGAGAATTTAAAGGACCCTGTTACTACAAGATAGAAGGAAAGATTTTATATAAAACTGAGGATATTCTTAGTTTTATAGAGGGATCTAAAGTTGCAATTTAAGTTTTATCATTTAGTTTCTCTAAAATAAAAAGTTCAAGCAACTTTTTGGTGCGGCCTGCTCTAGATTGCACCATTTTATTACATCAAAAAAATCATATAACTCCTGAAACCCTTTTTTACCCTTAAATACACTTTTTATTACAATTTGGCACTAGGATTGCATATACCAGATGAGAGGTTTTCTATTTGATAAACAGTTATTTCAATTTATAGTTACTAGACCAATTATTTAGGAGTTTTTCATGAAATTAATAACAGCAATAATCAAACCATATAAATTAGACGAAGTGAGAGAAGCTTTATCTGAAGTTGGGGTTACTGGTCTAACTATTACAGATGTTAAAGGTTTTGGGAGACAAAAGGGACACACTGAATTGTATAGAGGTTCAGAATATGTCGTTGATTTCTTACCTAAGACGAAGATTGAAGTAGCGGTAAGTGATGACAATGCGGATAAGGTTATAGATGCTATTTCGCAAGTCTCTAACACCGGAAAAATAGGAGATGGAAAAATATTTGTATCTTCATTAGAACAAGTTGTTCGAATTCGAACAGGAGAACTTAACGAAGATGCCTTATAAAAATAGGTAAAAAATGATTAAAAAATTATTACTTCTTTCAGTAGCTTTATTTTCTTTTAGCATTTCAGCTGATGAGCTAAATTCAGGTGACACAGCTTGGATACTTACTTCAACTGCCTTAGTTCTTTTTATGACTTTGCCAGGATTATCATTATTCTATGCTGGACTAGTGAGAAGTAAAAATGCAATCTCTGTACTAATGCAGTGCTTTGCAATAGCTTGCATTGTGTCTGTTGCTTGGGTTATTTACGGCTATAGTCTTGCTTTTACGGAAGGTAATGCCTTCATCGGTGGAACTAGTGCGTTTTTTCTAAGTGGTATAGGTAGAGACACTCTTGCTCCAGGCACTACAATGCCACATTCTTTATTCGTTATTTTTCAGATGACCTTCGCAATTATCACTCCTGCTTTGGTGGTTGGCGCTTTCGCTGAAAGAATGAAATTTGGAGCTATGTGCCTATTTTCTCTTCTTTGGTTCACTGCGGTATATCTACCAGCTTGCCATATGATATGGGGTGGTGGATATTTAGCTGATGTTAAAGATTTTGCTGGAGGCCTAGTAGTTCATCTAACTTGTGGAGTAGGTGCATTAGTCATTGCTATTGTGCTTGGCCCAAGAAAAGGTTTTCCCTCTACAGCCATGCCGCCGCATAATCGTACTATGGTAGTTACTGGTGCCGCTATGCTTTGGGTAGGTTGGTTTGGCTTCAATGCTGGTAGTTCATGGGCTGCTGATGGCTTAGCAGGCATGGCTATGTTGGTTACACACATAAGTGCAGCTACAGGAGCTCTAACATGGATGGCCATTGAATGGTTGAAGGGCGGTAAACCAACTATTGTAGGAATAGCTACAGGAATGGTTGCAGGCCTTGCTACGATAACACCTGCTGCTGGTAGTGTAGGTCCAGAAGGTGCGTTACTGATTGGTTTAATGGCTGGTTCAATATGCTTTTATGCTACGCAAACTGTAAAAGGTGTTTTTGGTATAGATGACTCTTTAGATGTTTTTCCAGTGCATGGCGTCGGAGGAATCATTGGAATAATTATGGTCAGTTTTTTGGGTGTCCAAGGTGGATTCTTAGGATCTAGTGCTGGCGAATCATGGGTATCAATGGAACAATTACTTATTCAATTTAAAGGAATTTTTGTAATTGGGTTATGGACTGCTGTCGCTTCATGGGTCATATTAAAATTCATTGGATCTTTCACTTCATTGCGAGTAACCGAAGAAGAAGAATATGAAGGCTTAGATGTCGTGGAACATGAAGAAAGAGGTTATGATTTAACTTAGAAATCGATTATTATAAAAAAACCGGCTATCTAGCCGGTTTTTTTTCAGTATTTAACTAGTGTATATATTTTGAAAGACAAATTGATTCTATCAATCATGGGGCCTACTGGGGTTGGTAAAACAGATCTGGCCGTTGATTTATATCAACAGATTCCAATTGAGATTATTAGTGTTGACTCTGTCCAAGTATACAAAAATCTAGATATCGGAAGCGGGAAACCTTCTAAAGAAGTTCTTAAAGTTTATCCACATGAGTTAATAGATATTTTGGAACCCTCAGAAAATTATTCAACAGCAAAATTTCAAAATGATTGTTTGAAAAGAGTTAATCAAGCTTTCGAAGCAAATAAAATACCAGTTCTTGTTGGAGGCACTATGATGTATTTTCATCATCTTATAAATGGCATATCAAGATTACCTTCGGTGAGTAATGAAATTAGGTCAGCTTTAGAAAAAGAGTTTGAAGAAAAGGGCATAAGAGAAATGTATCAATATCTAGAAAATGTAGATCTCGAGTCTGCTTTAAAAATTCATCCAAATGATTCTCAGAGAATTAAAAGAGCATTGGAGGTATTTAAAGCCACTGGTAAAAAATTTTCTCGATGGAGAGTAGAACATAAAAGGGAGATAAATGAGTTAATTAGCTCTTCTGAACTTATACAAATAGCGATTAAACCTGAAGATAGGGACTTTCATCGTGAGTCAGTTGCGACTAGATTTCAAAATATGATGGATAAAGGTCTTGTGGAAGAGGTCGAAAAAATCTTATCTCTAAATGATATGACAAGAAACTCTCAATCTATGAAAAGTATTGGTTATAGACAAGTATGTAACTTTTTAGAAGGAGATATTAACCTTGATGATATGATTGATAAGTCAATTAATGCGACAAGACAACTTGCTAAAAGACAAATGACCTGGATCAATAGTTGGGAAGATTTATTAATGTTCGAAAACAACTCAAAACTTTCACACCTAGTAAAGAACTTGATCTTAGAAAAATGATGAATCAAGAGACAGAAATTCCCTTATCAATAATTGTTCATATTGATAGATTCTCTTTGAATAAAGATTTGCAGTTAGAAGCATTGCAAGAATTTAAAGAGTTATGTCTATCTTCAGGGACGCAAGTTATGGCTGAGGTCTCAGGAAAAATAGACCGACCTTCTCCTAATTTCTTTATTAAACAAGGGAAACTAGAAGAGATTAAGGAGCTAGTTAAATCTAATAAAGCACATATAGTAATATTTAATAATGATTTGACCCCATCTCAAGAAAGAAATTTAGAAAAATTCTTAGGAGCGAGAGTTTTAGATAGGACTTCTTTGATATTAGATATATTTGCAACACGAGCGAGCAGTCATATCGGTAAACTTCAGGTAGAGTTGGCCCAATTAACACATTTATCAACAAGGCTTGTAAGAGGCTGGAGTCATTTAGAAAGGCAAAAGGGTGGAATTGGTCTGAGAGGACCAGGAGAAACACAATTAGAAACTGATAGAAGATTAATTGGCCATAGAATTAAGAGTCTAAAAAAGAGATTAGATAGAGCTCACAATCAAAAGGAAGTAAATCGTTACGCAAGGAGTAAGGGTAAGGAAAATGTCGTTGCGCTTGTGGGCTATACAAATGCTGGAAAAACTACTTTATTTAATTACCTTACTCAAAATAATTTATATGCTGCTGACAAGCCTTTTGCCACACTGGATTCTGTAACTAGAAAGAACAACAAGCAAGAACTCAAGAATGTTTTATTCTCTGATACTGTAGGTTTTATTTCTAATTTACCTACTCAACTTATTGAATCCTTCAAAGCAACTTTAGATGACCTAAGTTCTGCTGACCTCTTATTACATGTAGTAGACATATCAGACAAAGATCATAGATTTAAAGTTCAAGAGGTAGAGAAGATCCTTAATGATTTAGGTTTATCAAAAAAACCTTGTATAAGAGTAAATAATAAATGCGATAAATTAGATATCTCAAATTTAGAAGAGAACTCCAAAAATAGCCATAATCAAATTTGGCTGTCTTCTACTACTTATAAAGGATTTGAAAGTTTGTTTGATTCTATAAATTTCAATCTAAAAGGTAAGATAACTTCAAATTGGATTAGCTTAAGTTCAGATCTGGGCTGGTTAAGGGCAGAGCTTTATTCTTCTGGAGGTGTCTTAGAAGAGAGAATATCTGAACAAGGTCTGATAGAATTACACCTTGAAAGTTATCAAAATGACCTCATAAAGTTATTAGATGTTGAAGGTTTCACCTTAATCAATAATAAACAAACACAGGAAGCAATATAAATGTCTTGGAATGGAAATGATAATAAAGATCCGTGGGGAAGGAATGACACTCCTCCAGAGATTGATGAAGTAATAAAAAAAGTTAAAGAAAAAGTAGATTCTATTTTTGGTGGGGGGTCTTCAGGAGGCTCATCATCGGGAGGAGGTTTTTCAATGAAAACCGCTGCTTATGGTTTCGTTTTTGCAGTTTTTGCATACGGCGCACTCGGAGTCTACCAGGTAGAGGAAGCTGAAAGATCGGTGATACTCAGATTTGGTGAATTCTCTGAAATTAAAGGCCCAGGGTTAAGATGGAATCCTCCAATCGTTGATTCTGTATCCGTGGTTGACGTTGTTCGAGTTAGACCTCATAGGCACGATGCCCTCATGTTAACAAAGGATGAGAATATCGTTGATGTTACTGTCTCCGTTCAGTACCAAATAGCAGATCCAAAGAAATATGTACTAGATATAAGAGATGCCGATGCAAGCTTAGTTCAAGCAACAGAAAGTGCTTTGAGGCATGTAGTCGGAGGCTCAATTATGGATGATGCCTTAACAACTGGTCGTGAGGTCATAGCCCAAGAAGTAAAGACTAGGCTTCAACGCTATCTCAACAAATACAATACTGGACTTGAGGTTGTTATCGTGAATATCGAAGATTCTTCCCCTCCTAATCAAGTTCAAGAAGCGTTCGATGATGTTATAAAAGCAAGAGAAGACGAAGTTCGTGCTAGGAACGAGGCTGAGACATACGCAAATGGCTTAGTCCCCGAAGCGAGAGGAGAAGCACAAAGAATGTTGCAGGATGCAGAAGCATATAAGGAACAAGTTATTGCAGAAGCTCAAGGAGATGCAACACGCTTCAACTTATTATTAGCTGAATACCAGAAGGCACCTGATGTAACACGTAATCGCCTTTATTTAGATTCAATACAAGGTGTAATGTCTAACAGTACAAAAGTTATGATTGATGTAGAGGGCGGGAACAATAT
The DNA here is from genome assembly GCA_902517565.1 of uncultured SAR86 cluster bacterium. Classification (GTDB taxonomy): domain Bacteria; phylum Pseudomonadota; class Gammaproteobacteria; order Magnimaribacterales; family Magnimaribacteraceae; genus Magnimaribacter. Next base: position 65,701 of record CABYCU010000001.1, on the reverse strand, counting down.
TTTGTACCTCCCACTTGATAAGATAGCAGAATCAGCAAGAGGTGTTGAGAATTTAAACATACCTGCAAATTCTTCAGGCAATGCATCTATAAGAGATCTTACCAATCAGGTTATTGAAGAAATTAGACGAAGAAATAGACAAGAGGAAAGAAGATAATGAAGGCATTAAGAGTATTACTTATTCCATTTTTGGTAGTTGCAGTTATAGCTATAAGCCAATCTATATATGTGGTTCTAGAAACCCAAAGAGCAGTTAAATTAGAATTCGGTGCTGTTGTAGACGCTGATGTTGAACCTGGATTACATTTCAAAATTCCTGTAGTTAATACAGTGATTAAATTTGATGCAAGAATCCTAACTTTAGATGCTGCTCCTCAAAGTTATTTAACCTCTGAGAAGAAAGCACTGACAGTTGACTCTTTTGTGAAATGGAGAGTTAGTGATGTTGAAAAATACTACACAACAACCGGTGGAGATGAGGAAAGGTTAAGAAGATTATTAATTCAAAGGGTTGATGCAGGCTTGAGGAATGAATTTGGTAGCCGTACCGTTAATGAAGTTGTTTCAGGAGAAAGAGACGAGCTAATGGACAAACTGACCCTTCAGCTAAATTCGATAGCTTCAGAGGAACTTGGTGTAGAGGTAATAGATTTAAGAGTTAAGAAAATTGATCTTCCTCCTGAAGTCAGTGATTCTGTATATAACAGAATGAGAACTGAGAGAGAAAGATTGGCTAAGGAATTAAGAGCTCAGGGTAATGAGGTAGCTGAGAAGATAAGAGCAACGGCAGATAAAGAAAAAACTATTATTTTGGCCGATGCCTATAGGCAAGCAGAAGAAACTAAAGGTAATGGAGACGCTATAGCAACTTCAACTTATGCTAATGCTTATTCAAAAGATCCTGAGTTTTACGACTTCACAAGAAGTTTGAAAGCATATCAGTCTACTTTTAGAAGTAAGTCAGATATTTTATTAATCAATCCTGATAGTGATTTCTTTAAATATCTCGACGATTCTAAAGCAAAAGACTAGTAAATGAGTTCGAAAATACGCTGGAGCTTACCTGATGGCGTAGATGAACTGCTTCCACCAAAAGCGATTGAGGTTGAAAGACTACGTAGAGATCTAATAGATAAATACATCTCTTCGGGTTATGAATTTATTATTCCTCCCATATTGGAGTTATCTGAAACTATAGGTGGAGAAGCTCATGCTGAAATCAAATCACATGCTTTTACCTTCAAAGATAATTTAACTGGAAAGTCTCTTTCTATAAGACCAGATATATCCGAACAAGCATCAAGGATTGATGCTTATAGGATTCAATCAGATGAGGTTGTAAGACTCTGTTACTCTGGAGAGGTTGTTAAGAGTAAAGCATCTAAAGTTTTAAGGTCAAGGACTACTATTCAAGCTGGAGCGGAAATATTTGGTGATTCTTCTAGCGAATCTGAATTAGAAAGCATTAGATTAATGCTAGATAGTCTCGATATTGCAGGAATTCAAGATACTACTTTAAGTATAGGCCATGCAGGTTTCACAGCCGCTGTTTTAGAACCTTTCAAACAACTAGAACTAGAGTTATTCTCAAAAATTGAAGCTGCAATTTCTAAGAAATCTAAATCCGATCTGCAGTCACTCATACCGGAAACATTTGCACATAAAAAATCTCTGATTACTTTATGTGATATGTACGGAGATAAAAAGATACTAGATAAGGCGAAGGACGTTTTCTCCTATATTGATAATGTTACAGAATATCTAGAAGATATAGATTTTATAATTACAGAACTTGGAAAAGATAGAAATCTTGAAATTCATATCGATCTTGGAGAGATTCAAGGATTCAAATATCACAATGGAATTGTATTTTCAGCTTACTCAGGCTCTGCTGGATACGTCTTAGCGAAGGGTGGAAGATATGATGGCTTAAGAAAGTCTTCAGATAAAGATAGGCCTGCAGTTGGCTTTGATCTAGACTTAATTGCAGTATCTAATTTATAGGATATAAATTATGAATCAAAATATTTCTTTATTAGGACTCCAATGGGGAGACGAAGGAAAAGGTAAGGTGGTAGATAATCTAGCCAATGATTTGGATGCAGCTGTGCGATATCAAGGCGGCCATAACGCTGGACATACATTAATTGTAGATGGAAAAAAGATAGTATTTCATCTTCTGCCTTCAGCCATATGTCATGAAAATATCAAGTGTTATATAGGAAGAGGAGTCGTTGTAAGTCTTGAAGCCTTATTCTCTGAAATCAAAGAAGCAAAAGAGGTCCTAGGAAATATTGAAGATAGGCTGACCATAAGTCCTGCATGCAGTCTTATACAACCCTATCATATAAAGTTAGATCAACTTAGAGAACTATCAAATAATTTAACTAAGATTGGGACAACAGGCAGAGGTATAGGGACTTCTTATGAAGATAAAGTAGGCAGGAGATCTATAAGAATTACTGATCTTTATAATGAAACTAAGTTAAAAGATAAATTAGAACAGTCCTTAGAATTTTATAATTCGATTTTCCAGCACTCTTTCGCTTCTCCAAAGATAGAAGTAAACGAGTTATTTGATATTAATTTGCAACAAGCTGAAGAACTGAAACCTTATGTAGGAAATGTGATAGAAGAAATCAGAAATTTACAACAAACCGGAAAGAAAATTCTTTATGAGGGTGCTCAAGGCGCACTCCTCGATGTCAGCTTGGGAACATACCCATTTGTTACTTCAAGTAATCTTATAGGAGGTATTCCTGCAGGTACTGGTATCAGCCCCTCAGATATTGACTACACAATTGGCATAACAAAAGCGTATACAACTCGAGTTGGTGAAGGACCCTTTCCAACTGAGTTATTCGATGAAACTGGACAATACTTAGCAGAAAAAGGTGGGGAAGTAGGGGCAACAACAGGAAGACCCAGAAGGTGTGGTTGGTTAGATGGTTTTCTGCTTTCTAATATGGTCAAGGTCAGCGGAGTGGACGGACTCTGCTTAACCAAGATAGATGTACTAGACGGTTTAGAAAAAGTAAAAATTTCTACTGACTATATTAGTCATGCGACCCCATCAACGCTTATTGAGACAATGGATATTGAAGAAGTTAAACCCAATTATCTAGAATTAGATGGTTGGTCTGAACCGACTTCAGGTAAAACCAATTACGAAGACTTAAATGAAAATGCTAAATTATTTGTAGATAAAATAGAAGAAATCGCAGGAGTACCTGTTATCATGATTTCGACTGGTCCAAAAAGAGAAGATACTATAATTAGAGAAAAAATTTAATATGAAATACTTCATTACATTAATTCTAGCAGCCTCTAGTCTCCTTATGTCTGAGGATACTATTTTCCATGAGGGTGATAGGTTTGAAGCACGTAAATATAAGGCTATAACACTTTATTTTTACAGATCAGACGCTACTAGGCTTGATACAGCAAGAGATTTTGCTTTTTCTTTAGATGATTTCATCTTTTACGCATCTGTTGATAAAAGAGATTTATACAACATTAGAAGAGGTGACATTTTTGAGATAGTTGACAGTTTCAAAGATGGGGATATTTTTCAAGTTAATCTAGACAGTAAAAAAAGTAAAAGAGAGAAGTATTTTGTTCTTTCAAAAGATCTAGACAATAGGTTTCTTGTTAGGAATACCAAAGAATCGTAAATCTTTATGGTGGGCTATTTAAAAATAGCATTTAAAAGCTTTTTAATACTATTAATTCCTTTCTTTATATTATTTTTAGCTCTATTCTTTGATTTTTTTGGGCAACATCAAGAAAAAGGAAAAATAGAACCAACAAAGGCTCCCTACTTTAATTCCAACATAGAAAGTATTGATAATAAGAAAATCTTATTTGGTGATTTACACGTTCATACAACATATTCTCTAGATGCTTTTGTTGGCAATTTACCAATTCTTGAAGGAGAGGGAGTTCATCCTGTTTCTGATGCTTGTAACTTTGCTAGATTTTGTGCAAATTTAGATTTCTTTTCTGTAACTGACCACGCAGAATTTCTTACAAAGAGAGAATGGGACGACACTATTGAGTCCCTTAGAAATTGTTCAGAACTTTCGCAGGAGAGGGATGAAGAAGAAATCATTCCTTTTATTGGATGGGAGTGGACACAGACAAGTTTAGATCCTGAAGATCACTTCGGGCATAAGAACGTTGTTTTAAAAAAACTAGATGGAGAATTACCTACTAGGCCAATTGGCGCACCGGATCATAAATTTTTTAGAAGCATAGTTGATACACCAGTTTATATACTTTACGGCGCTCTTTTATATGACTACAAGAATATGCCTAATTATTTTGACTATAGGCAAAGGCAATTAATTCTTAAAAATTTAGAATATTGTGAGAACGATAAACATGTTAAAGAGTTGCCTTTAGACTGTCTCGAAAGAGCTGAGAAACCATCTGATTTATATAGGAAGCTTGAAGAATGGGGAGTGGATTCTTTAGTTATTCCGCATGGCTCGGCATGGGGAAATACTTCTCCGCCAATGGCAACTTGGGAAAATCAACTAAATTCCGATGAGCATAACCAAAAATATCAAAATTTAATTGAAATATTTTCTGGTCATGGGAATTCAGAAGAGTATCGTTCTTGGGAATCTTTTAGAGAAGTCAATGGAGAGTATGTTTGTCCAACTCCTACCGAAGATTTTATTCCTCAATGCTTTCAGGCTGGTGAGATCATTAGAGAAAGGTGCAGAGTTTCTGCAGGTAGTGAAGAGACTTGCAACATAAAGGCTCAAGAAGCACGAAGAAACTATACTCAATCAAACCCTTTTGGATTACTCACTATACCAAATCATTTACCGGAGGAATGGCTTGAAAGCGGACAATGCACCAACTGCTATTTACCTGCCTTTGAATACAGGCCTCGTTCTTCTGTGCAATATGCTTTAGCCCTAAGAAACTTTTCTGACTCACAGACTAAACCTTTTAGATTTGGATTTATAGGTTCAAGTGATAATCATTCGTCTAGACCTGGTAGTGGATATAAAGAGATTGATAGGATTAGGAATACTGATTCTAAATATAAAGCGTCTAACCCTATTCTGAACCCACCTAAATCTTCAGAAAATTATGCAATACCAAGCTCTCAAGAAATTAATCTTGAACAAATGTTAGATAGAGCAAAACCTAGCCAAGGCGAAAGAGCTTCCTCTTTTTTATACACAGGAGGTTTAATTGCAAGTCATGTATCAAAGAAGAATAGAGACGAATTATGGAATGCATTAAATAATAGAGAAGTTTATGCTACCAGCGGTGAAAGGATACTTCTATGGTTTGATCTAATTAATCATCCCTCTGAAGATATCAAGCCAATGGGAAGCGAGTTTGTTATGACTGATAATCCAAGATTTAGAGTCAGGGCATTAGGCTCTCATAGACAAATTCCTGGATGTGATAGTGAGGGGTTAATTAACTCAAACTTTATAAATGAGATTTGCAATGGCGAATGTTTTAATCCCAGTGATGTAAGAAATAATATTACTAGAATAGAAGTTATAAGAATCAGACCGCAGACATACCCTAATGAACCCATCGAAACATTAATTGAAGATCCTTGGTTAGTTTTTCAATGTGAGCCTTCTCAAGAGGGGTGCGAAGTAGAGTTTGAAGACTCCAAATACTCAGATGCTAGTAGAGAAATTATCTATTATGTCAGAGCTATTCAAGAGCCATCTTTAGCTATAAGTGCCGCTAATCTAGCTTGCGAAAAAGATGAATTTGGGAAATGTTTAAAAGTTAATCTTTGCGGTGATGAGGAAGGCCAGGGGGAAGGGGACTGTCTTGCAGAGAATGAAGAAAGAGCCTGGTCTTCTCCTATATTTGTTAAATCTTCTCAAGATCAGCTTTAAACATCTTGTCTAAGACGGCATTCACATATTTATGACTGTCTACAGCACCATATTTTTTAGTAAGCCTTATGCTTTCATTAATGACAATAGGAACATCAGTATTGGTGTATAGCATTTCGTAAGCGGCTAGCCTAAGAGCATTTCTTTCTACAGGATCCAAAGAGTGAAGATCTCTCTCCATAAAATTAGTTAGGGTTTCATCAATCATTTCCTTAGACTTCATAACTCCATTGAGTAAATCTTTGAAATGAGGATATTTACTTTGAAGGGATAGATCTTTGAGTATTTCGCTCACATCTGAGCCTGATAGCTCTATTTCATAAAGGCTTTGCAGTACTTTGTCCCTAGACCTAACTGGTGAAGTATCCTTTTTTGATTTCATTAATCAAACAAGAGCATCCACCATACTCATTGCAGTTAAAGCAAATTCTTTGCCTTTATTCATTTTATCTGGATTAGACCTTTCTATTGCCTGCTCTATTGTGTTGGTTGTAAGAACACCACAGATAACGGGCACATTAGTTTTCAATGCTACGTTTTGAAGCCCTTCTAAACAAGTATTTGAGATAAAATCAAAATGAGGTGTATCGCCTTTAACAATTGCACCTAAAGAGATAACCGAAGATACTTTTTCTTTTTCTGCAATGAATTGAGTGGCAAGTGGCAATTCAAATGCACCCGGAACTTCTTTAATTATTATATCGGTCTCGTCGACTCCTTGATTAAGAAGTTCTTTTTTTGTTTCATGTAGAAGATCTTGAACTACTTCTGGATTCCAAGAAGTGAAAACAATTCCATATTTCCCCTGTTTAGCCTTTTTTGATATACCCTTTATTTCTAACCCTTTCATGATTTTAGTTTATGAATTCAGTGATTTCTAAATCAAAACCTGTAAGTGGATATTTAACTGAAGCGCCTAGAAGTCTGATCTTAGTTATACCAAGATCTTTTAAAATCTGAGATCCTACTCCTACGATCCTTGAGTCGGGTCCATCAGTATTTGTTGGATCTTTTTGCCCTTTTAAAAAAGAGATATTAGATAAAATCTCTTGCGAACTTTCTGAATGAGATAAGAGAAGTAAAACCCCTTTACCTTCTTCGTTTATTTTTTTCATAGCTTTAGAAAAAGACAATCTACTTCCAAATTGATTTATTCCCATAACATCTTGAAGAGTATTATTTTGAGAGATCCTAACAAGAACTTCATCTTCATTTTCTACATCACCTTTTACTAATGCGATGTGAACATCTCCATTTATAGTGTCTTCGTAAGCATGCAAAGTAAAGCTTCCATATTCTGAATCAACTTTAGTTTTATCAACTAGATTAATGCTCTTTTCACTTATATTTCTATAATGAATGAGATCGGCAATAGTGCCAATTTTAAGATCATGTTTTTTAGCAAACAGCTCCAGATCTCCTCGCCTCGCCATGGTGCCATCATCATTCATTATTTCTACAATAACTGCAGAGGGGTCTAACCCGGCTAGTTTGGCTAAATCAGTTCCTGCTTCCGTATGACCGGCCCTTGTAAGAACTCCTCCTTCCTGGGCTTTAATAGGAAAGACATGACCAGGTTGAACAATATCTGCGGATTTGGCATTTTTACTCACCGCTGCTTGTATAGTTTTTGCTCTATCTGCAGCTGATATTCCTGTAGTCACACCTTCTGCGGCTTCTATAGAAGTGGTAAAGGCAGTACCTAGCTCTGTTCCGTTATGCTTAACCATTTGCTCAAGACCAAGTGATTTGCAGCGATCTTCGTTTATTGCAAGGCAGATTAAACCTCTTGCGTGAGTAGCCATAAAGTTGATTGCATCTGAGTCTACTCTTTCAGCGGCAAGAACAAGATCGCCTTCGTTTTCTCTATCTTCATCATCCATAAGAATGACCATCTTGCCTAAAGATATGTCTTCAATGATTTCTTGGATACTATTTAATTCCATTATTTATAGTTAGGGATCAGAATAATCTTTTTATCTTCTCCTGAATCGGAGATAGAACTGACCTCGAGGTCTATTGTACTCAGTTTTCGACTAGTCTGATCGAATTTAGAAAAGGTTTTCCTGTCTTTTCCTAGCAATTTTGGAGCTTGATAGAGTACCAGTTCATCAATCAATTCCTCAGCCAGGAGGGAATCGAAGATGTTTGAACCAGATTCAACTAGGACTGTATTTATAAGCTTTTCATTTGATAGATATTTCATTATTTGTTTTAAGTTACCTAAATCCTCTTTTTTCATGATACAAATTTCGCTTTTAGGAGATTTGATTTTGGAATCTTCAGATGTGAATATTAGTGTTTTGGCGTCTGTAGAGAAGATTTTCTCAGTTCCTGTTAGATGATTATTTCTATCTATAACGACTATAAGAGGTTGTTTTATTTCATCTCTTTCGTATCCTGAATCTCTTGATGTCAATGAAGGGTCATCTTTAAGAATAGTACCTGTTCCAGTAAAAACTGCTTCATTAGTTGCTCTAAGTTTGTGGACATCTTTTCTAGAAACTGCAGAAGTTATCCATTTACTCTCTCCGGACCCCAAGGCAATTCCTCCATCAAGGCCCGTTGCTATCTTGGCTGTTATAAAAGGCCTATTTTTTTCTATTCTTGAAAAAAATCCTCTATTTAACTCTCTTGCTTCAACTTCTAAAAGACCTTCCACTATTTCTATATCTTTTTCTTTCTTTGCAAACCCATTCTGAGAACTGTCTCTTGAGGCTATATAAACCTTCTTAATTCCATGTTTCTTAATAGCTTCAGAACACGGAGGAGTTTGACCACTCGTAGAACACGGCTCCAAAGTTACATACATTTCTGATCTCTCTAGTGAAGATTGTGCTTGAGGACCTAAATTATCAAATACATCTTGAATTGCATTAACTTCTGCATGACCATCTCCTGCTTTCTTATGCCATCCTCTTCCAATAATTTTATTATCAAGAGTGATAATACATCCAACCATAGGATTAGGACGTGTAGTCAACAAACCTTTCTTGGCAAGTGATAGAGCTTCAAGCATATGCTCTGTAGGAGAGGTCATTATTAGTCGCTTGTTAACTTCTCAACTTCTTCTGAGAATTCATTAATATCTTCAAATCTCCTATAGACGGAAGCAAATCTGATGAAAGCCACTTCATCAATTTTTCTTAAATTTTGCATGACTACTTCCCCAATTAATCTTGAAGGTATTTCTCTTTCCCCAGATGATCTGATGTCTTTCTTTATGTCTTCTACAAGTGTTTCTATTTCTTCTTCTCCAACAGGTCTTTTTTCTAAAGACCTATACAAACCTTCTCTCAGTTTATGTTCATCAAATGGCTCTCTTGAGTTATTTTTTTGTTTAATTACTCTTGGCATAAGTAGCTCAGCAGTTTCAAAAGTAGTAAATCTTTCATTGCACTCTGGGCATTCACGTCTTCTTCTAATTTGTTGTCCTTCGGCTATGAGTCTTGAGTCGATAACCTTGGTATCTGAAAAACTACAATAAGGACAATGCATAAACTAGCCTGAATATACAGGAAATCTTGAACAAAGCTCAATAACCTTAGCTTTCACTTCTTCTATGGTTTGTTCGTTATTAATATCCTCAAGTACATCACATATCCAAGAAGCCACTTGAGCTATTTCTTTTTCTTTGAATCCTCTCGTTGTGGAAGCAGGCGTCCCAATTCTTAGTCCACTGGTAACAAAAGGCGATTGAGGATCATTTGGCACAGCATTTTTATTCACTGTTATATTTGCTCTACCCAAAGCTGCGTCAGCATCTTTTCCTGTTATTCTCTTTTCAACTAAATCAACTAAGAACATATGATTTTCGGTTCCACTAGAGACAATATTAATACCTCTATCCATGAAAGTAGAGGCCATTTTTTTTGCATTTGCTTTTACTTGTTTTTGATATTCTTTAAAGGCTGGATCCAGTGCTTCTTTGAAGCATAACGCTTTTGCGGCTATAACATGCATAAGTGGTCCGCCTTGTGTTCCAGGAAAAATAGCTGAATTAAGTTTTTTATGAATTTCTGAGTTATCTTTAGCTAAAATCAGACCCCCTCTTGGACCCCTCAAAGTTTTATGTGTTGTTGTGGTTACGACATCTGCAAAAGGAATGGGAGATGGATATTCTCCTCCTGCAACTAGCCCAGAAACATGAGCCATATCAACTAGGAGATAAGCGTTAACAGAATCAGCTATTTCCCTAAATCTTCCCCAATCAACTATCCCAGAATAAGCAGAGAATCCAGCAATGATTAGTTTTGGATTATGCTCTTTTGCTAAATCTTCAACCTCCTGATAATTTAATTCTCCGGTTGCCGGATCAAGACCATACTGAAACGCATTATAAGTTTTTCCTGAAAAATTAACTTTTGCTCCATGCGTTAAGTGGCCTCCATGATCCAAACTCATTCCTAGAATTGTATCTCCTGCTTCGCATAATGCGAGAAAGACTGCCGAATTTGCACTCGCCCCAGAATGAGGTTGTACGTTTGCATACGCTGCCCCATAAAGTTCTTTAGCTCTTTCAATTGCTAAGGATTCAGCAACGTCGACATGTTCACATCCTCCGTAGTATCTCTTACCTGGGTAACCTTCGGCATATTTGTTAGTTAAGACTGAACCTTGGATCTCTAAGATACTTTTTGATGTATAGTTTTCTGATGCAATTAACTCTATGTGCTCTTCTTGTCGAGATTTTTCATTATCTATAGAAGCCCATAGTTCAGGATCAAATTCCTTTAATTTCTTTTGGGTAATGAACATATATTTTTAAAGATAGTTTCGTTGGGCAACGTTTTGATTATACAGAATGCGCTATTACTTCTCTCTATTTTATTTAAGCTTTATTAGTGATTATTGGAGATTTTCTACCTTCATTTACCTTAGAACAAATTTTACATACCCGGCCATCACATCCTCTTGCGGTGCAATACTCTCTTCCATAAAAGATGATTTGAAGATGAAGTTTATTCCAGTCATCTTTCAAAAAACCTGCCTTCAGATCTTTCTCAGTTTGCTTCACATTCTTTCCTTTTGAGAGTCGCCATCTTTGAGCCAGTCTGTGTATATGGGTATCTACTGGAAAAGCAGGGTGATTAAAACCTTGGCTCATAACTACTGAAGCAGTTTTGTGTCCTACACCGGGCAGTGCCTCCAAGTCTTCAAAATTCTCAGGTACATTACCTCCATGAACCTCACACAAAATTTTGCTTAGCTCGGCAATAGCCTTTGATTTCTTTGGAGATAAGCCGCAGGGCCTGATTATTTTTCTTATTTCTTCTGGATCAACTAATGCCATATCAAAAGGATTGTCTGCCAAAGTAAAAAGCTCTGGTGTAACTTTATTCACTCTTATATCAGTGCACTGTGCAGATAATAATACAGCCACTAAAAGTGTATAGACTGAGTCATGATCCAGAGGAATGGGTGTCTCTGGATAGAGCTTCTCAAGCTCTTTACTGACATAAATAAATCTTTCTTCTTTATTCAAAACTTATTTCTTCTTTAATTTACTTAGTATACTTGTTTAATGTTTGATGGAAGAGTCAAAAAAATTATAGCTTTCTTAAAGGAAAAACTTGCTGAAGAGACTGGGCCTTCGAGAAACATGCTTAAAACTTACTCTGACTATATAAAAGATGAAGCAACTGACGAAGAATTAGAAAAAGCAAATAACCAGTTGAACGAATTACTTAAAGATTTGAGCCTAGGTCTCATGACTGCGATTCCTTTTGCACCAATAACTATTCCAATGATCGCAAAATTTGCCAAGAAGCATAATATTGACCTTCTTCCTGAATGGTTTAAGGATTCTCTAAAGTAGAGTTTTTATTGTCTCTTATTTGTCACAAAGAAAAGATAGATACCTGATAAGGCACTTAGTAAGGCCAGGATTGAGAAGACCTTTAAGAAAATATTTCCTATATTGTCTCTTTTGTTCCAGTCCATGATGTGGATTCCCCACATAAAGTCCCAGATCCTCCATTGATTTGATCTAATCGCAACCACCTCTTTAGAGTAAGGATCTAAATAGACATTAATCTCTTCGCTTTCCTCATTAATAGCTTCAATCTTATATAAGGGTAAGGATCGCCCTCTATACTCAGAACCAGATTTATTTTCTGTTATTTCAACAATTGAGATCGGTTTTAAGAAAGTTTTATCAGCAACAATTAGCAAAGCTTGTTGAGGTTCAATCTTATTTCTTTTGGAAGTTTCTATTACTTCACTAGTTCTTAAGTATTGATTGCCCCTAATATCTTCAATCTTATTAAAAGAAAAGTAGATTCCTGATATGGTCCACAATAAGAGTTGAACAGAAATAGCTAAACTCAGATACTTATGTACCTTTCTTGGGGACCTTATCAAGATTTTATTTCTATATAGCTTTTTGAAGTTTAGAAGCAATAATATCTTCAGCTTCAGACATTATGCGATCAATCAATTCTTGTACTGTAGGTATATCGCTCACCAATCCAGCCACCATACCACAGGACCATGCCCCCGCTTCTGGCTCACCATCCATCATCACCTTAGGGTAAACGCCCGCTACCTCGTCAATGATATCTTCAAATTTAAGTTCATCACCATAAGCTTTTTCTTTTGCCATTAAACTCTCTACAGCTGGATTATTTAAGACCCTTTCTGTATTGGTTAAAGATCTCATAATTAGCCTAGTATCTAATTCACTTGCATTAACAATAGCTTCTTTCACATTCTGGTGAACCGGCGCATCTTCTGTTGCAATAAAACGAGTACCCATATTCATGCCTTCAGCTCCGAGGGCCATAGAGGCGACTAAGCTTCTTGCATCTGCCATTCCGCCAGAAGCAACAAAAGGAATATCAAGCTCATCAGCAGCTCTTGGGAGCAGAATGAAGTTAGGAATATCATCTTCACCTGGATGACCACCACACTCAAAGCCGTCTACCGATACAGCATCACATCCAATATCTTGAGCCTTAATTGAATGCCTCACAGACGTGCACTTATGGATTACTTTAATACCAGCTTCTTTCATTGAAGGCATGTAGACTGCTGGATTTCTTCCGGCTGTCTCTACTACTTTTACACCATTATTAATAATTACTTCAATGAGACCTGGATAATCTGGAGGAGTCATAGAAGGTAAGAAAGTTAAGTTAACACCAAAAGGTTTATCGGTAAGTGCTTGGCATTTTTTTATTTCAGCATCAAGTTTTTCGGGTGTTCCTTGAGTTAGTCCTGTAATAATTCCAAGACCTCCTGCATTTGATACTGCTGCAGCTAATTCAGCAAATCCAACATAGTGCATTCCACCTTGAATGATTGGATGTTCTATTCCAAAAAGTTCAGTTATTTTTGTTTTCATTTCCTCTCCATAAATTAAGAAAACTAAGTATATAGAATGATTTATTCATAGACACTAACCTTTTAAGATTCTTATGAAGAATGGTTATTTTGTCTCACTTCTCATTTGTTTCCAAAGATAACGTAAAGCGATGATAGCTGGTACGTAGTAACCAAATAAAAAAATTATGATGAAGCCAATTTGGTTTACCGGTACTCTAAAAGCCCAAAAAGCAGGTCCATCAACCAAGTCAGTTAATAATCTAATAAAAATCAATATAAAAAGCATTGGAGCATTCTTAAGATAGTAGGCAAAAATAAATGCAAAACCTACAGCAAGATTTCTTGCAGTATAAATCCAGTCTCCAAGAACGGTCGATGTTGCATCCGGACTCCCAAGGAATGTGGGATCACTTAGGGCCCAGTAGGGTCCTAAAAACATAGGCCAAACTTCCATAAAGAGAATGATGGTTAGCCACCATGGTATAAGAGTTTTTTTACCTAATTTACTCATGATTTCTTTTTGATCTTAATTAGACCAGTAAATATAGTCATCTCCCTCTTCGTATTCCTGTCCATCATACTTGTCTACCATAATCGGGGCCTCAAAAGTAGATGGGAATAAAGGCTCTTTCTGTTCAGAGTTAAATTCTTCTAGGAGCTCCTCTATTTTTTTAGCTTCTTTGGGATAACTTTCTATCAAGTTATTTTTTTCTGAGGGATCTATCGAAGTATCGAATAACCAGCGTTTATTTTCTTTTTTACTAATTATGTATTTCCATTTTTTATGAAGGACAGATTGATGATTTCCTGACCGCCAAAAAAGTGTTTCATGGGGTTCAGCAGAATTTTCTTTTTTTATGTGCGGTAACAAATCAACTCCATCTAATATTCTTTCATTAGAAGGTTTAACTTGTGCTGCTGAAGTAATTGTTGGAAAAATATCAAAATGATGGACTGCGCTACCAGAGATCATTCCTGGATTTATCTCATCAGGCCAACTAACCATAAAAGGAACTCTTATTCCTCCTTCAAAAAAACTAATTTTCCAGCCTCTAAAAGGTTTATTTATATCTTCTAATTCGATGTAATTGGCTCCACCATTGTCGCTAGTAAAAATGATTAAGGTTTTTCCATAAATATCCAAATCTTTTAATTTTTGTACAACTTTTCCTACACTTCTATCCAGAGCAGCTATCATTCCTGCATATACTTGAAGATTGTGACCTGACATATGACTCATTTGTTCTACATCGCTCCTTAAAGCTTGTAGAGGGTTATGAATTGCCCAATGACTTAGATATAAGAAAAATGGTCTATTTTTATTTTTTTCAATTACTTTTAGAGCTTCGTCCGTATAGTAATCAGTTACATATTTATCTGGTGCGAAAGGATCTCCTTCATTGAACCTAGCCGAATACTGACCTGAACTCCAAACCATCTTATCGATGCTGGTTTCAAACTTTGCATTCACTACCTCTGGATGGTCTTCCGGTAAATAATACGCACCTCCCAAAGAAAGAGAGTCTACGAATCCTTGGCTTAAAGGATCCATTCCACCTGCATGACCAAGATGCCATTTTCCGATGTGTGCAGTGTAATATCCTGCATCCTTTAAAACCTCCGCAATTGTTATCTGCTCAGAAGGCATACCCTGCTCCATAAAGGGAGGTAAGTTCATTGCTAATTCTTTATCAATTCTTGGTTTTAACTCTGAGTCATCCTCTTCTGCAAGCCAAGTTAGAACCATCCTTCCAGCATCAGGAACAGGGGTAAATTCAAAACCAAATCTTGTTGGGTATTTTCCAGTCATTATTGATGCTCTGGAAGGTGCACAAGTAGCATTAGCCGCATAACCTCTTGAGAATAAAATTCCACTTTTTGCTAGCGAATCAATATGAGGAGTCTGGAGAGAACCATCTGCGGCACCGCCATTATGGAAAGATATATCGTTGTAACCCATATCATCAGCCAAAATCAAAATAATATTTGGTCTAGAATCATTTTTATCTGAAATATCTAAGGGACCTTCAGTCCAATTTGTAGGCATATTCTCCTGAATTGGACTTACCAAGTTCATAATTTTAGGCAATGTCCATATGATTAAATTTACCTTGTATTCCCAGATTAAAAACCCAGAAATTAAAAGAACTGGTAACAAATAAGTGAGCTTTTTACGCATCATCAACTTCTACTATGATCCCCTCATTAGGGCTAATATTTCCTGCAACTACTTCTTTGTAGGTTTCAGAAAAATTATCTAATCCTTTAATCCTTTTGATTTGCATCCAATCATTACTTTGTTCTGCTCGTTCAGCCATAAATGCATTCGTTTTTTCTGCATACCCGGCTTGACCCCAATCTCCAATACGTCTTTGTATATGAGCAGGAGCAAAAAAGAATTCAGTTCTTTCTTGCAGTTCAGCTTGGGTAAGCGCTTCATCAACTGATCCTCCCTTATCCCAATGGGTCATACCCACAGTAATGCATTTAAGTAAGTTTTCTTTCAAATCATTTTGGAGTGCAGATAGAACCTCTTGATTGCCTGACATATCGACGATCACAGAAGAGAGATTATTTATATTTGCTAAGTCATCATAGGAAATTACTTGATCATAACAGCCTAAGCCCTCAACAAATTTGAGGTTACTAATAGAAGTTAGTCCAATAATTTTTGGTGAACCATCGGTTTCTGCTAGTCCTTGGGCAAGGCCTATAGCTGTCTTACTTGAAGCGCTCACAATCACAACCTGTGATGCACCATCATATGATCGTTCTTCTAAAGCATCACATAAACAAAATGCGGTGATATGAAGAGGGAAGAGTAATGCTCTTATATCATCCGTAGTAATATCATAATTTTCTTCAGCATTTAGTCTTACATAGTTGTTATAGACTGGCGGTAATTCCTGACGGTGTTCTTTGCCATCGCTAAAGGATTGTGAAGAAACTTTTATTGGATTAACAATTAGAAAGTTTGCAGGAGGGAAATAACCAAATATTCTTTCACCGTCCTTTATCTCGGAGTTATTCGACATAATAACTTCAGCAAAACCCCAAACCGGAATACAGCCCCAAGTATTATCAGGATTATTGATAGCTGGAAAAAAATTCCAATAACCTATGCTGTCACCAGCAACACCATAAGTCACATTGTTGGCAGTAAATGAAAATTTCTCTACTTGCAAGAGAACTTCATCTTCTTGAATATCTTCTCCAAGTTGCTCTAAGATAATGCGCGAATGATTTAAATCTACTTTTAAGGTTTGTAATTGCTTCATATTTTTCTTCTAATTTTTTTCTCTTAAGGAGAGTGCTAAAAAAATCACTAACAGAATAGTGACAAAGGGAGCGCCATCTGCTCCAGGAGTAATTCCAGTTGAATAAAGACCACTGTCTATGGTTGCTCTACCTATGAGTGGATATAAGAAAAGTCTTCCCGACCATTCAATTAACCAAAACACGAACATCAAAGGTATTAAAGATTTGTATCTAAAAATAACTACCCAACAAACCCCGCAGAAAATTAGTTGAGCAAATCCCCATAAAGAAAAGAACATATACATAAGCGGCATGGGATCTGGATCACCAGACAAAACAACCAAGTTTGCTATGTCGTGCATGCCAAATTTTTCGAAGAGCATATGGATGATAGATCTCCAGGTCATGAGGCAGACGAAGGCAATAAAAAACCATAAAGAAATCTTGTTGCCTCGATATAAGTTATCCGCAGGAGAAGGCAGCAAATTAAAATTGAACATTTCTATAGTTTCAAGGCTCCTAGTTTAGAACATGCCTCATTAAACTCTTTTATAGTATCTTGGATAATTTCTTCAGCAGATTTTACGCCATCAATTAATCCCACAGATTGACCTGAGAGTGCCGGAGCAGCGTTCATATCTCCACCAAAATAAAGATCTTGTATCTTACCCATTGCCGACATATCCATTTCTCCAGCATCTAAGATTTCCTTAGTAAAGTCTGTTCTAAGTGCTCTAATTACGGGCTTAGAGGTTTTATTTAAGATCCATGTTCCATTCAGTGAAGAATCAAATATATAGTTTTTGAAGTTTTCATGGACTGGACTCTCTTTACTGGAAACAAAGCGTGTTCCCATTTGGATTCCTTCAGCGCCCACTGCAAACGCAGCTGCCATACCAGCTCCATCAGCAATTCCACCAGCGGCTATGATAGGTAGATCTATTTGTTTTCTGATGGCTTGAATGAGCACAAAAAGACCAACTTCTTCAGGGCTTTTGAAGCCACCACCTTCTGTGCCTTCTACAACTAACCCGTCTACACCACAATTAGCTGCTTTGATTGCACCCTCAACACTAGGCACTGCGTGATACACAGTAATCCCCGCGTATTTGAGAATATCAATGTATTTAGAAGGGTCACCTGCTGAGGTGGTTACAAACTTCACACCGTGTTGAACGCAAAATTCAACCATACTTTCATCTCTTAGAAAAAGAAGGGGCAGGTTTACTCCAAAAGGTTGATCAGTTAGTTCGGACATCTTTTCAATTTCTGCTTTGCAGTTATCAACTTCTCCAGAAGAAGTTTCAATCACACCAAATCCACCGGCATTACAAACCGCAGATGCAAGTTGACTTCGGGCTATCCATCCCATAGGCGCTTGAATTATTGGGTATTTAGATCCTGTATGTTCCGTTACTCTGTTCATTAGTTCTCCTTTATAAAATTTGTTAAAAGTTCTGATAGTTCTTTCGGTCTAGTCCACTGATAGAAATGACCACCTCCTATTTGAGGAGCGCTCTTTGCATTTGGGCACATCTCTAAGACATCCTGTTCTATTCCGTTGGTTACAGGATCATCGCCAGCAAAAACACTTAGAAAAGGTTTATCCCATGTGGAAAAGAATTCTCTAGCAATTCTTTGCTCATCGAGGGATTGATCTGGAATTATTGGCACATGACTTGGCATAGCTCTTGGACCCATTTTATAGCTTGGATCTGGAAATGGTGCTTCAAATGCTTTGGCTATATAAGACTTGAAAGGTGACGCACTATATTTCCCTAGTAATATAAAAATATAATTTAGAATAATTGAGACGAAAGATCTTTTGTCCATTTGCATAGATTGAATAAAGCCTATAGGTAAATCTTCGGTGTCCCAACAAAACTTCTGCCAGTACATAAATTTTAATCCAGGATGTGTTTTACCGCTGTCCATTTGTCTTATTTGTTTAGCCATAGACATCGGATGCAGTTTTAGATCACTTGCCCTAAATGTATTTATTTCCTTAATTACCTCTTCTGGGACTTCGGGATTGTAAGGGAGGCCGGTGTTTCCCATCGAAACTTTAGAAAATCTATCAGGCTCCCTTGCAACTATTCTCAATCCAATCAGTCCACCCCAATCCTGCCCAAAGAAATTTACATTACGAAAGTTATTAATATTTATCCAATCCACCATCCAATCGACTTGATTTTGATAGCTATAATCTTCTCTAGATGCTGGTTTATCAGATTTTCCATAACCAGGTAAATCTGGAGATATAACTCTAATCCCCGCTTCTGTTAAGAAAGGTATCATTTTTGAATAGAGGTAGCACCAAACTGGCTGACCGTGCATCGCTAATAAAATTGGACCATCTTTTGGGCCCTCATCTATATGATGTATTCGTAGTTCACTTCCGTCTTTGGTTTTAATATTTGTGTAGTGGGGCTTGTAAGGGAAATCGGTTATCACTTCAAATCTTTCCTCGGGTGTTCTTAGTATTTTCATATTTATTTTTCTTTCATAAGAAGATTTTCACAACCTGTCCCTTCGAATATATCTAATACCCTTTTTTGATCATGATCCGCTAGAGTATAGAATTCTTGGTTAATCCATTGAAGGCATTTACCTTGGTAGTTAAAAGTCTTTTGAGTCCAAGTAGAACCATCAATCTCGGTTTCCCAAGTTTCTTCACCTTTATTTAATGACAAACTGTTAGCTAAGAGTGCTGGGACATATACACGTCCTAGTTCAATTAATAATAATTTCATAGTTTCAGGTAAGGCTTCAAAATCTTGCCAAGGATTCTTATCAGGATTTATTCCAGAAAGATCTTCCATACTATTGATCCAGGCTACTGTTCTTAGAGAGATATCATGTGCTATAGCCCTTGATGTGGGATCTAAACCTATTAATTGTGTAAGTTGACCATAAATAGCAAAGTCAGCTGAACTAGGCCTTCTTCCAAAAAGAAATGGTAAATTACTCAGATGACTTTCCATAATTTCCAGGAAACGCTTGTAGCTATTTTCTATTAATGGAGCAGTAGTATCATTCGAACCAACTACCCAAAGTCTTTCAATCTGTCGTGATCCTATCCCATTTTTAAAAGCTTTCCATTCATCACCCGCTAGATCTACTTTATGATTCAAGGGGAGAATAGATGATGCATTATCGGCGTCTTCTTTGAAGTGCCATCTGTAATGAAACATATATTTTGTAACCCATTCATCTCCGAAATCTTCAAGGAGATAATTTAAAAAACATAAAGCAGGATCTTCAGGTATGACACTTCTTCCTTCAAATTCATTTTCAAGCCTTCTTATGATGGGAGTCGAATCTGTAACAGTTTTAATTTCTCCTCTTTCATCCCTCATAAGAAATGTTGGTAAGAGGACAGGTTTAGGAGGTTCTATATCTAAATCTTCAAATGCTCCACCACTCTCCAAAAGTTCGCCTGGATTTCCCCAGATAATCTCATATGGTATCTGTCTATATCTTAAAAGAGCGATCATCTTTCTAGTATAAGGTGAAGGAGGTGCACCAATTAAGGTGACTTTTTCTTTAGATAACATCTTAAGAATTTTTGTATATATCTTCTACAGAAGTTTCTATGTTCAGCTGTCCTTCCAACCCAGCCACTCTATGTTGTGCGCTTTTTATGTAGTCAGCATCCATGATCATTTCTAACATAGCCTTTCTAGACGGATACATGGCTATAGCAATCTTATCCCATAGATCTTCAACCTCTCCGAGCATTAATCTTTCAACATTTCCTCCAAAAATTGGTTTGCCACCAACTTTAGCTAGATGTTCTTTAACTTCTTGGCCATATATGGCATATGCCTCTTCGCCAGTTAAATTTGTTTCTCTCTTATCTGGATACTCAGCCTTCTGTTTAAATTTAAGAAGATTGACCATAAAGATAGGTTGATCTTCGGCCTGATCATTAAACTCTTTAAGTTGAGTTTCATTAGGCATTACTGCATTTTTAACTTCCATTAATCTCTCCAATATTTTTGATGTGTCTTATGTTACTAGTAAGGTTTTAAATATAAACAAAATAAGGTAACTTGAACATATGAAAAATAAACAAGTAATTATTGATAGTCTGCCAGAAGGTAAATTAGTAGAGAGCAACTATAAGCTAGTGGATTCAGAGATTCCTGAAGTAGGTTCAGATGAAGTTTTAGTCAAGACCATATCTTTTGCAATTACAGCAGGTACTAGAGCAGGACTGCAAGGGAGTGCCAGCTATGCTGGTGCGCCGACAACAGGAATTGTTATGAATTGCACAGGAATTGGTGAGATCATTCAGAGCACTAATGAAGATTATAATATTGGTAGAAATGTGTTAACTCAAACAGGTTGGCAGGAGTACTCTGTTCAAAAAACTCAATCCTTAACTTTATTAAGGGAAGGAGTAGATCCATCACTCTATTTGGGCCCCTTAGGAATCAATGGATTAACAGCCTACTTTGGTTTACTCGAAATAGGGCAACCGCAGTCAGGAGAGACTGTAATGATTTCTGCGGCTGCAGGATCTGTTGGACATATGGTTGGGCAAATAGCAAAAATACAAGGATGCAAAGTTGTAGGCGTGTGTGGAAGTGATGGTAAGTGTAAAAAACTTATAGAAGACTTGGGCTTTGATGCAGCAGTAAATTATAAAGATGCTAATTTTAGACAGAATTTAAAAGAAGCAACACCTGATGGAGTGGATGTCTACTTTGATAATACTGGAGGCATGATTCTAGGCTCGGCATTATTTAGATTAAATTCAGGTGGGCGCATAGCGTGCTGCGGAGTTGTTTCACAATATGATACAAGTACACCAGAACCAGGTCCAAAAGGAATACCTGGATTATTAGTAAACAAAAGTATCAGAATGCAAGGCTTTCTAGTCTTTGATTTTGCAGAACAGTACGAAAATGCCACTGATGATTTACTTACATGGATTGACTCTGGCCAACTAAAAGTCCTCACTGATGAGCTAGAGGGCATAGAAAATGCTCCAAGAGGATTTGTAGATTTACTAGCTGGCGGAAATATTGGAACGAGAATCGTCAATATATAGACAATGAATATTCACTTTTCTAAAGAGGAACTTATATTTCAGAATGATGTTAGAGAATTTTTGAAAAAAGAACTTACTCCTGAATTGGTTTCGGCAGCAAAACATACTTCAGCTGTTTTCACTGAAAAAGAAATTGCCATGGAGTGGCAGTCTCGATTGGCAAAAAAAGGTTGGTTGGTTCCTTCTTGGCCCGAGGAGTATGGAGGGACAAATTGGAATGAAACACAGAAGTATATTTTCTCTTTTGAATGCGCCAAGGCTGGAGCACCTAACTTAATACCTATGGGTCTCGCCATGATCGGACCACTTTTATTAGGTAAAGGCACTAAAGAACAAAAAGATTACTACATACCGAGAATACTAAATGGCGAGGATTACTGGTGCCAAGGCTATAGTGAACCAGGAGCAGGTTCTGATTTAGCTGGCTTACAGTGCAAGGCCGTTAGAGAAGAAGATAAATATATTATAAATGGCACTAAGATTTGGACCACTCATGCCCATTTAGCTAATAAGATATTCTGCTTGGTAAGAACAGAAAACTCTGGAAAAAAACAGGAGGGCATCACATTTTTAATGCTTGATATGGAACAACCTGGTGTAAAAGTAGAGCCAATATTGACCATTGCTAAAGATCATGATTTTAATCAAGTAGTTTTTACTAATGCCATTGCTTATGTAAAAGATAGGATTGGAGAAGAAAATGAAGGTTGGTCCGTTGCAAAGTATTTATTAGAATTTGAAAGAAGTGGAGGGATAGGAGGATCAAAAAGTCTATCTGATATTGAGTTTATTAAAAAATTAGTGAATAAAATCTCTATTAATCATAAAGATACTAGTTTTATCGATACTTATCTATCTAAGACTAATGAGTTAGAAATAAGAGCTCAAGCTATTCAATATACCTCGTTAAGGATTCTAAGTTCTCTCCGAAATGGAGATAGTCCAGGGCCTGAATCATCTATGATGAAAACTTTAGTAACTGATCTTGAGCAAGAAATTTCTGAGTTAACTCTTGAAGTAATAGGGTATTACGGAATTCCGTTTCAAGACACTAGCTTTGGTTCCAATGAACCGGCAATTGGGGACGAAGACTTCAGATCAGTTGCTGGCAGGTATCAGAATCTTAGAGCAACTACTATCTATGGTGGAAGTAATGAGATTCAGAGAAATATTATGGCAAAAGCTGTTTTAGGTTTGTAAGTATATGAATATAGCTTTAAAAATTTGCTTATTTTTCTTCTTTTCTTCATGCAGCCTTGTCACTTTATCTGAAGCAATAAGAGAAGGAATTTTAAGAACTCCAGATGAGAGATTTAAAAATCTTGAAGACTACCCCTTTCAGCCTAATTATATGATGATCGATGGTCTCAGAATTCATTATCTTGATGAAGGCCCTAAAGATGCAGATCCAATCATTCTATTTCACGGCGAACCAGCATGGAGTTATCTATTTAGAAAGATGATTCCTGTTCTTGCAAATGCAGGTCACAGAGTAATTGTTCCCGATATGGTAGGTTTTGGGAAATCAGATAAATTCGAATCTAAATTAGACTATAGTTACTTGCATCACATTAAGGTTATGAAAGAGCTTGTCGCAAGATTAGATCTTCAGGGTGCTACTCACTTTGGGCAAGATTGGGGGGGTCTAGTTGGTTTAAGGGTGGTAGCAGAAATGCCAGATAGATTTTCTAGAGTTGTGGTTTCTAATACAGGTATGGTTGCAGGTGAAGGAATTAGAGCCTGGTTTATGCAGCGTCTAGTGGAACTAACTGTCTGGTGGAATGGACCGATTACTTTCGAAGAACTTAAAAATTCAGCTGAAGAGGTACTTAAATCCAAAAATCCATCTTCAAGTGATGGAATTTCAATGTTTACCAAGTGGATGGCACATTCTTACTATGCAGAGGACATGGACATTGTGGGCATTGTTGAAAACTTTGGAAGACTAAATCTTACCGAAGGAGAAAGGAGAGCCTATGAAGCACCTTATCCTAATGGGAAATATAAATCTGGAGCACATGTCTGGCCTTATCTAATACCTACGCAATTGGAAGAAAACGAAAAATACTGGAAAGAAGTATATGAAAAGTGGAATAAGCCTTTTCTCGTAGCTTTTGGCAGTGAAGAAAGAATAACGATCAGAATGAAGGATGATTTTGTAAATAGAATTCCCAATCCAACTATAATAACCTTAGGAGGCGTAGGGCATTTTGTTCAAGAAGAAGTTGGCCCCGAACTAGCCCAAATCATCAATGATTTTATAGATGGAAAAGAGGTCACAGATTTATATCCTCGGCTAATTAAATAAGTAAATCTTAGCTATGAGAATCTTTATAAAAACAATTATTGTATCCTTAATTCTTTGCATTACTGCCTGGGTAATTATTCAGGTTCCTTCGGTACAAGATAGACTCATGCTTATCGTCGCCTCTAGCTTAAATAGCATCAGTAATAATCTTCCAAAAGAAGATGCCCTGAGTATAGCAGTGTGTGGTTCTAGATCTCCAATTCCGAGTCCTGGAAGGGCTGAAACCTGCATGTTAGTTAAAGCAGGGGATGATATGTTTGTAGTAGACATAGGCGATGGCAGTTTTAATAATTTACAGAGTTGGAATATTCCTCTAGGAAAAATAAACTCTGTTCTACTAACACACCTTCACTCAGACCACATAGCAGACCTACCTTCGCTCCATCAAGCACATTGGATTATGCAAGATAGAAAGAATAAGCTGAAGGTATATGGTCCTGAAGGAGTTTCTCTTGTGACAGAAGGTTTTGAAAAAGCTTATGAGAGAGACTATCAGTTTAGATATGAGCACCACGGTGAAAAAATAGCTTCTAAGAAATATGCTGGCTTTAATCCAGTGACAATAGATTTGAGTAACCCTGTGATATTTGATAATGGAGAGCTAAAAATTACTGCCTTTCAGGTACTTCACGAACCTGTGAAACCTGCTTTGGGTTATAAGTTTGAATATAAGGATAGATCAATAGTCTTTAGTGGTGATACTTCTTATGTTCAAGATGTGATAGACAACTCTATGAATGTAGACATTCTATTTCATGAGGCACAAGCTAATCATATGATTTCTATACTAGAAGAATTTGCTAATGAAAATGGGGCACCTTTAAGAGCAAAAGTCATGGCTGATATAAAGACTTACCATACTACCCTGATCGATGCAGCTAAAATTGCTAACGAAGCTAAAGCTAAGAGTTTAGTCTTTTATCATTTAACACCCGCGCCGAGGAATTATCTTACCGAATTAATTTTTGCAAGAGGAGTGGATCAGATTAGAAAAGAATGGGTGATCGTAAAAGAAGATATGTTATTTATTCTGCCAATAGGAAGTTCAGAAATCCTTCAAAGGAAAATGTAGTTTTTTACTACTAATTAGCTTGATTAATACTAGTCAGTGACCTAACATTTGACGCCCGATTTTTATATAAAGGAGAATATATGCGTAATGCAGTAATTGTAGATAGTGTTAGAACTGGACTAGCGAAATCTTTTCGTGGTGGGTTTAATAACACTCGTGCAGATAATATGACAGCTCATATTGTGAATGCACTTTTAGAAAGGAATCCTAAGGTTGAAGCTTCTATGGTTGAAGACATCATTTTAGGCTGTGGTAGTCCAGAAGGAGCGCAAGGTCACAATATAGCTAGAAATGTTGCTGTACTTTCAAACCTTCCTATTGAAACTGGTGGAGTAACTATTAATCGTTACTGTTCTTCAGGTTTAAATTCAATAGCTATGGCTGCAACTCAAATACAAAGTGGGTTTTATGATTGCATAATAGCTGGTGGAGTAGAGTCTATAAGCACTACTCAAGGCATGGGTAATATGCATATGTATGTAAACGAAAAACTGGCTGAAGAAGTTCCGGGTATTTATCATGCTATGGGCACAACAGCAGAAGCCGTGGCAGACCGATATAATGTCTCTAGAGAAGCACAAGATGAGTATGCTCTATCAAGTCAACAAAGATGTGCAGCAGCCCAAGATGCTGGACTATATGATGACGAAATTATTCCTATGGACACTAAGATGATCCTCAAGAATAAAGAGACAGGTGCAGAAAAAGAAGTAGATGTCACTGTTGATAAAGATGATTGTAATAGACCAGAAACAACTCTTGATGGCCTTTCAAGTTTAAATCCTGTTTTTAATCCTGAGAGTGGATCTGTAACTGCAGGTAATTCTTCTCAGTTATCTGATGGAGCTTCAGTTACCCTTATCATGAGTGAAGAAAAAGCCAATGAACTAGGTCTTAAACCTTTAGCTTACTTTAGAGGTTTTACAACTGTAGGTTGTCAGCCTGACGAAATGGGAATTGGTCCGATATATTCTATACCAAAACTTTTAGAATCTGCTGGTTTGACTGTAGAAGATATTGATTTATGGGAATTAAACGAAGCTTTTGCTTCTCAGGTAGTTTACATAAGAGACCAACTTGGACTTCCTGAAGAAAAGTTAAATGTGAACGGCGGTTCTATTGCTATTGGTCACCCTTTTGGTATGACCGGTTCAAGACAGGTTGGGCACTTAACCAGAGAACTTAGACGTCAAGGTGGCAAGTATGGAATAGTTACTATGTGCGTCGGTGGTGGAATGGGGGCTACTGGATTATTTGAGTCCATCCCTGAGTAATAAAAAATGTCTAAGGACAAAGCCTTGGACGAATATTTTTTAATACAAAACTACTTTTCTAACATTGGCTCGGCCTACCTGGCCGAGCACAATGTCGAAACTTCAATAGGTGATGATGCCTCTGTTATTTCATCATCTGGCAACACTCAACAAATAAATTCCCTAGATACTTCAGTAGAAGATGTTCATTTTTTGAGCTCCATGTCTCCTGAAGATATTGCCTATAGATCTTGTGCGGTAGCTTTGAGTGATTTAGCAGCTTGCGGAGCTAGACCTAAATGGTTTTCCATAGCCTTAACTATTCCTCAAGTAGAGGAAAATTGGCTTGAAGGATTTGCTAAAGGTCTCCATTTATTCTCGGATGAATATAGAATTCCTCTAATTGGTGGAGATACAACAAAAGGCAATCTCTCCATCACTGTTCAGGTTATGGGAGAAGTAGACTCAGGGAAAGCAATTTTGAGATCTAATGCCAAGACAGATCAATTGATATTCG
Source organism: uncultured SAR86 cluster bacterium (assembly GCA_902517565.1). GTDB lineage: Bacteria > Pseudomonadota > Gammaproteobacteria > Magnimaribacterales > Magnimaribacteraceae > Magnimaribacter. Next base: position 39,023 of record CABYCU010000001.1, on the reverse strand, counting down.
TAAGTGGAATTATAGGTAATGCTTACCTTGGTTTAAATGAATTACTAGATTCTGCAACGTCAACTTCAAATACTCTCGCTTATCTGAAACCTAAAGCGAGGATTGATCTCGGATTACAATTAACCGATATAGCGAGTGCTGCCATTGATATATCAGACGGTACGCTTCAAGATATAAATCTAATCTGTAAAGCTAGTGATATAGGCGCTGAGATATATCTTAGTAAGGTTCCTACGTCTATTCCAGAAAAGTCACTTAAACTTATAAACTCTGGTGATGATTACGAATTATGTTTTACTGCAGATGAAGAGAAGTATGAACAAATATTGAATATTTCTAAAGAATTGGATATTCCAATCACTGTTATCGGAAAAACAACATCGTCTAAAGAATTAGTCCTTTATGATGATAAACATAAACGGATTAAGTTAAATTCCGGATATAAGCATTTTTAAAATGAATCTAAAAAACCCTCTTTCATGGCTCTCTTTAGGATTTGGTTCTGGGTTATCTCCTGTTGCACCTGGAACAGCAGGAAGTCTAATGGCATTAATAATTTATTATCTCTTCTTTTTTGGTTCTTTAATCAATTGGCTAGATAATTTTTTATTTCTCTTATTCATTGTTATCTCTTTTCTTATAGGATTATATATTTACCCTAGAACAGTTGAAAAAGAAAATGACCCCGGTAGTTATGTATGGGACGAATTTGTAGGGATGTGGATAGCCTGCCTACCCTTAGCATTCCTGGAAAATTCTTTTATTTGGCTTGTTATATCTTTCTTTTTATTTCGATTATTTGATATATGGAAGCCATTAGGTATAAAGTTTTTTGATAAGCGACATGGAGCTCTAAATGTAATGATGGATGATGTAATTGCGGGATTTTACTCAGGCGTTTTGGTTATATTTTTATCGACTTTTTTTCAGTAGATATCTAATTTCTGCTATAGAATACTCACCTTTAAATCATGACGATACAAAAAATAGCCGAGGCAAAGTTACCAACTCACTGGGGAGAATTCTCTGTCATAGCTTATGAGGACGAAAAGTTAGGAGAAGAACACTTACTACTCTATCTAGGGGAGATATCAGATAATGCTCTTCTTAGAATACATTCTCAATGCTTAACTGGCGATACCCTCTACAGCCTGAAATGTGATTGCGGCTCTCAACTTGCCAAGGCATTAGAAAATATTTCCAATGAGGGGAACGGAATGATTATTTATATGGCTCAAGAGGGAAGAGGTATTGGGCTTGTTAATAAAATCAGGGCATATGAACTTCAAGATAAAGGTTTAAATACTATTGAGGCAAATGAGGCACTTGGATTTGCAGCTGACGAAAGGGATTACTCTTATTGCAAAGAAATACTTTCATCTGTTGGCGTTACTTCAGTAAGACTAATGACTAATAACCCTGCAAAGATAAAAGGCTTAGAGGATGTTGGTATAGAGGTTACGGAAAGAGTTTCTATTGAAATTGAGCCCAATAAACACAATGAAAATTACCTTAAAATTAAAGCAAAATTTATGGGCCACATGCTGAGTGATTCAGATTAGTTTCATTTTCTCTAGAATAGATTTTTCGACCCCGTCACCATCTAGACCATTAAGAATTTTCTGTTGTTCTTGATCTCCGTGCTCTATAAATTCGTCAGGAAGACCCAAATTAAGTATTTTTGCACTAGAGTTCAGTTTTAGAAGATACTCGTTCACCGCTGATCCAGCTCCGCCAGCTATAACATTATCTTCGAGGGTAACTATTAATTTGTAGGTATCACTAATTTCTTCTAATAGCTTCTCATCAATTGGTTTTATAAAACGCATATCAACTACTCTGGCATTAATTTTATTACCGACTTGAATAGCAGATCCAAGAAGGCTGCCAAAAGAAAGAATAATTACTTCTTTTTCTTCTGAATTCAGAACAGTGAAACTCTTACCAATTTCTATAGTTTCTTCGTTTTCATGGTGACAGACTCCCATACCATTACCTCTAGGGTATCTAACAGCAACTGGCCCGAGGTGATCGTAACCGGTATTAAGCATTTTCCATGCTAAGGCCTCATCAGAAGGAGCCATGATTATCATGTTGGGAATACATCTTATAAAGGAGAGATCAAAGGCACCTTGATGAGTTGCTCCATCTAAACCTACTAATCCAGCTCTATCCAAAGCGAAAAGCACATCTAAGTTTTGCAGAGCAACATCATGAATTAGTTGATCATAGGCTCTCTGTAAGAAAGTACTGTATATGGCAACTACTGGCTTCATACCTTCACAAGCTAATCCGGCTGCAAAACTTACGCTATGCTGTTCTGCTATAGCTACATCAAAGTATCTATCAGGATATTTCCTAGAAAAATCAAACATTCCTGAGCCTTCGCCCATAGCAGGAGTAATAGCTACCAGCTTTTGATCATTTTTTGCTTTGAAAGATAACCATTCACCAAATATTTGCGAATAGGAAGGACGTTTAGGTTTTGAATTATCATGACTAGGCAAATCCTGTTGTTTAATCTTATTGATTGCATGGAATCCTACTGGATCGTCTTCTGCAGGCGCAAAACCTTTACCTTTGGTTGTGATTACATGAAGAAATTTTGGCCCTTTAATATGCTTAAGGTCATCTAATATATTTATAAGATTATTAGAATCATGACCATCAACAGGTCCAAAATACTCAAATCCTAGTTCCTCAAAAAGGGATCCGGGCGCTATCATTCCCTTTGCATGGATCTCAGCTTTTCTTACAAATGCTTTGGCACCGGGGACATACGTTAAGACATTCTTACCGCTCTCTCTAATTCGATTGTATGTTTTACTTGCCCATATACGTGCAAGATAATTTCTCAGACCTCCTATATTCTCCGAAATAGACATTTGATTGTCATTTAAAATAACTAAAAGGTTCTTGTCTATCGAGCCTGCATGCGCAAGAGCTTCATAAGCCATACCTGCAGTCATAGCACCATCTCCGATAACGGCAGTCACATATCTATCTTCATTCTTCTTTTCTGCTGCAGTTATCATTCCTAGAGCTGCACTTATAGAGGTACTAGAATGACCTACACCAAAAGTATCATATTCGCTTTCAGATCTAACCGGGAAGGGGGCAAGACCGTTATTCTGCCTCATACTTTCCATTTCGGCTTTCCTGCCAGTTAATATCTTATGTGGGTAGGTTTGATGTCCTACATCCCACACTATTCTGTCTTCAGGAGTTTCAAATATATAATGTAAAGCTAAGGTTAGCTCTACTACACCTAACCCAGCTCCAAAGTGACCTCCCGTTTTTCCGACTGTATAAAGCAGAAATTCTCTTAACTCATCTGCCACTAATGGAATCTGTGACGGACTTAATGCCCTAAGATCTTTAGGAGAATTGATGTTATTTAGAAGCTCAGAAATAGGCTCTTCTATTGGTATGGATTCAAAGATTTTCACGATTTAAGTTCTTCTTGAAACAATATAGTCTGCTAAGTCGCACAGATTATCAGTATTTTTTGTTAATGGTTGAAGTATTTCTTTTGCTTCTACAGACAAATCTTTAGCTTTAGACTTCGATTTTTCAAGACCTACAATAGATGGGTAAGTAATTTTGTCTTGCTCAATATCAGACCTCTGATCCTTTCCGCTGATTGATGGGGGCGATTCTATGTCGATAATGTCATCTTGAATCTGAAATGCTAAGCCGATCTTTTTACCGTATACCTTGAGAGCATTAATTTCAGAAATATCTAGTCCAGATAAAATAGCTGATGTTTCTAAAGCAGCTTGGATTAATCTTCCTGTCTTTTGAGAATGCATCACATCTAATGCTTCAACATTCTTTATCTCTCCAGAATGTATATCTTTTATTTGACCTCCAACCATTCCTAAATGACCACAAGCCTTGGCCAAGCTTTTTATTATGGCCAGTTTATTGGCATCTTGAGTTTTTATAGTCGCCAATAATTCAAAAGCGAGAGGTTGTAGAGCATCTCCTGCAAGAATAGCTGTAGCTTCATCATATTTTTTATGTGTGGTCGGATTTCCTCGTCTCAGGTCATCATTATCCATTGAGGGCAAATCATCATGGATAAGTGAATAGCAATGAACAAGTTCAATTGAACCGGCTAAAATATCGATGGAGGAATCATCCACATCACCTAATTCGCTTACTAAATACACTAAGATTGGCCTTAGTCTTTTGCCACCATTTAAAACTGAATAACGCATAGCATCACTGAGTATTGATCCATCAGAAGGTAGTAATCCTTCTAATTTTTCATTGATTCTTTTTTGATAAGATTCTAAAAGCTTTTCAAATTCAGACATCTTTCAATGGAGTAGTTTTAAGTTCTCCATCTTCTTCGATCAATTTTTGGACCTGTAATTCTGCCTGAGATAATTTATCTTGGCACTGTCTAGCTAATTTGATTCCTTTTTCAAAAGATTTAAGAGAATTCTCTAAACTCAAGTCACCAGATTCTAAATCTTCAACTATAGACTCAAGCTCTTTAAGAGCTTTTTCAAAATTTATTTCTACTTTCTTATTCATTCTATTATGTCTAGAAAGTATATTCTAAACCAAGATATAATTCTCTGGGTAAACCGGGAAAATATCTATCCCCACCAAAGGCATTAAAATCTGCCCTTTCGGCATAAGCTTTATCAAGTATATTGTCTATTCTGATGAATCCTTTTAATGAAGGGGTGAGATCTCTATTAAATCTAGTGTGGTAGAGAGTATGTCCTTCATATTCATGAAGATTTGCAGCATCCGTATAGTAAGAACTCATATACTCAATTTCAAAAGATAAAGAAGTATCTCCTCTGAGGTTTAGATCCCATATAAGATTTGCCATAAGTTTAGGGGACGTGTCTATCTTATTTCCAGCCCTTATCTTCTCTCTCATCGAAGTATCAGTTTCAAAATCATACTTATGATCTCCATAAGTAATATTAGTGCTGATTGTATTATCAGAGCTAATTAGCCAGTCCAAGCTTATTTCAATTCCTTGATGATCAGTTTTTCCATTATCAACAATGAAATTTTCTGCATCCCTAAAGATAGAGTTCTTCTTTTTACTTCGGTAGAAACTTACAGTGCCATTCACTGCATTACTTTCAAATCTGCTACCTATCTCGATCATACTTAATGTTTCTGAGTCTAGGTCTGTGACGTTCTGTTTCTTTTGAAGTCTATAAGCTTCATTAATTTGAGGAGGTCTAAAACCAAGACTAATTTGAGTAAAATAATTGAGCTTTTCAAAATTAGTTGCTAAGCCCATTCTGGCACTAATTTCGTTAAAATCATCTGTTCTATCGGAAGGTCTATTGTAATAGCATCCTCCAAATCCACATTTGGTTCCGTCTTCTCTGGTGTTGCCACTTATCATATTATTTGAGTAATCGTACTCAATGAACTCAGCTCTAGTATCAGCAAAGAAATTTATATCTTCATTCACTCTATAGTCCTCTATACCAGCAAATATGGCGTAGACAACCGAATCAACTTTATAATCGTAATGTTTACCTTGTGGTCTAGTTGCATTATTAAAAGCAGAGCTGTCAGTAAGAGAATTTTTCTGAGTCTCAGTTAATTCAGCTTTTGCCAAATCAATTTGGAGGCCTCTTATAAGATTGAAGGTACCATGCTCAGAAATTCTTTGAAAAACTACACCAATACTCTTATGGCTGTTCTCTTCAAGAGGAGTTCCTGGCAGGAAATGCTGAAAGAACATCATATCATTACTTCTTACATAAGGAGTAATTGAATACAAAGTATTAGCATTTTCTTTAGTTAATCTTAAAGATATTCTTTGAGAATTAGCATCCCTGTAGGCATCAGGATTAAAATTCTGTTTACTAAAGTTTTCATCTTTATATGAATTGAGTCCATTTACATAACCTGCCGTTTCCTGATTTAGATTAGTTAGTGTCGCCTTTAGTGAAGCATTCCATGATGCTAATAAGAAGTTTGATTGGAATTTCGTCTTTTGCTGATCATATCCCGATTCATCTCTGAATCCATCATTGTTTACAAACAATGCATCTAAACCCCAGTCTTCCTGATTGCCAGTTCTTATTTTGTAATTCTTGTAATTATTTGGACCCATATTGGTGGAGATCTTATTTGCTGAATCTATCGATTTAGAAAGAACATTTATAACTCCATGCATTGCGTTTGCACCATACCTGGCACTAGCTGGTCCAGTAATCGTTTCAACTCCAGATGACATTTCAAAAAAGGTTTCGAATAATCCATTTACATTACAGAATCCAGTTGGTCTCACTGGAATTCCATCCTCTAGAATCAAAAATGAACCGCAAGCTCCAGAACCAGACAAAACAGGCGATCGAATAGCTGTAAGATGTTCTTGGCCTGACCCTCTGCTTATCCATACACCGGGCGATCTTCTAAAAATTTGCTTAGGATGTTGCGCATCTAGCTTGTCTAATTCTTCTTCATCAATTGAAGAAAGAGACTGATTATTAGACCATCCATTTAGACTAGAGAGTTTCTTTTCTAGAACAATAATTTCTTCAATCTCCAGAGCAATTATGTTGCCCGATAAAAGGGCGATTAGAATTGATGATATAAATAATCTTTTGTTCATTGATATTCCTTTATTTACGCACGACTTCATACAAGTCCATTTAAGCGAATATGATAACGCAGATTAAAATGAAATAAGGAGAATCTTGTTGATTTAGCTAGCTTTTCTAACGAGACCAAAAATAGAAAATGGTTTTAATATGAGCTTTAGAAGTCTAGATGGTAAAGACCTGATACTGTCTGAGAATGCTAAGGCACAGGGAGTTACTACAAGCGTTAAGATGGTTGCTACAGTTAGGCCAACTACAAGAGAACCTGCCATCTGTTCCCAGAAACTAGTTATATAAGAACCTGATTTTATTGTTCTATCGATGAGATCTATGCTGTAACCCAGGGCAATAGGCAAGAGACCTGCAATTGTTGTAAACGAAGTAAGGAATACTGGTCTTAAACGTAATATTGCGCTCCTAAGGGCTAAAGACTTAGTTGTTGATCCAGGATTGTTTCTTCTCAGTAAATTAAAAGTATCAATGAGGACAATATTATTATTGACCACAATACCTGCCAAAGCTACGCAACTTATTCCGGTTTGCAACGTGCTAAAGGACCTATCAAGTATTAATAGCGATATAAAAACACCTCCAAAAGACAACAGAATAGCGGAAAGAACTATATTGGCTTGATAGAAGCTATTGAATTGAGCGACTAGAACGATCAACATAACAAAGAGCATGGCTATAAATCCTAAGACGAGAAAATCAGCCGCTTCTTTGTTGTACTTATCAAATCCGTCATCCCCAATGGTAACTCCTCTACCTAGGTCTTGAGTTGCAAGCCAATCTTTTACTTTTTTAATTTGAACAGACGGTATAGCGCCTTCCACAGTATTGGCTGAAATAGTATGAACTCTCTTTCCTTCTTTTCTCGAAATGCTTTTTGTTGCTGGCTTGATGTTTGTTTCTACAAAACTGCTAACAGGCACTAATCCTTTCATAGTTTGTACGTTGAGATTTCCTAGCTGATCAATGTTTCTTTCTGATTTAGGAAATCTAACTCTTATATCGACTTCTCTATCTAAGTTCAACGGCCTATACTCCCCAACTTTTATGCCGTTCGTTACCATTTGGACAGATGCACCTACATCACTTAATCCCGCACCATATTGAGCTGCCTTAGTTCTATTAATTTGCAACTCCCACTCAATACCTCTAGTTACCGTTGTATCTTCAATCTCTATAAAACTACCAAGATCCTCTAGATATTTTCTAATTTTACGTATTGCAGCAATAAGCAATTGTTCGTTATCACCACTAACATTTAATTGCAGAGGTTTCCCTATGGGAGGTCCACCTTTTTCTTCTTCTACTTGCACTATATAACCCGGAGTATCTGCAAGCTTATCACGCAAAACTTCCAAGATTTCAAAACCATTTAAATTAGATACTGACTCATCTTCACCATAAAGATCTATGAACATACCCCCCACCTTGTCTGGAGAGCCGGAACGTCGACCTAAACCTCTACTTCCTCCGGAGTTCGACCATACGGATAATCTCTCTATTTCTTCAACATCGATTATTTTTTGTTCAGCTTCAATTGCAATATCTCTGATTTCATCTACGGATAAATTCCCTCTTGCTAAGATATCTACATCTGCAAATTGAGGAGCTACCTGTGGAAAATAAACTATACCTTTACCGTGATGAGTCCATAATCCGATACATAAGATAATGGCTCCGAGGATTACGGAGATAGTTTGACCTGGTGTGTCTAGATAGCGATTAATTTTTCTTGCATAGACACCCGAAGCACCTGATAAGCTCAGAGGATCTGACGATTCTAGTAACCTAGTGTTATCAATTTCTTCTTCTGACTGCTTAGCAAGGCCACCAAACATAGCTCCTAAGACAGGAGCAAAGAATAGAGAGTAGAGAAGAGATCCGACGAGCACACAAAAGACTGTAATAGGCATATCTCTTATGAAAGCACCAAACCCAGGCATGAACATTAGAGGTGTGAAAGCAATTAGTGTAGTAGTTGTTGATGAAAGGACGGGCCAGAACATTCTAGTTGCAGCTGCCGTATAGGCTTCAACTCTATTCATACCTTCAGCAAGCTTTCGATCAGCATACTCTGTTACAACTATGGAACCATCGATGGTCATACCCATAGAGATTAACATTCCAAACATAACCATAAAGTTGAACTCTTTATCCAAGACGAAGAGCACCAGAAGTGCAAACAAGTATGAAAAGGGTATAGCCATACCAACCAGCATAGAAGTCCTGAAACCTAATGCTGCCAAAACGACAATCATTACTAAAGCTATTGAAGTTAGCACATTGCCTTGTAACTCGGAGATCATCTGAAGGGCAAATTCTGAGTCGTCGCGAACAAAATCAACATCTATACCTTCAGGAAAGCTTTCAGCCTTTTCCTCAACCATCTTTCTGATATCCGTAACGGTATCTATGATATTAGTTCCAATTCGTTTCTTTATGTCTATAGATAAGGACTGTCGCCCATTGATTCTTGAATATCCGCCTCTATCCTTGAAAGTAAGACTTACATCAGCCACATCTTTGAGTGTAACTACAGAATTCCCGGATACTTTGATCGGTAAAGTTTCTATGTCTTCTAGACTTGAAAATACACTCGGGACATTGACAGCAAATCTTCCTGCTCCTGTATCTTGATAACCTGCCGGTATAACTCGATTATTATTCGATACAGCCTGAAATAGTTGATTCATAGAGATTCCGTAAGACTCCAACTTACTTTTATCCACTATCGCTTCGATTAAATCTTCGGGTACACCATTCAGTTCAGCTTCAAGCACGTTAGGGTGTGTCTCGACTAGATCTTGCAATTCTTGGGTTAAATTTACCAATATTCTTTGTGGTAAAACTGAACTAGCAACACTTATTGTTAAGATGGGGTCATCAGTTGAAGTGAACTCTCTTATTGTAGGCTCTCTTGCGTCTTGAGGTAATTCTGCTCTTGCTTCGTCAACTTTTACTCTAACGTCATACAGAGCTTCATCTATGTCAACATCCTGATCAAACTCGACAACTACAGCTGCATAGCCTGTTGCTGAAGTAGATCGAATATCAACCACCCCTGAGATTGTTCTGAGGGCATCTTCTAGAGGTTTTGCTAAAAGTCTCTCTGAATCTTCTGGTGATACTCCTTCGAAACCGACGCCAATATAGGCTCCTGGAAAGTTTACTTGAGGCTCAGTAGCTTTGGGTAGATTATTGAGAGCAAATATTCCTGAAAGTGCCAAGAGCACAAGAATACTCAAGGAAGTTCTGCTTTTCTTTATAGCTCCAGTAATGAAATACTTCATGCATCCGGAGAGAAAGTTTCTTTAACGTTAACAGTTTGCCCTTGGAATACGTATTCTTGTCCAAGAGTGATAATTCTTGCATTGCTATCTAAACCAGATACCCACATACCATTGTTAGTATCTTCAAGTATCTTAATTTCTTTAAACTCAACTTTATTTTCAGGAGTTACAGTTCTAACACCCAACTTACCCTGATCATTTAAAGAAAGTATGGCAGGCGATATTTTATGAGCAGGCTCTTTTTTTCCTTTTATGTATATCTCAGCAGATACGCCATCTCTGATTGTTCTGTCTTTATTATCTACGCTGATCTCTACTCGGAAAGTTCTCGTATTTTTGTCAGCAGAAGAAGCTATAAAGGTTACTACACCCTCAATTAGCCTTCCGGATATTAATTTCGCTGTTGCATCAGAACCGAGTTCTATTTGAGAGATTTCTTTTTCAGCGATATCTGCTACTAGTAACATTGGGTTAGGATCGATTAATGCGGCACAAACTGCTCCGGTATTGAGAAAATCGCCTTCGTCTACCTTTAAGCTTTCTAGGTAACCAGAGAAAGGAGCAACTATTTTTGGGTATGCTTCTCTACCGGCTATGTATAGCTGGCATATTAAGTCACCTTCTTTAACATAATCACCCTGTTTAACTGGTGTAGAGATTAGTCTACCGCTCACTTCAGCTCGCACTTGGACAAACTTGTCAGCTTCAGTAAATCCACTAGATTTAAGAACTTGAGATTTGTTAGTAGCCGTGCTGTTAAGAATAGTGACTGAGGATAAGGTGTCTAATGAAGACTTACCTTTTTTAAAATTTTCTTCTTGAACTAGACTTCCTGAGACCATCCAAATAACTAAGAAAGACGCAAGAATAGCAGCAGTTTTGTAGGTTTGTTTGATTTTCATAAGCCCATTTAGGTGTTATACATTACTATAACACTAAAATACTCAATATCAAACTAGATTTGGTGTTTTTCTTTAAGCTTCTTGAAGTTTTCCTGTAATGAAGAGACATCCAATTTTTTTTGAGATACAGGAACTCTTTCTTCTTGGATTTTCCAACTTGATTCTATTCTCTTGTCTATTTGCTTAGATACTTGAGGAGTCTGACCTTTATTAGTTTTTTCCCAATGATACTTAACATGCTGAAGAAATTTACTATTCCAAGAAGTTAAAGACTGTCCTGTTTCTTTCCAATACATAATAAATTCAGGTTTTGAATTTTCTGCAAATTCTTTCGGTATGTCTGTAAGTTCAAGAATATCAAAGAAATCTTCATTTGGAGACCATTCTGAGGTCATTTTGGAGGGTAAATCATCATTTTCTTTTACGTCCTTAAATCTACCCCATTGTCTTCTTATGTGCGCTATGAATTTACTATTCCATATATCAGACTCTTCCTTTCGTTCAGTCCAATATAGTATAAATTCAGGTACTTCTTTATCTATAAACCCTTCGTCAATTCCTGATCTTACAAGTATATTCTTAGCATCATCATCAGGTAACCAGCCTTTATTCATAGGTTGTGTTTTTTTTCTTTTATTGTCTTCTACCTCTTTGAAGCGCCATTTTTTTATAACGAACCTTAAAAATTTTATTCCCCAATTTAGTTCTTTATCATTTTTCTCTAAACTTAGTTTTTTGAAGTCTTCTATCTGCAATGTAGCAAAATCTTCAGGTATACCATATTCATGAATCTGATCTAGGACTTCTTTCTCGGGCTGCCATTTGTTTTCAGAGCTGGATTTTTGAAGCTGATTTACTTTTTTGGAAGAAAAATGGAGATTACCTTCAATATTTGATTCGATTATAAGGCCTGTCTTAATTAGTTTATCTAGAGCATCCTCAATTATCTGATGAGACCAAAATGTAATATCTGAACATACTTTTTCAAAAGAAACTTTATTTCCTAATGCCTCTTCTTCTCTGATATGTTCAAGAAGAATAGCTTCTTCCAAACCTATGGTATTGGCTATTTCCTTAGAGAACGAAATCTTTGAATCAGTCATAAATTTAAGTCTAGTTAGATTAATTTATGATCTAAATCTAGACAAGAAGATTAAGTTAGTTATTTCTTGTATTTACTGACTCTGCTAATTTATTAAGGCAGTCTTTTGTGTCTTGCCAGTTAATGCATGCATCAGTAATACTCTTACCGTATACAAGATTATCTAGATCGTCGGCCTTTTGATTACCTTCTTCTAGATTACTCTCTATCATGACCCCGGTAATTCTTGATTCTCCGGCCTTGATTTGTGAAGCAACGTCCTCACAAACTTCAATCTGTTTTTTGTGTTGTTTGCTACTATTTCCGTGACTCATATCAACCATAATGGAGTCTTCAAGGTTATTCGTCTTAAGGATTTCAGAAGTTTGATCTATATATTCTTTTTTATAGTTAGGATCTTTCCCCCCTCGCAAAATTACATGACAGTCCTTATTTCCTGAAGAAGAAAATATAGCTGCTTTTCCCTCCTTCGTTACAGATAAAAATTTATGAGGATTTAGAGCTGAGCCTATTGCATCTGCCGCAACTTGTATTCCTCCATTAGTAGCATTTTTAAAGCCTATGGGACAGGAGGAACCAGATGCTAGCTCTCTGTGAACTTGACTCTCAGTAGTTCTTGCTCCTATTGCACCCCAAGAGATTAAGTCGGCTAAATATTGAGGAGTTATTACATCTAAGAATTCCGTTCCAGCCGGCATTCCTAAGTCATTTATATCCCTTAATAGCTGTCTTGAAACAGAAAGACCTTTATCAATATTGAAAGAGTTATCTAAATCAGGATCATTTATTAATCCTTTCCAACCTATAGTGGTTCTAGGTTTCTCAAAGTACACTCTCATGATTATCAATAACTCATCATTGAGATTTTTCTTTTCTTCAGACAAAAGGTTTGCATATTCCATAGCTGCCTCGGTATCGTGAATAGAGCAAGGGCCTACGACAACTGCTAGTCTATTATTTTTTTTATTGAGTATATCTGAGAATTCTTTTCGGGCACTGAATACAGTTTCAGCTGAAATATCTGATATGGGCTGTTTGTTCAACAGGGAGCTGGCAGAGATTACTTCTTGTCTGCCTGATATTCTTAAATCACTCGTTTTGTGCATGCTTAAAATTTAACCGGATATGCATTCTACATATATTGTGATTAGATTAAAGCACGAAAGTGTTAATATAGCCTACTAATAGAGACTTTATCTCATAACAACAATTATTAAACTTATCTAAAAAGTCAGTAAAGATGGCTCCAAAAAGAATTTCCATAGGCATAATCCAAGAGAATCCTGTAGTCGGCGACATTGATGGAAATTTAGAACTAGCAAAAGTTGCCATTAGAAATTTATCTAGAGAAACTTCACCTGATATTTTTTTATTCACTGAGATGTTTATTACAGGCTACCCACCTGAAGATTTAATTTTAAGAGATGACTTACTTAATCAAGCTTATTCTGCAGTACATGAGTTGAGTCATGAAAAACCAGAAAGCTTTATTGTGATTGGTTATCCAAAGAAAGAAGGAGATTCTATTTTTAATTGTGCAGGAGTTTTAAGAAATAACTCAATAATTACAGAATATAAAAAACAAGAATTGCCTAACTATGAAGTTTTTGATGAAAAAAGATATTTTCAACCAGGAAGTAGCTCAGGTGTATTTGAAGTAAATGGTTTTAGAGTTGCTCTTTCAGTTTGTGAAGATATTTGGCACGAAAAAGCTATAAAGCAAGCTCACGAGAGTAAGGCAAATTTGATCTTAAATATTAATGCCTCACCTTTTCACCAGGAAAAAATTAATGAAAGAAAAAAGCTAATTTCTGATCAGGCTTCGAAGTATTCACTACCTATTGTTTATGCTAATCAAGTAGGAGGACAAGATGAGCTTGTTTTTGATGGAACTTCTATGGTTATGGATGATGAAGGTATCCAGGTTATGCAACTTGCCAAGTTCGAGAGCGATCAAAAAATAGTCGAATTTATATCTGAAGACGGCTTAAGATTAAAAGCCAATAATCACGAAGATATACCAAAAGAAGATGACATAGCTGATATATATCAGGCTTTAGTTTTAGGGGCCAGGGATTATATTCTTAAAAATAATTTCCCTGGTGCTCTTATTGGGTCTTCCGGTGGAATAGATTCTGCCCTAACTGCCGCAATAGCTGCAGATGCAATTGGTGCTGAAAAAGTTAGAACTTTCATGATGCCTTTTAAGTTTACTTCTGACATGAGTGTTGAAGATGCCGAAGAATTAGCTGAAAACTTGGGCATAAAACATTCTGTAATTCCCATAGGCGATATCTACGAATCATTTTACAAAGAACTTTCTAAAGAATTTAAAGGTCTAGATCCCGATATAACTGAAGAGAATCTTCAGTCAAGATGTCGCGGAGTTATATTGATGGCTTTATCTAATAAATCTGGAAGATTAGTTCTCACCACAGGTAATAAAAGTGAAACGGCTGTTGGGTATTCAACCTTGTATGGAGATACAGCAGGTGGTTTTGGAGTGCTTAAGGATGTTCCAAAAATTTTGGTTTATCAGCTTTCTAGATATAGAAATACCCTTTCCTCAGTAATACCGAAAAGAATTATTGAAAGACCACCCTCTGCAGAGTTGGCTCCAGACCAACAAGATAGTGACAGTCTTCCAGATTACGATATCCTGGATAGGATTATCGAACTTTATGTGGAACAGGATAAGAGTAAAACAGAAATTGTCTTGGAAGGATTTGATGAACCTATTGTAAAGAGAGTTATTAGACTAATTGATATAAGCGAGTACAAAAGGCGACAAGCCCCTTTAGGAGTGAAGATTACTTCTAGAGGTTTTGGAAAAGATAGAAGATACCCCATTACAAACAGATATTCTCAATAAGCCAGATCAGAGCTTTTTAGTTGAAGTTAATAATATCTTTCTAAATGATTTTATAAGGACATAATCATGATTTCAGTTAACTGGCCTTTTAGTCCAAGGAAATTTCCTTTCTTTTATGGATGGGTAATATGGGGATTAAGTACTTTAGGTATACTTTTTAGCATTCCTGGACAGACAATGGGATTAGCAGTTTTTACCAATTCCTTCATTGAAGTGCTAGGTCTATCTAGAACAGAATTATCTTTGGCTTATCTAGTAGGTACTATTGGGTCTTCTTTATTTTTAGCCCGAGCAGGAAGGTGGTATGACTTATTTGGAGGTAGGGTAATGATTACACTCTCCTCTATAGTCCTCTCCTTGATGATTCTTTATATTAGTTTTGTTGATATTTTGAGTATCTATCTAGGGGGCTCTGTTTTCGTAAGTTTTTTTCTTATTATGATTGGTTACTTTGGCGTCAGATTTTTTGGTCAGGGTGTCTTAACAAGCTGCTCAAGAAACGTTCTTTTACTTTGGTTTGTCAAGAAGAGAGGTTTGGTAGGGGGTATCCGAAATGTTTTTGTTAGCTTAGGTTTCTCCCTAGCGCCATTATTTTTAGCGGGTTTAATTTCCATTTATGACTGGAGAGAATCTTTGTGGATCCTGGCTGCTATCGGAGGAATTGGTTTCTCACTGATGGCCTTTATATTTATTAGGGATAATCCTGAATCATGTGATTTAAAAGCAGATGGAATAAGTTCTGAATCTATTGAGGAAGTTCCTGAAGAGGTTAAAAGTATTTCATTAAGGGAGGTTAAACGGAATCCTGTTTTTTGGATTTATTCTTTAAGTTTAAGTATGCATGCTTTATTTGGCACAGCTTTAGTATTTCATATTATTTCAATATTTGATGAAGTAGGAAAAAGTCAGGCCGAAGCCTTTAGTTACTTTATTCCAGCAGCGATCTTTTCAACTCTTTCAAACCTTTTGGCAAGTTGGGCGGCTGATAAAATAACCCTTAAGCCCATTCTTATATTGATGCTACTTTCTTTCTGTTTAGGGTCTTTTGGTTTTATTAATCTTGAAAAGGATTGGGGATTCTGGATTTTGGCTTTCGGTTTTGGAGTTGGGGGAGGGTTGTGGGGCGTTCTCTCTAATCTAACTTTTATAAGATTCTTTGGACCTAAGCATTTAGGAGAAATAAGTGGTTTTAGTTCTTCACTAACTGTTTTTGCTAGCGCAATTGGACCAGCAGCTTTCAGTGTTGGTTTTGATCTTTTTGGTAACTACGCTTTTCCTGCCCAGATTTGTTTAGTTTTTTTAGTCATCTTGTTATTTTTTTCCATATTTCTAGACGATAAAGAAATTAAGAGGAGATCTTTAAGGGGTGCTTAAAGCCAATAACTGTAAGTTTTATTCATTATAGTTATAATACATGACCAATAGTTAATCTATTGGAATAATGGTTGATACTAAAACCAAATCTCCTCCAAAAACGGAGGAAAAACAAACTCATCCTCGTCAAGAGGAGATGTTCTTAGCGACCGTAAAAGGTAAAGAAACCATACTACCTGAAGATCTTTATGTCCCCCCTAATGCCTTAGAGGTTTTACTTGATAGTTTTGCTGGGCCACTTGATTTTCTACTTTACCTTATCAAGAAACAGAACTTGGATATTTTAGACATTAACGTAGCCAAAATAACTCATCAATACACTTCCTACATCGAACTGATGGAAGCTATGCAAGTTGAATTAGCAGGAGACTACCTAGTGATGGCTGCATATTTGGCAGAGTTAAAATCTAGAATGTTACTACCAAGACCAGAAGAACAGTCTGAAGAAGAAGATCCTAGAGCTGAGCTCATCAAGCGACTTCAAGAATACCAAAGATATAAAGAAGCAGCAGAAAGGATTGATAAGATACCTAGATTGGACAGGGAGATATTTTCTGCAAATGCAAAATTACCAGAGTTCACTACAGAGGCACCTCTTATTGATGTTCCTCTTGAGGAATTAACAATTGCTCTTTCTGAAGTTATGAGAAGAGCAGAACAGTCTCAGGCTCATCTTATAAATTTTGAAGAACTTTCAACGAGAGAAAGAATGAGCCAGATATTAGAAAGAATGAAAACTGAAACATTTATAGAATTTACATCTTTATTCAACATTAAAGAGGGAAGAATAGGTGTTGTGGTAACATTCTTGGCCATACTAGAGTTGTTGAAAGACTCACTTATAGAAATAGTGCAGTCTGAAGAATTTGGTCCAATACATATTAAAGGAATTGAAGAGGTGCATTAATGGATATGAAACTGAGAGAAATTCTTGAGGCATTACTTTTATCGGCATCACGACCAATAAGTATTGAGGACATGACTAAAGTTTTTGAAGACCCTAAACCATCTAAAGATGAGATAAGAAATGCTCTAAGTGCAATAGATGAAGATTGTGTTGATAGAGGTATTGAACTCAAGAGGATTGCTAGTGGCTATCGCTTGCAAGTGAAACAATCATTGTCAGAATACGTAGCAAAACTATGGGAAGAAAAGCCACAAAAGTTTTCTAAAGCAACTTTAGAAACTCTTTCTCTAATTGCTTATAAACAACCCATTACCAGAGGAGAAATTGAAGAAATTAGAGGAGTTACAGTTGGAACACAGTTAATGAGAGGACTAATGGAAAGAGGGTGGGTTAAAATAGTGGGCCAAAGAGACGTTCCAGGAAGACCTTCGCTATATTCCACAACAAAAGAGTTCTTAGATTATTTTGGTTTACAGCATCTAAGGGAATTACCCGAGTTACCTCAACTTCCTGATTTACAATCAATAGAACTAGAGCTACCTATCGAAGAACCAGATGGCTCTCAAGAAAATACACAAACCTTAAATTAAATATTGAAAACAAGGATCCATAAGGTCCTAGCTGATCATGGCATCGGTTCCAGGAGAGGCATAGAATCTCTTATCAGACAAAAAAAGGTTTTGGTTAATGGGCAATTAGCTTCAATTGGGCAACTAGTCTCAGAAAAGGATATCTTTGAAGTAGAGGGCAGAACTGTAAGGCTATCAAAAAAAGATCCCACAAAAAGAAGAATATTGATGTATAACAAAAAAGTAGGAGAAATATCTTCTCGTAATGATCCGGACCATAAGAAAACTATTTTTGATTCACTGCCTAAATTAAGATCTGGTCGATGGGTTTCTGTTGGCAGACTTGATATCAATACTTCAGGGCTCATTTTATTTACAAACGACGGATCTTTAGCAAATCAATTAATGCATCCCTCCTCTAATATTGAAAGAGAATATATTGCGAGAGTCCATGGACATGTTAGTGATGAAATTCTGAATAATCTTATGAAGGGAGTAAAACTTGATGATGGGTTTGCAAAATTTACGGATGTACAGGGTGGAAGAAAGGGCAATACCAATCAGTGGTTCGCAATGGTCATTATGGAAGGACGAACAAGAGAAGTTAGAAGGCTTTGGGAGAGTCAAGGGTTAGAGATATCTCGTCTTAAGAGAGTCAGATATGGAACTTTATTTTTGCCTGCGAGTTTGAAACAAGGTGCTTTTAAAGAGCTCTCAAAAGGTGAGATTAATGCTCTTGAGCATCAATAGATTGACCATTAATTTCTAGACTCATATCGCTCATTAAATATAAATAAGCTTCAACTATTTCAATTGGTGGAGGATTTTTTTTTGGGTTTTCTGCCGGATAAGCAGATTCTCTCATTTTGGTCCTGACTGCTCCTGGATTTATACAGTTGACTCTAACTCTAGATGTATTCTGGAGCTCTTGCGATAAGATTTGCATCATAGCTTCAGTGGCAAATTTACTGATTGAATAAGCTCCCCAGTAGGCTTTTCCTTTCCTTCCTACACCTGAAGAAGTAAAGATTATTGAGCTGTTATCTGATTTCCTTAATAGAGGCATCAAACTTTTGGTCATTAAAAAGCTTGCATCAAGATTAACTTTGAGAACATTTTTCCAGCTTACATAACTGTATTGCTCAAGAGACTTTTTTTCGCCTAGTATCCCTGCATTATTTATCAAGCCATCAATTTTGGGGTAGTCATCTCTTATAGCTCTAAAAATTTTTTCATAATCTTTTTCTTCAGCTGTTTCTAAGTCCAGAGGCTGGATGATGACATTGTTCGAGTAATCTTTATTTAATTCATCAAAAAGAGATTCAAGTTTTTCTTCACTTTTACTGAACAGTATTAAATCTGCTCCAAACTTAGAGAAGCTTTTGGCAACTTGTCTTCCTATACCCGAACCTGAACCAGAGATAACAATAGTTTTTCCCTTTAACAGATTCGAAGGGAAATTGATTTTGGTGATATCCTTAATTATCATCAATCAAAGAAATAATTTCTCTTGCTTCTTTAAAGATATAACCCGAATCCCAGGTAGCCACATTATCATTAAGAGGTATGTACCCGTAAGCTGCAGCACCTGTAAGCATATTTGCTCTTTCTCCTGCAGTAATATCAATTTTGTGATCACCTATGTATATACTATTTTTAGGAATTGAATGAGATATTTCAAGAGCATGGATTAATCCTTCAGGTTCAGGCTTTCTAGCACCCACATCATCAGGACATACAAGAAATGGCACCTTGAACTTACCTAATTTGTTTTCAACAATACCCTCTGCAAATCTTCTTGGCTTATTTGTGACAATACCCCACTTTATTTTTTTGTTATTAAGCTTCGCAAGAACTTCCTCAATTCCATCAAATATTTCCGTATGCTTGAGACAACAATCTTCATAAATGTCTAGTAATTCCTGTCTATGTGATTCTATCTTTTGAGCTGACTCACCTTCGAGATCTAGCGCATAAGAAGCAAGGCTTGCTGCGCCTTGGGACACTCTTGATCTAACTTGATCATAATCAGCTTCATCAATTTGGTATCTTTCTCTTAGAATATTAACTGCATAGAGAAAGTCAGGTGCAGTATCTAGAAGTGTTCCATCTAAATCAAAAGCGAATAGTTCTATAGTTTTCAATCCTCCCCCTTTCTTGCATGAACCATGTAGTTAACTTGTATATCCTTTCCAAGCCAATAATTATCGGTAATAGGGTTATAGCTCAGTCCAATTGTTTCTTTGGTCTGAAGTCCCGCTTCTCTAGTCCATTTTGCTAGTTCTGAGGGTTTAATAAATTTTTCGTAATCATGCGTGCCCTTAGGAAGGAGATTTAATATATATTCGGCTCCTATGACAGCAAATAGATAAGATCTTGGGTTTCTATTGATTGTTGAAAAAAATATGTCTCCATTTTCCTTAAGGATTCCGGAGCAAGCTTTTATAACATCTCCAGGTGATGGAACGTGTTCTAACATTTCTAGACATGTTATTACATCAAACCTTTCATCAGGATTCGAAGCCACAAAATCCTCAATTGTATTTTGGATAAATGTCACTTCGCTTTTTATCAATTTAGAATGCGACTTTGCCACGCCAATAGTATTTTCTGAAGCATCTATACCTGTCACATCTGCTCCTAATTCTCTTAAAGCCTCTGAAAGTATTCCACCTCCACAACCGACATCCAAGACTTTCTTTCCTACTAAAGCAGATCTTTCTTTTATGAATCCAACTCTTAAAGGATTAATTTGATGAAGGGGTTTGAATTCTCCATCCATGTCCCACCATTTATTGGCAAGTTCATCAAATTTATTTACTTCCTCATGATCTAAATTTTTTATGTTCATAGTCTTTATTTTTCTTTAAACTGTGCTTTAACAATTATTTTTCCTAGTTGAAATTATTATGCAAATATTCTTTCCTAAAGAAGAGGCACCTGAAATACGTGCGACCATTTTACCTGAAGTAGCTAAGAAGTTTATTGATTTAGGTTTTGGGGTTACTGTTGAATCTGGTTTAGGAGATAACGTTTTTGTATCTGATGATATTTATTCTGATGCTGGAGCGACTATTTGCCACGACAAATTAGAGGGATTTAATTCAGCCCAAATAGTCTGCAAAATTAATAAACCTAATAGTGATGAAATCCAACTACTTAAAAAAGACACAATTTACATAAGTTTTCTGGATCCATTCAATGAAAAACAAATAGTATCTGAATTAGCAGCAGCTAGTGTCAGCTCTATCAGCATGGAACTTGTTCCGAGAATAACCAGGGCTCAAAAGATGGATGCATTGAGTTCCCAAGCTAATTTAGCTGGTTATGCTGCAGTTATTGAATCTTCAAGAACACTTTCAAAATCCTTCCCTATGATGATGACGGCAGCTGGAACTATTTCACCAGCAAGAGTCTTTGTAGTAGGAGTAGGGGTAGCAGGTTTACAGGCCATCGCTACTGCAAAGAGGTTGGGTGCAAGAGTTGAAGCATTCGACACAAGGCCAGTTGTTGAGGAGCAAGTTAAATCACTTGGTGCCAAATTCGTAAAAATAGATATCGGTGATACAGAAGAAACTGATCAAGGCTACGCTAAAGAACTCACCCCCGAACAAATTAAAATGCAACAAGAGGGAATGAAGAAAATTTGCTCTCAATCCGATGTTATCATTACCACAGCACAAGTTTTCGGTCGACCTGCACCTAGAATAATTACCCAAGATATGGTCGAAGCAATGCAACCAGGAAGTGTGATCGTCGATATGGCAGTTTCAACCGGCGGCAATGTAGAAGGCTCAAAGAATGATGAATATATTTTTCATGAAGGTGTAACTATCATTGGTATGTCTAATTTGCCAGGAGAAGTTGCTAAGGATGCCTCTCAGGTCTTTGGTTCGAATTTATTCAATATGATTGAAGAGTTTTGGGATAAGGATAATAAGACGTTAAGCTTTGACTTGGAAGATGAAATACTCAAAGGTTGTGTGATTACACATCAAGGAAGTATTGTTAACGAATCGGTAAAATAAAATAATATTATGGAAAGTCAGATCATACTTTTAATATTCATACTAGTGCTATCAATCTTTTTAGGGGTGGAGTTGATAACCAAAGTTCCTTCTACTCTGCATACTCCTCTGATGTCAGGGGCCAATGCTATATCTGGAATTACTTTGGTCGGAGCGATCTTGTCTTCAGGATCATCAGAAACGGTAACAATTGCACTTGGAACGGCCGCTGTTTTTTTTGCTTCTATAAATGTCGTGGGCGGATACCTTGTAACGAATAGAATGTTAGGAATGTTTAAGAAGAAATAGTTATGGATACAGCAATCTTAGTTAACTTATCTTATATCGCATCTTCAATCCTATTTATTGTTGGTCTCAAAATGTTGGGGTCACCCGATACAGCAAGAAGAGGTAATTTCCTTTCTTCTTCAGGTATGTTACTGGCTGTTTTAATCACTTTACTGGACCAAAATATAATTGATTATAGATATATTGCCGGGGCTTTAATCGCTGGAAGTATCGTGGGATATTTTGCTGCTACTAAGGTAAAAATGACTTCAATGCCTGAAATGGTAGCAATATTTAACGGTTTTGGTGGAATCGCAAGTTTATTAGTTGGTTCTGCTGAATATGTTTCTGGTTCTTTTGATAGTCCAGCTTTTTTGGGTGCAATCTTTTTAACCGTTCTAATCGGCGGTATGACTTTTACAGGAAGTCTCATAGCCTACGGAAAATTATCTGAAGTGATTTCAGGCAAGCCTTATCTTTACAAAGGACAACAGTTTGTTAACGGTCTTTTATTGATAGTGATCATGATTGTAGGCGTAAATATGCTCTTCATTCAGAGCTATATTTCAGCTGAACAGACACTCATGCTTTTAGCATTCCTAGCTTTTTTACTTGGAATATTGTTTGTAATACCGATCGGTGGTGCAGATATGCCAGTCGTGATTGCATTGTTAAATAGTTTCTCTGGTTTAGCAGCTTGCGCAGCAGGATTTGTAATTTTAAACAATGTTCTTATCGTTGCAGGAGCTCTAGTCGGGGCTAGTGGATTGATCCTTACAAATATCATGTGCAAAGCAATGAATAGATCCCTTGCGAATGTTTTGTTCAGTGGTTTTGGTGCTGCACCAGACACAGCGGCTCAATCAACAGAAGAGCAAGGTGAGGTGAAGCCAATTACAGCCCAGGACGCTTATCTTATACTCGAAGCAGCTTCTTCAGTCTTGATCGTTCCAGGGTATGGAATGGCTGTTGCTCAAGCCCAACATGCTGTTAGAGAGTTAGGTGAGTTATTAGAAGATAACGGAGCGGAAGTTAAGTACGCAATTCATCCTGTTGCGGGAAGAATGCCAGGCCATATGAATGTATTACTTGCGGAAGCAAATGTTTCTTATGATGTGTTGGTCGAGCCTGAAGATGTCAATCCGATAATGGAGACAGTTGATGTTTGCATAGTCATTGGAGCGAATGACGTTGTAAACCCTGATGCTAAAGATAACGAAGGCAGTCCCATATACGGAATGCCTATCATTGAAGTTGATAATGCGAAGACAGTTTTTGTATCTAAACGGTCTATGGCCTCTGGTTTTGCTGGTATTCAAAACCCTCTATTCTTTAAGTCAAATACTAGAATGTTGTTCGGAGATGCAAAAGAAACTGTATCTACTTTAGTTTCAGAGTTTAAAGGCTAATTACTAGGTTTTAACTAGTTTTTTTACACGATTTTCAAGGTCAATTATGTTAAAATTGACACAAGTTGATACCGCGAAAACCACATCAAAATAAATACCTTTCTTTAGAAAGATATTCCTTTCTTATCAATACTAAATTAAATTTTTGGATATAAATTATGGGTGAAATTGCTGCCAAGGAAATAGTACCTGTCGATATAGGTAAAGAGCTCAAACAGTCTTATCTAGACTACGCCATGAGCGTTATTGTTGGCAGAGCTTTGCCTGATGCAAGAGACGGTTTGAAACCCGTCCACAGGAGAGTTCTGTATGCAATGCATGTCTTAAATAACGATTTTGGGAGACCACATAAAAAATCTGCAAGAATTGTTGGAGATGTAATAGGTAAATATCATCCTCACGGAGATAGTGCCGCTTATGAAACTATTGTGAGAATGGCTCAATGGTGGTCCCTTAGATATCCTTTAGTTGATGGGCAAGGAAATTTTGGATCTATGGATGGAGATGGACCAGCTGCACAGAGATATACAGAAGTCAGAATGGCACGAATATCTCAGGAGCTTCTAACTGACCTTGAGAAAGAAACCGTAAATTATGTAGAAAATTACGATGGCACAGAGATGATGCCAGAAGTATTGCCAACTAAGATTCCCAATATGCTTGTAAATGGTTCTGCAGGTATTGCTGTGGGCATGGCAACAAATATGGCTCCTCATAATTTAAATGAATCTTTATCTGCTTGTTTAGCTTTCATTGAAAACCCAGAGATTACTGTTCAAGAATTGATGCAACATATACCAGGTCCTGACTTTCCGACTGGAGCAATAATCAATGGTAAGGCCGGTATTGTCAGTGCATATGAAACTGGGAGAGGAAGGGTAAAAATTAGGGCTAAAACGGAATTCGAAGATGAGGAAAAAGATAAAGCAAAAATAATCATTACAGAAATGCCTTATCAAGTAGTTAAAGCCAGACTGATAGAAAAAATAGCCGAACTTTCTAGAGATAAAAAGTTAGAAGGAATAAGAGATATAAGAGATGAGTCAGATAAAGATGGGGTTAGGGTGGTAATAGAGCTCAAGTCCGGACAAATCCCTGATGTAGTTCTCAATAATCTTTATTCACAAACCCAAATGCAAACTGTCTTCGGTATCAATAATGTTGCTTTGATAGATGGAGAACCAAAACTATTAAATTTAAAGACTATCTTGTCTGTTTTCTTTAATCATAGGAAAGAGGTAGTTTCTCGAAGAACTTTTTTTGATTTAAGAAAAGCTAAAGAAAGAGGTCATATTTTAGAAGGGCTTACCATTGCACTAGCAAATATAGACGAGATGATTGATCTTATTAAAAAATCAAAAGAAGGCTCTGAAGCTAAGAAGAAATTATTAGCCAAGAAATGGAAACCTGGAAAAATAATATCAATGTTAGAAAAAGCAGGCCCTGATGCTTGCAAAATTGATATATCTGACCAGTCTGTAGGGTTAATTGGAAAAACATACCAACTTTCTGAACAACAAGCTCAAGCTATTCTGGATATGAGACTACAAAGGCTTACAGGGCTTGAGCAGGATAAGTTAATAAGAGAATATGAAGAAATAATTGATCATATAACTTATCTACTAGAGATATTGGGCGATTCAGAAAGACTTGTAGAAGTGGTAAAAGAAGAACTCTTGGAAGTTCAAGAGAAATACAAAGATGACAGAAGAACTGAAATACAAGACTCCGCAGCAGATCTAACTGAGGCCGATCTCATTACTCCTGAAGACAGAGTAGTAACAATTTCTCACGAAGGATACGCAAAAACTCAACCCTTAGAAGAATATAGAGCACAAAGAAGAGGAGGAACGGGAAAAACAGCTGCATCTGTTAAGGATGAAGATTTTGTTGAACAACTTTTAGTAGCTAATACACACACAACACTTCTTTGCTTCTCCAATTTAGGGCAAGTTTATTGGTTGAAAGTTTATGAAATTCCATCGGCAGGTAGAGCAGCTAAAGGTCGCCCTTTAGTTAATCTGATACAGCTCAGTGATGGAGAAAGAATAACAAGTATGGTTCCTGTAGAGGAATACGATGATAAACATTTTGTACTTATGGCAACAAAAGCCGGCACCGTTAAAAAGACTGTTTTAACGGAATTCCAAAATCAAAGAAAGGGTGGAAAAAGGGCTATCACTTTAGAAGAAGGTGATGAGCTTGTTGGCACAACTGTAACTGATGGCAGTAAATTTGTAATGTTAGTTACAAATGCAGGAAAGGCAGCTCACTTCTCAGAAACAGAGGTTAGATCTATGGGAAGGACAGCCAAAGGAGTAAGAGGTATAAAACTTGATAAAGAACAATATGTAATTTCTTTGATAATTCCTGAAGAGGAGGCAAGTATATTCACTGTTAGTGAAAATGGTTATGGTAAACGCTCTAAATCTGTTGATTTTAGAAAAACAAGAAGAGGAGCTAAGGGTGTTATTGCAATGCAAATTTCTGAAAGGAATGGTCAACTCATTGGTGCCGCACAAGTAACTGAAGATAATGAGTTAATGCTCATTTCTGATAAAGGAATGCTTGTCAGAACCAGAGTAGCTGAAGTGAATATTATTGGAAGAAATACCCAGGGAGTGACTGTAATTAGACTGAAAGAGTCTGAGAAGTTGATCAGTATTGCTCCTATTAGTGAAGAATTCATAGGAGATGAATAATGCCAAGAAAATTTAATTTTGGTGCAGGGCCAGCGACGATGCCCGAACCAGTTTTAAAAGAAGTCCAAGAAGAATTATTAGATTGGAATGGCTTGGGACTATCTGTGATGGAGATAAGCCACAGAAGCGCAGAATTCATTGAAATTGCTCAGCAAGCTGAAACAGACTTTCGTGATTTATTGTCGGTACCTGATGATTACGCAGTTTTGTTTACTCATGGCGGCGCTACTATGCAAAATGCTATGGTCCCTTTAAATTTGGCTTCTCCTGAGGGCATTGTTGATTATGTAAACAGTGGACACTGGGCAAAGCGTTCTATAAAGGAAGCAGAGAGGTATACAAATGTTCATATCGCTGCAACGTCTGAAGAAGAGGATTTTAAATATTTTCCTGCCCAAGATTCTTGGAAGTTATCAGAAGAGTCATCATATGTTCATTACACCCCAAATGAAACTATAGGGGGTCTGTGTTTGAAATCTATAGATAATTCAAAAATACCTGTTATTGCTGATTACTCTTCTGGCATTCTTTCTGAGCCAATTGATGTAAGCAAATTCTCTTTGATCTATGGAGGCGCTCAGAAAAATATTGGCCCTTCTGGCCTTGGCTTTGTGATTGTGAAGAAAGATTTATTAGGTAAAGCACAACCTATAACTCCAAATCTTTTGAATTACACTTTAATTCATGAAGGTGAATCAATGTCTAATACTCCTCCAACATTTGCATGGTATGTTGCAGGTAAGGTATTTAAGTGGCTCAAATCTTTAGGAGGAGTCGAAGCAATTTCTATAATAAATAATAGAAAGGCTAAGAAACTATATAGCTATATTGATTCATCAAATTTTTATTCAAATACCATAAAAGCAGAAAACAGATCGATAATGAATGTCCCTTTTTTACTGGGAAATGATGAGTTGAATGACAAGTTTTTAGATGAGTCTAAAGAAGCCGGCTTGTTGGCACTAAAAGGTCATAGATCTGTTGGAGGAATGAGAGCTAGTATTTATAACGGACTACCGGAAGAGGGAGTAGATGCGCTAATTGAGTTCATGGATATATTTGTAAAAAAATATAATTAATTTGTTATGTCCACAAACGATGACCTGACTAAAATACGAGATGAAATTGATTATATTGATGATCAAATTCTATCCCTATTAAGTAATCGTGCAAAATTAGCCATTCAAGCTGGAGAAGCCAAACAAGACAGTAATAAGTATAAGCCGGCTAGAGAATCTAATATTCTAGAACGGTTGACAGGTTTAAATGAAGGCCCCTTAGAAGACAACCAAGTTAAAAACGTTTTTAATGAGATAATTTCAAGTTGTCGGTCTACTGAATCGACTTTTACAATATCTTATTTAGGACCTGAAGGCACATTCTCTGAATCAGCACTTCAAGGTCAGTTTGGTAAGTCAGTAGATAAGATTCCAGAGGAAACCATAAGGTCAATTTTTGAATCTGTTGATAGCGGGTTATCTGATTTTGGGATTGTTCCAATAGAAAACTCTACAGAAGGGTCGGTTAATTTGACTTTAGATCTACTAAGTGAATTTGATCTAAAAATCTGCGGAGAAATAGAAATGGAAATACACCATAATCTATTAGGGCACAACAAACCATTACCTAGAGAAGGGTTCGAGATTCATGCCCATGAACAAACTCTTGGACAATGCAGAGCATGGTTAGAGTCTTATTGCCCAGGAGTTAAATTAGTAAGCGTAAATAGCAATGCCAAAGCAGCTTCTAATGTTACCGAAGATAATTCAGTCGTCGCCATTGCTGGTGATCTCGCTGCAAAGAAATATGGATTAGATATACTTAGTAAGAATATTGAAGACTATTCAAGCAATACCACACGTTTTCTAACAATAGGTAATATAGAATCGGGACAAACTAATTCTGATAAGACATCTATAATGGCTACTACAAAAAACGAAGAGGGCGCTCTTTACTCTTTGCTTGAACCCTTCAGTCAATTAAATGTTAATTTGTCTCACCTTACCTATAGGCCTTCAAAAGTTAATAAGTGGCAGTATTCATTCTTTATAGATTGCGACGGACACAAAGATGATGAGCTCCTAAAAAAATTATTATCAAGCCTTGCTAGCAAAGAAATCGAAGTTAAGATTCTTGGTTCTTATCCCAAATCTCTAGGTTAATTTATGGATTTAAAAAAATTAATTAATAAAGGTATAGACAGTTTAAGCCCTTATGAACCAGGAAAGCCAATTGAAGATCTTGAAAGAGAGCTTGGAATTAGAAACGCAATTAAATTAGCCAGTAACGAGAATCCCTTAGGCCCGAGCCCAAAGGTTTTACAGTCAATAGATGCGATCCTCAAAGAAACCCATAGATACCCAGATGGAAATGCCACTAGGTTAAAAGAGAGCATTGCCAGAAAATTTAACACATCACCAAATCAAGTAACAATCGGGAATGGATCTAATGACATAATCGAGTTTATAGCTAGGAGTTTCTTAAGCTCTGGTGATAGTGCAATCTTTTCAGAACATGCTTTTGCTGTTTATCCCTTAGTAGTAAAAGCTGTTGGAGCAAAAGGAATAGAAGTTCCTGCTAAGGATTTTTCTCATGATCTTCAAGCAATGCTTAATGCTGTAGAGAAAAATACTAAATTAATATTTATAGCCAATCCTAACAATCCAACTGGTTCTTTTATTGAGTTTGATGAGTTAATAGATTTTTTAGGAAGAGTGCCCGAAGATATAATAGTTTTATTAGATCAAGCTTATTTTGATTATTCTTCTTTTGAAACTAAAGATGCTGAATTTGATATCTTAGAAAATTTTCCTAATCTCATAATGAGTAGAAGTTTTTCTAAAGCTTACGGTCTTGCAGGATTTAGAATTGGATATTCTGTATCTTCGGAAGATATAGCCAATTACCTTAATAGAGTTAGACAGCCATTTAATGCCAATTCTCTGGCTTTATTCGCCGCTGAGAAAGCCTTGGAAGATGATGAATTCATGAAGCAATGTCTTCATCTTAATGCCGAGCAAAAAGAACTTCTTTACTACGGATTAGAATCTCAAGGATATGATTGCCTTCCTAGTAAAGGCAATTTTATCTCTTTTGATTGTAAGCAAGATTCTAGAGATGCCTTTAACAAGCTTTTACAAGAGGGGGTTATAGTAAGGTCTCTTAACGTCTACAAAATGCCTAATCATTTGAGAGTTTCTATTGGCTTACCTCAAGAGAACATTACCTTTTTAGAGAAAATAAAGCTCACTCAAAGCTAGATGAGCGAAACAAAAGATTTTAATAATATCCTGATAGTGGGTTTAGGGTTGATCGGTGGATCTATTGCTAAAAAGCTAAAAGATATTTCATATTCTGGAAAGGTATTTGGATTAGATAAAGATATAGATATTGTAAAAAAAGCCAATCAGGATTTGCTCATTACTAATGATAATAATATTCATATTGATTCCCTAGATGAATTATTGGTCATATTTTGCACACCAGTATTATCATTTAAAGAGGCTTTAGAATTAGTGCTTACGCTGAAACCTTCTGATGAAGTTATTTTTACCGATACTCTGAGTACAAAATCTCAAATCCTTAAAATTTTGTCTGAAGAGTTTATAGCTGTGAAAGATAAATTTGTTCTATCTCATCCAATTGCAGGCTCAGAAAAAAGTGGTTTAAACAACTCAAAAAAAGAACTTTTTGATAATAAGGTTTCTGTGATTTCTCCTCATGAAACTAATGATCTCAAAGATATAGATAGAATCATAAAATTTTGGAATCAACTTGGGTCCAAAACAAAAATACTTTCAGCTAATGATCACGATGTCATTTTTGCAAAAACTAGTCACCTTCCTCATGTAATCTCATACGCATTAACACAAAGCTTATTTAGTACATTTCACGAAAAAACTTTTGAATTTTCTGGTGGAAGCCTAGAAGACTATACAAGAATTGCTTCCAGCGACCCTATTATGTGGAAAGATATTCTTGTCTCTAACAAAAAAAATATTATTAATTCTATAGGAGATTTTGAAGAAGGTTTGAAGCAACTAAAACATCTTATTGAGAACCAGGATGAAGATGGTTTAGTGACTTATTTAGAACAAATAAAAGTCTTAAGAGATAATTCTATTGATAAAAACTAAATGAATTTTGTAATTAAAAAAGGCGAAGGTTTAAAGGGAGAGATAATTGTTCCTGGAGACAAATCCATCTCTCACCGTTCAATTATTTTATCTTCTTTGGCTGAAGGAACCTCAAAGATTTCCGGAATGCTTGAAGGTGAAGATTGTCTAGCAACAATAGAAGTTTTCCGAAAGATGGGGATCAAGATAATTAATGAGGAAGGTATATATTCAGTAGAAGGAAAAGGTTTATTTGGTTTAGAAGCACCCGATCAACCATTAGATTTTGGTAATTCTGGAACTTCTGTAAGATTGTGCTCAGGTCTACTCGCCGCTCAAGATTTTCGGACTCAATTAGTTGGAGATAATTCTTTATCCACAAGGCCTATGCGAAGAATAGTTGAGCCATTATTGGCTATGGGTGCAAAGATTTATTCTTCTAAGAATGGAACACTCCCTTTAAATATTACTCCTGCTGATTCTCTGCAATCTATTCAATACTCTCTTCCTGTGGCCAGTGCACAGGTTAAATCCTGTATTATGCTTGCAGGATTATATGCAGAGGGAGTAACTACAATAGAGGAGAACAAAGTTACAAGGGATCATACAGAGAATATGTTTAAGGAATTTGATATCCCAATTGAAATGCAAAATTCAAAAGGTAATAAGATTATTAGCCTAAGCAGAGTAGATCACATTAAGCCTACCAGTATTGATATTTGTGGAGATTTTTCTTCAGCATCTTTCTTTATACTCGCAGCATTAATATGCCCCAATTCTGAACTATTGATCAAAAATGTAGGCATCAATGATACAAGAATTGGATTGCTTCATGCATTGAGGCATATGGGAGCTAATATAGAGCTCAAAAATAAAGTAGATTCAATAGAACCAACAGCAGATTTATTAGTAAAAACTTCTACACTTAAAGCCATTAATCTAAACATAAAATTAGTGGCAAATATGATTGATGAAATGCCCGCTTTTTTTATAGCTGCGGCATTGGCAGAAGGTACAACTATAGTTAAAGACGCTAAAGAACTTAGGACTAAAGAGAGTGATCGTTTGCAAGCTATGGCCGATGCTCTAAAGTCTTTCGGTGTTAAGTATGAGCTCAAAGATGACGGAATAGTAATCTATGGTTTAGGTTCCAAAGGAATTTTTAATTCGACAAATATAGATTCTTATGGAGACCATAGGATTGCCATGGCAAGTGCAATCGGTTCTCTTAGATCAAATGATGAAGTTAATATTTTGGATTGCGTTAACGTAAATACCTCGTACCCAAATTTTCTTGATACCTGTCAAGAAATTGGAATAGATATACAGATTTATGACTAATGTAAATATTCCAGTAATTACTATTGACGGACCAAGTGGTGCCGGTAAAGGGACAATAGCCCAAATGCTGGCACTAGAACTGAGTTGGAACATATTAGATAGTGGTGCTCTTTATAGAACACTAGCTTATTTCATGAAAGAGAATCAAATTTCTTTAGATGAATTTCAGGATAAACAGAACGAAATCAAAAAAAGATTTTTAGTATCATTTGACCCTGGAATACCAGGAGAGCCAGTAAGAGTTTTATTTGAAAACAAAGACGTTACATCCATAGTGAGAACTGAAGAGATGGCTAAGTTAACATCAAATTTAGCTGCAGAACCTATAATTAGAGAGTTTATTAAGCCTTGTCAAAGAGACTTTATGACTCTACCTGGCCTAATTGCAGATGGCAGAGATATGGGCACTGTTATATTTTCCGATGCAAAACATAAAATCTTTCTAACAGCTTCGGTAGAAGAAAGAGCTAAAAGAAGACAAACACAGTTGAAAAGACAGGGTTTGGAGGTTAACATGCGCTCCCTTTTACAAGAGTTAGAGGAGAGGGATCGTAAAGATATGGAGAGAGAACATTCTCCATTAGTTCCTGCCGAAGACTCTGTGATAATTGATACAAGTAATTTAAACCCTGAAGGAGTGGTAAAGGAAATAAAAATTTACCTTTAAATAAGAATATGGCAGCAAGCTTTGAACAACTATTAGATGAGAACTTAAGTACGGTAATTATGAAACAAGGAAGTCTCGTGACTGGTATTGTTATAGATATATTAGATAATCATGTAGTGGTCCACGTTGGCTTGAAGTCTGAAGCTGTTGTACTAAAATCAGAATTTTATAATGAATCAGGTGAACTCGAACTAGAACTAGGTGATGAAGTTCAATTAACTCTTGAAGCTATAGAAGATGGCCATGGAAATACAAGAGTATCCAGAGAAAAAGCCATCAAGCAAGAGGTATGGAAAAGGATCGAAGATTGCTTAGCACAAGACTCCATTCTTAAAGGTCTTATAACCGGTTCGGTTAAGGGTGGAATGACAGTAGATGTTCAAGGCATTAAAGCTTTTTTACCTGGGTCTCTTGCTGAAGCTATTCCTACAAAAGATTTAGAGCATCTAGTCGGTAATTACGAAGAGTTTAAAGTCATTAAATTAGATAAAGATAAAAACAATGTAGTGTTATCTAGAAAAGCTGTCCTTCAAGAGGCTAATTCAGAAGAAAGAGAAAAACTGCTAGCAACTTTGGCTGAAGGTCAAGTAATTAAAGGAGTTGTTAAAAATCTAACTGATTATGGAGCCTTCGTTGATCTCGGCGGAATAGATGGCCTTTTACATATAACTGATATCTCTTGGAGTAGAATTAATCATCCATCTGAAGCAATTAAGATTGGCGAAAAGCTCGATGTAAAAATCATTAAATACGACGCAGAAGAAAAAAAAGTTTCCCTTGGTGTTAAACAATTAAATGATGATCCTTGGGTTGGTATAGAGTCTAAGTTCCCACTAAATACTTCTGTTATGGCAACTGTTACAAACTTAACAGACTATGGTTTTTTTGCTGAAATCGAACAAGGAGTAGAGGGATTGGTTCACGTTTCAGAAATAGATTGGACTAATAAGAATATCCATCCATCAAAAGTAGTGCAACTAAAAGATCAAGTCGAGGTAATGATCTTAGAGGTTGACGAAGAAAAAAGACGAATTTCTCTAGGACTGAAACAATTATCTGAAAATCCTTGGCAAGTTTTCGAGCATACCCATAAAGAAGGAGATAGAGTCTCTGGTGCTATTAAGTCCATAACTGACTTTGGAGTGTTTATCGAACTTAATGGAGGCATAGATGGGTTGGTCCATCTTTCAGATATCTCTTGGGATGAAAGCGAAGAATCCGTCAGATCTCTCAATAAAGGTGACATCGTGGATGCATTAGTTTTATCTATTGAAGCCGATAGAGAAAGAATATCTCTTGGAATGAAACAATTAATTTCTGATAGTTTCGGAGACTTCGTTAATGCTAATAAGAAAGGTTCTCGAATAATGGCTAAGGTTATAGGCTCTGAAGAAGATAGAATCAATCTTGAGTTAAATGGCGATGTCAGCGGTTACTTGCCAATGAAAGATTATACAAATTCTATGTCAGATACTCCTCTAGAAGAAGGTGTTGAAATTGAAGTTGTTATAGCTAATATAAATAGAAAGGATAGGGAAATAATTTTATCTCTTAGAGCTTTAGAAAAACAAGAGGAAAAAAGTGCTCTCAAAGACAATGCGATTAAGAATAAAGAGATAGAAGAAGCAACGAAGTCTAATATCGGAGATCTAATTAAGGCAGAAATGCAAGATCCCGATAAAGAAGATGAATAAATCTGATCTATTAAAGAAAATATCTGAGAAAGCAGATTCTCTAAACGAAGAGGATCTAGAGCAAACAGTAAATATAATATTAAATCTGATTTCTAATACCCTTAATAATGGTGATAGAGTTGAAATTAGAAATTTTGGTACGTTTTCAATTAGGTCAAGAGATCGAAGAATTTCAAGAAATCCTAAAACAGGTACTGCAGTTTTGGTTGAGGCCAAACGTCATCCTTACTTCAGGGCCTCCAAGTATTTAAGAGAATCTTTAAACAAATAAAAAAGAAGAAGTTGTATAGTATCCTTAAGTAAAGAGGGATATATGTCAGAGGATATAAAAAATAAAGTCAAGCAAACCTTTATAGATTCAATATCTGTTAAGCAGGAGATTATTGATGATGAGTCTTATAAAGTACTCTTAGAGGCTGGCGATATTATCGCTAACTCTATTGCTGCTGGAGGCAAATTACTTCTTTGTGGTAATGGGGGTTCGGCAGCCGATGCTCAACATTTAGCTGCAGAATTCTTAATCAGACTGACTTCAGACGTGAATAGAGAAAGTATTCCTGCACTTTCTTTAGCCCAAGACACTTCCACTCTTACTGCTTGTATTAATGATTATGGTTCTGATGATATCTTCAAGAGAGTATTCTCAGGATTGTCTTCTAAAGGAGATATTCTTTTAGTAATAACCACTTCGGGAAATTCAAGAAATATAATCGAAACTTTAAAGTTAGCTAAAGAAAGAGGCATTTATGCGATAGGTTTCTTGGGCAATGGAGGAGGAGAGGCTTTACAGTATTGTGATTCAGCTTTTGTGGTTCCAGGAAAGGTGACTGCAAGAATACAAGAAAGTCATATTACTGCTGGTCATGCTTTATTACAGTATATCGAAGACCTCTTGTTGGAGAGGGGTTGGTTAACTAAAGACTGAAAAATGGGCCTTTCTACTGTTCTCTTATTTATCATTATCATCCTGTTGGGAATTTTTTCTTTCCTGATATTGGCGCTGAATAAATCGTTAGTACATTTAGACTTACTATTTCTAGAATTAGATTTCCAGCTTGGTTATATAATCTTATCGGCTACTTTATTAGGAATTCTGATTGCAATCGTTCTTGAGCTAATTTTCTTTTCTGCAAAGAGGAAAAATAAGGATGAGTGAAATTAGGAAGCAAATTAAGAATAAAATTTCCTTACTTGGAAAGGGTATTAAAAATACTCATATTTCAGAATTACAGAATCATAAAGATCTTGAAAAGAGAGTTATTAAAGCTAATTTATTGGACTTTGATTATTCTAAGCAACGGATTAATGATGAAGCAATTGATTACCTTTTAGAGATACCTAATTTAATAAATCTAAAAGACTCAATTGATAGATTATTTAGAGGTGATTTATATAATCCAACTGAAGATAGGGCTGTTTCTCACACACTTTATAGAGACAAAACGTCAAACGAAAGATTCGAACTTATATTTACTGAAAGAGAAAGAATAAAGTCATTTTTAAAACAAAATGCTACAAGCTTAAATTTCAAAAATTTAATTTGCTTGAGTATAGGCGGATCTAGATTAGCACCTGAGCTGTTAAATGAATTTCAAGCTTTGGACGGGCCCGTAAATATTTATTTCTGTTCTAGTTACGATCTTTTAGAGTTAAGAGATGTTTTAAGAAACTGCAACCAGAATGAAACTGTAATATTCGCTTCCTCAAAGTCATTTGAAACATCTGAAATTCTCAAAAATCTTGATTTTGTAAAATCTTGGTATGAAGAGAAACCTGATATTGATTTTTATGAAAAACTCTATGCTATCTCTGCAAACGTTTCAGCTATGAGCGCTTATGGTATAAAGAAGAGTAATCAGTTCCAAGTTTTAGATTCTTTGAGTGGAAGATTTTCAATATGGTCTTCCATAAGCTTACCTGCCTTTATTAATTCTAACTTTGACTCTTACCTTGAATTACTTGAAGGAGCACGTTTAGCTGACGAACATACAAAAGAAGCTTCATGGGAATCTAATATTCCCGTAATGATGGCGTTATTAGGTGTGTGGAATACCAGTTCTCTTAATATAAATAACCACGGCATATTCACTTATAATTTTCGATTACGTTCGTTAACGAAGTATATTTCTC
The DNA here is from genome assembly GCA_902517565.1 of uncultured SAR86 cluster bacterium. GTDB lineage: Bacteria > Pseudomonadota > Gammaproteobacteria > Magnimaribacterales > Magnimaribacteraceae > Magnimaribacter. The sequence goes on along the minus strand of CABYCU010000001.1, from coordinate 3,049 downwards.
AACTTTCGATGGAGAGCAATGGAAAATCTATAAATTTCGAATCAAAAGAATCGCATTTTTTGACTTCTCCTTTAATTTGGGGCGGTTATGGAATTGAATCTCAACATTCTACTTTTCAATGGCTTATGCAAGGTAAAACAGAAACTTCTTGTGACTTTATTGGGTTAAATAATGGAAAAAAGGAGATAGTCGATTCTTACGAGATGCTTTTATCTCAGGTTTTGGCTATGACTTATGGAAAAGAAGACAAAGACAATCTTTTTAAAACAATAAAAGGTAATAATCCTTGCTCAATTTTACAGCTAAATTCTATCGATCTAAGGAGTTTAGGATTTTTATTAGCCATATATGAGCATAAAGTTTTTATTGAAGCTTCTATACTGGGTATAGACCCTTTTGATCAATGGGGTGTGCAGTTAGGCAAAAGGATAGCCTTGGAATCCAAAAATAATAAAGAATTTTTAAAAGAGAATTTCTCTAAAAGTATTCTTCCTAAATCCTAGTTTATAATCTGTATATGAGTTCAAAAGAATTTAGACCGATTATCTTGGCGGGAGGCTCAGGAAAGAGGTTGTGGCCACTCTCAACAAAGGAAAGGCCTAAGCAGTTCATTCCTTTATTTGGAGATTTAACTCTTTTTGATTTAACTCTTCAAAGAATAAATAACAGAGATATATTTAAGAAACCTATCATAGTGACTTCTGAAGAATACCTGTCTATGGTTGAAGAATCGTTATCTAAAACAGGGTTAGAAGTTGAAAAGATTTTCTTAGAGCCAGAGCCGAAGAATACCTTCTCAGCTTCAGTTTTACCTGTGCTAGATGCTTTGAAGCGTAATGAAGAAGAAAGATACATGGTTATGCCATCTGATCACTATATTCCTTTAAATAAATCTTTTTACGAGACCTGTACAACCATTAAAAATCAGTTTAGAAAAAAAGCTCTTACATTATTAGGAGTTGCACCAGAGAATCCATCTACAGAATATGGCTATATCTCTGTCTATAGCTCTAACGAAGAGCTCAAACGTGTCAAATCCTTTATAGAAAAACCTGAGCTTGAGAAAGCTAAACTCTTAATAAGACAACCAGACACTTTATGGAATTCTGGAATGTTTTGCTTTGATGGCAAATGGTTAAGTGAGTCTATTCAATTAAAAAATCCAAAAATGTATTCTCTGATGCAAGATCTATTGCCAAATTCAGAATTAAATCAAATATATTTCTATCCTGATAAGAACAAGTTTTCAAAGCTTATAGATATCTCTATAGATAAAGCATTTGTAGAATCTAATGAGCAAAATCTTGTAGCGACTTTAGAAGCAGGATGGACTGATCTTGGTTCGTGGCATACTTTAAGTAATCTTCAAAGAGAACCAGAGCATGGACTCACCCTTTATGCTGAAGGAGATTACTCCAGAACAGAAAAACCTTGGGGTTACTTCGAGGTATTATTCGAATCAGAATTCTCCAAAGTTAAAATACTCTCTGTCGATCCGGAGCAAATGCTTTCAATGCAAATGCATGAACACAGATCAGAAACTTGGTATGTGACACAAGGCATCGCAACAGTTACAAAAGGCAATATAACTTTTGATCTTCATCCCGGCGAAAGCGTTGAAATTGACCAGAAAGAAAGGCATAGAGTCAAAAACTCTGGTATCGAAGTTTTAGAGATAATAGAAATCCAAACCGGAACATATTTCGGAGAAGATGACATTGTTAGATTCGAAGATATTTATGGCAGAACAGATTTTCACTGAATCTCCTTATTCTATTCCTACTTCGGATAAAGAGATAAAGAATTTTATTAGGGAGATTCCTAGATCTCCGGGTGTTTATAAATTTTTAGATACATTTAAAAATCCTCTTTATATTGGAAAAGCAAAATCTCTTAACAAAAGAGTAGCCTCATATTTTCGATCCTCTTCTAGATCGGAAAAGATTAATAAATTATTGGAATCAGCCAAGTTCATTGAATTTTCATTAACAAACACTGAGCTGGAATCACTGCTTCATGAGCAGTATTTAATTAAAAATTATAAACCTAAATTCAATGTCCAGTTTAAAGATGATAAAGGTTATCCGTGGATAAAAGTAGAAACACATAATGCCTTCCCTTCAGCCAGATCTTTTTTGGGAAAGAAACAAGACAAAGGGAAATTTTTTGGTCCCTTTCCTAACTCATATGCAGTAAGAGATGCACTGAAATTAATCCAAAAGACTTTTAGGCTAAGAAATTGCTCTGACTCATATTTCAAAAATAGAAGCAGACCTTGCCTACAATATGAAATAGGAAGATGTTCTGCTCCTTGTGTAGGGTTAATAAATGAAGAAGACTACCAAAATGAAGTAAGGGGAGCTGATCTACTTCTATCGGGTAGATCGGAGGATTTAGTCCAAGAGTTTTATAGTTTGATGGATGATTTTGCCTTAAATAGGCAATACGAAAAAGCTGCGGTTTACAGAGACAGAATATCTGCTTTAAGAGATATTCAGAGAACACAAAGTGTTACAGGTTTTAATAAGAATAGAGATGCAATTTATTTATCCGCCTCAAAAGGAAAGATTAAAATAGGAGTAACCAGAGTAACTGGAGGTTGGGTAACCGGACATAAGAATTTTATACTAGAAGGAGGAATTGAAGAGAAGGAAACTTTAGAAAGTTTTATAGGTCATCATTATTTTTCTACCAAGAATTGCCCACCAGTATTGGTTATAGGTCAAGAGCTAACGAACAAAAAAATTATTGAAAAGGCTTTACTTAAATTCCATAACAGTAAAGTATCTATTGTTACTAAGCCATCTCAGAGAGACAAAGGCCTTTTAGAAATTTGTAAGGTCAACACGGAATTTATTCTTAAAAAGGATAAAACAGATCCTGATATCGATTATAAGCTTGATGAATTAAAGAAAGAATTGCAGATTAACGATATAGAAACAATTGAATCCTATGACATTAGCCATCATTCAGGTGACCATGCTGTAGCAGGATGTGTGGTTTATAACAGAGAAGGTAAGGCTAAAAACCTATACAGAACATATAATAT